>CAWBFS010000012.1:0-230064 GCA_963788085.1 uncultured Alphaproteobacteria bacterium
CCAACGCTGAGGGACATTTATACCCGTTGATCTAATCAGACCTGAACGGCGCAGGATAGCGCCAATTTTCTGCTGATTTGCAGATCATCCAGCAGCGTAAAAGCATGTCTTTGAACGTCTCGTCCTACTCTACGTCATAGTCTCGCTATCTAATAATAATTTCGTTCTGTTATCCATCGTACGATAATTCCCAAGGTCCATCGGCCACGCTCCCGTGCGTCGAATCCTAGCCGGTTTGAAGCTCCCGACCGGAAGTGGCGTTTCAGACTGCGCTAAATTCAAGCGAACCCTTGCCGCTTCCGATCGCCTGCGACCCCAGACGAACGATCGGAATCGCTTCACGATGGAACGCCGGACCGAGAAGAGGATCAGGAAGCCTTCGAGAGCCATGGCCGGATTTCGCTCGGCCTCGATCACTTCCGCCAAGGTCCGGTGGTCCAGGAAAATCCAGTTCTAGCCTCGCAGCACGTCCCCGGCCCGAATTGGGGAATCTGGGAACAATTCCGGGCGGGCCTTCTTCCACTTTGCTACGGCG
Organism: uncultured Alphaproteobacteria bacterium; assembly: GCA_963788085.1. GTDB lineage: Bacteria > Pseudomonadota > Alphaproteobacteria > ATCC43930 > CGMCC-115725 > AP-15. The sequence goes on from CAWBFS010000012.1 coordinate 536, forward strand.
ACACTTTTTGCAGATGAGCCGGTCTTTCACGTAATCGACCAGCTTTTCCGGAGCGGTGTTTGGTAATCTGCGCCGAACAGGCGCAAAAGTTCGATCGTCGCCAAAACTCCCAGGCAATGTCCTCAAGGAACTCAAGAGGCACCGGTGGAGATTTCGGCCGTTCTGGCTTTAGCTTTCGTTTTTCGGAGGAAGTTTTCATAATATCTGTCTATATTTCTTAATAACGGAACAACTATAACATCTGTGCGTCCCGAAACGTGCTGGACCACATCCATTACACGTCACGATTACAAATATTTGTCTGAAATGCCCCACGACAAGAAACATCCTCCGCAGCGTTTCGGCTTCATCTTCCAGTAAGAAATTCCGACACTACCCAAACCGTCATATTGCCAACCGGTCGAGCCCGCCGAGCCGCCTGCTCAGTGGGCGATTTCATGTCCATGATGTCGCCGATTTCGTTTCAGGTGCGGCGACTTCGGGCGTCTCAAAGTCATGTCGTCGCTCAATGTCGCCGATATCGCCATCGGGCCGAAAATCAACGAGAACGGACAACAACACATAACCACGGCAGACAGTAATCCAGATTTCGATCTTCGACGCACATGGAACCGAGAATGCGGTGTTCGGCAGGCCAAGAGGAAAGACCACCATGGACAAGCTGGACGGTAAGATTGTTATCGTGACGGGCGCGGCACGTGGCCTCGGACATGCCTACGCAAAGCGCCTCGCCGGAACGGATTCAAAGTTCCGCGGTCGTCGACCTGAACCTGCGCTGGTATGAGCGGCCGGTGATGGCTTGGAACCGTTCACAGACGGCATCGAGGTCGTCCAATCCCTTCTTCAGACGGAAGTCGGCAAGGGTCTTGGAGCCAGCTCGTTACGCAGCGAGGCCGCGGACTTTTACTGCTTCAGAGAGGCATGTTTGAAGTAGGCGCGGAGACATGATGGCCGTGCTCGATGCGATCGATGACGGTGCCCAGCTTCCCGCGCGTTGTGCGGTTCAGGCGCATCCCAAAGATCGCCCAGTCGATCGGCAGCGATGATTGCGGCGAAGGTTTCCACCAGGTCTGGTCGTCGGCGGTCCGCTGGCTCAGGACCTCCTTGCTGATCACCGGAACGCCGACCACCTCGACGGAAGAAGTGCGCGACCTGCTCGGGCGCGAGAGAGCGCTGAGGTCGGCGGTAAATGACGATGCGGTCGAAGCAGTCGTAGACGAAGGCGGGCAGGTCGCCGAACAACTGGGTGAACGGTTCCATGGCGATCCCCGCACGGCCCGCTCGGGTCGAAAAACCATGAAGCGTGGACAGGGCCGGCAGATCGTCGAAGGCAAGAGATTTCGTCTCGCCGATGAAGAGCGCTATGTTCAGCGCCGCGCCACCCACTACGACAGCCGCATCGTCACCATCGGTCGACTGATCCGGATCTCAACCAAAACCAGCGATGCCTGGCCGCTCGACCCCGCCCGATCAGTTCCACCGCAGGGCTGGCTCGAGAGGGCGAGAGCGAGCCCATCCGAGTCGAGGGAACCGATACCACGTTCACGATCGGTTGGAAGGCCGCTACCGCGTCGAGGGCCGGCGTCCGTCTACTCGGATGACGGACACCGGCCAGTTCGCCACCATCCTCGGCTACCCGACCAACAAGCTCACCCAGGCCGGTTTAATCGGGAAATTTCAAAATAGGATCGGCTAGGATTTGACTACGGCGGGACTGTGCGTCGCTCGGGCAGCGACATTCATTAGGTTAATGTGCTGGCGCGCCCCGAACACGATCCTCTCCCGGCTTCAAGATCTCCTGATACCGTCCACAGACGCAGAGCTACATTGACCGGATCGATACATAGCACGCTCCAGAATCTCGGTTCACCGAACCAGTGTTCCGGCTCATGACGGCTCGTGCAGAGAGATACGGAATAGCGATCCGACGGCTTCATTCCCGCGCCCACTTCGGATCCCGAGCGTACATCGCGGCCTCTCAGGGGGCTGCCTTGCCGAGGCGCACGCGGAAGCTGTCTGAGTAAGGCTAAGTGCCGTGCGCGCCTTCGGAGATACGGCTTGGGCTTGTTGCGCGCCGCGGTCCGGAGGATGCGGGGAACAGGCATGAGTTTCCTCACGAATACGAAAAGCTGTAGCTCTTTGGCTGATTTTCCCCTCGAGTGCAGGAAAATTCCCAGAAGCCGCACAATAACATGCCGTCTTTGATTTCGTCACCCACGCGATAGCTTTTTGATCGTCATATAGTCGGTCGCGCACTTCGTCCTTCCTCGGGGATAGAGTGACGCTGTCTTTGGGGGAGACCCGGGCTTGAAAAACGCTGGCGTTCCACGCAGACCCAATGATTGTAAAGCAGTAGCCGATCATGAAACCATTTCCACGCTTGCCTGCAGCGCTGCCTTCAGCGCCAATCTGCTTGGCGGGATCGGCAGTTCATTCGTGGTGCGGATCTTCTCCATCACCCGGTCGATGAAGTAGTTGAAGATCCGGAGTTCGCGGTCAAGGGCTTCGATAAATTTTTCATCGGGCTCAACCCGCACGACCAACTTAGGAAGCACATCGTGCCAGCACACGATATCGACCCAGCTTCGCTGGGAAATGTAGAGCTGACCTTGCAGCTGAGGCCGGAAGCGTTCATGGACTTCTCCGGAAATCCAGTATTCGACCTTAACGAGAGAATGGGGAGAGTGGTTTGCCTTAGCTGAAGATCTCCACGACGAAATATATTTGGCACACTCTTATCAAGTGGGTCCATCTCGCATTCTCTCCCAGGCGCATGTTTCAGAAGGAATTATTTACGAATGGCGTCATGGTGTCAATAATAAATCACGCTGGTCAAAGAATACTCTGATCGATGCCTCGTCGGCCTTACAGTCCTGTCGCGCGGCAGAATGGTATTGAGGCGGTGCCACGAGTGCGCGTTAAGGTCAAACACGGATATCGCAGACTCTCGGGCGATGGCCAATTCCCAATTGTGACCGATGGTAAGCCATCGCGGCTTTGTGTGCCCGGACCGCATCGCGATCCACCGGCTTGCCGGTGCTGAAAGCCGAAGAGTATCGGGTGCACAACCGGGCATTTCATCCGATTAGAGCCATTCGTCGGAGTTTGGCTTGACCTTTTTGGGATCGGTGCTATTTTCGCATCGGTATTAGTAAGCGGGAAGCGGCAGAAAGCCCGTTTCCGCTTGGCATAAGTAACGGGGCCCGCCGAAATATGCTGACCTCGAAATTTCGTTTAACCGAACCGCCTGGACGAGACAGCCAGGCTGGGCGCCTTACTTGGAATTTTTATTATGTTTATTGTACATCTGCACGGTCTTCTGACATTGCCGCTGATCGCTTTTTCCCGACCAGTTCCAGCTGGATTAACGCGTCCGTAGTAGCAAGTCTAGGACACCTATTAATCCCACGGGGGCGCTGATCCGGGTCGTCGTGCCTGACCTGGAGGGCGGCATTAAAAACACATCTCGTTCGACACAGTGTGCCGCGGTCGACCTCCGCCGGAAGCCAGTTCGATGAGAAAATTGAAGCTGACTCCGGCGCGGCAGGAGCAATTTCTCAGAGCGCTTGCTGAAACCGGTAGCATGGCCACTTCGGCCGCACTCGCGGGAACGAGCCGCACCCGCGTCTACGAGCTCCGGAAGGCAGATCAAGAATTCGCCGGTGCTTGGGAGGACGCTGAGGAGATCGCTGCCGATCGACTTGAGGGTGAGGCCAGACGCCGCGCGGTCGAAGGGGTCGAACCGCTCGTCAGCGCAGGTAAACTGGTTCGCGATGAAAACGGTCAACCGATCACTGTCACAGGTTATTCGGATAACCTGCTTTTAGCCTTCCTCAAAGCGCACCGGCCACCACGGCGCGAAAGACCGATGCGCTTTCAACTGAAGCCGCTACGATCCGCGGCCGATGCGGCCGCCGCAATAGCCTCGATGGCAGCAGCAGTTGCGGCCGGTGACATCACACCAAGCGAAGCGGCTGAGCTGTCAGCGCTCGTCGAAGCATTTCTCTATGCAATAGAGACCAGCGAGTTTGATCAACGGCTGCAAGTTGTCAAGGATAAGCATGCGAAGAAAGATCAAGGCGAGCCTAAACGGAGACTTCGGCGGCTCGAGGATTCCAGAAGCCAACTCGAACACTGTTGAAATCTGGATCACACAAGACGATGGCGCATTATGTTGTCAGAGCAGCGGGGAATGTATGACGCGCAAAGCCTTCTCTAAACTTTACCCGAACGGGAGCCCAAACATCATCGTCTTGAGCGCCATCAGCGCCAAGCTTTGACGCGGCGAGGTGCCGAAATCGGGCGACTCGCGTAGCTGCCTCCGCGGGGGTCGCTGCCGAGCAAACCGAAACGCCCTTGGCTTTCACGACAAGCTCCAGCGGCTTATTTGAGAGCGCATCTGACGATCGACGATCGTCTTCGACCGGCACTCGATGTGGGGACCGTGTGTCCGGGCGGCGACAACCCCACATCGCAGCGCTTCCGTATTCGGAAACGGTATCGGACGGCTGCTAAGGTTGGTCAGGCAGAAATCGAGAAAAGGAGGATACCTCTGCGAGTGAGCCCAGCTGAAATTTCCTCAGTGTTCTATGGCCGACTGCAAGGCTCTCTCCGCAGCCACGAGTGGATTAATGTGATTTGTATCAAAGGCGGTATTGGCGACTCGCATGCGTGGCCTGACCGTGTCCCGTGTGTTCCGAAACCCGAACACCGGGAAGGTGTTGCGGTAAAGAAAATGGTCTAAACACGACCGAGTTCGAGAGCAATGCCGGGCTGTTGGTGGTACTCGGGCCCAGCAGACGCAAACAGTTCGGAAATGGCCCCATGCATGAAGCTCTGTGCCCGCTATGCCGATATCCCCAACTGCATTCGCGGCTAAACAATGCCCCTGTCCTTGCTCCGCTATCGTCTCTCAGGCAGGCTCGCTTATGTCTAGAGATGCTCTGTACCAGTCGTCAGTCAGTCTTATCCCCTACTCGAAGTCGATACGTGCGCGCCGGCCAATACCCCAGCGGCATTGTCGTATCGGATGCCGAGATGGCCGCCATAAACATCCAACGCGCCGAGTTCCACGGCGAGTGGAACTACGCCGTCTCACCAATACTTGTCTGGGAATTATCCGGTTGACGTACAACCTCATATGTCCCGGTCTTCGGCCAGCACAGCGACGAGATCCTAGTCGCTTACGGCTTACGGCTATGCCGCTAAGGATATCGCGACGCTGCGAGAGCGCGGCATCATCGGGAAGCGGATCGAAAGCACTCGGGTTCAGACGTGACGACGAGCGGCCCGGAAACACGCGACCGGATCTTCAGGGCACGTCACCTTATCCCTTCTCGTGACCTCGGCAGAATTCCTAGGGCACAACGGCGCGACCGCTGCGAACAAGCGGGCCGCGGCTAACATCGGGCGCAAGTCGGCGGCTCAATCAGCCGGCAGGCGGACCTGAACCTTCGCGCGCTCCTCCTGGAGCGTAAGAAAGATCGAGGCGTCGCGATCGGCCCAGCCGCGGTCGATCGCCTCGGCCATTTCCTGCTCGCAGATTGTGGCGAGCCGCATCGGCGTGTCGGTTGCCCGCGCCAATTCGATGGCCAAGCCGAGATCCTTGTGAGCCAGCGCCAGCGAGAAGCGCGGATCGAAATCGCCGCGCAGAAAGGTCGCGGGCAGGCGCACCTTCAGGCTCATCATCTGCCCGAGCGCCGCTTCATTGAAGACCTTGACTATCGTCGGCGTATCGATCCCCGCCTTGACGCCGACGGTCCAGCATTCGGCCATGACGAGGTCGAGTGTGAAGCTGGCGCTGTTGTGCATGATCTTGGCGATGGACCCGGTGCCGATCCCGCCAGTGTAGATGACGCGCTTGGCAACGGCATCGAGCAAGGAACGCGCGCGCTCGAAAGCCTCCGGCTCGCCGCCCGCCATGACCAGCAGGTCGCGCGTCTGCGCGCCTTCCATGCCGCCGCTCACCGGCGCGTCGAGCATCGCGACACCTTTGGCGGCAAGCCCTTCATGCACCCGCCGCACCATCAGCGGGGAGTTTGTCGTGTGATCGATATAGAGCGCGCCCGGCTTGATGTGCTCGACGATCCCGCCTGGTCCGAGGCAGACTTGCTCCATCTCCGCCGGTCCCGGCAGACAAGTAGCCACGACCTGGCATTCGCCGGCCAGCGACGCTGCCAAATCGGACCAGGCAGCCCCGGCACTGAGCAGCGCCGCTGCCGCTTCGCGCCGCAAATCATGGACGACCAGCGAGTGGCCCGCCTTCAGCAGCTGACCGGCGATCGGTGCGCCGATATTTCCGACGCCGATAAAACCGAGCTTCATGCGCGGCCTACAACGCGTAGAGGCGCAGCGCGTTGTCCCAAAGGATCTTCTTCTTGCTTTGCTCGCTCAGCGGCAGCGCAAGGAAACGGTCCATCGCCTTCGGGTACTTCGCATCGCCGTGCGGGTAATCGGTGGTCGTGACGAGGTTGTCGTCGCCCACTGCGGCGACGACGTGCGCCACGAACTCTTCGTCGCACTCGACCGCGCAGAAACCTTGCCTCCGGAAGTATTCCGACGGTGGCATCGACAGATGAGCCATCTCGCCATAGGGCTCGCGCCACTCGTAGTGCTCGTCCATCCGGTCGAGCCAGAACGGCAGCCAGCCGCATTGTCCTTCAAGGAACGCGAAGCGCAATCGCGGGAACCGTTCCATGACGCCGCCCATGATGACGTCCATGCAGGCGAGCATCTGCTCCATCGAGTGCGTCGCGATGTGCGCGATCCCCATGTTCTTGAAGCGGTCGGTCCCGGCAGCCTTCATGCGCGAACCGGTCGTCTCGTGAAAGCCAATGGGTACGTTCAGCTCCTGACACACGGACCAAAGCGGATCGTAATAAGCGTCGTGCCACGGCCGGTCATTGTATATGTTCGGGCGGAGGAAGACCGCCTTCATCCCGAGCCGAGGCACGCTCCGGCGCGTTTCGGCTACTGCGCTTTCGATCTCATGCGGCGAGATTGCGGCGGCACCGTACATCCGTTTGGGATCGGCCGCCTGGATATAGTCGTATAGCCAGTCATTGTAGGCTCGGCACGCCGCCGCGGCAAATCGCGGGTCCATCCTTGTGAACGCAGTCACATACATGGCCGAGGTCGGAAACAGGATGGCCAGGTCGAGCCCCTCCTTATCCATCGCTCGCACCTGCAACTCGGGGTCGAAATTGCGCGCGATCTCCTCCGCATACCGCTCGGCAAGAACCGTTTCTTCGGCGTCCGTCAGCGCCGGCCAGTCGCCGCCCGGCATTGCCGCCATGATTTCGCCTTCGACAAGGGTGCGGATATCCCAGCGGCGCTCGTCGAGCCGCCGCGGCGCCCGCGTCGCGAATTCGGGATCGATGTAACGCTCCCAGAGATCGACCGGCTCCATGACGTGCATCTCGGCGTCGATCAGCTTAAAGCCATTTTTAGCCATGATGGTCTCCCTCTACGCCCGTACACAAGGCGACGATCTCTATTCCTTACCCCGCCGGCAGTCAGGCCGCGCACGAGATAGCGGCGCACAAAGACGCTGAACACCGCTACCGGCGGCATGGCCAGGGTTCCGCCGGCTGCCATCTTGCCCCACTCCCGGCCCTCGTACTGCATGAAATTGACGATGGCGACCGGCGCCTTCATTGCCTTGGTGCGCGTCAGGACAATGTAAAAAAAACACAACACCCCGGTCGTTGCCGGCCCGGCACGGCGAGCCGATCAGCTTCGTCGAGGGCGCCGTGCAGTTCACCGTCGACCGAGGGACCGGCCGCCTCGACATCGGCCACGTAGAAGACCTGTCGATAGGTGTCGCCGGGAAAGCCGGTGCCGAGAATTCTCGCGCACCAACGAGCGCGCGCCGTCGCAGCCGGCGATGTAGCTTGCCTCGCAGTCCTCCTCCTGCCCATCAGCTCTGCGGGAATCAGGCGACGACGCGATTGCGCTCGTCAAATGAAGCGCACCAGCTCCGTTCGCCGCCCCACCGTGACGCGATCGCGACAGAATTGCGGTACCCTCGAGCCCGGTGTGTGCCCGCCGGCAAATGGATGCCAGTTCCATGCCGTTCTTGTAGAGTGGCGCCGATCAGCTGCAGCTCCGGTTGGCTCTAACCAGGAAAAACTCGGAGGAAAAGCGATGACTGAGAAGACGATTCGCTCTCGCTCGGTATTGCGGCGCACGATGCTGGTTGGAACAGCGGGAGTGCTTGGTGGCGCCGTACTTCGCCCGACCCCTGTCCGATCTCAAACCGGCGCGGCACCCGCGGTGGCCGTGCCCGGCAGCTCTCCGCCGGGAGCACGCTATGGCGATCCGGCATGGTGGGCACAGCGGAAAGAGGAAATCCTGGAGCCAGCGCTCGAGATCGTGGATCCGCACCATCATCTGTGGGATCGCGGCGGGCACCGGTACCTGCTCGACCAGTTACTCGCCGATACCGGCAGCGGTCACAACATCACGCAAGCGTCTTTATCGAATGCGGTTCGATGTATCGCGCCGACGGGCCGACGGAGATGAAGCCGGTCGGCGAAATCGAATTCGTCAACGGCACGGCGGCGATGAGCGCGAGCGGACAGTTCGGTAAGAGCCGGCTGTGCGCCGGCATTGTCGGGCACGCCGACCTGCGCCTCGGCGACGGCGTAACGCGCGTGCTAGAGGCGGAGATCAATGCCGGCGACGGCCGCTTCCGCGGCATCCGCCATTCGGTGGTGGGACGCCAGCGAGATGTTCTCGCGCGGCCGCACGAATTCGCCGAAGGGCCAGATGGCCGATGCGAATTGGCGGGCCGGGTTTGCTCGGCTGGCGCCTCTGAACCTGACCTTCGAGGCTTGGCTGTACCACCCTCAGCTTATGGAGCTGGCGGAACTGGCGCGCGCCTTCCCGCAGACGACGATCATCCTGAACCATGTCGGCGGACCGCTCGGTGTCGGCCCCTACGCGGACAAGAGGCAGGAAACGTTCGCGACTTGGAAGGCCGGGATCGCCGAACTCGGCAAGTGCCAAAACGTCGTCGTCAAGCTCGGTGGGCTCGGCATGCTGTTCGGTATGTTCGACTTCCACACGCGCGAGACGCCGCCTTCATCGGAGGAGCTGGCGCGCGCCTACCAGCCCTATATCGAGACTTGCATCGCCGCGTTCGGTCCCGACCGTGGCATGTTCGAGAGCAATTTCCCGCCGGACGGCGTCAGTTCGAGCTATGCCGTCCTGTGGAACGCGTTCAAACGCCTGGCCGCGGGCTACTCGCCCGAAGACAAAGCGAAGCTGTTCAGCGGCACCGCAAAGAGCGTCTACCGTCTCACCTAGATCGCGGTGGCGGCTGTCGCTCCCTTCTGCACGATGACCCGCCATGAATCCGGCCTGCCGGTTCGTCGCGAAATGCCCGGCCGGCGCCGAGCCGCCCGCCCAACCCGGGTAACTGTCGCGTTGCCCGTGACGTGGTCACCCCGCGCACCAAACGGAGGCGAAAAGTGCGGCAAATACGAGGGACGCGTTGCTCAGCAGGCTGGCTTGTGGGCACAAGTAAATGTAGTATTTGCTCCGGCCAAGCGATCTATGGTGGTTGACACCGCGGGCCGCATCACGGTAAATTGGGGTATGCGGTTTAGAGGCGTAAGTATCTGATACGTATGGGATTTTTGGCTGAATTTACATGGACGATGAACGCGGCGGCTCTTTTATAGACGGTAAATTGGACCGGTTGCTCGCAAACCACCGGGCAAAAAACCTTTGCCTTCAGCTGGTTGGCGTGCAGGACGGCGAAGCAGCCGCATCCGGAAAACGATCGAATTCCAGCCAGTATGGGCGAGAAATGGCATTTTTAGAGCCCCGGTATCATCCAGAATTGCTCCGAAACTCCAATTCCTTGATACGGCCGGTAATTTCCCTGATCACCGTTCTAATTCCCTGGAAGCCCCCACAAATTTCCCTGTTCGGGTGCGTAGGGAATTAGCCGGTAAAGGATTGATCGGAATGCCAATTCTGGGGCATCTCGGGCACCGCTGGGCCCAGATCGGCGAGAAATCCCTGTTAATTCGCTGCTAGCAGGGAATTTGGCTTCAAAGACGGGGTCGCCCTCGAGGCTCCCTTCCTCCAGCGGGCTTCGCGGCCGCCGCGCGGCCCACGCTCGCGCCGCTGACCCGCGGGTTCCGGGGCGGTCACCGCGAGCGCACCGGCTGCCGGCCGAACCAAGCAGAGGCGCCTTGCAAGACCGGCGACTCCCGCAGGAAATCGGCTAACAGCGCCAGCATGACGCTCACCGACCACCACCAGCCGAGCTCGCGCAATAGCCAGAACCCGAACCCGCCGTCGAGCGCCTGCCGCAAGCACTCGCCCCACATCAGAAGCACGATGACGATCGCGCTTCCGAGACAGAGGACGCGCAGCTCGCGCATGGTCGACCGCGACAGCGCCAATAGGCCCGGCATCACGAGCAACAGGAAAATGCCGCGATACCCGATGCTTTGTCCGGTAAAGAAGCATCCGGCGATCACCGCGCTGCCGATCACCATCAAGACCCGCTCGCCATCGCGAAGCTCGGCGATGGCGGCGCGCAACTCGGCGAAGCGCGACAGCCGGCGGCAGATCGCGAGCGCCGCGCCGGCCAGCCCGCCATAGAGGCCGCCGGTTACCACCCATCCGAGCGCCGCTCCAAAGCGGGAGGGCGCCGCCGCGTTCTCGACCAGCAGCCCGATCAGGAAGGGCAGGTTCTTCGCGGCGAATAAGTCGGTGTTGTAAGGTCCGGTCGAGATCTCTGCCCATCCTCGAACGATCTCGGCATGGTAGGCCGCCCCGAAGACGGCGAGCGCACCTGCCGTTACCAGAGCGATGGCGGCGAATACAGCAATGCGCTCGCGGAATAGGACGATGAGCACCATGATCGGGTAATATTTGAGGAGCGCAGACAAGACCGCGAGGCCATAGCCGATCATCCGCGGCGCCGTCCCGCGTTGGGCAAGGCAGGCTGCCGCCAGTGCCAGCAGAAACAGTATGACGTCGGCATTGGCGCGCTCCAGCGCGAAAACCACCATCGTCGAAAGGGTCGCGGCCAGCATCAGCAGCAGTTCGACGACGCGCTGCGGCGGCGGCAGCAGGCTCAGCGAGGCGATGAACACAAAATCGAGGACCCACCCGATTGCGGTCGTGTTCGCCACACCCAACGGCACACCAGCGGCCGCGAGTAACAGCGGCGAAGAGCCGTATCCCCTGTACAAGACATCGCACGGGTCAAACGAGACCACATCTATGCCCTGGCGGGAACAATCCCAAACTGCCAGCCAACCGCTGATGTCGAGGAACGGGAACTGGAACGGCACTATGCCCCAGGTTTGCAAGATGCCGTCGTACATCTCCCTGTGGCCTTGCCGGTAAAGCCAGGACATTGCGAGAAAGACGGCGAGCGCCGAACCCGCAGGGGCAAACCGGCAAAACCAGGTGGGCATCCCCCGTTGGCGCATTCGAGCTAGCGGCGCGCCAGCTCGACCAGCGGGTCGGGCAGGGGAAGCGGGATCATCGGGACCGTTCGGCAGCTGCCGGCGCGCTGTGCGATGCATACCTCGCCGACGCATTGTGCAGTCGCAAAGCCGAGCGCGGCCGGAGGTGGTTTTGTATAAAGCAGCGTATCGAAAGCGCCTGCGGCTGCGGCAAGCGCGGCTTCGTCCTTTGGCCAATACATCGGCGCCGGCCGATGGAAATAAGTATATCCGCCGTAGGCTTTCCAATCATCGCCGAGCCCGTAAAGGCCGACGCCGCACGGCGCCGGCCCGTGCGCGACAATGGACGCGGCGACCAGACTGTCGTGCATCCAGTGACGGTAAGCGGTAAGGGTTGCGCCGTTCCATACTTGCGAGGACGCCACGCCCCACCAGGCGATGGCTAAAGCGGCGCTGATCGCGGCTGCTGCGGTTCCCGGCACGGTGCGACCGATCAGCCACTCCCGACCCCAGCTCGCCATTTGGGCGAGCCCCACCCCGGCGAGCACAGTGACCGGCACGATCGCCGGGTAGATGAAGCGATATTCCTTGTGCGCGATCCCAGAGTGCACGGCGAGGATGACGATCGCGACGACGAGCAGCAATGGCAGCCGCCAAGCCCCGATCGCCGTCAGCAGCAGCATCGTCGCGCCGGCGCCGCCCCAGACGCCGAGCTCGCCAAGAAGATAATACGGCCAAGGCTCGACCCCGAAGGTCGAGCTCGCCCCGTAAAAGACATTATAGAGGACGTAACGCCATACCGAGGCAAAGGGATAGCCAAGGCTCAGGGTATCGAGAAACCCCGCCGCAGCCAGAATGGCGGCCGCTCCGGCGAGGGTCGCGGCGAGCCGTCCGCGGTCGGCCCGCCAATTCGTCCACAGCATCGCGACGGCTATTGCGGGAGCGAGCTGCACGCGTGTCCCAAGGACGAGGCCCAGCAAGGCACCGCCGACAAACAGCCGGCGCCGGGAGATGACCGGATATCCCGGTTCCAGTACCCAGAGCGCCACGACCAGCAGATGCCCGGCAACCGGTTCAGAGAGGGTGCGGGCGCCGAAATAGACCGTTTCGGCGGCGATCGCGACAGCGAACCCCGCGAGAAGCGCGCCGGTGACCCCGAACAGCGGACGGCACCACAGGAAGCAGCACACCACTGGCGCGGCGGCCAATGCGGCAAAACCGACAGCGATCACCGGGAGGTAATAGTCGGGACCGTCACCGATGATCCGCGATAGCTCCATCAGTCCGGCAATAACGCCGGGGAGTATCCAGGATCGCACGCCCAGCTGGAACTCCCACGCCACCAGCCCGCTGCCGAAGACGAGGCGGTGGGCGGGCTCGGAGGTCTGAAAGATCTCGTCTGGCCATACCGCACTGGGCTCGAAGAGGATTGGCTGTAGCCGCAGCAGAATTGCCGATGCCACCAGTACGGCCAGCCCGATTTCAGCCGATCGTCGTGACATAAACCGCAAGAGGCGCCGCTTGCAGCCGGCATAAACCGCGGCGATGGCGCAACCATAAACCCGAAGCCGCGATGGCGTCAGCGCCAGAAGAGGCCGGCCTCTTCTGCGCTGCCGTCGCGGGTTGCCGACGCTCGACGGCGCGCGATTGCCGTCGAGCACTTCTTTTCAGAGCTTGGCGGCGATGGTGCTGAACGTGGTGCTGAGATTGGTGCCGACCAGGGTGAAGGCAGCGATTGCGGCGACTGCGATCAACGCGGCAATCAAAGCATATTCGATGGCTGTAACCCCGGACTCGTCCCGGATCAGGTTTGAAAGAACGGTGCGCAAGCGGCTTCTCCTCGGGTTCAGTAAAGTAATCGCAGATTGCGCCAGAATCTTTAAACAGAGGTAAATCGCCAGGCCCTATCGAAGGGTATTCGGACGCGCAAGACGGCGCACCAATTTTGAGCCTGTCGCGCGGCTTCGGAATCGCCGCTTCGTCGGATGCATCCCGATCCGGGCTTCCCCGGTGTGCTCGCCGGGACGCGGCGGCGGAACCCCTTATGCAGTTCAATGTTTGCCAGGGTTGATTCTTGGCTAATAAACGATAGGCCCTTCGCCGCAGCCTTTGGAGCGCCTGATGGTTTGGCGGGTGTCGAAAGTCGATCCGACGACGAATGTCGCCGCTGACGCGGTGCTAAAGGCGTTTGAATCGGCGCGCCGCTCGGGACGCCCCTCGGTGGAATGTTACAGGGCGGGTGTCGAGGCGTGGCGACGCCAGCATCCGGATCAATCCGCCGAATACGCGGCAAAGCACGCGGTCGCGGTGATCCTCGCGACTCACGCGAAGATTCGGATCGAGGAATAGCTTGCTTGACAGGTCCGGCGCCGTTCTTTTGCATCGCGGGATGGCGCGATCTTTACAACCCGGCGCAAAACACAACCCCGAACGCGCCGCGCGCGAGGAGCGCTTGGCCAAGGCGTTGCGCGAAAATTTGCGGCGGCGCAAGGAGCAGGCCCGCGCCCAGCAGCGGCGTGCCGCGCCGCTATCCGAAAAAGGAGAGGGAGGCAACGGCGAGCCGCCGGCTTGAGCGGCGCTTCGCTCTCCAGTAAAAGCAGCCTGACGGCGGCGTGACCGCCAATCGATAGGCTGCTGGCTTCCGCCGCTCCGGCGGTCGCGCGACACAACCGAGGCGATGGACAAGATCTGTATCAAGGGCGGCGTGCCGCTCGAAGGCGTAATCCCGATCGGCGGCGCCAAGAACGCGGCCTTGCCGCTAATGGCCGCGTCCTTGCTGACGCGGGAAACCTTGACCCTGAAGAACATCCCCGCTCTGGCCGATATCGCCACGATGGCGAACCTATTGGTTCAGCATGGGGTGTCCGTCATGCGCGGCGAGGAGGGTGCTGAATCTGGACACGTCATCGAATTGTCGGCCGGGCACATCACTTCGAGCACCGCGCCCTATGACCTCGTCCGGAAGATGCGGGCCTCGGTGCTCGTGCTCGGGCCGCTGGTCGCGCGTTGCGGGCGGGCGCGCGTCTCTCTGCCGGGCGGTTGCGCGATCGGCCCCCGGCCGGTCGACCTTCACATCAAGGGATTGCAGCGGCTCGGCGCCGAGGTAGAGCTGCGCGAAGGCTATATCGACGCACGCGCGCCCAAAGGATTGCGGGGCGCGGAGGTCGCCTTCCCGGCGGTCTCGGTCGGTGCTACCGAGAACCTGCTGATGGCGGCCACTCTGGCAGAGGGCGAGACCCTGCTGATTAACGCTGCGCGCGAGCCGGAAATCACCGATCTCGCCGAGTGTCTGGTGGCGATGGGCGCACGCATCGACGGGATCGGCACGGACCGCCTGAGCATCCGAGGGGTGCCGCGGTTGCACGGGGCGACGCATTCAGTCATCCCGGATCGGATCGAAACCGGAACTTACATCATGGCCGCCGCGGCGACGAATGGCGAGGTGAGGCTGACCGGAACCCGCCTCGATCTCGTCGCGGCCGTCGCCCGCATTCTCGAAGGCGCTGGCGTCGAACTCGCGGAAACCGCCGACGGACTGACGGTGCGGCGCTATGCCGAGCGCCTCGAAGGCGTCGATGTGATGACCGAACCCTATCCGGGCTTTCCGACCGATCTGCAAGCGCAAATCATGGCGCTGATGACGGTTGCCAACGGCGCCTCGATGATCACCGAGACGATTTTCGAGAACCGGTTCATGCATGTCCCGGAGCTGGCACGGATGGGCG
The DNA here is from genome assembly GCA_963788085.1 of uncultured Alphaproteobacteria bacterium. Taxonomy (GTDB): domain Bacteria; phylum Pseudomonadota; class Alphaproteobacteria; order ATCC43930; family CGMCC-115725; genus AP-15. Next base: position 15,696 of record CAWBFS010000012.1, read on the forward strand.
CCAACATCAACGTCCATGGCGCCTCCGCCTTGGTGCGCGGCGTGCCGCGGCTGATGGGGGCGCCGGTCATGGCGACGGATCTGCGGGCCTCGGTATCGTTGGTCGTCGCCGGCCTCGCCGCGGCCGGGGAGACCGTGATCAACCGCGTCTATCACCTGGACCGCGGTTACGAACGGCTCGAGGAAAAGCTCGCCGGGTGCAATGCCCGGATCGAGAGGCTGCGGGATGGCGCCTGACGAAGACGCAGCGCTCAAACTGCGCGCCGAGGACGCCGAAGATCTGGCGGTGATCTCGGCCTGTCTGCAGGACGCGCTGGTCGCCGTTCGCGACCTCGCTTATGCGCCGGAGGAGCGCAGCTTTCTGTTCGTCGCCAATCGATTTCGCTGGGAAAACGGGCTCCGCCCAGCGCCGGGCGAGATTCCCTATGAGCGGGTCTTGTGCGGCGTTACGTTCAGCGAGGTGACGGCGGTGTCGTACAGCGGGTTCCGCCGCACCGATGACGGCCGGATACTCTCGTTGCTGGCGATCCGGCCGGAAGACGAGCGCCGTCCATCTCGAATTTTCCGGCGGCGCGGCGATCCGGCTCGACGTCGCGCGAATTTTATGCCACGCCAGGGACCTCGGCGATCCCTGGCCGACACCGTGGCACCCCCGCCACGATTTGGATGACGTGTCGTGACCACCGAACTCGGGTCCGTCCGCGGCGATCCCTTGATCATGGCATTGCCGAATGGGCGAATTCTCGGCGAGGTGATGCCGCTGCTGCGTGGGATCGGCATCGAGCCGGAACCGGCCTTCGACGACCCCGCCTCGCGCCAGCTCCGCTTCAGAACCAGCGAGCCGGGTCTCGATTTGATCCGCGTGCGCAGCTTCGATGCCGCCACCTTTGTCGCGTTCGGCGCCGCTCAGCTCGGCATTGCCGGCAATGACGTCCTGATGGAATTCGATTATTCGGAGATCTATGCGCCGCTCGACCTCGATGTCGGGCATTGCCGCCTCGCCGTCGCGGCGACGGCGGACGCGCCCGGGCAAGCCGACTTCCGACGATCGAGCCATCTACGCGTCGCGACGAAGTACCCGGAAGTTACCCGCCGGCATTTCGCCGCGCAGGGTATCCAGGCGGAATGCATCAAGCTCAACGGTGCGGTTGAACTGGCCCCGCGGTCTGGGGCTCTGCCATCACATCGTCGATCTGGTGCAGACCGGCGCCACCCTCGAGGCCAACGGTTTGATCGAGATCGAGCCGATTGCCGAGGTCAGCTCCCGGCTCATCGTCAACCGCCCGGCTCTGAAGACCCGCCCCGAAGAAGTCGGCGGCTGGATCGAGCGTTTTCGCGAAGCGGTCGACAGCGGAAGACCCTCACCCGCCTCGCTCCGCTCGGCACCCTCTCCCGCATTGCGGGAGAGGGAGAGGGGCCCATCGCCTCGGCGATGGGAAGGGTGAGGGCACCCGCGCACGAAGCGGCGAGGGGCGCTGATGCCGGTAACGCTCTCCACCCGCGACCCCGGTTTCGAGACGGGGTTCCGACAGCTGCTCGCGGCGAAACGGGAGAGTGCGGCCGATGTCGACGCCGCGGTCGCCGAGATCATAGAGGATGTCGCCGCCCGCGGCGATGCGGCGCTGATCGACTACACGCGCCGGTTCGACGGGGTCGATCTCGCGGCCGGCGGCCTCAGGCTGACGCAGCGCGAGATCGCCGATGGCGCCGCTGCGGCTCCTGGGGAGACCATCGCCGCGCTGCGCGTCGCGGCGGAGCGGATCGAGAGCTTCCATCGCCGCCAGCTGCCTGCCGCGATCGACTATGTCGACGAGGTGGGTGTGCGGCTCGCCGCGCGCTGGCGCCCGGTCGCCGCGGCCGGGCTCTACGTTCCGGGCGGCACCGCCGCCTATCCCTCATCGGTGCTGATGAACGCCATCCCGGCGAACGTCGCCGGGGTCGAGCGGCTGGTCATGACCGTGCCCACCCCGCGCGGCGTGCTGAACCCGCTCGTTCTCGCCGCCGCCCGGATGGTTGGGATCGACGAGATATATCGGGTCGGCGGCGCGCAGGCGATCGCCGCGCTCGCCTACGGAACGGCGACGATCGCGCCGGTCGACAAAATCGTCGGTCCGGGCAACGCATACGTCGCGGCGGCCAAGCGGCGGGTCTTCGGCAAGGTCGGGATCGACATGATCGCCGGTCCGTCCGAGATCCTGGTCGTCGCCGACCGGCACAACGACCCGGAATGGATCGCCGCCGATCTGCTGTCCCAGGCGGAGCATGACGGCGCGGCGCAGGCGATCCTCATCACCGACGACACTGGTTTCGCGGCCGCGGTCGAGGCGGCGGTAGAACGCCACTTGGCGCAGCTGCCGCGGGCGCAGATCGCGCGCGCCAGCTGGCAGGCGCACGGCGCCATTCTGATCGTCGCCGATTGGGAGGAGGCGCCGGCGCTGATCGACCGGATCGCGCCCGAGCATCTCGAGCTCGCGCTCGACGAGGCCGATGCGTTGGCCGAGCGGGTCCATCATGCCGGCGCGATTTTTCTCGGCCGCCACACGCCCGAGGCGATTGGCGACTATATCGCGGGGCCCAACCATGTTCTTCCGACCGCCCGCAGCGCGCGCTTTCGCCTCGGGTCTCGGGGTTCTCGACTTCCTGAAGCGCACTCGCTCGTCCGCTGCGATGCGGCGAGCCTCGCGGCGCTCGCCCCGTCGGCGATCCGCCTCGCCGAGGCGGAGGGGCTGGACGCGCACGCATTGTCATTGTCGATCCGGCTCGATCGGGCGCGCGCGGGGTAACTCGATAAACCATGGGCGAGCAGGACGCCTCGCGTATCGCCGGCATCACGCTCGACGAGCATACGGTCGTCCGCCGCAGCCCCGACATCGAGCACGAGCGTGCCGTGGCGATCTTCGATCTTCTCGAAGAGAACCATTTCGCGCCGGTTTCCGGCTGCAGCGGGCCGTACCATCTGCATTTGGCGATCGAGGAGAACCGGCTGAGCATCGAAATCCGCTCGATGCCGAACGGCTCGAACGAAACGATCATCCTGCCGCTGGCGCCATTTCGCGGGCATCGTCAGAGATTACTTCATGGTCTGCGACAGCTATTACGAAGCGATCCGCCGTTCCAGTCTCGCGCAGATCGAGGCGATCGACGTCGGCCGGCGGTCCCTGCACAACGAGGGGTCCGCGCTGCTGATCGAGCGCCTCGCCGACAAGGTCGAGATCGATCTCGACACGGCCCGGCGCCTCTTCACTCTGATTTGCGTGCTGCATCTGCGGGGGTGACTGTGTGACGAGGCCGCCCCTCGTGCTCGCCTCCGCATCACCGCGCCGCCTGGAACTGCTGCGCCAAGTGGGCCTCATGCCCGACTGCATCGATCCGGCCGATATTGACGAGACCCCCCACCGCGGTGAGTTGCCTCCCGCACATGCGATGCGCCTCGCGCAGGAAAAGGCGAGGGCAGTAATCGCGCGCCATCCTGGCGCCTATGTCCTGGCGGCCGACACCGTCGTCGCCTGCGGCCGTCGCATCCTGCCGAAAACCGAGGATGAGCCGAGCGCGCGGTCCTGCCTCGAACTGCTCTCGGGGCGCCGCCACCGGGTACATGGCGGCATCGTGGTAGTGAGCCCCGACGGCCGGTTGGTGTCGCGCCGGGTCGAGAGCCAAGTCTCGTTCAAACGTCTGAGCGAGGCCGAGATCGGGGCCTATCTGCGTACCGGCGAATGGCAGGGCAAGGCCGGAGGGTACGCGATCCAGGGCCGGGCGGCGGCGCTGATCCGCTGGGTCAGCGGCTCCTATTCCAATGTCGTCGGACTGCCGCTTTTCGAGACCGTCCAACTGCTCGCCGGCCGCGGCTATCGACCGAGTTGGCTCGCGAGCTGCTGATATCGGCGGGCCCGGGCGAGTGGCGGGCGGCGCTGCTCGAAGAGGGCATGCCCGTCGAACTCTACGTCGAGCGCGGCGACCGCAGTGAAGCCGGCAGCATTCACCTCGGCCGAGTGCGTGCGGCTCTTGCCGGCGCTCGGGACGGCGCTCGTCGATATCGGCGGCGACCGGCCCGCCTTCCTGCCGCAAAGCGAGGTTCTCCCGCGCGGCAAGCGGCTGTACGAAGGCGAGCGCGTAATCGTGCAAATCCGCCGCGAGGCCCAGGCCGGCAAAGCCGCAAGGGTGACGATAGCCGCGGCCGTCCGCGGCCGGCTAGTCGAACTAATCGTCGGCCGCCCCGGTTCCGCAGATGGCGCAGCGCTCCTCACGCAACTGGCCCCCACCCCAACCCTCCCCCGTTACCACGGGGGAGGGAGCCTAATTCCCTCCCCCGCAAGCGGGGGAGGGTTAGGGTGGGGGCTGAGGTTACTCGAAGCGGCGCCGGGCGATGCGCTTGCTGCCGAGGCGGCGGCATTGGCGCGGCGCTGGAATGACATCCTTGATCGCGCTTCACGGCTCGAGCCGCCGGCAAGGCTCGACCCGGTGGCGTCCTTCGCCGCCGCGCTCGCCGGATCGCTGCCGGGGGCACCCGACGAGGTTCTCGTGGACGACCCCGCCGCCATTCCCGAACTCCGCGCCGCGTTTCCGGACAAGGCTGTCGCGCACGTGCCGGAAACCGAGTGGCCGATCGATCTCGATGCGGTATTCGACGAGGCCGTGTCCGCTACACTGGCGCTCCCGGGCGGCGGTCTCGTGCATTTCGAGGTGACCCGGGCCGGCATGCTCATCGACGTGGACTCTGGAACTCCGGAAACGGGGTCGCCCGAGCGCACCGGGCGGATGGCCAACCTCGCCGCCGCCGGGACCATCGCCCGGCAGATCCGGCTGCGCAATTTGGGCGGCGGCATCGTCGTCGATTTTGTCGGAATGGACAGCCGCGCGGCGCGTGAAAAGGTGCGCGCGGCGCTCGCCGAGGCGCTCGCCCCCGATCCTGCAGTCCCGCAGCTTCTCGGCTGGACCCGGCTCGGCCATTTCGAGCTGGTGCGGCCGCGCCGCAGCCGCCCGCTCGCCGAGGCACTGCTCGAGCCGCGCCCGGGCAGCGCTCTCGTCAAGACTGCCGTCACGGTCTCGCACGAGGTGCTGCGCGCCTTGCGCCGCGAAGCGCGGGCGCAGCCCGGGCGGCGATGGCGCCTCATCGTGGCTCCCGAGGTCGCTGTCGCCCTGTCGGGACCTGCGGCCGACGCCGTGCGCCAAGCCGAGGAGCGATTCGCCCGCAGCATCGCCATCGAGGCCGACCCTGGCTATCAGCGCGAACGTTTTCAAATCTCGGCGCTTTGATTATATCCGTTCGGCAATGGCCTCCATCTCCTCGATCGAGAGACCCGCACTGCGCCCGTGCCCGATCTGGGCGGCCGCGCCGCGTCGCCCGCTCGCCGAGGACTGCTCGGCCGCGCCCGGGCGGCGCTCTCGTCAAACTGCCGTCACTGTCTCGCACGAAGCGCTGCGCGCGCTGCGCCGTGCAGCGCGGGCGCACCCGGCCGGCAATGGCGCCTCACTGTCGCTCCCGAGGTCGCTGCTGCCCTGTGGGACCTGCGGCCGACGCCGTGCGCCAAGCCGAGGAGCGATTCGCCCGAAGCATCGCGATCGAGGCCAACCCCGGCTATGAGCGCGAATGTTTTCAAATCTCGGCGCTTTGATTATATGCGCTCGGCAATGGCCGCCATCTCGTCGATCGAGAGACCCGCACCTCCCCGTGCCCGATCTGCGGCAAGCCGCCTACGCCGCAATATCGGCCATTCTGCTCGGCGCGCTGCGCGCAGATCGATCTCGGCCGATGGCTCAAGGGCAATTACAGCATCCCGACCGATGAGGGACCGACGAAGGGGCGGGAGAGGCGAAAACGGCGGAGGGAAGCCGGTTGACCATCAGGCGGGAGGCGAGCATGCGCCTAGGGGAATTGGGGAGCGCGCTGGATGATTTCTAGCCCCAGCCCAAACATTACAGGGTCATCTACGCCGACCCGCCCTGGACCTTCGCCACCTATTCGCGCAAGGGCAAGGGGAGAAGCCCCGAAGCCTATTACGACTGCATGTCCCTCGCCGACATCAAGGCGTTCCGGTTGCCGAATGGGCAGCCGACGATTGCGTGCTGTTGATCTGGGCGACCGACCCTCTGCTGGAGAAGGCGTTAGAAATAATTCATGCGTGGGGCTTTACTTATAAAACTGTCGGATTTTACTGGGCAAATTAAGCGAGAAGCCTGAAACATTATACAATGATCGGAGCTTCTTTACCGGGCTCGGCTTCTGGACGCGGGCAAACCCCGAACCATGCCTACTAGCCACTCGCGGCAACCCGCATCGCCGAAGGCGAACGCGCTGAAGTTGGTCATTTCTCCTCGCCGCGAACACAGCCGTAAGCCGGACGAAATCTATGAACGAATAGAAGCGCTGTGCGAGGGGCCGTACTTGGAGCTTTTTGCCCGCGGTACCCGAGATGGCTGGGATAGTCGCGGTGTTGAGGTGGACGCGTTCGAGGCTGGCAAAGTTCCGGCCCGGAGGTGGGCGTCGACTAGCTATCCGGGCGCTCCGGCTTCTCTGTCAGATGATTAACCTTGCAATCCGAGCGTCCTCAGGTGATGCCGTCCGGCATCAGTAATCTGGATGCCATCACCTGTATAGATCGCCCAGCCTTTGGCAAAAATGTTATTTTTTGATCCTCGATGCGAAACAATGTTGCCAATGATTTGTTGATACATCGCCTCATTTGGTCGAGTTTTAGATGGAACTCGGTCTTCAGATGTCAATTCCGCGTATCGATCAACTTCGTTTTTTAGTTCAGTCGTAGTAGCTTTTCCACCTGGCTTACTCGCTGCTACCTGAAGCGCCGCGATCCTCATCTCGTTCTCAGATGTTCGGCGCCCCACCACTACCTTGATACCGAAGCTGGCGGCGACTTTTTCGATCGCATCTAAGCCGGCGCGGTCAAGAAAGGAAAACCCGCTTCCGATGAAAACGCTTATTTCATCGCCGTCATCATGGACAGCTATTTCCTCCTGAAGAGCACGGCAAATCTCGGCTCTATCAGCATCCGCGCCTAGTTCCCGGCGTACACTCTTAAGTACCATTCCTCGTATATAGATGTCGTTCCGCCATTCCTCAGCCTTTCTTCGGCCGAACCGTCTCGTCAGCCACGAGAAGGTCTTTTGGACAAGCTCGAAGTCAGGGGCAGGGTCAACTCCTTCGGCAAGTGCTAGCAGGCTCAGAGGTGAATGCTCCGCAACTCTTTCGCGCATCTCTCCGAGAGCATCCCAAATCTCTGGAGCGGTTCCGGAATAGGCGACGCCTTCCCACAGAAATATATCGAGCCACGGCTCACCAACTCCGGTTTCCCGAATTTGCTCGCGAGGAAGGGGTACAAGGGCGTCTGGATCGTATTGATCGAACCTGGTGATGTGCCCGCCAGCTCCACCAGGCTGAGAGGAGCGCGCTGTATAAAAGACATTAGCCCCCGGAGATCGGCCAAAGACGGGCAGGGCGAGGCCGTGATCGGTCAACTTCTCGTAGCCGATCAAATGCAGATACCCCACGGGGTCCCGAACCTCGCTCATAGTTGGCCAACGTCCTGTAAGGTTCGGCGGACTATCCGCGTAACCTCGTCCATGAAGAAATCGGGCGCTTCATTGGGTCGCCAGTCGTACGTCTCCCAAGGAAGGCCCTGTTTTGTAAGATCTTCAATGAATGCGCTGTTCCTCCCGCGACCATCTTCGATGAGCTGCTGGGGAAATATCGCCAAACGCGCGTGGCCTTTCAGCGGCAGGTGTTTCGAATATGCGACTTCTACCGCTGACGCTCTCTTGTCGGGCCCCCGGTTATTGCCCGTTGCAGCCAATCCCGCAATCGTTAGCCAGCCCAGTCCGACCGACTGCCATGCGTGCAGGCGTTTCGCAAGGCCAGGGATGAGATCGCCTTCAAAATATTGGCGGTTGCCGCCGAATGCCCACGCAATGTGTTTCTGCGCAGCCGTGAGGTTCGGTTCTAGCTCATAGTTTTCAAGATAGACATGAGGATCAACGGTGTCCCCATAACAGCCCGAGACCGCGGCTCCGGTGTCGAACGGGTAGATGTGAAAGGGTGCTTCCAGGCTTGTCCGGTCGGATTAAGAAAAGCACACGGGAAACGATTGATTTGATCGATTTGGCAGCGCCGTTGCGAAGGCGATAGCGCCGGGCGGGCCAGGAACATGTAAACGAGGTCACGCTTGAACACCGTGCATGGCCGGGTCTCGATCTGGCCCTAGACTAACAATTTCCCGCCCAGCTCCTACAGAAGTGATGTGTACTAGATCAAGCGGTGTCGGTAAGCGGCCGTGCATCGGCGGCGAGGCACCTCAGTTCGGGTTCGCGCGAGCCCGTAGGGCTTTCGCCGGATCCCGCCGGGGTTCAAGGTCTGTCATCATCCAAATATATGCAAATGAAGCGCCTGCGCAGGTAAGGTGCCCCAGCTCAAAGATCACGCCATGTTTAATGGAAGGGTTCTGTTGCTGGATAGACGCGCGGGCTGCAGCATTCGGGGATCGCCATTCGCGAGCACAGCCGGAAGCCGGACGAGGCCTACGAGCGCATCGAAGCCCTATGCGAAGGGCCCTATCTCGAAATGTTCGCCCGCTCCCCCCGGCCCCGCTGGGACAGCTGGGGCAACGAGGCCGAATGCCGGGAACTGGGCCGGCGGTGGCGTGCAAACAGCTATCCCGACGCGCCCCAGGCCGCGGATTAGCGGAGCGTACCCTCACCCGCCTCGCTGCACTCGACACCCTCTCCCGCGGTGCAGGAGAGGGGCTATGTTCCCACCGGCCAAAGCCCCTCGCCCGCACCGCGGGAAGGGAAAACGGGTGAGGGCCTTCACCAACCCTTAAACGCCGTCCCGCAGAGTGCGACAGGCGAAAATTGGGACCGGATCGGGTATCGTGATCGGCTGGGCATTGCGTTGGGTATTGCTGTGCTGCGGTATCGTCCTCCTCGGTGCCGGGCTGCTGGACCGCCATGCGGCGCTGTTGCCGGACAGTGCCTCGCCATCCCGACCGGAGAGGCAGGCCGCCGTGTCGGCCCCGCGCCCGTCCGCCTCGGTCGCCAATACGATCGTCTTTACGGCAAACGAACAGGGTCACGTCGTCCTCGACGCCGTGGTCAACGGTGCTCCGGTCCGCATGCTCGTCGATACCGGCGCCAGCCTGGCGATGCTCACCCCCGCGGATGCCCGTTCCGCCGGTATCAATCCCACTAGCCTGGCGTTCAGCGGCCATGTCCAAACCGCCAACGGCCCCGCGCGCATGGCTCCGGTCACGCTGCGCGAAATCCGCATCGGCCAGCTGTCGCTCTATGATGTGCCGGCTGGCGTGCTCGAACACCTCAACGTTTCGCTGCTCGGCATGAGCTTTCTCAGCCGGCTGCAGGGCTACGAAATGCGGGACGGCAAGCTCACGATAACTTGGTAGACGCCGATCCCCAGCGGCAGAGGTTGATCCGCCGAGCGTTTCGGCTGGAATGGGTGACGATTGGCTGGATGGCGATCGAGGCCGCGGTCGCGGTCGCCTCCGGAATCGCGGCGCGCAGCATCACGCTGGTCGCCTTTGGGCTGGACAGCGTGATCGAACTGGCCTCGGCGGGCGTCCTGATCTGGCGGCTGTCGACCGAATTGAAGTTCGGCCGCGAAGTCTCCGAGGGCGCCGAAAAAATCGCCCGGCGGATCGCCGGGGGCCTACTGTTTGCGCTGGCAACCTATGTCGTCGTGGCGGCCGGCTGGAGCTTGTGGCGCGGCGGGGGCGAGGCGTTCTCCTGGCCCGGACTTGCCGTTGCACTGCTGTCGATCCCGATCATGCTCGTGCTGGCACGCCGCAAGCTCGCCCTCGCCGATCAGCTCGGCAGCGCCGCACTGCGTGCCGACGCCGCCGAGTTGGTGGCCTGCCTCTGGTTGTCCCTCGTCGTCGTGATCGGGCTCCTCGCTCAACTCGCCGTGGGCGGCTGGTGGATCGACGCCGCCACCTCGCTCGCAATCGTCTGGTTCCTCTTCAAGGAAGGGCGCGAGGCCTGGGATAGCGACGAGGAGGACGACTGATACGTATAAGGGCTATCTTTCGCGGGTGCTTCCCCCCCCCTTGGACTACCTGTTCGTTACGGGAACACCACCCTGACGGCGCCGTTGGCGATCCACGCTCCGCTGACCGCGCGGATGAGGAACGCCTGTTGGGTGCCGATACAGCCGACGGTCGATGAGTTGAAAGAGCCGTTGAACACCGCGTCGCCCAGTGGGCTGAGCGGCACCGCAGGAGTATCAATCACTGTCGGCGAGGTCGAAGTCAGCCCGCAGACGAGGGTCCCCGTGACACTGGTGACCGCGCCCGGGGTGCCTATGCTGTTGCCGCCGGCGAGAACGAGCCCCCGCACCGCGAATTCGACCGTACCTTCGCTCAGATTCACCGAGACCGTGCCGCCGAGTGTCGACCAGGGTTGACCGCCCCCGGTTATGCCGCCGACGACATTGCTTGCTTGCGCAATGCCGATGATCGTTTCCCAGGACACATTATCGGTTGCTCGGCTCGGGGACGCAGTTGCAACAAGCAGCAACGCGCCGACCGCTGATGCGGTGAATGTCTTCGTCATCGTAGCCTCCGTTGAGGTAGCTCCGGACATGCTTGCAATATACCAGGCGGTGCTTGCGGCCGCGTTTGCCGCGCCCGACAATCCTAGGCGGCGCTAGATGCGGAGTTTATCGGCCCGATGCGGAGTCATGCAAAATTCATGCGAAATCAAGCGTACGCGGCTGCAGTGACGCGGGCTTCAGGGCCAGCGGGTGATACGCCCTGTCGCCGCACATGTCACCTTCTCGCGGTAAATTTGGCACCGCCCGCCCCGCGAAGCTGGTCAAGGCATCTGCCCGGAGGTGCTTTCGCGACATAGCCGAGACGGCGGTTTTCCGAGTGAGTTCCGGTCATATCTTCTTACGGTAACGATAAGTCGTTGATCCGGCTGGCCCAACCGAAGTTCCCGAAAGTCTTCATTTATTCTCGGCACGAACCGGCTTGCGCTGAATTGGTTGCCAGGTCGATACGCGGCCCGTTGATTGACAAATTAGCATAATTGTTATATTGGCATATCCAACCCCAGCACCTCGGTGATTGAAATTTTGGAAACACATTTGCGCCGTGCTGTCGTGGTCGCGACCTACCGCCGATTGCCTCGCGCAGCGCTCGGCTGCGGCGCGAAGGGAGGGGTTGCTCCTGTTCTCCTCCTGATAAAACAGGAGAAACAGGTCGAGGCCCGGTTCATCCCCTTTGCGAGAGAGGACGAGCTACCGGAAATCTTTCGATGGTGCGGGGGATTGCGGGGTACGGGCGAGATGATCCGACTTGACCCAGAGGCGGCAACCCTGCCGTCCGGCTCTGGCTCGTAGCGCCGACGCCGGCCGGTAGCCTCAGCCAAGAGTATTTGGTGAATTCCTCTCCGCCCTCCGAAAAGCCGCCGTCCAGAACGAGCAGCTCGACCCCGCCGGGGAGCGGCGTCTCGATCATGACGTCGGGTGCCCAGCGTTCCAGGCGGACGCGCTCCAAGGAATCCTCAAACAGCGGCGCCAGTTCGATACCAGGGAGACCGGGTGCCGGTACGAAAGCGAGGGCGGAGGTGTCGATGCGCAGCTGTGTGCGGTCGTCCGGGTCGAACTGCCAGAGCTTGACGAAGATCGTGCAGCCGGGCTCGGAGCCGGGGGTGTGACGGCTGGTCGGCGGGTTGCGAACATAGGTGCCCGCGGGATAGTCGCCGTGCTCGTCCTGGAACACGCCCTCCACCACCAGGAACTCCTCGCCGCCGCCGTGGGTGTGCGGCGAGAAGCGGCTGTGCGGGGCATAGCGGACGATGGAGGTGGCGCGCGCGACCTCGTCCCCGATGCGGTCGAGCATGCGCCGGTCGACGCCGGGGATCGGGGAGGGCGTCCAGTCCAGCCGGGCCGCATGCACCGCCGCGCGAGCGCCGAAATCCGCGTTGAGGTTCATGGCGGCTCTCCGATTGCGGTGCTTGGAGGGGACGGCGGGGGAAGGGACTTAGATCGCGTAAAGGTTCTCGGGCTTGGCCGGGATTTTGCCGAGCTCGACCTGTTTCACCGCTTCGATCAGCTTGACGTGGGTCGGGGCGGGGCGGCCGACTTCCTGGCCCTTCGCGGCGATCACACCATTGATGAAGTCGATCTCGGTGCGCCGGCCTTTCAGCATGTCCTGACCCATCGAGGGCCGGGCCAATTCGCTGCGGGTGTTCGACTGCAAGGCGGCGAGGATCGCCGAATTCGACCTCGTCGAGCGCGGCGCGGTCGCCCTCGGCGGCGCGGGCGATGGTTTCGGGCTCGTGCATGCGGATGTGCTCGAGCTGATAGCCGAGCGCCTGCCCGACGCGCACGCCCTCGCCGGCGAGCCGAATGCTGAGGCGGCGGATCTTCTCGTCCCGGTTCGAGTCGTTGCCGGACAACCCGGTGGCTGCCGCGATGCCGTTGGCCATGCCGTTGACGCACAGCTTCGACCAGCGCTCGCCCCACAGATTGGTCGTCGCCTTGACGCTGTCGATCGTGCGGATCATGTCCGCGAGCTCCTCGATTCGCTTGGTGATGCGGCCGTGCAATTCGCCGGCGCGGTAGACCTCGTAAGGCGAGGCGCCCTTCGCGCCGGTGCGGCGCACCCGGCCCGGGGCATAGAGCTCGGCGCCGAGCAGGGCGGGGATGACGCCGACCGTCTTGTCCGGGCCGACGATCCCGGCGATGCGTTCCTCGTTGATGCAGTTCTGCAACGACACGACGTAGCCGTCGGGCGCCAGGTACTGGGCGATCAGCATCGTCGCCCATTCCGTGTCATAGGACTTGACCGCAACCATCGCGATGTCGATCGGTTTATGCTTTGCGAGATCCTGGACCTCGGTCAGATGCATCGTCTTCGGTTTGGCGCAGACATATTCCTCTTCGGTTACGCCTTCGATCGCCAGACCGTCGCGGCGGATCGTCTCGATATGCTCGGGCCAGGGGTCGATCAACGTGACGTCGAACCCGTTATGTGCGAGATGACCGCCGGTATAGCCGCCGATTGCGCCGGCACCGATCACCGCAATACGCTTGTCCATGATCTCGTCCTTCCTTGACCCGAGCCGGGCCATGATAAGCTGATCGCCGGCGGCGGAAAAAGCTCAAAACCGGCACCTTCCTTACTGGGGCTCGCAGTGTCGATTGCACGAAACCAGCTGGCCTTTCTGGCCATCGTCTTGCTCTGCGCCGGATCCTGCGCGCCGCAGCCGCCGGTACCTCTTCCCGGCAGGCTGCAGTTGAGCAACCCCAATTTCGGGCTGATCAACGTCGAGGCGGTGATCACCGCGAACCCGGACTGCGCGGCGCGCGACGAGGGTTACGTTTCGACCCTCGAATTCACGATGCCGAACAATGCGACCAAGTTCATCGAGGCGCCGCCGGGCGCGGATGTCTGCTGGCGCAGCGACCGCAATCCCGGCCGGCCGGTTCCGGGCAGATGGTCGCGCTGGGACAGAGCCTATCTCGTGCCGGGCAAATTGGTGGATGCGACGTTATAGGCACTCGGACGCGGTTCACCGCCGCAGGCTAAAGCGGATCGTCACCGATATCTGCATTTCGCGCTGGGGCATCCCCGCCGGGAAAGGGCGGCAAGGTGGCGCCCCGCAGCATCTCTTCGACCGACTGGTCGAGATCCGGATAGCCGGAGCTCGAGGTGACGGCATAGTCGAGCACGCGCCCGCTGCGGTCGACCGAGAAGCGGAGCACCGCGCGTCCTTCTTCGCCGCGCTGGCGGGCGGCGTCGGGATAGCGCTTGTGGCTTTCGAGCCAGGCGCTCAACAGCGCACGGTATCCGGCGACTCGCCTCGGGTGACGGGACCGGCGCCGGCACCGGCGTTGGCGCCATTGCCGTCTGCGGCGGCGCCGATGGAGCCGGCGCGGCGGGGAGTTGAGGCGGCAGGCTCGGAAGGTAAGTCTGGGTCGGCTGGGGGGCCTCCTGATGCCGCGGGACAGGCTTTGGCACCTTCTTGACGACGTGCTTCTGCGGCGGCGGAGGCGGAGGGGGCGGCGGCTCACTCGCCGCGACAGGCGCCTCGGGCTGGGGTGGCGGCGGCTCGGGAGGAGGTGGCTCGGGAGGCGGAGGTTCGGGAGGCGGCGGTTCGGCCGCAACGACCGGCGGCTCGGGCGGGGGTGGAACCGGTTCCGGTTCCGGCTCCGGCGGGGGCGGCGTGGTTTCGGCCGGCGCCGCAGCCTCGGGTTTTGGCGGAGGCGGCTCGAAAACAACTTCGATCCCGCCTTTCGCAATGGGCTCCGGCAATGGAGCGGACTTGCCGGTGAGGAACAGCGCAAGCGCAACGAGGCAAGCGGCGTGCCCGGCGAGCGACAGCGCCAGTGGGAGCTTGATGCCGCTCACTTCGGGCCGGCCGCCTCGGCGATCAGGGACACCTTCGAGAACCCGGCCTGATTGACCAGGCCCAAGGCGTCCATCAGCTGTGCATAGGTGTTCGTCTTGTCGCTGCGGACGTACACGATGCGGTTAGGATCCTCCGCGGCCAGTGCGGCGAGTCGGGGCTCGAGCTCGTCGGCGTTGATCGGCTCGTCGCCTATGAACACTTCGCCGTCGCGGTTGAGGCTGATGATGACCGGCTTCTTCGGCTCGCTGAGTTGTGCCGCCCGCGACTTGGGCAGGTCGAGCGGCACGCCGACGCTGAGCAGCGGCGCGGTCACCATGAAGATGACGAGCAGCACCAGCATGACGTCGACCATCGGCGTCACATTGATCTCGGCGAGCGGCGCGTAGCGGTCCTCGCCGGCTTCGCCGGATGGCGGTAGCGACAACGCCATCCTCAGGCCTCCGCGCCGGCGCGGGCGAGCAAGCCGCCGGATCGCCCGATCAACCCTTGCATACGCCCGGCGAAGCGTCCGAGATCCACCGTAATCTTGTTGTAGGCGACCACTGCCGGGATTGCCGCGGCGAGACCCATCGCAGTCGCGAACAAGGCCTCGGCGATCCCCGGCGCGACGACCGCAAGGCTGGTGCTGTGTGCCGCCGCGATCCCCTCGAAACTGCGCATGATACCCCAGACCGTACCGAAGAGGCCAATGAACGGCGCGGCGGAGCCGAGGGTCGCGAGAAAAGGTAGGCGCAGCTCGAGGCGACGCAGCTCGGCGTTGAGGGTCAGCCGCATCGCGCGCTCGATGCGCTCGCGACGTTCGCCCGCCGTCTCGGGTTGCGGCCGCGGCTCGGCCACGCTCTCGGCGAGCCCGGCGGATATGACGAGGCCGGCCGGGTCGCGCCCCTCTGTCGCCGACAGCTCTTGCGGCGAGCGCGCTGCGGCGGCCCGCGCCTCGTGCTCGCGCGCGGCTCGGCTCGCCGCGCCGAGCCGCCAGAGCTTGTCGATGATTACCGCCCAGCTCCACACCGAGGCCGCGAGCAGCAACAGAAGCACGCCCTTGACCACGGGGTCGGCGTTCATGAACAGCTTGACGATCGAAAGGGTCGCGGCGGGGTCGGTCACGATCAGCCTCTAAACTTCACCTGATAAAACGCGAGCTTGAAGCAGCAAGAATGTGGCGCTGCCGCGGCATTAGAACCGCTGCGTCACCCCGGCCAGGATAGTGCGGCGAGGGCCGTATTGCGGCGCAAAGACGCCGAGCCCGGTGCCGCTGCGAATTTGGTAGATCTCGTCGAACAGGTTGATGATGTCCAAGCGCAGCTCCAGCCCCTTGTAGAGTCCGGTGTCGATCGGCTGGACGATGCTGAAATTAACCTGCTGATAGCCGGGCAGAGCGGCCCCGTTCGGTAGGCCCGTGCGTGGTCGGCTCTGAGACCGCTGCCGGCGGTAAGGTCGACCGAAAAGAGGGTGTTCCAGGTCGGGACCTTGTATTTGATGCCGGCCGAGGATGTGTAGGTCTGGTCGTGATCGGTGTGAATAGCATTGGTTGCTATATATGGCTAGGTCGTCCGCGGAGAAGTTGAACTGGCTCGATATGATGTTTTTTGCGAGCTCTTGCGACGCGGAGAAATTGCCGTAAAACGACCAGTTGCCGATATCATAGCTGAGGGTCAGTTCGACGCCTTTGACCCATCCTTTCTGGTAATTGAACGGGGTGAAGAGGATCGGCGCCCCGAACTGCCCTTCATCGATCAGGTCGCTGGCGAGCTTGTAATAAGCATCGATGCCGGCTTTGAGCCCGGGCAGGATGATTTGCGTGGCGCCGACATCAAAGTAATGCGACCGTTCCGCCTTGGCGACTGAGTCGAGCGTGACGGCCGGAGCGGCGGTCGTATTGGCAAAGAGCGCGATCGTCGGCGATGCAATGAGCTCGAACGGCGGCGGCGTGAAGTAACGCGAATAGCCGGCATGAAATGTTGTCGCCTCGGTCGGCTGCCAAACTAAATTGGTGCGCGGGCTGAGCTGTCGCTCGCTGACAAACTCGGCGAATTGGTCGTAGCGCGCGCCGAAATTAAGGGTCAAGGACGGAATTATCTTCCATTCGTCCTGCAGATAATAGCTGTAGATCCACCCGGTCTTGCTGCCCGAATCGAAGATCGTGAGCGGTTGGTCGGTGGTTTGAACGCCGTTCTGGTCGACCGGCAAAACATTTGATGTAGAGCTGAACGGGGAGCGCTCTCGCTGGATGTAAAAGCCGCTGCGAACCGTGTGGTCGGGCGCAGCCCGCCAGCTGCCGTCGCCCTGCACGCCGCTCGCCCAGCTCTGGCGGTACGCCGTTTGAGCGATGCCGTTGAACAGAATGTCACCGGTGGGGTCCCCCGGAGAGAAGTAGACGCTGCTGTAACGGCTGAACCCGGCGATCTGGAAATCGATATCGTCGACATGCTTTTGCCAGGCGACGATCCCGAAATTATTGATCTGGCGCTGGTTCTCGTTAAGGGAGGCCGAGGCGAAGTCGCTGGCGCCGTTGACGGTGAGCCCGAGGCTCGGGGTCTGGCCGGCGACTTGCGGGATCTGGTATTGGCTGCGCGAGGCACCGAGAATGGCGGTCAACCGCGACGTCGGATCGATAATGCCGGAGACATAGGCAAACCCTTTTGGCTGAATGGAGTTGTCGTGGATCGCGTTGAAGGTTGGGGCGGGGTTCTCGATCCCCTCGTTGTTCCGCAGGTACTCGCCGGTCGCGTAATAATCGATCTGCCCAACCCGGCCGCCCCATTCGACGCTCGGCTGAAATGTGCCTTGCTGCCCGCCATAGAGCGTCGCCGAGCCTCCCGGATCGAGGGTCCCGGTCTTGGTCTGGATATCGATGATGCCGGTGGTGCGCAGCCCGTATTGCGCCGGAAGGCTGCCGGTGATCAGCGCCACAGAATTGGCAAGCCTAGTCTGCAGCGATTGTCCGAAGACGTTGATCCCCTCCGGCAGCTGAACCCCGTTGATGCGGAATTGAAGATTGGCGTGGTCGTTGCGCACATGGAGCTGGCCGAACGAATCTTGCGCGACCCCCGGCGCCTGCAGCAGGAGCCGGTTCAACGGCTGGTTGTCGCCCTGCGGCTGAGTCTCGATCGCTTGCCGGCTGAAGTCGTAGACGGTGGCGCCGAGGCTGGGCTGAATCTCGGTGCGCGCAATATCGAGCTGCTTGGCGATGACATCCAGATCGAGCGACAGGCCCTCTTCCGCGGGCGGCGTCGTCGGTTGCTGCGCGATTGCGGTAGCCGCGGTCAACAGTGTGGTGAAGGCAGAGGAAAAAATCAGGGAGACGCGCTGCGCCCCCGCGCAAACCGGGTTGGCCATTGGATTCCTCTAAATGTTCGGGGTGCGCAGCAAGGTTGCTGCGGCAGGTCAGTGGTATAGAGGCAGCGTCAGACCACGGGTGGTGCGCGGGACCGAAAAAAGAAGTAGCGCGCGAGAGGCGCGTCGACCGCCATCAGTCGAGGCTGATGCAGCCGTGTCTGGTCAGGCAGGCTCGGCGCGAAGAAATCTACCGGGACCGCGCCATGGTGGCCGAGCGCGAAGCAAATCTGACAATCGTGGTGGTCTGCGGCCGGCATGGCCGGGGAGGTCGGCGTCGCCAGGATGAGGCCGAAGGCGGCGTGCTGGCGAAAGGGAATTTCATGATGATGCCAGCCGAACAGGACAGCCTGGACCAGGATCGCGAACGCGCCCGTCAGCGCAGCAACCCGGCGCCCTATCCCTCGAGCCCGACCGATCAGGACCATCGTCGAGCGGCCCCCCGCATCTCGATATTACCCGCCCCGCCCCGTCCGCCGAATTCGGCGGCCGATTGATATACTATAACGGTTCCGGAAATCGTGACTAGGGCAGATTTCAACCAAATGGCGTGCCGTCACCGCGCCTTACGCCGATCCCCGCAGTTAGCGCCGGGCAGCCCTCCCCCAATTGGGGATTGAGGGAAGGGTGAGGGGTGGTTGCCTTGCGGGTCCGCTTGAAGTTGTCGAGGGCTGGTCCCAGCTTCGCGAGTTATGAGACTTGCAACGATCATGTGTGCGACCGCCGCCCTTGCCGCATGTGCCGCCCCGGGGCCCGATTACGCCGGGGCCGCCGCCCGGCTGGATCAGGCGCGCGAGGAGATTGCCCCGCCCCTCGGCGCGACGACGTACACGCTCGACAGTCGCCGTCTACTCGATCAGCCAGAAGACGAGAACCGCAGCCTGGCGCAATCGCTTGGACAACTCCCTGGGGTCGCCTTCGGGCCGAATGGCCAACTGCGCGTGCGCGGTCAGTAGCCGCCCGGACGATGCCGCGAGAGGTGCTCCTCTCTAGGCGGACGCCAAGGGACCGTGGTCGTCGCAGTGATCACCGTGCGGGTGGTGAAGATGGCCGGAGACCCGATAGTCCACATGGTCGCCGTGCGGCACCGCATCGTGGCCGCATCCGGGCCCGTGGACATGGCGCGCGTCGTGCCCAGCGCAGCGATGGTCGGAGGTGCAGCTGTCGGGGTTCTCGCGTGACACCTCGATCACGTGCTCGTCGACATGACCTTCGTGCGGGTGGTGAAGGTGACCCTCGTGCAGGTAATCGGTGTGGCCGCCGTGACGCACGGCGGAGTGTCCACAGCCCGGGCCGTGCTGATGCGCATGGTCTGAATGGGTGGCGGCGGAGCAAGTCGTCATGGGATAGCGCCTTTCCGTATTCAAAATGCTCGAACGCCGCGACGCAGCCGGTGCGGCGGCGTTAATAATTTGACAGTTGGTAAATCGGGGCCGGAGGGGCAAGGGCGGAATGTTTGAACCTGTCAGGCCCCTCTGGGACAGGGGTCTGCGAACCCCTTTCCCCAGAACGAGATCTGGTCTTATCCTAAAAGCACCGGATGGGAGAAAGTCCGATGAGACCTGCCATCGCCGCGATTGCGTTTGTGGCGCTCTTCTGCCTCGGCGGGGAGGCGCGGAGCGCCGGTGTCGACCTCGAGGTGATCCTCGCGGCCGATGTTTCGCGCAGCATCGACGACGCCGAATTCGATCTGCAGCGCAAGGGTTACGCCGCGGCGCTGACCGACCCGCGCGTGCTCGCGGCCATTCACGCCCGGTCGGGCGCGGCTATTGGCGTGTGCTTCATCGAGTGGTCGGGGGACGAGGACCAGCAGGTGGTCGTCGATTGGACCGAAATCCGTGACGAGGAAGACGCCGGCAGCATGTCGGCGGCAATCCTCGCCGCGCCCCGCTCGTTCATGGGGCGGACGTCGATCAGCGCCGCGATCGATTTCGCGATGGCGCATTTTGCGACGTCGAAATGGCAGGCCAAACGCCGGATCATCGATATTTCCGGCGACGGCACAAACAATTCCGGCCGTCCCATCACCGAGGCTCGGGACCAGGCCATCGGGCAAGGCGTGACGATCAACGGGCTGGCGATCATCAACGACAAGCCGAATTTGGGCTATTCCGCGCACACGCAGCCCCCGGGCGGGCTGCCGCTCTATTACCAGCAGAATGTCATCGGCGGACCGAACGCCTTTATGTTGTCCGTAAAGGACTTCAACACTTTCGCCGATGCGATGGCGCAGAAGCTCGCGAAGGAAATCGATGTGGCGAGGGCTGCCGCCGCAAAACAGGTGTCCTTTATGATGCAGGGGGAGATGAGAGTTGAGTGAATCGGTGCTGAGGCGGCAATTGCTGTCCGCCGCCGGATGGGTCGGGGGCTTGGCCGCCCTTGGAGCCGCGCGCTCCGCGAAGGCGTGGCAGGTGGAAGAAATCGACCCCGCGAGCCGTCTGGGTCGCGCCTATGCCGACCGTTGCGGCGGTCCTTCTGAGCATCAGGCTCTGTTGACGCAATTGCAGGCGGAGCTCGCCAAAGACCCCTCGGCACAGTCACTCACCGCCGCCTGCCCGATTTGCGGTTGCCGGGTCATCGTAAGCCGTTAGCGCGGGCGGCCTGCTGTCAGCGGGTACAATCCGGCACCAATGCGGGATCGTCAGTTTTCTAAATTGACGGCAAAGCGCCGGGCAAGACGCGCGACCGGCTCTCCGCGATGACACCACGTCCACGTGTCCCACTCGCCACGCTCGCCCGCACTCGATCTGCCCGCGCGCGGATTGGACGCGCTCGTCCGCGCCGGCGTGCACTACTACAACGACGAGTCGGAAGTGGAGCGCTTCGTTCGGGCAGTGGCGGGCTACACTCTCCCTAGCCCCGAGGCCCTGAGTTCTGAACGTCCGGCTTCGACCCAAAGCGGTCGGTCAGGTTACCGTGCACGCGATGCACGATTTGCCGTTGCGCAAGGTGCCCGATGGCGCGATCTTGACCCATAAGCATCGGGGATCCGGCAAAGCCGAAAAAAAACGTGGCCGAAGCGGCCGGCCCTGAACAGAACACAGGGAGGATGATGCGATGAGGTGCTTCTTACGGGCTGTCTTCCTGGCGGGCTTGTCGTCGGTGATGCTCATTGCCGGGAATCCGGCCTCGGCGCAAAAGCCAGGCGGCATCCTGCGGGTGTATCTGACGGCGAGCCCGCCGAACATGTCGATGCTGGAGCTGCCTACGATCGTCGGCGAGATGCCGATGATGGGCGTCTTCAACAATCTAATCATGTTCGACCAGCATGTCCCGCAGGTCAGCCTGCAATCGATCGTCCCCGACCTGGCGACCGAATGGGCGTGGAACGAGGATGGGACCGAACTTACTTTCAAATTGCGCCACGGGGTCAAATGGCACGACGGCAAGCCGTTCACCGCCGCCGACGTCAAATGCACCTGGGATCTGATGGCCGACAAGGCGCCCGATAAGCTACGCCTCAATCCCCGCAAGTCGTCGTACGACAATCTCGAAGCGGTGACGCCAAATGGCGATTACGAGGTTACATTCCGGCTGAAACGGCCGCAGCCGGCCTTCCCAATGCTGCTCGCCGGCGGGTTTTCGGTCATCTATCCGTGCCACGTAACGGCGGCGCAGATGCGCCAGCATCCGATCGGCACCGGCCCGTTCAAATTCGTCGAGTTCAAGCCCAACGAGTCGATCAAGGTGACGCGGAATCCGGACTACTGGAAACCGGGGCGCCCCTATCTCGACGGCATCGAGTATACGATTATCGCCGACCAGTCGACGGCGAAGCTGGCGTTCGTCCGGCAAGTTCGACGTTACGCTGCCGTACGATCTGACGGTGCCGGTGTTCAATGAAGTGCGCAGTCAGATGTCGCGGGCGATCTGCGAATTGTCGCCGGGCATGATCCCACGCCACCTACTCGTCAACCGCGACAAGCCGCCGTTCGACAACGCGGATTTGCGCCGCGCCATGGCGCTCAGCATTGACCGCACGGCCTTCATCGACATTCTCAGCCAGGGGCAGGGCGAGATCGGTGGAGTGCTGGAGCCGCCGCCGGGCGGGCTGTGGGGCATGCCGCCGGACCAGATAACGACACTGCCCGGCTATGATCCGGATGTGCAGAAAAATCGCAACCAGGCGCGCCAGATCATGCAGAAGCTTGGTTACGGTCCCGATAAGCTACTCAATATCAAGGTGACCACGCGCGACTGGTTCGTTTACCGAGACCCGGCAGTGCTGCTGATCGACCAGTTGAAGCACGTGTACATTGACGGGGAACTTGAGCTGATCGATACGGCGCAATTTTTCCCGAAAATCCTCCGTAAGGACTTCACGGTGGCGCTTAATTTGCAGACAAGCGGGCCGGATCCTGATCCGACCCTCAAGCTGTTTTACGGATGCGGTTCGAGCCTCAACTGGGACGGCTACTGCAATCCCGAGGTCGACAAGATGATCGAGGCGCAGTCGCGCGAGGGCGACCCCGAGCGGCGCAAGCAGATATTGTGGGCGATCGAGCGCAAATTGGCCGAGGACAACGCCCGGCCGATCATCTTCTACAACCGCAACGGCACCTGCGAGCAGCCTTACGTCAAGGGGTTGACGATCATGGTCAACAGCATTTTCAACGGCTGGCGCATGGAAGACGTCTGGCTCGACAAATAGGGCATGCGGCTCGGCAACGCCGCGCAAGTGGGTTGAACAAATGTGCTGCGCTCGCGGTCCCGGCGCTGTGGCCGAGAGCGGGCTGTTGGCCTTTCGCGACGAAGGCACCGAGACGCTGTCGGTCAGGAGGCCCACAACATAGGCGCACTGACGATCCCGGCACCCCTTAATGCTGGTGAGGGCAGCGTCCGCAATTGGGCACGGAATGGATTCGCTTTGTGCGAGACCAGGAATGGGCGCGGCGCGTCCGGCTTTTTCATCGCGTTGGATGGCGGCTTTCCATTGCTTGTAAACCCACGAGTAAAGGTGGCGGCGAAATGGCGGGCCCATGCGCACTGCCGAGGATACCGTCCGGCGCATCGGCGTATCGCGCCGACCGCGCACCTCCGTCGACGAGCCCGGCGCGGTCGGCATCCGGCCGGAGCCCGGCGGCGGCGATCTTGCGGCGTTACGGAGGGCAAACCCGCCGGGCGCGGGGGATGGGGGGTGAGGCTGGTGTGATCGGCGTTGAATTTTTTCCTAAACGGCGGCGGCTCGCGGCAGTTTCGGAATATGCCACGAGCCGCTAACTGTCGCGTTGTCGGCGAACGGCTCAAATCGACCCCTGCGGACCTTCCGGTTCGCGCTTTGTCGTCTGATTTGCTCGGTGAGAACACTCGGTCGGCTTCGGCAGCGCCCTGGCGGTCGGCTTGGGACCCTTCGAGGTACGGTGCCAACGCTGCCGCCAGAACCACGTGACCGCGCCCAAAATTGGGCCTCCCGACCGTTGCGTGCGTTTCGTCCTCTGCCTGCCCGCACGCCTTTATCCGCGATCCGAACGGTGGGCCCCATGGCTCCTGGCGCCTCGTCAACCACGATCCAACATCCGCCGAGCACACCCTTGCAGGCTGACAGCCTAACGGCCAGCCGCGCAGCCGAAGGTGCTATTTTCGTTTCGCGCACATTCAGCGACAGGAATATAGCCGGGCCGCCCCTCGTGGCCTGGTTCCAAAGAGGGGGATTTAGATGGAGAGACGCGATGCGCATTTTGCGGGTTCTGG
Source organism: uncultured Alphaproteobacteria bacterium (assembly GCA_963788085.1). Classification (GTDB taxonomy): domain Bacteria; phylum Pseudomonadota; class Alphaproteobacteria; order ATCC43930; family CGMCC-115725; genus AP-15. Next base: position 39,098 of record CAWBFS010000012.1, read on the forward strand.
CGGTCGCAGGGACGACGGCTTTGGTCTCTATTTCGGGTGGCCTCGCGCAGTCTCCGGAGACCTCCCAACCCTCGTTCGAGGCGCTACAGGCTGCCAGAAACCTCGTGGCACTGGTTTCGCCCGCGATGATCACGCAAATGGCCTCAGACGTGACGGCCAAGGTCTGGCCACGGATCGAAGCCGCCATGCGGTCGAAGTATCCGAAGATCGACGATGCGACGCTGGGTGAATTGCGCGGCGAATACGAGCGGCTGGTGAGCAAAACTGTGGCCGAGACGATGAACGGCGCGCCAATCATTTACGCGCGCTATTTCACGGCCGCCGAGATGAAAGAGATAGCGGCCTTCTATCGCACGCCTACCGGCGCCAAGACACTGACGGTCATGCCGAGGGTGATGGCCGACATAGTGCCCGCCCTGCTGCCGCGCCTCCAGTCGATGACGCAACTCAGTACGAATTTCAGCAATATCTTGAAGAAGCACGGATTAGCGCCGCTCCAGGAGCTGGTGCATTTCCCTTCGTTCGAGGATAACGGCCCAGGTCGGTCGTCAACGGTGCTTAACGGCTACCTCTCGCGGCCGACGGGTGAGGGGCAGCATCCCGCAGTCATCTTCCTTCATGGATGCGGTGGCCTGTTGATGGGTTCGATGATCGAGCCCGGAGAAAGCGATTGGGCCGGCGAGCTGACCCGCCGTGGATATGCAGTGCTGATGGTCGATAGCTTTGCCCCGCGTGACCGAAGAGAAATGTGCGCACCGCGAACCTTCGACCTGGAGCTCTATCGCAATCGGGCGCGAGACGCTTATGGGGCGTTGTTGTTTCTGCAGGCGCAACCTTTTGTTCGGCCCGATCGCATTGGCATAATGGGCTGGTCGCAGGGCGGTGGCGCTCTTCTCTTCGCGATCGGCACGCAAAGCTTTAGCCGGCCGGCCCAACTGCCGCGGGGCGACTTTCGGGCGGCGGTAGCCTTTTATCCGTCATCGTGCGACGAGCAACGGCAGCAGCCATCGTGGTCGACCACCATTCCGCTCATGGTATTGATCGGCGCCGAAGACGTCGGGATTCCGGCGGTCCCATGCAAAGCTCTTCTTGACGGCGCGGTTACCCGCGGCGCCAAGGTCGAGATGCAGATTTACCCCGGCGCCTATCACCATTTCGATTGGCCCAATTTGCCGCGCCGTGAGTTACCGTTTCCCACCGCTGGCGGTGTTGTCCGGATCGAGGGAACGGATACGGTAGCGCGACAGGATGCATTCTCCCGCGTTCCATCCTTCCTCGCCCGCTTCCTGACGAACTGAGCTAACCGGAGGGGACGTCGGATCGCGTAACAGATAACCAGATAACCTATTGAAAATTTACTAATACAGGTCTGCGTACAACGTACTTTACGTGTCACCTCCGGCACTCCGAACCGCTGCGGAACGTCAGCTATCACCCGAAGCCGCCGTTTGAGGCGTTTGGCAAAGAGACGGCAAGCGCCTGAGCGGCCCTCGAGGAAATTGCTTTAATAGGAATTACGACTTGCAATTTCGCTGTGAAATTGGTAATCTCCGGCCGCCATGTATTTGCGATCCGCTGCCGACCGGGCTCTCTCGAAAACAGCCAGGAACAGCCACGAACAGCCAGGTTTTTTGCTGTTTGCGGAGGCGCATGCTGTTCGAAAACCCAGGAAATCTGCGGCGGAGAACCGACGCATGGCTGATATTTCGGTGCAAATAACAGCAAGAACAGCCAGCGTCGGGGTTCTCGGCCGGCGGCGAAAGCCGCTCGTTCACCTCGCTATGGTGCGAGTTAGCGCTCGGTACCTCACCCTTTTCCGTCATGCCCGCGAAAGCAGGCACCCAGGGCCTGCCCCTGGCCTGAACAGGGGCGGCCAACGTCGTCGCTGGCTACCCTGGACCCCCGCTTTCGAGGCTGTCAGGAAATCGGCGATATGGCTGGATCGGCATCGTGCGTCCTTCGAGACGGCCGTGGAGCCTGTCCTCGGGCCGCGCGGAGCGCGGACCCGTGGGCGGCCTCCTCAGGATGAGGATTTTCTTAATGCCAATAAAGACTTACCTCATGCTGAGGCGCGCCCGCGGGGCGCGTCTCGAAGCACGCACTACCTCACTACAGCCGGGTTGGCCAATTTGCTGACAGCCTCTTTCGCGGGGGCGGCGAGGAATGGAGGGTGGGAACCATTTGTCTGGTCTGTAGCACTAGGGAATCGGGGGCGGGGGCTTTAGACTGCGGTGTGATGATCAAGCCGCCGCGATCTGTTCCCGCCGATCGAACCGTATCGCACGGGCACTCTGCGGCTCGATGCGCGGCATACGATGTATTGGGAGCAGTCGGGAAGTCCGCGCGGTGTCCCGGCGCTGTTTCTGCACGGCGGTCCCGGCGCCGGCGCGACGCCGGTACATCGGCGGTTTTTCGATCCTGAATATTGGCGGATCGTGATTTTCGATCAGCGCGGCGCCGGCCGCTCGATGCCGCTCGGCGAGATCGCCGACAACACGCCATCCCATCTTGTGGCGGACATCGAACATCTGCGTTCCTCGCTGGGGATCGACAAATGGCTGGTGTTTGGCGGGTCCTGGGGCTCGACATTGGCGCTGCATTACGCCGAGACCCACCCGCAGCGCTGCCGGGGGCTCGTGCTGCGCGGCATCTTTCTGTGCCGGCGCGAGGAGATCGAGTGGTTTCTTTACGGTATTCGCAGAGTGTTTCCCGAGGCGTGGCGCGCCTTTTCGGGATTTCTCCCCGAGGCCGAACGCAGCGACATTCTCGCCGCCTATTACCGCCGTTTGCGAGACTCGGACCCGCGCGTTCACATGCCCGCGGCGCGCGCCTGGAGCATCTACGAGGGTGCCTGCTCGACCTTGCTGCCCAATCCTGAGACGGTGGCCGCCTTCAGCGAAGACCGGCTCGCTCTCGGCCTGGCGCGAATCGAAGCGCATTTCTTCAGTCGCCATCTATTCGACGGCGAATATGACCTGATCGCCCGCATCGCTCAGATCCGACATTTGCCGGGGGTTGTCGTCCAAGGCCGCTATGACATGGTCTGCCCGGTCGGCAGTGCGGACGAATTGGTACGCGCCTGGCCCGAAGCCAGTTATGTGATCGTTCCCGACGCTGGACATTCGGCAATGGAACCGGGAATTCGCGAGCAGTTGATCCTTGCGACGGAACGAATGAAGCAGATCTGAGTTTGCCGGACAGTTTTGTTTGCACAGCATGGTTTGCGTTTTAGGATAAATAAAGTGCGGTCTCGACCGAGCCGCGATCGGGGTGGGGGAAGGCGTGAGCAAGAGATCTGTGAACCGGCTAGGGGTGATCTTGCTCTTGGCGTTCTGCATCGTAACCGCGCCTCCCGCGACCGCGCAAATCGCCTTGGGCTCCTTCGCTACGCTCGGGTCGCCGGCCGACCCGCCGAGCATCGCGACCGGCGCCGGGGTTTTCGACATCAATCCTGACCAGAAGAAAACCGATGCGAGGCGCAACGCCCAGCTGCAGGGCGAGTATCGGTTCGGGGATGTTGCCTGGATCTTTGCGCCCTTTGTCGGCTTGATGGGCACCAGCGCCGGCGCCTTTTACGGCTATGCCGGTTTCGGGTTCGACGTGAATTTTGGTGCGAACTGGGTTGTGACCCCGACCTTCGCCGGCGGGTACTGGTACCGCGGGGGCGGTCTCAATCTCGGCTCCTGGTGGGAGTTCCGCAGCGGCGCGGAGTTCGATTACCGCTTCGCGAACCGAAGCCGCCTTGGTCTTGCCTTCTATCATATGTCGAATGCCGGTCTGACCAAGCAGAACCCGGGGGAACAGGCCTTGCTGCTCGTCTACGCCGTGCCCCTTCACTGATACCGACGCGCACGACGTCGTCGCGAGGCGGCGGGGTTAATCTCTGATGTCTTTGTTCACCATGCCGCGCCTGGCGCCAACTACTCGCGCCGCGCTGTGGATTCTGCTCAGCGGAATCTGTGCGGTGATGATGAACGTGCTGATCCGTGTGGCGGCACAATCGATGCACCCGTTCGAGGTCGCGTTCTTTCGTTGCCTGTTCGGGCTCGTACTCGTGCTTCCCTGGATCATCAAAGGCGGGCCGGGTTTGTTGCGCAGCCGCAACGCTGGTTTTTATCTGCTGCGGGCAGCGGTGGGCCTAGTCTCGATGGCGACCTGGTTCTACGGGATCACCCTCGTGCCGTTGGCGACGGCGACCGCCGTCAACTTCACAGCCCCGCTTTTCGCGACGATCGCGGCGGTGTTCGTGCTGCACGAGGATGTTCGGCTGCGGCGCTGGAGCGCGGTCGTCATCGGCTTTGTCGGCGTGCTCGTGATCATGCGGCCGGGCAGCGAGCGGCTCGACGCGAACCTCCTGATCCTGCTGCTTTCGGCGGCGAGCGCGGCGATGAACAACATCACCGTCAAATTTCTCGCGCGCACCGAGCCGCCGGGCAGAATCGTCGCTATGTTTATGATTTACCTAACGCCGTTGTCGCTGATCCCGGCCTTGTTCGTCTGGCGTTGGCCGGACCCGTCGACCCTGGGCGCGCTCGTCGGGCTCGGCGTCCTCGGCACGATCGCCCATCTTTCGGTCGCGCGGGCGCTGGCGGCGGCCGATGCCAGCGCCTGTGCGCCCTTCGAGTTCGCCCGTCTGCCCTTTGCCGCGCTGATCGGCTTTCTATGGTTCGGCGAAGTAACGGATGTGTGGACCTGGGTAGGAGCCGCAATCATCGCCGGATCGTCGGTTTACGTGGCATATCGCGAGGCTCGGCTCGCAAGGCTGACACGCCTCGGCGAGCGGCGTGCACCGAAGCTATCGCGGCGCTAAGGTTTCCGGCTCATCGGCAGGAGGAGCGCATGGAAATCGAAGGGCAGGCGGCAATCGTCAGCGGCGGAGGCTCGGGTCTCGGCCGGGCAACGGCAGAGGCGCTGGCCGCAGGAGGGGCCAGGGTTGCGATCCTCGACGTCAACGAGGCGGCCGCGACCGAAGCGGCCCGCGAGATAGGCGGCTTCGCTATCCGCTGTGATGTGACCGACGCCGCGTCGGTCGAAGCCGCCGTTGCGGCGGCGCGCCAGCGGCACGGCCCGGCGCGCATCGCCGTCAATTGCGCCGGCGTCGGCACTGCCGGGCGGATCGTCGGGCGCGACGGTCCGCTGCCGCTCGATGCGTTTCGACGCGTCATCGAGGTCAATCTGATCGGCAGCTTCAATCTTATGCGGGTCGCCGCGGCGGATATGACCACGCTCGACCCGCTCGCCGACGGCGAGCGCGGCATCATCGTCTCGACCGCTTCGGTGGCGGCCTATGATGGCCAGATCGGGCAAGCGGCCTATAGCGCCTCGAAGGGCGGCGTCGTTTCATTGACACTGCCGGCGGCGCGCGAGCTGGCGCGCTATGGGGTGCGGGTCGTGGCGATCGCGCCGGGGATCTTCGAGACGCCGATGCTGCAGGGCCTGCCGCGAAACGTCCAGGAGAGCCTCGCCGCCAGCGTTCCGTTCCCGAGCCGGCTCGGCCGCCCCGCCGAATATGCCGCGCTGGTCCTGCATCTGTGTCAGAACCGGATGATCAACGGCGAAGTGATCAGGCTCGATGGCGCCTTGCGCATGGCGCCACGCTGAGATCGCAGCGCTAGGGCAGGGGAGGGCGACGGTCCCTTTCCGGGGCGATTTCGTCGATCGCGTGCGCCAGCCGGATGTCGAGCTCGCTGAGACCGTCCGCATCGTGGGTCGACAGGATTACTTCCACCCGGTTGTAGACGTTGAACAGCTCGGGATGGTGGTCCATTTTCTCCGCCAGGAGCGCCATTCGCGACATGAAGCCCCAGGCTTCGGAGAAGTTCTCGAAATGGTAGGTCTTGCGGATCGCATCGCGATCGTCGACCTCGACCCAGCCATGCAGCTCATGCAGCGCCGCCTGCCGTTGCGCTCCGACCAGCCTCTCGACCATGCCAACCTCCGTCACCAGCGGGAGTGATACCATGCCCGATCGTGTGCCGCCATCGCTCGCCGAGATCGAGGCGCTGGCAGAAGATGCGCTCGATACGATTCCGGGGGAGCTGAAACGCCATCTCGGGCGCGTCGTGATCCGGGTCGAGGAGTTTCCCGACGAGGAGACGGAGGAGGCGATGGGCCTCGAAAGCCCGTTCGATATTCTCGGCCTTTATCGCGGCGTCGCGCTGCCGCACAAGAGCGTCAGCGACCCGCGGCCCGAGCTCGACATGATCTTTCTCTATCGCCGCCCGATCCTCGATTACTGGTGCGAGAGCGGCGAAGATCTGGGGCGCCTGGTGCGGCACGTGCTGATCCACGAGATCGGCCATCATTTCGGCTTCAGCGACGAGGACATGGAGAGGATCGAGTCGTTGGACTGAGCTTTCGCCGGCAATATAGCCGAGGCGGGGTGAAGCCAGGCTGTTGTGCCCACACGGCCGGCGCTAGCTACTTTCCGGCGCAAAAAGCCGTTTTCGGACGACCGTGCGATAGATCTAGGCGCGCGGACCCGCCGGCAGGTCGCCGCCGGCAAGGTGTGAAGTGAGTGGGATTGGGATTGGGATTACCGGCTGGGCTGATTGGCCATGGCGCGGCTGATGTTGACCAGGTTGTCGGCAATCACCCCGAGGCCGACCCAGCGCTTGATTCCGGCATCCCCCTTGTACCGGCTGCGATGGAGTCCATGCCGTCGTTTGACCACGCTGATGCGACCCTCGCAGCCGGTCCGCCATTTCTGGCCGTTGCGGAACCAACGCTTCTTTTGCTCGCGTTTGCGCTCAGGGCTCTTGGTGGAGCGGTTGGGGATGCAGACGCGCTTGACGCCCTTGGCTTTCGCGGCCGCCTCGTTCTTGGCCGAGTAGAAGCCGGCATCCGCCGCCACCAGGTGCGGCGTGCAGCCCAGCGTTGCTTGATGCGTTTCGATCGCGGCAAGCAGCAGGTCCGAGTCGCTGGGCCGCCGATCGTAGACTTCGTAGGCGACGACGATCTGGTTCTCCGCCTCCTGCAATTTGACCATTTTGCCGAATTCGGTGGGCTTGCCGGCCTTGCCTTTCCGAATAACTTCAGTGGACGGCTCGAACAGGCTGACAATCTTGTTCTCGGCATGGGTGTCGCCGGCGAAGACGCGCGCATTGGTCTGGCGCATCACCTGCCGCACGCGCGGCACCATGCTTTCCAGCTCTCGACGCAGCCCCTCCAGCATGACCTGCCGCCGGGTGTCAGCCGCCCGCTTGACGCCGTCGCCGATCTCCGTGGCGAAGCGTTTTGCCTGTCCCACCACCCGGCCGGTTGCCTCCAGTAATCTGCGGTAAGCCTGCGCCAGCTTCTCGCCGCTTTGTCGACCTTTGGCGCGGGCCGCCCGCGCGATCTCCAACACCCGCCATTTGACGCTGCGGCTGCGATCGCGCAGTTGAGTGCCGGCCGCCCCAGCGATCCCGGTGATCTTCTTCATCGTGCGGGTCAGCACCCGCACCCCGTCGCCCAACAGGCTGCTGTCGGTGGGGTAGTGAATGTTGGTCTCGACCACCGTGGTGTCGACGCGCATCCGCCGGCCTGGCGCCACCCGATGGTCGCGCGCAATCTGCACGATCCGTTCATGGATCTGTTTGACCACCACCGGCCCTACGGCGACGCCCCACCGACCCATGGTCTTGGCGTCGGGCATCTTGGTGCCGCCCACCCGGGTGAAGTCGCGATACACCAGATTGGCTCTCACTTCCCGTTCCAGCACGCCGTAACTCCAGTTGCGCATGTGCTTGAGCACCAGCAAACGCAGCACCACCTCGGCCGGGGTGCCCGGCCGGCCGCGGGTGCGGCTCTGCGGATGCCGTTTGGCCAGGGCCTCGTAGATCGCCGCCACGATCTCCTTGTCGCCCAGCACCTGATCGGCGTGCTTCATCCACTCTTCGTGCAGATCCTTGACCTCCTCGGCAATCAACCCGTCACCAAAGGTGCGCTGCGCCCGCCGCGTCTGGATCATGGGTTTTTCTTTGCGCGTCGCGTCGCGGCGCTGTCCGGCCGCAGCAGCGCGTGGTTGAGCTCGCAGATGTCCTCGAGCGCTTCCTTGAGCTTGTGGTAATTGCCGAGCCACCGGCGCACGTCATCAACCTGTTCGCGGCGCAGACTGAACTGGCGAGTACGGCCGCCGGCATAGCTGATGGTCAGAACCCACAGCGGGTGCCCGCCGCCGCCGGCGCAGATCGTACAGCCGCTGGTGTGGCGCACGGTCCGCTCGAACAGCGAGCCGCGCAGCATCTCCCCGGTCACCGGCAGCTGGCTGACGAGCGCTTGGCGCGCCTCGATGATCTGGTCTCGTGTCATCTATATAAATGATACAATGACCAGCGCTCTGCGTCAAGCGCTTTTCTCCAAAAAAACTAAACCGCGATGCAGCCGCCGATCGAACCTTGTGAAGGGCCGCCTGCCGCACAGCCGGCGCACAAAATGTCCGTCCTTGCAGTTTTATTGAGCTTCGGCACCCTTTTAGATCAATGACTTAGACCGGCTATTTTTGCGCCGGAAAGTAGCTAGGCCCCTCCGATCAGGCCGGGGTCGGCGCATCTGGATGGAGCAGCTCGGCGTTGCGCAAATCGGCCCACAGTGCCGGCGGGATCGGGTAGCGCAGGAGCTTCACATTAGCCTTGAATTCATTGACATTGCGCGGCCCGGGGAGAACTGCTGCGACGGCTGGATGAGCGAGTGGAAACTGCAGCGCCGCGGCGACGAGAGGCACCCGATGACTGTCGCAGATTGCCCTCATCCTTTTGACCCGGTCGACAATCTCGGCAGGCGCCGGCCGATAGTTCCAAGTATCGCGGCCGGCTAGAATGCCGGTGTTGAACGGTGCCCCGACTACGACCGATATCCCGGATCGCAGGCATTGGGGCAGTAGTTCATCGAGCGCAGTCTGTTCGAGGAGCGTATAGCGTCCGGCAAGAAGAAAGACGTCCCAATCGCCCCAGTCGATCGCCTCGAGCAGAACTTCCCATTCGTTGACCCCGATCCCGATTGCCGCCAGCCGGCGGGATGAGCGCAATTGCTCGAGCGCGCGATATCCGCCGTCGCGAAACGTACGCATGATCCGGGGATGCGCGTCTTTGCCGTGCTGCCGCGCACCGATGTCGTGAACATAAAGGATGTCGATCCGTGCCAGGCCAAGGCGCTGTAAGCTGTCCTCGAACGAGCGCATGATGCCGTCGTAGGAATAATCAAACACATCCTCGAACGGCATCGGGTGGCGCAGCGCCCCGGGGGAGCCGGGATTCGGCTGCGGCCGCAGCAGCCGCCCGGCCTTGGTCGCCAACACCCATTCTTCGCGGGGCAGGTCGCGCAAGGCATCGCCGACAATTCGGCACGCCTTTCCGAAACCGTAGAAAGGCGCAGTGTCGAAATAGCGAACACCGGCCGACCACGCCGCCGTTACAACCGCCTCTCCTTCATCTCGAGTGACTGGGATCCGGTGTCCCCCGAGGGTTCCCGTGCCGAGCCCCAGGACCGTCAATCTGAGGGACGTGCGCCCCAGATGGCGTGTCTCGAAGCCCTCCATACGCCTTCTCCGTCGATGTGATCTGAGACTATATCAGATTACAACCAGCCGGTGTAATCGGAGTGGCGGCCGGTCGCTTCCCGAGCGGAACCTTGTCACATGATCCTGACCTTTGGCTCAATAAATGCCGATCTTATCGTCCCGGTTCCAAAATTGCCCCAGCCCGGGGAGACCGTGCTGGGCGGCGCGTACGAACTACTGCCCGGTGGTAAGGGTGCCAATCAGGCGCTGGCAGCCCGCCGAGCCGGAGCCGAGGTCATGCTAGCCGGTGCCGTCGGGCGAGATTCCTTCGCCGAGATCGCGCTTGATCTGGTTCGGCGGAGCCGCGTCGACACGCGGCTGGTGCGGAGCGTAGAGCAGCCGACCGGCTGTGCCGCGATAATGGTCGCATCCGCGGGGGAAAACGCTATCGCAGTTTCGTCCGGGGCCAACGCGTGCGTTACGGCCGATCAAGTTCCCGATGAGCTGCTCGGCCCGGATACGTTCCTTGTCGCGCAGATGGAGGTCCCCGCCGGCGAAACCGAAGCGATGACTAGGCGCGTGCGCAAGCGAGGCGGGCGATGCCTGCTCAACCTGGCGCCGGCGCTGCCGATAGATCTCGCGCTGTTGGCGGAGATCGATCTATTGGTCGCGAACGAGCGCGAGGCAGCGACAATGGGTCCTGATCTCATGGGCCTCGCCCGCCGGCTGCGGCAAGCTCTCGTCGTGACCCGCGGTGCGGCGGGAGCGACCGCGTTTCTCGCCGACGGCAACTGTCGCGATGTGCCAGCGCTATCGATCGATCCGGTGGATACGACCGGCGCCGGCGACACTTTTGTAGGCGTTCTCGCGGCGACGCTGGATCTCGGCTCCAGCCTCGAACATGCGCTTCGGCGGGCCGGTGCGGCCGCCGGGCTCGCCTGCCTCGGCCGTGGCGCTCAGACGGCTATCCCCGACGCGGCGGCAATCGATGCGGCGATGATGCGCTTGCCACCGACCTAATCGAGGGGCACGCAATGATCCCGAAATTCGGCCAACAGGTCGATATAGAGCCGGCGCTTGAAGGGGACGATCAGCGCGGGCAGGCGGATCGGCGACACCCATCGCCACGCATCGAATTCCGGGTGTTCGGTCGCGAGGTCGATATCCTCATCGCTGCCGGTGAAGCGCATCGCGAACCATTTTTGCCGCTGGCCGCGATAACGCCCGCCCCATACGTTGCCGGCGAGCTCGGCGGGCAAGTCGTATTTCAGCCACCCGTGGCTTTCGCCCAGGATCACGGCCTTGTCGATGCCGGTTTCTTCCCTGAGCTCGCGAAAAGCTGCCTGACGGGGGGTCTCGCCCAAATCGATCCCGCCTTGCGGCATCTGCCACGGTAGGCTTTTGTCGACATGGTCGATGCGGCGCGCGACAAACACCTCGCCTTGCCGGTTCAGCAGCATGATCCCTACAGCAGCACGATACCCGAGCGTCTCGCTGCCTGTGTCCACCATCGGGCAAGTAATCTCAGTTGACGACGCGTCCGTTGAACAGCGCGACGCCGCGTAGCATGTCGACGGCCCTGGCCAGCTGGTAGTCGGCGGGCGTGCCCATGATCGACGGATCGACCGATGTCTGCTCAGGGGGGCCGTCTCCGGAATCGTCCTTCTTCAGATCCGTCGCGGTGGCGATCTTGTCGCCCTTCTCCCCCTTCTCGGGCGTCTTCTCGATTTTGGCGGCTTCGACGACGATGTCCGGATCAATTCCTTTCGCCTGAATTGAGCGTCCGGACGGCGTGTAATAGCGCGCCGTGGTCAGCCGCATCGCCCCGTGGCCGGGGAGCGGGATGATTGTTTGCACCGATCCCTTGCCAAAGGATTTCGTCCCGAGAAGGATGGCGCGGTGGTGGTCCTGCAACGCGCCGGCGACGATCTCGCTGGCTGAGGCAGACCCGCCATTGATCAATACCGCAAGGGGCAGACCGCTCGCGATGTCGCCTGGACGAGCGTTATAGCGCTGTGCATCCTCGCTCCGCCGGCCGCGGGTGGACACGATCTCGCCCTTATCGAGAAAGGCGTCCGAAACCGCAACCGCCTGATCGAGGAGCCCGCCCGGGTTGTTGCGCAGATCGAGGATCACCCCGGAGAGCTTGTTGCCGGCCTGCTGCTTTAGACTCTTCATTGCATTGTTGAGGCCGACATCAGTCTGCTCGTTGAAGCTGGTGATCCGGATGTAGCCGATCGAGTCGCCCTCGAGGTGGGAGCGGACCGACTGGATCTTGATCGTTGCGCGGGTCAACTTGACGTCGAAGGGGTCCTTTCCCTCGCGCCGAATCGTCAGCTTGATCTCGCTGCCGATCAGGCCGCGCATTTTCTCGACCGCCTCCGGAAGCGTCATTCCCTGAACGGGGTCCCCATCGAGGTGAGTTATCAGATCGCCGGGTTTCAGGCCGGCACGCGCCGCCGGGGTATCGTCGATCGGCGAAACAACCTTGACAAGGCCGCTCTCCATGGAAACTTCAATCCCCAGCCCGCCAAACTCGCCGCGGGTCTGGACCTTCATATCGTTGAAGTTTTTTGTGTTCAGGTAATTCGAATGGGGATCGAGCGATGTCAGCATGCCGTTGATCGCCAACTCGACCAGGGTATCGTCGCTGACTTCGTCGACATATTCGGCGCGTACGCGCTCGAAGACCTCGCCGAACAAATTGAGCTGCTTGTAGGTTTCCGCCGAGTTGGTCGGCGGTGCCGCGCCGAGGTCCTGGCGCAGCGAGAACACGAGTAATGTGGCAGCGACTGCCACCATGAGACCCGAACGCTTCATTCATTCACCCTATGTCTCGGGCCCGATCGGCACGATGCACTCGGCTCAAGATACCCGGCAGTGCTGGCGATGATCAAGCCGAGCCGCCGCGGCGCGGCGAAATGGTGCGGTTTGATCCGGAAGTAGGTATCAGTCTGAGCGAATTTGGCAGAGCAACGGCCCTGCTGCCCATGCGGCCCGGTTCGTGGAACCGCCGGGTGGAGCCGGTGGCATTGCCGGACTGCCCTTCGCAAACGGGTCGCTGTCTGCCGCTCCTTGCTGTTTTAGCTGTTTTTTGCAGCGAAACTTCAGCGAAATCAAAATAACTGTGAAAATTGTAATTGTCAAATTGAAAAATGCCAGAACCTCTACCGCCCCCTTCATCCCGATGCTCCGGATCCTGGCAAGCGCCGGCCAAAACGAAGGTTGTCACCTGTTCCGCCTGTTTTATCAGGTCCAGATCAGGCTGGGTTCTCCCGGACGGTTGAAGAACGTGGGAGCCGACAACCAATATTACCCTGATCATCTTCCACACTCACCCATGATTTAAGCCAACAGCAGAGAGTAACACCTTATTGATAATTTGTCAAATTATTACACGAGCATTACCGTAAAAGGCGGCCGAGGCCACAGGCACGCCGGCCGAGATCGTAAACCTGCCGGCGCGACTTTGAGGCCATGAACAGCGGCAGCGGCGCGAGCATCCTCCTCCAATCGGGTAGCGCCGGGGAGATCGCGTTCCATGGAGCGGCGAAATAGTGGCGTCTATTTGCAGCAGCGGGCGGCGTTAACCAACGCGCCCCCATGGTTCTGAATTCATTCAGGGGCAAAAGACCGATAACGGGTGTTATGTAAAAATTGACTTTCCCTATCCGGCTAGAGCAGGTTGCGCAACTGGCGCGGGAGAGCCGCGGGATGCGGTTGGCTCCCTCTGGCAGGATGCCGGCGGTGAGCTGGTCGTAGGTGATGGTGGCGCATTCGACGGCGCGGCGGATCAGGTAACCGTCCAAACCATCGGGCAAATTGCGGCGATTGAAGCGGTACGACCATTCCCGAAGATACCGCGGCAAGTGCTTGGCGCTGACGCCGTGATGGGTGCCGACGAGCCAGGCTTTGATGTTGCTGAACAGGGTGTGGATGATCGGGAAGAACTCGCCGGCATTGGCGCCGTCGTCCTGGACCACCGGGGTGTGCTTCAAATGCTCGTCGAGGGCGGCGTCGCGACCGCGATAGCCGGCGAACCCGTCGGTCAGGAGATGCGACCCGGCGGCGACATTGCCGGTCAGAAAGGCGCCGAGCTCGGCGCCGGTCGCGGCCGGCAGCACGGCGATCCGGGCGTTGCCGGCAAAGAAGCCGTGCTGGCGCTTCACCGCGTGCCCGTGCTTGCCCTTCCTGTTCTTTGGTGCCGGCACCTTCTCGACGGCGGCGACGACCAGGCTTTTGTCGGGGCTGGTCGTGCTGCGTCCGCGACTGCTCGGATCGCCGCGGCCGCCGATGAAGGTCTCGTCCGCCTCCAGAAAGCCGCGCAGCGGACGGGCCGGATCCTCGCTCAGCCCGTGGCGCAGCTTGTGCGCCATGGTCCACGCCGTTTGATACGCCACCGCCAGTTCGCGCTGCAGAAATTTGGCCGAGACGCCGCGCTTGTCGCGGCCCATCAGGTAGGCGGCAAGAAACCACTTCGAGAGATCCGTCCGCGTCCGATGAAACACCGTTCCCGCGGTCACCAACTCCTGCCGATGGCAGGTGCCGCACTCATACACCCGCGGTCGAGCCTTCAGCCGCCAGGCCTGCCGTCCGCCACAGCCGGAACACACAAACCCGTCGGGCCAGCGAAGCCCGGCCAAGTGCTCGATGCACCGCTCCTCCGTCCCGAACCGCGCCGCAAATCCAGAAGCCCAGCCATCCGATCCCCTTCCGCCGATCCGGGCTATGTTACCCAAAGGCGAGATGCTCGCAAGAACATTTAGCGAACCTGCGCTACTTGGAGAGGGAAAAATTGACAGCGCCCCGGCAAGGCGCAAGAACACTGACATGCAAGGCGCTACTTTTGGCGCGCCAACTCTGGAGGCTCTATTATCTTTTGCAGCTTTCCTGTATTGTCATCCAGAAGTCCAGCGTCAAAAAACAACCTGATTACGCACTATCCTCAGCCAATTTGAGGAGGCGGTATGGCATCGGCGGGGTTCGGACTGCGACATAGCCGAGGCGTGGCATCATGGCGGCGAGATCGTATCGGCGGTTGAAGCGGTACTCGAATTCGGCGAGGTAGCGGGGTACATGCTTGTCGCGGATGGTGCGGTAAGTGCCAGTGATGGCGCTCTTGATGTTGCCGAGGGTGGTGTTGACCCACTTGAAGGCAGGGTTCAGGGCGGCCTTGCGACCGGATCCAGTGACGATCGGCTGGTGGACGCAGCCGGCGTTACCGACCCCAGTGAAGCAATGCAGGCCGTCACTGATAACGGTGCTGGCGGGATGGAAATTGCGCTGCGCCAAGGTCGCGATTTCGGCACGGCGGAAACCCTTCACGCGGCGCAACTTCAAACGGATTGGCTTGCCCTCTGGTGTGGTTTCGACCGCCGCCACGATCGGCGTCTTGCCAGGCGAACCGCGGCCCCGCTTGCCGCCGTTGCGCTCGCCGCCGAGATAGGCGTCGTCGATTTCGATCCGTCCCGTCAGGCGCTTTGTGGCGTCCCGCTCCATCATCGCCTGCATCAGCTTGTGCTTGATCTTCCAGGCGGTGGTCTGGGTGACGCCAAGCTGGCGGCCCAACTCAATGCTGGAGATGCCGCCCTTGCTCTGAGTGAGGTGGTACATGGCGCGAAACCAAATGCACAGCGGCACCTTGGTTGCTGCGAAAATCGTTCCGGCGATCACGGATGTCTGCCGCCGGCAGGCGGTACACTGGTAAAGCGCCCGGGTCTTGACGACGCTGTGATGCTGCCCTGCGCAAACCGGGCAGACAAAGCCGGATGGCCAGCGCCAGCGCATCACCGCCTCCCGGCACTGATCCTCTGTTCCGTAAAGAACAACAAACTGGGCCTCGCTAAGCCCCTTTTGAAATTGCACCTTGTTGCGCGCCATCGTTCAAACCCGCAGAAACAGCCGTATGTTCCTGTTTTGTACCATGACCTGATGGCTGAGGATAGTGCGTAATCAGGAAAAACAATTTCATTTCATTTAGCGTATCAGGCGTAATCGAAAGATGATGTGAGCAGACTATTTGGGTCGTGATACGTAGTTTGTGCCAAAATTTTTGTGATAATATCAGAGTTTAATTGTGCCTGAAATCTTCTGTTTTGCTCTCTTTCTTGGACAGAAGAAGTCACCCACCCAAAAATCGCAGTACATAAGGTTGCAAGTAGTGCGATCATGCCCGCTATAACGGCCGGGTTTCTCATCATAGTCCATGTCCAGCGACTTTGTTCCGCTAGGTCCCGTTTCTTTGAAGCTAACTCGGCCTGCCGCAATTCTAGATCGACTTGCTTTATTTGATCATCGATGCTTAGGGATATCTGCCATTCCCAACACCCGATTAACCCGACGCGCGGTGAGCGCGTCAAAATACCTCACCGAGACACCTTGAAAAACAGAGAATTTGGACCACCACAGGTCCTAAGAGGTTCTAATGTGTTAAAAGTAACTAAACATTTGAGGATTTTGTTCAAAGTAACTAACATTCTCAGGATTCTGTCAAAGTGCTACCTAATACCGAAATATATCCATTTGATTGTTGATTTAACAATATGTAGTGTCAAAATATTTGTCGCTCGTCATTTGGGAAAAATGCCTGCCCGCCAGTCGATTTAGGAAACCTTACGAGGGATGAATTCGATTGGCAATATAGCAAAATTGATAAAACCACAATCAACTCCTTTGACATAATCTAAGTACCCCCTTCCCAAATTCGGGAAAATACTTTTCTGAAATCGGGCGAAAGCCAATATCATTGGACGTTGATGGGTTTGGTACCCCCGGTCTGTGCTGGAATACACAGCAAGGGTATCGAGGCTCTGGTTCATCGACACAACGGCTCGGTTGTTGATGGAGATGAAGTCCGGTTGGTGGGCGCAGCTTCAGCCTGACGACGAAGGTCAGTGCCTCCAACTCCCGCGGATGAACCGGGCCGCTGCGAGACGAGGAGGTAGAGTATGGACGCTCAAGGATGGGCGGAACGTGTGGTTGAGGGCCTAGTAGCCGGCATAACGCGCTGGTTGCTTGATAAAATTGGGACTTGGCGGGAGAAAAAATCGGCGATGGAAGAGAAGGGAGCTCTCCCAGAACAGAACGAGAACTATCCCGCGCAAGGCTAGGGGCGTTTTCTTTAAAGCCCCAACCTTGGCCGAGAAACAGATGAGCCCGTCTGTGCTGGTACACAGACGGGCTCGTGGCTTATGTTCTACCCAAACAGCGGGCGGCTCACCGACCGAATGACCGGCAGACCGGGCTGAGGGCACAACTTCAGCCTGACAGGGCTTAATGTGCTTCAGGCGAATTCAATTCGCAAGAGCAAGTTTAGAAAGCGGCTAAATCGTTTGGTTCCGCTCTGGCTTGATTCGCGGCAAGCTGCTCCAGACGAGGCGTTTTCTCCCCGCGCGCGGTCCGGTTTAAACCACTCGCCGGAAACGCCGCCGGCGGCGTTCCGTCAGCGAGCACGTCCGATACCGCCGATCGCGCTGGCCAGCGGCGTTTAAGAAAAACGCAGCAGCGGAATGGCTCTCAACAGGCAGTTTTCCAGAAATGCACTTTATGCGACTTTCACTCGCTTGCACTTCGTGCGAGCCGACACCAGAGGTTGAAGCAGCCCCGACACTGGCGAAACGCCTCCAGCATCGCCCGCGCGGCGCTGTGTGCCGTCATGGTGCCGTCCTCTGCCATCCGCCCCGCGGGGCGGGAGGACTTATTGTTCGGGGCAGTCTCTATTTGAAATAGAGCCGTCCGGCATTTTTGTACGACACAGCTTCGCCCAATAGGGATATTTAAGTAATTCCAACAAACTCCAGGGTCTGTTGAGGCCATCAAAGACCGAAGCGTTCGTAAAATCCGCTTCCGTTAGGTCAACCTTCCAGAAGAAAGGCTTACGCAATGTGGCATTTCTGAAAGTAGCACCGCTCGCATCGCAAAACTGGAAGGTTTCGGTGCCTCCTAAGACAGCATTATCAAAATTAGCCCGGCGCAACAACGTGTTCTCGAAGCCGCCATTAAATATCTCAGCATTTTGGAAGTCTGCTTTCTGGAGAACGCTGTCTTTTATGAAGACGGCAAAAAGCTTTGCTCTTCTGAATGTTGCCGAGTTCAGGTTGACACCTTTAAGTATAGTTTCGTCCATGACAAGTCCGTCTAGGGGTGCGCCTTCAAGCGAGACGCCATCGGCTGCAAGATGTTCCAGCGCTGATTTGCGACCTGCGTCCCCTCCTGCACCACGCGACAGGATTATTACTTCCCATGCCTGATTATGTTTTGCCTCTAAACGATCTCCGCGCTCCGCCCACCATTGTATTAAGGCAATCAGTATGACCAACCGACCCGCCAACTCTAATACCTTGAAGACTGCCGATTTCTGTGCCTAGAAAGCGATCCAACGCAGCATCCATTCGGGCCAAAACAACCATGCTCGCTCTCCAAATCTGTGACGCCAAGTGCTCCAAGATTCGGGGGCTCTTTGGTCCGCAAGTGGTGGGGCTTCCGGCGCTTCGAAATTCTCACTCATTTGGAATTCCGATGCATCGAGACGAGCTAACAGTCAATGGGCTATAGTCCGTTTCGCATCGCGCGTAGCGCCACAATCGCGCGCGCCCGAAGAGAAAGCGAGGTGCAGGTTCGGCTTGTTGCGAAACTCAAGACTTTCGCGCAGCATCCTTCACCCGGTGAAATCAAGGGTTTACGGTTTGCATAAGATATGACCGGAACCCACCCCGAAAAACGCCTCATCGGCTATGCCCGCGTATCGACATACGGGCAGATCCTCGACAGCCAGCTTGAGCAGCTTCGCAAGGCTGGATGCAGCAGCCGGAACATCTACCGGCAGAAGGTGACGGGCGCGCGCGCCGGTCGGCGCGAGCTTAAGGGGATGCTCGCGAGCTCGGCCACAGGTGGGGGCGAAAGGGTTGCGTCGTCAGCGTTCGGCTTGTTGAGACGGCTACATGATTCCGGTTCAATCTGCCGCTTGCCGTCCAGCGGTCGGGGAGATCAGCGAGTGGCCGGTCATCGCGGCCGGCTTCGTCAGACGGAGAAGATCGAGCAAGGTCGGGGCGATATCCGAAAGACGGCCGTTTTCGAGGCGGCCGATTTCTGCCGGCGGGTTCACCACGACGAAGCGGCACCGGGTTGAGCGTGTGCGCGGTATGCGGCTCGCCGGTTTCAGGGTCGCGCATCATTTCCGCGTTGCCGTGGTCGGCGGTGATGACGAGCGTGCCGCCGGCCTGTTCGACGGCCTCGGACAGTCGGCCGAGGCAAGCATCGACGGTCTCGACCGCTTTGGTCGCGGCCTCGATACGGCCGGTGTGCCCGACCATGTCCGCATTCGCGTAATTCATCACGATCACGTCGAACCGTCCCGAGCGGATCGCTTCGACGACTTTGTCGGTAACTTCGGGCGCCGACATCTCGGGTTGCCGATCGTATGTCGCGACCTTCGGCGAAGGGACGAGAATCCGCTCCTCACCAGGAAAGACCGTCTCGCGCCCGCCATTGAAAAAAAACGTGACATGGGCGTATTTTTCGGTTTCCGCGATGCGCAGCTGGGTCAGCCCGGCCCGTGACACCACCTCGCCAAAGCTGTCGTTGAGGTTCTCGGGCGGGAACAGCGTCGCAAGAAATCGGTTGAGCTCCGCCGAATATTCGACCAGGCCGAGAGCGGCGCTAAACGCGATCCGCTGTTCCCGTACGAAACCCGGAGAATCCGGGGTCGAGGAGAGCAGCGGCGATCTCACGAACCCGATCAGCGCGAAAATTGGCGATCAGCAGACCGTCGCCGTCACGCATGCCGGCGTAACCGGCGATTGCGGTTGGCGCCACGAATTCGTCGGTCTCGCCTCGCGAATACGCGGTTTCGACCGCCTGCAGCGGATCATCGGCGCGCTCGCCGGCGCCGCTGACGATCGCCCGATAAGCTCTCTCGACCCGGTCCCAACGCTTGTCGCGATCCATCGCGTAGTAGCGGCCGCAGATCGTGGTGATCCGCAGATCGCGTAGGCCAGCGACGTCTGCCTGGAACTGTTTCACATATGAGGCAGCCGCCTTGGGCGGCGTGTCACGCCCGTCGAGAAAGGCGTGGACGGCGACCGGCACTCCGGCGTCGGCGAGAATGCGGGCCAGGGCGGCGATCTGGCGCTGATGCGAATGAACCCCGCCGGGCGACATCAGCCCGATCAGGTGAGCTGTCCCGCGGCTCTCCTTCAGTTTGGCGATGAAACCGCGCAATACCGGCATGCTGGCGAGCTTGCCCTCGGCAATCGCCGCATCGATGCGCGGTAAGTCCTGCAAAACCAACCGTCCGGCCCCGATATTGGTGTGGCCGACTTCGGAATTCCCCATCTGGCCGTCGGGCAGGCCGACGTAGTGCTCGCTCGCCTGCAGCTGCGCATGCGGCCAACGCGCCTTCAAGCAATGCCAGTTGGGTGCCCGCGCGATCTCGATTGCGTTATCGTCGGCTTTCTGCCGCTCGCCCCATCCATCGAGAATGCACAGCACAAGCGGACGGGGGCGGGAATTCATCGCGGGAAGCCTCGAATAAGAAAGTCTATCTCTATACGCGAAACCGCCCGCGAGTAGATAGCGTTCCCAACGTGTTTAACCGCGGTGATAAGGGTGACCGGCGAGAATTTGCTGAGCGCGATAGAGCTGTTCGAGCAGCATGCCGCGGACCAGCAGGTGGGGCCAGGTCATCGACCCGAACGAGAGGGTTACATCGGCGCGGTCGAGAACCATCGAATGGAGGCCATCGGCGCCGCCAATCGCGAAGGCGAGCTCGGGCGAACCCCGGTCCCGCCAGATCGCGATGCGCTCGGCCAGTGCGCGGCTGGACCACTGGACGCCGCGCTCGTCGAGGGCGACGAAAGGGATGCCCGCCGGCAATGCGCCGAGGATCAATTCGCCCTCGCGGGTCTTCAGGGGCCCCGCCGGCAGCGAGCGCCTCTCCTCCACTTCGACAATCGTCGGAGGCGGCAGGATCCTGGCGGCGTAGAGAGCCTGCAATTCCTTCAGCGGGCCGCTGCGCAGCCTACCGACCACGAGAAGGCGGAAACGGATGGAGGGGTTCCGGCTACAGGCGAACGGCTTCGCTGTCGGGCATCGCCGAGCCCCACATCTTCTCGAGATTGTAGTAGCTGCGGATTTCGGGCCGGAACAGGTGCACGATCACATCGCCTGCGTCGATCAGCACCCAGTCGCCTTGGGTCTTTCCCTCGATCGAAATCCGGGTGCGCCGGGAGAGCACTTCATCGAGGTGCTCGGTCAATGCCAGGACCTGACGCGTCGAACGGCCGCTGGCGATCACCATGTGGTCGGCGATCGTCGTTTTGCCGGCAAGATCGATCGTGACGACGTCCTCTGCTTTGCCGTCCTCGAGCGTCTGTACGACGAGACCGAGAATTGTCCGGTCAGGTTCTATCGGTTTAATCCGGGGTAGCAGGGTAGCTATGGTCGACAATTCGGGTTTTTGCTCCGCAAGTCTATTCGAATGGAACTGGTTTCGCTCCGACCGAATTCGGGTCGCCGAGCGGTCATCCAGGCGACTGTGGAAAAACACCCAAGCCGGTGGTTCCATTTCGGCCAACCGGCGTTCGTCCGAAGCCGGAACACGGAACCGGGCAAACCGCTTCGCAGCCAGTCCGGAAAGCGCTTTTAGAGAATAGGAAGGGCGGTCGAACACGGCAATGGGCACTGTCCAAAAGATGTCGGGCCAGCGCTCCCATTTCGGGATCTGGACGAGGTTGTCACCGCCCATCAGCCATACAAATCGCAGCCGGGAGAAGTGGCGGCGCAGCCCCTTCAAGGTGTCGGCAGTGTAACGCGAAGATCCCAGCCGGCTTTCGATATCGGTAACGAGGATGCGGCGGTCGGCTTCGGCGATCCGGCGAGCTCCCTCCAAGCGGACCGCGAAGGGGGCCATTCCGGCGACCGGCTTCAACGGGATTTTGCGGGGAAACCAGCCACCAAACCTGGTCCAGGTCGAGGAACTTGAGCGCCAGTTCGCTGATGTGCAAATGGCCGCCATGGGCCGGATTGAAAGAGCCGCCCAAGAGTCCGATGCGGCGACGCCGCCCGGCAGGCGGCCGGACTTCCGGCTGAGCGCTCAGGGGCGCACCTGCCCGGTGCCGCGCACCAGGTACTTGTATGTCGTCAATTGCTCGGCGCCGACCGGACCGCGCGGCGGCAGGCGCTGGTCGAGATGCCGATCTCCGCGCCCATGCCGAACTCGCCGCCATCGGCGAATTGGGTCGAAGCGTTGACCAGGACGATCGCGCTGTCGACCTCGCGCAGGAAGCGCTCCGCGGCCGCTTTGTCCTCGGTGATGATCGCGTCGGTATGATGCGAGCCGAAGCGGGCGATATGCTCGATCGCGCCCTCGACGCCGTCGACGATGTGGACCGCCAGGATCGCGTCGAGATATTCGGTGCGCCAATCCGCTTCGGTCGCCGGCTCCAATCCTGGATCGATCGCAAGAACCTCGGGGTCGCCGCGCAGCTCGCAGCCGGCCGCCCGCAGATCGGCGAGGATCGCGGGGAGCTGCGCCTTGGCGGCCCGGTCGACAAGCAGCGTCTCGGTGGCCCCGCAGATCGATACCCGCCGCATCTTGGCGTTGAGCACGATCTTGCGCGCCTTTTCCGGGTCCGCGGCGGCGTCGACATAGGTGTGGCACAAACCCTCGAGATGGGCGATGACCGGGATGCGGCTCTCGCGCTGCACCCGCTCGATAAGCGACGGCCCGCCGCGCGGCACGATGATGTCGATCACGCCCGTCATCGCGAGCATCAACCCGACGGCGGCGCGGTCGCGGGTCGGCACGAGCTGGATGGCGGCTTCCGGCAGGCCGGCGGAACGCAACCCCTCGGCCAGCGCCGCCACCAATGCCCGCGACGAATAGAAGCTCTCCGATCCGCCGCGCAGGATCGCCGCGTTACCGGATTTGAGCGCCAGCCCGCCGGCGTCTGCCGTCACGTTCGGCCGGCTCTCGTAAATGATGCCGATGACGCCGAGCGGCACCGCGACGCGCTGGATATGAAGCCCGTTCGGGCGCGTCCATTCGGCGAGGACACGGCCGACCGGATCGGGCAGCGCGGCAACGGCTTCCAGTCCGGCGGCAATCGCCTCGACGCGTTTCGGGTCGAGAGCCAGCCGATCGCGCAACGCGGCGGACAGGCCCTGCGCTTCAGCTTCGGCGAGGTCGCGGGCATTGGCCGCGAGGATATCCGCTTCGCGGGCTCTGACTGCCGCCGCGGCGTTGTTCAACGCCGCGATCTTGGAATCGGCAGAAGCAAGGCCGAGAGCGCCGGCGGCCTCCCGGGCGCGCCTGCCCGATCTCGGCCATTTCGCGTGGTCAGATCCGACCCTGATCTCGTCGTCGGGTCGCGCAGCAGCGTCTCGGTCGTCATCGGGGTTCGGTCACCACCAGATCGTCGCGATGAATGATTTCATCGCGGCCACGGTACCCGAGGATCTCGGCGATTTCACCACTCTTGTGACCGGCGATGCGCCGGATATCGGCGCTCGAATAAGCCGAGAGGCCGCGGCCGGCCTCGCCGCCCGACGCGGGTGCGGATAATCACCGCGTCGCCCCGCTCGAAAATGCCCTCGACCGCGACGACGCCGGCCGGCAAAAGGCTCGTGCCGCGCTGCAGCGCTCTGGCTGCGCCGTCATCGACGATCACCGCGCCGGACGGATTGACCGCGCCGGCGATCCACGCCTTGCGCGCCGACCGCGGCTCGCCCCGCGGCAGGAACAAGGTCGCCCTGTCGCCCGCCTCGAGGGCGGCGAGCGGCCCCGGCGCGGCCCCGCTAGTCTTCCCTTTGGCGATCAGCATGCGGCAGCCGGCGCTCATCGCGATGCGGGCGGCGGCGATTTTCGTCACCATGCCGCCCGAGCTGTAGCCAGGCGGCGCCTCGCCGGCCATCGCCTCGATTTCGGGCCCGATCTCGCGCACCAGCGCGAATATGCCGCGCGTCCGGGTCATTGCGCGGGTCGGCGGTGTAGAGCCCGTCGATGTCCGACAGCAGCACCAGCATGTCGGCGCTCGTCATCTGCGCGACGCGCGCGGCCAGCCGGTCGTTGTCGCCAAAGCGGATCTCGGCGGTGGCGATCGTGTCGTTCTCGTTGACGACCGGAACCGCGCCGAGCGCCAGCAGCTGGGCAAAGGTCGCGCGGGCGTTCAGATGGCGGCGGCGTTCTTCCGGTATCGTCCTGGGTCAGCAGGATCTGCGCGACGGTGATGCCGTGACGCGCGAGCGCCTCCTGGTAGGCGTGCGCGAGGCGGATCTGTCCGGTGGCGGCGGCGGCCTGCTTCTCCTCGAGCCGGAGCCGCCGTCCGGCAAGCCCGAGATGCCGCCGTCCGACAGCGATCGCGCCCGAGGACACAAGGATCACCTCCTGGCCGCGCGATCGACAGCGGGCGACGTCATCGGCGAGCGCATCGAGCCATGGCCGGCGCACCTCGCCGTCTTCGGCAGCCAACAGCGCCGACCCGATCTTCACAACGAGCCGCCGCGCCGCGGCGAGCGCTTGGGCAGGAGCGGGAGGAGGGCCGTGCGGTCGCTGCGCTCACGACGCATGAACGAGAGAGCTCGCCTCCGCCTCGGCTTTATCCTTGTCCGCCCGCTCCGCCGAGAGGGCGGTGAGCACCGCCTCCAGCAACTCCGGCTACGCCGGCGCCGGTTGCGCCAGACAGCGGATGGACCTTGGTGCCCGGGCAGGCGACCTGCTGCAGCTCGGCGGCACTTTGCGCCGATGGCCTCGGCATCGAGAGCATCGCTCTTGTTGAGCCCGACGATCTCCGGTTTCTCGGCAAGGCCGTGACCATATCGAGCGAGTTCTTCGCGGATCGTGCGGTAGGCGCCGGCGACATCGTCGAGAGTGCCGTCGACCAGGTGAAGAACGACGGCGCAGCGCTCGACATGGCCGAGAAAGCGAGTGCCGATGCCGGCGCCCTCGCTCGCCCCCTCGATCAGTCCGGGTAGATCGGCCAGGACAAATTCCTGGTCGTGCAGCCGCACGACGCCGAGCTGCGGCTTTAGGGTCGTGAAGGGATAGTCGGCGATTTTGGGCCGGGCATGGGTGACCGCGGCGAGAAAGGTCGATTTGCCGGCGTTGGGCAGGCCGACGAGACCGGCATCCGCGATCAGCTTCAAGCGCAGCCAAACCCAGGCCTCGCGTCCCGGCCAGCCGGGATCGGCGCGGCGCGGCGCGCGATTGGTCGAGCTCTTGTAATGCGCATTGCCGAAACCGCCGTCGCCGCCTTTCAGAAAGACGAGCCTTTCGCCGGGGCGGGTGAGGTCCGATAGCACGATCCGATTTTCCTGATCCATGATCTGGGTGCCGACCGGAACGCGCAGTACGAGATCCTCGCCGCTTGCTCCGGTGCGCTCGCGGCCGGCGCCGGGCCGGCCGTCCTGCGCGCGAAAATGCTGCCGATACCGGTAATCGATCAGGGTATTGAGGTTCTCGGCCGCGACAAAGACGATGTCCCCGCCTTTGCCGCCATCACCGCCGTTCGGGCCGCCGAACTCGATGAACTTTTCGCGGCGAAAGCTCATCGCGCCGCGCCCGCCGTCACCGCTCTTCAGGTAGATCTTGCACTGATCGAGAAATTGCATCTGACAGACTGGCCAGAATACGAGTTAGTCGCGAGTATGGTCCTCCCCGAAAACATGCGAACGGGAATCAAGGTTGTCGGCCTCTGTCCTCTCCGCCCTTTCAAGGGAGAGGGAGATTTGGCAGCCCGCCAATGCATTCGAATGCCGAGCGCGAAGGGACAGCCGGCCGCTCCCCTTTGGCTCCGCCGCTTCGGGGAACGGCTATTCGGCGGCGTCGGCCGGCGGCGGCGCGGGAGGTACGACCGAAACATAGGTCCGCCCGGCCAGCCCCGTGTGAAACTTGACCGCGCCTTCTGAAGTCGCGAACAGCGTGTGGTCGCGGCCGATCCCGACATGCGCGCCGGGATGGAATTTGGTGCCGCGCTGCCGCACGATGATATTGCCGGGAATGACGATCTGGCCGCCGAATTTCTTGACGCCTAGCCGCCGGCCGGCGCTGTCGCGCCCGTTGCGCGACGAACCGCCCGCTTTCTTATGTGCCATCTGCTGCTCCTTGCTCGGGCTCCGACCCCGCCGCGCCGTCCGTACTTCTGATATCGGTGATGCGCAACACGGTCTGCTGCTGGCGATGCCCTTTCTTGCGCCGGTAATTGTGCCGCCGCTTCTTCTTGAAGACGATGATCTTGGCCGCCCGGGTCTGCTCGACGACGGTGGCGCTGACCGATGCGCCGTCGAGAAGCGGAGTGCCGGTCGCAACCTCGGCCCCTTCGCCGATCATCAGCACCTCGCCGAGCTCGATCACGGTGCCCGGCTCGGCCGCGAGCCGTTCGACCGAGATGACGTCGTCCTTGGCGACTTTGTACTGTTTGCCGCCGGTCCGGATGACTGCGAACATGATACCCGCCGATTTAACCTGCCGTACACCCGACCCAACTGGAATGGCACGCGTGCGCGACCGGACCGGGCCAACCCCGTCCGCGAGCCGCGCAATATAGGTCCGCGACTCGGACTGTCAACCATCTCCCAGCGCGGCTTTGACGGCACATGAGGCGGTCTCTAGACTGAACCGCGGCAAGAGGAGGCCGGCATAAGCCGGACCTCATTGACGAGGAGCGTCCAGGGGTATGGACACCGGCATCATTGGCGCAAGCGAAGACGAGGCCCTGCAGTTCCACGCCGGCGGGCGTCCGGGAAAGCTGTCGATCGCGCCGACCAAACCCCTGACAACGCAGCGAGATCTGACGCTCGCTTATTCTCCCGGTGTGGCGTTCCCGTGTCTGCACATCCAACGCCAGCCCGGCACCGCCTTCGACTACACCTCGAAGGGCAATTTCGTCGCGGTGATATCGAACGGCACCGCGGTTTTGGGGCTCGGGGATCTCGGCGCGCTCGCGGCGAAGCCGGTCATGGAGGGCAAATGCGCGTTGTTCAAGCGCTTTGCCGATATCGACGCGATCGATCTCGAAATCGATACCCGCGATGTCGACGAGTTCGTCAATTGCGTGCGTTTTCTTCACCCGGCTTTCGGCGGCATCAACCTCGAGGACATCAAGGCGCCGGAATGCTTCATCATCGAAGAGCGGCTGCGCGAGCTCCTCGACATTCCGGTGTTTCACGACGACCAGCACGGCACGGCGATCATCGCCGCGGCCGGTCTGATCAACGCGCTGCACCTCACCGGCCGCGAGCTCCACACGACGAGAATGGTGGTCAATGGCGCCGGCGCCGCGTCGATCGCCTGCGTCGAGCTGTTGAAGACGATGGGATTGCCGTCCGAGAATGTCGTGCTGTGCGACACGCGAGGCGTCATCTACCACGGTCGCACGGAGGGCATGAACCAATGGAAATCGGCCCATGCGGCCGAGACGAAGGCGCGCACTCTGGCCGAGGCGATCGAGGGAACAGACGCCTTCTTCGGCCTCTCCGCCAAGGGGGCGGTCGACCAGCCGATGGTCCGCTCAATGGCCGACAAGCCGATCATTTTCGCGATGGCCAACCCCGATCCGGAGATCACCCCCGAGGAAGTGCGGGCGGTGCGTTCCGACGCGATCATCGCCACCGGGCGCTCCGATTATCCCAACCAGGTCAACAATGTTCTGGGGTTTCCGTACATCTTTCGCGGCGCCCTCGACGTGCGCGCTTCGACGATCAACGATGCGATGAAGATCGCGGCAGCCGAAGCATTGGCCGAACTCGCGCGCGAGGATGTGCCCGACGAGGTTGCCGCAGCCTATTCCGGCGAGCGCCTGCTATACGGGCCCGACTACATCATTCCGGCGCCGTTCGATCCACGGTTGATCTGGGCGGTGCCGTCGGCGGTCGCCAAGGCGGCCATGGATTCCGCCGTGGCGCGCAAGCCGATTCTCGATATGGGCGCCTACAAACGCAGTCTGCGTGCGCGCCTCGACCCGACCGCCGCGGGGCTCGAGCTGATCTTCGAACGCGTGCGCGCCGCGCCCAAGCGCGTCGTCTTTGCCGAGGGCGAAGAGGAGAAGACGATCCGCGCCGCGCTGCTGTTCGCTGAAAGCGGTTATGGCACTCCGGTGCTGGTGGGCCGCGAGGAACGGATCAAATCGACAATGTCGGCTATGGGTTTGACCTCGCCGCAAGGCCTCGAGTTTCACAATGCGAGACTGTCGCACCACAACAAGCGGTACACCGACTTTCTCTATGCCCGCCAGCAGCGCCAAGGGATGCTGTACCGCGACTGTCAGCGCCTGGTGAACCAGGATCGCAATGCCTTTGCCGCCTGCATGGTCGCCTGCGGCGATGCCGACGCGATGGTGACCGGGGTCACCCGCAACTCCTTCGATGCGCTAGACGAGATTTCGCGGGTCATTGCGGTCGAGCCCGGGTCTGTGCTGTTTGGCCTGACCGTGCTGCTCGCGCGCGAGCGCACCGTTCTGCTCGCCGACACGCTCGTCCATGAGGCGCCGAGCTCGGCCCAGCTCGCCGACATCGCGATACAGGCGGCAGCCAAAGCACACGAGCTCGGCCTCGATCCGCGGGTGGCGTTGTTGTCGTATTCGAATTTCGGCAATCCGATGGGCACGGACGGCGAGCGCGTACGCGACGCCGTGGCGCTGCTCGACCGGCGGGGCGTCGGGTTCGAATACGACGGCGAGATGAGCGCCGACGTCGCTCTCAACGAGCGCCTGATGCGTCAGCTCTATCCATTCTGCCGGCTCGGCGGCCCGGCCAACATTCTCGTGATGCCCGAACTGCACAGCGCAAATATCGCGGCAAAGCTGCTGCCCGAGCTCGGCGGAGGGACGGCTGTCGGCCCGCTCCTCCTCGGGCTTTCGCACCCCGTCCAGATCGCCAATATGGGGGCGACGGTGTCCGACCTCGTCAATCTCGCCGCCCTCTCGGCGCACGACGCGATCCGCTGATCGCGAAATCGATGCTCCGCCGCCGAGGCGATTGGGGCCGCAGGTGGGTCATCGCAGGGCGGCCGCGAAGCCTCCATCGCTCGGCCGCGCTGGCGTCTGCGGTCTCTGCTCCGAGCCTGATCGTTTTCGCTGTGCTTGTCGGATGGGGCCTGGTTCCGGTCCAGGCAGCGGTGATCTCATTCGCTCTCCTATGGTTGTCAGCGGTGCTTATCGTCGGCCGCTCGGTCGCGGACCTGGCCGTCGTCCGCGACGCTATCGACCGCCTCGGCCCGGACGAGAATGGCGAGACCGTTGCACGGCAGTTGGCTCGCGGGCTCGCTCCGCTGGCGCGCGAGATGTGGCTTGCGATCGCCAGGGTCGCCCGGCTGTGGCGCGAACGCATCCGTGTCGCCGACGAGAAGCTGGCGGCTGCGGAGGCGGTCATTGCGGCGGTGCCGGACCCGCTGATCCTGCTCGACGAAAGGCGGCGGATTGTGCGCGCCAATACACAAGCGGCGGCATTCATCGGTGTGACCCCCGAGCCGCGCGATCTTGCTGCCGTGTTGCGTAACCCCGCGGTGCTGGCTGCAGCGGACGCGGTCTTGCGCGGCGAAAGGGCTCGGGTAATCGACTTTTCCCTGACGGTTCCGGTCGAGCGCCAGCTGCGCGCGCGTTTTGCCCGCATCGACCATCCGTCGCCCGACGGCGCAGTCGCGGTATTGGGCCTGCATGACATCACGGAGTTGAAGCGGGCCGAGCAGATGCGGGCCGACTTCATCGCCAATGCGAGCCACGAACTGCGCACCCCGCTTGCCACGTTGATCGGTTTTATCGAGACGTTGTGCGGACCCGCGCGCGACGATGCGGAGGCGCGCGAGAGATTCCTCGCGATCATGCACGGGCAAGCCTCCCGCATGGCCCGGCTGGTCGAGGACCTGATGTCGCTGTCCCGGATCGAGTTGAACGAGCATGTGATGCCGAAGGACCGGGTCGCGCTGGGCCCCTTGCTTCACCAGATCTCCGAAACCTTGGAGCTGCGGGCCGGCGAACGCGATATGACCATCCGACTGGAGCTGCCCCCTGAGCTCCCCGACGTGCTCGGCGATCGCGACGAACTCGCCCAGGTCTTCCAAAACCTCATCGACAACGCAATTAAATACGGCCGCGCCGGGTGCGAGATCCAGATCCGGGCCGCGACCTGTTCCCGGCCAACCCGGGAGGGCAGCGGTTCGAGGAACGCAGTGGTCTCCGTCGCCGTGCGCGATCAAGGCGAGGGCATACCACGCGAGCACCTACCCCGGCTGACCGAGCGCTTCTATCGGGTCGACACGGCGCGCTCCCGCGAAATGGGTGGCACCGGGCTCGGCTTGGCTATCGTCAAGCACATCCTCAACCACCATCGCGGATTCCTCGAAGTCGAGAGCACGCCTGGGGTCGGATCCGTCTTCACGGTGTTCTTGCGGCCCCACCCGGCCGCACCACCGGCTCCGTGCTCAGACGACGCATCCTGAACAAACTGTCGACGGCCCCATCAGGGGAACCCAATCTTTTGCCTGTTCCTCCTGTTTTATCTGGTCGAGCATCGGCAACTCCTTCAACCGCAATCCTGCACCACTCACTGGTGCTGCAGGATATCGTGCGAATATGGCAATTGAGTGATAATCTACGTCAGAAAACTCCAAAATCTCGGCGCAGAACCGCAACTTAGGCTTGCGTCGCCTTGCCGCCCAGGTGCGCAAGGTCCAGTGATTTAATTTCCAGTTGCCGTCTGGTTCCGCGGGAGGCGCTCGCTTTGGCCCTTGTCACGAAAATGCAACAAAAGTGTCCTAAAAGATGTGGAGTGCGCCGTTAAGAAAGTCGCGACCCTCTCGGGTCAGCCTTCCTGGCTGTCGATGGAGAAAACCGTGAACGCTTTTCGCATCGCACTCTTTGGGCTGGCCGGCGCCGCCGCGATCGGCCTTGCTGCGCAGGCGGCCGAAATTTCCGGTGCCGGCGCCACCTTTCCTTACCCGATCTACGCGAAATGGGCGGAGGCCTACGCGGCCAAGACGGGCGTAAAGTTGAATTACCAGTCGATCGGTTCGGGCGGCGGCATTGCGCAGATCAATGCGAGAACGGTCGATTTCGGCGCTTCGGACATGCCGTTGAAGCCGGACGAGCTCGAGAAGAACGGTCTCACCCAGTTTCCGCCGGTGATCGGCGGCGAGGTGATGGTCGTCAATCTGCCGGGCGTCCAGCCGGGCCAGATGACGCTCGACGGCCCGACAATCGCCAACATCTATCTGGGAAAGATCGCCAAATGGAGTGATCCGGCGATCGCCAAGCTCAATCCCGGCATGAAGCTGCCGGACACGGCGATCGCCGTGGTCCACCGCTCCGACGGCTCCGGCACCACCTTCATCTTTACCGACTATCTCTCCAAGGTTAGCCCGGAATGGAAGGACAAGGTCAGCGAGGGCACGTCTGTCCAATGGCCGGTCGGGCTCGGCGGCAAGGGAAATGAGGGCGTTGCGGCGCTGACGTCGCGAACGGCGGGCGCCATCGGTTACGTCGAATACGCCTATGCGCTGCAGAACAAAATGATCCACACCAAGCTCATCAATCACGATGGCGCGTCATTGGAGCCCGGTATCGAGGTCTTCCAGGCAGCCGCGGCCAACGCGGATTGGAAGAGCGCGCCCGGGTTTTATCTGATCCTTACCAACCAACCCGGCAAGGAAACTTGGCCGATTACCGGTGCGACCTTCATTTTGATGCACAAAAAGCAGGATCAGCCCGATCGTGCGAAAGAGGTGCTGAAGTTCTTCGATTGGGCCTACAAGAACGGTGCCCAAATGGCGGAGTCGCTCGACTATGTCCCGATGCCGCAAAACGCCGTCGCGATCTTCGAAGACAGCTGGAAGCAGATCGTCGGAGCCGATGGCAAGGCGGTGTGGGACGGTCATTCATCGTGATGTGCGGGTGGGAGGCCTCGCGCCTCCCGCTCTCCCCTCGTTGACAATTTGGGTGACGCCTCGTGGCGGCTGAGACGGCAGTCGCTGGTAGCGTAGCGGCCTCGGGCCGGCGCGGTGGTGTGGTCGGCGACGTGGTGTTCCGGTCGCTGACCTTTCTGTTTGCGCTGCTGGTTCTGCTGATCCTCGGCGGCGTCATCGTTGCGCTGGGCCATGGGGCGCTGCCGGCCTTCGCGAACTTTTGGCCTCTCCTTCATCGTCACCGAGGTCTGGAACCCGGTCACCGAAAAGTTCGGAGCGCTCGCCCCGATCTACGGAACGCTCGTGACCTCCGCCATTGCCATGCTGGTCGGCATTCCGGTGGCTTTCGGGGTGGCGCTGTTCATCACCGAGATTTGCCCGCTCTGGTTGAAACGGCCGCTCGCCACGATGATCGAGCTGTTGGCGGCAATTCCAAGCATCATTTACGGCATCTGGGGACTGTTTGTATTCGCGCCTTTCGTCCAGGAGTATATCGAACCGGCGATCATCGATACGTTCGGGCAGATCCCAGGGATTGGCGCGCTGTTCGCCGGTCCGCCGCTCGGCATCGGCGTGCTGACGGCCGGCTTCATCCTCGCGATCATGGTGTTGCCGTTCATCTCGTCGATCATGCGCGACGTGTTCGAGACCGTGCCGGCGATGTTGAAGGAAAGCGCCTACGGTCTGGGCGCCACGCGCACTGAGGTCGTCTGGCGGGTTGTCCTGCCCTTCACCCGCATCGGCGTCATCGGCGGCATCATGCTCGGTCTCGGCCGGGCGCTCGGCGAGACGATGGCCGTCACCTTCGTCATCGGCAACGCGCATAGCATCAGCGCCTCGATCCTGCAGCCGGGAACCACGATATCGGCGTCTCTGGCGAACGAATTCACCGAGGCCGTCGGCGATCTCTATCTGTCGTCGCTGATCGCGCTCGGTTTCATCCTGTTCGTCATCACGTTCATCGTGCTGGCAATCGCAAAGTTGATGTTGCTGCGGCTGCAAAAGCAGGCAGGAGCTGATGCCGTGAACGTCTATGCCCGCCGCCGCATTGTCAATGGCGTGGTCATGACCCTGTCGGTCGCGGCGACCGCGTTTGGACTTCTTTGGCTGTCCTCGTTCTGTGGACATTGCTGGAGAATGGCGTCGCCGCGATAACCCCCGCACTATTTTCCCAGATGACCCCGCCGCCCGGCAGCGCAGGCGGCTTGTTGAACGCGATTTTCGGCAGCGTGGTGATGACCTTGATCGGGACCCTGATCGGGACGCCGACCGGCATCCTCGCCGGCACCTTCCTCGCCGAGTACAGCCGGCGGCAGCCGCTTTGGCGAGGTCGTCCGCTTTATCAACGACATTTTGTTGAGCGCGCCGTCGATCATCGTCGGGCTCTTCGTCTATGAGATAATGGTCGTTCCGATGGGGCACTTCTCGGCCTGGGCCGGGGCTGTGGCGCTGGCGATCATCGTGATCCCGGTCGTCGTGCGGACCACCGAGGACATGCTCAACCTGGTCCCGAATTCGCTGCGCGAGGCGGCTTCGGCTCTCGGCTCGCCGAAGTGGAAGGTGATCGTGATGATCTCTTACCGCGCGGCGATCCAGGGAATGGTGACCGGCGTCATGCTCGCGGTCGCGCGCATCGCTGGCGAGACGGCGCCGCTGCTTTTCACCGCGCTCAACAACCAGTTCTGGAGCACCGACCTCAATGCGCCGATGGCGAACCTGCCGGTTGTCATTTTCCAGTTCGCGATGAGCCCTTATGCCGATTGGCAGACGCTGGCATGGGGCGGTGCGCTGCTGATCACGATCACGGTCCTGATTCCTCAACATCGGCGCCCGAGCCCTCGCTTCCTGGAGCACGTTCAAGCAATGAGCCCAGCCACTGCGCGGCAAGCATGCCGATGTCATCACCCGATTTGCAGCGGACGGAGGCGCAGCCCGCGCCCCGTCAAAAAGTCCTGATCCGCAATGTCGATTTTCATTACGGCACGTTCAAGGCTCTGAAGAACATAACGATGCCGCTGCACGACAGGAGGGTCACCGCTTTCATCGGCCCGTCCGGTTGCGGCAAGTCAACATTGCTTCGCGTCCTCAACAGGATTTACGAACTCTATCCCGGCCAACGCGCGACCGGAGAGGTTCTGGTCGACAACGAAAACATTCTGTCGCCGGGGCTGGATCTCAATTTGCTGCGGGCGAGGATCGGCATGGTCTTTCAGAAGCCGACGCCTTTTCCGATGTCGATCTACGACAACATCGCTTTCGGCGTCCGACTTTACGAGAGCCTCCCGCGCCACGAACTGGACGAGCGGGTCGAATTGGCGTTGCGTCGCGCCGCCCTTTGGGAAGAAGTCAAAGACAAGTTGCCACAAAGCGGGCTCAGCCTATCGGGCGGCCAGCAGCAACGGCTCTGCATCGCGCGCGCGGTGGCGGTGCGGCCGGAGATCTTACTGCTCGACGAGCCCGCCTCGGCACTGGACCCGATCTCGACGCAGCGCATCGAGGAACTGATCGCCGAACTGAAGGCCGACTACTGCATCGCGATCGTCACGCACAACATGCAGCAGGCGGCACGTACCTCGGATTACACCGCGTTCATGTATCTCGGCGAGCTGATCGAATTCGATGAAACCGAGCGCATCTTTACGCATCCGAAACAGAAGCACACGGAAGACTATATTACCGGACGGTTTGGTTGAGCCGACCGAAGCAGAGAGGTTGCTTATGGCGTCCGAGCACATCGCCCGAGGGTATGACGAGGAGCTTCGCAAGCTGAACAACACCGTCGCCGAAATGGGCGGGCTCGCCGAAAGCCAACTCGGCACGGCGATCGAGGCAGTCATGACGCGCGACAGCGAGCTTGCCGCGCACGTTGTCGAAGGCGACGTCAAGGTGGACCAGCTCGAACGCGAGCTCGATAATCTCGCGATCCGGCTTTTGGCTTTGCGCCAGCCGGTAGCGCGCGATCTGCGCGAAATCTTCTCCGCGCTGAAGATCGGCAGCGATTTGGAGCGAATCGGCGATTACGCCGCCAATGTGGCCAAGCGTTCGATTGCCCTTAGCCAGTCACCCGCGGTCCGACCGGTCTACGCCTTGCCGCGCATGGCACATTTGGCGCAACTGCTGATCAAGGACGTTTTGGACAGCTACGTGCAACGCGACGCCGACAAGGCATATTCCGTGTGGAAGCGCGACGCTGAGCTGGACGAGATGTATTCTAGCCTTTTCCGCGAGCTGTTGACGTATATGATGGAAGATCCGCGCAGTATCGGCTCGTGCACTCATCTTTTGTTTATGGCGAAGAACATCGAGAGAATCGGTGACCATGCGACGAATATTGCGGAAAACTTGTACTACTTGGTGAATGGAACACCGCTGGAGGAGGCGCGGCCGAAGGGCGACAGATCGAGCCTCGAGGTCATGATGCCGGACGGAGCCCCGCAATGATAAAGCCGCTCGTCCTGATCGTCGAAGACGAGGCCCCGCTCGTCACCATGCTGCGTTACAATCTCGAAAAGGAGGGCTTTCAAGTCTGCGAAGCCGGCGATGGCGAGGAGGCGCTCATGCAAATCGCCGAACGCAAACCCGATCTCGTGTTGCTCGACTGGATGCTGCCGTTGGTCTCGGGGATCGAGGTTTGCCGCCGAATCCGGCGGTCTCCCGAGAACCGCTTGCTGCCGGTCATTATTCTAACGGCGCGCGGCGAGGAAACCGACCGGGTGCGCGGGCTCGACAGCGGAGCCGACGAC
This sequence comes from uncultured Alphaproteobacteria bacterium, assembly GCA_963788085.1. Taxonomy (GTDB): domain Bacteria; phylum Pseudomonadota; class Alphaproteobacteria; order ATCC43930; family CGMCC-115725; genus AP-15. The sequence goes on from CAWBFS010000012.1 coordinate 74,208, forward strand.
TACGTCGTAAAACCATTCAGCCCGAGCGAACTGGTCGCCCGGCTGCGTGCGGTGATGCGGCGGGCCCAGCCCGGCGGCACCCAAAACGTGTTACAGTTCGCCGATGTGGAAGTGGATACCGCCGCGCATCGGGTGTCGCGCGCGGGGAGGCCAATCCATCTCGGGCCCACGGAGTTTCGCCTGCTTCGTTATCTGATCACGCATCCCGGGCGGGTCTTCTCGCGCGAGCAATTGTTGGATGCGGTGTGGGGCCACGATGTCTATGTCGAGGCGCGGACTGTCGATGTTCACATCCGCCGACTGCGTAAAGCGCTGAACGCCGATGACGGGGTCGATGTGGTGCGCACAGTGCGCTCGGCCGGATACGCTCTAGACCACCCCATCAAATAGCTTGCACGGTTTCCGGGCCCCTCCACCCGGGACGCGATTTAATCGACGACGATTCGGATCAGTTGATCCGTGGTACGCCGTCGACCGGTTTCGGCTAATGCGGCGCGAAATACCGCGGCGGTCGCTTCGTCCGGCGCTGCGACGCGGACTTCGAGCCCGGAGGCGCAGGCGCGCACCGCAGCCGGGCCGACCCGATCAATCGCAAAAATGACGAGCGAGACCGGATCCGGCGTTGCGGGTCCAGGTGCCAATCGGTGCATCAGGATTTTCCGCCAGTCGCCGAAGCGCGCCCGATCGCGTGGGCGGCGCTTGTTCGCAAGGCGGATGAGGCTTGCCTCGAACACATTTTTCCGAGCGCCGGGGCGAGTTGCTTTCTTAGCCATCGGGGCGCGCTCCTCTAGCCTAAACGGCGATTAGTACCATAGGATGATGACCGTTTTACGAACGTCCCTCCACATATGGGGCTCGAAAAACTGTAACATACAATTGATAGAATGAGCATCGGATCGACTAGGTAGAGGAGATCACGTGTCCGCGGGGGCGACCGTGTTTTTTGGTCTTTGGTTGCAAAAGCCGATGCGAATAGCGGCTGCGAACCCGAGCGGGCGGCGTTTTGCCGACGCCCTCGCACGCTGCGTCGAACTCGAGCGGCCCGGGGCAGTGCTCGAACTCGGCGCCGGAACCGGGAGCCTCACGCGCGGGCTCGTCCGGGCCGGCTGCCCGCCCGATCGCATCATTGCCGTCGAGAGCGAGCCGCGGTTCGCAGCGGTGCTGCGGAGTGAATTCCCGAGAATGAGAGTGATCGAAGGCGATGCAACCCGAATCGATGAATATTTTGCGGGTCGCGGGGAACCGCTGGCCGCGGTCGTCTCCAGCCTACCGGTCAAGTGGTTTCCATTGGAGGCACAGCGAGCCATTGTCAAGCCGTGTCTCGAGCTATTGGGACCGGGCGGACGTTTTTTGCAGATGACCAACGCGTTCTCCTCGCCCTTGCAGATGGGGCCGCTGGGCATTGCCGGCCGAGAGATTTGCCGGGTCTGGCTCAATCTGCTTCCGGCACAGATCTGGGCCTATTCGCAAAGATCCGAACCGCTTGCCGCAAACGGGCCATCGTGAACCAGATTTCCCCGATTCCTCAGATTTCAAACATGCGCCAGTACCGCACGATCTGGATTTCCGATATTCATCTCGGCACCCGTGGGTGCAAAGCCGATTTCCTGATCGATTTCCTGCGTTACAACGATGCGGACACGATCTATCTGGTCGGCGACATCATCGACGGCTGGCGCCTGAAGCGATCATGGTATTGGCCGCAAACCCACAACGACGTTATCCAGAAGGTCTTGCGCAAGGTACGCAAGGGTACGCGCGTCATCTATGTCCCCGGCAACCACGATGAATGGCTGCGCGATTACACGCTGCTGCAGTTCGGCGGCGTAGAAGTCGCGGACGAAGTCATTCACACCACTGCCGATGGACGCCGGCTGCTGGTGCTGCATGGCGACGTGTTCGACGCGGTCGTCAAGCACGCGCGCTGGCTGGCGATGCTCGGCGACAGCGCGTATACGGCTGTGCTTTGGCTCAACCGCTATTTCAATACGGTGCGGCGTCGGTTGGGATACCAGTATTGGTCGCTGTCAGCCTATCTCAAGCACCGGGTCAAGAACGCAATGCAATACATCGGCTCGTTTGCCGATGCCGTCGCCACCGAAGCGAACCGACGCGGCGTCGATGGTGTCGTCTGTGGCCACATCCATCACGCCGAGATTCGCGAGATGAACGGCATCCTCTACTGCAATGACGGTGATTGGGTCGAGAGCTGCACCGCTCTGGTCGAGCATTTCGACGGCCGGCTCGAGCTGATCCATTGGATCGAACATTGGATGCACCACCCGCTGAGAGGCCAGGTCATCGACGAACCCGAGATCGAGGTGCAGGCTCGACTCCCCGAGTTCGCCGACACGGATCTATGAGGTTTGCGCTCGTTTCCGACGCATGGAGGCCACAGGTCAACGGCGTTGCGCGCACGCTTGCGGCCTTGCATGATGGGCTGCACGGCGGCCGGGCATGATGTTTTTCCGCTGACGCCGGAGCTTTTTCGCACGGTGCCGTGCCCGACGGATCGGGAAGTCCGTTTGGCGATTGCTGCGCGGCCGCGCCTCTCGCGACTGCTGGAAAGGCTGATGCCCGACGCGATCCACATCGCGACCGAAGGACCGCTGGGCACGGCTGCGCGGAGATATTGCGTAAATCGGAACCTGCATTTCACTACCGCGTATCACACCAAATATCCGGAATATCTAAAGGCCCGTTTTGGGGTCCCTATGTCATGGACTTACGCGATATTGCGTCGCTTCCATAGCCGTTCGAGCGCGATCATGGTCGCCACGGAAACCCTTCGCCGTGAACTCGCCGACGAACGGTTTCGAACAGCTCGCCCTGTGGACGCGAGGCGTCGACATTGCGCTGTTCCGGCCCGGATGTACCCCCGCCCTCGATCTGCCCCGGCCGGTATTTCTTTGCGTTTCACGCATCGCGGCTGAGAAAGATCTGCCGGTCTTCCTCGACCTCGATTTGCCCGGCTCGAAGTTAGTGGTGGGCGACGGCCACCTCTTGCCGGAGATGAAGCGCCGCTACCCCAATGTGCACTTTGCCGGCTGTCAGCAAGGCGAGGCGTTGGTGCGGCATTACGCATCGGCGGATGTCTTCGTATTGCCGAGCCGCACCGAGACATTCGGGCTGGTGATGCTCGAGGCGCTGGCCTGCGGGGTTCCGGTGGCGGCATTTCCGGTCCCCGGACCGCTGGACGTCATCGGCGACAGCGGCGCCGGGGCGCTCGAGTGGGACCTGCGCGCGGCTGCAATGGCGGCGCTGGAAATTCCCCGCGGGCTGTGCCGCTCTCATGCAGAACGCTTCAGCTGGCAGACTTCGATCGATCAGTTTCTCACCCACGTGGTCCCGGTGGATAATTCTTGGGGCAATAATATCTATGCTGATCGTGCTCGCTACGCGGGGCTGGTATAGCCGCGCTCGATTGCTTCTTTGAGCCGCCGCCGGCTTTCCGACGGAGTCAGCGCCTCGTCTTTTTCGGCGCTCGCGACAGAGGCGGCGAGTTCGTCGAACGAGGACAGTGCAAATTTCTCCACCTCGCTATTCCGCCTGCTCCTTGAAAACCGTAAAAATGTAATTCGGAGGACAGGGGAAGCATGGATTACGACAGCTGCCGCAGCCTGCCGGCGATGTTTTTTGCGCAAGCGGAGCGGCTCGGCGACAAGCCGTTTCTATGGGCCAAGCGGGACGGCCGTTATCGGTCCGTAAGCTGGGCGGCGGCGGCGCGCGACGTCCGCCGGCTGGCGCTCGGCCTCAGATCGCTCGGGATCGGCCGCGGCGAGCGGGTCGGGCTGGTCAGCGAAAACCGGCCGGAATGGATCATTGCCGATCTGGCGATCATGACCGCCGGGGCGATTACCGTCCCGGCCTATGTGACCCATACCGTCGAGGACCACAGGCACGTACTTCGCGAATAGCGGCGCACGCGCGGTCTTCGTTTCGAAGCCGACCCTCTCGGCACGAGTCCTCGCGGCGGCCAACCAGGTCGACACCGTGCACAGCGTCATTGCGATCGAGCCGGCCGCGGGCCAGGCCAGCACTGTCGACCTCTTGTCGTGGGACGAGATGCTAGCCCGCGGCTCGGCGCAGGAGGATGATACCGCCGAATTCGTCGGCGTGATCGAGCCCGATGATACCGCTTGCCTGATCTACACCTCGGGGACCGGCGGCATCCCCAAGGGGGTCATGACGAGCCACCGCAACATCATCGCCAATTGCCGCGGCGCGTATCGGGTACTCGAGCAGCTCGGGCTCGGGGACGAGGTGTTCCTGAGCTTTCTGCCACTCTCGCACTCCTACGAGCATACCGCCGGTGAAATGTTCCCGATTTCGATCGGCGCGCAGATCTATTTCGCCGAAGGCGCCGAGACCCTCGCCGCCAATATGCTCGAAGCGCGGCCGACGATCATGACCGCGGTCCCGCGGCTCTACGAGACATTGCATCAGCGGATCCGCCTCGGGGTCGAGCGCAAAGGGCGGCATCTCGCGGAAGATGTTCGATCGGGCGGTGGCGATCGGGCGCAAGCGGCTGCTCGCGGAGCGCCCGAGCCTCGGCGAGCGGCTCTCTGATCCATTGCTCGACCGGGTCGTCCGCGCGAAGGTTCGCGAGCGCTTTGGCGGCCGGCTCAAGGCGATGGTCTCGGGCGGCGCGCCGCTCAACCCCGAGATCGGCCGGTTTTTTCTGGCGCTCGGGATCACCTTGCTGCAGGGCTACGGCCAGACCGAGGCCGGACCCGTGATCAGCTGCAATTTGCCGGCGCGGATCAAGATCGACACCGTCGGGCCGCCGCTCGACGGTGTCCGGGTGCGTATCGCCGAGGACGGGGAAATTCTGGTCGCCGGCGACAACGTCATGAAGGGGTATTGGAACGATCCCGAGGCGACGGCCCAGACGCTCGAGGACGGCTGGCTGCATACCGGCGATGTCGGGATGATCGACGCAGACGGCTATCTCCGCATCACCGACCGCAAGCGCGACTTCATCAAGAACTCCGGGGGCGAAATGATCTCCCCGGCGCGCATCGAAGGCTACCTGACCCTGGAGCCCGAGATTTCGCAGGTCATGGTATTCGGCGATCGCCGTCCCTATCTGGTCGCCGTCGTGGTCCCCGACCCGGAATTCGTTGCGGCCTATGTCGACGGGGAAGTGTCTGCGGATTTGAGCGCGCTCGCCGCCGATCCCGACTTCACCAAAACGATCGGTGCCGCGGTCAACCGGGTGAACTTGACCCTAATGCCGAGTGAGCGGGTGCGCCGCTTTGTGGTCGCCGCGGAAGCTTTTACGATCGCCAACGGCCAGATGACACCGACCCTCAAGATAAAGCGCCACGTAATCAGCGAGAGATACGGCGCGGCGCTGGACGCGCTCTACCACAGCAAAGAGATCGCCGCCTGAGCGCGGGCGCGATGCTCCCCCGCCCCGCTTGCGGGGAGAAGGTTGTCGGTGAGGAGCGTCTTCGAAATTGCACAGCCCCGCTGGAAGGGGAAGAAGTTTGCCCCTCACCCGGAATCCGCGCGGCGTGCGACCTCTCCCCGCAAGCGGGGCGAGGTGATTGATTGCACGTCAACCGTTGGGGAGCCTCGCAAGGTACTCGGTCAGCGGGCTGGCTTGCCGCCAAGAAACGAGTGAGCTGCTGTTCCGCCGGATTTTTGGGGTCGTCCATGCTCGCGGAGATCGCGACAAACGCACCCACAGGCTCCCGGTCGAGGAGGACGGCACGCGCCCGCAACAGTTTTGCCTCGAGAAGCCCGGCAGCAATTCTACCGTCCACGACATAGAAGGACCACACCAGACGGTGAAGCTGTCCGCTGACGATCTCCGTGCTCGCCAGCGCGGTCGGCTTGCCGCCCAAGTTGGCTTGGGCGCGGCCGTATCCCGTGATGTGCCACAGCTTGTCGTCGGCCAGACGATTTCCGGTTTTGGTTAGCGCGTCGCCGCTGGCTCGTAGCCGATAGAGCGCGACATAGCGGATGACCACCCCGGAACCTGGCTCCTCGAACCCGTCGAGGAACTCCCGATCGGCACCGTACACCGCGGGGCGCCAGTCCGCCGAAGGGTCAGACAGGCCTTGCCAGGGCGCCGCAATCAGAGGCGCGTGCGCAACCGCAAGCGGAGAAGGCGGATAGAGAGCATTCAATCGGGCCGCATAGGCCGGACCGGCCACCGCGAGCAGGAGGGCTGCCGGGATCGCTATTGCAAATCGCCAAGCCGCAGGCTTCGACCATCCGGTCGAACGCATCGGGATGCGCCGGTCGATCTTCTGCGCAAACGTCATCCCGATCGCGATCAGGATGATGATGACCAACGTGAAGAAGAACCAGCCATAGAGGACGTGGTCGGCTTCGACCGCCGCCGCACTGCCCTCGAGATGCGCCAACACGATGATCCCAAGCGCCCGCATTCCATTGGCGGCGATCGGCACGACGAGCGACAAGGTGATGAACAGGGCTCTTCTGACGACGCTCTGGTACATGACCACAGCGAAGAAGCATCCGAACACAATCGACGCGATCAGAAAGCGCAACCCGGCGCAAGCTTCCGCGATCTCGAAGGTGCCCTCCGGTATCTCAATCATAAACCCGTCGGAGAAGACTGGAATGTGAAGCAATTCCAGTCCGGCAATACTGATCTGGGCCGTGATCTTCTGGAGCGTAGGAACGAGAAAAGCCCCGCTCGGCACGAGAAAAAACAAAAAAAGCAGCGGCGCCAGCAATAACCAGAAGACGCGCGGGCCGAGCGCCACCAGCACTACGACTTCGAACATCGCGACCAGCAGAAATTGGCGGGCTTCCTGGATGTCGAGAATAGCGGCGATCAGCCACAGCCCGGAGAGGAAAGGCATCACGACCAACGGCCACAGGGTCGGGCTCGGCGACACCGACGCGATGACCCCGCGTCGCTCCCACAAGAGAAAGCCGACGAGCGGAATAATCAGAAAGCAGTGATTGTAAGCGGTCGAACTCGATCCAAACCTGGACGGCCCCGCTGACCTCGCGCTGGAAAACGATACCGAAGACCAGCGCGGCAATGCCGATAAAGACCAGCGCCGGCCGCCATCCAGGCGCGACCAGCACACCGGCGGCTCGTCGCCTGCTTAGAGCCGAACCCAGCCCCGTCGCGCTGCGCCCCGGTCTCGCTGGCTTGCTTCCCACGGGGGAGCGCCTCAATAACAAGACACATCCTGCATGTCAGCCGATTCCTCTGACGATCAGCGGGCCGAGTCGGGTCGCCACCAGTAACGGCAAGTGTTTCCAAGCCGCGATAAAGACTGCCAATTTCGGGTTGAGCGGGTTCAAATCCGGCATCGAGCGCCCGCGCGCCAAGCGGAATTGATAGACCAGTGGGCTCGGCTGAAACCCCCAGTTGCATTTGAACGCGTAAGATCCTGTGCCGACTTTGCTGCGGCCGAAATCGAAGATGCGATAACCCCGTTCACACGCTCTGCGCATCACTTCCCAATACATGAAATCATTGGCGGCAAGCTGCCGCGCCGCGGCCATGCCGCCTCCGTAAAACGGCAGAACCTCGTCGCGAAAATAGAAATTCAGCACCGATGCGACTGCTTTGCCGCCGGATGATATCGTAACGATATCGGATGAGGTCGAAAATTCATCCTTAAGAATGCGAAAATAGGATTTGGCGAAGACGGGCGTGCCGAGGTTACGAACGCTTTCGGCGTAAATGCGATATAGGCGGTCGATGCCGTCGTCGATCTCCGAGCGCAACTCGTGGCGCATGCCTTTGCGCACCATCGCCCGCTGCTTGCGCGGTATCGCTTTCAGATTGCGCTCGACGATCGGATCGAGCTCCCGCCGGAATGTGGCGTAGAGCCCCGGTTTGCTCGGCCAATCGCCCCGGCTCGCCGAGAAATCGCGCAGTTCGAGCACCGGAACGGCAAGGGCCTCCATGAGCCGGACGGCCTCGTCTTCGAGCGCGCGCAGGCTCTCGTCATCGGTGGCGATCGGGCCGCCGCGCACCGCGAAGGCATTCGATATCAGAGACGAACCGAACAGCAGGGACTTCACATGGGTGAGCGGCAAGACACCGGTAATGATCCCGCCGCGCTCGGCAATCAGGTAATGCGTCGGGTGGCGGAAGGCCCGCTCGAGAACCCGCCTCCAACCGGCCAGATGAAAGAAGGTTCCGCCCGGATGCGCGAGCACGAACTCGTCCCAGCGGCGCTCGTCGCCGGGTCGGAACGATCTTACGGCGGGGCCTGCTTGCGATCCGTCCAAGACGTGATGACCGGGAACGGTCCTCTCTCGTCGCTCAGAAAAAGCCGATCCATGCGTGTCCAGGTGAAATTGTGAAGCAGCCGCCGAAGCCGTGGTTCGGTGCGATCCAGGTTCAAATAATGCCGAAACCGCGATTTCCACGGTGCCGATTGCTGGCGCGGCTGCTCAGGATCGATCTCCCAAGGGTGCAAATAAAAAATGGCTGGCGAACGGTTCACGCGCATCGCATGGTGCAACAGCCCGCTGGTCAGGTGATAGGGCAGCAAACGGAAATAGCCGCCGCCGGAAGCCGGTATGTCGATCCCCAGCATCCGGACCGCGGTCAGCGGGATTTCCAGCATGCCCGGCACCGGTGAAAACGGTGTTCGCGGCGCGTGGGGGGTGCCGTAAAGATCGTGCTTCACCGGGTAAACGCTGGAGCTGTAGCAGTAGCCTTCTTCCGCGAGTATCGCGTGGGCCCATTTGCTGGCGCCGCCGATCGAGAAGGTCGGAGCGCGATAACCGCGGACCGGCAGGCCGGCGAGGTCTTCAAGGATCTGCTTGCTGCGGCGCACGTCATCGCGAAATTCTTCGGGCGACTGGCAGTCTACTCGAATATGGCTGGAGCCGTGGCTCGCGAGCTCGTGCCCTTCCGCCACCACGCGCCGCACCAGCTGCGGATGCCGCTCTGCTACCCATCCCAGGATAAAGAAGGTCGCTTCGACCCCGCTCTCGGCCAGGATCTGAAGCAGGCGCTCGGTGTTGCGTTCTACCCGGCGGGGCAGACCTTCCCAATCGCTCCGGTCAATCGTCGAGGCGAAGGCTTCGACCTGAAAATAATCCTCGACGTCGATCGTCATTGCGTTGGCGAAACCGTAGCGCATCTGCTTGCGGGAGACTTCTTCGACCGGCCAGTCGGCCGGGGCCTCCTCCACCCAGTCGCCAGGCAGCTTCCGAAGCGCCTCGGTCGGCTGACTCACGGCCGGTCGCTCTGGAAATAGGTGGTCGCGATTTCAATCGCGCGCTTGATGACGCGCCCATGCCGATCGACTTGTTCTTCGAGCATGCTGAGGCGCTCGGCTATTTGAGAGGTCGCCTGCGATTTGCCGTTTGGCTCGCCGGCGGGCAAACCGCCGACGGGCTCGGTCGTAACGACAGCGATTTCTTCACGCAGGTCTTTGGCTACTTTGTCGACTGCATTGGCTTGAAGCGTATGAAGTTGCTCCAGGAAGCCGAAGAGCAGCAACCTCGAACACAAGGTATTGATCTGCCGAGGTACGCCTCCGGTGTGACGGTAAACCAGCGGAAAGCAATCTTCGGTGAATTCCGGATCTCCCTTCCAACCTGCCCGGCGCAGCCGGTGCTCGACATACGACTTGGTTTCGGCTTCGCTCAACGGCCCCAAATGGTAGGCCGCAGTCACCCGTTGCCGCAATTGCTCGAGCCGCGGGCTGCCGAGAATCGACCGGAACTGCGGCTGCCCGAGCAGAAAGCTCTGCAACGCCATCGTCCTGTCGACCACGATGTTGGACAGCATGCGCAACTCTTCGAGAGCCTCGAAGGACAGGTTCTGCGCCTCGTCGACGATCAGCAATACGCGTCTGCCGTTGCGCTGCTGCGCCAGGACGAAGTCGTTGATGCGCTGTAGCAGCGACCCCTTCGCCAATCCCTCTTTGGCGATGCCGAAGCCACCCGCAACCAAATGCAACAGGTCGTCTCCGGCCAGCTGGGTAGTGACGATCTTGGCGACAATGAAATTGCTCTGGTCAATTGTCGACAGCAGGTTGTCGACCAGGATGGTCTTGCCGGCGCCGACTTCTCCCGTGATGATGATGAAGCCTTCGGCATGGTGCAGACCATACACCAAATAGGCCATCGCCTGCCGGTGCACCGTGCTTTCGAAAAAAAAGCGGGCATCGGGAGTGAGCTGAAAGGGCGGTATCGTAAGGCCGTAGAATTTGGCGTACATGGTCGTTAAAACGTCTTGCTCAACAGGAACTGCAATTGATTGACGAATACGTCGCCGTTGCGGCCGCCGGCGAGAACAGTCCCGTTCGTGTTATACGAGAAAGTGTAGATGATCGAACCTGTCAGGGTGCGCCCCAGAACATACGTTGAGGCCGACGGTGGCGTAAACGGCGTCGAAATTGGCCGTTTGGCTAAAATTGACGGTCGTGGTCCCTGGCACTACGGTTGGAGAATTGACCGAGTTGAAAACCCCGAGCGAGGCATACCCGCTGACATCCGGCCTAATATCGCGCGAGTAACCGAAATTTACGCCGAGGCTCTTGGTGGGAACGCCGGCGCCGGTCGTCAATGACTGCTGCTCAGTATAGGACCCGTAAAGCGAATAGTAGTTGGGCGGCAGCGAGTTGCTCAACCCGGCGGTGAACAAGTGCTGGCGGTAGACATTGTTCGATATCCCCAAACCCGGGCTGGAAAAAGTGGTTGGCAGACCGGTCGATTGATTGACGATGCCGCCGGACGGGCTGAGGGTCGAGGTCGCGAGGTTGGATGCGAACAATTGCCCCTGCGAGGATACGCCCTGGACCGCGTTCGCGGAAAATACCAAGCTGGGCGTGATGTTGACCTGGGACGAGCCGGTAAACCCATACGACGCCTTGCTGTTTGCCGTATTGCAGCGCGACATAGGCCGGCTGATCCGGCCCTACCGTCCCGATGCGTCCGCCGGCTAGCCAAGTGGCCCCTGCAAATGTCGCCGCCGGGGAACCAGGATAGCGTAGGTTCTGATAGCCGGCCCGTCCGAGCGCGGCGATCATCGGCGTAAAATTGTATTGGAAATCGTTATAGGCACTGACCTGAGTGCTTTGGTTCGCGAATGAGCCATTGAGTTCGGCGGCGTCCGCCGTAAATCGCGCCAGCACGTTTTCTGAAAATTCTCGACCGGTCGCGGCGATGAAGGTTCCTTCGTTCATCGTCGTGGAGGCGAGGTTGTTCAGCCCGGGGGTCACGGCGAGACTCGTAACGGCGGTGTTGCCGCCATAATTCGACGAGCTGAAAGGTGTACCGCAGCTCGGTGTCGGCACAGTGGACCGAAACGACTTTATCAGATACGGCGAGATGTTGGTGATGAATTGCTGAGTTTGCTGATTTCTAGGCAATGTCGACAGGTTCTGAAACCAAAGCCGGGCAGGGTGGTCGACTGGGTTATGGAACTCTGGGCATCGACATACAGCAGGTCGGGATAAATCGTGCCGTGCCCGTTTGCATAAAGGGACCCGTAAATCTGGTTTAAAGTCGAGTTCGAGCTCGGCAAATAAATGGATCCGGTTCCCTTGACCAGTCGCGACGGCTTGCAGCCTCGGGGTATCCACCGAGGCCGATAGGCCAGCCCCGAGCTGTGTGATGGCGGCGAATGTCCGCGGGAGAATGGACGTAATTGACGTTGTCGGTGAAGGTCTCGCCGAGCGAAACAGGTTGGGCCGGATCAGGACAGCCGGCGCGTTTGGATCGTAGGCCTGAAGCGGCACGACCCCAGCGTAAGGCTGCAGCTGGAGCGTCGGAGGAGAGGTCAGGGTCGGGACTTGGTTATTGACCGAATAGGGCGCCGCCGCCGGGTTCGGAAAACCATACCCACCGATCGACGGAGGCGGCAAAGTGTCAGGTGCCGCGCCGGGCAGCGCCGGCGTCGTTACAGCTGCGCCGCCGGTAACGGCCGGGCCAGCCTCGGGACCGGCCGCGCCGGACGAGCTTGATGCTCCGCCCTCGTTCGTCTGCGCTGCCGCAGGGATCGCTGCGGTGCCGGGGAACAGCAGCAGCCACAGAGCAAAGTGCCTCTGCCAAAATGCGCCTGCCGCAAGGCCCCTATGCGATTTCGGCCGAGCGCCGCTCATCGCTCCCGCTATCGGCGGAGTGATAATTGTACCCGTAGGAGCCAAAATGCTCGGTCCCCAGGCTATCGCTCTTGTTCAACAGAAGGCTAATTCGGGGACAGGTACTGAGCGTGCTGAGTGCGGCTTCGATCTCTCCTTGCTGGGTGTTGTTCGCTTCGACGACGAACACGATTTGTCCGACCAACGGCGCCAACGCCGCGGCGTCGCTGCTCGCCATGCAGGGCGGCGTGTCGATGATGAGGTAGTGATCGGGAAGCCGCTGAGTCATGTCGTCCAGCAGGGCCTCCATTTCCGGGCTCGACAGCAGTTCGGGTACGTGCGGCCCACCTCGCCCCGCCGGCAGGATCATCAGATTGGGAATGTTAGTCTGGATCAGCACTTCCGGGGGTTCGAGGTTCCCCGCGAGCACGTCGACGATGCCCTTGTTTCCTTCGATCCCGAGGATTCCCGGCATTGTGGAATGCTGCGTGTCGACATCGACAAGCAGCGCCTTGACGCTGCGTTCGGATGCGAACGCCAGAGCCAGGTTGAGCGCGGTGAACGTCTTGCCCTCGCCCGGCCGTGCACTCGTCACCATGATCAGCCGACTTGCGCGAGGGTCGGCCATCAAATCCTTCTGCGACCACGCGCCAACCAGATTTCGCTTGATGAGGCGGAATTCCTCCACTGTCCGCGAACGGGCAGCGGACGGGATGGCGATCCCGAAACCGGCAAGCCTGCCGCGATCGAGCACCAGCTCCGGACCGGCGGGCGTTAAAGCCGGCCCGCCGGTGGCCTTGCGGGGCGTGATGGGCGCGGCGGGCTCGGGAGTTTCCTGATGGCGCAGCAGTGCCGCTGCCCTTTCTATCAGTCCAACCGTTTCGGCCATTTTAAGAGATGCCCATCGTCCGCAGCCCCATGCTCAAAGCGATCAAGGTTCCATATACCGCGATCAGGAGGAACGCGCTCGCGCATACACCCGCCAATTGGATCACCGCACGCCGCCGGGCCGCTCCGAGCGACAGCCGGGATACGCTTCCGAGTATCGGCAGCCCCAGGTTGCGCAACTGGCCGATCGTAGCGAACGAGCGGTCGATCTGGGTCAACGCCAAAGGCACGGCTAGACCACCGCCAATTCCGAAAAGCAGCACCATGGAAACCAGCATAGGACGGTTGGGAGCGGCCGGAAGGATCGGCACCTGCGGGGGATCGACAATGCGGAACTGGATTTTCTCGGTCTTTGTGTCGGCGGCGTTGGCGATCGCAGTGGCTTCGCGCCGCGCCACCAGTTCCTGATAGTTTCGCTTCAGGATCGAATAGTCGCGGTCGAGATCTTGTGCTTGCACCAGCACGCCCGGTGCCGAAGCGGCGACTTTTTGGATCCGCTCCTCATCGGATTGAGCCTCGTCGAGCCGCCGCTGCACGGCCTTCACCGCTGCCTCGGCGTCGACCAGTCTGAGTTTGATCTGCTCATAGACCGAGTTGGCGACTTCGCCTTTCGACGTGCCGCCGCCGGATTTTCCGGCGCCGCCCGACGCTTTCGCTGCCTCGGCCTCGATCTGTGCAATCTGTTTTCGAGTGGCCTTCACATCCGGATGGTCTTCGGTGTACTTCAGCAGCATCGTGTCAAGGTTGCGGCGGAGCTCCTGCAATCGCTCGTCGATTGGGGACAGCCGGCCGCCGGTGACGATTACCTGCGGTGCTCTTTCGACGCTCAGCATCGCCGGGACCGCGTCCAGCTCCTTCTGCATCGCGTCCCGCTTCGTCACCGCATCCGCGAGATCGAGCTTGAGATGTGCAACGAGCGCGCGTGTCTGGTCGAGACGGCTGAGGTTACCGTCTCCGTCCGCTCCCGAGTCCGGGGTGCGGTTGGAGACTATGTCCGGGTATTTTTGCGCCAAGTCTGATCGCCGTTTCTCGGCGGCCCGCAACTGGTCTCGATACGAGTTGATCTCGCTGTCCAGGAAACGCTGCGCGTTGTCCATGTCGGCTCGGCTGCTTCCCGCCGTCTTCTCGGCGAAGATCGTCAGCAGCGCCTGAACGACGTTCTTCGCCGTGTTGGGATCCTGGTCGCGATAAGACAGGGTCAGCAAATTCAGCGTTATCGGCGCGACCGAGATGTCGCTCGCCAATCGCTTATACAGCGCCTCCTTTTGCTCAGCGTTTGTAACTCCGATGTCTAGATCGGTCAGTCGGACGAGTTGCTCCAGGTTCGGCCGGCTCAGCAGTGTTCGCTGCATAAAATCGAGCTGGCGAGTCGGATCGGTATCGGCCGCCAAGCCCTTCAGCAACGGCGTCAACAGGGGATCGGCATTGAGATAGACCCGCGCCGATGATTCGTATTTCGTCGGCACGAGCGCCACACCGATCCATCCGGCGGTGCAGACGAGCCACGCCGTTGCGACGCCCAGCCATTTATGGCGCCACACTGCGTGCAGGAGCGGTATGGCTTGCGGCGGTAGAAACCTCATGAACGGCTCCAACCCTGTGGAACGAGGTCAATCATCCGTTCCGGACGATTTGTGCTGCAGTCCCCCCGGTGACAACCGGCCGCTCCGGCCAAAAGACGGCATAGGTTAAAACAGCCGTTGTGGAATAATCAGAATGTCGCCCGGCTGAAGCGCGACATTGCTGGTTATGTCACCATCCCGGATCAAGTCTCTGAGGTGCACCGCGTAAGTGGTCTGTACGCCATTGACCGTGCGGATAATGAGGCTGTCGTTCCCCGCGGCATATCTGGTAAGCCCGCCGACCGCGATCATCGCGTCGAGCACCGTCATATCTGCGCGATAGGGAATCGAGCGCGGCTGCGCTGCTTCGCCGATGATGCGCACCTGGTCGGGGATCGGACCGACGAAGCCCGAAACGATGACCGTGACGAGCGGCTCCCGGATGTATTTGCCGAGCCGCTGCTCGTATTCGCGGGCGAGGGAGGTCGGAGTCTTGCCGATCGCGACGACATCTTCGACGAGCGGTATCGAAACGCGCCCGTCCGGCCGCACCGGCACCGTGACCGTCAGCTCGGGATTGCGCCAGACGAAGATATTCAAACTGTCCCCGGGACCGATGCGGTACTCGGCCGATGGCAACGAGGAAGCCGGCGGCGCCGGCGGCAGCTCGGGTGCGCCGCCGCATCCCGCCGTCGAGAGCACGGCAGCGGCCAATAAAGCTCCGATAAAAACGCGATGCACTTCCTACTCCCGCCCCGCGTTCCCAACCCGCATTAATATTTTCCGAGGCAAATGCTTACCGCCAAAACTATGATCGTCGATCATTCATTCACAGCCGGCTATTGCCATCAGAAAACTGCTATAGCACCCAGGCACCAGATTGGCAATGTAGATGTCGCCTGCCGGTTCGTAGTTAAATATAGCTTATAAAGCTGACGCCCATCGAAGTTTCTCGCATCCGATGTCCAGGGTGGGGCCGCTTGGGCTCCATCTAGCCCGGCGCACGTTAAAATCGTGCAGCAAACAAAACATGGGAGGTCATGGTGCAGCCCTGCGCTCGGGCCGCTGCGCCAAAATCGCTTCAGCTCGGCCTAAGACTGCAATTCTTCCTGATCTCCACTTGCTATGTCGCCCCAAACCCGAAACACTCTGATGATTGCTAATCTTGAAGCCCTTACATTGCAAAAGGATGAACAAGCCGCGGGTTTCCCGAGCCGTTCGTCGCGGGGCGCGCTTTGGTGAAGCCGCGAGTGAAAGCGGAGGAAGAGCTGATGAAACGAGTCCTGATTACCGGGGCAGGCGGCGGCATCGGCCGCTCACTGCGGGAGACCTTGCAAGGCCTCTATCCGATCCTGCGGCTTTCTGATCGGGTCGCATTGGCGCCGGCCCGCGAAGGGGAGGAAGTCGATCGCACCGAACTCTCCGACATGACGGCTGTCGAGCGGATGGTCGCCGACGTCGACGGCATCGTCCACCTCGGCGGGATCTCGGGCGAGAACGAGTGGCCGGTGATCCTAGAGGGCAACCTCATCGGTCTTTATAATGTCTTCGAGGCGGCACGCCGCGCCGGCGTCAAACGCATCGTCTTCGCCACCAGCAACCACGCGGTCGGCTTCTATCCGCGCGAGCAGCACATCGACCACCGCGTCGTGCCGCGGCCCGACAGTCGGTACGGGGTCAGCAAAGCCTTCGGCGAGGCGCTCGCCAGCCTCTATTCCGACAAGCACGGAATTGGCGTGCTGTGCACGCGGATCGGGAATTTCGGAGAGAAGCCGATCGACAAGCGCCGGCTATCGATCTGGATCAGCCCGCGCGACTATACCCAACTCGTGCGCATCGGGCTCGAGCATCCCGATGTCCGCTACGAGATCGTCTATGGCGTCTCAAACAACCGGCGTTCCTGGTACGACAATTCGAACGCCGTGCGGCTCGGCTACCGGCCGCAGGACGATTCCGAGCCCTATGCCGAGGCGGTGCTCGCCGCCGAAGCGGGCCAGCCGGCCGACCCGATCGCCGAGCATTACCAGGGCGGCACATTCTGCGCCGCCGAGTACACGGCCGAAGACGCCGCGCGACTAAGGGCGCGGCTAGAGCACCGACAGCACGGCCTCTGGCGGCCGCCGAGCGCAGCCTTGCCGCCGGAGACGACGATCGGCCGCTCGACGAGTATCGGGTTCTTGACCATCGCGGCTATCAGCTCCTCTTCCGGCAAGCTCTTCGGATCGATGCCCGCGGCCGCGGCCTCCTTTTTGCGGACGAGCGCACTCGCCGGCATCTTCAGCTGAGTGAGAAGGTGCTTCAGCTGGGCCGCCGTATAGGGCGCTTTCAGATATTCGACGATCTCGGGCTCGACGCCCTTTTCGCGCAGCAACGCCAAGGTCTTGCGCGAGGTGTTGCAGCGCGGGTTGTGGTAGATCGTGACGGCATGGCCTATGTTCCTTGCCGGAGGAGGGGGTTGTGACTGAGGGGCTAGCCCGCAAAGGCGGCGATGCCGGTCTGCGCGCGCCCCAATATCAGGGCGTGGATGTCGTGCGTGCCTTCATAGGTATTGACGGCCTCCAGGTTCATCACGTGGCGGATCACGTGGTACTCGTCGGCGATGCCGTTGCCGCCGTGCATGTCGCGGGCGGTGCGGGCGATGTCGAGCGCCTTGCCGCAATTGTTGCGCTTCAGGATCGAGACCATCTCGGGCGTGTCGCGCCCGTCGTCTTTGAGCCGTCCGAGGCGCAGGCAAGCGTGCAGGCCGAGAGTTATTTCGGTCTGCATGTCGACGAGCTTTTTCTGGATCAGCTGGTTGGCGGCGAGCGGGCGCCCGAACTGCCGGCGGTCGAGCGTATAGTTGCGCGCCGCGTGCCAGCAGAACTCGGCGGCGCCGAGCGAGCCCCAGGCAATCCCGTAGCGGGCGCTGTTGAGACAGCGAGAACGGGCCGCGCAGCCCGCTGACGCCCGGCAGCAGGTTCTCCTCGGGGACGAACACGTCATCCATGACGATCTCGCCGGTGACAGACGCGCGCAGGCTGAACTTGCCCTCGATCTTCGGGGCGCTGAGCCCCTTCATGCCCTTTTCCAGGATGAAGCCGCGGATCACTTCGTCCTCGGTCTTGGCCCACACGACAAAGACATCGGCGATCGGCGAGTTGGTGATCCACATCTTGGCGCCGCGCAGCCGGTAGCCGCCTGGCGCCGCGGTCGCGCGGGTGGTCATGCCGGCGGGGTCGGACCCGTGGTCGGGCTCGGTCAGCCCAAAGCAGCCGACCCACTCGCCCGACGCCAGCTTGGGCAGGTATTTCTGCCGCTGCGCCTCGGTGCCGAACGCGTGGATCGGGTGCATGACGAGGCTCGACTGCACACTCATCGCCGAGCGATAGCCGCTGTCGACCCGCTCGACCTCGCGCGCGATCAGCCCGTAAGAGACGTAATTGACCCCGGCGCAGCCGTAACCCTCGATCGTCGATCCGAGAAAGCCGAGCGCCCCCATCTCGTTCATGATCTCGCGGTCGAAGCGCTCGTGCCGGTTGGCTTCGAGCACCCGCGGAAAGAGCTTCTCCTGGCAATAGGCGTGCGCGCTGTCGCGCACCATCCGCTCCTCCTCGCTCAGCGCGTCGTCGAGCAGCAGCGGATCGGCCCAGTCGAAATCGGCGTCCGCCGGAGCGGGGGTCGATTGGGCGAAGAGTGGGGCGGTGGTCATCGAAGATCTCGCAGGTCGGCGGTCGGATGCCCCATTATAAAGCCTCGAACCGGGTTGAGCATCTCCCGTCCGGCCGGTTTGTTTCGCGGCAGTGAAGATGGTTATTGAAACGGACCGGCGCTCGTGATCGGATTACCCAGGCGCTTGTCCACATCAGGAGACGAGTGGTCTTCATCGGGGGAGGAAACGATGCTCGGGCAAGTCGCAAGGGTAACCGGGATGGTCGTCCTGGCGATCGGAATGACGATCGGCGGACCGATGGCGATCGCTCAGCCGGTCGACACGGCGCTGATCGATGCGGGCAGCGCAAATGACTGGCTGACCTATCACGGATCTTACAAATCTTATCACTACAGCCCGCTCGACCAGATCAACACGGGTAATGTGCGTGATCTCGAGGTCGCGTGGATTCACGTCCCTGGCCGCTCTACCCGCGGGCTGCAATCGATGCCGCTCGCCGTCGACGGCGTGCTCTATTACACCGGCTCGCACAGCCGAACCTTTGCGCTCGACGGCGCCACCGGGAAGGTGATCTGGTCTTACATTCCCGAGCTCGACGAGGCGCTGGTCGCCCGGCAGACCCACTCCCCCTACAATCGCGGCGCGGCCATCGGCGAGGGCAAAGTATTTGTCGGGACGGTCGACGGGCGGCTTATCGCCCTCGACATGAAGACCGGCAAGCCGCTTTGGGACACCAAGCTGATCAACTCGCAGAAGCTCACCGTCGGGTTCACCGGCGCCCCGCTTTATGCAAAGGGTACGGTCGTGATCGGCGCCCAGGGCGGCGAGTGGCCCTATCGCGGCCCGATCTGCGGCGTCGACGCCGCAACCGGCCAGAAGAAATGGGAGTTTCTCACTGTCGGCGGCACGGACGAGCGCTGAAGACCTGGGGCAACGAGTCCTGGAGGACCGGTGGTGGCGGCGGCTGGATGCCCGGCACTTTCGACACAGCCAGCAATACGGTGTGGTGGGGTACCGCCAACCCGGCGCCGCTCTACGACTGGTCCGGTCCGGATTACAGGACGAGTGGTGCCCGGCCGGGCGACAATCTTTACACGACGTCGGTGATCGGGCTCGATGTCGATACCGGACAGCTCAAATTCTATCACCAGGAGCTGCCGCACGATACGTGGGATTTCGACAGCGCCGTCGGTGAATTCGTGATGCTGGACCGCGACGGCAAGCATTACGTCGTCCATCCGAACAAGAGCGGCTTCATTTTTGTTTACGATCGTGCGGACGCGAAGGTCCAGAACGTATGGCCGCTCGTCAAGAACATCAACTTCGTGAAGACGATCGACCCGAAGACTGGGGAGCTGATCGGCCGCCGCGACTTTCAGGCGGGCAAGGTCGCCGAGCCCCTTTGCCCGCACATTTCGGGCGGGGTCAGCTGGAACTCAGGCTCCTACAATCCGGCGACGGGGATGTACTACAAGCTGGGCCAGGAATGGTGCATGACGCTCGAAGTGGTGAAGACGACCCCGATCACCGAACCGCAGGCGCAATTGAACCTCGGTGCCACCTTCAAGATCGCGCCGCCGCCGGGAGGCGAGATCTACGGCCACCTCGATGCGCGCGACCCGATAACCGGCGTCAAGAAATGGGAGGTGCGGTTTCCCGAGCCGCCGCTTGCGAGCATCATGTCGACCGCCGGCAATCTGGTGTTCGTCCCCAATTCGCGGGGCACGGTGCACGCCTATAACGCGACAACCGGGGCCGAGCTGTGGAGCCACGGCGACGGTCTCGGGCATCAGGGCGGCATCATCAGCTACGCAGCCGGCGGCAAGCAGTACGTCGCTGTCGTGGCGGGCTTTGGCGGCATGGCCAGTGACGACTACGCCCCAACTTTCGGCGAGCCCTACAAGAGCATGCCGCGGGACGAGGGCGTGCTTGTCGTCTATGGCCTGAAATAGGCCACGGAGGCTGCCCGACGCTCGTTTTTCAGACGTGGCCGTGGCTTGCCGGCCTTAGTGTCGCGTTGAGCGCCATCGCGGCGATGACGCAGCCCGCGACCAGCCCGTCCGGGCTGTCCACCATCGATGTCCAGGCGTTGTTTGCCTCGACTTGCGGTTTCTGCCATGGCGATGGGGGGCGCGCCGCCGGAAAAGGCCCGCAACTGATGGGGACGCAACGAACCGACGAGTTCCTCCGCGACCGCATCAAGAACGGCAAGGAGGGCGCGATGCCGGCCTTTGGTCAGATGCTCAGCGACGCCGATATCGACGCGATCGTCAAATACATCCGCGAGCTCAAACCCGAGGGCCAGGTATGAGGCTGACGCTCCGCATCCTCAGCTTGGCCATTGCCTGCTCCATCTGGCAAATCGACGCTGCTCCAGCGCGGTCGCTGGAGATGATCCGAGCCGCCGGCGCGCTCCATCTCTGCGCTCATCCCAATTCCCTGCCCTACGCCAGCAAAGCAGGGAACCCGCCGGGGTTTCAGATCGAGCTCGGCGAGATGCTTGCCGAAGAGCTCGGCGTCTCGTTGGTGATGGAGTGGATTGTCGTCCCCTCCCAGGTCTTCCGGGCGGATTGCGATATCATCCTCGACGCGATTGCCGATCCCGAGGCGCAGGCCGATACCGGGCTGAGAATCTCCAAACCCTATTATCGCAGCGGCGTGGGGTTGGCGGTGCCGCGCGAGAGCGCCATCACCGCCTTTGCCAGCCTGAACGACCACACCAAGGTTGGCGTGCAGGTCGGTTCTGTCGCAGCCATGTTGCTCAACCAACGGCACGTGCGAACCTCTACCTTTGGTTTCGAAGAGGACATGCTCGCGGCCCTCGCAGCGGGGGAGATCGATGCCGCCGCGGTGACCCCGCTTTCCGCCGCCTACTACAATCTGACCCATCCTTCCGAGGGATTCGCGATCCTGCCGCCGGACGAGGCGGAGCGCGACCTCGTCTGGAATGCGGCGGTCGGGATTCGTAAGCCGGACGAGCAGCTCCTCGCGGCGATCGACGCGGCGCTCGATCGGCTTCGCGCAGACGGCACGGTTGAAACGATTTACGCGAAATACGGCATCTCACTGCGGCCGCCACGGTAGCGTAATGAAACAAATGCCCCGCACTCGTTCGGCGGGGCTGCCTTGCGATTGCAACCGGCTTGCGCATAAGGTTTGCGCCGGTGTGGGCGAGGCCGGCCAACGTCATCGGTCAGGGATGGCATATTTTCTGCAGCAGCTGATCAACGGTCTGACCCTGGGATCGATCTATGGGTTGATCGCGATCGGCTACACGATGGTGTACGGCATCATCGGCATGATCAATTTCGCCCATGGCGAGATCTACATGGTCGGCGCCTTTATCTCGATCATTGCTTTTCTGGTGCTGGGCCTGGCCGGCGTCACTTATGTTCCGCTCGCTTTGGCGATCGTCCTGATGACGACGATGTTCTTCACGTCGATTTATGGCTGGGCGGTCGAGCGGATCGCCTACCGCCCGCTGCGCGGCTCGTTTCGCCTGGCGCCGCTGATCTCGGCGATCGGCATGTCGATCTTTCTGCAGAATTACGTGCAGATCTTCCAGGGCGCGCGGGTCAAACCGATGCCGCCCGTCGTCCAGGGCGGGTTCACGGTTTTCGAAAGCGGCGGCTTTGCGGTTCGACTCAGCTATTTGCAGCTCCTCATCATGCTGCTGACCCTGGCGCTGATGATCGGCTTCACGACCTTGATCGCGGCGACGCCGCTCGGCCGGGCGCAGCGAGCCTGCGAGCAGGATATGAGGATGGCGGCGTTGCTCGGCGTCGATGTCGACCGGGTGATCTCGCTGACCTTTGTGATGGGCGCGGCGCTCGCCGCGGTCGCCGGGCTGATGGTCACCCTCTATTACGGCGTCGTCGATTTCTTCATCGGCTTCCTCGCCGGCGTCAAGGCGTTCACCGCCGCCGTCCTCGGCGGCATCGGATCACTGCCGGGAGCGATGCTCGGCGGCATCCTGATCGGCCTGATCGAGGCTTTCTGGTCAGGGTATTTCTCGGTCGAATACAAGGATGTCTCGGTTTTCGTCGTGCTCATCCTGGTGCTGGTCTTTTGTCCGACCGGCCTGCTCGGCCGGCCCGAGGTGGAGAAGGTTTAATGACGGCTGCCTCAGGGCTCGCCGTCGACAACTCAGCTGAGCCGCCGGTCGTCTGGGTCCCACTCCTCAAGGACGCCGTTCTCGCAGCATTGGTCGCCGTCCTTCTCGCTCTGCCGCTGGTAGGCCTGCAGACCTATGACATCGGCGGCGGCGCTCTCGGCATCCGCACCCATTTCGATTGGGTCGCAGTTGCCGGCGCAGCGGTATTTGCCGGCCGCCTCGCGTTGCGCGTGCTTCAGCAGCTCTATCGAACCCGGCCAAGCGGCAGGGCAAGGGTGCTCACGTCCCTCGCCGCCTGGGGCAATCGCCAGGTCGCTGCCGATCACCCTTGTCGGGATCGGGTTTGCTGTCGCCCTGCCTTTCCTGCCGTTCTCGTCGCGCTATCTGGTCGATCTCGGCACGACCGTGCTGATCTATGTGATGCTCGGCTGGGGTCTCAATGTCGTCGTCGGGCTGGCGGGATTGCTCGATCTCGGCTACGTCGCGTTTTATGCGGTCGGCGCCTATACTTTTGCGTCTGCTGGCGCGCGACCTCGGCTTTAGCGTTCTGGGAAGCGTTGCCGTTCTCCGGTCTGGTGGCGGCGAGCTTTGGGATCATCCTCGGCTTTCCGGTATTGCGCCTGCGCGGCGACTATCTCGCGATCGTCACGCTCGGCTTTGGCGAGATCATCCGCATCGTATTGTTGAACTGGGCCCCGCTAACCGGCGGCCCGAACGGCATCTCGAGAGATCCCGCGGCCATCCTTCTTCGGTTTGCCATTCGCCCGCTCGGCGCCTGAAGGGGCTACCACCTTTCATCAATTCTTCGGGCTCGAATTCTCGCCCGACCAGCGCGTCATCTTTCTCTATTTCGTGATCCTGGCGATGGCGCTGGTGACCAACGCCTTCACGCTGCGGATCCGCCAATTGCCGATCGGGCGGGCGTGGGAGGCCTTGCGCGAGGACGAGGTGGCCTGCCGTGCGCTCGGCATCAACCCGACCACCGTCAAGCTCTCCGCCTTTGCGATCGGCGCGATGTTCGGCGGATTTGCCGGCTGCTTTTTCGCGACGCGGCAGGGCTTTATCAGCCCGGAGAGCTTTACCTTCATCGAATTCGGCGACGATCCTCGCGATTGTCGTGCTCGGCGGGATGGGGAGCCAGATGGGGGTCGTGCTGGCGGCGATCCTGCTCGTCAGCCTGCCCGAATTCGGCCGAGCCTTTGCCGAGTTCCGCATGTTGATTTTTGGCGCAGCGATGGTCGGCGTCATGGTATGGCGGCCGCGTGGGCTGATCGCCCATCGTGAGCCGACGTTACGCCTCGGCATTAGCCGATGACCGGCGCCGGGAGCGCGGTCCCACTGCTTGCGGTCGAAAATCTGACGATGCGCTTCGGCGGGCTGGTTGCGGTCGATGATGTTTCCTTTGCCGCCTATCGCGGTGAGATCACCGCGATCATCGGGCCGAACGGCGCCGGCAAAACCACCGTCTTCAACTGCCTGACCGGCTTCTACCGGCCGAGCGCCGGACGGCTCGCCATGCACAGGGGCAGCGAGATCCTGCGGCTCGAGCGCATCGAAGGGTTCCGCATTGTGCGCCGCGCCGGCATTGCCCGCACCTTTCAGAACATCCGGCTGTTCGCCGGGATGACCGTTCTGGAAAACCTGATCGTCGCCCAACACAACCCGCTGATGAAAGCGAGCGTCTTTTCGCTCGCCGGGCTCATCGGCCTCCCGCGTTACCGCGCCGCGGAGCGGGCCGCCGTCGAGCGCGCGCGGCATTGGCTCGACCGGATCGGCTTGACCGACCGCGCCGACTGGCTGGCGGCGGCGCTGCCCTACGGCGCGCAACGCCGGCTGGAGATCGCCCGAGCGTTGTGCACCGGCCCCGCCCTCTTGTGCCTCGACGAGCCCGCCGCCGGTCTCAATCCGCGCGAATCCGCCGAGCTCAACGATCTGCTGCTCGGCGTACGTGACGAGGAGCAGATCGGCATCCTGCTGATCGAGCACGACATGAGCGTCGTGATGGGCATTTCGGACCACGTGATCGTGCTCGATTACGGCCGCAAGATCGCCGACGGCACTCCGGCCGAGGTGCGCGCCGACCCCGAAGTGATCAAGGCCTATCTCGGAGAGGACGAAATCGAGAATGTCGAAGAAACCGGGCTCAGTGCAGTCACGCGTGCAGCGAGACGCGCCCTGCGGGCGCTCCTCAGCATGAGGTAGGCCGCTGATGGCATTAACGAACCAATGCCTCATCCCGAGGAGGCCGCGAAGCGGCTCGTCTCCAAGGGCGGAGACGCTCTCCGGATGAGTCTCTGATGCTCACGATCTCGCGAGGTCCACGCCTTCTATGGCAACATCGAAGCGCTGCAGAGGGGTCGATCTCGAGGTCGGCGCCGGCGAGATCGTCGCTTTGATCGGCGCCAACGGCGCCGGCAAATCGACCTTGCTGATGACGGTTTGCGGCCGGCCGCGGGCAGCGCGCGGCCGGGTTCTGTTCGACGGGCGAGACATCACCCGGCTCGAGACCTTCGAAATCGTCCGGCGCGGGATCGCCCAGGCGCCGGAAGGGCGACGAATCTTTCCGCGGATGACCGTGCTCGAAAACCTGCAGATGGGGGCGACTTCCGCCGATCCTGGCTGCTTCGACGAGGATCTCGCCCGCGTTTTCGGGTTGTTCCCGATCCTGCACCAGCGGCAAGGACAGCGCGGCGGCACCTTGTCTGGAGGCGAGCAGCAGATGCTGGCGATTGGGCGCGCATTGATGAGCCGGCCCCGCCTCCTGCTGCTCGATGAGCCGTCGCTCGGCCTGGCGCCGCTGATCGTCAAGCAGATCTTCGGCGTCATCCGCGAGATCAACGAGCGGCAGAACATGACTGTTCTCCTGGTCGAGCAGAACGCCCACCACGCGCTGCGCCTGGCCCATCGCGGTTATGTGATGCAGACCGGACGGATCACCGTGAGCGGCACCGGGCCCGAACTCCTGGCCGACCCCGAGGTCCGGTCCGCCTATCTCGAAGGAGGTCGGCAGTGAGCATTCGGTCGTGCTAGAGTTAACTCGAACGCAGTAACGGGGAGATCTCATGAAAGACTTGGTCCGTTCGGTCATCTTGGCGGCGGTGCTTGCATTGACCGCCGGTGTCGCCAACGCGCAGAGCATCCCGATCGCGGTGGTCGGGCCGATCACCGGGTCGAATGCCGCGCTCGGCGAGCAGATGAAGCGGGGCGCCGAGATGGCGGTCGCCGACATCAACGCCAAGGGCGGAGTGCTCGGCAAGAAACTCGACCTGATCATCGCCGATGACGCGTGCGATCCGAAGCAGGCGGTGGCGGCGGCCAACGACGTGGTCGGGAAGAAGGTCGTTTTTGTCGCCGGGCATTATTGCTCATCGGCGTCGATCCCGGCTTCGGCGGTCTACAACGAGGCGGGCGTTCTGCAGATGACCCCGGCCTCGACGAACCCGGCCCTGACCGATGATGCGGCAAAGAAGGGCTGGAACAATGTGTTCCGCGCCTGCGGGCGCGACGATGCGCAGGGCGCCGTCGCCGGCAAGTTTCTCGCCGATCACTACAAAGGAAAGCATGTCGCGATCGTCCACGACAAGACCGCCTATGGCAAAGGCATCGCCGACGAGACGATGAAGGCGATGAACAAAGCGGGGCTCAAGGAGACGATGTACGAAGCGATCACCCAGGGCGACAAGGACTTCACCGCGCTGGTCAGCAAGATGAAGCAAGAAAAGATCGATGTGATCTATTTCGGCGGCTACCAGACCGAGGGCGGGCTGATCGTCCGCCAGGCGCGCGACCAGGGTTTGCAGGCGCAGTTCATCGGCGCCGACGCGCTGGTGACCGAGGAGTTCTGGAAGATCACCGGACCTTCGGGTGAAGGAACCCTGATGACCTTCCCGCCCGATCCGCGCAAGGTCCCTGCGGCCAAGGCAGTCGTCGACAAATTCATGGCCGAAAAGCCGCCGTACAACCCCGAGGGTTACACGCTCTATACCTACGCCGCGATCCAAGCCTTCGCCGCGGCGGCGGAGAAGGCCAAGTCGGTCAAGGTCGACGATCTGTCGAAGGCATTGCATTCGATGACCGTGCAGACCGTCGTCGGCCCCTTGACCTGGGACAAGAAAGGCGATGTCACCGACCCGAAATACGTCTTCTACATCTGGAAGAACGGCACCTACGCCGAGATGTAAGAGCCGTTCCGCGAAAGCGAGGATCCAGGATCGCAAGGGTCTTGCGGCCGATCCCCTGGCCCCCGCTTCTGCGGGGGTAACGACGACAATGAGACTGAGGGAGGCACCCGAATGCGCAGCAATACCATTCTTCTGGCCACCGTGCTGTTCTTCGCCACGGCGGCGTCGATCGGAGCCCAGGCCGCCGAGCCGCGTCATTTCAGCTTTGCCTACGACCAGCCCCATACGACGGCCTACGGGATCGCCGCCGATACCTTTGCCAACAAACTGCAGGAGCTGAGCACGGGGACGATGGTCATCGACCAGTTCCCGGGAGCGCAGCTCGGCCAGGAGCCCCAGGTCCTGCAGAAATTGCGGACCGGCGACATCGATTTCGCGATTACCTCGACGGCCAACTCGGCGACCGTGCAGCCGGAAGCCGGGGTATTTTCGATCCATTTCGTGTTTCGCTCGGAAGATCATCTGAAAAAAGCGCTCGCCGACCCCGCGGTGGTCGCAGCGTTCACGGAGATGATGAATTCAAAGGTCCAAGGCGCTCACACCCTGGCGCTCGGTACGATGGGTTTCCGGGATATCTACAGCAAGCGCGAGATCCATAGTCTGAGCGATCTGAAGAACGTCAAGGTGCGGGTCCAGGCGACAGCGACCGAAGATACGATGTTCCCGGCTTATGGCGCACAAACCGTCCACATGCCGTTTGGCGATGTCTACACGTCATTGCAGACCGGTGTCGTCGAGGCCGCCGAGAACGGGATCAACGTCTACCAGATGAACAAGCATTACGAGGTCGCGCCGATCATGTCGCTGACCGAGCACGAGGCCAACAACAACGTCATCTGGGTCAGCGACAAGGTGTGGAACAGTCTCACCGACGAACAGAAGCATTGGGTGCAGACAGCGGCCGACGAGGTCGGTCGCACGATGCCGGATAAGGCCTTTGGCCTGGAGCACGACTCGATGGCGCGGCTCGAAAAGATGGGTGTGAAATTCGTCAAGGACGTCGATAAGTCAGGGTTCGTCAAGGAGGCCGAGCCCCTCCAGGATCAGCTGACGCAGCAGCTGGGAGCGGGCGCCGTCAAAGTGCTGCAATTGGTTAGAAACGTCCATTAGAGATACCATGGTCTTCACAGCGCGACGCGCCTGCCATGAAAATGCGAGTGGCAAACGGTTGAAAAGGTTGCCCTCACCCACCCACCCCTGCGGGCTGGGTCCCCCCTCTCCCGCGGTGCGGGAGAGGAGCTTCGCGCTGAATGGGTGGCAGCCCCTCTCCCGCACTGCGGGAGAGGGTGCCGAGTGCAGCGAGGCGGGTGAGGGTATCTTGCCCGCGTCTGCGGGAGGGTGAGGGGCTACTCTCTGGGCACCACTCTATGACGCGGCGGTACTCGCTGGTGCTGGAGAGAGACCGCCATCTGAAATGGCGGGCGCTGGACCCAGTCGAGCAGATCCTGATGATCCTGTGCGGGGTCACGTTGGCCGGGTTCAGCACGACCGTCTTCTTCGATGTAGTGACCCGCACATTGGGCCGCCCGTGGCTGTGGCTGCAAGAGGTCACGATGACCTTTTTCGTCTACGGCGTGTTCATCGGCGCGGCAGCGGCGACGCGGCGCAATGACCACCTTTGCCTTTCTGCGATCACCGAGGCAATGACCGGGCGGACGCGGCTTCTCGTCGAGACATTCAATCGCCTCGTCATGCTCGGCGCGGCGCTCTGCATGGTCTATTTCGGCTACCTCAACTTCCTCGCCGGGTTCGGCAATTTCCGCATGCCGTCGATGACCCCGCTTGCTTCGCTTTATGCCGCGATCCCGCTGTCGGGCGCGCTGATTGCGCTGTTTACGGTCGAACAGCTCGTCAATGGCTGGCGCAACGGCTTCGCCGGTCATGACGCCGAATCCGCGATCGAGCGATATGGCAGGGAGCACCTCTCGACATGACGGCCAACGGGCTGATCGTGTCGGCGATGGCGATATTGTTTCTGATCTTCGGCTACCTCGGCGTGCCGGTGGCGTTTTCATTGATCGCCGGGGTCGTCATCGGCACTCTGTTCACTCCGGTCAGCCTGCCCTCGATCATCGCCCAACTGTTCAACGGCATCGATGCGGAGCCGTTGATGGCGGTGCCATTCTTTCTGCTCGTCGGCGAGCTGATGACCTCAGCCAATGTCGTGGTGCGGATCGCCAACCTGTCCCAGGCGCTGGTTGGGCACATTCGAGGCGGGCTCGCGCAGGTTGTCACGGTCTTCAGCATGTTCTTTTCCGGGATGTCGGGGTCGTCATCGGCCGATGTCGCGGTATTGAGCCGCACGATGGCCCAGCCGATGGCGGCGGAGGGTTATGACGCCGCTTTTGTCGCGGCACTGATCGCAGCTGCGGCGACGATCGCCAATCTGGTGCCGCCGAGCATCATGGCGGTGGTCTATGGCGCGATCGGCAATGTCTCGATCGCCGGGTTGTTTCTCGGCGGCATCGTTCCCGGCTTCATGGTCGGCTTCGGGCTGATGATCTATTGCTATTTCTTCGGGCCCGCCGGGTTCCGGCGGCCGCGTTCCTCGTTCGGGGATTTTGCCGAGGCGACCAAGGCAGCGGCATTGCCGCTGATGATCCCGATCATCCTGTTGGGCGGCATCATGACCGGGTGGTTTGCACCGCGCGAAGCCGGGGTCGTCGCGATCGTCTATATATTGCTCGTCGTCATCCCGCTGCTCAATTTCGGGCATCTGCGCCACCTGCCGCGGGACTTCGCCCAGGCCGGCCTGATCTATTCGCTGCCGCTGATCACGATCGGCGCCGCCTCGGCATTCGGCTGGATGCTCGCCTATCTGCGGGGACCGATCGTCGTCTCCGGCTGGATCGCCAACCTGGCCGGCAACGACCCGTACAAGATCATGTTTGCGCTGGTAGCGCTCTTCACGATTGTCGGCGATTTCATCGAGCCGATCCCGTGCATCGTCATCTTCATGCCGATCGTCGCGGCGTTGACCGAAATCGGCGGGATCAACCCGGTACATATGGGGGTCGTGCTGATCGTGACGCTCGCTTTCGGCCTGATCACCCCGCCTTACGGCCTGGCTCTATTGATGGCCTCGAAATTCATCGGAGTGCGGTTCTCGCAGGCATTGCGCGCCTCATTGTCGATCTATGTCGTCTTTTTTGCGACGATCGCCGGGTGCATTTTTCTCCCCGATGTCGTGCTGTGGCTCCCCAAACACCTCTTCCCAGAATCGGTCGGCTGCTTCAAGAACCCGAGCGGCGCCGGTTATATCTGCCCATGAGGACACTCATCCTTTGACCGAGCCCGAGGTCAGGCCGGCGACGTAATGCTCGACAAAGAAGGAATAGATGATGGCGACCGGGATCGAGCCCAACAGGGCGCCTGCCATCAATTGGCCCCAATAGAACACGTCGCCGCGGATCAGCTCGGCGATGACTCCGACCGGCACGGTGCGCACCGAGCTCTTGGTCAGAAAGATCAGCGCGTAGAGAAACTCGTTCTGCGACAGGGTGAAGGCGAAAATGCCGGCCGAGATGAAACCGGGCGTGCACAACGGCAGAAAGATCCGCCGCATCGTCTGCAGCCGGCTGGCGCCGTCGATCCGCGCCGCCTCCTCGAGCTCCTTGGGCACGGTCTTGAAATAGCCGAGCAAGAGCCAGGCGCAGAACGGCACCAGCATCGTCGGATAAGTCAAAATAACTGCCGTCAGCGTGTTGCCGAGATCGAGCCGGGTGATCACATCGGCGAGCGGGATGAACAGCAATGGCTGCGGCACGAGATAAATCGCCGCCACTGTCATCGCGATCAACCCGGCGCCGGCGAAGCGCATGCGCGCGAGCGGGTAAGCCAGCATGACGCCGAGGACGAGCGAAATTCCCGTGGACACGATTGCTACCAGCATCGTGTTCCAGGTCCACAGCAGAAAATGCGTCTGCGTCAGCAGATCGATGTAATGCTTCAGCGTCGGGTTATGGACGAGCAGCGGCATCAGGTGCCGGTTATACAGTTCTAAATCGGGCTTTATCGACGTGATCGTCATCCAGTAGAATGGAAACAGTGCCACTACCAGGAAAAACCCGACCGGCAGCCACACCCGGACTGTCTGCTCCAACCGGCCGTACCCGGTAACCATTACGATTTCCGCATATAAAGGGTGAGCGCGACGATCAGCAGGCCCAACGCCGGCAGCATCGCCAGCGCGACCGAGGCGCCGAGGCCGAGTTGGCCCGCCCCCATGCTGAGATCAAAGGCATAGGTCGCGAACAGGTTGGTGGCGTTGTTCGGGCCACCATGCGTCAGAACGTAGACCAGCTGGAAATCGGCAAAAGTGAAGATGACCGAGAACAGCGTCACGATCAGGATAATCGGCTTCAGCAGCGGCAGTGTCACGAAGCGGAAACGATGCCAGCCGCTGGCGCCGTCGATCGTCGCCGCCTCATAGAGTTCCGGCGGCACGGTCTGCAGCCCGGCGAGCAGCGTGATGCCGTAAAATGGCAGACCGCGCCAGGTATTGATCATGATGATCGAAAACATCGCGAGGGCCGGGTTGCCAAGCCAGGACGGCCCCGGCGGGCTGACACCGATCCCGATCAGGAGCCGATTGACGACGCTGAAGGCGGGATCGAGCATCCACATCCAGGCCACTGTGCTCAGCACCGTCGGCACGATGAACGGCAGCAACAACAGCGCCCGCACCAGGTTTTTCACGCGGAAATGCTGGTTCATCGCCAGCGCGAGGCCGAGCCCGCCGACCATCTTCAGCAATGTCGCCGCAACGGTATAGACCAAGGTATTGACCGCGACCCGCCAGAAGATCGGGTCGTGGAAATCGGCGATGAAGTTTCTCAGACCGACGAAGTGGCCAGGCTTCGCCACCGCCCGATCCTGCAAACTGAGCAGGATGCCGTAAACCAACGGATAGCCGACTAGGCCCGCCAGAAACAGCAACGGCAGTGCCATCATCAGCCAGCTGAACACCGCTTCGCGGTCGAGCCAGCCGGACCGCGACAGGGCCGGGCGCGGCGGCCGCGCCAGCCCGACCAGCGGTTCACTGCGAATCGACATGCTCGCGCCGGACGCAGGAATCAGGCCGTCTTGTAGATGCCCCTCAGCTGGCTCTCGGCGTTCTTGATCACCTCCTTGGTCGAGGCGCCGGCGCACGCTTTGGCGAACATGTCCACGACCACGTATTTCGCGACACTCTCGGCCAGCCGGCGGTCGGGCGGCGCCGGCCAGCCCGGGAGGTGAGCTCGTGCTGAGCGCATCGCGGTAGGGGATGTTGCGTGGCTCGACATTCCACATCGGCGCGTTGTCGTAGGCGTGCAGCAGCGGCTGATAATAGCTGACCGCAACGTCATACCAGGCGCCCAGCTGCTTCGGTTTCGACAGCCAGCGCAGGAAATCGTGCGCTTCTTTCTCCTGCGGGAGAGAAATTGAAGATCGAATGGCTGATCGCGCCAAGAAAATGGAAGCGACCCTTGGGCCCGGCCGGGTTCAGCGATTGCTGGGTGACCTTGCCGATCTCGGGAAAATTTTGCTTTGCAAACCAAAGAATGCTTTCGGCGTTGTTGGTGCAGGAGATCTGCTCGGCCATCCACGCCTTGTTGTTGCTCGGGTCTGTCCAGCCGAGCACGTCCTCGAACATCGTATCCTGGAAGAATTTCCGGGCGAAATCGACGGCGCGCGCGGTTTCGTCTGAAATCGATCGTGATCGTCTTGCCGTCTTCGGCTACCTCGTGCGCGCCATAGGACCACAGCAGCGGATAAAGCCAGCCGTGGTTGTCGCCAAAACCGTGGCCGAGCTCGAAACCGAACGGGTGGTCCTTGGCCTTCAGCTTCTTGCCGGCCTCGTACAGCTCGTCCCAGGTGCCTGGGAACTCCTTGAAGCCGACCTCGGCGAACCAGTCGCTGCGCCAGTTCATCAGCTGCCCGATCGAGCAGAACGGGATCGCCTTCCATTTGCCGTTGACGATCGCCATTTCCTGGGCGGCGGGGTACCAGCCGCCCTGCTCTTTTCCCATCTCCTCGGCGATGTCGCCGACATCGGCGTATTTCTCGTCGTACAGGAACGGGATCAGGGTCAGGTTCATCGTGATGTCGGCGCCGGTTCCGGTCTCGCTAATCGACGCTATGCGTGCCGGGCTGCTTCCGACGCTGATAATCTCGTAGACGATCTTGACGCCGGTCTCCTTCTCGTAGGCCGGGGCCAGCACATTCTTCATGTACTCGTCGAACGGCGGGATGAACGAGCTTTCGTGGAGCAGCGTGACCGTCTTGCCGGCGGCCCGGCCCAAGGCAGGGCTCAGCGCCGCGCCGGCGGCGCCGGCCGCCGCAATCTTTAGAAAACCGCGGCGCGATGTGACGTCCATTCCTCGCACTCCCTGCAAGCCGACACCCGAAAATCCGGTCGGCTCGACGCTTCTATAGCCCGCGCTCCAACGCGGCAAGCCGGTAACCGGCTGACCTGGGCTGAGAACCCTGGGCTAGAACAAGGTGCCGTCGCTGATGACCGTGAGAGGCGGGGCGCCGTCGGGTCGGCGTTCGCGCGCAATTTCCCGTCCGGCCGCCCAGCTGCCGCCTTCGAGGACGCAGGCGAGCGGGAACTCCTCGGCGGTTTTGCCGAGGCGCTCGCGCACGCCTGACGCCAGTCGATCCAACAGCGCGACGGTCAGCGCCCGCCACTCGACGACCGGTTCGCTCAGCGCGTCGAGGGCGCGGTGAAAAATGCCGGGGTCGCGCGGTTCGATGATGCCGCAATCGATAAACAGACCGCCATTTCGGTATTCGGCGAGGCCGGTGAGGCGGTCGATCTTCGTGACCGGCAACCCTGCCGCCGCGAACGGCTCGACGAGCGAATAGGTGAGCCACTGGCTGAGCTTGTGAAACGGCACGAGCCCATCCCCGGGTACCGCCGGATGGCGGCCGCAATCGCCGAGCGGCACACCGGCGAGGCTAATGCGCCCCGGCCAGATCGGCCCGAACAGCTGCAGCAAGGTGCGCAGGATTTCGGGGGCCGTCAGCTCCTCGCGCCGAGCCGCCCAATGATCGTAAAGATTGCCCGGCCGCGCTCCGGTGCCGAAGGGGTCCGGGTTTGCGGCGCAAACCTCCCCCAGCCGAGCGCAGCAAGGCCGCGCGCCCTTCGATCCCGGCGAGTTCGTTGCCCGCGGCGTGCTGGAAGGCTCGGCGCCAGGGCCTCCGTCGTGATCCGCGACAGCGCTGCGGCGTCGGCCCGCCATGGCTGGGCGGGATCGGCGGAAAAAAGCCCCGATTGCATCGCGCGAAGGCTCGCCACCGCGAGACCCTCGGAACGTGAGAGGATCTGGCCGGTCTCCGCCTCGTGAAAGCGCCAGCGGGCGCCCGCCCCGGCATCGAGGAGGACCGAGACGATGGCGAGATCAATCCGCGCCCGAGCCGCCTCGTCCCGGATCGGCCCCGGCGGCGACCTGCGCTGCGCGGTCGACCCCTCCGGCCGAGAAATGCCGCCATCGGCTGTGGTAGGGCACGTCGAGATCGGGATAGCGCCGTCGCGTGATTTCGACGACGCGCCGGACCGCCTCCTCCAGCCGCGTCATAACGAGCCGAAAATGCCGGGTCTCGCCACGCTCGGCAGCGGCAAAGATAATGCCGCAACGCTCCCGGACGGCCGCCGCGGTCAGCAGTTCCGAAGCATCATCAGTCGTCGAGTGCACGACCCCTGATGCCGCTGAGCTCCTCGGGGTCGGGGATCCCGGCCGGCGCAAAGTACCCGGCGGCTTTCTTTGCCTCGATTTCGACCGCCGCGTCGAGTGGCACCAACCGGTCCGGGATCGCGACCTGCTCCACGACCTCGATGCCCTGTCCGGTCAGCGCGTCACGTTTGAGGTTCGACATCGACACCCAGCGGTCTATCCGGCGGATGCCGAGCCAGTGGAAGACATCCGGCATCAGCTCCTGAAACCGCATGTCCTGCACGCCGGCGACGCATTCGGTGCGGCGGAAGTAAGTGTCCGCGCGGTCGCCGCCCGATTGGCGCTTGCGGGCGTTGTATACGAGGAACTTGGTGACCTCGCCGAGCGCCCGCCCCTCTTTGCGGTTGTAGACGATGATCCCGACCCCGCCCTGCTGCGCAGTCTCGACGCACACCTCGATCCCGTGGACGAGATAGGGGCGGCAAGTGCAGATATCCGAGCCGAACACGTCCGACCCGTTGCACTCGTCATGGACGCGACAGGCAATCACCGTGCCCGGATCCGCGATCCGTTCGACCGCACCGAAGAAATAGACTGTCATGCCCCCGATCGGGGGCAGCAAGACCTCGATGTCGGGCCGGGTCACGAGTTCGGGGAACATCCCCCCGGTCTCCTCGAACAAGGTGCGCCGCAGATCGGCTTCGGCGACCCCGAACCGGGCGGCCAGCCCTGGCAGATGCCAGACCGAATCGATCGCCGCCTTGGTGACGCGGATCTCGCCGTTATCGAGCAAAACCTCGCCGTCCGGCCGCAAGGTGCCGTCGGCGAGAAGCGGGCGGAGTTCGGGCGTCGTGATTCGCGCCCGAGTGACCGCGATGGTCGGACGTATGTCGATGCCGTCTCGGATATGTTCCGCAAAGACCTCGCCCACGAGATGGCCCCACGGGTCGAGCGATACGATTTTCGCCGGATCGCCCCATTGTGGTTGCGGTCCGATCAGCGTCGCCGGCGCGGTATCGGTGAAATCCGGCCGATGGTCACGCGCCAAGGCCCGCGTCGCCACGGCAAGCGCGCGATACACCGCGTAAGCCCCGGAGTAGGAACCGACAGCGTTGCGGTGCCGCGGCTCGGCGGGGCTTGCCACGATTGGCCCGCGTGCGTCCGGGCTGGACGCGCCCCAAATTAACGGAATGGCGCCTCGACCAGCTGTTCCAGGGTGGGAAGTCAGGCGGATATGACGCGGTGCGGAATGCTCCATGACCTTTTCGCGCGGGAAAGATCAAAAATGGAGAGCGTAATGGGGTTATCAACAGCCCGCAACTCGGGTCATTCGACTCACGATGGTGTGAGGGGGTCGAAAAAACCTCCCAGATCGGTTCGGGCGTACTAAGTTAAACTCGTTTTCGTTCCGTTTCCGGCAATGGTCCTATGACTGAGCCGCCTTCGCAACTGGATCCGCGCAAGTTTCAGGACCCCTTACTCACGGCCAAGGGCGAACCACGGGCGCAGGTCGCCCTCAAATCGCTGGACACGCTTTGGTTCAATACCGGCACGCTGTGCAACCTGACATGCCAACATTGTTATATCGAATCCTCGCCCAAAAAATGACCGGCTGGTCTACCTGACGACGGCTGAAGTTGCCGAATATCTCGACGAGATCGAAGCGCGCGGTCTGCCGACGTCGCTGATCGGCTTCACCGGCGGCGAGCCGTTCATGAACCCCGAGCTGCCTCAAATGCTCGAGGATGTCCTTTCCCGCGGTTTCCGCGCCCTCGTTCTGACGAATGCGATGAAGCCGATGGTGAAATGCAAGCCTGGGTTGTTGAAACTCAGGGACCGCTTTGGGGACCGGCTGACGATCCGCGTCTCGATCGACCATTACGGGCCGCAGGTGCACGAGGTGGAACGGGGCAAACGCAGCTGGCGGCCGACAATCGACGGGCTCCTTTGGCTGGCGCGCAACGGCTTCTCGCCGCATGTCGCCAGCCGCCGGCTTTCGGGAGAGCCCGAAGCGGCGATACGCAGCGGCTTTGCCGCGCTGTTCGCCGAGCTCGGCATCGCAATCGACGCCGCCGATCCGGTGGCGCTGACGGTGTTTCCGGAAATGGACGCCGCCGCCGATGTTCCTGAAATCACCGAAGCGTGCTGGGGCATTCTCGGGAAATCGCCGGAAAGCGTCATGTGCGCGACTTCGCGGATGATCGTGAAGCGCAAGGGCGAAGCGCATCCGGTCGTCCTTGCCTGCACCTTGCTCCCTTACAATTCCCGCTTCGAGCTGGGCCGAACCCTTGCCGCGGCGAGCGGCGCCGTGCCGCTCAACCACCCGCACTGCGCCAAGTTCTGCGTGCTCGGGGGCGGCACCTGCAGCCGCGGGTGACGCCGCGTCGTTCCCGTTAAGGGTCAGGACAGAGTTAATGCCGCGGTCTGTTTGAGGATCTCGGTCGAGCCGTCCCAGATCATCCGCAGGGCGACGAAGGTGATGATCCCGAGGCCGACCCAGGAAATCCAGAAAAAGCGATCGAGGAGCCTCGCGATACAAGTCGAGGCGACCCCCATCAGCGCCACCGAAAGGACCAGCCCGAACGACAGCAGCCAAAAATGATCGCGGGCGATCCCGGCAACGGCCAGCACGTTGTCGAGCGACATCGAAACATCGGCAAGAACGATCCGCGCCAGCGCCTCCGTCGGGGTCGTCCGGTGCATGGGCAGCCGGGCACCGGAGCACTCCACCCGGCCCAACTCCGCCTGGTCATTGGTCTGGGTCTCGCGGATCTCGCGATACATTTTCCAGGAAACCCAGAGCAGCAGCACGCCGCCCGCCAAGGTCAGGCCGATAACCGCGAGCAGCTGCACGGCAAAATAGGCAAAGAAGATTCGCAGGACGGTCGCGGCCGCGATGCCGAGCACAATGACGCGCCGTCGCCGTTCAGCCGGAAGGCCCGCCGCCGCCATTCCGACGACGATCGCGTTGTCTCCGGCGAGCACCACGTCGATGATGACCACCGACAGCAGTGTGCCGAGTTGATTAACGCCGATCAGCACGCTCGCCACATAATCACTGATCTGCGCACCGTCGAGACCGTCACGATGTCGAGAGCAGTTGTTTTGCACCCGGCGCTGCGCCTTTCGGCTTTCTACGCCGCGAGCTTTCTGGTGACGGGCATTCAGCTCCCCTTCTGGCCGGTTTGGCTCGCCTCGCGCGGCCTCACCGCGAGAGAAATCGGCGTCCTGTTGGCCGCGGCGATCTGGGTAAAGGTCTTGGCCACCCCGGCGATCGGGGCCCTTGCCGACCAGACCGGAGGGCGTAGCGTGCTGATGGGGGCGCTCGCGGCAGCCGCTATTGCGGCCTATGCGGGGCTCTTATCCGCCGGAAGCTTTTGGCTGCTCATCTTGCTCAACCTCGTCGCGCTGACCGCACAATCGGCGCTGATGCCGCTCGGCGATACAATTACCCTCGGCGCCGTCCGCTCAGAAGGTCTCGACTATGGGCGGATCCGCCTTTGGGGCTCCGTGAGTTTCATTGTCGCCTCGATCGCAAGCGGTGCAGCACTCGCGTCGTCTTCGGGAGAGCAGGTGCTTCCATTGGTGCTCGGCGCCTCGGTGCTCGTGCTCCTCGCGTGCCTGTGTATCCCGTCGGTCCGCCCAGTGGAGGGTGCGGCTCGAATTGCCGGAATCGGTGCAGTCGCCGGCGATCCCAGGTTCTGGATCTTTGTCCTTACCGCGTCCGCTCTGCAGGCAAGTCACCAAGTTTATTATGGTTTTGGAACGCTTTACTGGCGCTCGCTGGATTTCTCGGACACGACGATCGGTTGGCTTTGGGCGGAAGGAGTCCTCGCCGAAGTCCTGCTCTTCTGGTGGGGCGGTCGGCTACTCGCCCGGCTCGGGCCGATCGGGTT
Source organism: uncultured Alphaproteobacteria bacterium (assembly GCA_963788085.1). GTDB lineage: Bacteria > Pseudomonadota > Alphaproteobacteria > ATCC43930 > CGMCC-115725 > AP-15. The sequence continues at coordinate 112,203 of CAWBFS010000012.1, forward strand.
GATGGTGCTCGGGGGCATCGCCGGCATCCTGCGCTGGAGCCTCGCCGGCGCGCTCACTTGGCTCCCGTTCATCGCGGCCCTACAGCTCCTACACGCCTTCACATTCGGAGCGAGCCACCTCGGAGCCATGCACTTCCTCTCTCGTGCGGTGCCCCCCTCGGCGGCGGCCAGCGCGCAAAGCGTTTATGCCGCACTGTCTTCGGGTATCGGCAGCGGCCTGGTAATGGTGATCGCGGGATCGCTCTACTCAGCTTTTGGCGGAGGCGCCTACTCTTTTATGGCCGCGCTCTCCGCGGCCGCGTTGGTGGGAGCACTGGCATTAGGCTGGACCACCGATCGACGGAACCGCCGGCGCTCCTTAGGCGTTTTATAGAGAAGAGGGACGTTGGCACGGTCCGTCGCGGCGTGGTTTCCCTCAACCGCTATGCCGCCCGATTATCGGGTCGCGCCTGAGCGCCATGCCGGTTCTCCCCCCAACCGGCATGGCGTCCTTTTTTTTACTGCCTTTTGCATCCCCGCGAGGGGGGCGCTAGCTATTTCGAACACATCGGATGGACGCCGTCCACCGCGTGAGCGACCACGTAATCGTGAAATCCTTTGGTGTCGAGAGTGCCGGCCAGCTTCAGCATCTCGGTCGATTGCTGGCAGAATTGCCCGGTCGGAATGACGGCTTGCTTGCGCGCAGCTTCGTTGGCGAGACTGGTCTGCCAGGCATCGAAGGCGCTCTTCGGGTTGCGCGCCCCCGTGCGTCGGAAATGGTCGATCATCGCGTTCTGATAGCGCAATATCGCGGCCGTATTGCGTGCCCGAAATTCGCCATAGACGGTATCCCGGCAAGCCGAACTGATGACCATCAGATTGGTTTGAAACAGCAACGCTTGCTCCGCTTCTATATCCCCCGGCGAATAGCAATTCCGGTCGGCGGCCGACGCTGTGGCGACAGACGCGGTGGCCAGCAGCGCCGCAGCCAAAACAACTTTTTTCATCGCAATTCCCCCAATGATGTCCGCGACGCCCTCAGCATAGCCAAGGAGCTCTCTCAATTTCAAGAGCAACAGCGCTCGTTATCGGCAAATCGTAAGTACAAAGGGCTTACTCTTTTCACGTGGAGAAGGTACGTTATAACGCAACCGATGATTGGATGGAGAACTGGTGCGCTTTTATCGAAACGATTAGTGGCGAGCGGGAACTTGATCGGGAGAGGCGAGAATGGCTGCGATAATTGTCTTGTTCACCGATTTTGGTCTCGCAGGGCCCTATACCGGCCAGGTCAAGACCGTGTTGCACCAGATTGCACCCGGCGTTCCGGTGATCGACCTGTTTGCCGACTTGCCCGCGGCAAAGCCCCAGCCTGCAGCCTATCTGCTTGCCGCCTATGGCGGATGGTTTCCACCCGGTACGACCATTCTCGCAGTCGTCGACCCCGGGGTGGGCGGGGAGCGTGCGGCTGTCGTCGTTGAAGCCGATTCCCGTTGGTATGTCGGTCCAGACAACGGCTTGTTTGAAATCGTCACGCGGCGCGCCGACCACGCCCGGAGCTGGGAGATTTCCGCGCCGGCGGACGCGGTATCGCCAAGCTTTCACGGCCGCGATCTGTTCGCCCCGGTGGCGGGGCTGCTCGCCCGCGGCGACCCGCCGGCCGGCCGGCTCCGTCCCGAGGGGATATTCCGCCGTCCCGATTGGCCGGACGACCTCCCCGAAATCGTTTACATCGACCGATTCGGCAACGCGATGACGGGCCTGCGGGCGGCGCTGATCCCGGATGGGGCGCGACTTGCCGCTGCCGGGCGGGTTCTGGCGCGCCGGCGGACATTCTCGGACGTGCCCGAAGGCGAAGCGTTTTGGTACGAGAACTCGAACGGCCTCGCTGAGATCGCCGTGAACGCCGGACGGGCGAATACCGCTCTCGGCCTCGCCATAGGAACCCCGGTAGCCACCCTGCCGTGAGCGGCTGACGCCATTCTCAAGGCGGCGGGGTGGCGATCCTGGCGCCCGGCGGAACCCGGAGGACGCGACGCCTCTGCAGTCTGTGAAACAGCCACACGGCGAGCGTGAAGACGATAAACACGGTCAGCATGACGATGCTGAACGAGCGAACCAAGTGGCCGAGCACAGCGCGGAATGCGTGTCCGAGGAAATAGCCGAGGGCGACGAAACTCCCAGCCCACAGACCGGCGGCGAGACAATTCAGTATAAAAAAACGCTTCCAATGAACCGCGCTCAGCCCCATCGCAAAGGAGGAGAAGTTTCGTATCCCGTAGATGAAGCGGAAAGAGAGGATGAAGCCGGTGTTGTATCGCTCGAGCCAATACAAAGCCAATTCGACGCCGTAACGCCATTTCGGGAAGCGATTGAGCAGCCGCAACCCGAAATACCGGCCGATCCAGAAATAGGTCTGATCGCCCGAGAAGCTGCCGAGCCAAGTGGCTGCGAGCAGCAGCGCCGGGTTGAGCAGCCCCTGCGCTGCGGCAAAGGCGGCAAACAGAACGAAGGTTTCACCTTCGAGAAAGGTCCAGATGAAGGCGATCAGGTAAAAGCAAGCGCCGTTCTCGGCAATCAGCCGGCTGATGTCCATTCCCGACCCAGTTCCTGCTTTATCCAACCGCCCCGGGCCGTGGCTGGAGCGCGTCCGCGATGCACTTTCGGCGCGCACATGCTATGGTTTTCCGCGCTCCCGGTCGAGCGAATTCCCCGCCGAGTCGATTTGGCGGCGGACGGGACGGCACAACGAAGGAGAAGCGCGATGGCCGGATTGTACTTCGAGGAGTTTGAAGAGGGTCAGATCTTTGAACACGCGATCCGCCGCACCGTCACCGAAATGGACAATGTGCTCTTCAGCACATTGACGATGAACCCGCAACCGCTGCATCTGGACGAAGAATTCGCCAAACAGACCGAGTTCGGCCAGCGTCTTGTGAACAGCCTGTTCACCCTCGGTCTGGTCATCGGGATCAGCGTCGGCGAGACGACGCTTGGGACGACTGTTGCCAATCTCGGGATGAGCGATGTTCGGTTTCCGAAACCGGTCTTCCACGGGGACACGTTGCGGGCGCGCACGATCGTGAAGTCGAAACGGCGCAGCCAGTCGCGCAAGGACGCCGGGATCGTCGAGTTCGAGCATCAGGGGATCAACCAGCGGGGCGAAACCGTCGCGATCTGCCGGCGCGCCGGTTTGATGAAATGCCAGCCCACATGAAGTACCAGCCGACGGAGGGGTGAATGCGCTCCCTGCTGTTTGTTCCAGCCGACAGCGAACGCAAGCTCGCGCGTGCGCCGCAATCGGGCGCCGATGCGTTGATCCTCGACCTCGAGGATTCGGTGGTTCCGGCAAATCGGCCGCTGGCGCGCCGTCAGACCTGCGATTTCCTCGCCACGACCGGTTCCGTCGAGTTCCGCCGCTATGTCCGGATCAATCCACTGTCGAGCGGATCCGCTCTCGATGATCTCGCTGCCGTCCTGCCGGGAAAACCGGATGGAATACTGTTGCCGAAATGCGTGCCCGAGGACTTGCGGACGCTCGATCATTATCTTTCGGCTCTGGAAGCGGCTTCGGCGCTGCCGCCGGGAAGCATCCGGGTCATCGCGATCGCTACCGAAACCCCGGCCGCAATGTTCGCCCTCGGAGACTATGGCGGAGTGTCGTCGCGGCTCGAAGCCATAACCTGGGGGGCGGAAGATCTGGCCGCGTGTATCGGCGGCTACAATCGCCGAGTAGAGGGCGTCTATGACGACGTCTACCGGCTGGCCCGCTCGCTTTGCTTGTTGGGAGGGGCCGCGGCCGGCGTCATTCCGATCGACACGATCTATACCGATTTCAGGGATGAGGCCGGGCTCGCCGCCGAGTGCGCTGCCGCAAGGCGATCCGGCTTTACCGCCAAAATGGCGATCCATCCGGTGCAGATCCCGGTCATCAATCAAGCGTTTGCCGTCAGCGAAGGAGAACTCGCCTGGGCGCGCACGATTGTCGAGGCGTTTGATGCAAACCCCGAAGCGGGGACAATCGCCGTCGACGGCAAGATGGTCGATAAGCCGCACCTGGCATTGGCGCGCCGGCTTCTAGGCTTGGGCGCGAAGTGAGAGATCGCCCCCGGCTCGGCGTGAGCCGGTCATGAGCACAGGCAGTGATCGGCTGGCGAGACCATGGCGGCTAATCTCGTTTGTTGCTAGGCTGGATGGGCATCCTATGGTTGATCAGAGATGATCGTGAAATCGATGATCGGGGTACTCGCCGCGGCCATGCTGTTGGCGGCGTGTTCGCAGCTACCGCCGCGATATTTCGGACCACAGCTGGCATCGGCCTCTGGCGAGGTCGAGCCGCGGGCGATCAACTCTCCCGCATACGCCGTACGGCCGCCGCCACCCGGTCAGCCCGGTTATCTCGACACGATCCGGTATATCGATGATGGGGTCAAATATATAGACCCGTTCGCCGAATTTTTTATTTCTTACGATGGCCAAATGTGTTTTCGCGGATTGATCAATCGTCAGCAGGCGTATTTTGAAAATTACCAAAACTATTGGTGCATGTATCCAACTGCAGTAAACAATGTGGAAGCACTCGAAAACAACATCAGTTATGTGAATACGGTTCGCTTATGGTGCGTGCTCGGAGCGCCGCAATGTGCCCGCCGGATCGGGTTTCCTAATTTTCTGGATGACAGCGACTGGATCGCGAACTACATAGCGGCCCAAACTCGCCCCTTTCGAGAGCAGCGCAACGCGATCGCGTATCTGATCTATCTGATGGGCGGCAACGCGGCGGGCGCCCAGCCGCTGCGATGACGTCGCCCCACACCTCTCGCGCTTTCGCGAGAGGTGTGGGGGAAGAAATACCGGCTAAACCGAGTAGTACATCTGGAATTCGATCGGGTGGGGGGTGTGCTCGAACGCGTAGACCTCCTCCCACTTCAATTCCATATAGGCTTCGATCTGGTCCATGTTGAAGACGTCGCCCTTCAACAGGAAAGCGTGGTCGGCGCGCAACTCGCCCAATGCCTCCCGCAATGACCCACAGACCACAGGCACGTCGGTCAGTTCCTCGGGCGGGAGGTCGTAAAGGTTCTTGTCGATCGGGTCGCCGGGGTGGATCTTGTTCTGGATGCCGTCGATCCCCGCCATCAGCATCGCGGCGAAGGCGAGGTAGACATTGGCCGCGCCGTCCGGGTAGCGCACCTCGACCCGCTTTCCCTTGGGGCTGGACACATAGGGGATGCGGCAGGCGGCCGACCGGTTGCGCGAGGAATAGGCGAGCAGCACCGGCGCCTCAAAGCCGGGGATCAGCCGCTTGTAGCTGTTCGTCGTCGGGTTGGTGAAGGCGTTGATTGCCTTGGCGTGCTTGATGATGCCGCCGATATAGTAGAGCGCCGTTTCCGACAAATCGGCATAAAGGTTGCCCGCGAAAACCGGCCGCTCGCCCTTCCACAGGGACTGGTGGACATGCATGCCGGAACCGTTGTCGCCCATCACCGGCTTGGGCATGAAGGTCGCGGTCTTGCCGTATTGGTGCGCGACGTTCTGCACGACGTACTTATAGATCTGCATGTTGTCGGCGGTGCGCACCAGGGTCGAATAGACAAAGCCCAGCTCGTTCTGGCTCGGCGCGACCTCGTGGTGATGCTTTTCGACTTCGAGCCCCATGTCGTTCATGACCGACAGCATTTCGGCGCGCAGATCGGAAAGGCTGTCGACCGGCGGCACCGGGAAATAGCCGCCCTTGATCGGCGGGCGGTGTCCAGTGTTGCCGTCGGGGAATTTCTTGTCGCTGACGTAGGGGGCTTCCTCGCTGTCGATCTCGTACATCGCCCCTTTCATCGAGGCCGAAAAACGCACGTCGTCGAAGACGAAGAACTCGGCCTCGGGCCCGAAGAAGGCCTTGTCGCCGAGGCCGGTGGCGATCAGGTGCTGCTCGGCCTTCTTGGCGATCGACCGCGGGTCGCGAGCGTAAGGCTGGCCGGTCAACGGCTCGTGCACATCGCAAAAGACGATCAGCGAAGTCTGGGCGGCAAACGGGTCGAGCACGGCGGTCGAGCAATCGGGCACCAACATCATGTCCGACTCGTTGATCGCCTTCCAGCCGGCAATCGACGAACCATCGAACATCACCCCTTCATTGAGGAAATCCTCGGTGATCGTCCGCACGTGGTGCGCCAAATGCTGCCATTTCCCGCGCGGATCAGTGAAGCGGAAGTCGACGTATTTGACGTCGTGCTCCTTGATCATATCCATGACTTTTTGGGTATCAGACATCGCCACTTTCCGTTGCAAGTTTGACAGGGCTCGGGAGCACAAGGACGCCGCAGATGATAATACGATGCAAGTCAGATTGCATCCGGACCGCGTTCGCCGGTGCGGATACGAATCGCTTCCTCAATCGTCGTGACAAAGATCTTGCCGTCACCGATCCGGCCAGTGTGGGCGGCTTGCTGAATCGCCTCCACAGCGCGCTCGACGAGCCCGTCCTCCATGACCACCTCGATCTTCACCTTCGGCAGAAAGTCGACCACGTACTCGGCCCCGCGATAGAGTTCGGTATGCCCTTTCTGGCGGCCGAACCCCTTGGCCTCGGTGACGGTGATCCCCTTGATTCCGACTTCATGAAGAGCTTCCTTCACCTCGTCGAGCTTGAAGGGCTTGATGATCGCCTCGATCTTCTTCATCGCCTTCTCGTCTCTCTCAGCCAAGGCACCGACCTCGGCGCGTTTAGAGCATAACCTATGCCAGTGCCCTAAGGCGACAGGGAGATCCGAACTCGCCGCGGGCAGGTTCGAATTTGCCTATTTCTGCGGCAGGAATTTGCTGAATCGTTAGTCGCCTCATTCAGAGCTCGACAGATTGCCGAGATATTTCCGAATTCGGTCGATCGCCTCGCCGATAGCCTCTCGGCTGTTGGCGTAAGAGAACCGCAAATAGCCCTCGCCATATTCGCCAAAGCTGGTGCCGGCGACCGTTGCCACTCCGGCCTCGTCGAGCAGGTGGCCTTGCAGTGTACGCGCGTCGTAACCTGTCCCGGTGATATTGGGGAAAGTATAGAAGGCGCCGCCGGGCTGCTGACAACGAAAGCCGGGCAGCCCGTTCAACGCCGCGACGATCATCTCGCGCCGCGCCGCAAATGCCGCGACCATGCGGTGAACCGGCTCGCGCGGTCCGGTCAACGCGGCAATCCCGGCGTGCTGTGCAGCCGCGTTGACGCAGGAGTGGCAGTTGATCGCGAGCCGCTCCGCATGCCCGAACAGTGCCTTCGGCCATACCGCGTAACCCAGCCGCCAACCGGTCATCGCGTAGGTCTTGCTCCACCCGTCGAGCAGGATCAGCCGGTCGCGAAGCGATGGATAACGAAGAAGACTGACGTGCTCGGCGCCGTCATAAAGGATCTCGCCGTAGATTTCGTCGCTGAGCACGGCGACCTGCGGGCGCCGTTCGAGCCCGGCGACCAGCCGGTCCAGCTCGTCGCGCGGCACGACGCCGCCAGTCGGATTGGCCGGGCTATTGATGATGATGAGCCGGGTGCGCGGCGTGATCTTGTCGAGGACCTCGTCGGCGCTGAACGAGAACCCCGCGGCCTCGTGCAGCGGGATCGGCACCGGCGTCGCTCCCGAAAACCGGATTACGCTCTCGTAAATCGGGAACCCGGGGTTGGGGTAGAGGATCTCGACCCCAGGCTCGCCGAACATCAGGATCGCGAAGAACATCGTGACCTTGCCGCCGGGGACGACCAGCACCAGGTCCGGCGAAACCTCGACGCCATGGCGGCGCAAGAGATCGGCCGCGACCGCGGCACGCAGCGCCGGGATGCCGTTCGCCGGCGTGTACCCGTGATGTCCGTCGGCGAGCGCCTTGCGCCCGGCTTCGACGATGTGCTCGGGGGTCGGGAAATCCGGCTGGCCGATGCCGAGATTGATGATCGAGCGGCCCTCGGCGGCGAGCGCATTGGCGCGGGCCAGCACCTCGAACGCGGTCTCCGTCCCCAGGACACCCATGCGTCCGGCCATCTGCAGCATCATCTCCTCCCCGCCTACTCGATCGCCGTCAGATTAGCTCAGCTTTGGTCAACAAGCACCTAAGCCGACGACAAGCCCCTCTGCGAAGAGGCGATCGAGCGCAGCGGCAAGATCGAATGCGGGGTCCGCCGCCGCGGTTGCCGCCGCTGTGCCGAGCGCCAAGCCTTCGGCCAGCGCCCTGCGGAACGCAAAAATTCCGGGGGCGAGCCGTTGCCAATTGAAGCCCTCGTCCGCGCGCCGCATCTCGACGGTGGTACCGCCGCTCGCGAGATCCACCGGGCGAACTTCTTTCTGCTGGTTCGCCAGCCAGATCGCATCGATCGGCCATCCCGAAGCGAAATAGCTGACCGAGGGCTGTAGAGCGATCTTGAGCAAAGCTGGCGCGTTCGGGCGGAATCGCGGCGAGAGCCTCTATTTCCAGCGGAGACGCCTCCGGCACCGTCGCGGCGGTGTTGAGAGCCCATTCGAAGCGCGCTACGTCCGCCAGATAGGGCAGATCCTTACACGGCTCGAAGCCGGAGAGGAAATCCGCAAGCTCGGCGCCGTATTCGGCGAGGCAGCGCGACTGTGGCGGATGTTGGCGCAGGTATTCATGTGCGGCGTAGGCAAAAAAGCGCTTGTCCACGAGGCGGCAGACGACCGGGAAGGTGCTTTCGAGCGCTGCGCTGAGCGTCGTAACGAGGTGGTTGCGGTAAATCCGTAAACACGCCTCCGCAGGGAGTCCGACCGGTTCGATTTCCGCGACGAGCTGTGGAGTGATCTCGCCGAACATGGCGCCGCGGAGCTGCAGTTGCAGCTCAAGCAGCGTGGGCATATGGGTGACGATTGGCCAGCTGTTGCGCGTGCCGCACCTCGTCCAGCAGGACGTCGAGCGCCGGGAGATTGGTGTCCCACTCGATCAAGGTTGGGACTGGGCCGAACCGCTTAAGCGCAACGGCGTAAAGCTCCCAAACCGGCGGCGCAACCCGGGAACCGTGGTCGTCGATCAGGATGTCGACATCCTCGGCGGCTTGATGGCCGGCAAGATGGATCTCGCCGACCGCTGGCACCGGCAGCGCGTCAAGATAGGCGATCGGGTCGAACCGGAAGTTTGTCGCGCTGACGTAGATGTTGTTGACGTCGCAGAGGACGCCGCAGCCGGTTCGCCGGGCGGTTTCGGTCAGGAATTCCGCCTCAGGGATGGTTGAATGGCGAAACCGCAGGTAGGACGATGGGTTCTCGATCAGCAGCCGTCGCCCGAGCGTCTCTTGCGCCTCGCTGACGTGCCGGCAGAAGACGTCGAGGCTCTCCTCGGTGTAGGGCAGCGGCAGCAGGTCGTTCAAGTAAGCCCCGCCGATCGCGCTCCAAGCCAGGTGCTCGGACACCAGCACCGGCTCGACCCGCTCGACCAGTACCCTCAGGCGCCCGAGATGAACGCGATCGAGTTCCCCGGCGCTCCCCAACGAGAGCGCAACCCCATGAACGCTCACCGGGTAGTCGCGGCGCAATTTGAGAAGGCGGTCCAGCGCCGCCGTCTCGGCCATGTAATTCTCGGCATGCACCTCGATGAACCCCAGGCGGGGTGTTGTGGCCGCGATCTCCGTCACATGCGGCAAGCGCAGGCCTATCCCCGCACTGCAGGTAGAGAGGGGTGGAGGATCGGTCACGATCACAGCTTCGCCTCGTGCTCCGGAAAAACGGCTATCATGCCAGCGGCAATGTAAAGCATGAGATAGCTCACCCGGTGTCCAAAACAGTCGATCGTCTTTTGCGTCAGGTACGCTCGATCCGGCTCGCTGTCTCACGCACACACGTTTCGGCGCGGGTTCCGAGAAGGCAAGGCTTCAAGCTGGGTTTGCGTGGGGCGCTCACAGCGCTGGTGCTGAGCACTGTGGTCACGACCGCATTGTTGATCCATCTCTTTTGGTCGTTTGCGGCGCGTCACAACGTCGGCGATGTGGTCGGGCAGCTCAATCGGCAGATCGTCGGATCGATCCAAGACGAATTGCAAGGCGTGCTCGACGGCGCCTCATCGATGGAGGAGGCGGTCCGATCGATCTTCTTTCAGGGCACGATAAAGGTGACGGACGAGGGCAAGCGCGAATTCGTCTTTCTGGCACTGCTGCGCTCGCAACCAAGCCTCTCGTGGATTTCGCTGGGTTTTCCGGACGGTGGATTTTTCGGCGCCCGCAAAGCCAGCGATACCGAGATCGACATGATCGAGGTCAAATGGGACGGGGCTACGCGAACCGCACGGCAGCGGACCGATTATTACACGCCGGAAGTCGGCGACATCATGTTCAACAACCGGGAGTTCGAGCCGAGCACCTACAACGCGACGGCGCAGCCCTGGTACCGCCGCGCCGTCGCGGAGAAGGTGCCGGGCTGGAACCGGATATCCAATTTCCCCGGCAGCAACCGGCAGGCGATCAGCATATCGACGCCGCTTACGGTCGACGACCGCTTTGTCGCCGTGATTAATGTCGTCATCGACCGGGCCCGGCTGTCACAATTCCTGTCGAGCATCGAGGTCGGCAAGTCCGGAACCGTTGTCGTGCTCGATCGCAACGGCAACATCATGGCCTCGCCGGACCCCGCCGCGATCGATCGGCAACAGAAGGGTGAGATGCCGAGCCTCCGGACCCTGAGCCAGGACAACCACCTGCTGAGGGCGGTCGGCCAGTATCTCGGCCGCGGCGGTATCGATCTCGCCGCGCTCACCGACACGCGTCAGGTCGAATTCACTTCCCTGGAAGACGGTCACGACTACTTTCTGACCTTCGCGCCGTTGCACTTCGACGATTGGGTGGTCGCTACGATCATTCCAGCCGACGATTTTCTGGCGACGATCGAGCGCAACGCAAAACTCCTGCTCGCCGCGCTGGGATTGCTGACACTCGTCATCGCGGCGCTGGCGATCTTGTCGGCCAACCGGCTGATCGGCTCGCCACTCCTGCGCATTGTCGGGCAACTGAAGCACATCGAGAGTTTCGAGCTCGAGGCGATCACCCGGACCAGCTCGCCGCTGCGTGAGCTCGACAACCTTTCGGCCGCGCTGACCCAAATGAGCCGGGGTCTCGCATCGTTTCAGAAATACATTCCGACCGCGCTCGTCCGCACCCTGGTGGCGCGCGGCGTCGAGGCTCGCCCCGGCGGTCGTCAAGAAATCCTGACCGTGCTGTTTACCGACATTGTCGGCTTCACCGGGCTCTCGGAGCGGCTCGGGGACGGGATCGTCCCGGTGCTCAGCGAATATCTCGAGATCGCCTCTGCGGCAATCTCTTCCCGTAGCGGAACCATCGACAAGTTCATCGGCGATGCGGTGATGGCGTTCTGGGGCGCGCCGGCGCCGAACGACCGGCATGCGGTCGATGCTTGTGCCGCGGCGCTCGAATTCCGGCGGCGCCTGGGTCAGCGCGGTGCCGAGCCAGGCGGGGAGAGAGGAGTGCCGCTGCGCATGCGGGTCGGCATCAATACCGGGCGAATGCTGGTCGGCAACATCGGCTCCAGTGAACGGCTCAGCTACACGGTGATCGGCGATGCCGTCAATGTCGCGAGCCGCCTCGAAGCGATCAACAAACGCTACGGAACCGAAATCCTGATCGGCGAGGAAACGCGCCTGGCCGCGGGCGACGCCATTTTGGTCCGGCGGCTCGATTGGGTTGCCGTCTATGGCCGCACGCAGGGGCTGGCTGTCTACGAACTGCTCGAAATGGCCGATCACGGCGCTTTGCAGACGGCGGAATGGGTAAGAGCCTACGAGGCCGGCCTCGACGCCTATGCGCGCCGCGACTGGGCGGATGCGATCGAGCTGTTCGAGAGCGCGATTGCCCATCGCGGTGACGACCTCCCTTCGCGGATATTCGTCGAACGCTGTCGAATGTATCTTGCGTCTCCGCCCCCGGAGGCTTGGACTGCGGTCTCAATTCTCGCCGAAAAGTGATTTGCCGACCCCGGTAGACCGCTGCAAAACGAGCCCGCTTGCGATGGAGATCCGTATGAAGCCTTCCGTGCTCATCGCCGCCGCCGTCGCCGCCGCGGCGTCTTTGCCGATCCCGGCGGATGCGGGGCCGGCGCCGGCGCCGCCATTCAAGGCGGAGAAATGCTTCGGCGTTGCCGCCGCCGGCCAGAACGATTGCCAGACTGCGACCCATTCCTGCGCCGGCGAGTCCAAGACAGCCGCCGCAGGCGATTCCTGGATTTACGTGCCGGCGGGTACCTGCATGAAGATCAACGGCGGGAGCCCGACCGCGAAAGAATCCTGATCGCTCAAACGGTCGCCGCGATCCTGTTACTCGCCGCATCCCGCCGATTCGGCGGTGCCGAGACGATAATGCGGCCGATTTCCCTCGCCCGGTCCCTTCGGGCGCCCGGGACCCTATCCGATGAAGCAGCGTCGGCTGCCGGCCTGCGACGCGCTCGAATGTCGGCGTGTCTCGTGTTCTTCGCAAACAGCTTCATCGTGGCGAGTTGGCTGCCGCATATTCCCGAGGTCAAGGAGCGGCTCGGGTTGGGGGATTTTCTGCTCGGCATGGCGCTTTTTTCGATGGCGGCCGGTTCGGTGCTGGTGCTGCCGTTGGCCGGCTGGTCCGCCGGGCGGTTCGGGAGCGATGCGACGACCCGGACGGGCGGGCTGGCGCTGTCCCCATTTCTGCCGGCGCCGGTAGTGGCGCCAAACCTCTTCACGCTGATCCTGGCGTTGCTGCTCTTCGGGGCCGCCAGCGGCTTGCTGGACGTGTCGATGAATGCGCAGGCGTGCTGATCGAAGACCGCTATCGCGGCCCGATCCTCTCCTCGCTGCACGGGCTTTTCAGCACGGGCGGCCTGGCCGGCGCCGGCCTCGCCGCGGCCGCCGCCTCGGTCGGCATCCCCGCTCCGATACAGACGCTCGGCCTAGCTGTTGTCCTGACGCCGTTGCTGGTCGTCATATGCCGATTTCTGCTGCATGGCGAGGCTCGCGGCACGGACCGGGCGCCGTGCTGGCGTGGCCCTCTCGCGCGCCGCTCGGTCTGGGCGCTTTGGCGTTTCTGGCGCTTATGGCCGAGGGCGCGATAGGTGACTGGGCCGCAGTTTTTCTGCGCGAATACCGCCGCGCCGGCATGGATGGCGCCGCGACAGGCTTCGCCGGCTTTTCTCTGGCGATGGCGGCCGGCCGGTTCGCCGGCGACTGGGTGCGGCGGCGTTGGGGTGCGCCGATCTTGCTGCGCGTCGGAGGGCTCGCGGCCGCTCTCGGCATGACGACAGCGCTGATCGCCCCGGGGCTGGTTCTGTCGGTGCTCGGCTCTCTTTTGGCCTTGGGCTCGCCAACGTGATCCCGATTCTGTTTGGCGCGGCGGGCCGGGCTCATGGCATGACGCCGGGCGTCGGGATAGCCGCGGTCGCGACCGCTGGGTATGCCGGATTGCTCTCCGGCCCGCCGCTGATCGGACTGACCGCCGAACTCGTCGGCTTGCGCCTGGCCTTGGTTGCGATCGTCTGCGGCGTGCTCGCCGTTGCGGTCTTCCCCGGGGTGATCGGCAGCAACACAACTCCCGTTCGGTGAGAGGGGGATCACGATAACGAACATGGTCCGCTTCGGCCGGGCGATCTGCGGCGACCTCCATCAGGCCGAGCGCCGCGAATGGTGGCTCGCCAACGGGCGCGGCGGCTACGCAGCTGGCACGATCGCCGGCAGCCTGACTCGGCGATATCATGGGCTCTTGATTGCGCCGGTGGACCCTCCGCTCGGGCGACGGCTGGTCTGGGCCAAGGCCGACGCCGAGCTCGTCGACGGCGAGCGGAACTGGCCGCTGTTCACCAACCGCTGGAGCTGCGGGACGATCAGCCCGGCCGGTCACGTCCATATCGAGACCTTTCGTCTCGACGGCGGCATCCCAGTCTGGCTGTTTGCCATGGGGCTCATTCGCGTCGAGACACGGATCTGGCTCGAACCGGGTGCCAATACGACCTACGTCGCCTGGCGGCTCTTCCCGGGTCCCGATCACGGTCTACGAAAGCTGTCGCTGCGCGTTCGGCTCATGGTCAATGACCGCGACCACCACGGCCAGACGACAGCCGGAGAGTTCGCCCCAGTGCTGGAGGCCGAGGAGGCTTGCTTGCGGGTATGCCGGCCAGGATTTGCACTGACCTTGCACAGCTGTGGCGGCGTCGTTACGCCAGTTCGCCAATGGATCGAAAATTTCGATCTGACGGTCGAGCGCGAGCGCGGTCTGCCCGCCCAGGATAACCATTTGCAGGTGGGGGAAGCGCGGCTCGATTTGCTTCCCGGTAAATGGGTCGGCATTGTCGGCAGCCTGGAAGGCGATCCCTCTCCCGATTTGGAAGCCGCGCTGGAACGCCGGCTAAAGTGGCAGCAAGGCGTGCTCGACCAGGCCGCCCGGCATGTCCCCGAAATGGCCGCGCCGCCCGACTGGATCGCCCAACTGCTGCTCGCCGCCGACAGCTTTATTTTCAGCCGGCCGCTCCCTGGCCGCCCTGACGGCAAATCGGTGATCGCCGGCTATCCCTGGTTCGGCGACTGGGGCCGCGACACGATGATTTGCCTGCCGGGGCTGACGCTCGCCACCGGCCGGCAGGAATGGGCGCGCGACATCCTGCTGACCTTCACGCGTTTCGTCGATCGCGGCATGCTGCCCAATGTCTTTCCAGGCGCCGGCGCCAAACCCGACTACAACACCATCGACGCGACCTTGTGGTTTATCGAGGCTTGGCGCGCCTATATCGAGGCGAGCGGCGACCGGGAAAACCTCGCCGAGGCCTTCCCTGTCCTTGCCGACATCGTCGACTGGCATCTCAAAGGTACGCGCTACGGGATCCGCGCCGACCCCGGTGACGGGCTGCTCAGCGCCGGCGAACCCGGGGTCCAACTCACCTGGATGGATGCGAAGGTCGGCGACTGGGTCGTGACCCCGCGTATCGGCAAACCGGTCGAGATCAATGCACTCTGGTACAACGCGCTGTGCACCATGGCCGACTTCGCCGAGATGCTCGGCCGGCCCGGAGCTTCTTATCGCAACCTTGCCGAACGGGCCCGTCTCAGCTTTGCTCGCTTCGCCGACAGGCGGACCGGCGGGCTCTATGACGTGGTCGACGGCCCGGCCGGCAATGACGGCTCGATCCGGCCGAACCAGATCCTGGCGGTCAGCCTGCCGCACTCTCCCTTAGCGCCTGACCAGCAGAAACGCATCGTCGCGCTGTGCGGCGACCGGTTGCTGACGTCCTACGGGCTGCGTTCGCTCGCGGCCGGCGAAGTCGACTACCAGCCGCATTATACCGGCGACCCGTGGCACCGCGACGGTGCCTATCATCAAGGGACGGTCTGGGCCTGGCTGCTCGGCCATTACGCGCTGGCGGAATACCGCGTCCACGGCGATGCCGATTTGGCGCTGCAGCGTCTCGGCGCCATGCGGGATCACCTGTTCGATGGCGGGCTCGGGACCGTCAGCGAAGTCTTCGACGCAGAGCCGCCGCACCTCCCCGGTGGCGCGCCTTCCCAGGCCTGGTCCGTCGCTTGCGTCATCGAGGCGTGGTGGCGATTGCAACGCGCGCTTGCCGCATCGAAACGGTAAACGAACGGTGATTTTGATCGAGGGCGACGGCACCTACCTTTAAGGAAGCTATCGCCAAGGATCTATCGACCGGGAGGCCCGTCCGATGAACCACAACCCGATTTCCGACACGGTCCAGTTTCTGTTGCAGCCGGGCTGGACCACGGCGATATTTTGGCTCCTGCTGCTCGGCAGCATCGCCGTCGCGATCCATGTCTATCGCACGATGCCGACGCAGCGCACGATCGAGCATGTCGGCAACTGGGTCTTTCGGCTGCTGATCGGCTGCATGTGGTGGCAGCAGACCTTGTGGAAGTTGCCGCCGTTCTATACCGACCATCCGGAGCAGCCGTTCGGCGAGACGGGTCTGGCCTATTGGATGACCGTGATGGGCCGGTCCGCGGCGATCCCGTTGCAGGCCGATTTCGTCAACAACATCGTATTGCCGCATTTCTACCTGTTCGCACCCATGGTCTATGCGGCTAGAGGTGCTGACGGCGGTATCGCTGATATTGGGGATTTTCGTGCGCTTCTGGGGTTTGATCGGCGCGCTGCAGATCCTCAATCTGTGGCTCGGGCTCTACAATGCCGAGGGGGAGTGGCCTTGGACCTATTTCTTCCTTCTGGTGATCCAGCTGATCTTTGCCCTCCACCATTATGGCCGCAGCCTCGGCGTCGACGCTCTGATCGTCGCGCGGTGGAAAGGGCGCCGGAGCCTGATGGGGATCCTGGCGGCCGAAGCGACTTAGCGACTGAACTGCGCCCGACTATAGGGGGTGCAGATCGCCGAGCAGTGTCGGAAGCAGTTCCGACACTGTCGGATGGATCGGCATTGTTCGCTGCAACAAATTGTAGGGCGCTTTGGCGTACATCAGGTCGAGAATGCCGTGAATGACCTCGTCACACCCGGTCCCGAGCAGTGAGGCGCCGAGGATCTGTTTGCTGTTGGCATCGGCCAGTACCTTCATAAACCCGGCCGTTTCACCCTTTTCGACGGCACGGCCGACGCGAGTCATCGGACGCGTCGCGATCAGGGCCGGCTCGCCGCTGCTCTTTACCTCCGCCTCCGTCATTCCCGCCCTGCCGAGCGGCGGATCGATATAGAGCGCATAGGCGGTAATGCGGTCGCTGACCCGGCGCGACCCGCCGTCGAGGAGGTTTGCCGCGACGATCTCGAAATCATTATAGGCGGTGTGGGTGAAGGCGCCCTTGCCGTTGCAGTCGCCGAGCGCCCACACCCCCGGCGCGTTCGTGCACAGCTGATCGTCGACAACGATGTAGCCGCGCTGGTCCCGGGCGATACCGGCCTCGTCGAGCCCGAGATCGTCTGTGTTCGGCCGGCGGCCGACGGCGAGCAGCAGGTGCGACCCGCGAATTTCGGGCGGTCCGTCCGTGCAATCGAGGCCGACCAGAACATCGTCGCCGCTTCGCGCGACCCGGATGCATTCCGCATTAACGCGTAGGGCTATGCCTTCTCTTTCGAGAATCTCGCCAATTGCAGCTGAAACGTCGGCGTCCTCGCGATGGACGAGGCGAGGCGCCATTTCCACGACCGTGACCTCGCTGCCGAACCGCCGGTATATCTACGCGAATTCCAATCCGACATAGCTGCCGCCGACGATCACCAAATGGCGCGGCACGAAGTCGACGGCCATCATCGAGCTGTTCGTCAGATAGGGCACCTGCTCGAGCCCAGGCAGGTTCGGCTCCAAAGCCCGGCCGCCGACATTGATGAAGATCCGTTCGGCGGCGAGGATTGCATCGCCGACTTGAACCTCGTGTGGCGCGACAAAGCGGCCATGGCCCTGATAGACCGTGCAGTTGGCCAAGCTTCTCAAGCTTTGCTCGACCGCGACGCGCGACTGCTTGGAAATCCGGTCCTTTCTAGCCTTTACCCGCGGCATGTCGACATGCACCGAACCTTCGGGGCCGACCCCGAACTCGCCGGCTCGGCGCACCATGTGTGCCGCATAGGCGCTGGCGACCAATGTCTTGGTGGGAATGCATCCGGTGTTGACGCAGGTGCCGCCAAACGCCCCGCGTTCAACGATCGCAACGGTCATCCCCGCTGCCGCCAGGCGCCGCGCGAGCGGCGGTCCGGCCTGCCCGGTGCCGATGACGATGGCCTCGTATTTGGCGACCGGAGTATTCGCTTTTGCCATGCATGCCCCCTAAACACCTTTGGTCATCGGAGAGCCGAGATATTAGCCTGAGGAACCGCTCGAAAGGGAGCTGAGCCGATGGCAGAAGGTGTGCGCAGGACATTTCGCAGCGCCGAGGCGCTGCGCCTCGAGGAAATCAGGCACGGCAAACATTGGCGGCGCTGGGGACCGTATCTCAGCGAGCGACAGTGGGGCACGGTGCGCGAGGATTACAGCGAGCACGGTACGGCCTGGGAATATTTTCCGCACGATCATGCGCGCAGCCGCGCCTATCGCTGGGGCGAGGACGGGATCGGCGGCTTTGGCGACGACCATCTGCTGCTCTGCCTCGGTTTGGCGTTGTGGAACGGCCGCGACCCGATCCTGAAGGAGCGGCTGTTCGGGCTCACCAATTCCCAAGGCAACCACGGCGAGGATGTCAAGGAACTCTATTACTACCTCGACGGCACGCCCACCCATTCGTACATGCGGATGCTCTACAAATATCCGCAGGCTGCCTTCCCTTACGCTCAACTCGTGGAAGAGAACCGCCGCCGCGGCCGCGCGGACCCCGAGTTCGAGCTGATCGACACCGGCGTCTTTGCCGACAACCGCTATTTCGATGTCGAGATCGAATACGCCAAGGCCGACGTCGACGACATCCTGATCCAGTTGACGATCCACAACCGTGCGGCTGAAGCGGCGATGTTGCACGTATTGCCGCAGCTCTGGGCGCGCAATACCTGGTCGTGGAAACCCGAACTCGATGCGGCCCCAGCTCGTTGCGCGCGAGGACAATTCGATCTCGATCGATCTCCCGCATCTGCCGCAGCTGCGGCTTCACTGCGACGGCCGTCCAGAATTTCTGTTCTGCCAAAACGAGACAAATATAAAGCGTCTGTACGGGATCGACGCACCGGGCCACCACTTCAAAGACGGCATCAACGATTATGTCGTGAACGGCGACACCGAGGCCGTCAGACCGGATCTTCGGGGTACCAAAGCGGCGGCGCACTATCGGCTCAGCCTGCCGGCCGGAGGAAGGGCCCGGTTGCGTGCGCGATTGAACCTTGCCGACCACCCTTCCGGTCTCGACGATTTTGACCGCGTGTTCGGTCAGCGCCGAGCCGAAGCCGACGAATTCTACGCAGAATTGCAGCAGGACATCGCCGACCCCGATGCGCGGCTCGTGCAGCGCCAAGCGCTCGCCGGCATGCTGTGGTCAAAGCAGTTCTATTACTTCGATATTCCCGAATGGCTGAACGGCGATCCGCTGCAGCCCCCACCGCCGCGCAGCGCGGCGGCACGGACGCAATTCCGACTGGCCGCATCTGAACAACGCCGACATCGTTTTGATGCCGGACAAATGGGAATACCCATGGTACGCTGCCTGGGACCTGGCCTTTCATGCCGTTACCGTGGCCCTGATCGATCCGGGCTTCGCCAAGAACCAGCTGCTGCTGCTGACGCGCGACTGGTATATGCACCCCAATGGCCAATTGCCCGCTTATGAATGGGCGTTCGGCGACGTCAACCCGCCGGTGCATGCCTGGGCGGCATGGCGCGTCTACGAAATCGACCGCGAGCACCGCGGCGGCGAGGGTGACCGAGATTTTCTCGAACGCGTCTTCCACAAACTGATGCTCAATTTCACCTGGTGGGTAAATCGCAAGGATGTCGAGGGCAGAAATATTTTCCAGGGCGGGTTTCTCGGGCTCGACAATATCGGCATATTCGACCGAAACACAGCGCTGCCGGGCGGCGGCTACATGAATCAGGCGGACGGCACCGCCTGGATGGCGATGTACACGCTAAACCTGATGCGCATCGCGCTCGAGCTGGCGCTCACCGACCATGTGTACGAAGACATCGCCTCCAAATTTTTCGAACACTTTCTCTATATCGCCGAGGCCATGACGAATATCGGCGGCGATGGGATCGGCTTGTGGGATGACGAGGACGAATTCTATTACGATGTGCTGCACCTGAGCGACGGTGAGCGAATTCCATTGCGGGTGCGCTCATTGGTCGGGCTGATCCCGCTTTTTGCTGTCGAGGTCCTCGACGCCTCGGTCTTCACCCGACTGCGGCACTTCAGTGCCCGATCGCATTGGTTTCTCGAGCACCGACCGCACCTCGCGCGGCTGGTGTCGCGCTGGCATGACGCTAGCACCGGCGAGCGGCACCTGCTGTCGCTGCTGCGCGGCCACCGCATGAAACGCTTGCTCAACCGGATGCTCGACGAGACGGCGTTCCTATCCGAATTCGGTGTCCGTTCGCTATCCAAATTCTATGGGGAACATCCCTATGTGTTCGAACGCGCCGGCCACCGGTTCAGCATCGGCTATGTCCCGGGAGAACTCGGCTACGGAGGTGTTCGGCGGCAATTCGAACTGGCGCGGTCCGATCTGGATGCCGGTGAATTTTCTGCTCATCGAGTCGCTCTACAGGTTCCACAGCTATTACGGCGACGATTTCAGGATCGAATGTCCGGTCGGGTCCGGCACGATGCTGCATCTCGGCGAAGTCGCGGCCGAGCTGTCGCGCCGGCTGTGCCGCATTTTTCTGCGCGGACCGGACGGACAACGACCGGTTTTCGGCGACTCGCCGATCGAGCAGAAGGACCCGCATTTCCGCGACAATGTGCTGTTCTACGAATTCTTCCACGGCGACACCGGCCGCGGTCTCGGCGCCTCGCACCAGACCGGCTGGACCGCGCTGGTCGCACTGCTGCTGGGCTCTTATTCCCAGAAGGCGACGGCTCGGCAGACGGCGCCCGCGGCCGTGGCGGAGGCCGCGCTGGCCGATAAATGATGTTCTTGCTGTCCCGGAGCTGTGAAATTGCGCACCAAAGAAGGCCAGGCCACGTACGAAATGGCTAATTTGCGGCCCGAGCGCACCGGGCTGCCGTTCGTCGTGTTCATTTTGCAAAGAGGCGGTGCGAGGCACGATGTCCGGGTCAAAGTCGCCCGCGCTCCGAGGGTTCGACCCTCCGAGATGGTCACTGTCGCCCTCCGTCCCTCGGTCCGGGTAGTAAGAGGCAGGCTCGATCCGCACGATTTGGCCCTTCTGCGTCAATGGATCGACATCAATGAAAAAATACTGATCGATTATTGGAACGGCATTATCGGATATACCGAAGACGCATTGAATGCCCTCAGGCCAATCGAGGCTGCGCCCGACTGAAACGCCGGGTTCGCATTGCTATGATCTCCGATTGACCGGCTCGTCAGTAGCAAGCGTAGGGCGGAAAAGCCTTTAGCCCGCGGGCTTGACCCGCGGGGCGGCGCATTCCGCCTCCACATCGTCGTTCGACCCCCCGTCCTCCAGTCGCTACCCTATCCCTCCGCCTGTCCCCGCGCCTGGATCTCAAAGCCGCTCGCCTGTCTCTGGCGGTTTATCAATGCCGCCTTGTCGAGATACGGTTCGCCATCCACGCACCGACGAAACGACGAGTGCGGCCGATCCGCCGGGTGCTCCACGACCGTGTTGCACCGGGTTGAAATGC
This sequence comes from uncultured Alphaproteobacteria bacterium, assembly GCA_963788085.1. Taxonomy (GTDB): domain Bacteria; phylum Pseudomonadota; class Alphaproteobacteria; order ATCC43930; family CGMCC-115725; genus AP-15. The sequence continues at coordinate 133,375 of CAWBFS010000012.1, forward strand.
GTGTAGTCCATGTGAGCCGCAAAGTCCCGATCGTCGCGTATCGTGTGCTCCCAATACCGACGCTGCCAAATGCCCCGCTCGCCGCGGCTGGTCATCACCGGTGATCGCGACGCGCCGGCAGGCAAACACTTCACAAATGCGGTTTTGATTGCGCGCCGCCGACCGGGGAAGTCGGTATTACCTCGTGGCAAGGTCCAGTGGCAATGCAAATGATCGGGGAGGACAGCCCAGGCGTCGATGCGGAAGGGCGTACCGGCGGGCACCCGGCGAACCGCGTCGCGCAATATAAAGAAGAAGGTTCCGCCCGGAACCCGATTGCGGCGATAATCCGGCATACCCGAGTATGCCAGAGCTTTCGGAGCGGCGGAAGGCGCTCCGCTTTTCCGCCCTACGCTTGCTGCTTCAAGCCGATTTGTCATGAAGCTGCGAGACCTCCTCCTGAAGCTGCGACACCCTCTCCTCAAGAACTGCTCTCTGCGCAAGAAGTACTCTTTCCTCTGCCCGGAGTTGTTCCCTAAGGGCGGTTTCTGCTGCTGCAACTTCTCTGACCTCTCTGACCTCTCGGTTTGTGATAAAGCGAGACCTAGAACCTCGCCTTAAAAAGGTCAGATGGCGATTAATATCGTTCATTGTTTTAACGGCCACATCTCGTTGCTCATTGGGTACTGTCTCAAATAGTGTTTTTAAGATATCAAATTCTCTGTCTAACAATGACCATACCGGGTGATTTGGCGTAATACCACGTCTATCTATATCCCGTAAAATTGATCCTAAATATTGTGGGGGAAATAACTCTTCTGGAGTACGCATAAGTTTCGTTTGGGCGCGGCCTATCGATAGAAGTTCTTCCAAAATTTCGCCGATTTTGTTGGAACCAGTAGTATCTGCGGCTGTACTAGTTATTGAAGATGGGCTGTCACGAGTAAAATGGATTTTTGCAATCTCTACTTCGAGATCGCGCCAAGAACGATCGAAGGTCGTTTGCAAAACATCGTCACGCAGCCTTTCTGTCTCAGATGATGAATTATTGATTGACTGCAATAGCTTTAACACGTCATCTTTTGAAAAGACCGTAAGTTGGAATTGCAGTAATGGGCTCTTTGTAAAGTCAGACGGGTTTAGCCCAAAAAGTAGTGGTGAAACGCGAGATCGTTCTATGCTTTTGGATAGAGCACCAGCTTCAAATAGCACCCAGGGTGCTGCGATGTTTTCTGGAGTCATACATATTATACCGAAGTTCGTTTCCTCTAACTGTCTTGTAATGTCGATACTCCATCTTTCTCCCTTGTCGATATCTTCCGCCGACATATAGGGCCGAATATTTTGGACGACCGTGGGGAGCCATGCGCGAAGGACCTGTGCAGCACTCTTGCTCGAATTGCCGGACCAGCTCAGGAAGACGTTGCTCATGTCGGTCTCAATGCTGATTGGTTTGCCCGATCGCGATGGGGCAATTTTTAACAACCTTGTGCGGCTTTGCGAAACACGAAGATTTCCATAGATCGCCAGTAACGCGACTCGCGCGGCGGCTCCCTGCGATTTTGATTATCACCCCGTCGTCCCCGCGCGAACTGTCAGGCAGAAGCCGGTCATTATAGGTCACAATGTTTGGATCGGTGCAAAGTCCATAATTGTTGCTGGTGCTCATATCGGCGATCACGCCGCCGGTGATTTTCCAGAACTCACGTTATCGGGCTCGCGACTGTAGGCGCAATATAGAGACGACACCCCTCTGCAAAGTAGAGGTGACACTCCCCCGGGTTCTGGGGTCCCGGGAGGTGCGCCGTGGCGGTGGTGTCGATGAGCAAGCAGGAGTTCAGTCGCCTTGACGTGCTATTGCGGGTTCAATCGGGTCATCTGCGCGTCGGTGACGCCTGTGCGCTGATCGGGCTGCAGCGGCGCCAGGTGTTTCGTCTGCTGCGTGGCCTCAAGCAGGACGGTACGAGGAGCCTGCTTTCCAAGCACCGGGGCAAACCCAGCAACCATCGGCTCCCCGCTGAGGTTCGCACCCTGGCGCTGTCGATCGTGCGCGAGCGGTACGCCGACTTCGGCCCGACCCTGGCGGCGGAGAAGCTGGCAGAGCATCACGGTTGTCCGATATCCCGCGAGACCTTGCGCGGTTGGATGATCGCTGACGGGCTGTGGCAGGACCGTCGGCATCGTCTGCCCGCGCCGCATCAGCCGCGCCGGCGACGCGAGTGCCTGGGCGAATTGGTGCAGATCGACGGCTCGGAGCACGCCTGGTTCGAGGATCGCGGTGCGCCGTGCACGCTGCTGGCTTTCGTGGATGACGCGACGAGCCGGTTGATGCAGCTGCGGTTCGTCACCTCGGAATCGGCGTTTGATTACTTCCGGACGACGCGCGCCTATCTGGAGGAGCACGGCAAGCCGGTGGCGTTCTACAGCGACAAGCACGGCATCTTCCGGGTGAACCGCAAGGAGGCTGCCGGCGGTGGCGGAGTGACCCAGTTCGGTCGCGCGCTGTTGGCGCTGAACATTGACATCATCTGTGCCAACAGCCCGCAGGCGAAGGGACGCGTCGAACGCGCGTTTGGGACGTTGCAGGACCGCATGGTCAAGGAGCTGCGGCTGGCGGGAGATCTCGTCGATGGCCGCGGCGAACGCCTGGCTGCCTGGGTTCATCACCGCCTACAACACGCGTTTCGGCCGCGACCCGGCGAATGCCAAGGACCTGCATCGGCCGCTGACGCCAGCCGATGATCTGGACGAGCTCTTGGCCTGGCGGGAGGAGCGAACGGTCACGCGCAACCTGACCCTGCACTACGACCGGATGATGCTGATCCTGGAGCCGACGCCGCTGACCCGTGGCTTGGTACGCAAGAAGGTGGAGGTAGTGAACTACCCGGACGGCCGGTTTGCGGTTCAGTTCAACGGAGCGATGCTCGGTTTCAAGGTATTCGACAAAATCCAGACCGTGCAGCCCGGCGCGATCGTCGACAACAAGCGGCTGTCGGCCGTATTGGAGCAAATCAAGGTGCAACAGGCCGCTTACCCGGCGCGTCAGCAGCGAGGGCACGTGGCGCGTCGGCGACCGCCGAACAACCTCGAGGCGCCGGGTCTGCCGTCAAAGGGGCGGGCGCCACGCCATGGCGCTACCGCAGCGCCGGCCGATCGCCCCCAAGCCGGCCACCATCGCGCCGTGGCGAGGGTGGGTTTTTGAGGGATCGGAAGATCTACTACGATGCTCGAAGAGAAGAGATGATAGCTTGGCAACCGCCAAGTGGCGGGAGCCGACCCGTTCCGATCGGCTCCCGTTCATCGCAGTGAGTCTCCAACCGGCTATTCCTCGGCGGGTTGCTCCCCAGCAGAGCCCGCTTCCGCTTCACCGGTCACCGACATAGTAGTTCAATCCCGACCCAGCGCGGCAATCCAAATGCGCTGCTCAACTCCCCGCGGAGATGCAGTCCAAGTCGCGCTCCTCGTGCCCGTCGGGAACGCGAGTGTCATCTCTACTTTGCACGCCGGGTGACATTTCTATCTTGCGCCGACAGCGACTGTCTCTTGCCGGTAGAAATGCCACAAGAAGCGCTCGACGGTTTGGTTCGATACGCAGCACGAGTGCTTCGCCGATGAGTGATCTCATCCGGGGTGGCGCGATTTGGCCGATTTGAGCGGGGAAGTGCCGATAATCTGTCAGAAAGCGGTTGCCGGCTAGGCCCCCCTTCAGATTGGGAAGAGCGTTCGCCTGGAGTCGGCCTCTTCTTGCGATTTGGTCATCCGTAATATTGCCTACTTCTCATTGCATACTCCCGACCGAGGGCGGCTGCCGAACGGGCCGCCGCTTGGAACCGAGGAGATGCACATGGCTGATGGGCTTTCACCAAAACCGGCGGGGCGGGCGCGGGGGCGGCCGTTCGAGAAGGGGCGGTCGGGCAATTCCGCCGGGCGGCAGACCGGCTCGCACAACAAGGGGACGCTTGTCGCCGCGGCATTTCTGGCGGGTAAGTCCGAGGCGTTGACGCGCAAGGTGGTCGAGCTCGCGCTCGCCGGCGACCCGACTGCGATGCGGCTTTGCCTCGAGCGCATCCTGCCGCCTTGCAGCGAACGCACCTAGGGCGCCAAGACGATGATCACGGAGCGACGCGAAGCTAAAGCAGATAAAATCCGCCGTTGAACGGCCCCCACGCTTCACTGTGGAATGGCGTGATTTTTCCAGAAACGACCTATTGCGGCAAATTGTCCGGATGTCTGGGGCAAAGGTATAGATGGTTTCGCAATTACCACAATCTCATCATAGACTCCCGGGCGTTCGAGCCTGTCAGCGGGTGCGAGATTGTGATGAAAGGAGCTTTGTATGCCTGATCTCAACTTGATAAAACAGGCGGAACAGGGGGCACGAGACAGGCGCGGGCGGTTTGAGAAGGGACGGTCGCGGCATCCCGCCCGGTGCCGGATCGGCTCGCGCAACAACGCGACACTTCCCGCCGGGGCATTTCGGGCGGGTGAGTCCGAGGCGTTGACGCGCAGGGCGGTCGAGTTCGCTCTCGCCGGCGACCCGACCGCGATGCGGCTTTGCCTCGAGCGCATCCTGCCGCCTTGCCGCGAACGCGCGGTAAAATTCGCATTGCCGCCGATCGAGAGCGCCCCCATTGGACAAAGCCCGTGGGCTGAAGGCCCACAACATCGCCGCGGCGATGAAGGCGGTCACCTCGGCGCTGGCCAGTGGCGCGATCACGCCGGGCGAGGCGGAGAGGATCGCGCGGTGGTCGACACCTTTGTCCGGGCGATCGATGCCAGCGATTTCGACCGGCGCCTGCAGGAACTCGAAGACGCGTCCAAGGCGCGCGGCGGCTCGCATTGCGGAGTCGGGATCGCCCTGGCTCTACAACCGATAGGCGAGTGGTTTGCTGCTGATTTGCTGCAGGTGCAGCAACGTGAAACAATCGGTTCAATTCTCGATTGCAAATCGTGGCCATGGCCATTGGCAGGACGGCATGCTTTTTGCGATCATTCGCGAAGGGATGGCGTAGACGACCATAGGGGCTAGCATGGCGCACCAGCATGATGATCAGCGCGACGGCGAGGCGCCGGCGCACCATCACGATTGCGGCGGTCTGTTCGGCTGCGGCGACGAGAAGGGTACCGGGGTGCTCCGCGAGGACATCAAGGACTGGTGCGTTCGATAAACGGACGGCGGACCGGCTGCTGCACATGGACCAAGTGGAGCAGGAGCGGCTGGATGGTTTTCTGAGCGCACGCGGGCGGGCGCGGCGCCAGTTGCTGCGGGCGAGCAGCTTCATGGGCGCGCTCGCAGTGGTCGGACCCTGGTTCGGCAAGCTCGCTCAGGCGGCGGGCGCCGGCGATACGGTCGCCGACCACGACCGGGAGCAGCGGCCGCGTCCATGTCGTCGACTTCGAACAAGGAGACGGTGCGGCTCGGTGTGTTCGATGCGACCCTGCCGCCGATTTTGACGATCGATTCCGGTGATTGGGTCAGCTTTCCGAACACCTGGTCGCATTTTCTGAACGAGTTGGAGCCGGGTGTTCCGATCAGCCGGCTCGCCGGAATTGCGCACCAGCAATCCCGGGCGCGGGCCGCACTCGATCATCGGCCCGATCGCCGTCAAGGACGCCGAGCCGGGCGATGTGATCGAGATCCGCTACAAGCGATTGCACCCGGCGAATTGGGGCGCGGTGTTCAACAACCCGGCCTCGCTGGGTACCGGGCTGTTGCCGCAGGATTTCGCGCAGGGACAGATCAAATACGTCGATCTCGACCTGGCGGCGATGCAGGGCAAGTTCGCGCCCGACATCAATATTCCGCTGACGCCGTTTCAGGGGACCTTGGGTGTCGCGCCGCCCGACGGCTTTTTCCCGCCGCTGAGCCCGGGGGTCACGAGCTCGGTGCCGCCCGGCCCGCATGGCGGCAATCTCGACCTGCGCGAGCTGGCGGAAGGCTCGACACTGTATCTGCCGGTCTGGCAGCCCGGCGGCCTGATCTACACCGGCGACTCGCACGCCGTGCAAGGCGACGGTGAAATCAGCCTCACCGCGCTCGAAACCCGGATGCAGGAGGTGCTGATCCAAATCATCCTGCACAAGCAGAAGAAGTTTCAATGGCCGGTCGCCGAGACGGCGACCCACTGGATCACCGTGGGTCTCGACAAGGATCTCAATACGGCGATGAGCCTGGCGGCGCGCAACGCCATCGAGTTTCTCTCGACCCGCGCCAAGTTGACCCCGCACGACGCCTACGCGTTGTGCAGCATCGCGGTGAGCTTCCGGGTGACCCAGGTCGTCGACATCGTGCGCGGCGTGCACGCGATGATCCCGAAAAACCTGTTCACCGGAGAGCTGCGAGGGCAGATCGCCGTCGTTTAGCCCCCACCCTGACCCTCCCCCGCAAGCGGGGGAGGGAAGGGGAGAGGGGGCTCGGTCCGAGCTGCGATATGAGTGGAGGAAACGAATGAGGCTCGAAGACAAGGTTGCGCTGATTACCGGAGGAGCCTCCGGTATGGGCGCCAGCATGGCGCGGATCTTTGCCCGCGAGGGGGCCAAGGTCGCCGTCGCCGACGTGCTCGACGAGGAGGGCAACAAGGTCGTCGCCGAGATTACGCAGGCCAACGGCGCGGCGATGTTCCGCCATCTCGACGTGACCAGCGAGGCGGAGTGGAAGTCGGCGGTCGATGCGACGGTCGCCGAGTTCGGCAAGCTCGACATTCTCGTCAACGATGCCGGCCTCAGCGGCAGCGCCGTCGAGGATCTGTTCGACACCGCCGCCTGGGACCGGCTCATGTCGGTCAATGCGCGCGGCGTCTTTCTCGGCATGAAATTCGCGATCCCGCTGATGAAGGCGGCCGGCGGCGGCTCGATCGTCAACATCTCGTCGATTTCCGGCGTCACCGGCCAGCAGGGCATCCATGTCGGCTACAACGCCTCGAAAGGCGCGGTCCGCACCTTGACCAAGGCGGCGGCGGTGCAGCACGGGCCGGACAACATCCGCGTCAACTCGGTGCACCCCGGGCTGATGCCGCCGATGCGCTCGTCGGGACGCACCGCCGACCCCGAAATCCGCGCCAAGATGCTGCAGCACGTGCCGATGCGGCGCGCCGGCCGGGTCGAGGAAGTCGCCAATGCCGTCTTGTTCCTGGCGTCCGACGAAGCCTCCTACATCACCGGCGCCGAGCTCTACGTGGACGGCGGTTCTCTCGCTACATGACCCGCTGGCCGCCGCAGTGTCAGCCGGCGATGTCGAGACCGAGATCGAGGATCGGCGCGCTGTGAGTGATCCAGCCGCAGGAGATCAGATCGACGCCGGTTGCGGCGACGGCGGGGGCGGTTTCGAGATTGATCCGACCGGAGGCTTCGGTAATTGCCCGGCCGTCCACCATGGCCACGGCACGGCGCATCGTCTCCGGCGTCATGTTGTCGAGCAGCACGGCATCGACCCCGACCGCCAGCGCCTCGGCGAGCTGGTCGAGCGTGTCGACCTCGAGCTCGATCTTAACGAGATGGCCGGCATGGCGTTTGGCGCGTTCGAGCGCCGGGCGCACGCCCCCGGCCAAGGCGATGTGGTTGTCCTTGATCAGCATCGCGTCGTCGAGACCGAAACGGTGGTTGGCGCCGCCGCCGAGCCGCACCGCCTCTTTTTCGAGCGTGCGCAGGCCAGGGGTCGTCTTGCGGGTGCAGACGATCTTTGCCTTGCTGCCGGCGATCGCCTCGGCGAGCGCCCGCGTCGCCGTCGCGACCCCCGACATCCGGGACAAAAGATTGAGCGCGGTGCGCTCCGCGCCGAGCACGCCCTTCGCTCGGCCATCGATCCGCGCGACGATATCGCCGCGCGAGATCCGGGCGCCGTCATTGCACAGCCGTTCGATGTGCAGTGTCGGGTCGATCAGCTCAAAGGCGAGCAGCGCCGCTTCAAGGCCGGCGACGACACCCGGCTGGCGCGCCGCGATGACCGCCTCGACTTCGGCCTCTTCCGGCACGATCGCCTCGGTCGTGATGTCGCCGGCCCGGCCCAGATCCTCCAGCAACGCCGCCCGCACGATCGGCTCGATGATCAGCCGCACCGCCGCCGCTCCCCTCGTCTCACCCCAGCGCCAGCATGCGTTCGACCGCATGGCGCGCCCGCTCGGCGATGGCGGGATCGACAGTGACCTCGTGGGTCATCGTTTCGAGCGAATGCCGGATTTTCGGCAAGGTTATGCGCTTCATGTGCGGGCACAGATTGCACGGCCGGACGAATTCGAGGTCGGGATATTGCAGCGCGACATTGTCGCTCATCGAGCACTCGGTCAGCAGCACGACGCGCGCCGGCCGCTCTTTGCCGACATAATCGGCCATCGCCGCGGTCGAGCCGGTGAAATCGCATTCGGCGATAACCTCGGGCGGGCATTCCGGGTGCGCCAGCACGGTGATCCCGGGGTGGCTCTCGCGCAGGCTCCTGATGTCCTCCGGAGTGAAGCGCTCATGCACCTCGCAGTGACCTTTCCAGGCGATGATCTCGACCTTGGTCAGAGCCGCGGTGTTGCGGGCCAGGTACTCGTCCGGCAGCATGATGACGCGAGGCGCCCCGAGCGACTCGACAATCTTTTTCGCGTTGCTCGAGGTGCAGCAGACGTCGGATTCTGCCTTCACCGCCGCCGAGGTGTTGACGTAGGTCACGATCGGCACGCCCGGATGGCGCTGCCGCAGGAGCCTGATATCGGCGGCCGTGATCGATGCGGCGAGCGAGCAGCCGGCTTCGAGGTCCGGGATCAGCACGGTTTTTGCCGGGTTCAACAGCTTGGCGGTCTCGGCCATGAAATGCACGCCGGCGAGCACGATCACATCGGCATCGGTGCGCGCCGCCTCGCGCGCCAACGCCAAGCTGTCCCCGACGATATCGCCGACGGTGTGGAAAATGTCCGGGGTCTGGTAATTGTGCGCCAGGACGACGGCGTTCCGCTCCTTCTTGAGCTTGAGAATCGCCGCGATGTCGTCGGCCAGGATAGACCATTCGAAGGGCGGAATTTGCCGCTCGACGCGCTGATAGAGCTCAGGAAAAGGCGTGTTAATCCGGGGAGTGGGATAGGCGGTCTGCAGCATGGTCATCTCCTTGTGATATGCTCAAATTGAGCATTTGTCCGCCCCGGAAAAACCGGGCCGAACCTGCCCGGCATTCCGTTATGCTGCACATGAGAATAAGGCGTCCAAAACTGTCGTCAAGATGTCATCAAGCGATGGAGGAAGGGCATGAGGGCTGATTATGTGATCGTCGGTGCCGGCTCGGCGGGTTGCGTCCTGGCCAATCGGCTGAGCGAAGATCCCAGCGCAAAGGTGATCTTGATCGAAGCGGGAGGGCCTGACCGGAGCCCTTATATCCATATCCCCGCAGGATTTATGAAGCTCCTCGACCATCCGACCTTTACCTGGGGGTTTCACGCCGAGCCGGATGCCGGCACGGCCGGGCGCGCGATCCTCTATCCCCGCGGAAAAGTGCTCGGCGGGTCGAGCTCGATCAACGGGCTGATCTATGTCCGCGGCCAGCCCGAAGATTATGACCACTGGGCGCAACTCGGCAACCGCGGCTGGTCGTGGGACGATTGCCTGCCCTATTTCCGCAAAGCCGAGCGCTGGGAGGGCGAGGAATCCGAGGTGCGGGGCAAGGGCGGCCCGCTCTTCACCTCGCGTATGGACCGGCCGCCGCTTTGCCAGACCGTGATCGAGGCGGGGAAGGAAATCGGCCTCGAATACCGCGAAGACGTCAATAATCTGCCGCCCGGGGCGGGCGACAGTATCGGCTGGTGCCAGCAGACCCGCGGCGGCCGCCGCCGCGCCAGCACCGCGCGCACCTATCTGCGGCCGGCCCTGAAGCGGCCGAATTTGCAGCTCGTGACGAACGCGCTGGTGCACCGCGTGCTGTTCGAGGGGAAACGTGCAGTTGGGGTCGAATTCTCGCGCGGCGGCGCCACCGAGCGGGCCGAGGCGGCCCGCGAGGTCATCCTCTCGGCCGGGGCAGTCGGCTCGCCTCATCTCTTGCAGATTTCCGGAGTGGGCGATCCCGAGCATCTCGGCCGCGTCGGCGTCCCGGTGATCCACGACTTGCGCGGCGTCGGCAAGAACATGCAGGACCATTACGTCTGCCGCATGACTTATCCGATCCACGGCGCACGCACCGCCAATGAGCGCGCCCGCGGCTTGCCCCTCGCCGCCGAAATCGTGCGCTATCTCGTGACCGGCAAGGGCATGCTGACCTACAGCGCCTCATTGGTCGCCGCCTCGGTCAAGGTGTTGGAGGAATTGGCGACTCCGGACGTGCAATGCTCATTCGCACCGGGCAGCTTCAAGGACGGCCAGATCGGCCAGCTCGAAGAGGAACCCGGGCTGACCGGCGGCTCGTGGCAGATGCGGCCCTTATCGCGCGGTTATGTCGATGCGAAATCGCCCGACCCGCAGGTCGCGCCTGCGATCAACCCGCGTTATCTTTCGGAGGAGGCCGACCGGCGTGCGGTGATCGGGGGTTTGCGGTTTCTGCGCCGGATTTTCGCGGCGCCGGCTTTGGCGCGCTATGTTGGAGCGGAAAAACTGCCCGGTGCGCAGGTTCAGAGCGACGACGAGTTGCTCGATTACGGGAGGCGCAACGGCAACACGGTCTACCACGCAAGCTGCACCTGCATGATGGGGCCAGGTGCAATGTGCGTCGTCGACAGCGAATTGCGGGTTCACGGGCTCGAGCGCCTGCGCGTCGTCGACGCCTCGGTGATGCCATCAGTGACCTCGACAAATACCAACGCCCCGACCATCATGATCGCCGAAAAAGGCGCCGACATGATACGCCGCGCCGCGCGAGGCACCCTGTCCGCGGTTACCATCAAGGCTGCTTGAGCGCGGCCGGGCGTAAACGCGACGCGTTTACGGCTGTCGTGAAATCTCGACGCACAAGCAAGATTGAACCTAAGGTGGCGGAAGCTTACGGGAGATATTCGACACCGTGTAGGCCACGCGCCTTCAGTCCGAGCAGAAATTCCCGCCGTCTCGAACGGCTCTCCCGGTTTTGGCGAGTTCGACCGCGAGCACCTGGCGGCGACTATCCCAATCGATGCCGATCACGATCAGTACCGCTTGGCTGACGAGTACGCCCCGCTTCGCGCACCCGCTCGTCGCGCGCGTCGAGGATCAGATAGGGGATGGCTTCGGCCAAAGGGCGGCCGGCGAACTGCGCCAGGCTCGCGTCCAGCCGCTGGTTCATCGCACTGATCGATGAAGCCGAAAAGCTGTGACCGCACAGCTCCTCGGTGACACCCACCACCCCGAATATGCCCTATCTCAAAACCATCTATCGGACCAACACGGCCGAGGGCGCGCTCGCCGAGCCCAACGTGTTCGACGCTCGGAGGGGTTGACGCTATCCGGCAATCGGCCAGGCCTGGGGCCGGAGTTGGGAGCACGTCGGGCCATTGCTACATTACCAGAGTGGTTGAGAACCTACATCGCAGCTTCCGCAGATCATCCAAGACCGCGGCAGCTTACCGACCGGGGAGCGCGCTAATTAGCACTTTTGTTTTTGGCAATCCGCAGCGCCGGCCTTCACTGGCGCTCGCCCAATCAATGGGCGGCCGCAATGGGCCAGTTTGCCGGCTTATTCGGGAACGCTTTGATGCCCCAGCGCGCTGGGCCTCAAAGCGTTCGAATTTCGGCTCGCTTCCGCAATTGCCGGCTAGACCACATAGTCGGTAGAATCACGGTTGTAAATGCCATCCCGTCCAGCGTCATGGCCCGATGTGCAAGTTGATTTGCCCGGTGACCGTGCCGCCGCCGGTCTGCGTCGTCTGCACCTGGATCGCCTGCGAGGCGTTGCATGGCAGGCTGCCCGCCGTGACGAGGTTGTTGCCGGAGATCGCGAAGTGCGTCGTGTCCGAGTTCGTCGGCAGGATCGTCCAGCCCGAGGGTGCATTGCCATTGCCCTGGATCAGACCGAGCGAGGACATCACCGTCCCCGGCGCCGAGGCACAGGAGAGAACCGGGAACTCGTTCCCGTAGGTCACGACGGCGGGCAGGCCCGGCGCGGCCACCGTCGGGTCCAGCCACATATACGGCTCGTAGGGAAGTGGGTAAGGCCCATACCGCGTGGCGAGGTCGGTCTGCGCGTGGCTCACGTCAAAGCCGAGAACCTGCAGCAGATTGAGGTTCATCTCGGCGTAGCCGCTATAGTTTACGTCGGCAAACCCGCCACCGGGACCCGGATCGTATAGCGGGCGGTAATACGCATTATCCCCGGTTTCAGGGGCGACCGGGACGCCGCCGCGCGTAAATCCGACAAAGGGTTGGCCCGGCGTCGGGCAGGTCGCATCCACGGCATGACCCACCGGGCATTGGACGTAGAAGGTTCCGGTGCTGTCGTCTGCGTTCATGACCGTGAACCACTGGTTGCCGGGCATCTGGTCGAGCAGGCCGTTGTGTTGCCCTGCAGTGCCGTTGCTCCATTTGACCGTTCCTCCCTGCGCCAGATGATAGGAGGGTTCCTGCATTTGACCGCCCGACAGGATGCTCGTGAAACTATCGTAGCCGCCGTAGTCGGAGGCGTCGACGCCGTTGAACCACTGTCCTATGCTGCCCCCCACCAACTGTTGATCGGCGTTGTGAACGGCCTCCGAGCGCGTGTAGTCTATGGAGTAATAGCCGTTCAGATGACCCCACATCTGCTCTCCGACCGTACCCTCGTATAAGCTCTGCCATTGCGGCGTCCACAGCACCCCCATTGGCGCATGAAGATGCGTTACCAACGCCCAGGTCGTTGCCAGCGTATAATTTTCGATGAAAATGTCTTGCGCGTAGCCGCTCCCGGTAAAATTCGGCGCGGTGATGCCGGTGAGCAGATTGCTGTTGCCCGGCCCGTCTGCGTACTGCAGCCACCGCGGGTAGTAATTGCCCATCTCGGTAATGCGATCGTTGTTGTAGGTGCGCTCTTCGTTGTTGTCGCCGCCGGCCGCCGCCGCCAGCACCTTGTCCCATATCTCGCGGGCCGAGCCGCGGCTCTGCTGGTTGAACAAAGACAGTCCGTAGTAATGGTATGATGTGCCGCCCAAATTGTCGTCGCGGTAGCCGAAACCCGGCCCGTACTCTACGTAGGCGTCGGTGCGGTTGCTTTGGTAGTAGATCATGTCGAGCCAGTGGCGCGAGCCGAAAACGAGGTAGGTAAACCCTTGGAAGTTTGCCTGGTGCGACGGCTCGCCATTCGTATAAGCTCCCCACCATCCGCCTCGCCAGTCGGTATTCGCGTTCGGCACGCCCTGTAATGCCGGCGCAACATCAGTCGGATTGGCCTGAGATGGATAGATGACATCGAACATCGGGTAGCCGATGCCGAGCTGCGGATAGGCGCCGCCGACGCCATTGCCGCCGGGGCCGTCCGGCGGCCCGTTGTTGAAGACCATGATGCGCCCGGTTCCCTCGTTCAGCATGACCCCGAACGGCGAGGCGGCCTCGCCGATCGAGAACAGTCTGGCGAGCGACCAGTAGGCGGGAGTGTTGATGACCCAGGCTTGCGCGGCGTAGTCGTTGGGGAACCCGAGATCCGGCCGGTTACCGACGCCGTTGCCGCCGATGATGTCGCCGCGGGCGAACGGGTGATAGTTGGCGTCTTGCCCGTAGGCGCAATTGAGCGTGACGCCCGGATCTGGTTGGCCGGTGTTGATCGGCGTGACCAGGCCGGTCTCTTCCCAATAGAGTTTTTCCGCATTGGTGAAGGACGGCAGGACTTCGCGCGTCACCCGCGTCGCGCTGCCCCCCGGCGACCAGTTATCATCCATCGTCGTGTTGAGCGTCAGCCAGCTCTGCCGCACCGTGTGCCACACCCGGAACGCGAACGTCGTGTTGCCGGAGCCCTGACTTGAGGTGAGGATCTGCTGGACGCTGCTCCCACCTTGCGGAGAGACCGCATCCTCGATACTGACGATGTTCTGATCGGAGCAAGCGTTGTTGGTGCTGCCGTTATTGAACACCCACTCCAAGGCACCGTTCGTCAAACCGCCGACGGGCGTGCCGGTCGAGGTGATCCGAACAGCCTGCCCGAAGTACCAAGCGTTGGGTCCGGTCGAGCTGGGGATATTGAGACAGGCTGTGATTAAGTTTGCAGCCGCGGTAAAGTCGACGCCGCACCCGCTGGTCTGGATCGGGTTGCTGGCGCTGGCGACCGTCGCGTCGAGGGCGCTCCAATCGAGCACATCGGTCGATCCGTCATCGACCTCGGGGCGGTACGAGATGGCCTGCGGATCGTTGGTCAATCCTGCCGGACCCGGGTTGCCCGCATGGCCGGTCGTCCCCGCCGCCACGGTCTGCCAGCCATTGTGGACCCAGCACACCCATTGCGTGTCTTTGAGAGAGTTCCCCGTGGCCGGATCGACCCAAAGCCCGAGATTGCATTCGGCATAGAGCAGCGGATCGTAGGTCGCGTCCGTATAGAGGAAGCGCCCGAGGATTTTGGCGGTGGTGACAACGCTGCCTTGGTCGAGGATGCGCGGCGCGTCGCGGCCGGTGTTGGCGATGTTGTCGCACAGGTTCAAGGTCGCATCGCCCGAGCGGCGCACCGTGTCGTCCTGGTTGCGGACATCGGTCAGGTGGATCTTGAGGTCGTGCGAGTTGGGGCCCGAGCACAGCGCGCTCAGCGCCAGCACCGGGGATTGCCAGTACGCCCCTGCGCCGACGACGAACTCGACTTGGTAGGTCGCGCCGGCAGCGAGGCTGTTGGGCAGGTCAATCGCCCAGACGGCGTGCCGCCACGAGCCGTTTCCGCCGTTCTCGCGCCAGGTCGAGATTTCGTCCCATTGCTGCCCGGCGAGTGGGACGTGCGTCGCCGCGTCGCGGATGACAGGATGGTTCCCCGGCATGACGTCGCCGTAGCGGAATGCCTGCCCAAAGCTGACGGGTGATCCGGCGGGGAGCGTCTTGCCACTATTATTGACGAAGGTGAACGTCGTCAGCGGCGCGCCATGCGTAACAACGATCGGCACATCGAGCGTCGTCGAGGTCTGAGCCGCCGCGGTGCCGGCGAACAGCAGCGCCGCGGCAACACAGCATTTCCCGATCATGGGATTGCCTTGAGCCTAATGTGATCGGTGATGGGGGGCATGTACATCCTTCCATTATGGAAACAAGGCGGCCAACAACTTGCGAAAATCTTGTTTATCGAATTATAGCGTGACAGCAATTAACCCATAGTAGCTGCCTCGGGCCTAGCTGTGTCCTGGCGAGTTAGTATGCAATATATCAGCATATACTGCATTGTCAACTAGATATTGCGATGATGCGATAATGAGAACGGACCTCGTCAAACCCGCGGGGCGGCTTCAACCGGTTTACGCCCCGCTTGTCAGCCCGGCTAACTAACCCGAGGGTGTGCGTCAGGTCTCAGAACACAGAGCCGGTCATGCCGCCGCCGGCCCCGACGGAGGTGCACCAGCCGAGAACTAAAGGTTCTGTGACCGGACCTCGGATCGGTCTCTCGTAGATCGGAGCATCTTCCGACCAATCGCCATGCTCGCAGTGATTGGTTTCACTTGCGGCGTCGGCGGGAGAGGTTCCTGTTGCGCTGTTCTGTTCGCAATCGGCAGCCCCGCCATCAGTGAGGATATGGAAGTTGCGGGCTGGATTTTACGTCGACACAGAGCCTGAAGCTGAGTGGGATTATCGCGTCAGTTATGCGGGTCAAACTCGAAGGAACTCACTGCCGGGGCCTGCGCAGCTGGGTCCGAGCACTTACCCATCCGCGCTTCTCTCGCCAAATGTGACGGCGGAGCAGTGAGGCAAGCCGCCAGGTGGCCGTTAAAATCCAGTGCGCGCAAAACAGCGCACTCTCCGGAGGCCGGGGCGGAAACCAAAACACCCGTGCACAGTTTATAGCACGAGTCGCGAAAAATTCTTTATACGCATAATATTCGGTGCCGTCAAAATCGAGGAGCCGGAATTCGCCTTCGTTGAATAGCCTTTGCAGCATTAGGTATAGAAGAACCGTGCCGGGCGAGCTCTGTGCAAACCTCTCGTCATATCCGATGTGCTTATAGACGATGACATCATGATCAATTCGACAAAAGACGTAAGCGGAGGGCTGACCCTCAGACATCAGCACGTAGCCGCGAACACGGCCGGCCGCAGCATCAAGTTCAAGCTGCCGTGCGAAGCTCTCATCTCCCTGAAACCCCAGCGTGGTGTCGCTCTTATATGATGCTTGCGAGATTGCAACGGCAAAGTTCCGAAATTTTATCATTTCTGATGGGCTTCGATATTCTCGGAGATCCGCTTCTCCGTCTCCTCCCCCTCCGAATTTCTTTACTGCTCGCCGCATCTTACCACGAGATTTCTTCGAGAATTTACTTAGGTATTGCTCAAAATGGCCCTGCAGATCTACCACATATCTATTACCATAGCGCGCCGTGTAGCGCACTGCCCCGCGATCAAAACCCACAACTGTAAAATGCTGACCGGCTGGCAACGCCGGAATAACAATTCCTCGACAACCCTTGGCCAAAGCTTCATCCAGGGGGATAGCGAACTCCGAGCCTAGGACAAAAGGATTGGATACAAGGGTTAAGGCTTTAAACGAAACCTCACCGAGCCGGAACCGCCCGAACTGAAACTGAAGCGGCTCACACCGGATCTGCCAAACTGGTTCGATCGTCCCCGCCATTTTTTTACGAATACTCAAATGCAGCGCTTATCACATGATCAGGCGCAACGTGTCAAGCGTAAGAGCTTGAAATTCACTGGCGCCTGCGCGATAATCCTGTGTTCACGACCTGTTTGGCAAAGCATTCATCTATGTGTGGTTATCAAGGCGCGTTCGACCCGTACTTACTTTGCGGCGGGTAAGAGGGGGTTGTAAAACTAAGGCTTTGACGTATCCTGAACAGCACCGGTCCGACTTAATTGTGTCTTAAACGGTCACGGGGACCCCGATCGAGCACGGCGCACGCACTGCTACACCACATAGGACTTTAGCTCTCGATGAAGCAAATCGCCTTTACCAAGTATTACGCCGATAGATTTGTGCAGAATATTAGAGACAATGGGTTGCGAAACACCCTCATGCTCCTCGGCAAAAATTTGCCCCAGCCTATACGCGAATGGCAGATGCGGCATCGGAGGCTGCAACACCAGCGGTTTGATATAAAATACCACGTCGACACACAAATCCCAGTGGCGGTTGCTGATTTGGAAACGACTGCGCCCGGCGCGAAGTTCGCAAATCGCTACCAGGGCACGCCCGTCGCGGTCCTCCACAGGATAATTCGTCGGCTCAAGGTCGATCGGCAACGCTTCACCTTTATCGATCTGGGATCGGGAAAAGGTCGAGTTCTGCTCATTGCCGCGCAGTACCCCTTCAAATCCGTTGTCGGCGTTGAATTTTCCAAGACTCTTCACGATATTGCCTTGATGAATATTCAAAAATTTGTCGGTGCGGGCGCAACCTACACAAGCGTGACTTCTAAAAATTGCGATGCAGGAGAATTTGATTTTTCCGACATCGGAGATAAAATTGTTTTCTGCTACAACTCATTTGCTGCCGATTTGATGATACAAGTCTTGAATAATTTGAATGCGCCCGCGCAAAAACCAGGAGAAACGATCTTTGCTTATCTGGGTGGGATGCCCAGCGCTGTTTGGCAGAGACTAGCTCTTTTCCCGATTATTGATAAGGGTGAATTTTTAACTGAATTTGATACGTACGAGCAATATTCAATTTATAGGATCGATCCATTGAAGTGATAATCACCCACGCATCGCCTCTCTCGCTGCGGGTTGGCCGCCACGACAAATGCCTTTATCGGAGAGCATGAAATCTCCCGCTGAGGCTACCTCCTTGGACGATCCGAAATTGTCGGGACCGCTCGACATCGGCCGAGCCATGGCCAAAGGAACGGGGTGGACAGTCGGAACGCAACTGACCATCCAGGTTATCGCGACGCTGAGCACGGTGATCATGGCTCGGTTGCTGGTCCCCGCCGATTTTGGTCCGGTCGCGCTGGCGACGGCCTTGTCGGGCGCCATTCACGCGGTCACCGAGTTTAGCTTCGATCTGGCGTTGATCCAGAACCAGAGCGCCGCTCGCCGAGAGTACGACACGGCCTGGACCCTGTCGATCTGCCGGAATGCGATTCTCGCAGTGGCGCTCGCGGCGGCGGCACGGTTGGTCACCTCGTCCCTTGGTGACGAACGGCTCGAACCGATCGTATATTGCTCGCGTTGGCGACTTTCTTCGGCGGCTTTCAAAACATAGCGGTTGTCGATTTCCGCAAAGAACTGGCGTTCCACCGCGATCTGATATTTCTGGTGGTTGGCAAGCTCGGTCCGACCCTTGTTACAGTGCCGCTCGCTTTTATCTGGCGCGATTACTGGGCGTTGGTGGCGGGTATCGTGGCCGGTTCGATCTTCAGGGGCGCGCTGAGCTTTGTGATGCATAAGTATCGTCCGCGCATCACCTTTGCCGGGTGGCGGGACCTCATACACTTCTCGAAGTGGCTTCTGCTGGGCAATTTATGTGGTTTTGTCTACGCCCGCGGCAGCACGTTGATTGTGGGAAAAATCTCAGGAGAGCACGCGTTGGGCGTGCTCACGATCGCGGAAGATATCGCGGCCATCGTCACGACAAATCTGCTGATGCCGCTGCGCCGGGCCATCTTGCCGGGATATGCCAAGCTGGCAAACGACGGCGAACGCCTACACGACATCTTTGTCGACATTTTTGCCGTCGTGTTTCTGGTGAGTGCGCCTCTCACATTGGGTATCGCCGTCGTTGCAGATCCGCTGGTCAGAATCACCCTCGGCCCCCAGTGGCTCGGGACCATTCCGCTGATCCAAATTCTATCCATCGGGGAATTTGTTAGGCTCGTAACCGCAGGCGCCGGCCCGATCTACATTGCGACGGGACGTCCGCATTATACAACGGCGCTGTTCGCCGGCAGCGCCATCGCCATGGTTCCGTCGCTGATCGTCGCTACGGAGCAGGCCGGCATTCTGGGGGCGGCTTACGCAATATTGGGAGTCAACATGCTGCTTGCCGCCTTGGATTTCGTTTTGGTGAATCGATTGCTGCGCTTGTCGCTCGCGAAGATGCTCGCGGGATGTTGGCGATCGGTCATTTCGGTCGCGGTCATGGTGGCGGCGGTCACCGAGCTTCAGGCGCTTTGGCCGATTTCCGAATCTCTAGGGAACCTGTCGTTGATGCTCGCTGCGGCGGTTGCCGTGGGGGGTGCGGTATATTCGGTTTGCGGGTGCACCTTGTGGTTCTTGGCCGGTCGCCCGCGAGGAGCTGAACGACATCTCTTTGAGGCCGTCAAAATGGCGTTAGGGAGCATTTCAAGAACTCTATATCGGGCAAGGGCGGCTGAGGGATAGAGCGGCTGACGGGATCATCGCGGAGAGCGGAGGCAATTTTATGGATTGGCAACCACAAAATGTTGTTATTGAAAATTAGGGTAGCGTTATGATACCCTGGCAGCATGCAGACGCGATCGACCGACACATTGGAACTGTTCCCCGCAGTAATGCCACTTCTCGGCATTTGCCATGAAAATCATGAGAAAACGGCGCTACGTTTGTGGGTTGCTGTTTTCGCCCGCTGAACCATCCGCGGCTCAGGATTTTGTGCGGAAGCGAGATCTCAATGGCTGTTAATTGGCTGCAAAAACAGCCATTCGTGTCATGTGCGTCCGATCCGCCCGGTGGCGTCATTCATCGCTGAATACGTACGACTGAACACTAGTTGTGCAATGAAGCGTGATGTTGGTATGCTGCACCAGACTGCTCCCGTGTATCACATCCTACATCATCAGCCGCGTGGTAGAATAGAGGGCAGTTGGCGCGCCTGCTTGGCCCAATCGGATTTTCCGACCCATTATACCGCTCCGGAATATTTTTTGGAGCCATTGCTGCGCCGAAGCAAGCCATTCGCGGTTCTCAGTCTTGCCGGTGAACAAGTCACCGGCGTATTGACCGGGATCCATCAAGGTGACCACGTCCAATCGGGTCTTTCCGTGCGCCCACAGGTCGCCTTTTCTCGGAACGCCGATCGCGCGGAGGCCATGCGAAGCTTGATTGCGGGCCTTCTTGAAGAGGCGAAATCTGCGAAGCTCGTCGATCTATTCGTGTGGTCGGAGATGGCCGGGCTCATGGATGCCCGTTTCCATAGAAGGCCCTACGAAGGGGTCGTAATGATGGATTTGGCACAGGATCCGGATACAATTTTTCGCAAATTCTCTCCAAAGAGACGGACCGACATTAGAAGAGTAATAAAATCCGGTGTTTCCGTCGGACCGGCTGAAACCGACGACGATCTCTCCGAGTTTTACGCCATCCACCGCGAGTGGGCGCGCCGCAAGGGCCAGCAGGCGATCAGAGAGGAAGAATTTCGAGAGACCTTCGCTTTGACGGGCAATCGGCGGTTGTTGCTGGCGCGATATAAGGGTCGGGTCATAGCCGGCGTGGTGCACCGTTTTTTTCCCGGCGGGGTTATGGAATACGCAGCGAACAACTCTCTCGAGAGTGCTCTTCAACTGCGCCCCAACGATCTGCTTCAGTGGCGGGCAATCGAATGGGGATGCACCGAAGGGCTAACCAAATACAGCCTCGGCGGCGCCCATCCTTTTTTACGGAAGTTCGGGGGGAGGTTGTGCCGACCACGCGTTGTCGCCTCGATCTTTCTACTTTCCGCGCGCATACGGTGCGCGACTGGCTCGCCAACACGGCCGAGAAGGCCCGCCCGTTTATACCGGATCGGCTGGCCACGTTCGCTCGCTCCCTGCGGGGATTGGCCGAAGAGCCCCGGACCCCGGTACCTAAGGACCGGGTATAACTGGCCGAAGCCAAAAACTCGGTCTGTTGAGCGGCGTTCACGCCACGTACCGCCTCTCAGCCTCCTCGCCGCAGCGGAAACGCGTAACGAGGCTGGCGCCGCGGACGGCATCGCGGCCGATCCCGTTGTCGACACCCATCAAATCATAGATCGTCGGGGCGATATCGAGAATCGAGACTGGCTGGGTGTGTATTGCATGTTCGCCGGTACGGAGCCAGAGGACTCCCTCGGGATGATGGCGCGCACTTTTGACGGCATCGATTGCATAAAACAGGTCGAAAAAATAGACGGGCTCGTTGCGCCCGGGCACTCCAGCGATCTCCCCATTACCATCGAGCCTATCGTAGATTTGGCAGCCGAAATGAATATCGGTGCCGGAAAGGCGTGCTCCGAGGACTGTCTCCTCCCCAAGCTTTAATTGCCTGAGGACGGCAAGCGCTTTCTCGGCCGCGGCGCCATCAGCGAACCGGAGACGATATTGATGGGTCATCACCGGCTCGACCATGCGGGACGCGATATCGAGCAGTTGAAGAAAACGCGGAATATCGCGCAATCGATAAAAATGCTGTCCACCCCTTGCCTCGCGCTTCAAGAACGGCTGTTGGCTCAGTGCCGAGCACAGAATGATGGTAGTATCCGCGTCCGCCAAAGCGAGGAACCGTCGAAGCAAGGCATCCATAGACCGGTATCCAAACAGGACCGCATCACCATAGCTCTCGATCTCGTCCTGCGCCGGTTTCAGCGGAAAGGCGTCCGGGTCCATATGACGCCAATAGGCATGTTGCAGATGAGCAGTGCTATTTATGAAGAAGGTCGCAAAATCGGGGCGCATTTGACAATAGTAGTGCCGGAATAAATCGAACTGCAGGCGGTCGGCAAGCGCTACCCGCCGCCACGTGACGTCTGCCTGCGACAGCCGCTCGCTGCCGAGCTGCGCCAAGATTGCTCGAACTGTGTCCGCCGCGAGACCGTGGCGAAGCAAAAACATCACGAACGGCAGCCATTCCTTTACGCCCAGCGCCACGCCCCTCGAACTTTCTTGAACCAATTTGGCCATTACAGTCTTGAATACCTCGATTTCGGTCGGCCAGGCGGGCTCGTTGTTGCACCAGGGATCTGGAAGATAGAACACGCCGGTCCCGGCCAAGGCTCGGGCATTCATGCTGCCGCAATTCATCACCGACTTGCCGAGGCCGGCGAGACGGTGCCATATGTCGGAATGATCGGCTTTGGGGCCGTCCGTCAGGTAGAAAACCTTGTGCTCATCATAGGGCAGTCCGGTATGGATTGAATACCACTAAATCCACGGTTCGAGATAATCGGGTTCAGAGACATCAGCTATGCTGGTAAACACTTGGGAGGAGTTGTAGAGAGCAGTAAAATTCGGAAGCTTCCCTTGGTCCATCCACCTTCCGAGAAGCGGCGGACAAATCTCGTTAAATTCCAGTAGCAGAATCTTTGCCATTGAGCCAGCCCAACGCGCCAGAGTTAATCCGTGGGACTTGCGGAGGCCCCGAGAGAAGCCTTGAAACACTTTGACAAAAAGTGTACCCACCCGCCCTCTCAGGTCAAGAAAAAAGCCCACAGCCATTTTGAACGGGTGTAATCTCATGAAAGTCATTCCCTTCATCGCCGCCATTGTAGGGCTGGCGATGATAGGGGCACTCGTTGGGTATTTCGGCGCTGGCGCCGTGATCAGATCGCTGCGCGCGATCGGCTGGGCCGGCTTTTCCGCGATCTGCGTGATTCATCTGGTGGTGATCTCGCTCGAAGGGATCGCCTGGCGACTGCTCGTGCCTACCGCGCGAGTTTGGGCATTTATATGGGGGCGCTTAATTCGCGATGCCGGATCCGAAGTACTGCCGGTATCTCAAATGGGAGGCTGCGTCCTGGGGGCCCGCGCCGTGGCGCTCGCCGGTGTGCGGGGATCCATCGCCGCGGCGACCACCATGGTCGACCTGACCCTCGAATTTCTGGCCAAGCTGGCCTTTATGGCCATAGGTTTGATTTTGCTCGTTGATCTTCGGCCCGGTACGCCGGTCTCGCTACCGGTGACGTTCGGCCTTGCCGTTACCGGGCTCTTTGCCATTGCCTTTGTCATAGTCCAGCGGCACGGCTTCGCGTTCTTTGATCGATTCGCGCGGATGCTGGGTCGGGGCTGGGCGGAGCGAACCGTTTCCGGGATGGCCGCCGTCCACGCGGCGCTTGCCGAGACGTATCAACGCAGAGCCGGCTTGTGGGGCGGATTTGTTCTACACCTCGCGTGTTGGATGCTCAGCGCCGTCGAGGTTTGGATCGCGCTTTGGCTTGCCGGTGCGCCGCTCGGCTTTCCGACCGTGCTGGTCATAGAAAGTTTGCTCTACGCCATCCGAACGGTCGCCTTTGCGATCCCCAACGCAGTTGGCGTGCAGGAAGGGGCGTATGTGCTGATCGGTGCTGCATTCGGACTGACACCGGAGATGGCGCTCGCCATTTCGCTCTTGAAACGCGCGCGCGACCTCGTGATCGGTCTCCCCGCGCTCGGGACTTGGCAAGTTGCCGAGGGCGGGCGCCTGTGGCGGCGCAGCACATGATTGTCCGATCGGATGTTCCGGCGTGTGCACCAAATGCTCCGGCTAGTGCTAGCCCAACTTCGCCGAATTCGAGCACTTTTAAGCATCTAAGTGTCTGAGATTGCTGAGGTAGACCCCCGAAGGTCGGCACTACAGCGGGGTGGGTGGCGCGGGCGCGATGGCGGTGATTTTGGGTGGTGGTTGGGCGGGCAGCTCTAGTTTCAGCTCGTTCAGCAAGAGGCTGAGCTCGGGTTGGGGCTCGGTATAGCGGGTAAGCACCAGCTCGCGGCCATCAGTGGTCGGCAGGTGCACGTCGATCATCTGCACGGCGGCGAACTTGTCCAGCACGCGGCGCGGCGTCAGCCCGGGCGCCAACCCATGCAAGCGCCGCGCAAGAGTGACATGCAGGCAATAGGCCAGAAAGGCGATGAAGACGTGCGCCTCGATACGTGTCTCGAGCTGATGAAAAACTGGCCGGATCGCGAGGTCGCCCTTCAGGTTCTTGAATGCCTCCTCGACTGCGACCAACAACAGATAATGGCTCCACAGCTTGGCCGGGTCTTCCTCGACGAGGTTGGTGCGTAGCAGATATCGCCCTTCGCGCGATCGGGCTTGCCGCAGTTTGTTGCGATCGAGCCGATAGTTGAATGTAGCGCTGTCAGCGGCGACCTCGATGACGACCAGGCGCCAGGCGGTGCGGGACTGATCGCGTGCGGCGCCGAGCTTCATCAGCAGTTCCTCGCGCGTCAACTGCATGGTGGAGAGTTGCTTGAGCCGGGCCCACAGCCGCTTCAGCTGCCGCCGACGGATCGCCCGCTCCTTGGCGACGCGGTCACGGCTTTGCGCCAAGACGTAGAGATCGCCCTGCTGCGGCAATAGTTTGACCCCAGCCTTCGCTGGGGCAGGCTCTGCACTCCGGGTCGCGCCTGTTGCCACGGCTGGGCGACCAGATGCTTCTCCAAACGCGTCAAGCGCCCCTTCGGCGTGCCCACCAGATAATGCACCGGCGGGTCGGCCGCGCGCATCTCTGCGAGTACCTCTTCGGTCGGCACGCCGCGGTCCATCAGCCAGACCCGGCGCGCCTTGCCGTATTGCCGCTCGATGCGCTCGAGAAACCCACGCAACGTCGTCTTGTCGGCCGTGTTGCCGGGCAGCACGTCATAGGCCAGCGGCAGACCTTCGGGCGTCACCACCAGAGGGGCAATGACGATCTGCACACAATCCGGCCGGTGATCGCGCGAATAGCCGAAGCGGCGCTTGTCGCCCTCGGGAAACGGCGGATCGGCTTCGAAATAGAGCCTCCCCGCGAAGGCCGGGTGCTCGTCAGATCGTAGAGCAGCACGTCGTAGCTGATGTTGAACAGATCGCGCCACCGCGCCGTCAAAGTGATCGAAGACCGCTTGCTTGTATGTCAGCAACTGATCATGGCAGCGATACAGCTTGTGGATCTCGGCAAGCCCGGCATCCTCGCCGAGCAGATCAGCCAAGGCACTACGCAGAAACCACTCCCGGTGCAGGCGCCACTCGCTTCCCGGCGCCAGCAGACGGTACGCGACCAGCACGAACAGGACCTGATCCCAGCGCGTCCCCTTACGGCTCACGCCCAGCCGCTTGGACCAGAATTGATCCAGCTCCAGCTCGCGCCACAGTAGCAGCGCCAGCCAGCACGCGCCCCACTGCCGCGGTCGGCGCAGCTGCAATTCCGACAGCTTGACGCCGACAATCGAGGCGTCCGCCAGCAGTCCCTCGCAGCGGTCTTCCGGAAACAGCGACAGCGTGTGGGGTTGCGCAGCACCGTCTTCCAAAACCGCGATCGACCGCCGCCACGACAACTCTTGCGCGTCGTTGATCTCGCCCAGATACAGCACGTGCCGCTGCACCACGCGCCCCCTGGCGACCCGCGTGTTCTCGACAACGCTCCAATAGCGGTGTTGCTTGCCATCCTTCCGGCGAACTTTGCAGCGCAAGAACATGACGGCCGCCAATTATCGGCACATTGGCGGCCGTGAGAATAGACTTGGTCGGCACTACAGCCGATTTTTGCCATTTCGGCCCGCCGCGCCCCTTGCCGGTCAATCACTTGCTCGGCGAAAATCGCGAAACGGCGGGTCGAATTCGGCGAAGTTGGGCTAGTGCTAGTGCGAGGCGGAGCCGGGACGGTCATCGATGACGCGGTCTTGAACTCGCGGTTCGGCAAACCGTTCCTTGTTGAACGGATTATGGTCGAGCTGCGCGTCAGGCTCGAGGCGCACGCATCCACGCGCGACCGTCGGGACACCAACCGCATCGGCGTAGGCCACACCCAAGCGGCGGAGTTCGTCCGCCCGTAAATTCCAAAGGTCGCTTGCGGAAGAACCAACCGCTTCCGGGGAGCTGACCACTCGGTTGGTGGGGCGGGCTCCATAGAGTTGATGTTGATAGTGAAACGGGCGACCGACGAGGTCTAGAACGACAACAACGTCCGGCAAATCCTCGATCCGCAGTGGATGTTCGAACGCCTCCACCCTCGTAGGTACGATTGAAAAAGCCGATTGGGCGGAAGTTCAGTTCCCCAGCCGCCACATCGTCCAAGTTGGGAAATGACACAGCGAGATCCCGACAGTGCCGGGATTACGGCTGAAGCTTTTACAAGCCCTCGGCGTCAAGTCTGAATGATTCAGGTCGCGGGCTGGTCGGCATCGCGCTGGGAGGGGAGGCCGTAGAGGTCGCGTGCACGCCTTTCAAAGGCGCCGACCATGCGGCGGACGGCCTCGCTGAACAGCACTTCGATCAGTCTCTGCAACAGACGCGACTTGAATTCGAAATCGACGAAAAAGCCAACCCTGCAACCCCCAGCGACTGGCGTGAAACTCCAGTGGTTGTTCAAGTAGTGGAACGGCCCCTCGGCATAGGTGACATCGATCCGCCGCGGCGAGCAGAGCGACACTCGCGAGGTAAACCGCTCGCGGAACATGCGAAACCCGATAATCAGATCGGCGACAACCAGATCGGGCCCGCGCTCTTTGATGCGGGCGCCAACGCACCAGGGCAGAAATTCGGGATAGCGCTCGATGTCGGCCACCAGGGCGAAGAGCTGCTCCGGCGTGTAGGGGAGTACACGCTCTTCCGCGTGGGTTGGCACTGAGGCGGGACCTAGCCGGCGACGGTGAGCTTAGCGGCACGCGCAGCGCGCAGCCGCGCGAAGTCGTCCCCCGCGTGATAGGAAGACCGCGTCAGCGGCGAGGCCGAGACCAGCAGAAACCCCTTGCCGAGCGCAAAGCCGGCATAGCTGTGGAACTCTTCGGGCGTAACGAAGCGGGCGATCGGATGATGCTTGCGCGTCGGCTGGAGGTATTGCCCGACCGTCAGAAAATCGACATCGGCGGTGCGCAGATCGTCCATGACCTGGAGTATCTCGGCCTTGTCCTCGCCGAGCCCGACCATGATCCCCGACTTCGTGAATAATGCCGGATCGAGACGCTTGGCATCGTCGAGCAGCCGCAGCGAATGGAAATAGCGGGCTCCCGCGCGCACTTCCGCATATAACCGCGGCACGGTCTCGAGATTGTGGTTGAATACGTCCGGTTTGGCGGCGACGACCGTTTCGAGCGCTCCCTCCTTGCGCAGAAAATCCGGGGTCAAGACTTCGATGGTCGTGCTCGGCTTAGCGGCGCGGATCGCCGTGATGGTGCGCGCAAAATGCCCGGCGCCACCGTCATCGAGATCATCGCGATCTACCGAGGTGATGACGACGTGGGAGAGCCCCAGCGCCGCCACGGCTTCGCCGACGCGCTGGGGCTCGCGGGGGTCCAGCAGATCGGGCCGGCCGGTTGCGACATTGCAGAAAGTGCAGCCCCGCGTGCAGACCCGCCCCAAGATCATAACGGTCGCATGCCTTTGCTTCCAGCACTCGCCGATATTCGGGCAGGCTGCTTCTTCGCACACGGTGCTGAGCGCGAACTCGCGCATCAGCCGCCGCGTGGCCTGGTATTCCGGCGAAACCGGCGCTTTGACGCGTAGCCAGTCGGGCTTGCGCGGGATCGGGCTATCGGGATTGCGCGCCTTCTCGGGATGCCGCAGAGGCGTTGGTCCACGATGATGCCCGAGCTCGGGCTGGGCATCTATGCGAGGCGGGGAAACTCTACGCCCCGAATACGTGGATTCTGACGGATCAACTCCGTGGGCTGAAGGTCCACCGGTCGAGCCCGGCCATGGCGAAGGTGGTGTGGACATAGCTGACCGCGTTGACTGCCGGGCTAGAAGTGGATGGCCGGCCCAGACGCGTCAAGCCAGCGGCGTTCTCCGTTTCCCCGCTACGCACCGGGCCGTCGCATCGGCACGGTGAGCTAGCAGCCCAAATCTTTTGCGAAATCGTCCCAACGCTGTCGCGCGGAGCAGTTCCAACGCGAGGTCGCTAGGTGCTTTCGACATCTCTCGATCCACGGCGGCGCCAGAAAGTTGATAAATACCCGGATAGTGAGGTGCCGACGAGTGACGCCCGGATGCGCGCGGCGGGTCAAGATTTTGCCCGCTCTTTAGGCTCCCTTGGCGCATCTGAGGAATCAACCGGTGTCACAGTCGCTGGATTAATTGATCCCGGTAGCCTTGCGGATTGAATGGGGGCCGTGACAAGGACCCAGTGTCCCTCCCAATATGCGTGGCGGCCGGCGTAGTGGTACTGCCATTCGTAATGCGGTTTTATCTTGGCGGCTTCGGGGTCGAAAGGCAGCTCCAGGAAACCTTTCTGGCTTGTGCCCTGGGGTCTGGGTCCCTGGAATGAAGCGTTTGCCGAATGGGCGGGCACAGCGTCGTGGTCGACGGGTTGCGATATGCCCCGCCAAGCGTTGCCGCCAGAGGCCTTCGGACCCTGAGCCATCGCGGGGGAGAGGCTCATAGCAGCGGCGAGGGCAAAAGTCGCCGCGCCGCACCATACAGCTTTCATTTCAGACCTCCCTTCGGGTGACGTTGGTCGAGCTCGACCTTCGACAGGCTCCCGCTCCGAAAACTTGATTTTAGACATGGCGCCCTCCATAGCACCGACCATCCCGAACTCCAGTCGGAGCGGTGCCACAAATACCTCGCCAATCCGGCTAGACGTGTGAGCCGCTTCACACATGTCGCGATTTATGTTTTGAGGCGGCGTCGAAGGTGCCCGAGGTGCAGCAGGGTGCGCCGATGGCGCGCTGCCACTGGTGATCCTGATGTTCGCCGAAAAGGTAGCTCGGCAACTGGCAGGGGCCGCAATCGCACGTCGCGGCCTGCCACATGCAGCGATCCTTTATCCGGCCACAGCCGGGCGGGGAGCGCCTGAGATGACGTTGACCGAAGTGCGTGACCTCAGGGTGCGCTTTGTGACCCGAGAGGCCACGGTGCACGCCGTGAATGGCGTCAGCTTCACCGTGCAACCGGGCGAGGTGCTGTGCATTCTCGGTGAATCAGGGTCGGGCAAGAGCGTCACGCTGCGCGCTTTGATGCGCTTGCTGCCGCCGCGGAGCACGCGGATCGAGGGCGAGGTGCGCATCGACGGGCAGGACGTTTTGGCCATGCGTCCGCAGGCGCTGCGCGACCTGCGCGGCGGTTTGGCTGCAATGATATTCCAGGAACCGATGACGGCGCTCGACCCGGTCTACACGTTCGGCCAGCAGATCGGCGAGGCGGTGCGCCGCCATACCGGTTCTGGCTCGCACGCGGCGCGCGAGCGCGCTTTGGAGCTGTTGGAACTGGTGCGAATCCCATCACGCTCTCTGCGGTCTCCGCGCTCTGCAGCTTGAGGATAACCCGATTGCGG
The DNA here is from genome assembly GCA_963788085.1 of uncultured Alphaproteobacteria bacterium. Taxonomy (GTDB): domain Bacteria; phylum Pseudomonadota; class Alphaproteobacteria; order ATCC43930; family CGMCC-115725; genus AP-15. The sequence goes on from CAWBFS010000012.1 coordinate 162,485, forward strand.
CTATTCCGGCGCCACTCCGACCGCCGCCGGCTCGACCTTGGCGGCGCAGAACTTGAATTCGGGGATCTTGCCGAACGGGTCGAGCGCGGGGTTGGTCAGCAGGTTGGCGGCGGCTTCGGCGTAGCAGAACGGGATGAAGACCAGGCCCGGCGGCGACGTCGCTGTCGCTGCGCGCCTTGAGCTCGATCGTGCCGCGCCGGGTGGTGACGCGGACGCGATCGCCGGCGGCGATGCCGAGCCGGCGCAGTTCGGCGGGAGCGAAGCGGCGACCGCCTCGGGCTCCAGATTCGTCGAGCACGCTCGCGCGCCGGGTCATCGCGCCGGTGTGCCAGTGCTCGAGCAGCCGGCCGGTGGTCAGCACCATCGGGTATTCGTCATCGGGCTCCTCGGCGGGCGGCACGATCGCGGCGGGGACCAGCCGGCCGCGCCCGGAGGCGGTCGGGAACCCGTCGCCGAAGACGATGTCGTGCCCGGGCTCGGTCTCGGAGTCGCAGGGATAGGTCACCGCGCTCTCGCGCTCGAGCCGCTCCCAGGTGATGCCCGTTCAGCGACGGCATCGCCAGCTTCATCTCGGCGAAGACGTCGCGCGGATGCGTGTAGTTCCAGTCGAGGCCGATGCGGCGCGGCGATCTCCTGGATGATCCACCAGTCCTGCCGCGCATCGCCGGGTAGCGGCAGCGCCGCGCGGCCGATCTGCACCCGGCGGTCGGTGTTGGTGAAGGTGCCGTCCTTCTCCGGGAAGGCCGAGGCCGGCAATACGACGTCGGCGTATTACGCGGTCTCGGTGAGGAAGATGTCCTGCACGACGAGATGCTCGAGCTTGGCGAGCGCTTCGCGGGCGTGCGTCGACGTCGGGATCCGACATCGCCGGGTTCTCGCCCATGATGTACATGCCGTTGATCTCGCCGGCATGGATCGCGTCCATGATCTCGACGACGGTCAGGCCGGGCTTGGGGTCGAGCCGGTCTGCCACAATGCCTCGAAGCTGCTGCGCGAACGCTTGGCGTCGTCGACCGACTGGTAGTCGGGATAGACCATCGGGATCAGCCCGGCGTCGGAGGCGCCCTGGACGTTGTTCTGGCCGCGCAGCGGATGCAGGCCGGTGCCCGGCCGGCCGACCTGGCCGGTGACGAGCGCGAGCGCGATCAGGCAGCGGGCGTTGTCGGTGCCGTGCACGTGCTGCGAGATGCCCATGCCCCAGAAGATGATCGCCGCCTCGGCGCGCGCGTAGGTCCGCGCGACATGCGCGCAAGGTCGCCGGCGTCGATGCCGCAGATCCGGCGCCATCTGCTTCGGGCGAATAGTCCTCGCACGTGCTCGCGCAGCTTCTCGAAATCTTCGGTGTGCGCCTCGACGTATTGCCGGTCGTAGAGCCCTTCCTCGATGATCGTGTGCAGCATGGCGTTGAGCAGCGCGACGTCGGTGCCGGCTTGAAGTGCAGCATGTGGGTCGCGTGCCGCGCCAGGTCCTGGCCGCGCGGGTCGATGACGATCAGCTTGGCGCCGCGCTTGGCGGCGTTCTTGATGAAGGTCGCGGCGACCGGGTGGTTGACGGTCGGGTTGGCGCCGATGACGATGATCACGTCGGCGTCTGGCCGCTCGGTGAACGGCGCGGTGACCGCGCCCGAGCCGATGCCCTCCATCAGCGCCGCGACGGTCGAGGCGTGGCAGAGCCGCGTGCAGTGGTCGACATTGTTGGTGCCGAACCCGGTGCGCACGAGCTTCTGGAACAGATAGGCCTCCTCGTTCGAGCCCTTGGCCGAGCCGAAGCCGGCGAGGGCGCTGCCGCCCGTCGCGGTCGCGGATGCGCTTCAGACCCGCCGGCGGCGAGGTCGAGCGCCTCTTCCCAGCTCGCCTCGCGGAAGTGCGTCCACGGGTTGGCCGGATCGATCGTCGATCGTCGCGCTTCGGGACGCCCGCCTTGCGGATCAGCGGCTCGGTCAGCCGGTGCGGGTGGTGACGTAGTCGAAGCCGAAGCGGCCCTTGACGCAGAGCCGGTTGTGGTTGGCCGGCCCGTCGCGGCCCTCGACGTGCGACGATCCGGTCGTCCTTGATGTGGTAGGTGAGCTGGCAGCCGACGCCGCAATAGGGGCAGAGGCTGTCGACCTCGCGGTCGGCGCATTCGCGTGCGACGCCGTTCGCGTCGAGCAGGGTCGCCGGCATCAGCGCGCCGGTCGGGCAGGCCTGGACGCATTCGCCGCAGGCGACGCAGGTGCTGTCGCCCATCGGGATCGTCGAAGTCGAAGACGATCTTCTCGTGATCGCCGCGGCCGGCCATGCCGATGACGTCGTTGACCTGCACCTCGCGGCAGGCGCGGACGCAGAGCGTGCACTGGATGCAGGCGTCGAGGTTGACCGCCATCGCCGGATGGCTGCGGTCGGGCGCCGGCCGGCGCGTGCGCGGGAAAGCGGCTGTCGCCGACGCCGAGCTTGTCGGCCCAGTTGCCAGAACTGCGAATTCGGGTCGTGCGCCGCGGCTCGCGGGCCGGCTGGTCGGCGACCAGCAGCTCGAAGACCATCTTGCGCGACGAGCTTGGCGCGCTCGCTCGCGGTCTCGACCTTCATGCCCGGCGCCGGCTTGCGGATGCAGGAGGCGGCGAGCACCCGCTCGCCCTCGATCTCGACCATGCAGGCGCGGCAATTGCCGTCGGCGCGATAGCCGGGCTTGGGCAGTAGCAGAGATGCGGGATCTCGATGCCCTGGCGGTCGGCGACCTGCCAGATCGTCTCGCCCGGCTGCAGCCTCGACCTCGCGCGCCGTCGAGGAGTGAAGCGATTGATCCTGGGCTCCGCGTGCCGTCACCGTCGCGCTAGCGGTCCCTCGGCCATCGTCGGAGATGGTCAACGGTCGTGTCAGATCCTCGGGGAAATACTTGAGCACGATCTGAGCGGATTCGGCGCCGCCTGGCCGAGGCCGCAGATCGAGGCATCGCTCATGGCCTGCGTCAGCTCGGCGAGCAGCGGCTCGTCCCAGCGGCCGCCGTCATCAGCTTGACCGCCTTTTCGGTGCCCGCCCGGCAGGGCGTGCACTGGCCGCAGCTCTCGTCCTCGAAGAAGCGCATCAGGTTGAGCGCCACCGCCTTCATGTCGTCCTGGTCGGACAGGACGACGACCGCGGCCGAGCCGATGAAGCAGCCGTACGGCTTCGAGCGTGCCGAAGTCGAGCGGAATGTCCGCCATGCGCGCCGGCAGAATGCCGCCCGAGGCGCCGCCCGGCAGATAGCCCTTGAACGCGTGGCCCTCGGCCATGCCGCCGCAATATTCCTCGATCAGCTCGCGCACCGTGATCCCGGCCGGGCGCGAGCTTGACGCCCGGGTTCGCTCACCCGGCCGGAAACCGAGAAGCTGCGCAGGCCCTTGCGGCCGTTGCGGCCCTGGCCGGTGAACCAGTCCGGCGCCCTTCTCGACGATGTCGCGCACCCAGTACAGCGTCTCGACGTTGTGCATCAGGGTCGGCCGGCCGAACAGGCCGACCTGGGCCGGAAAGGGCGGCTTCTGCCGCGGCAGGCCGCGCTTGCCCTCGATGCTTTCGAGCATCGCCGATTCCTCGCCGCAGATATAGGCGCCGGCGCCGCGGCGCAGGTGGATGCGCGTGTGCGGCGCCAGTCCCGGCCGCGTCGACCGCGGCGATCTCGCTCTCGAGGATCGCGCGGCATTGCGGGTATTCGTCGCGCAGATAGATGTAGACTTCGGCGCGCCTCGACCACCCAGGCCGCGATCAGCATGCCTTCGAGGAAGCGATGCGGGTCGGGCTCGAGATAATAGCCGGTCCTTGAACGTGCCGGGCTCGCCCTCGTCGGCGTTGACCGCCATCAGGCGCGGCGCCGGCTCCTGGCGCACCAGGCGCCATTTGCGCCCGGTCGGAAACCCGGCGCCGCCGAGGCCGCGCAGCCCGGCGTGCTCGAGCGATGGCGATCAGGTCCTCGCGGCTTGCGCTCGCCCGGCGAGGCAGGCCTGCAGCAGGCGATAGCCGCCGCCAGCGCGATAGGCGTCGAGGCCGATCGAAGTCCTGGGATCACGCGGGTGCTGCTCGCCCATGGCGACCGCCGCGGCGACGTTGTCCGCGGTGGCGTGCTCGTGCAGCGCAGTGCCCGACAGCGACGACCGGCGCGTGATCGCAGCCGCCCATGCAGGGCGCGCGCACGACCCGGACCCCCTCGCCGAGCCTGCCGCGCAGATCTGTCAGCAAGCCGCGCCGCGCCGGCAGCTCGCAGGTCAGGCTGTCGCAGACGCGGACGGTGAGCGGCGGCGGCGGCGCCTCGTCCTCCATGACCACGTCGAAATGGGCGTAGAAGGTCGCGACCTCGTAGACCTCGGCCAGCGCGAGCCGCATCTCCTCGGCGAGCGCCGCGAGATGGCGCGGCCTGCAGGCAGCCGAAACGGTCCTGGAGCAGGTGCAGATGCTCGATCAGCAGGTCGCGCCGGCGCTCGCGCTCGCCCAGCAGGGCCTGGACCTCGGCCGAGGGCAGCGGGGTCGACCTGCCGTCCCTTCGGATGATCGGCCCGCGCCGCCGGCCCGAGCCCGGATGGATCGCGCCGGTCGTGCGCTGTTGCGGACTCATGCCGGCTCCGAGCCCCTCTCCGCCCTTGAGGGGGGAGGGAGGGGCCCGCGCGTCGCGCGGGAGGGTGAGGCGGGCGTCCGCCTCGGTCGGGATCGCCTTCACCTCATCCCGACCCTCTTCCCCCAAGGGGCGCAGAGGGAGAACTTGATGCGAGCCATAACCCAATCTAAACCGCCCCTTCCTTGTGCATCGCCGCGATGTCGTCCTTGGCGTAGCCGAGCCAGCCCAGGATCTCGTCCGTGTGCTCGCCGAGCAACGGCGAGCGCTTGACCTCGACCGGCGAGTCGGAGAGCTTGATCGGCGAGCCGACCTGCACATAGCGACCGCGGGTCGGATGGTCGACCTCGACCAGAAAGCCGCGCTCGTAGAGGGACTTGTCTTCGTAAATGTCCTTCATCGACAGGATCGGCCCGCACGGCACATCGACATCGTTGAGCGCCTTCATGACCTCGAATTTGGTCTTCGTCATCGTCCAGTTCTCGATGATCGAGAAGCATTCCGGGATTTTCGGCAAACGCGCCTGCGGCGTCGCGTATCCAGGATCGGTGATCAGCTCTTCGCGGCCGCAGAGCTTCATCAGCGGTTCCCAGCTCGGCGGCTGGATGATCACATACACATAGTCGTTGGGACCGCCGGGCGCGCAGACGCAATGCCGCACCGGGCTGGCCGCCGCCGGAGGCGTTGCCGGCCCGCGGCACCGCATCGCCAAATTCCTTGTTCGGGTATTCCGGCAAAGGCCCGTGCGCGAGGCGTTGCTGGTCGCGCATCTTGACCCGGCATAAGTTCAGCACCGCATCGGTCATCGCGACCTCGACCCGCTGGCCCTTGCCGGTGCGTTCGCGCTGATAGAACGCAGCGAGGATGCCGGCGATCGTGTGGACACCGGTGCCACTGTCGCCGATCTGGGCGCCGGTCACCGTCGGCGGCCCGTCCTCCCACCCCGTCGTGCTCGCCGCGCCGCCCATGCATTGCGCGACATTCTCATAGGCCTTGCAGTCCTGGTACGGGCCGGGGCCGAACCCCTTGATCGAGGCGTAGATGATGCGCGGGTTCAATTCCTGGAAGCGTTCCCAGGTGAACCCCTGTCGATCGAGCACGCCCGGGCCGAAATTCTCGATGACGACGTCAGAGCGGCGGACAAGTTCTTCGATGACCGCCTTACCCTTCGAGCGATTTAGATTGACGGTGATGCTGCGCTTGTTCGAATTCAGCATCGTGAAATATAGGCTGTCGGCGCCCTTGACGTCCTGAAGTTGGCCGCGGGTGATGTCGCCGCGTCCGGGCATCTCGACCTTGATCACGTCGGCGCCCATCCACGCCAATAATTGCGTGCCCGTCGGGCCCGCTTGCACATGGCTCAGATCGAGAACGCGCACACCTTCCAGAGCTTTGCTCATCCGAACTTCTCTTCAGCTTGGTCCCACTATCGTCATGGCCGGGTCAAGCCGGCGAGTGACGAAAGCAGACGCGGTTAATTGTACGTCGTCCAGTTCTTCAATTCCGGAACGTCTCACACATTGTCGCGTCTCTTGCGTCGAGAAAATTTGCCGTGTTCCTCGACATGCGCGGCGCGCCCCAACCCCCCCCAGAGCCGCCGCTCGTTGAACCGGATCTCTTGTGGGCGGTCGCAATGTCCATCGCGGTGATCGCCCGCTTCAGCGCGGTGGGCTGATTTCGCGCATCGCCGAGGGATTCGAGCATAGCCGAGGCATAAGGTATACCAGAGAGCCCGGCAACCTGCTTTTGCGCCCACGGCGCGTGGGAGGGACGCGCGCGGGATTGGCAAGGGGCGGAATCCTCACTAAACTCGACGGTTGAGAATTTGGCGGGACGTAAGCGGACCCTCTGTGCCGGAGGCCTCTATGCACAACTGGCGTTACGCGAGCCCCGACGCGCGGCACGGGCTTCGACGCTTGGGCCTGCTCCGCTGGCTGACGGTATGCGGCGGCGCGACACTGCTCGCTTCCTGTCAGCCGGCTGGTGTACTGGATCCGCAGGGGCCGATCGCGTCGGCGGAGCGGCTCCTCCTGATCAATTCGACGGCGATCATGCTCGTCGTCGTGGTTCCCGTGATCCTGGCGACCTTGGCGTTCGCCTGGTGGTACCGGTCGTCCAATCACCCGCGCCAGCCGCAGCCCGGACGAGTCCTTTGAAGGGCGCATCGAGTTCGTCGTCTGGTCGATCCCGGCGCTGATCGTGATCCTGCTGGGCGGGGTCATCTGGATCGGTTCGCATCAGCTCGATCCGCGGGCGCCGATCCCCGCGAAATCCGACCCGCTCCGCGTCGACGTCGTGGCGCTCGATTGGAAATGGCTGTTCATCTACCCCGATCAGGGCATTGCCGCGGTCAATCAGCTGGTCGTGCCGGTCGGAACCCCGGTCGAGTTTCGCCTCACCTCGGCGACGGTGATGAATTCGTTCTTCGTGCCGCAGCTCGGCAGCCAGATCTACACGATGGGCGGCATGACCACCCACCTCAACCTGCTCGCGGACGAGCCGGGCGAGTATCCCGGCTTTTCGGCAAATTTCAGCGGCGACGGCTTTGCCGAGATGCGGTTCGTCGCCAAGGCGGTGCCGGCCGGCGATTTCGATGCCTGGGTCGCGCAGGTGCGCGGCGCCGGGTCGGCGCTCGACGATGCCGCGCTACGCCGCAATTGGCAAAGCCGAGCAAAGCCGTGCCGCCGACGACCTATCGCTCGGTCGAGCCGAAGCTGTTCGAGCGCATCATCGACCAGACGGTGTCGGGTCCCGGAAAGGCGGGCGCCGGCGCGGCCTGGTGTCCGCCGGCGCAGCAGGCAGGAGGTTGAGATGCTGGGCAAGCTGAGCTGGGCGGCAATCCCGCTTCAACGAGCCGCTGCCGCTGTATCAGCGGCGCGGTGGTCGTCATCGTCATTCTGGCCGTGCTCGCGCTCATCACCGTCAAGGGCTGGTGGCCCTATCTGTGGCGCGAGTGGATCACCAGCGTCGACCACAAGCGCATCGGCGTCATGTACTTCATTCTGGGGCTGGTCATGCTGCTGCGCGGCTATTCCGATGCGATCATGATGCGCACGCAGCAGGCGATCGCGGTCGGCGACGCGCAGGGATACCTGCCGCCCGATCACTACGACCAGATCTTCTCGGCGCACGGCACGATCATGATCTTTTTCGTGGCGATGCCGCTCGTCATCGGGCTGATGAACTTTGCCGTGCCGTTGCAGCTCGGCGTGCGCGACGTCGCCTTCCCGGTGCTCAACTCGGTCAGCTTCTGGCTGACCGCAACCGGCGCGCTGCTGATCAACGTGTCGCTCGTCATCGGCAGTTTCGCGCGCACCGGCTGGATGGGCTATCCGCCGCTCTCCGAGCTCGCCTTTTCGCCCGATGTCGGCGTCGATTATTACCTCTGGTCATTGCAGATTTCGGGCATCGGCACGTTGCTGACCGGCGTCAATTTCGTGACCACGATCCTCAAATTGCGCGCCCCGGGCATGACCTATTTCCGCATGCCGGTGTTCTGCTGGACCGCGCTCGCCGCAAATCTGTTGATCGTCGCCGCGTTCCCGGTCCTGACCGCGACCTTCGTGATGCTGCTGCTCGACCGTTACCTCGGCATGCATTTCTTTACCAATGACGCCGGCGGCAACCAGATGATGTATGTCAATCTGTTCTGGGCGTGGGGACATCCCGAAGTCTACATCCTGATCCTGCCGGCGTTCGGCGTCTTTTCCGAGGTGGCCGCGACGTTTTCCGGCAAGGGGCTGTTCAGCTACCGCTCGATGGTGCTCGGCGACCCTGGGGATCTGCATCCTCTCTTTCATGGTCTGGCTGCATCACTTTTTCACGATGGGCGCGGGCGCCGACGTCAACGCGTTCTTCGGCATCATGTCGTCGATCATCGCGGTGCCGACCGGCGTCAAAGTCTTCAACTGGCTGTTCACGATGTTCCGCGGCCGGATCGTGTTCACAGACGCCGATCCTGTTTCTGGTCGGCTTTATGGTCACTTTCGTCATCGGCGGCATGACCGGCGTTCTGCTTGGCGGTGCCGCCGGTCGATTTCGTGCTGCACAACAGCGCCTTCCTGGTCGCCCATTTTCACAACGTCATCATCGGCGGCGTCGTGTTCGGCGCGCTGGCCGGCATACAATTACTGGTTCCCAAAGGCGTTCGGCTTCACGCTCGACGAGCGGTGGGGCAAGGCCAGCTTCTGGTGCTGGCTCATCGGCTTCTATCTCGCCTTCATGCCGCTCTATCATGCTGGGCCTGATGGGCATGACCCGGCGCCTCGCAGCACATTCCCGACCCGAGCTGGCAGCCGTTGCTGCTGGTCGCGGAGGCCGGCGCCATCGTCATTTTCCTCGGCATTCTGTGCCAGATCGTGCAGCTCTATGTCAGCATCCGCACGCGCGAGCAGCGCCGCGACCTGACCGGCGACCCGTGGAACGGTCGAACCCTGGAATGGTCGACCTCGTCGCCGCCGCCGGCCTACAATTTCGCGGTGCTGCCCAGGGTCGAGACGATCGACGCCTTCTGGGAGATGAAGCGGCGGGTGACCGGGCGGACCGCCGGTCGAGCCGGCCTATGAAACCATCGAAATGCCGCGCAACAGCCCGATCGGCTTTGTCATCGCCTTCTTTGCGGTGATCACGGGCTTTTCGCTGATCTGGCAGATCTGGTGGCTGGTGATCCTCGGCCTCCTCGCCGCCGCAATCATGGTCCTGATCGTTCGGCTGGAGCGAGGACCGCGAGCGCGAAATCTCGGCCGCCGAACTTGCGCGAATGGAACGGGCCCGGCTGAGGCTGGGCGGCCCGCATGACGATAGCAACGATCGACACGGTTCCGACCGCGGTTCCAGCCGAACTCGCGCGCGGGCGCGGCGGCGGCGGGCCGGCGCCGAAGCGCATCGTCGTCGCCTATGGGTTCTGGATCTTCATCCTCAGCGACATCGTCATGTTCTCGGCGCTGTTCGCCGCCTATGCGGTGTTGTCGGGCAACACCGCCGGCGGACCGACCGGCGCCGAGCTGTTCAATCTCCGCAATGTCTTTATCGAGACGATGTGTCTGTTGTTCTCGAGCTATACGTGCCGGGCTCGGGGCGTTGTCCGCCGAACGGCGGCAGCCGGCGCGCTTCTTGATCTTCGCCGTCCTTACATTCGTGCTCGGTGCGGCCTTTCTGTTCATCGAGGTCACGGAATTTGCCGGCATGGTGGCGAAGGGCGCCGGGCCTTCGCGCAGCGCGCTTTCTGTCCGCCTTCTTCACCTTGGTCGGCACGCACGGCGTGCACGTCACCGGCGGGCTGATCTGCGCTGATCTATCTGGTGGCGCAGGTCGTCGCCAAGGGCCTGCGACGCCGCCGTGCTGCGGCGCCTGTTGTGCTGGAGCCTGTTCTGGCACGCGCTGGACATCGTCTGGGTCGGGGTATTCACGTTGGTCTATCTGATGGGAGACTGGCATTGATGGACGGTCACGAGCAGCGTGTTCGACGACCGCACACCGGGCGTCGAAGAGCATGAAGTCCGACGGCCAGCTTCTGTCGTACACGGTGGGGCTGGGGCTCGCGATTCTGGCGACGATCGCCTCTTTCGTCGTGTCGCAAACCAATTTGCTGTGGCCCCCGGGCATACCGGTCGGGCTGATCGTGCTCGCCTTCGCGCAGATCGGCGTCCACCTCGTCTTCTTTCTGCATCTGGGCAGCGGGCCCGATAACACGAACAATATTCTCGCCCTCGCCTTCGGCGTGCTGATCGTCTTTCTCGTCATCACCGGCTCGATCTGGATCATCGCCAATCTCAACAGCCAACATGATGTAGCGATGCCGCCCCCCGACCCGAAGCTGTCCTGAGAGGCCTGACCGCGGTCAGGCCGCTGAAATTGCCGCCAGCCCCTCCTGCTCCAACGTGTTGGCCCGGTCCGACACCGTCGTGCGGTGCAGGACGCGGCGCTGGGTGTCGTCGTAGGGCCGGCCGCGATGCATTGTGCAGCGATTGTCCCAGATGACGAGGTCGCCGACCGTCCAGCGATGCTGGTAGACGAATTGCGGCTGGGTCGCGAAGGCAATCAGCTCCTCGAGCAGCGCCCGGCCCTTCTCGACCGGCCAGCCGATGACGTGCGAGGCGTGCGAGGCGAGGTAGAGGCTGGTGCGCCCGGAGGCGGGATGATGCCGCACCAGCGCCTGAGGCGCCGGCGGCAATTGCTTGAAGATCTCGTCGTTGAAATCGGCGAAGCCGATCTGGCTGCGCGAGCGGAAGATGCTGTGCTCGACGACGAGCCCCTCGAGCTCGCGTCTTCTCGCCTCGGGCAGCGCGTCCCAGGCCGCGCGCAAATCGGCGAATTCGGTCTCGCCGCCGCCCATGGGGCCTGATGACGGCAGCTCGCGGGCCGACAGTAGCGAGCATTTCGCCGGGATGCGCTTGAACGAGCTGTCGGTGTGCCAGAGCTGATTGCCGAGGTTGAACAGGTTGCGGCGATCGTCACGCGCCAGCACCCGCCCCTCGGCGTCGAGGTTCGAGATGTCGGCGATATCGGCGCGCAGCCGCATCTTGGCGCCGGCATAATTCGGATTGACCTCGAGCGGGCCGAACAGTTGGCTGAACACCAGCTGCTGTTCGTCGCTCACCGGCTGATCCGGCAAGACGAGGATGCCGTAGCTGTTGAAGGCCGCTTCGATCTCGGCAAAGACTTCGGATCTCAAAGCCCGCGTGAGATCGACCCCGCGCACCTCGGCGCCGAGTGTCGGGTGGAGCGGAGTTACTTGTATCGCCATGTTTGCTGCCCCGAGAAAGCGCGTTGCCGTAATATGAGCGGGGATTCGAAAAGGATCAATTCGGCCTAAATGTCCGCCCGCGAGATTAACGAGGTTGTCGAATGGCTGATTGACGGCTGCCGGTCGGCGCCGCAGCCAGATCAGGTACTGGTGCAATTATCGGAGCGGCTCGTCGCTTGCGGCATTCCGCTGTGGCGGGTCGCAGTGTTCGTGCGCACTTTGCATCCGCAAGTGATGGGCCGACGATTTATTTGGCGGCCGGGGACCGAGGTCGAGGTTTCAGAAGCCCCGTTCGAGCTTCTCGAAAGTGCGGATTTCCTCGAGAATCCGATTGCGCAAGTTTATGCGACCGGGCGCGCGCTCCGCCGCAAGCTCGCCGACCCGGATTGCGCCGTGGATTTTCCGGTGCTTTCGGAGCTTCGCGGCGAAGGGATAACCGATTATCTCGCGTTGCCGCTCGTCTTCACCGACGGCGCCATTCACGCGGTGACGTGCACGACGCGGCAGCCCGGCGGCTTCACCGACGCGCAGATCGCCGGTATCGAGGCAACCATCACTCCGCTGGCAAGGGTCGCCGAGATCCGAGCGCTGCGGCGGATGGGGAGCACGCTGCTCGACACCTATGTCGGGCACGACGCCGGCGAGCGCATCCTCGCCGGGCATATCCGGCGCGGCGATATCGAGGAGATCCACGCGGCGATCTGGCTGTCGGACATGCGCGGGTTCACCGCATTGGCCGACAGTCTGCCGCCGCCGGTTCTGATCGACCTCCTCAACCGCTATTTCGATTGCCAGGTTCCGGTGATCCTCGAGCATGGCGCCGAGGTGCTGAAATTCATGGGCGACGGGCTGCTGGCGATTTTTACGATCACGGGCAACGAAATCGAGGTGTGCGAACGCGCACTCGCTGCGGCACGCCGGGCACAGGCGAACATCGCGGCGCTCTCGGATTCGGCCATGCCGGGGCTGCGATTCGGCTTGGCGTTGCATATAGGCGATGTCCTGTACGGCAATATAGGCAGCGGCAATCGGCTTGATTTCACTTGCATTGGCCCAGCAGTCAATTGCGCGGCCCGCATCGAAAAGCTGACCAGCCAGTTGGGCCGCGCAATCCTCGCCTCCGGTGAATTCGCGCGCCACTGCGCAGGAGAATTCACCCCTCTCGGTGAATTCAGGCTGACCGGCTTCAGCGCACCGCAATTGGTATTCGGGCTCGACAACTCAGTCCAGCATCAATAGGCGGCCATACCCCGAAATAGGCTGCCGGACTCCGGCAAGACGCAGCGCATGCCACATCATCGCGGAAGCGCTCGAGATCACCGGCTTCCCAAGATCCTGATCCAGCATCTCCAATACCGGCAATGTCGGCATGCCGGTGCCGCTGAGGAAGACGGCTTCGGCGTCCTCTCTGTCGACCAGCCGCGCCAGTCCATAAGCCCGCTCGGCGGTCTCATCGTAGATGTTGGTGACCCCCTGCAGATTGGCGAAATTGACGACCTCCAACCCGTGCGCTTCCAGATGCGCCTTGCCCTGCAATGTCGTCTCCGCCGAATAGGGCGTGCCGAGCGCGAGCCTGCGCACATCGAGCCGCTCCAATGCCCGCAGCACCGACCCAAAGGCCGTGATCACGCGCTTGCCGGTCGATTTCTCGAGCCGGACCAGCAGATCGGCTTCACCTTCGCGGCCGAGATAATAGCTGGTCGCGGTATGAGCCACGACGATGACATCCGGCTCGACGGATGCGAGGAGCTCGATGCTGCCGTCGATATTGTCGATCATCGTGCGAGTCCGCTCGTCCTGGCCCTCGAGAGAACCGGGAGCGCCGTATGCGGCCATGCGGTGGAAATGCACGGAGACGCCCTCTGGCGCCAACGCGATCATCTCGGGCTCGACCGTCGGGTTCCCCGGCGGCAGCAGAAACCCAAGGCGCGCCCTCCAACCGATCATCGTCTTCTGAGTCCCTCTCCGCCCTTCAGGGGGGAGAGGGAGGGGCCCCGGCGCGAAGCGGCGGGGAGGGTGAGGTGGGAGGTGCCGAGCGTCGGAGCTGGGGGTTCCCCCACCTCACCCCGACCCTCTCCGCCCCCAAGGGCGGAGAGGGAGATGTTGTTGCACTGCCAGTGCATCGTTGTGTCAAACCACGCCATCGTCGCGCAGCCGCCGTAGTTCTTCCGGCGCGACGCCGCAAAGCTCGCTCAGCAAGGCTTCGGTGTGCTCGCCGAGCAATGGTGGGCGGCTGACCTCGGCCGGGGAATCCGACAGTTTGATCGGGCAGCCGACAGTCTTGTAGGAGCCGCGGGTCGGGTAATCGATATCGAGGATCATCTCGCGCGCTTTCAGATGCGGATCGGCGAGCACCTCGCCGGTGTCCTGGCAGGCGCCGCAAGGAACTCCCGCCTCGCCCAACAGCCGCATAACCTCGTTCTTGCTGCGTCTGCGCGTCCATTCGTCAATGATCGCATTCAGCGAGTCGCGGTTTTCCCAGCGCATCTCCGTCGTATTAAAGCGGGGATCGTCGGCCAATTCGGGCCGGCCCATCGCCTTCACCATCGCCGGCCACATCTGCTGCTGCGCGGTGATGAAGACATAGTCGTTCGGGCCGCCCGGAGCGCAGGGATAGGTCGTGCCCGGCACGCCCTGCCCCATCTGGTTGCCGCGCCGCGGCATCGCGTGGCCAAAGCGCTGGTGGTCGCGCAGGCTGACGCGGATCAGATTGACGACCGCGTCCTGCATCGACACCTCGACACACTGGCCGCGCCCGGAGTTGTGGCGCTGCTGCAAGGCCGCGAGGATACCGATCGCCATGTGCATGCCGGTGCCGGAATCGCCGATCGCCGGGACGACAAAAGTCGGCGGGTTCTCCGGGTAGCCGGTGACGCTCATCGCCCCGCCCATCGCCTGGGCGACCGGCTCGAAGCTCTTGTAATTGGCATAGGGGCCGTAGCTGCCGAAGCCCTTGATCGTCGCGTAAATCAGGCGCGGGTTGATCTTGGAGAGTGTGTCCCAGCCGAGGCCGAGCCGGTCGAGCGCACCCGGGCTGAAATTCTCGACCAGCACGTCCGATTTCGCGATCAGCTCCTTGAACAGTTCCTTGCCCCGGCCGGTCTTTAGATTGAGCGTCAGGCTGCGCTTGTTGGCGTTGAACAGCAGGAAAAAGAGGCTGTCGCTGTCCTCCCGGTCGCGCATGTTGCGGCGGGCGATGTCGCCGCCCTTCGGCTCTTCGAGCTTGATCACATCGGCGCCGAGAAAGCCGAGGATCTGCGCGCAGGCGGGGCCCGCCTGGTTGTGGGTCATATCGATCACGCGAATGCCGGACAACGCCTTGTCCATGCTGATTCTCCCGATTAAAGGCCTAAAGAAAATCGCGGACGCGTTCGAGCTCGTCGAGCCTGCCGGCCGGAGAGACGACGAGAACCTCGTCGAAGCCGATTCGCTCGAGGCGCTTCAGCCGCTGGCGCGCGTCGTCGGGCAGACAGACCAGCGAGACCTTGGCGCGCTCGGCCAGGCTGCCGGCTTCGGCCTGGGCGCTGAGGTCGACGACGACATTGGCGAGGACGGCATTGGCGCCGCCGGCTTCGCGATAGAGGCGCATGCCGTTTTCGAGATCCTCCCAGCTGCTGTAGAGGCCAGAGGCGATCCAGCCCTGGCACTGCTTTGCGGCATAGGTGATCCAGCGCGGGTTGCGCCAGGCGCCGAGCATTACAGGCGGCCCGCCCTCGCATCCGGGCCAGGGCGACAAGGCGCCGCCGTTGACCGGCTCGCCGCGCCAGGCGCGCCGCATCATTTCCAGCGAGCTCATCAGGGTGCGAAAGCGCTGATCGTAGTTCGCGCCGAGGAGATCGAAATCGGCTTGCGTCGATCCGCTGCCCACGCCGAGCCGCAGGCGGCCGCCCGACACCGCCTGAACCGACTGCACGCGATGGGCGAGCTCGATCGGGTTGCGCAACGAGACCTGCAGGACGGCGGTGCCGAGCTCGACCCGCTCGGTCGCGGCGGACAGCACCCCAAGGGCGACCAGCGGGTCGAGAGTGGGCCTGCCGCGGCCGAGCGAGTTGGTGACCCAGATGCCGGGAAACCCCCGCCTTTCGATCCGGCGGGCGTAGTCGACGATACGGCCGAGCGGCCGATCGCGCGGCTCCGTGCCCGGACGCAAGAACGTCACGACGCTCAGTCGCATGGCTCCTCTCTCGACATCGTGTAGCTGGACAACAATGCATCGATCGTCGCCGTCCGCCAACTGCCTAATGGTTCGAGCGGCGGCTGCCGGCACCTCGGGTTTGCGCGCCGGCACGTCCCGCGGCATGCTCTCGCTGAAAGCCGCTCGACATATTTTCGGGACGGGGTGAAATGGGCAGCAAGCGATCGGTGGGTGAAGCGCCGGAATTAGCCGCGGGAAACGGGCTCTTGGATCGGCGGGCGCTGCTCGCCGCCGGAGCAACCTTGGGCGGCGCGGGGGTGATCGCTGCTCGACCTGCGTTTGGCGCCGCGGAACTCTCGGTCGAGCCGTGGATGACGGAGCCGGGCTCGCCTTTTACCGGTTACGGGCAGCCTTCGAGGTTTGAAGCGAAGGTCGTCAGGACGTTTGCGAGTGCGCCGGGCACGACGGGTACCGGTTCCTCGCGCACGCCGCTGCAGCGGCTGAACGGCACGATCACCCCGAGCGGCCTCCACTTCGAGCGCCACCATTCCGGCATTCCGGATATCGATCCGGATGCCCACCGGCTGCTGATCCATGGCCTCGTCAAACGGCCGCTCGTTTTCACCCTGGAGGCGCTCGCCCGATATCCGATGGAGACGCGCATCGCCTTCATCGAATGCGGCGGCAATACCGGCGCGCTCTATCAGAAGGAGCCGGCCCAGCTCGATTTGCAAGCCAGCCACGGCCTCCTATCCTGCGCCGAGTGGACGGGTGTCAGGCTCGCGCTCCTGCTCGAGGAAGCGGGAGTCGAGCCGCAAGCGGAGTGGTTCCTCGCCGAAGGCGCCGATGCTGCCGGCATGAGCCGCAGCGTCCCGATAAAGGCGGTGGACGAAGCTTTGGTCGCGCTCTACCAGAACGGCGAGCGCGTCCGGCCGTCGAACGGCTATCCGCTGCGGCTGCTGTTGCCGGGCTATGAAGGCAACATGAACGTCAAATGGCTGCGGCGGATCAAAATCACCGCAGGCCCGACCATGACAAAGGACGAGACCTCCAAATATACGATCCTGTTGCCCAGCGGTAAGTCGTTGCAATTCGTCTTCCCGATCGAAACTAAATCGGTGATCACGCAGCCCTCGCCGGGTTTGAACATGAAGGGCGCCGGCCTTTACGAGATCTCGGGACTCGCCTGGTCGGGTTACGGCCAAATCACCCGGGTCGAGGTCTCCGCTGACGGCGGAAAAAGCTGGGCCCCGGCGGCCCTGCAGGAGCCGGTCTTGCCAAAGGCGCTGACCCGGTTCCGCATGCCGCTGGCGCTGGGATGGCGGCCCGGCGGTGTTGCAGAGCCGCGCTACGGACGCCTCCGGCTATGTCCAACCGACGCGTGCGGCGTTGATCGCCGAACGCGGCGCCAAGACATTTTATCACTTCAACGGCATCACCAGCTGGGCGATCGGCGAGCACGGGGAGGTCCGGCATGTCTATGCTTAGGCATTTGAGCGCCGCTTCGGCCTTGTTCTTCTTGTCGACCGCAGCGCTCGCCGAGACGCCCGAGCTGGGGCAACCCGTAACATCGGAGGAAATCGCGGTATGGGACATCAGCATCGGCCCCGATGGCGCCGGTCTGCCGCCCGGCGGCGGCACCCCGCGACAAGGCGAGGCAGTCTATGCCGCAAAGTGCCTCGGCTGCCACGGCGAGAAGGGGGCGGGAAAGCCCAACGACCAGCTGGTCGGCGGGATCGGCACATTGACCGGCGACCAGCCGGCCGTGAAGACCGTGGGCAGCTTCTGGCCCTACGCAACGACCTTGTTCGACTATGTGCGCCGCGCAATGCCGGCGAATGCGCCGAGATCGCTGAGCAATGACGAGGTCTACGCGGTTTGCGCCTACATTCTCGAGCTCAACGGCATCATCGGCGAGAGTGCGGTCATGAATGCGCAGACCTTGGCAAAGGTCCAGATGCCGAACCGCGAAGGCTTCGTGCCTTTCTCTAGACAGAAATAGGTGCGCTCTTTCCGGTTATGAAATTTCACTTCACTCCGGTCTCGATTACCACCCGCAGGAAGTTGGCCTCGATCCTATTGGCCGTTGCGATCTTTGCGCTGCTTGCCGGGCTGGTGAGCACCGCCAACGGACGCCCGGCCGTCTTTGCCGTTCTCAACGCCATCCTTGTCGGTGCGGCGGTCGGCCTCTTTGAAGAATTTTATGTACAGAGCCTCCGCGGCCGTTGGATCCGCAATATTCACCCGCTGCGTGCGATCGCGATCTATACGGTCGTGGTGGTCCTAATTTTCGTTGTAGTCATCAATTTAACCCATCTGCTGCTGTGGCCTTTCTACCGATTGCCGGTACCGTATGGCCGGATGCCGTTTGTGATCCCGGTGGTGATCGCATTTTCGGTCATCGGAATCGTCGTGATGAGAACCGCTCATTTCATCGGTATCGACACTCTGTTTCATCTGACGGTCGGCACTTATCATCGGCCGGTGGTCGAGGAGAAGGTCCTGCTGTTTCTCGACATCAACAATTCCACGGGGATCGCCGAGCGACTGGGCGCGATTCAGACGAAATCCCTGGTGGGTAAGTTTCTTTTCGATGTCTCGAAGCCGATCACCGATCATGGAGGTGAGATTTATTTGTACAAGGGTGACGGGCTGATCGCATTGTGGGATTGGCGCGAAGCGGTCAAAGAAGACAGGATCTTGCGGGCGATCGATGCTGTGTTTGCGACGATCGCGCGGGAGCAACGGGAATTCTTGGAGCAGTTCGGCATCGTTCCGCGCTTCCGGATCGGCGTTCATGGCGGCGAGGTCGTCGTCAGCGAGCAGGGCGACACGAAGCGGGCCATCGGGGTCTACGGGGCCACGATCAATATCGCGGCCCGAATGGAGGAGGCGGCAAAAGCGCACAATGTTTCGTGTGCGGTTTCCGGCGATGTCGCGACCGCCCTCGTCGACGATGACGGCCGATTGCGCCCGATCGCAACCGAAAAAGTCAGAGGAAGCGCCGTTGAAATCCCGATTTTCGAATATCGTGCCGCAGGCGAGGGTTGCAGCGCTAACACAGCGGCTTCGCGAAATGCTTCTTGGGCGCGGCCGATAAAAGCAGCACGATGAAAGGGAGGCTCAAATGATCGACAGACGCCGTGCGTTGCAACTCGCCATCGCGGCTGCGCTTCTCGACCCGATCGGGGTTGGCGCGAGAGCGGCGGATCAAAAGATGGTCTTCAAGGCGTCGGACGTGCACCCAGAAGGCTATCCGACCGTCCAGGCGGTCGAGAATATGGGGAAAAAGCTCGAAGCGGCGACCGGCGGGCGGCTCAGCATCCAGATGTATGCCTCGATGCAGTTGGGCGGCGAGAAGGAGGCGATCGAGCAGGCGCAAGTCGGCGCCCTGCAGCTCGCCAGGGTCAGTGTCGGGGCATTGGGGCCGGTCGTCGACGACCTCAACGTCTTCAACCTGCCGTTCCTGTTTCGCAGCACCGAACACATGGAGAGGGTGATCGACGGCCCGATCGGCCAGGAGCTGCTCGACAAAGTCAGCAACAACCCCAATACCCGCCTGATCGGCCTCGCCTGGATGGATGCGGGCGCGCGCAGCGTCTATGACACAAAAAGGCCCATCAAAAGCATTGATGATCTGAAGGGTCTGAAGGTGCGCGTCATGGGCAACCCGATGTTCGTCGACATGATGAACGCGCTCGGCGGCAATGGCGTCGCGATGGGCTACGATCAGGTATTCAGCGCATTGCAGACCGGCGTCGTCGACGGCGCCGAGAACAACCCGCCGAGCTTTGTCTTCGACAACCATTACCAGGTCGCCAAGTACTACACCCTGACCGAGCACCTTATCGTGCCCGAGATCCTGGTGTTCTCGCGCGCGACCTGGGACAACCTCTCGAAAGACGACCAGGCGCTGATCAAGAAACTGGCCCGCGAGGCGCAGCTGGACGAGCGCCAGCTATGGAAGAAAGTCGAAGACGAGGCCATGGCCAAGATGAAGGCTTCCGGCATCGAAATCGACACGGTTCCCGACAAGACCCCGTTCCAAGCCGCGGTAAAACCGGTCTGGGACAAATACGGCGCCAAATACGGCGAGCTGATCAAGCGCATCCAGGCTGTCAACTGATCCTTGGTCAATGCGCCGCCCGGCCCCTCACCCTCCCGCTGCGCGAAGTCCTTCCTCGCCCCGCTTCGCCCCCACCCTTCCCTCCCCCGCAAGCGGGAGAGGGTTAGGGAGGGGGCCGGTAGAGGGCTGGGGTGAGGGGCCAATTCGTCGAGCTATGCACGCGCTCTACCGTTTTTGCGTCATTGTCGCCGGAGGAGCCTTGGTGCTGATCTCGGCGGTGATCCCGTGGGGTGTATTCACCCGCTACGTGCTCAACAGCGCCGCGTCCTGGCCCGAGCCGTTGGCGATCTTGTTGACGATCGTCCTGACATTCTTTGGTGCGGCGGCCTGCTACCGCGCCGGCACGCATATGAGCGTCTCGGTGTTGGTTCGGGCCATGTCGCCGCCATTGCGGCGGGTCGTCGAGCCGTTTGCCGAGGCGCTCGTGGCGCTGGTCAGCTTGTTCATGGTGATCTGGGGTGCACGATTGGTCGGCACGACCTGGCACCAGTCGATTGCCGAGTTTCCTGCATTGTCGGTCGGGGTCACTTATCTGCCAATTCCGGTGGGCGGCGCCATCACCCTGCTCTTCGTCGCCGAGCGACTGCTGATCGGACGCCCGCCGCAGGCCGGCGAACGGGCGTCGCACTGACGCCCACCGGAGACTGGGCGGATGGAAATCCTGATCGTCGTCGGGACCCTTCTCGTCTGCTTTGCTCTCGGCGTGCCGATCGCATATGCGCTCGGCCTCGGAGCGCTCGCCGGGGCCTACTGGATCGGCATCCCGCTCGAGGCGGTGATGCTCCAGGTGTCCAGCGGCGTCAGCAAATTCGCGATGCTGACGATCCCGTTCTTTGTGCTGGCCGGCGCGATCATGGCCGAGGGCGGCATGGCGCGCCGCCTGGTGGCCTTCGCCAATGTGCTGGTCGGGCTGGTCCGCATCCGCGGCGGGTTATCGGCGGTCAATGTCCTTGCTACGACATTCCTCAGCGGCATATCCGGTTCGGCGGTCGCCGACACCTCGGCGATCGGGTCGGTGATGATCCCGCAGATGGAACGGACCGGATACCCGCGCGTCTTCGCCACCAATGTGACGATCAGCGCTTCGGTGCAGGCGCTGCTCGTGCCGCCGAGCCACAATGCAGTCATCTATTCGCTCGCCACCGGCGGCACGATCTCGATCATCAGCCTCTTCATGGCGGGGGTGATGCCGGGCCTGTTGCTCGGCGCCTCCCTCGTTGTGTTGTGCCTGGTGCTGGCCTATCGCAACGGCCATCCGCGCGGCGAGACCGTGCCGTTGCGCGCGGCTGTCAAGATCGCCATCGACGCCCTCTGGGGTCTCGTGACGTTGGCGATCATCCTCGGCGGCATTCTCGGCGGCATCTTCACCGCGATCGAGGCGGGCGCCGTCGCCTGCATCTGGGCGTTCTTCGTGACGATGTTCATCTATCGCGACTATCGCTGGCGCGACCTGCCGGAACTGATCCACCGCACGATGCGCACGGTGGCGATGGTCATGACCCTGATCGCCTTCGCGTCCAGCGTCGGCTACGTGATGGCGCTGATGCAGGTGCCGGCGCGGGTCACGGCATTGTTGCTGACCCTGTCGAGCGACAAGAACGTGATCCTGTTACTGATCAACATTCTCTTGCTCGTGCTCGGGTGCCTGCTGGACATGGCGCCGTCAATCTTGATCGTCACGCCGATCCTGTTGCCGGTAGTCATGAAATTCGGCGTCGATCCGGTGCATTTCGGCATGATCATGCTGCTCAATCTCGGGATCGGGTTGTGCCATCCTCCGGTCGGCGCGATCCTCTTTGTCGGCTGCGCCGTCGGCCGCGTGACGATCGAGCAGGTCGTGCGCGAAATCTGGCCGTTTTACGGGGTGATGTTCTTCGTGCTGATGCTGGTTACTTATATTCCGTCTGTCTCATTATGGTTGCCGCGGATGCTCGGGTTGTGAGGTGTACCCAATTCGTAGTTAATTTGGTCGATTTGGAATTGCTATTTCGGTAGAATATCGGCATTTTGATGGCGGCATCGTTATGTCCCCCAACGATGCGGATTGGCCTGTTGGACCGGCACACCGGCAGGCCACAGAAGCCCCGGTCTTCCCCGACCGGGGCTTTTCTGCGTCTGCCGCACGGATGGTCTGGTGCACGATGGTCTGGTGCACGGGGCCGCCCGGTCCTTAAAATGACAAAGTCGATCCTTTTTGAGAGGAGCCCTTGATGGCGCTCGATCGCGATGCCGAGCGGGTTCTCGAGATGGTGCGGCTGTCCGGGCGACCGCCCTATGAGACACTGAGCGCGCCCGAAGCGCGCGAGCTATTCTTGGCGGCGCGTGAGGTGCTGGCGCCCGATCCGCCGCCGGTTGCCGATATTCGCGAGCTCTCGGCGCCGGGACCGGACGTTGAGGCTGTCCCATTACGGCTCTACCGCGGCACGACAACGGCCCCCGGCGAGACCCTTCCCGCCCTCGTCTACTTCCATGGCGGCGGCTGGGTAATCGGCGATCTCGACACTCACGACAGCCTCTGCCGCCATCTCGCCAATGCGGCGCGGTGCATCGTCGTCGCGGTCGATTACCGCCTTGCTCCCGAGCACAAATTTCCGGCAGCGGTCGAGGATTGCTTCGCCGCGACTTCATGGGTCGCGCAGGAGGCCGCAGCCCTAGGCATCGACCGCAAGCGCCTCGCCGTCGGCGGTGACAGCGCCGGCGGCAACCTCGCCGCGGTGGTGAGCCTCATTGCCCGCGATCGGGGAGCGCCGAAGCTGCGTTGTCAGGCCTTGCTCTACCCGGCCGTCGATTGCGGCATGACGCATACCTCCCACGACCGCTTTGCCGAGGGCTACCTGCTGACCCGGCCGACGATGAAATGGTTTTACGAGCACTACCTGCGCGGGCCCGGCGATGTCGATGACTGGCGCGCGTCCCCGTTACGGACCGCCAATCTCTCCGGCGTGGCGTCCGCCCTGGTGCTGACCGCCGGCAACGACGTGCTCTGCGACGAGGGCAAAGCTTATGCCCGACGGCTGCAAGAGGCCGGCGTCGCGGTGCAGTCGCGGCATTTTCCGGACCAGATCCACGGCTTCCTGACTATGGGCAAGATAATCGAGGCGGCACAGCCGGCGCTCGACGACATCGCGGCGGCATTGCGGGCGGCCTGGGACGTGCGATGAGCCCGAACACGATGCCGCGAGCTATTCCGATCGATAAGGCTCGTCGTAAATTGCGGTGTGGATCGCCCCGCCGTCCCGGACATAGCCGCGATACATCCCCGCGGTGTTGAACGGCAATGCCAACGCGCCGGCGCGGTCGACCGCGATGACGCCACCGGACCCGCCGGCGGCCGCCAACTCGTCGATGACCGCCCGCGCCGCCCGATCCACAGATTGATCGGTGTGGCGCAAGCGCGCGGCGATCGCGAAGGCGGCGGCGTGCCGGATGAAGAACTCGCCGTGACCCGTCGCAGAGACTGCGCAAGTCGCGTTGTCCGCATAGGTGCCGGCGCCGATGATCGGGGTATCGCCGACCCTGCCGGGCGCCTTGCCAGTCATCCCGCCGGTCGAGGTGGCGGCGGCGAGGCTCCCGCGGCGGTCGCGGGCGACGGCGCCCACGGTGCCGTATTGAGGCGGCTCGCCATCCGGATGTTCGAGGGCGCGCCGCAATTCCCGCCAGCGTGCTTCGCTGTGGAAATAGCCGGGCTCGCAGAATGCGACGCCGTTCTCCCGGCAAAAGGCGAGCGCCCCCTCGCCGATCAGCAGCACATGACGCGACCGCTCCATCACGGCGCGGGCCGCCAGAACCGGATTGCGCGGTCCGAAGACGCCCGCCACCGCGCCCGCCCGGCGTTCCCTGCCGTCCATGACGCACGCGTCCATCTCCTGCGTCCCGGCACGGGTGAACACGCTGCCCCGGCCTGCATTGAACAACGGGTCGTCTTCGAGCGCCGCGACGGCCTCGGTCACGGCGTCGAGGGCGCTGCCGTCCGCCGCAAGAATATCGCGGCCCGCCGCCAAGGCGCGGCGCAGGCCGTCATGGTATGACGCCGTACGCAAAAGCTTGGTCTCGTCTCGCGGGATCGTCCCCGCCCCGCCGTGAATGGCGAGCGCGAATCCGGTTCCAGTCGATTGTTCCGTTTGCGACATCCCGGGGATGATACACCGCACGGCGCCGAACGGCGCTCCTCGAGCACCGATGACGCCGCGTCAGGTGTTGCGGCTCGTCCTGGTTGGTCTGGGGACATCCGTCGTTCCGCTCGACACGGCGGTCAACATCGCCTTTCCCGAGATTACAGGCAGCTTCGGTCTGCCGGTCGAGATGATCCAGTGGGTCGTCATCTGCTACGTGCTGACCTACTCCAGCCTGATGCTCGCCTTCGGGCGGGGCGGCGACATCTGGGGCCACGGCCGCGTCTTTCGCGTTGGGCTCCTGTGGAGCAGCGTGGCATATCTGCTCTGCGCGGCGGCGCCGAATTTCGGCTGGCTGCTCTTCTGCCGATTTCTTCAAGGGATCGGCGCGTCGTTGATCGTCAGCTGCGCTCCGGCGCTGGTGACCGGGATGTTTCCCGAAGAAAGGCGCAGCCGCGCGGTCGGCATGTTCACGTTGATGTATGCGATCGGCTCTGCCGCCGGGCCGTTGCTCGGAGGCCTGCTCGTCCAATTCTGGGGTTGGCCGGCGGTATTCTGGTTTCGCGCTCCGCTCGCGCTGATTGCGCTCCTGTTCGCACCAGAACCGCACACGACGTCTCGGCCAGCAGTGCGGGCGCCGGTCGACATCGTCGGCGGCATTCTGCTCGCGCTCGGCATCAGCACGCTATTACTGACCCTCAGCCGAGTTCAGCACTTGCAAGGGCAGGAGTTTCTCGCGATCCTGCTGCTGGCGACGGCCACTACCTGTCTTTTTGGCTTCCTCCACTGGGAAAACCGGGTCGCCCAGCCGATCGTCAATCTCGGACTGTTCCGAGCCGGTGGCTTCGCGGGTCTCAATATTGCAAGTGTGCTGATTTATTTGACGAGCTTTTCGGTTCTTTTGCTCGGCCCCTACTATCTCGTACGCCTCACCGGGCTGTCGGCGATATTAGCAGGCGGGGTTCTCGGCGCCTCTTTTGTCGGCAGCCTCATCGCCTCCCCGCTGGCGGGATGGGCCGTAGAGCGTGTCCCGGCAGGCCGGGTCGCCGCTCTCGGCGCCTCACTCTGCGCTGCGGGTTTGGTGCTGATCGGCAGCTGGGAACCCGGCTCCGCCGGGCAAGCAATCACCATCTTGGGCACCCTGGTGTTGCAAGGGTTTGGCGTTGGCTTGTTCCAAGTCGCCTACATGGACATCGTCATGCGCACCTTGCCGCGGCACCACCGCGGAGTAGCCGGCAGCATTGCGATGCTGAGCCGCTCGGTCGGTGTCGTCACCGGGGCGACGCTTCTGACGCTCGTATTCCACACGATCGAAGCAACGCGGCTGGCCGGCGGAGACATGCCGGCCGCGAGCTTCTTGACCGGCTTCAGAGCGACCTTCTGGTCAGCCGGTGTAGTCGCCGGGCTCGCCGGCCTCCTCGTCCTATTTGCGACTAAGCGCAGCGGCTGATCCGCCGCCGCGCTCAGCAGTCTTCGAGAGTAAACCCGACTTTGAGAATGACTTGAAAATGCGCGACTTGGCCGTCTTCAACGTGGCCGCGGGTCTGTAAAACTTCGAACCAGCCTACCTGACGCAAGGTGCGAGAAGCCCGGGCAACCGCGTTCTTGATCGCGTCCTCGATGCTGCTCTCCGAGGAGCCTGCGACTTCGATGATACGGTAAACATGGTCCGGCATTGATTTCCTCCCTGGCAAATCGCGACAGCGGGGTCATTACGCGGCGAACTGACAGCCGATTATTTCGTTCCCTTCGGGAAAAATCAAAGCCCCTCTTCTCGGTGGTTTTTACGCGACGAGGTGTCGCCGTTCATGTTGGTCAGATCGCCGGCGACGAGGTAGAGACCGGCAAGGGCGCGGTGATCGCGCCCTCCGACCGCCGGCCGCCGGACTTCTCCTGGCTCAACTCCGCAACGGCCGGGTTCACCGGCATTTCGCCGATCACCGGCCGCAGGCCCAGCGCAGCGTTTCGGCGCCACACCGTGACCGCGGCGACCCGGCCGATCGGCGTTTCGGCGATGACCAACGGCAGGTCGTGCATTCGTCTGATCTCTTGTCCGTTGATCGACAAAATGACATCGCCTCGCTCGAACCCGGCCGCCGCGGCGGGACTGCCGGCTCCCACCCTGGCAACAAGCGCACCGGCGGGGTTCGCTAACCCGACATTTCGGGCGATTTCGGCTGTCACGGGCTGGATTTGAACACCGAGCCAGCCGCGCGCGACCTTGCCGTGCTCCTTCAGCTGCTCGACCACCGGCCTGGCTCGGTTCGCCGGTATCGCAAAACCGATGCCGACGGATCCACCATTGGGAGAATAGATGGCCGTGTTGATGCCGATGACATTACCTTTGAGGTCAAAGGTCGGGCCGCCGGAGTTGCCTCGGTTCATCGCTGCATCGATCTGCAGAAAATCGTCATAGGGACCGGCGTGAATGTCACGTCCGCGTCCGGAAATGATGCCGCTGCTTACCGTATTGTCGAGGCCGAACGGACTGCCGATCGCGAGCACCCAGTCGCCAACCCGAGCCCCGTCGCTGTCTCCCCAACGGACATTCGGCAGCGGGCGCGCCCCGTCGATCTTGAGCAAGGCGATATCGGTCAGCGGGTCGCGTCCGACGATCCGAGCCGAGTACTCGGTCGCGTCCTGAACGACGACACTCACCGCTTCGGCATTTTCGACGACGTGGTCATCGGTGACGACATACCCGCTGGGGTCGATAATAAAGCCAGAACCCAGAGCCACACTGGCGATCTTAGGGTCGGGCTCGCCTTTATGGCGGCGCTCGTCGAGGAAGCGGCGGAGCAGTTCGTCGACCACCGATGGCGGGATGCCGCTGAGGGCAACCCGATCTTCGACGCGGCCGGCTTGCAGTCCCCTCCCGGTCAAAGGCCGCCTTGCTCACCCTCTGGACGGCCGAAACATTGACCACCGCGGGCATGACCTCCTGCACGATCGGCGCAAAGCTCGGCGCCGGCGCGCCGCCGCCCGCCACGTAAAACCGATCTGCCTGAGTGCAACCCATCGCCGACACGACGATCCCAAACGAAACGACGATCGATCTCATTCGGGGCGACGGCTGGGAGGACGAGGGCGAGCATCGGAAGAGCTTTCATGACCGGGCCGGCTTGGTTCGGCGGAGCACCGTTCCGACCCGAGCTTCGTCATGATGCCCTCCATCATCTAACGTATGCTTAAAGAGTGATGATGCGCACCCGTCGATGCATCCGGAGCGGAGCGGCGCCGCAGCAGCAACCTGCTATATATGGCGCCGGACGGCCCGGTTACGACACGCTGGGCAACCGCGCGATCGCTCCGGCCGATTGCCCGGCGGCAGGGCTCATCTCCGGTAGCATGGATCAAGTCAATGAACAAGAACAATCGAGGCCTGTCGATTTACGGGACTTGCTGCGCACCAATGAAACCAGACAACGAATTTGTGCACTACCGGTCTGTAATCTTGAAATAGTTAAGAATATGACTATTTCGCTTTGAGCACCTTTCGGTACGCCGATGTGATGTCCGGCGGCGTTTGCGACTGCAAAGCCAGAAAGTTCGGCGGTGCCTCTCGGGCGATAGCGAGGTTCCGTGAAAGATGCGCAGAGGCCTCTGACAGACGAAGCAGGAGTAGACATGTCCAAAATTCCGCAAGGCGAATGGAGCGCCATTGCGGCACGGTATGCAAAGGGCGAGTCAATAACCAGAATTGCCCAAAGTTACGGCTGCACCCCGCCGGCGATCCATTACATCCTCAAGCGGAGCAAGCAGCGTGCCGCGCAGAACCCCGAGCAAAGGTCAACGGAAAATCGGATTCGGCAATGACCTTCCCCGGCGAACCGCGAAACCGATGGCGCCGGAGCTCGCCGCGCGCCGTTGAACGGCGCGGCGAAGAGAACGGAATTGGGCGACTGGTTCCGAGCGAAGTCAGGCCGGCCGCTGGACCGCCGCCGCTCGAGCTTCGCCCGCCCCGCGAACCGGTCACTCCATTGCTCGGCGAGCGAAGTCAGCCCGCTCCCCCACAGCGAGTTCCGGGCCGAAATTCGGCATTCACGGCCGGTCTGGATCGTGAGCTTCATGGTCGCGCCGAAGCCGCCATCGCGGCATTTCGCTCGAGCTTCGACGCCGCCCTCGCGGAGGGGTCGCCGGATGTCCGCCAACGGCTTCGCCAAGCAGCATCGGATCTGATGCGGGTGGCGGCGCGCACCACGATCGTGCTCGATCGACTGAACGCAAATGCCGAACGCGAGCCCCGCGCATGCCGCAGCATGTGAGATGGGGCCAGGGCCGTTAAGCACGACCGGCTTCTCTGTCCGCACCGGGAATTATCGTTCATCGAGCAACGAGGCGAGTTCGTTGCGAGCCTTCCGCACGCGGTCGCGGCGGTTTCCGACCAATGGATATTCGCCGCCAATGACCATGCTCAGAACGGCATTGCACCGATCAAGGCGGTCGCCGGGCTCGCCTTCTCGCCGTCGTCGCGGTCAATTCAGTGCGCAACTGGACGAGGCAACGGACCGACCTCGGCCAAATCGTGGTAGATCTTATCGGGCCGGTCATCGAGTGCGCAGTCGAGAGCCGCGACTGCCGCGCGGCAACAATCCGTACTCACTGAGGCGCCCTTCCGGTCAAACGAAAATAGTCCTTGGGCCGCTTTGCCGATACATTCCCGGCACGCATCAGCGCGTGGCGCAACAGGAACCCGCCGGCGAGAACCGCCAGCGAGATTGCCAGTGCGGGCCGCGGCGGCTGCTTGGGTTGGATCATGCTTTCGGCATGATGGAGCATCGGCACACCCGCGCCGAGCGCCATGGCGCCCAGGTCGTAGGCGAGGCCCCATCCGCTCTCGTTCAGTGCGCCATCCAATCCTTGTTCGCGAAAGCGCTGTCGCAGCGACAACAGGAGAAACAGTTCGAGGGCGCTCGCGGCGAGGGCTATGCGATCGAGCGCCCGACCAGCGTCGGAAGTGCTGGCGCCTTGCCCGGCGATGGTCAGCGCGGCTGCGCCCGACGCCATTGCCGAAGCGCCGAACACGGCTGCAATCCGACGCGGTGCGGCGGCCCAAAGCGGCGTGCTGGTGGCCGACAACAGCGCGGCCGTGTAGGTGCTCATCGCCATTCCGGCGAGCGCCGCGGGAAATTCCAAGAGCTTGATCGCCCTCTGCTTGGTCCGACTCGGAGGGTAGCCGTGATCGGAGGCGAATTGCGCGGCCGCGAGGACCGCGCTCAACAACCCGAAACTCATCAGGACCCAGGTGCCGATCGACATCGGCGAGGTCTTTCGGAAGATCCGCAGCATGTTGTACCAGCGCTGCGGCGTATGCAGATCGATGATCAGCAGAGGCCCGCCCAGAACCGTGGCACCCAAGGCGATGTAACGGCCGTTGCGGATGATCGTCGCCAAAGCGCGATCGCCTACGAGATCGGCAGCGGTGGCGATGATCTGCGCCGATCCCCCGACCCCGGCAACAAACATGTAGCCTGAAACCAGCCAACCCCACAGGCTCGATTTGACCGAGGGCAGGTCGTAATAAGTCACGTCCCGCTCATCCGCGACCCGGACGGAAAGGGGAGCGGCATCGGTCATTGTCGGTCCCCTCGCCGGGCGGCAAGAAACAGCAAGCTGGCCAGAGCGAGGCCGGCAACGGTGGCGAGACCGGAGGCGAGGCTCGGGCCGACCCGCTCTGCAGGGCGGCTCGGCGCGCTCGGCAGATTGTATGTCTCGGGAGCGGCGGTCAGCAGAAAGAATGCATTGAGCTGCTGCAGGCCGCCAGTAGCTCCGGGCGCGCCCGGGGCGCCATAAAGATACGCATTCTCCACGCCCTTGGCGTGCAGCGCCTCCACTCGCCGGTGCGCGCGGGCATGCAGTTCCTCGAGCTCGCCGAACTGGATCGAGTCGGTCGGGCACGATTTGGCGCAGGCCGGTTCGAGCCCGCCCTTCAGCCGGTCGTAGCACAAGGTGCATTTATGCGCCTTGCCGTCCTCCAGACTGACATCGACGACGCCGAATGGGCAAGCCGGCACGCAATAGCCGCAGCCATTGCAGATGTCCTGCTGCACGACCACAGTATCGAACTCGGTGCGGAAAATCGCCCCGGTCGGACAGGCTTCGAGGCAAGGCGCCGGCGAGCAATGCTTGCAGACATCGCTCATCATCAGCCAGTTGCTCTGAAAGGGCGGCATTGTGGTCGCACGCTCGCCATTCTCGGCGATGTGCTCGATAAAATGAACATGCCGCCACGTCGTCGCCGAGAGGTCGCCAGTATTGTCGTAGCTGGTGCCGCGCAGCCCCAGATCATCGGCCGGCAGCGCGTTCCATTCCTTGCAGGCGACCTCGCAGGCCTTGCAGCCGATGCACAATGTCGTATCGGTAAAGAACCCATAGCTGCGACCCGGCTCGACCCGCTGGCCGGCGGTCAGCTCGGCCTCGTCCGGGATGAACCCGGACAGAAACGACTGGGCATAGTCGAGGGCGCGCGGATGGACCGTCATCGCGTCGCCTCCCGCCGGCCGCGGCGCAAATCGCAGGTAAACGCCTTTGCCTCGTGGATCGAAGTATTGGGATCGCCGACCACGGCGCTCAAAATATTCGCAATGTCGCCGGTGGCAAAACCCTCCCAGCCAAAGTGCCAGATCAGCCCGACTTCGTGGACGGTTTGGTCATCCAGCCTGAACGGCCGCACTCGCTCGGTTACCAGTGCTTTGACTTCGATCTCACCCCGCAAAGTCGAGACCGTGACCCAGTCAAGGTTATTGATCCCTAGCGAGTCGGCGAGTTCGGGGGAGATTTCGGCGAACGCTTCCGGCTGCAACTCGGCGGTAATGGGCACCGAGCGTGTGGGTATGCCGCCCGCGTGGTGCTCGGTCAGCCGATAGGTCGTCAGCGCATAAGGAAAGCGAGGGTCGGCCGGGGCGTGCAGCCGGTTGTCGGGACGCTCCCAGATTTTGGCAACCGGACTGCTCTGCTGGCGATAGAGCGGGTTCTTGACCGGCAATTCCACCGGCTCGTAATGCGCCGGTACCGGCGCGTCCTTTAATCCGGAGGGGGCGAACAGCGAGGCCTTGCCATCGGCTATCATGATGAAAGGGCAGTCCCCGCCTAGCGCCTCCATGCCCTCGGGGCTCTTGCTCCAATCCGGCTGGTAGTCGGGCGGCTTCTTTGGCTCGAAATCGACGACATCGGGGCCGATCCATTCGCCGCGGGCGGTGTCCCATGACATCAGCCGCTTACGCTCGGACCACGGGCGGCCTTGTTCGTCCGCCGAGGCGCGATTGTACATATTGCGCCGGTTGGCGGGCCAGGCCCACGCCCAGCCCAAATGCGTGCCCGGACCGTCCGGACCATCGGGGCGGCGGGCCCGGGCGCGATTGTCCCCCGCCTCGGGATAGACGCCGCAATAGAGCCAGCCGCCGCAGACGGTCGTTCCGTCGTCTTTGAGCTGTTGAAAACTCTCGATCTGGCGGCGCTCAGGCCAAGTGTAGCCGTTCATTTCTTTGAGCACCGCATCGGCGGAGGGGTCTTGCTCCTCGCCTTCGGTGGGGTAGTCCCAGGTCAATGCGCTGAGGCCGGCGTCCTTGGGGTCCGTGCTGGCGGCATAGAGCTGCTTCAGCCGGCGGCCAAGGTGAAAGACGAACCATGTCTCGGAGCGGCCGTCGCCCGGCCCGCTGACCACCTTGTCGTGCCATTGCAGGAGGCGGTGCGTGTTGGTGACGCTGCCGGCCTTCTCGGCAGAAAGCGAGGCGGGCATCAGAAAGACTTCGGTGCGGATATCGCGCGGGTGGAGCTCGCCGTCACGCACCGGCCGCCCGGCGTACCAGAACGACGCCGTCTCGGTTTCGGTCATGTCGCGCACGACCAGCCAGTCGAGTTCGGCCAGTCCGCGCTGCACGAGCCTGGCATTGTGGCCGCCGACCGCCGGATTCTGGCCGAGCATGAACATGCCGCAGATCACGCCGTCGCGCATCGCCAATGTCATCGGCAATTGTGAATGGTCGCCGACGATGCGCGGCACCCAGCCAAAGCCGAACTCGTTATCGGCTCGCGCATTGTCGCCATACCACGCCTTCAAGAGGCTGACGGCGTATTTTGGGAAATTGTGCCACCATCCGGTCGGCGTGCGCTCGTGCGCGAGATATTCCTTCAACGTCGCATGCGGCTTGAATGCGTTCGGTTGCGGCAGGTAGGTGGGCAGCATGTTGTATAAGGTCGGAATATCCGTGCTGCCCTGAATGCTGGAGTGGCCGCGTAATGCCAGGATGCCGCCGCCGGGACGGCCGACATTGCCAAGCAGCCCCTGAATGATTGCGGCGGCCCGGATCATCTGAACGCCGGTCGTATGATGGGTCCACCCCACGGCGTAGCAAATCGTGCCCGTCCTTTCGCGGCCCGAATTGCGCGCCAGTGCTTCGGCGACTTTGACGAACACCTCGCGCGGGCAGCCGGTCGTGCGCTCGACCATATCGGGCGCGTAGGCGGCGTAGTGGCGGCGCAGGATCTGGTAGACGCAACGCGGATGCTGCAATGTCGGATCGCGGGGCGGCGGACCCTTTTCCATGCGCTTGGTTTTCTCACTGAAGCTTTCGGTGGTGTTGACGTAATGCTCGGCCAGTGACGCCGGGACCGCCTCGCCCTCGTATTGCCAGGAGTCGTATTTGTAAGAACGGCTCTCTTCATCCCAACCGGAGAAAAACCCATCGAGTTCGCTGGCGTCTTTGAACCTCTCGTCGATGATCGTCGAGAGGTTGGAAAAGGCGAGCGCGTATTCCTTGAACCACAGATCGTGCTCGAGAATATAATTGATGATGCCGCCCAAAAACGCGATGTCAGAGCCCGGCCGCAGCGGCGCGTAGATGTCGCACAGCGCCGAAGTGCGGGTGAACCGCGGGTCGACATGAATGAGCGTCGCCCCGCGCTCCTTCGCCTGCAAGGCGAAGCGAAAGGCGATCGGATGATTCTCGGCCATGTTGGACCCCATCACGAGGATGCAGTCCGCATTGGCCAGATCCCATTGCGGGAGCGTCGCCGCTCCCCTGCCGTAGCTCGCGCCCAAACTTGGGACGGAGGAGCTGTGTCAGACGCGCGCCTGGTTCTCGATCCAAACCATGCCGAGGCCGGCGCCGAACAATTTCTTGATGAGGTAATTTTCCTCATTGTCGAGCGTGGCGCCGCCGAGTGAGCCGATCGCCAGAGTGTGATTGACCAGCGTGCCGTCGGGCAGATTACGCACAAAGCTCTCGTCGCGCGTTCGCTTGACGAGGTAAGCGATCCGGTCCATTGCCCAGCCGAGCGGCCGTTCTTCCCAGCTCTCGGCGTGCGGCGCGCGATAGAGCACCTTGGTCAACCGGTCGGGGCTCGTAGCCAGCCGAATGTCGCCGCGCCCTTCGGACACAGGGTGCCTTGGTTGATCGGGCTGCGCGGGTCGCCTTCGATGTGAATAACGTGCCCGCCTTTGGCATAAACCAGCTGGGCGCAGCCGACCGCGCAATAGGGGCAGATGCTGGTGCCGATCGTGTCGGCCTCCTCGAGCCGCGGGCGGAGTTGCCGAGACATCGTGCTTTGCGCCGCCTCACGGGTCGGGTCTCCGCCGGCGAATTGTCGCGGCAAGGACCAGTCGCGGACAAACCCCGCGACCCGGTCGGCAATGGTGTGCCTCAACCTCATCGTTCGATCCTTTCGGTCGATGTGTCGTCGGCGGTCCGGAGCGTGTGGGCCACATGAGCAACCAGGCGGGTCGGCTCGGTGAAGTCGACCCGGACGCGGCGCTGGTCTCGCTTTAAAGACGGCAGGTCTTGCGGTTCGAGAGACGCGTCATGCGCAAGGAGGAAACGCATGATACGGCCGCCGTCCGTGACGAGCGCGAACCGCCCTTCCTGTACCAGGGTGATGACGCCTTCCGCCGATTGCATGCGCATTAGACCAAGTCAGCCATCGTGCGACCTATGACCAACGCCGGAGCGGCGGAAAGGTCTCACGGTCGAGGAATCGAATCAGCCGCGGTGGTTCTGCTCTTTGGCCGAAACGCACCGAGGCCTCCGATCGGGTGCCTCGGGTTCGAGCACCCTGCCGATCCGGGTGCGCAGATCCGGCAAGGCCTCGTTTTCGAACCAGGGATTGTCGCGCAGCCAGCCGGTCGTGCGCCAACTTGGATGCGGCAGCACAAAATATTCCGGGAGAAAGTCGCGCCAACGCGCGATCGTCTCGGTCATCGAGCGCCGTCGCGAGCGAGGCAGGTAATAGTCAATGGCGTGGCTGCCGACCAGCAAAGTCAGCTCGGTAGCCGGAAGGACCGCGCGCAACGGCGTGTGCCAGCGTGGCGCGCACTCGCGGCGCGGCGGCAGGTCGCCGCCTCTGGTATCGCGGCCGGGGTAGCACAAACCCATCCCTATGATCGCAACCCGATTCTCGTCGTAGAAAATCTCGCGATCGACGGCGAGCCATTCGCGCAGCCTGTCGCCGCTGCGGTCGTTGAACGAGAGCCCGGTCTCGTGCACCCGCGTCCCCGGCGCCTGGCTGATGATCAGCAGCCGGGCCGAGGGTCGTCCGCGCAACACCGGTCGAGGCCCAAGCGGCAGGTGGGGCGCGCAGACGGTGCAGGCGCGCACCTCGGCAAGGAGTCGGTCGAAGACCTCGCTCACTGGCTCACCGAGCCCCTTCCTCATTCGAGATCGGGACTTTACCGACTGTTTCACGGCGGGCGCCTACGAAAAACGGGGGTGAATTGACTTGTGCCACGTCACTGTCTACAACGCCTGCGGCATGCGCCGTGTCGACCCCACTCATCGGTGGAGGGGTGGCCGAGTGGCTGAAGGCGGCGGTTTGCTAAACCGTTATACGGTTAACAGCCGTATCGTGGGTTCGAATCCCATCCCCTCCGCCACTTTACCGTTGGTCCACTTCAGATCAATAACTTATTGGATATCAAGCCGTTTTCCTTCCCATTGGCACCAAGCGGAACTGCCTCGTCGCACACGGCACTTCCGGAGCTGAGGGCAGACCGGCCGTACCATCAATCTGGTGACGATAGCCGCCATTGACGCAAAGCCGTCATTTCGGATCACGCATTCGTCGCCCACAGGATGGCCCAGCACGGATGCGACGACGAACCCTGCCGCAAGCAGCCGCAAGACGCGGAGCCGATCACCGATGCGCAGCGTCCCCGTGAAGGCTCCGAGGGAAGCGACCAGCCGAGGGAGTGATGGTCGGCAGTGTGAACCCAGCGAGCGGCGCCCCCCTACGGCGATGCTCGACTGGGAGGGCGGCGAACGCCTCGCCGATCCACAGGAACGAGCGCGAGTCGGCCGCCACCGTCCGAAGGAACTCGAGGTACCCGGGGCCCCAGTGAAAGTCTAATTATAAATCGCCCGTGCGATCAGACGGACTACGTCCTCGACGTCGCCCTGGGTCTCGATGCCTGGCGGCAACGCATCCTCGAGCTGATCCGACACGTTGAGGAGCGTCCATGCTGACAGCACCGAAGCCGCGTTCTAGGAGCAGGCTCTGCGCGGCATCGACAAGGGCCT
Source organism: uncultured Alphaproteobacteria bacterium (assembly GCA_963788085.1). Taxonomy (GTDB): domain Bacteria; phylum Pseudomonadota; class Alphaproteobacteria; order ATCC43930; family CGMCC-115725; genus AP-15. The sequence goes on from CAWBFS010000012.1 coordinate 197,670, forward strand.
CTCGCGCCGCTCCGGGCCCTTGAGATGGCCTTGTTCGGGATGTTCAGATTTTTCAGGCTCGGTCGGCGCATGGCGCCGCTCTTCCCAGACCGACCCCGAGCTCTTGCATAGCGTCGAGAAGGGCCTTCGCGGCTTTCAGATCGGCCGTCTCGAACCCTTCGGTGAACCGGTCGTAGACCGGTTGCAGAAGCGCCATGGCCTCGGCGGACCGGTCCTGATTACGCAATAGCCGAGCCAGGCTCGTGGCCGACCGCAGTTCCCAGGACAGAGCGCCTTGCCGGTGCGCCTGGTCCAGGGACCTCCGGAAATGGTCTTCCGCCCGACACGCGTCGCTCTCGCACGAGAGGAGGGCTTCCCCTTTGATGCGGATCGCTTCAGGCATCCACCATAATGCGTTGCTGTGTTCGGTGCGCTGGAGCGCCTCGTCGGCCGCGGCAAGAGCCGCGCCGAGGTGCGCCGATGCCATCAGAACCTCGGCCAAGCCGGTGAGAAATAACGTGTACAGGGTTTCGGATTGGGTCTGATGCAAATTTTTGAGCCCGGCGCGAAGCAGCCGCTTGGCCGTCGCGGCGTCGCCTCGTTTGAATGCGAGCCGCCCCTCGAAGCAAAGGCCGTTTGCGTAGTAGGAGCTCAAGCCATGACTTTGAGCATGGTCCTTGAGCCGGGCGATTGCAGTTTCAGCGATCTGCAGCTTCCCGAGCCGAAGCGGAATTATGCATCCGCACCAGGTCAGCGCGAGACACAATGAGACTGGATGATCTCCAGCTTCGGCATCGGCCAAGACTTTTTGAGCCATTTGAGCCGCTTGATCAGGCAGGCCCTGCGTCCAACGGATGAGCGCCGCGGTCGAGCCTGCGGAGATAAAGCTGTCCCTGCCTAAGCGGGAGATATGAGCCCGCCGCACTGCCGGCACGGCAGTGTGAACATAGGTTCGATGGGCGTAGGTCAACGCCTCGGCGTACTCCGCAAGCAACTGAAGAGAGGCGCCAAGAATCCAATCCGCGATGGACAGAGCGATCGGATCGGATGAGGTTTTGACGATCTCCTCGGCCCGGCGCCCGAGAGCGACGGCGCCGTGGAAGTCTTGCAAACGGTGGCAAATGCTTGCCAGGCCGGCAAGGGCCCGCAATTGGTAGTCTAAATTTGCAAGATGCTCGGCCAGCTCGCCGGCCCTTTTCAGCGCCGCTTGCGCTCGATCGTTCATTCCCTGTGCGAACATAAGCGAGTAGCCCAGCGCATACTGTAGAACCATCTCGCGCTGCGATGCCCGCTCAACTCTGTCAATGACGCCAAGGGCCTTCTCCATCCAGCCGCGGCATTCATTAAAAGATGAAATTTCGAACCAGAGCGGCACCGAGGCCGCCGCCAAGGCCACCCCAATAGAGGTATCGCCCCCCGGCGAAAGGGCCCAGTCGAGCGCCACGCGCAAGTTGTCGGTCTTAGGCGCGTAATCGGCCAGCAATTCGTCTCGCGGCCTTGCCTCCCATTCGACTCCGGCCCGTTCGAAGAGGTCTCGGTAATATTCGGCGTGACGGCGCGCGAGCCATTCGCGCTCGCCGCTTTCGGCGAGTTGTTCGAGTCCGTAGGCCCGCATCGTGTCGAGCAACCGATAGCGCGCGACGGTGCTGCCCGCCACCCCGGTGACAAGCGACTTCGCGACCAGATTGGCGATGCCGTCCACCACTTCCGCCAGCGCGATCTCGGAACTCGCAATAACCGCGCTTGCCGCTTCCAAGCGGAAGACGCCGGCAAACACCGCCAGGCGCCGCAGGATCACGCGCTCGGGCTCGCTCACCAGCTCGTAACTCCAATCGAGCGTCGCCCGCAGCGTCTGGTGGCGCGGCAAGGCGGTGCGACGGCCGCCGGTCAAGATCCGGAAGCGATCGTCGAGGTGGGTGGCGACCTCCTCAACTCCGAGCACGGCGGCGCGCGCCGCCGCCAGCTCGATCGCCAGTGGGATGCCGTCGAGCCGCCGGCAGATCGCCGCGATCATCGCTGCACTGCGTCGGTCCGGCGCAAAATGCGGATCTGCCGCGCGCAGCCGTTCGACAAATAGCCGGACCCCGCCGTAGCGCAGCAGGTCGTCCGCATCCTCGGCATCTTCGGCCGGTACGGCGAGCGGCGGTACCGGATAGACCCACTCGCCTTCCGCCCGCAGCGGCTCGCGGCTGGTGGCGAGGAGGTGCAGCGTCCCGCCGGCGCGCAGCACGGCCTCCGCCAGTGTCGCGGCAGCGCCGATCACGTGCTCGCAAGTGTCCAGCACCAGCAGCAGCCGCCGGCCGGCGAGCGCCTGCGATACACGCTGCGCCGTGACTGCGCCACCGCCAAGATCGAGGCCGATCGCCGCGGCAACGGTGACGGGCACCAGGCCGGGATCGACGAGCGGCGAGAGCTCGGCCATCCATACGCCATCCGCAAACTGTGGCAGCAGCCGACGCGCGACTGCGACGGCGAGCCGCGTCTTGCCGATGCCGCCGGCGCCGGTCAGGGTAACGAGCCGATGCGCGGCGGCAAGGCTCAGGATCTCGCCGAGAACGTCATCCCGGCCAACCAGTTCGGAAATCGGCTCCGGCAGGTTCGTCGGCGGCAACTCCCCGGGGATCCCCTCGTCGGGACGGGCTTCGCGGTGATCGGGCTGCGCGGCGGCTATTGCCGTGCCGGCATTGGCCTCCGGGCTGCCATATACGGTGTCGATCTCGGCCGTAAACTGGTAACCGCGTCCGGACACGGTACGGATCAGATTGCGATCCGCACCGAAAGCGGCGCGCAACGCCGAAATCTGCCACTGGAGATTATTTTCCTCGACGATCCGCTCGGGCCACACGCGCGCCATCAGCGCATTTTTGGAAACCACTGCGCCGCGCGCCTCGATCAGCGCCATCAGCACGTCAAAGGCGCGACCGCCGAGTTTGACCGGCCGGCCGTCGGCGAGCAATTCGCGGCGATGCGGCACAACGCGGAAACGATCGAACGCAACGCTCGCGGGTGGCTCGGTAGCAGGATCCATCGCTCGCAATTATAGGGCTGATCTCGGTAAATCTCAGAAATTTTCAGGCCAAGGGCGAGTGCCACGGTTCTGAGCATCGGCGGCCTTGGGATCCTCGGGATCAAATCCGACGGCAATGGCGTGGCCAAGCCAAGCCGGGCTACCGCAGAGCGTCGAGAAGCGCTTTTGCCACCTTGAGGTCGGCCGTGTCGAACCCTTCCGTAAACCGGTCGTAGACCGGCCGGAGGAGCGCCTTACTCTCGGTGGATCGGCCCCGATCGCGCAACAGTCGGGCGAGGCTGGTGGCTGCGCGCAGCTCGAAGGAAAGGGCTCCCTGCCGGCGGGCAGAGTCGAGGGCCTGTCGGAAACGATCCTCGGCGATGCGCGCGGCCCCCTCCGAGGCCTGCAACAGAAGAAGCTCACCTTGCACGTGCAGCAAGTCTCCGAGCAGCCAGCCTTCTTCATTGCCCTCGGCTCGTTTGATTGCCCGCTCCGCTTCGGCGAGGCCGTCCGCGACTTGCCCGGCACGACCAAGGCCCTCCGCCATTTCACCACGGAACATGAGGTGGTTCATCGCAAAGAGCCCGTCGCCAGCTTCATCGAAGCCGGTGCGCAACATCCTCAATCCGCCGGCCACATCGCCGCGCTGGATCAAAAGCGCTCCCTGAAAACAAAGCCCCAGGAGCCGCCAAGTCGGCAGGGCGTGGCACATCGAATAGTCGAGCAGCAAGCTGGTGTAATGTTCCGCCCAGGCAGCATCGTCGATCCATAGCCCCACAGGGCACGCCCCAAGCGCCAGGGCGTAGCACATGGACACAGCGTTGGTCGCGCGACCGTCGTCGACGGTGCTTTCCGCGGTGCGCCGCGCCTGGTCCGGAAATCCTTGCAGCCAAAGAATCCGCGCAAGCATGGCGCGCGCCGCGACCCGTTGGTCGAACTGAAAGCGGGTCGCATAGTGTGACCCGCCAGCAGCCGGGACGAAATTGGTCAGCATGCGCTCGATATGTTCACGCGCACTCGCTTGGTCACCAAGATAATGCTGCGAAAAGCCGATCATCCGGTCGGCGATTGCTCGATCATTCGGGTCGGGCCGGTGAGCTGCCAGCGCGGCGAACCTTTGTGCGATCTCCAGAGCGAGACGCCACTCACCGGTGGCAAGGTGAAACGCCCACAAACCCCAAAGCGAGCGTAATTGGTATTCGGCATCGCGGAGATCCTCAGCGATGTCGAGTGCCTTTTGCCAAGCTGCGCCGAGCTCGTGAGCCGCACCTTTGGAATATAGAGAGGATGCCGCAAGCGCGGCGTACAGTTTCATATCGCGCCGCGCGTCTCGGTCCGCGCCGGAAGTGGATAATGCTCGCTCGACGCGGTCGCGGCATTCCTCTAGCAGCGACAAGTGCATCCACAAAGGAACCGCGGCCACAGTCAGCGCGATTCCGGTCGCTGCATTGGCTTCAGGAGAAAATGCCCAGTCGAGCGCGGCTCGCAGATTGTCGATGTCGCGTCCGTATTCAGCCAACCATTCTGCCCTGGGCCGCGTTTCCCACTCGACTTCCCCACGTTCAAAGAGGCTTCGGTAATATTCGGCATGGCACCGGGCCAGCCACTCGCGCTCTCCAATCTCGTCAAGCTTCTCAAGCGCGTAAGCCCGGGTTGTGTCCAGCAGCCGATAGCGCCTGGGGACTTCCTCTGCCTCCGCCACGACTAGCGACTTGGTGACTAGGTTGAAAAGGCCGTCGATAATTTGCGATGCGGTGAGATCGGGGCTTGCCGCAACCGCGCCGGCCGCCGCCAGGCTGAACGCGCCGGCGAAGATCGCCAAGCGGCGCAGGATCACGCGCTCGGGCTTCGGCAGCAGTTCGTAGCTCCAGTCGAGCGTCGCCCGCAGCGTCTGCTGTCTCGGCAAGGCTGTTCGCCGGCCACTGGTCAGGATATGAAAGCGATCGTCGAGGCGAGCAGCGACTTCCTCCATCCCAAGCATCGCGCTACGGGCAGCCGCCAGCTCGATGGCAAGCGGGAGGCCGTCGAGCCGCCGACAGATCGTCGCAATCGTGCCAGCTACGCGCCGATCGGGCGCAAAGTGCGGTTCGGCCGCCCGCGCCCGCTCGACAAACAGCTGGACGGCGCCATAGCCGCAGAAGGTCCGCATAGCCTAGATCCGCCGCTGGTACAGCTAGCGGGGGCACGTGATAGACCCATTCCCCCTCCGCCCGCAGGGGTTCGCGGCTGGTGACGACGATTTGCAGTCTCGGGCCGGCCCGCAAAAGAGCCTCGGCCATTGCCGCCGCTGCCTCGATCACGTGCTCGCAAGTGTCCAGCACCAGCAGCAGCTGCCGGCCGGCGAGCGCCTGCGAACGCGCTGCGCCGAGACTGCGCCGCCGCCAAGATCGAGCCCGATCGCCGCGGCAACGGTGACGGGCACCAGGCCGGGATCGGCGAGCGGCGAAAACTCGGCCATCCATACGCCATCCGCAAATTGTGGCAGCAGCCGATGCGCGACTGCGACGGCGAGCCGCGTCTTGCCGATGCCGCCGGCGCCGGTCAGGGTAACGAGCCGATGCGCGGCGGCAAGGCTCAGGATCTCGCCGAGAACGTCATCCCGGCCAACCAGTTCGGAAATCGGCTCCGGCAGGTTCGTCGGCGGCAACTCCCCGGGGATCCCCTCGTCGGGACGGGCTTCGCGGTGATCGGGCTGCGCGGCGGCTATTGCCGTGCCGGCATCGGCCTCCGGGCTGCCATATACGGTGTCGATCTCGGCCGTAAACTGGTAACCGCGTCCGGACACGGTACGGATCAGATTGCGATCCGCACCGAAAGCGGCGCGCAACGCCGAAATCTGCCACTGGAGATTATTTTCCTCGACGATCCGATCGGGCCACACGCGCGCCATCAGCGCATTCTTGGAAACCACTGCGCCGCGCGCCTCGATCAGCGCCATCAGCACGTCAAAGGCGCGACCGCCGAGCTTGACCGGCCGGCCGTCGGCGAGCAATTCGCGGCGATGCGGCAACAGGAGGAAACGCCCGAACGCGATCCCCGCAGGTGCTTCCGAAGCGGTATCCATCGGCCGCTATTATAGGGGCTTCCCAGGAAATCACAAATTCTTTTGGGACGGGCCGCTGGCAAGTCAGCCCAAGGCGCACACCGAATTTCACAGGTTTATACAGCGCGGTCCAAAGGACTTTACAGGTGTTGCTCCTTAACTCTTGGGGCCTCGGTCAACCTGATCGCGAGAAGCCACTATGACCATGAATATTCGTCCAAAACCCTCTCCTCGGCGCGGAAATCCGCTGCCCCACGGCGTAAGCTGGTCAGGCCGGGCAACCGCCGCCGGCGCGGATCTCGAATTCGCCCGTTTCCGCGTCCTGTTGCGACGGCGGCAGCTGCTCGCCGACGGCGTTCCGGTCGAACTCGGCACGCGCGCCTTCGATCTCCTCATGGTCCTTCTGGAAGCAGATGGCGCGCTCGTCACGAAAGAAGAGCTCATCGGCCGGGTGTGGCCAAGCGTCGTAGTATCGGCAGAGAACTTGAAGTTTCAAGTCTCGGCATTGCGCAAAGCGCTGGGCGCGGACCGCAATCTCATCCGTACGGAGTTCGGCCGCGGGTACCAATTCATCGGCGTACTGCGCGTGAATAACGCAACGGCAGCGCCAGATTGTCTGGGGGGAGAGAGGATGCGGTCTGCCCCCACCCTTCCCTCCCCGCAAGCGGGGGAGGCTTAGGGAGGGGGCCCCACGGCTGTCGGCGCTCGTTCCAGAGTGTCAATTGGGCCGCGTGCATTGAGCGGGGACGGTTTTCCGGTCTCGATACGAGCAGGGGATAGCCGGCATGACCGTAAAGCTCAACAGCCCCGGCTATCAACACGCAAAGCGACTTATCGAGGAGGGTAAGTTTACCGATGACGAAAGGGACGCGTGGAGCGACCACCATCCGTCCACGCAGACCGAAAAAGATTTCATCGAAAAGAATGGGTTCTTCGAGTATGGCAAATGGTTCTTGGCGGTAAACGACGAGTACAGAGAAGAAAGTAGGAGACATTACGAATTTCCATACGGCAATTTCGAAAACGTCCATCGCTGCGGCATTCTCGCTGTACAAAGCCGGGCTGGCCAGGACAAATACCTCGATGTTGAAAATGCAGCGGCAGATTTACTCGCTGTAATTGACAAGCAAGCACGAGAATAAAAGCGCGGTGAGGCCAATGGTACTCCACCCAAGTCGTCGGCTTCGTCCTCAAGCAGTGACGGGCACAAAGCATGACAGGCACTCCACTGCCGTCAAGGTCGGCTCAGGTCATGCGAAAGGCAGCTTCGGCGCGATCCTACGGCATACCCCCAGTTGGTCGGGAGTTGCCCCCAAAGCGGAGCACGAGCCTTGGCAGGCAACCATGCCGGGGCTGTCACCGCGCAGCTGGCACTACGGAGCGAGCCCTGCGCGTCAATGCTGCGCTGTCACGACCGTGCCTTTTCGATCGCGGGCGCCGGTAATGCTGCAGGAACATCCGGATCGTCTCTTCGATTATGTCCTCTTCCGGAACGGGTACGCGCTGGCGACCCGTCATCCAGGGCCACAGAGAGAGCTGGTTGAGCATCCCCATGAACTGGTGAGCCGCAAGCATCGGATTGTGGCAGTCCAGGATGCCCATGGCAGTCAGATGCGCGAGATAGCGCACGAGCCGCTCGGCTTGAGGCTCCATGACCGCGGCGAACTCCTCGGCGATCCAGGGAAACTGGCGGGAGTCGGCCACCACCATGCGGAGAAACCCGAGGTATTCCGGGTTCTTGTGAAGCCCCAGAATCATGCGCGCGATCAGGCGCAACACGTCCTCGACCTCGCCCCGGGTTTCGATGCCGGGCGGAAATGCGTCCTCGAGCTGACCCGACACCCTGAGGAGCATCTCCCGGAAGATCTCCTCCTTGCTGGCGAACTGATTGTAGAGCGTCCGCCGGGCGACGCCGGCGGTCTCGGCGAGCTCGTCCATCGTGACGGAGCCGAAGCCCCGCTCCAGGAACAGGCGCTCGGCCGCTTCGACGATCGCCTCACGCGAGCCGCCGCGCCGCGCCCTCGGAATGGCCTCGTTCGAACCCTCGCGATCTTTCATCAAAAGGCCCTCTTGCACTGTATAGTGCATATAATTATATTGTACTGTGAAGTGTAGATACAAGGCCCAGGAGCCGCAACGATTGACCTGCATCAATGCCGGGTCGGCGGGCTGCGCCACTCTGGACCGAGCCGCTCACGCTTGCAGGGCTTCGCCCTCTTTGGAAAGGGAGCGTCAATGTTCAAGCCTCAGATTTTGTGCGCCGCTTTGATCGTCGCGACCGTCACGGGCTGCGACAAGCCCGCACCACCCACCACCCAGGCGCGGCCCGTCCGGACGGTCACCGTCGAGCGCCTCGCGGAAGGCGAGACCGTTTCGCTGACGGGTCACGTCCGCGCCAAGGACCAGGTCAACCTCGCCTTTCGCCTCGACGGACGGATGATCGAGCGGCCCGTCAATGTGGGCGATGTGCTCAAGGCAGGCCAGGTCGTCGCTAAGCTCGACCCCCAGATCCAGCAGAACGGGCTGAACACGGCGCAAGCCAACCTGGCATCGGTTCAGGCGCTGCTGGTTCAAGCGCGCCTCACTTTGGGGCGGCAGCAGCAACTCGTGAAGGATGGGTGGACGTCCCAGGCCAATTTCGACGAAGCACGGCAGAAGTTCGAGACCATTCAGGCCCAGGTCGACGCCGCTGAGGCACAGGTGAGTACCGCGAAGGAACAGCTGAGCTACACGGTCCTGTATGCCGATGCCCCGGGTGCGGTCACCGCGAAAGGCGCCGAGCCGGGCGAAGTGGTCCATGCCGGGCAGATGATCGTGCAGGTCGCGCGTCAGGGCGGACGCGACGCCGTCTTCGACGTACCCGAGCAGCTCATGCGGACGGGCCCGCGCGATCCGCTGGTGCAAATCGCCCTCACCAACGACCCGAGCGTGCGGGCCACCGGCCGCGTGCGGGAGGTGTCACCCCAGGCGGATGCCACCACCCGAACGTTCCAGGTCAAGGTCGGCATCATTGATCCGCCCCAGGGCATGGAGTTGGGGTCCACTGTCACCGGCAGCATCAAGCTGGCCGCGCCCCCCGGCGTGGAGATCCCGGCGAGTGCGCTGACCGAGGCAAACGGAAATCCGGCCGTATGGGTGGTCGATCCGCAGAGCCAGACCGTATCCCTGCGGAGCGTGGATGTCTCGCGGTATGACCCGGCCACCGTCGTGATATCGCAGGGGTTGGAAACCGGAGAGGTCGTGGTCACCGCCGGGGTCCAAGTGCTGCGCCCGGGCCAGAAGGTCCGGCTCCTGGGAGCCGTCTGATGAAGAGCTTCAACCTCTCCGAATGGGCGCTTCGGCACCGTTCCCTGGTGACCTATTTCATGCTGATCATCGTGGTCGCGGGCGTCTTTTCGTACCTGCGCCTCGGACGGAGCGAGGACCCGGACTTCACCGTCAAGACCATGGTGGTGCAAGCCGCATGGCCGGGCGCCACGGTCGGCGACACGCTCGAGCAGATTACCGACCGCATCGAAAGCAAGCTGCAGGAGACGCCGAGCCTGGACTACGTAAAGAGCTACACGAGCGCGGGGCAGACCACGATCTTCGTCTACCTGAAGGATTCCACACCCCCGGCGCAGGTGCCGGACATCTGGTACCAGGTGCGCAAGAAGGTGCGCGACATCCGCAACACGCTGCCGCAAGACATCGTCGGCCCCGGCTTCAACGACGAGTTCGGCGACACTTACGGCATCGTCTACGGCTTCACCGCGGACGGATTCACAGACCGGGAGTTGAGGGATTACGTCGTTGACGTCCGCAAGCAGCTCCTCCAGCTGCCGGATGTATCCAAGATCGACATTCTCGGGGCCCAGGACGAGCGCGTTTACGTTGAATTCTCGACCGCGCAGTTGGCGGGCCTGGGGATCGACCGCTCCGAACTGATCGCCGCGCTGCACGCCCAGAACGCCGTCACCCCCGCGGGCGTCGTGCAGACCGCGGACGAGAAGATCCTCGTCCGCGTCTCGGGTGCGTTCCGGTCCGAGCAGGACGTTCTCGCCGTCAACTTCGTCGCAAAGAACGGTCGGATCATTCGCCTGGGCGACATCGCGCGCGTCACACGCGGGCCCGCCGATCCTGCGCAGCCGATGTTCCGCGTCAATGGACGAGACGGCATCGGACTCGCCATCGCCATGCGCACGGGCGGCGACGTCCTGGCCCTTGGGCGCAACATCGAACAGGCGATGAGGGAGATCACGGAGAACCTGCCGGTCGGGATCGAACCGACACTCGTCGCTGACCAGCCCGTGACCGTCGAGCATGCCGTGGACGAATTCATGAAGGCCCTGTGGGAGGCGGTCGCCATCGTGCTTGCGGTCAGCCTGGTCAGCCTCGGCTTGCGCGCGGGCGCCGTGGTGGCCATCGCGATCCCGCTCGTCCTCGCCGCCGTATTCGTGGCGATGGAGTTCTTCGGGATCGACCTTCAACGAATTTCGCTGGGCGCGCTGATCATTGCCCTCGGCTTGCTGGTCGATGACGCGATGATCACGGTCGAGATGATGGTCACGCGTCTGGAGCACGGTGAAGACAAGGAACATGCCGCCACCTTCGCCTACACTTCGACCGCCTTTCCGATGCTCACCGGCACATTGGTCACTGTCGCGGGGTTCGTCCCGATCGGTTTCGCGCGCAGCGCCGCGGGCGAATACACCTTCTCGATTTTTGCCGTCGTCGCCATCGCACTGATCATATCCTGGATCGTCGCGGTCCTCTTTACGCCGTTGCTCGGCGTTTGGGTTCTGAAGAAGCCGAGGGCGGCGCACTCGGAGGAGCCCGGTCCGATAATGCGCACGTTCCGCCGCTGCCTCGAGCTGGCGATGCGGGCGCGCTGGGTCACGATCCTCGTTACGTTGGGCCTGTTCGGGGCATCGCTCTATGGCATGCGCCTCGTCCCGCAGCAATTCTTCCCGTCATCCGACCGGCCCGAGCTGCTCGTCGACCTGCAGCTGCCCGAGAACGCGTCGATCTACGCAACCCGGGAAGTCGCGGCCCGGGTGGACAAGCTCCTGAAGAGCGATCAGGACGTGGACCACTGGAGCACCTATGTCGGGCAGGGTGCGGTGCGGTTTTATCTGCCCCTCAACGTTCAGCTTCCCAACGACTTTTTCGCCCAGGCCGTGGTCGTCACCAAGGGACTGCAGCAGCGGGAGCGCGTGAAGGCGAAGCTGGAGCACGCGCTGGCGACCGAGTTCCCGAGCGTTGTCGGGCGGGTCTATCCGCTGGAGCTCGGCCCGCCGGTCGGATGGCCGCTCCAGTACAGGGTGAGCGGACTGGAGCCGGACCAGGTGCGCGCGATCGCGTTCAAGGTCGCCGAGGAGATAGGGTCCACCCCCGGTGCAGAGAACGTCAACTACAACTGGATGGAGCCGGCGCGCACGATCAGGATCCGGGTCGACCAGGACCAGGCCCGCCTCCTGGGACTGAGCTCGCAGCAGCTGGCCTTGTCCCTGAACGCGGTCGTATCCGGCATCACAGCCACCCAGGTGCGCAGCGGGATCTATCTCGTCGACGTGCTGGTCCGGGCCTCCGCCGACCAGCGCATGTCGCTGTCGACGATCCGTACGCTGCAAGTGCCGCTGCCGAACGGGCGGAGCGTTCCCCTGAGCCAGATCGCGTCTGTCGAGTACGGCCAGGAATATCCCATAGTCTGGCGCCGGGACCGGCGGCCCACGGTGACGGTGCAGGCCGACGTCGTGCCCGGCACGCAGGCCGCCACGGTCGTGCAGGCGCTGGCGCCGAAGATCGCGGCACTGAATGCCAGCCTGCCGAGCGGGTACCATATCGATGTCGGCGGGACAGTCGAGGAGAGCAGCAAGGCGCAGATGTCGGTCGCCGCCGCTCTGCCATTGATGCTCATTCTGATCCTCACGGTGCTGATGATCCAGCTTCAGAGCTTCAACAGCCTGTTCCTGGTGCTCAGCGTGGCCCCACTGGGCCTCATCGGGGTCGTCGCGGCTCTGCTCCTTGCGGACAAGCCCTTGGGCTTCGTGGCGCTGCTCGGCGTGCTCGCCCTCACCGGCATGATCGCCCGCAACTCGGTGATCCTTATCGACCAGGTCGAGGAGGAGAAGGCACACGGGCGGCATCCCTGGGATGCGGTCGTCGAGGCCACCGCGCACCGGTTCCGCCCGATCCTGCTCACCGCTGCCGCCGCCATCCTCGGCATGGTCCCGATCGCGCCGACCATCTTCTGGGGTCCGATGGCCTACGCGATCATGGGCGGTCTGGCGGTCGCGACGGTGCTGACGCTCGTCTTCCTTCCGGCGCTCTACGTGATCTGGTTCCGGATCAAGAGACCTCAGCCGGATTCGATCCAGAAAATCGAACTTCCGCAGACCGCCGTAGCTCAGCCCTGACCTGAAGCGGGGCTCCGAGTTCACCTTCCAACCCGCCGGCCCGACAAACATTCGAGCTGGATCAACCAGAAAGGAGCAAGTGATGAAACATCTGAAATTGACCTTCGTCGGTCTTCTCGCATTGACGGCCGCGGCGTCGGACGCATTCGCCCAGGGACCACCGGGGCCTCCCCCGATGGGCGGTGGCCTATGGCCGGCTCCGCCGATGGGCGGCGGTCTACCGGCCGGTGGCCCACCGGGTTGGGCGGCGGTCTACCGGGTCTCCCGTGGGCGGTGGCCTGCCGGGTCTCCCGGGCGGTGGCCCACCGGGTCTCCGGGCGGTGCGGACCCGGCGGCAATATCGCGGCACCCGGCCGCGCGGGAAATGCCTCCGGGAATATCGCGGCAGGCCCCGCGGGAAATGCCTCCGGGAATGTCGCGGCAGGCCCCTTGAACTCCGGTAATGTCAATGCCGCCCGCAAATACCTCTGAACTACGGCAATGTCAATGCCTATGGCAACGGCGGTTATGGCAGCGGAAACTATGGTAAGGGATATGGGGCGGATACTATGGTGATGGATACTATGGTAACGGACGCTACTGGGGCGCATATGCGGCCGGCGCCGCTACCGGAACCGCGGTAGGAGCGGCAGCCGGCTCTAACAACAGGTCGTCAACGACCAATTACTATAATACGTCACCATACTACTATACTTGTTGGGACGCTTATAACCGGCGCTACTACACCTCTTCGGCTCAATGCCCCGAGAATACGCGCTGACGATGCACTTTAACGCGGCAGCGGTGCGATGTGGCTCTGCCACATCGCCTAGCGCACGCCGCAGGAGTTAGACTATGGAACTGACCGATAAGGGAATCCATCTGTTGGCGCGGCTGTCACGGGACCGCCGCTTATATGCTGAGTGCAAGGGCGCCGATCTCGACGCATTGCAAGAGCTTGGCTTACTACAATGGTTTGATGCGCGTTCGTCGACTACGCCGTTTAAAGAAGATCCGCGTCCACTGCTGAAATTGCATGGAATCAGTGGCAGGATCGATTATGCTTGGGTTGCAGCTGTAGAAAACTGGCGCGAGCTTGTCGGGCCAGAAGTCTCTGCTAAGGTTGACGCGATCGACGAAATCGAATGGGCGGTGAATAACGGCCCGTCGACCGCAAGCCGCGCTAGTTGGCAGACAATGTCTGGCCCAAGATCGTTGAACGCTTCCGCCGCACTGCGCTCGCAGGTATCTGTCCGCCGATAGTTTGCGCTTGGATTGCGCTGACCTCAGGTGACTGCAGTCTGTTCGAGCGGTCCGGCTCCATATAGCCCATTTCGAAATTCACTCGTTCGTAGCCACCGCCACTGGTCTCGTGGCTCTTATCCCGTTTTGTCGCAGGCCTGAGCGGGGGCACCCAGTTCACCTTCCAACGACCCGGTGGCGCGACAACGATCTGAGCGGGATCAAGCTGTTGCGCCGGGAGTGATAAGGAGCAAGTGATGAAACAACTGAAATTGGCCTTCGTTGGTCTTCTCGCCTCATCGGCCGCAGCGTCGGACGCATTCGCCGGACGCCCACCGGGTCTCCCGATGGGCGGCGGTCTACCGGCTCCGCCGCGGCCGATCGATCATGCGGGTACGGAAGGAAGGAGCGGCACAGGCATGATGGCGCGGATGCCGTGGTGGGCCTGGGTGTGGCCCCTCTTGGCCTGGGGCGTACTGGTGGCGACATTCGTGGGCGGCGCGGGCGGCGCAGTCGTGGTCGCCGCGGAGGTGGTCGTGCTGGTCGCCACGGTGTTCGCGGCCGTCTGGCACGCCGAGGTGGTGGCGCACCGGGTGGGCGAGCCTTTCGGCACCCTCGTGCTCGCCCTTGCCGTCACAGTCATCGAGGTGGCGCTGATCGTCTCCGTCATGCTCGCCGGCAAGGCGGGCAGCGAGACGCTGGCGCGCGACACGGCCTTCGCCACGGTCATGATCATCCTCAACGGCATTGTCGGCCTCTGCCTGCTATTGGGCGGCGTACTGCACCGTGAGCAGGAGTTCCAGGTCAAGGGTGCGAGCGCGGCGCTCGCCGTGCTGGCGGCCCTGGTGACGCTTTCGCTGGTGCTGCCCAATTTCACGACCACCGCGGCCGGGCCGGCCTACAGCCCGTCACAGCTGGTCTTCGCCGGCACGGTCTCGCTGGTGCTCTACGGCGTCTTTATCTTCGTGCAGACCGTGCGGCATCGCGACTACTTCCTGCCGGACCCGGAGACGGGTCTGGCCGCGGACGAGGAGGCGCACGCGCCGCCACCCTCCGGCGCTGCGGCGCTCGCCAGCCTCGCGCTGCTGTTGATCTCCCTCGTGGCGGTGGTGGGCTTGGCCAAGGCGCTGACACCCGCGGTCGATGACGGTATAGCTGCGCTGGGGGCACCGAAGGCGGTGGTAGGAATCGTGATCGCCGCCGTGGTGCTGATGCCCGAAGGGCTGGCCGCGCTGCGGGCCGCCCGCGTCAACCGCCTGCAAACCGCCATGAACCTGGCGCTCGGCTCGGCGCTCGCCACCATCGGCCTGACCATCCCGGCCGTCGCCGCCGTCTCGATCGTGCTCGGCACGCCTCTGACGCTCGGATTGGGATCGAAGGAGGAGGTGCTGCTCGCACTGACGCTGCTGGTATCCGTGATAACGCTAGCCGCCGGGCGCACCACGGTGCTCCAGGGCGCCGTGCACCTGGTGATCCTGGCAGCCTTCCTGTTCCTTGCGATCGTGCCTTGAGCCGACCGCAAAGGGCACAGATGCAGCTTTGGAGGCGACATGCGCATTGAGCCAGCTCTCCTGGGCCCGGTTTGTTTGTTCTTGGGGGCCCTTGTCGGAGGTAGCGCCTCGCTGCTCGGGGTCATTTACTCGCAACGCTTTCAAGGTCGCGTTCAGCGCGTCGCGTCTGAGATCGCGAAACGAGAAACCGTTTATGCTGATTTCGTGATGAGTGCGTCGAGCTTGCTCCTGAACGCTTATACTCGCGACGAGATCTCGCTGAGCGGAGATGAGCAGCGCCTGATCGGGCTCATCAACCGAATGAGGCTCTTTGCCCCGCCTGATGTTGTCGAAGGAGCGGAGGCGGTGCTCAGAGGCATCGTCGAGATCCTGCTGAAGCCGAGTATCGAGCTCCGGCAGCTCGCGAAACAGGCGTTGTCCAAGAGCATCGAGGATCCGCTGCTGGCATTCAGCTCGATTTGCCGGGCCGACTTGGACAGCCTGCACCGAACAGTCCGGTAACAGGCGGGGTTTGTAATCCAAGACGTCTGTGAACGTAATCTTACGCAGAGCATGCCGGTTTATCCCTTGAAATCTGAACAGAAGCTCGGCGAGCATGCGCGGCTACTGGAGGCCCGCGAGGGCACCGCGCCCTGGCGACAGTGGGGCCCGTATCTCAGCGCGACAATGGGGTACCGTCGGCGAGGACTACAGCGAGCCTGCTGCCGCTCTGTGCTACAACCGTGTTCGAGCCAGCGGACTTGCCGGTGCCAATGCAGTCGAGCGGGGCGCCGCTTTCCATCGTGAACATCCTTTCCGGTTTCAGGTTGGCGAGCGAACCTATTTGTCGGCTATCACCCGGCTGAATCGGAGTCCGGCAGCTTCGGCGGCAACTCGAATTGGCGTGGGCCGGTTTGGATGCCGATGAACCTACTGATCATACCCGCGCTTCTCAATCTGTACCGCTACTACGGTGATGGGTTCACGATCGAATGTCCCACGGGTTCCGGCAAATGGCTAACGCTGCTGCACGTCACGGCGGAAATAGCCCGCCGGATTTTTGCTATTTTTCATCGCGGACCGGACGGCAGGGCGTCCGCTTTATGGCGGCACCGAGAAATTTCAAACCGACCCATACTGGCGCGATCTCGTTCTGTTTTGTGAATACTTTCACGGGTCAACCGCGCCGGCATCGGCGCCAGTCATCAGACAGGTTGGACTGGTTGCGTGTCGCTGCTGTCAATGCTGAGCGGCTCGGCGGCGCCATGGCATCGGCCATTGACGGCAGCTGGGATCAGTTCTTCGCAGCATTCGGCGGAATCCGCCATCCGGGCTCATCGAGTTAGGGCGACAGGGCGACAAAGGTCGAGCTGGGTCAAGCCATGGTTGTGTAGCGTCCCGCCGGCCGGCGGCGGCCAGCTCGTCCATGCTGGGGAGCCGAAGCCCCGTTCCGGGAACAGGCGCTCGGCCGCCTCGACGATCGCCTCCCGCGACCCGCTGCGCCGCGCTGCCTTCGGAATGGCCTCATTTGAACCCTCGCGAATTTTCGTTCGGAAGGACACTTGCACTCTACAGTGCATTATACTATATTACACCATGCAGTACATAACACTCTCCTCTCTCCGAGAGAGACAAGGAGCAAAGTGATGAAACATCTGAAATCGACCTTCGTTGGTCTTCTCGCATTAACGGCGGCAGCCTCGGACGCATTCGCCTTTGGCCCACCGGGGCCTCCCCCGATGGGCGGTGGCCTGCCGGCTTTCCCAATGGGCGGCGGCCTACCGGGTCTCCCGGCCGGTGGCCTAGCCGGTTTCCCGGGCGGTCTCCCGGTGCGGCGGCGGCCTACCGGGTCTCCCGGGCGGTGGGACCCGTCGGCAATGTCGCGGCAGGCCCCGCGGGAAATGCCTCCGGGAATGTCGCGGCACGCGGCCCCGCGGGAAATGCCTCCGGGAATGTCTCGCCAGGCCCCTTGAACTCCGGTAATGTCAATGCTGCCCGCAACACCTTGAACTACGGCAATGTCAATGCCTATGGCAATGGCGGATATGGCGGCGGAAACTATGGTGGGGATATGGTAGCGGAAACTATGGTGGCGGAAACTATGGTAACGGATACTATGGTAACGGACGCTACTGGGGCGCATATGCGGCCGGCGCCGCTACCGGAACCGCGGTAGGAGCGGCAGCCGCCTCGAACAACAGGTCGTCGACGACAATTACTATAATACCTCGCCGTACTACTATACTTGTTGGGACGCTTATAACCGGCGCTACTATTCCTCGGCTGTTTCATGCTCCCAGTGATGATGCGCCTCGAACGCGGTGGCGGCGGGCTGTGGGTCTGCCGTATCGCACCGTCATGTCAGGAGCGCCAGTGCTGCTCACGGCCATATTGGCCGTGAGCAGAACAATGCACATGCGCATCCATTGAGCAATAAGGAAATCCGTCTGCTGGCGTGGTTGTCACGGGGCCGCCGCTTGTATGCTGAATGCAAGGGCGCCGGTCTCGACGCATTGCAAGAGTTCCGTTTGCTACAATGGTTTGACGCGCGTTCGTCGACTACGCCGTTTAAAGAAGATCTGCGTCCACTGTTCAAATTGCTTGGAATCAGTGGTCAGGATCGATTATTTTTGGGTTGCAAACTGTAGAAAACTGGCGCGAGCTTGTCGGGTCAGAAGTCTCTGCTAAGATTGACGCGATCGACGAAGCCGAATGGGCGTTGAATAGCGGCCCGTTCACCGGAGCCCGGCTAGTTGAGCAGAACAAGGTCTGGCCCCGACCCCAAGATCGTTGGACTGCAACAGCGAGCTTTCAATAAAATTGCGCCGCCTGTCTCGGAGAGGCCCATGAGGGTGGATGCCGATGCAGAACCATCCCGCAGCCTCCCCGATTCCCATATCGGCGCAGGCAGGTCACGCGTTTATTGCAGCCAAAGCAGCATAAAGGCTTGGCTGGCCTACACCGGCTCTGATGGATCTGGCATGCCCGGACAGATCTCGCTCAGATCTCGATTTGACCGCCAAGCTCGACGACGCGGTTCGCGGGGATCCGAAAGAACTCGGTCGCGTCGAGCGTGTTGTTCGACATCAGAATGAAGAGTGCGTCGCGCCAACGCCACAATCCCTTATGGTGGGGACGCGGCCGCTGCCGCAGCTTTTCGCGCCCGATGATGAACGAGGTCTCCATCAGGTTGAAGCGGAAGCCGCCCACCCGGCACTGCGCGAGGGCGCGCAGGATGTTCGGCTCATCGGTGAACCCGTAGCGGATACGGATCGTATAGAAACCCTTGCCGAGCTCGCGGATTTCGAGCCGCTGCTCGTCCGGTACGTGCGGCACGTCCTCGGTCTCGACCTGCATGATCACGACGCGCTCGTGCAGCACCTTGTAGTGCTTCAGGGCGTGCAGCAACGCGACGGGGACACGGTTCAAATCGCGCGACATGAAAATTGCCGTTCCCGGGACGCGAGCCGGCCTGTCCGGCTTGAGCGCCTCGACGAACTGCTGGAGCGGCATCGCGTCCCGGGCGCGCAACTCGGCGAGCAACCGACGGCCGCGCCACCAGGTTCCCATTATCGTGAACACGACGATCGCGACGACGACCGGGAACCAGCCGCCCTCGGCGATCTTCAACAGATTGGCGCTCAAGAAGGTAAGGTCGATGATGCCGAAGGCGGCAAAGACAGGTATTGCGACAGCGAGGCTCCAGCCCCCGCTACGCATGTACAGAAAGGCCAGCCCCGTCGTGATGGCCATCATGCCGCTGACCGCGATGCCGTAGGCGGCGCCGAGATTGTCGGACGACCGGAACCCGACCACGAGAATGATGACGGCGACCAGCAAGGCGCTGTTGATGCGCGGCACGTAGACTTGCCCGATCTCTTGCTCCGAGGTGTGCCGTACCTGCAGCCGCGGCAGATAGCCCAGCTGAACCGCCTGGCGAGTGATCGAAAAGGCGCCCGAGATCACCGCCTGTGAGGCGATAATCGTTGCGACCGTTGCTAAACCCACCAGCGGATAGAGGCCCCATTCGGGCACTAGGCGATAAAACGGGTGCTCGAGGGCATCGGGATTGCCGAGCAACACCGCGCCTTGCCCGAAATAGTTCAGCAAGAGCGCCGGAAAGACGAGCCCGACCCAGGCCGTCCGCAATGCATTCCGGCCAAAATGCCCCATATCGGCGTAGAGGGTCTCGGCACCGGTCACAGCAAGGAAAACTGCTCCGAGCATGAAGAAACCGCGCCACGGCGCATCGAGAAGCAGCGCGAATCCATGGATCGGATTGAGCGCCAAGAGGATGCGCGGGTGGTGCATGATGCCCCATACCCCGAGCAATGCCAGGACCGCGAACCACGCCAGCATCACCGGTCCAAAGAGTCTCCCGACCGCCGCCGTTCCGCGGCGCTGCATCAAGAACAAGCCGGTTAGGAGAACAACCGAGATCGGAACAACGTAGGGGTCAAAAAACGGCGTCGCTACTTTCAGGCCTTCCACCGCGCTCAGCACCGAGATGGCGGGAGTTATGACGCCGTCGCCGTAAAACAGCGCGGCGCCGACCAGGCCCGCCGCCATGATCCACATGTATCGCCTCTGCGCCGGGTTGGTCCGGCGCAGCACCAAAGCGGTCAGCGCCAACAGCCCGCCCTCGCCGCGGTTGTCGGCCCGCATGATGACGAGGACGTATTTGACCATGACGATCAGCACCAACGCCCATACGATGAGGGAGAGGGCGCCGAGGATGGCGTGCTCGCTCATGTCGCCGAAATCAATCAGCGATTGGCGGACGGCGTAGAGCGGGGAAGTGCCGATATCGCCGAATACGACGCCGAGCGCGGCGAGTGTCAGGCTCGAACTAGCGCTTAGTTGAAATCCGCTTCGTCGTAAGGGCGTCTCTAGGTGCAATGGATGTATCCGGTCCGCCGGAACAGCGCAAACCTCCGCGCCGCCACTTCACATTCGATCGATTAAGATCCGATATGGATCGGCGGCGTTCGATGCCAACAACCGATAAAGATTTTGGTTCGCGGCGTAAAGACCGTAGCAGGCGGCTATGCGCCGCAAGCTATGGTCTGCTCAGGCGCGCTTTTCCGGAGGAAGCTGCAGGCGGTAACCGACGCCGAGCTCGGTCAGAATGTGGGTTGGGCGCGTTGGGTCGGGTTCGAGCTTTTGCCGCAACCCGCGGATAAAAACTCGCAGATATTGCACCTCTTCGGCCTGTGCCGGGCCCCACACCTCGCGCAGCAGATGGCGGTGTGTCAGGACTTTGCCGGCATGCATGACGAGATGCCGCAACAGGTCGAATTCCTTCGGGGACAGCTTTACCTCCTGGCCACCGCGGGTGACATGGCGGCGGACCAGGTCGACCGTCAGGTCGCCCGAGACAAAGATCGGCAATTCCCCCTGCGCCTGGTAGGCATGACGCAGCGCGGCACGCATTCGCGCCATCAGTTCCGCCATGCCGAAAGGCTTACCGATATAATCATCGGCGCCGAGGTCGAGCGCCTCGACCATCGACCGCTCGTCGTGGCGCGCCGACAGCACCACGATCGGCACCGTCGATGTCTTGCGGATCTCGCCGATCAGTTCGAGCCCGCTCTTGTCCGGAAGACCGAGATCGAGGATCACCAGATCCGGCTTCTCGCCCGCCAACAAGCGCATGGCTCCCGTGGCGTCTTCCGCCTCGACGGTCCGATAACCAGAAGCGCCGAGGCTGGTGCGCAGAAAGCGCCGTATCGGCGGCTCGTCGTCGACAACCAGGACGGTGTAGGCGTTAGCCATGCGCCAATTCCGGCTCCCGCTTCGCAGGAAGCTCCGGCACGACCGGCATCCGGATCGTCAGCACTGCTCCGGAGCGGTCGCGCCGGTTGCGTGCGACGATCCAGCCACCCAACGCTTCCACAAAACCGCGACAGATCGCGAGCCCCAGACCGGTGCCGGCCCGGCGACGATCCTGCGCGTGGACCCGGTAAAACTTGTCGAAGATGCGCTCGAAATCGGCTGGAGGGATCCCGGGCCCCTCATCGACGACCTCGATTTCGACGAGCTCCCCGTCGCGGCTCGCGCGAACCTCGATCCTGCTGCCGGCGGGCGAGTATTTTGCCGCGTTATCGAGAAGATTGAACATCACCTGCTCGAACAAAACCGCATCGAGGCGCAACATCGGCAAAGCAGGCTCGAGATTGACCTCGACGCGATGCCCGACGAGGACATTTCCCGCCCGCTGCAATGCCGAGCCGACGATCTCGGCGACATCGATCAATTCGAGCTTCAATTCGATCGCGCCGGATTCGAGCCGGGTCATGTCGAGGAGATTGGCGACGAACCGGTTCAAGCGCTCGGCCTCTTCCTGCAAGGTGGCGAGCAACTCTTCGCGTTCGGCCGCGCTGTATTTCTCCGGGAAGCTGCGCAGGCTCGATACCGTGCCGAGGATCGAGGCGAGCGGCGTTCGCAGATCGTGCGAGATCGAGGTCAGGAGCGCAGCGCGCAGCCGCTCGGTCTCGGCCAGCACGCGGGCCTCGTCGAGCCCCTTGGCTAGCGAAATCCGTTCGATCGCCACCGCAGCCTGGTCGCACAACGCATCGAGCAGCCGCCGCTCATCCGGCGTCAGCAACGGCCCAGCCGTATCACGGTCGATCCCGATCACGCCGACCGAGCCGCTACCGGTGCGCAGCGGTAAGAACAACCGCTTGCCGCCGGGCAAAGTGTCGGCACCGCGCCCTGCCGCCCGATTGTGCTCCCAGGTCCAGCGCGCCGCTGCCATGTCGGCATCGTCGAGCTGGTCCTCGGGCGGGTAGCCGGACGCAACTTCGAGGCCCTCCCTCTCCTTTAGCGGCATCAACAGAACCGAGCGAACGTTCAGCATCGACGAGATCTGATAGGCGGTCGCCCACAGCAAGTCGTCCAACGCGCCGATGCCGGCGACCTTGCGGCTAAAGGCGTAGAGTTCGGCCGTAGTCTTTGCCCGTGATCGCGCCGTCACAATTTGGCTGCGCGTCCTGGCGGTTAGGTTACTAACGATGATCGCAACAATCAGGAAGAAAAATAAAGCTAGAACATTCTCGGGATCCCCGACTGTAAAAGTGTAAAGCGGTGGCATAAAGAAAAAATTATAGGCGAGCATGCTCAAAACAGCAGCGAACAGTGAGGGCCAGAGGCCCCAGGCAATCGCAGAGGCAAGAACTGCCGTCAAAAACACGAGCGAGATGCTCTGCACTGCAATGAACTGTTTGAGCAGGAGGCCGATGCCGAGGGCGACGGCAACGGCGGCGGCGCTCCCGAGATAAGGCTCGACCTGGACCGGCTCGAGTTTCGGGCGGGTCTGGACAGATTTGGGTGGCACAGATTCACTGTCATCGGCCGAGATCACATGAACGCTGATCTGCCCCGTCTTGCGCACGAGCTCGTGCACGACGGAGCCGTGGATCATCTCGAACCATCGCGAGCGATCGGACTTTCCGATGACGATATGGGTGATGTTGTTCCCTGTCGCGTAGGCGAGGACCTCCTCGGCAATATTGCGGCCCGGGATCGTAATCGTCGAAGCGCCGAGCCGTTCGGCGAGGCGCAGGAAGTCGGCGATGCGGTCGCGCTCGGCGTCATTGAGACGCTGCGTCCGGGCGGTCTCGACATAGATCGCAGTCCACGGGCCTCGCAGATGATCTGCCACCCGCCGCGCATAGCGGATCAGTCCCGCGGTGCTCGGAGCTTCGCTGACGCAGACGAGAACCCGCTCTCCCGCCGCCCAAGGGCCGGAAATCGCATGCGCCCGCATATGCGACAGCAGCTGCTCGTCGACCCGCTGGGCGGTGCGGCGCAGCGCCAGCTCGCGCAATGCGGTGAGGTTGCCGGCCGAGAAATAGTGGCGTATCGCCCGTTCTGCCTGCTGCGGCACATAGACCTTACCCTCGCGCAGGCGCTTGATCAGGTCCTCGGGGGAGAGGTCGACGACCTCGATGTCGTCCGCCTGGTCGAGGATGCTGTCGGGCACCGTCTCGCGCACACGGATCCGGGTGATCTTGGCGACGACGTCGTTCAGGCTCTCGACGTGCTGGATATTGAGCGTCGCAAACACATCAATGCCGGCGGCAATTAGCTCCTCGACATCGAGATAGCGCTTGGGATGCCGGCTGCCGGGGGCGTTGGTGTGGGCGAGCTCGTCGACCAGAACCAGCTGAGGGCGCCGCTTGAGGATCGCGTCGAGATCCATCTCGGCCAGCAAATGGCCCTTGTACTCGACCTGCTGCCTCGGGATCACCTCGAGGCGTTCGAGCAATGCTTCGGTCTCGCGTCTGCCGTGAGACTCGACGACGCCGACGACCACATCGGCGCCGTCTCGCCGCCTGGCCTGAGCCGACAGCAGCATCTCGTAGGTCTTCCCGACGCCCGGTGCGGCGCCGAGAAAAATTTTCAGCCGCCCGCGACCCTCTTGTTTTGCCGCGGCGAGCAGTGCTTCGGGTGACGGTCTTCCCTCGCGCTCGACCATAGGATTAATATAGCGCGTTCCGCACGGTTTGGCACATCTCAGGTGAGCCAAATGTGTCCCAAATGTCCGGCTACACTCTCCGACACGCGCCTTCTCTCATTACGGCCGTGCAAGTCAAGGCCCCGGAAAGCGCACCCTTTATTCCGGTAAGAATTCAATACGTATCCGGTGACGAAATCGAGCGGATGGGCATTACCGGGAAGCGCAGCGACTTTCATTGACTTCGAGAGCCCGCAACGCCAGGATTTTTTTCGCACGAAACGCCGGGGAAGCGAAGCACCATGGGCCTCACATTTCTGATGCTGGCTCTGCTCTGGGGCTGCTATGCCCTCTGTGCGGCTCTGATACTCTTCGCCGAACACGTAATTCGCCCACGCAGCCCAGAACCTGCGAACGCCGACGATTTGCCGCAGTCAGACACCTTGCCTCAAATCGGCATGCAGTAAACCCGAGCGTCCCCTAACATGGCCGTAAATGTGCTTTTGGTGCTGCTGGTCCTGCTGGTGATCTACTTGCTATATGCCGTGATCAATCCCGAGCGCTTTTAAAAGCGCTTCAGTCACGCGGACGCGGGTAATTTCATGAGCGTTCCCTCCTGGTTGCAAATTGCCGTCACCTTGGTGATCGTCTTTCTGCTGAGCATTCCAACAGGCCGATACCTTTGCGGCGTCGTCACAGAGCGACAGATGCTGATCGACCCGGTCTTTGATCGCATCGACAATGCTATCTATCTGCTGATTGGCCGGCGGGCCACCGGCATCCCGATGAATTGGCGGTCCTACACCTTCCACATGCTCGCCACCAATCTGGTGATGGCGATTATCATTTACCTGATCCTCGTTTTGCAGGATCGGCTACCGCTCAATCCACTGAATTTCCCCGCAATGGAGCCGATGCTCGCATTCAACACCGCGATCAGCTTCATCACGAATACCGATTGGCAAGGGTACGGCGGCGAGACCACATTGTCCAATTTCAGTCAGATGGCGGCGATCACCTTCCCGATGTTCACCTCCGCGGCGACCGGGTTCGTTGTCGCGATGGCCTTCATTCGGTCCTTCATCGTGAAGGACGGCGGCGTTAATCTTGGCAATTTCTATCGTGATCTTGTCCGCTTCACGACGCGCGTGCTGGTGCCGATCAGCTTCGTGCTGTCGTTGTTCATGATTTGGCAGGGGTCGCCGCAAACCCTCGATGCCCAGGTAATCGCTCACCCATCCCAGGGCGGCGAGCAGGCGATCTCGATGGGCCCCGTCGCCGCGCTCGAAACCATCAAACACGTCGGCACAAATGGCGGCGGCTTTTTCAATGCCAACGCCGCCCACCCCTACGAGAATCCGACGCCGCTGACCAGCTTGCTGCTGGCCGTTTCGATGGCTTTGCTGCCGAGCGCGCTTGTCATTTGCTTCGGAGAGATGATCGGCAATCGCCGACAGGCCTGGGTGCTCTACGGCGTCATGGCCGCGATGGTGGTGATGTTCGCTCCGACAGCGGCGCTGTTTGAGCAGAGCGGCACGCCGTTCCTGGCGCAGGATGGGATCGAGCTACAAGCTAGCGCCGGTCAGCCGGGCGGCAACATGGAAGGCAAGGAAACCCGCTTCGGTATCGCCGGCAGCAGCCTGTTCGCTGTCGTCACCACGTCCTTCACCACCGGCAGCGTCAATGCGATGCATGACAGCTTCACGCCAATCGGTGCATTGCCCGCCTTCATGGGCATGATGCTGCAATGCGCCTTTGGCGGGAAGGGAGTTGGTTTCCTCGCAGCACTCGTCTATGGGCTGATCGCGGTGTTCATCGCCGGGCTGATGGTGGGCCGCACGCCGGAGTTCTTGGGCAAGAAGATCGAGCGGCCGGAAATCATTCTGGTGTCACTGGCGCTCCTGATTTACCCGCTGGTCATCCTGCCGCCCTCGTCCTGGTCGATGATTGCCTCCTATGGGCTTTCATCGCTCGGCAATGCCGGTCCACACGGCTATTCGGAGGTTCTCTACGACTTCACGACGGCGGCAGCGAACAACGGGTCGGCTTTCGCCGGGCTCAACGGCAACACCCCCTGGTACAATTTGGCGATCGGCTTCGTGATACTGCTCGGGCGGTATCCGCCGATCATCTTTATGATGGCCGTGGCCGGCTCAATTGCCGCAAAGCAGACGGTCCCGACCACTGTTGGCACATTGCGCACCGACACGATGAAGTTTGGCATTTTTTGGCTCGGCGTCATTCTCCTCGTCGGAGCCCTGACCTTCTTCCCGGCGCTGGTTCTGGGCCCGGTCGCCGAATTCGGAGCGATGAAGCATCATCTGACTTTCTCGCCAGGACCATGATCGCGGGATTGGAAGAATTGCGCGTGCTAGGGGCCAAGCGAGCCCCGATGCACGGAATTTACAAGAGCGACCTCCTGCAGCGGGCATTATGGGATTCGCTGCTGAAGTTCGACCCGCGCGTCCAAATCCGCAATCCGGTGATGTTCGTCGTGTGGCTGGGGGCTTGGGTAACCGTCTTCCTTACTGCGGATCCGGTATTGTTTGGACCCTCCAGTGCCTCGCGGGCCTACAACGCAGCGGTCACCGCCATCCTGGTCCTGACGGTGTGGTTTGCCAACCTGGCAGAAGCGTTGGCGGAAGGCCGCGGCAAGGCGCATGCCGATGCGCTGCGCCAGACCAGAAGGGAGCTCATCGCCCGCCGCGTAACGGAATCGGGAGAGATCGAGACTGTTCGCCCAGCCGATCTCCGCAAAGGCGACCTTGTCAGAGTTGACCGGAACGAAACCATTCCGACCGACGGCGAGGTCGTCGAGGGCGTAGCCTTTGTCAATGAGTTCGCGATCACCGGCGAGTTGGCACCGGTGCTCAAGGAGCCGGGGACCGACGTGTTCTCGACGGTAACGGCAGGCACCCTGGTGATCTCGGACAGGTTGTTGATCCGTGCTACGGCAGACCCGGGCGAGAGCTTTCTCGACCGGATGATCCACCTCGTCGAGGGCGCGCATCGCCAGAAGACCCCAAATGAAATCGCGTTGACTGTCCTGCTCGCCGTCCTGACCTTGATCTTTGTCATTGTCGTCGCGGCGATGGCGCCGGTCGCCGTCTATCTGGAGGCCCGGATCCAGGTTGCCGACCTGATCGCGCTTCTCGTCTGCCTGATACCAACCACGATCGGCGCGCTGCTGTCGGCGATCGGTATTGCTGCGATCGATCGCACCGTCCGCTTCAATCTTCTGGCTATGTCGGGAAGAGCGGTCGAGGCGGCCGGCGACGTCCACACGCTCATTCTCGACAAGACCGGCACGATCACGGTCGGCGACCGGCGGGCGACCCGGTTTGTCCCCTTGGGCGATTGTACAAGGAGGGATGTTGCAGGGGCTGCCTATCTCGCCTCGTTCTTCGACACGACCCCAGAAGGCCGCTCGATCGTCGCGTTTGCCGAGGAGCAAGGTGGCAAACCCGAGGGTAGTTTGGAGGGGGCACGGGGTCTCGATTTTTCTGCTGAGACGGGCATGTCCGGCACCGACATGCCTGACGGCCGGATCATCCGCAAAGGCGCAGTAAGCGCCGTCATCCGGCACGTGGCCGAACATTTCGGGACGCCCGAGCCCGACAGTGTTCGGCCGGCTGCGGACGAGGTCGCGAGAATGGGGGCGACACCTCTCGCCGTGTCCGTAGACGGTGAGATCCTCGGCGTGATCGCGCTGTCGGACGTGATCAAGCCGGGCATTCGCGAGCGGGTAGCGCGATTGCGGGCGATGGGTATCCGCACGGTCATGGTGACCGGGGACAATCCCATCACCGCACACGCGATCACCGCGGAGGCGGGTCTCGACGACTTTGTGGCCGAGGCGAAACCCGAGGACAAGCTCCGGCTCATCAGGCGCGAGCAGGCCGCGGGGCGCCTCGTCGCAATGACCGGGGACGGCACCAATGATGCTCCGGCACTCGCCCAGGCCGATGTCGGGGTCGCGATGCATTCGGGAACCAACGCGGCCAAGGAAGCCGCCAATCTAATCGACCTCGATTCGGACCCGACCAAGCTCATCGACCTCGTCGCTATTGGCAAGCAGATGCTGATCACCCGCGGGGCGCTCACGACTTTTTCTGTCGCCAACGACATGTCCAAATACTTTGCGATGATCCCGGCAATGTTCTTTCTCGCATTGCCCGGTCTCTCCGATCTCAATTTGATGCGCCTGGCAACGCCGCAGAGTGCGATCCTTTCCGCATTGATCTTCAATGCGGTGATCATCCTGCTGCTGATTCCGCTTGCGTTACGCGGCGTGCGGTTTCGCCCGATCAGCGCCGAGGAAACCTTTTACCGCAACCTCTTGGTCTACGGCTTAGGCGGTCTTGCGGCGCCGTTCATCGGCATCAAGCTGATCGATCTCGGCCTCTCGGCGGTATTCTGAGGAGAGCCGGTATGTTCGAGGTCCTGGTTCCGGCCCTGCGCGCCTCCTTGCTTCTGTGGGCTTTGTTGGGCCTCGTTTACCCGCTCGCAGTGACCGGGCTCGCTCAGATGCTGTTCCCGGACGAGGCCAACGGCAGTCTAATTCGGAGCTCGGACGGCACGGTTATCGGTTCGCGCCTGATCGGGCAGCAATGGACCGGTCCGGAATGGTTTCATGGCCGGCCATCGGCAACGACGGCGAGCGACCCGACGGATCCAACCAAGGCAATCGCGGCCCCCTACAATGCTGCGAGCTCGGGCGGGTCGAATCTGGGTCCGACCAGCGCTGTTCTGATTGAGCGCTTGGCAGCAGACCGCAGGGCTCTAGATGAAACCGAATTTGAACTGGCCGGCAAGCCGATCCCCGCCGACATGCTGACGACATCCGGCTCCGGACTCGACCCGGACATCAGCCCGGCTTATGCCGCACTGCAAGTTCGGCATGTAGCGGCGGCGCGCGGCGTCCCGGAGGATCGCATCGCTGCGGTGCTGGCCCGGCATATCGCCGGGCGCACTTTTGGCATTTTCGGCGAGCCTCGGGTGAACGTACTGCAACTCAACCTAGACCTTCAGCACGCGTACCCCGCTACGGGACCGGGTCATTAAACCCCGCAATACCGGTTCTCAGCGCGATCTTGTATCGACGACCATGTCGGCGAGAGCCGTTCTCAAATTGTGCTGGCTTGCATAGCGGCGCAGCATCTTCAGCACTGTCGATTTTGGGACGGGTGTTCCCGTTCGAAGCTTCGTCAGCACCTTCGGATGGGCTTTCAATGTCCGCCCCGCTTCGGTATCACTCGCATAATGCTGAGAAACCATGTCACCCCATTGCGGGCAAACGAACCAGGCGCGGTCCTTTTTCTTGCTCATGGACGCGGACCGTCCGGGATGTCATCCAGAATGCGCGCAGAGATTCCCCAATCGCGCAGACATTCGAGCGCGATCTCAGCCTCCTCGCGTGGTATGCGGCGAACGCGGGCCCCGCTGGTCACACTGCGGTGAACCTTGAGGCCCAGCGCCTCGGCGGCCGCTTGGGCATTGCTAGGAATAGCAAGGTCGACGAGATCGGCCATGCGGATCTCCCCGTCTCAGATTCGGTCAAAGAATTTCGGGCGCAACTTTGTCGCGCCCGAGAACAATATATCGGGAATCTCGCACAAAGAATTTATGTGAAATCGGAACGTGAGTTTCTCAAACACACCGCCGGGACGAAGCGTCTTTCGCTTCATTTCCGCGGAATGCGAGGACCCAACTTCTTAGTGCAGTTGGTCGAGCGCGAGATTGAGCTTGAGGACATTTACCCGCCTCTCGCCGAGGATGCCGAGAAACCGGTCTTGGGTCGTGTCGGCAACCAAGGCCTGGACCTTGTCCACGGGTAGATTGCGCGCCTTCGCGACGCGCGGCACCTGGAACTCGGCGGTGGCCGGAGTGATGTCGGGATCGAGGCCGCTTCCCGAGGTGGTCACGAGATCAACCGGGATCGGCGCCGACGGATTTTCCGTCTTGAGCTTTTCGGCATCGTCCTTGACGCGGTCGATCAGCGGCTGGGCAGTCGGACCCAGGTTCGACCCGCCGGAATTAGCCGCGTTGTAGGGCGCGGGCACTGTTTTTGTTGCGTCGTTGGGGTCTGTGTCGGTGGTCGCCGACGGACGGCCGTGGAAATACTCGTCGTTAGTGAAATTCTGGCCGATCAGCTCCGAGCCGATCACCTTGCCATCCTTCTCGATGAGGCTGCCGTTTGCCTGATGAGGAAAGACGAGCTGTGCAATGCCGGTCATGCCGAGGGGGTAGATGAGGCCGGTGATGACCGTCATGGCGATGATCATCACGATGGCGGGACGGATTTGTCGCAACATGGAAGCGAGTCCTCAGGCAAGGCCGATGGCGGTGATGGCGAGATCGATCAGCTTGATGCCGATGAACGGCACGATGATGCCGCCGATGCCGTAGATCAGCAGGTTGCGGCGCAGCAACGCCGCTGCGCCGGCCGGACGATAGGTCACGCCGCGCAGGCTCAGCGGGATCAGGGCGATGATGATGAGCGCATTGAAGATGATCGCCGAAAGAATGGCGCTTTGCGGGGTCTGCAGATGCATGATGTTGAGCACGCCAAGCTCGGGGTAGAACGCCATGAACATCGCGGGGATGATCGCGAAATATTTCGCGACATCGTTGGCGATCGAGAAGGTGGTGAGCGCGCCGCGCGTCATTAAAAGCTGTTTGCCGATCGCGACGATCTCGATCAGCTTGGTCGGGTCGCTGTCGAGATCGACCATGTTGCCGGCCTCGCGCGCCGCCATCGTGCCGGTGTTCATTGCGACGCCGACATCGGCTTGCGCCAATGCCGGCGCGTCGTTGGTGCCGTCGCCGCACATCGCGACGAGCTTGCCCTTCGACTGCTCCTCGCGGATCAGCTCGAGCTTGTTCTCGGGCGTCGCCTGCGCCAGAAAATCGTCGACCCCGGATTTCGGCGGCGATCGCTGCGGCGGTCAGCGGGTTGTCGCCGGTGATCATGACGGTGCGGATCCCCATTTGCCGCAATTCGGCAAAGCGCTCGCGGATGCCGCCTTTGACGATGTCCTTGAGGTGGATAACCCCGAGCAACCGGCCATCCTTGGCGACCGCAAGCGGCGTGCCGCCCTCTCTCGAGATCCGCTCGCCAAGCGCGATCGTCTGGCGAACTGCATCCGAAACCGACGCGGCCCGCAACGCCGCCTGGGCGCCAGCGGCGGCGTCGCGCCATACCGGACCGGTGCTGCCGCCTTCGGCAAACGCAATAATCGAATCTACTGCCCCCTTGCGGATCGAGATTCCGTCTACATCGATGCCGCTCATCCTGGTCTGCGCCGAGAACGGCACGAATTTGGCGTTGAGTGTCGCCATCTCCCGCGCCCGCAGCTGGTATTTTTCCTTTGCCAGAACCACGATCGAGCGGCCCTCCGGCGTCTCGTCGGATAGCGAGGCTAGCTGCGCCGCGTCGGCAAGTTCGCTTTCTTCGATACCCGGAAGCGTGATGAACTCGGTCGCCTGACGGTTGCCGAGGGTGATTGTGCCGGTTTTGTCGAGGAGCAAGGTATCGACGTCACCGGCAGCCTCGACCGCACGGCCGGACATCGCGAGCACGTTGAAGCGCACCAGCCGGTCCATGCCCGCGATGCCGATCGCCGACAACAACGCTCCGATCGTCGTCGGGATCAGGGTCACGAACAGCGCGATCAGGACGACGACCGACACCGCACCCCCTGCGTAAGACGCAAAGCTCGGAATGCTGACAGTGGCAAAGACGAAGATCAGCGTCATGCCGGCGAGCAGGATATTGAGCGCGATCTCGTTCGGGGTTTTCTGCCGCACCGCGCCTTCGACGAGCGCGATCATGCGGTCGAGAAAGGTCGATCCTTGGGCGGCCGTGATCCGTACCCTCAGCCAATCCGACGTGACCCGCGTGCCTCCCGTTACCGCCGAGCGGTCGCCGCCGCTCTCGCGAATGACCGGCGCGGATTCGCCTGTGATAGCCGAACTCGTCGACCGAGGCGACACCCTCGATGACCTCGCCGTCACTCGGGATCAGATCATTAGTCTCGACCAACACGAGATCGCCGGGCTTGAGCGCGGTGGCGTCGACGAGTTCGAAGTTGCGCGAGTTCGCGGCCTGCAGGCGCTTCGCCTTGGTCTCGGTTCGGGTGCGGCGCAGCGCGTCGGCCTGGGCTTTACCGCGCCCTTCCGCTACGGCTTCCGCAAAATTGGCGAACAGCACGGTGAACCACAACCATATCGTGATCTGCCCCGAGAACAGCGCATTGGTACCGACCACCGTGCCACCGCCGACGATCAGATCGCGCAGAAAGAAGATTGTCGTCAGCACCGAGACGATCTCGACGCAGAACATCACCGGGTTCTTGACCAGGGTGCGCGGATCGAGCTTGCGGAACGAGGCCCCGATCGCCGGGACGATCAGCGAGCGGTCGAAGATCGACAGCGGCCGCAGCTGGCGCTTGTAAAGCCCGGTGTCCGGCGAGCCGATCATGATCGGGGAGATATCAGTCATGTGAATGCCCCTCAGGAATTCAGTCGCCTACGGGCCCGGATAGAGCTTGCCCTGGTTCATCGCGACCTGCTCGGTCACCGGTCCCAGCGCGATGGCCGGGAAGAAGGTGAGCCCGCCGATGATCAGCACGACCCCCACCAACAGACCCACGAACAGCGGCCGGTTTGTCGGAAAGGTCCCGGCAGACGGCGCAAGGAGTTTCTTTTGCGCCAGTGATCCGGCGACGGCCAATAGCGGGATGACCATGATGAACCTCCCGATCAGCATCGCGAAACCGATCGTCGTATTGTAGAAGA
>CAWBFS010000013.1:0-58407 GCA_963788085.1 uncultured Alphaproteobacteria bacterium
ACTCCCTGCGGCGCCAGCGGACATTCTCGACGCCTACAACAACGACGATGCCTATCTACTCGCGCACCCAATCTCATATAGCGGCTTCGATCGGCGGGAAGCTGGTCGGCTACTTCCAGAGCGACACGGGCACGATCAATCAGAAGGCAATGCTCGCCAATCCCTACATCGGCGTGACCCAAATCGCGCATCGCCTCGGCGTCTCTCCGGCGCCACTCTATCGGTACATCCCCCGCTGCGCGGACCGCGAATATCCCGGGCGTTTAGGCGAAGAGGCGCTTGAAAAAAGCTTCGGCCCCTGGGGGAAAATTTCAGGGCCGGTATCGGCTTAGGTTGACGGAGCGCGATAGCGTTCATTATGGTTGGGTTGTCGATTACGAGGCGTGGAAAGTGGTGAAACCCCGGCACGGTCGCGCCACTGTAATAAATGAGGCCACCCGAAGGCCCGAATTTGTCGGCAGAATATCTTGTGCAACACAAGGATAATGGAAGTGCGTTCCCTCAGGGATTGGACCGAGAGTGCTTCGCACAATCGCCATCGACATGCCCTCATATCCGACAAAATGAATCTATTTGCGGGCCGCTTCATAAAATTCGATCGGCGCGACCCGGCGGCCTTTGAGCCATCTCACCGAGATCGTGGAGCGCCGGAATGAGGTAGCGCATCGACTTGGGGAGGAATGGCTCGAGTAGCTGTGTCCGATCACGCCTTCTTCTGTATGGAGATCGATCAGGATCAAGGGCCAGTCGGCCAACGTCGCAATGCGTGCTACGACGGGGCGCTTGAGCTTGAGCACGATCCGCCGTGCCCGAATGCTTTGGAGCGCAATGTCTGCAATTTCATCTACACCTCTCCCGCAGAGCGCATGGCGAGGGCACTACTCGCACGCTCGACCTTCGCCGTCGACCCGGGCTCGTGCACCCAAGGCGCGTAGGTAAGAGCGGCCATCAGGCAAAACCAGCACATATAATGAAGAGATCGTCTAAGCGAGACGGGTGTCATGCCCAAACCCATATTAGCGCTCGTCACCATTGTGGCGCTTCTTGCCTATCTCGGCCTCGCCATTCTCGGCTGGGGTGGGTTTGCTGCCTTCTTCTCCCACTCCGCCCTGATCGCTCTTGCAATCGTACTGTTCGCCCTGTCTGCCGTCGCGATCTTCAGCGGCGGAAATCTGAGCCCCGGTGTGCGCGAGGATCGTGCCAACCGCTGGGTCATCGTAGCTTTCGGGCTGATCGGTTTGGCAGCCGCTTATCTGCCCGCCTACACAGATCGGAAGGGGTTTTGGACTCTCGACGGAGAGACGATTTGCTGGCTTGGTTGTTCTGTTCGCCGCCGGTGGCGCGGTGCGGATCTGGCCGGTCTTTGTGCCGGGCGTCGGTTCAGCGGGTTGGTGGCTATCCAGCCCGGCCACAAGTTGGTTACGAGCGGTGTCTATCGTGTCATCCGCCACCCGAGCTATCTGGGGCTGCTCGTCAACTCGCTGGGGCGGGCCCTCGCTTTTCGTTCGGGGGTCGGGGTATTGCTCACAGTGCTGCTGATTCCGCCGCTTCTTCGCGCGCATTCGTGCCGAAGAGCGGCTGCTGCATACAGAGTTCGGCGGCGAGTACGATGTATACTGCAACCGCACGTCACGGCTCATTCCCAGGCTCGATTGAGGCAGGCAGCTGCGGCCGAACGATCCTCTCGCCGCCGGGATTGGGAGCGGATGGTTGATCATCGCGAAAGTATTTCGGTGCCCGATGGCCTCAGGAATTACCGGGGAGCGCTTTCTACAGGGTCGAACGGTGTCGCTCGCGAACAGTGCGACTTTAGCGGAATCTCCCATAGTTATATTATTATGGGACTTTCCGCTAAACTCGCAATTTGCGGATGCTGCTCAAGCTGACCCTCAGGCTGTCAAACTGAGCTCCACCGAGGTCTCGCGCCGCCCGTCATGCCGCCGTCAATCACGAGTTCCGCGCCCGTCATGTAGCCGGACCGATCTGATCGGGCGGCAGTTCACGGCCTTTGCCGCCAACGGCGACGGCAGCGTTCGTAGTCGGCGGTTTCTCTGGACGCTGACGCCGGGCGATGACAGTGGCGTCATGACCGATCTGGGCGGCAATGGCTCGGTCGCCAATGCGGTCAATTTCAACACGCCGGTGGCCAGCGAATTGCTGAACGCGTGGTAGGGACTGCTAAAAGAAAAGGCCGGCTCGACCATGTTGGGAGCTCAAAACCTTCTCGGATTCCAGTCGTTTGGGGGCCGCTCTCCTCGCGGGTCGGATTAATTCTTAGAGTTTATAAAAAAGGGGCCCCGAGCAACGCGCTCTTCTAAGCCGCTAAATTATTCACATCATTTTAGCGGCTTTGAATATAGTTGACTAGCAACATTTTGCGTTTCTGATACGGCTGGTGCGGTTCGCAAAATGATGGTGCGTTCAAGTTGTTGCCTATGTTGCTCCCTAGTAGCTGTCTAGCTATTTTAGAAATTATGGATTGCGCAGTTACGTGTAGATTTAAGCCAGCATCCCGTACGCGGCACGGAACTCGTCGGCTGGCGCCACAGGCCATTAATTCCGGCCGCCTCGCTACCGGCAACTCCGTATCCGTCGCGGGGGAACGTGGATTGATCGATCCCGCATAGAGGCGCTGCGCGACAGAAGTTAAATCGACAGTAGTCGACGAGATAAGAATTTAATTCCCCGAGTATTACAAGAATATAACAAAATGACCGAGAAAAATAGTCGTGGACAGCCGAAATTTTAGCCGACCGGACCAGCGCAATCAAGTTAAACTGATGAAGGCCCTGGGAATACGGAGGACCAGATTTTAAGATGATCACCAACCCGCGACGGGAAGCCCGTGGCCCCGATGACGGTAGCGCGGGCATTCGCCGCCGAGTCGAGATGGCGCTACCGAGTTCCACGCCTTGGTCGGAGATTTTATCCTCTCCGCCATCTCGGCAAAAATCCAGCTCGCGCTCGATCAAAGCGAGCGGGATCCGCATGATTTCGCGGTCTCAAAATTCTCCATAAAAATGTCCGGGTGAGCCTGGCTGACCCAAAAAATGGAGCGACCACCTCGGGCCGGACCGGGATCAGATCAATCAGCCAGCTTGTACCAGCCCATGCGGGTTATCGCAAGCATTCCTGATACGGAAATCTCGACATCGGTGCGGATATCAGGACATTGTCTGAGCTTTAGACGATGCTTGTCCCTTTCGCTGGATATCCGTTAGGACGGCGTGATGACGACTGCATGTTATAATCTCATCATTGCTCATTTCGTTGCGGGGGCCACAGACTCCCGCCGACATTCCCGCCTATTTGGACGCTCATCAAATCTATTTTCGAGGTATTGCATGCCGCGGGGTCGGGGACCGTCGACTTATCGCGTACGTGACCTGGAGATGGCGATCAGGGCCGTCCAGAAACGCGGACTCAACGTGGCTCGCGTCGAGATCGCGCAGGACGGTCGCATAGTTATCGTAGCGGGCGAGCCGACGTCGATGCATACTCCCAACGTTGCAGACGATTGGGAGGACGCGAGGTGAAGTTGAAGCTTCCCGACTACGTGCATTTCTACAAGGATCGCCACGGCAAGCCGCACTGCTATTTCCGCCGACGCGGATGTCCAAGCGTGACGTTGCCTCTACCGTGGGCGTCGAATTTCAGGATGGCATATGAAGAGGCGCTAAATGGCACGGCGCTTGCGAAACGGCAGATCGGCAAGGACAAGGTCGGACCCGGTACCATCGCCGATCTGATCGCCAGGTATTACCAATCCAAAGAATGGCTGGCTCTGCGGGACACCAGCAGAGCGACTTATCGCAGTATGCTCGAACGGTTTCGAGCCGAAAACGGCCATCGCCGCGTTGCAAGCCTCGATAGGGAGAAGGTCAAAGAGATGCTCGCCAATAGAGCAAGCACCCCATCGGCCGCCAACAATTGGCTCGACCGCCTGAGACTCTTAATGCGGCTGGCGATCGATCTAAAGATGCGCACCGACGATCCGACCTATGGGATCAAGCCGTATAAAATAGAGTCAAGAAGGCTTCAAACCGTGGGAGCCTGAGAAGATCGCAGCTTATCGTGCACGTTACTCGCTCGGCACAAAACAGAGGCTTACCCTCGAATTGGCGTACGGCACGATCCAGCGTCGCAGCGATCTGGTCAGAATGGGGCCGCAGCACATCCGAGATGGCACTCTGTCGATCACGCAACAGAAGACTGGCGAGTTTGTCGAGATTCCAGTGTTGCCGGAACTTCAGGCGGCGCTTGACGCAATGCCCAGAGATAATTTGTGCTTTCTGATGACGGATGCAGGCCGGCCGTATACGCCGGCGGGATTTGGCGGCTGGTTTCGGGACCAATGCGATGCAGCGGGCATACCAACAGGGTACAGTGCACATGGGCTGCGCAAGGCGGGGGCAACACGCCTCGCGGAACACGGGGCTACGGATCACGAGATCATGGCATGGGGCGGCTGGAAGACGTTGGCGGAAGTCCAGCGCTACACCAAAAAAGCCAATCGCAAGCGCCTTGCCGAAAATGCTCGGGATAAGCTGTATGGACTGAAACCCGAACAGAAAAGTGGCTAACCTTAAATATGTGAGTGGCTAACCTCCCGTAAGGTGCTGATAATATTTCTTGATTTTTCAGTTCGACAAAGGGAGATGGATTTCGAACCCTCGTTGGACACGAAGACGCTGCTACTCCTCCTTCGTCGTGGTCTTCGAGCGCGTTGTCGTCGTGCCGCCGTCAGGGTCAGTGAACGTTTTTGTATGGGTTTCACTGCTGCCAGTGATGCCCTCGGTAGGTGTCCTTCTTGGTGATCTCTTTGCCGTTAGCGTCCACGCCCTTGGTGATTGTGGTCGTGCCCGCTATGCGGCCCGCAAAGCTCTAAAGCGAAAAGGCAGCTAGAGTCACCAATCGACACAGAGGAGATCGATCTCTACGATAAGTTGCTACGTGAGACCGACTTCGCGAGGCAGCGGGCGCTGATGCGACTTCCTGCTCTGATGGTAACGGACGGTCCCTGATCGGTCGTATGTGAAGGGCTGGAAGATCAGCCCGAGCCATTGTCCGAATCAAGAGCTGGCGAGGACCTGATCGATATATAGGTGCGTAGGGAGAAGGCGATGCAAGTGAGATCAGGCCTGGTGGCGGCGAGTCTCGGCGCGGTTCTGTTCGTTGCGCAAGCCGGTGCCGGCGAGACGCCAAAATACGGCGGCACGCTCACCTATATGATTCCGGCGGACGCGCCGCCGAGCCTGGACGGTCACCGCGAGACCACCTACGCGACCGTCCATTCGGCAGCGCCCTTCTATAGCGTGCTGATCCGCATCAATCCAGAAAACCCGTCCTCGACCACCGACTTCGTCTGCGACCTGTGCACGGCGGTACCGCAACCGACCGATGACGGCAAGACCTACACGTTCAAGATCCGCGACGGCGTCAAATTCCACGACGGGTCGCCGCTGACATCCGGCGACGTGGCGGCGAGCTGGAACGCGATCATCCACCCGCCGGAGGGCGTGTCGAGCGCACGCGAGAGCTATTACATCATGGTCGACAACGTCGAGACGCCCGACCCGGCGACCGTGGTGTTTCATCTGAAGTTTGCGACCGGCGCCTTCCTGCCGGCGCTCGCCGATCCCTATGCTTGGATCTACAAGAAGGAAATCGTCGACAAGGATCCGCGCTGGTACGAGAAGAACGTCATGGGCTCGGGCCCGTTCACGTTCGCCGAATACCAGCTCGGCCAGTCGATCAAGGGCGTGCGTAACCCCGATTATTATCACCAGGGGCTGCCTTATCTCGACGGGTTCACCGGCATCTATGCGGACAAGCAGGCAGTCAGGGTCGACGCGATCCGCGCGGACCGCGCGGCAATGGAGTTCCGCGGCCTGCCGCCCTCGGCGCGCGATCAACTCGTCAAGGAGCTCGGCGACAAGATCGCGGTGCAGGAGAGCGACTGGAACTGCGGCAATCTGGTGACGCCCAATCACAAGAAGAAGCCGTTTGACGACGTCCGGGTGCGTCGGGCTCTGCTGCTTGCGGTCGACCAATGGCACGGCGCTCCGGCGCTCGCCAAGATCGCCAACGTGCACACGGTTGGCGGCATCGTCTTCCCCGGCTCGCCGTTAGCCGCGACCAAGGAAGAGCTGCAGCAGATCGCCGGGTTCTGGCCCGACATCGAGAAATCACGCGCCGAGGCAAAGCGGCTGTTGAAGGAGGCTGGGGCCGAGGGGCTCAGCTTCGAACTGTTGAACCGGAATGTCGACCAGCCCTACAAATATGTCGGCACTTGGCTGATCGACGAGTGGAGCAAGATCGGGCTCCATGCCACGCAGCGCGTCGTGCCGACCGGTCCGTGGTTCGAGGCGATGCGCGGCGGGACTTTCGATGTTGTCCTCGAAGCCAATTGCGAGGGCGTGGTCAACCCGCTGATGGACACCCAGAAATACCTGCCGCGGTCGGTCTACACAGAGAACTACGGGATGTATGACGACCAAGCGGAAATCGACCTCTATCAAAAGATGCTGCACGAGCCCGACGCCGCCAAACAGCGCGTCTTGATGCGGGAGTTCGAGAAGCGGGTGGTCGATTCCGAGGCGCACGAGTTTCCGATGCTGTGGTGGTACCGCATCATCCCCTACCGGTCGTATGTGAAGGGCTGGAAGATCAGCCCGAGCCATTACCTCAATCAGGACTTGTCGACCGTCTGGCTCGACAAGTAAGTACCGACTACAGGCCCAAAAGAATGAACAGTCCCGTTCCGATGCTCAAAATCGCGAGCCGCTTCCCCGGGGTGAGCAACGTTATCGTGCCGAACGGGCGTGCGACCTGAAACGTGCGCGCCAGCCTGCAGCCGCAAATGTCGTGCGGCCGCAGACCGACGAGGTCGCGGCCTAAGCCGAAAAATCAACGCGTGTATGAGGGCAACCCGCTTTTTCTCAATTCCGTCTATTCATTTGATTTGCAGCGGATACTTATCACTCTGTCGCCCGTCGTTCACAAAGCGATGTAAATATCACGCAGGGATATTTTTTGACACTCGCGCTATTTATCCAGATCGGGCCG
Organism: uncultured Alphaproteobacteria bacterium; assembly: GCA_963788085.1. GTDB lineage: Bacteria > Pseudomonadota > Alphaproteobacteria > ATCC43930 > CGMCC-115725 > AP-15. Next base: position 7,069 of record CAWBFS010000013.1, read on the forward strand.
CTGCTCGGCAATTAGATACTGATCTTCCGACAGAACCAGCGGCGGGAGAGGAAGTTCGCGTAGCCATAAGCGCCACGCCTCGAGATCATAATCCGCAGCAAGGAGTAGTTTGGCAGTACCTGCGACGGCATCCCTGCGGACGGCAGCATCCTCGACAATCGCAGCGTCAACATCCCAAAGCCTTGAGGCGCGCTCGGTCACGCGAACCGCCGGCGTTAGCTCAAGTTTTTCCGTCACGCTCGCCGAGCGTCTTATGTTCGGATTATATTAAATATTGATTTATCTCATGGCTCCTTCGGTCTATGCAGCGTTAAAGTGAACCCGAAAGCTGAGATCTTGACCTCTGAAGCAGTGAGTTAGAATGCAGCGGCACGATTCCCTAAAGAGTAGTCGGGGCCGAAAAGGACTGGAAGAGACAACTACCGGTCTGATAGAGTGCGACGGTCCCGGTTGATTGGACAGCTTCCGGGGAGGAAGAAGCTAAAGACCGGTAGCCGGCTGCTGGTTTCAAGATTCCCCGAAATCAAATTCATCCTGTCTTGTTGTGGGGTGCTGTGAAGCTTGTGGGCAGCCGCCGACCTGTGGGCAAGGTGGGGGAAACGCATGGCGTTTTCCCCGGCTTGTCCATAGGGGACCGCGCTGGCGCGGTCAGGCGGGGATCGGCGCAGCCGACTGTCCACAAATTCATAGCACCACCTCGGCATCGCGTCAGGCGGCCAGTGCCGTCGCCGCCATCGATTGGCCGAGGTAAGCCTCATCCGGTGTTCGCCAGCCGAGTGCCTGATGCGGACGCCGCAGATTATACCAGTCGAAGAACTCGCCAAGGCTGCGCTTCTGTTCGATGCCGTCGGCCACTGGTCGCAGGTAGACCCATTCGTGCTTCACCGTCCACCACAAGCGCTCGACAAAGATGTTGTCGTGGCAGCGTCCGCGTCCGTCCATGCTGATCGCGATCCCATGATCCCGCAGCATCTGGGTGAATTCAAAGCTGGTGAATTGCGCCCCCTGATCGGTATTGAAGATGCCGGGCTTGCCGAACCGGACGAGGGCCTCGTTCAGCGCCTCGACGCAGAACCCTGCCGTGAGCGTGTTCGACAGCCGCCAGGACAGCACTCGTCGGGTCGCCCAGTCGATGATCGCAACCAGGTACAAAAACCCTTGCCGCATCGGTATGTAGGTTATGTCAGCAGCCCACACTTGGTTCGCCCGGTCGATCGTCGTGCCGCGCAGGAGGTACGGGTAGACCTGGTGCCCGGGATGCCGCTTGCTGGTGTTCCGCTTCGGCCTGACCGCCCACAACCCGAGCTTTCTCATCAGCCGCCGGACGCGTCGACGCCCGACCGGAATCCCCTCTCGCAACAGCGCCACTTGAAGACGGCGGCTGCCGTAGACCGGATCATTGGTAAAAATCCGGTCGAGCCGCTCCAGAAGCTCGAGTTCCTCCGCAGATCCCGGCCGGGGCCGGTAGTAGAAGCTGCTGCGCGCCACCGCGAGCAGTGCGCATTGCCGGCTTACGGACAGCCCCGCTCCCGGCGCGATCATCGCCCGCCTCGCAGTAATCGGGAGATGGCGGGCTGCCCGGCAAGAAAATCGCACTCGACCTGCAGCTGTCCGATCTTGCGGTGCAGATCGTCGATCACCCTCTGCGCGTCCGCGGCCGCCGGCGCCTTGCTGCCGCGCGCAAACAGTTCGCCCGCACGCTTCACCAGCTCCTGCTTCCAGTTGCTGATCATCGTCGGATGAACCCCAAACTCCGCCGACAGCTCCGCCAGGGTCTTCTCCCCCGAAAGCGCCGCCATCGCCACCCGCGCCTTGAACTCTGCGCTGTGCTGCTTCCGCTTTACGCCCACGTCTCACGCCCCCTCTGGACCGGTCAGCCTTTAGCTTATCCCGCTGTCCAAAAATCCGGAGCCGCCGCAGAGAACGGGATTTTTCTCGGGTGAGAGAAAGAGCCAGCTTCGGGGGGAGCCGATGAGCTACTTAGTGGCAGGACAAGCACTTCGGACGACGATGCTCGCTTCCGCTTTAGCCGCAACGGCCTGGAACGCGACCGCGCAGGAGGGCGATGTGGCCGCTGGGCGGGCTTTCGCACACGAAGCCTGCATCTCCTGTCACGTCGTCGAACCCACGAACGTGTCACCTCGGATAGTCGCAATCGGTCCCAACTTTCAGGATATTGCCAATACCAAGGGGATGACCGCGACGGCTCTGCGCGTCTTCCTGACCACCTCGCACCCGAAGATGCCCAACCTGATCCTCACGAAAGAACAGATAGCGGCCGTGTCCGCTTACATCCTGAGCTTACGCGAGCACCGCTGACAGGGGGGCACCGTTCCATTCGGCGGCAACCTATGAGAGCGTCGTGGCCTATTTCGGGCAACCCGATCTCGGGGCCGATTGACCCAACGCGCACCGCACCAAGGCAGCATTTCTTAAATTTCTTTCCACTGCCGCAAGGGCACGGATCGTTTCGCCCAACGCCCTTGAACGGATTCTCAAGGCGTTGGCTGCGGGCACGATCAGCTTCAGCCCGTCGTTCGCCACCGCTCCTGATCCTCGCGGTATTGCTCGGTGAAGCAGTACCATCCGGACAATTCTTCGACGGTATCGCCGAATAGCGTGCTGTCGCGATCATCCGGAAGCCGTGGTTCACCAGGATGGTCAATCCCGCGTCTGAGATCCTCCTCGAAATGGTCGAATCCGAGAACGTGGTTGTCAATGAAGCCCCGGTCGAATGCCTTCTTGACCAAAACTTTAAATCGCTCATGCCAGCATGCTATGGCGCTCTGCCAGCCGACCCAGACATAGCACTCTGCTTGTGGCCGCATCTCCAAGAAGGCGTCGCGGAGGAATCGGCCTGCCACTGCCCGATCGAGTTCTCCCCGCACAGTCACCATAGCGAGGGCCTCGCACATGCCCGCTCGAATGAATTCTTCGGCGTTCGGGTCCAGGATGATGTCATAGAGCGGCTCAGGGTCGCCATCGAATACCGCCGCCATGACGCGGTGGCTCGTGGTGGTGATCCCATCGCCGAAGATCCTGTCAACCTCACGGCGAGGAAGTCTCAGCAAACGGGATAAGGGCCGATAAGCAGCTTTCTCCCGCCATTCCCCGAACAGATGAAAGACGAAAAACAGCGGCGTCGGTTTCGCCCGTGCGCCAGGGTCGAGGGCGAGGTAGGTTTCGATCTCTTCGAGGAACAACGGGAGCATCCCGACCCGTTGCGCGGATGCAGCCTTCAATGCCTCCCTCGGGAGTCCGGCGGCATCGGTGAGTTCGTGCAGGATTGCTTGAGCATCCATGGAGGTCGGCTCCCGTCAGTGAACTCAAATCTGGAGCACGAACGGTACCGTCGCTCTGGGCCGGTTCAATCTGGAATCCGGCGCATGAACGGCGAAACAATCACATCAACTGCTTATCGCTGATCGCCAACGAGGTGATCTGATACTGCCTGTTCCCGAGATGGGATGAAGCCCGAATCGCGTCTCATAAAACGTAGCAACAGGAGCAGAAAACTACGGGGAGGGGCTGCCCCCGAACCTAAAATGCGAACAGAATACAGAAATCGTGTTTTGTTTTTGGGGCGGCGCGATCATCCTGCCGGGCGTGACCATCGGTGACGATGCTTTGATAGGCGCCGGTAGTGTGGTTACCCGCAACGTGCCGGCTGGCGCCACAGCAAGCGTAGCGATCGTCGGTAAAGCCCTCCTCGTTATTCCCTCTCGGATTTGAGGAGAATAGCACACCGCGCGGCTTCAACGTCTGGAACAGTTCCAGCAGAACCCTCTGTAATTCCTGGCTGGGCACATGGAACAGCGAGGCGTTTGCAAAAATGCCGTCAAACCGGCTCTCGGGCAATTGCATCGCCAGGAAGTCCTGATGGAGAACCTCGCACTGCGAATGCGAGCGCGCCATGGCGACGAATTGCTGAGATCCGTCGAGCCCCACGGCTTCGTGCCCCAAGGAACGGAAGTGGATGAGATCCCGGCCGGGTCCGCAGCCAAGATCAAGGATCGAATAAGGCGGGTCGCCCTCTATCGCGTCGAGGAACGCCGCGTAGTTTTGGCTGACATCATGGTGTCGTGTGCCGTTCCAGAAAGCCCGGGCAAACTGATCGTAATACGCGATCGTCGTGTCTGAGAAGCGCCTGACCTGCTCGGCATCATACCGCCTGGACGTGCGGCTCATCGACCCTCGCTGCGCTCGATCTTCGCCAAAGGTTGACCGTGCTCCCACCCAAAACGCTGCGGCCGCCATAGTAGAGAGCGCCGCCGCTCTTGCGCTATCAGTTCCTGCACCGACACACTTCGCCAATCGCCCTTGGCGGGCTGGTAATTGCCCACAGCCTCGCGCGCGGCGAGCATCTGCGCCATCTGGCCGCCCGACATCTCGACCGCTTTGCCCAAGCCGACAACTGCTCGGATGAGACCGCCCCGCTGACAGCCGATAGAGCCCCTCTCGGAAAAAGCTTCGAAACGGTTGCCTATCTGGCGCGGAACTGAAAGTTCGAAATCCACTTCCCTCCAGCAAAGAGTCTGCGAACTTTCGGTCCCTGAGCGGCGGACGGATCGGCGTGAGGACAACGTGGGGTCGTGTCCCGCAACTTCCTCTTTTGCCCGCGGCCACCTGGTTGCGGGTATGTTTCAACGGGAGGAGGCGCACGCTGCTCCCAGCGACTTTGGGCAGCCGAAGTCGGGCACCGATGGTGGCGCCAGTGTCCGCAGCAAATCGGAAAACTCGGCCGCGGTAACGGGGCGGCGCCGCGGGCGCCACGGCGAATGCGCTGCCGGTCGCGGCAGCGGGCTGTGCAAGGCAGCAGGCCTGAGCGACGGTGCGCTATTGATGGCCGATTGGCGCTCGGCGTACCATCGGTGCATCGCCGCTCGTCCCCCAAACTCGTCGACGGGCAATGCCGTCAACGGGGAAGGCGCCGCAGGGGCCTTGTCCGTCGTTTCCGTGCCCGAGGCCTGGTCTGCCGTTCCCGCGTTCAGAGGGTTCTGCGCGGCGACCGCCAGGGACTGTACGGCGGCCCTGGCTACTGGCGGGTTCTCCACACGGATGATCTTCACAACTGCCGCACCGGCCAGGCCGAGAGCGATGACGGCCGCGAGCAACAAGGCCGAGCCGGCGAGCAGAACACGAGATTTGCCACTAGGACTAGGTGGCCGAATTTGGTCACCTGGGGCGGGCGCCTCGAGGCTGAGGCGCAGCTCAGCGATCCGGACGCAGGCAGGATGCTGATGGGGTGGAGGATTGTCGTTGCTGTTCGGCAGCGGCGATGTGGAAATTCCAGCGTCGTTCTTGGCGGGGGCGGCAGAGATGCGAAGCCCGCCCGGGTCCCCGAAAAACGTATCGACGTCGCCTGCCAAAAACTTGGCAAGCCCGTCCGCGTCGGTTGGTGGGATGCTCATAGGGTCCACCATATCAGGGCCCAAAGCCCAGCGACGCGGCGAGTACCGCGCCGCAGGGAAAGTGGCTCGGAAGCTGGAATCACTTGCTCGAAACCTCCTTGTCGTAAGCCGACCAATCGACACCTAGCTCCGCCGCCAGCAATCGCTCGATGTTCTCGGCGAACGCCTTCACCTCAACCTTCGTCGGCTACAGCTTCGCATTTCCCGGCGTCGCGGCCTATGCCGCGAGTAAATCCGGCCTGATCGGCCTGACCCAGGCGCTTGCTGCCGAGTTTGGACCACGGGGCGTTCGCGTCAATGCAATCCTCCCCGGCGCGGTCGAGACCGGAATGTATCACGAGATGAACGACACTGCCGACAAACAGGCGTTCATGACCAATCTCCATGCGCTGAAGCGGGTGTCGCAGCCCGAAGAGCTCGCACGCTCGGTGCTATATCTCGCCTCCGATGACTCTGCATTCGTCACCGGCACTGCCTCATTGGTGGACGGCGGCGCCTCTATCACCCGGAGCTGAGCTTATGCCCGGAATTAATTCACGTAGCGAGCGGGGTAGCGTGCAGCTCGCCCGAACTCAGTCTGCTCCTCGCGGCCGTTTGTGGGCCGCCGAACCCCCGGTCCGCCTGCCAAAAGGTCGAACGGAGCCGTCTCAAATCGTTATTCCATCGTCGCGGGACCGGGAGTTCGAATCCATCTTCCTCCGCCGGAGAGTCTCCTGCGAACCGCGATCGAGGCGATTAGCGCAAGCAGCGTCGGTTTAATCAGCTACTTAGTAAATGGCGCTGTAGTCCAGCAACATGAACGTCGGTTGGCTGATAAACCTCATGTCGCCGCGGAGATCGAAAAGGCCAGGGCGAAGCGCGCCGAGCGCACCGAGTTGACTGCACCACCGCGCTCTCATGAGCGCGGCAAGGGCTAGGAGTACCTGATCGAGCCGAATACGAAACAAGCGGCCATCCGGGCCGGTTACAGCGCCAAAACCGCGGCCGAGATCGGCCACGAAAACCGCGATATTCGATCGCAAAGGACTTACGGTGCCCTTGCCTACAAGCCGACAAGTCTTTTGGGTTACCTGAATTGATGCAACAGGTTCTTCGCCTGCTTTAAGTCCGCCGTCACAAAGCCTTATGTGAATCGGCCGTAAATGGGCCGCAACAGGTCGCAGGCTTCCACGGCGCGATACTGGCCTTGCCATACCCGCGCGAGACTCGTCGCAGCTCGCAGTTCCCAGGCGAGAGCGCCTTGGGTGTGGGCCCAGTCGAGCGCGTCCCGGAAGTGTCCTTCAGCAACTGCCGGCGCATCTGCCGCATTCTCTAATAAAATCAATTCGCCCTTGATGCGCAATAGCTCGGGCAAGTACCAGCGTTCGTCGCGGGCTTTGCAACGTGAAAGCGCCTCGTCGACGGTTTCGAGCCCCAGCGCGATTTCACCGGCTTTGCCAAGACAAGCCGCCAGTTCGCCAAGCAGGAGGAGGAAGCGCGGGAGAAATCTCGCCTCGCCCGCCTGTTGGAGCCCGTCGCGCAGGGCCCGCAGCCCGGCGCCCTATCGCCGCGTTTGGCGATCACCAGGCCAATGAAACAGCGAGCCCAAACGTGCCATAGACGTATCGGGTGACGCTCAGTGTGTTCCAGCAGCATCGTGCCGTAGCGCTCGGCAGTGTCGAGATCGCCCGCCCAAAAGGCGATCGGGCACGCCCCCTGGCCCAAGACGCTGCAGAAGGACAAGGCTTGCCCGATAGCGTTCCCTTCCTCGATATTGCGCTCGACGACACGCAGAGCCCGCTCGGCAAATCCTTGCAGCCAAAGGATGCGAGCCTGGAAATAGTGCGTCGACACCCGCATATCGAACCGCACGCGGACGATCTGCTGCTGCGCCAGGTCGGCGAGTTGGGCGAGCGCGCGGTCGATATGATGGCGCGCCTCTCGTTGGTCGCCGAAGTAATGGTGAGCCGTGGCGAGGAGACGATCGGCCATCATCCGATCGATCGCATCGCTGGAATCTGCCGCCAAACCGGCGAAGCGCCGGGCAAATTCGAGCGCGGCGCGAAGATCGCCATTGTTGAATTGATCGATGCACAAGCCCCAGAGGGCGCGCAGCCGGTAGCCCCGGTCGCTCGAGCCGTTCCGCGAGTTCGAGAGTGATCGCCCAGGCGGGGCCGGCCTCCTGGGCGCGGCCGACGCCGTACATCAGCGACCAGCCGAGCGCCCAGGAGAACTGCATGCGCGAACGCGCCGTGGCCGGCTCGTCGCCTTGGAGAGTGGCGAGCGCCCGCTCCACCCGCTCGCGGCACTCGCCCAACAGCGACAGCTGGACCCATGGCGGTACAACGGCGACGGTCAACCCCACGCCGATCTGGCGGTCGCCATCAGGAGAAAATGCCCAATCGAGCCCGGCTCGCACATTGTGCGAGATGTCGGCCGTAGATGGCCAGCCACTCGGCTTGCGGCCGCGATTCGCTCTCGGCTTCAGCCGGCGCGAACACGGAACGATAATATTCGGCGTGACGCCGGGCGATCTGCTGCAATTCGCCCGAGCTCTTCAGCTTCTCTAAGGCGTAGAGGCGGGTGGTGTCGAGAAGGCGATATTGAGCGGCATCGCCCCGTGGATCGGCAGCCAGCAGTGATTTGCCGACGAGGTTCGCGATGTGGTCCACAATACCGGGCGAGCCAGGATCGGCAGCGACGGCGATCGCAGCTTCCAGCGGGAACTCACCGGCAAATACGACTCAGTCGGCGCAGTACCGCGCGCTCTGCGTCTGGGAGCAGCTGATAGCTCCAGTCGAGCGCGGCGCCGAGCGTCTGGTGGCGGGGCAGAGCGGTGCGCCGGCCAGCCGTCAGAAGCCGGAAGCGGTCATCCAGGTGCGCCGCCAAATCCCGCACACCAAAGACGCCGACGCGTGCCGCTGCCAGCTCGAGCGCCAGCGGAATACCGTCGAGCCGGCGACAAATCTCCAGGATCGCCGGCACGTCGGACTCGCCTATAACGAACTCGTCCATCGCCGCGGTGGCGCGTTCGTTGAACAACTGTACAGCCGAGTAGCGCAATGCCTCGGCGGCGAGATCGACCGAATCCGACGGAAGTTCGAGCGCTGCCAGGCGATGCAGCGCTTTACCCTCTAATCGCAAGGGCTCGCGGCTGGTAGTCAAAATACTGACGCCAGGCCCGGCCTTGAGCAGCGCCTCGGCGAGCGCCGCCGCCGTGCCGATGACGTGCTCGCAGCTGTCCAGCACGAGCAAGGCGGTCTTGTCGCGCAACCACGCGGCCAGCGCCCGCGTGTGGTCGCCGCCCGAAGGATGGACCCCCAGCGCAGCACCAAGGACACTTGGCACGAGCTCGGGATCGGACAAGGAGGCCAATCCGACAAACCAGGCGCCGTCCTTATATGACGCGCGCGCCCGGTCCGCGACGGCAACCGCCACTGTCGTTTTGCCGATCCCGCCTGGACCGACGATGGTCAGAAAACGGCGCCGGGCCAGCTGTGTTGTGAGGGCGGCGATGATCTCGTCGCGGCCAACAATGCGCGTGAGCGGCGCAGGCGGATTGCCGGCTTCGGCCATTCCGTCCGGCGCGGCGGTTGCCGAGGGCGCATTCTCGCGCGTTACCGGCGCGATAAACACGTACCCTCGGCCAGGGTTATTGGCGATGTAGCGCCTGCCCGCGCGGCCATCGCCGAGCGCCTTGCGCAGCGCCGCGACATGGACCCTGAGGGCGGCCTCTTCGACAACCGTGTCCGGCCATGCACGGGCGATGAGCTGCTCTTTCGAGATCGTCTCGCCGGCCCGCTCGACCAGCGCAACCAAGATATCGAGCGCGCGGCTGCCGAGGCGCAACGGTTTCCCGTCCTCGAGGAGCAGGCGTTGAGCGGGGATCAGGCAGAACGATCCGAAGGCGAAGGTTTCGTCGTCCGCCGGGAAATCGTCCTCAGAGGCGGCTCCCCTAATAGAGCCTCTGGAGAATTTTCACAAACGGCTATCGCGGCAACCTGCCCAGGTATTCGACCGTGTGAAGTCGGCGTCTGCAAACAGTTGCAAAAAGGGTTTGCACAATTTCACAACCATTAACGCGACTGGTGGACAAGGCCGCGCCAAATTGCAGGCCATAACCGAACGGAGGCCCCACGATGAGGACGAGTAGCTGTGCCGAGCCCGCCCTCCACCGCGAAAACGCGCCATCACATAACGCAATCGGCCCGAGCCCGGCAGCAGCCGGGATAACCCTCCAATTCGGCCGTTTCCAGGTGCTGCTGCGCCAGCGGCAATTGGTCGCCGACGGCGTGCCGGTAGAGTTGGGTACGCGCGCCTTCGATCTCCTCCTGGTGTTACTGGAGGCCGACGGATCGCTGGTCACCAAAGACGAACTCTTCAGCCGTGTGTGGCCGGGCATTTTTGTCGCCGAGGAGAACTTGAAAGTCCAAATCTCCTCGTTGCGCAAGGCTCTCGGCGAAGCCCGCGACTTAATCCGCACCGAGTTCGGCCGGGGTTATCGATTCACCGCCGCGGTTAATTCGACTGCCGACTGGAGCGCCTGTTAGCGAGCGACGCGACGGCGGCAGCGACCGCGGCAAAGAATGGTTCCCCAACGGGCAACGATACGCCCTTTTCCAGCTTTCTTTAATCGATACGCCTGCCTATCGGCCGGACCCAAATTCGGATTGTGCAAAGCGCTGGCTTTTGCTGTCGGGCTCGGCCTCAGCACGCTTTCCTACCCGGTCCATGCTGCGCCGGCGAGCAGCAGCGAGACCGTACAGGGCCTCTACGATGCTCTGCTCAGTGCGATGAAGAACGGCCGGACGCTTGGGCAAAGCGGGCGTTTTGCGCAGCTGTCGCCGGTCATCCGCCGCACCTTCGACATCGGCCAGATGGCGCGGTTGTCGGTCGGCCCGACTTGGACCCGTCTGAGCGAGGCGCAGCGTCAGGAGGTGAGTGAGAGCATCGGCCGCTACATGTCCGCGATCTATGCCGACCGGTTCGATAGTTACGCGGGGCAAAAGCTTGAGGTGATTGGTGAACAGCCCGCTCCATCAGGAGTCATGGTGATGAGCCGCATCATTAAAGCCAGCGGTGAGCCGGTGAAGGTCGATTACATGATGCACCGAAATGGCGGCGACTGGCTGATCTCCGACATCTACCTCGATAGCGCGATCAGCGAGGTGGCGACCCGCCGCTCGGAATTCGCCGCCATCCTGAAGAATGACGGTATCGACGGCCTGATCGCCGCCCTCAACCGGAAGGCCGATATGCTGACCGGGACCACAGCGAGATCTTTCTAACGAGGAGCTCAAGGGAGGCGATTAGTGGCAATTGATGACGATCCAGCCGATCCTGGAGCCCCACACGCAACAATTCGTCGATGGGCTGGCTGATGCGCCGCCGATCTACACTTTGTCGCCTGACGAGGCGCGGTCGGTTCTTGGTCCGAGCGCAGTCGATACCGGTCGGCAAGCCGAGCGCGCAGATCGAGGATATCGCCTTTCCGGTCGGCCCCACCGGATCGGTGCCGGTGCGGATCGTTCGCCCGGCCGGAGCCGTCGGAGCGCTGCCGGCGGTGGTGTATTTTCATGGCGGTGGCTGGATCTTGGGCGACCGGGACACCCACGATCGCCTCGTCCGGGAGATCGCGGCCGGCGTCGAGGCGGCGGTCGTGTTCGTCGATTACGCCCGATCGCCGGAGGCCCGCTATCCGGTCGCCATCGAGCAGGCTTACGCCGCGACCTGCTACGTGGTCGACAACAGCGCCAGTTTGCGCATCGACCCTTGCGCCTCGCAGTTGCGGGTGACAGCGTCGGGGGGAACATGGCGGCCGCGGTGACTTTGATGGCCAAGGAACGCCGCCGCCCCAAGATCGGCTTTCAGGTGCTGTTCTATCCGGTTACCGATGCCGGCTTCGATACGCCGTCCTACGCCCGCTTCGCGGATGGGCCGTGGTTGACGAAGCGCGCCATGGAATGGTTCTGGGACGCCTACCTGCCTGATCCCGCCGCGCGCAAACAACCCACCGCAACGCCGCTCAATGCTTCGCTCGACCAGCTTGCGGGCCTGCCCGAGGCGCTCGTCATCGTCGACGAGAATGACGTGCTGCGTGATGAAGGCGAAGCCTATGCCCGCAAGCTGTCGAATGCGGGCGTGCGGGTCACCTCGGTCCGATATAATGGCACGATCCACGATTTCGTCATGCTGAATGCGCTCGCCGACACGCCGGCTGCGCGTGGCGCCATAGCGCAAGCCGTCTGCGCCCTCAAAGCAGCGCTCGGCTAAAGGCAAATTGGGTCTTCGAGGCGGCTCGTTAATCCCCGGTCAGTTCGCGCCGGACGATTGCGGCGCCCCGGCCCTCCAAATTTGTGACGAGCGGCGAGTGATCACCGTTCATTCATCTATTGAGGCAGCGCCGATCTTTGCGGAACCGCCTTCGCAGCCGCGTCAGTTTGGGCTCACCAGCGCGCTCCGCGTCGCATGTTAGCTGGAGGGCGTAACGGGGGAACTTATTGAATAGTTTGCAATAATTCGGAATCGTCTTACGTTCGATCTGGTTGCAGGCACGCCTGCACACCGCGACGCAATTTTGCGGTCTCGAAGTCGTTAACGCAGCGGCGCCTACCCCTCAGAATTTCAACCAGGGACTTCACTTCGGCGAGGCACTGGATGCGACCGCGAGCCAAATGGACGATGTCGCATGTATGGCCGTCGCAGCGCTGGAGCACCCCGAGGCGAGCGTAACGGCAACTGGCGAGGCGGGTTCTAAACCCCGGAGGCGCCAGCCGAGCGGCGAAAGCTGCGCGAGCTGATCCGGCAGAGGCGCATTACCATGGACGAATTGCCGTGATCGAGACACAGAGCCGCGAACCGTGTTTGCGATGCCGGATGATCTTCCGTAGATCACGTGGCAGAAACCGTCGCGCTGACCCTCGAGCAGATCGCCGCGCAGAAGGAGGGGCCCATAGGGATCGCCAGCGGAAGCTCGAATGGGCGGTAGTCATTCAACGACAACTCGACAGCGGTTGCGCGGGCGATGCGACACTGGTACCCCGCGAGGGCGATCGTGAGCGCCAAGTCGAGCGCGTCATGACGAGCTATGAGGATGGCTCGTTCCTGATCGACCGGCTGGCTGCCGGCATGGTTGTCGATCAGGATTGCGCGAAGTCATGTCAAACAGTGCTGCCAATTCCTTGCGCCGACGGCCACACGCCAGGCGCAACCGCTCTTGGACTATTATCGCCTTCTCATTCGCTGGCACACTTTGCGGCCGTCTCGTTGATTTAAATAAATCCGCAAATTCCGCTATTGCACTGTGTGCATCGTAGTGATAGAGGCCGAAAAGATTGGTCTATCTGGGTCAACCAATACTCTGCGACGGAGGTACGGAATGTCGACATTGGACGAGATCACCAAGGAGAAGCAGCGGATCAGCGAAGCGCTTGCGCGCGTCGACATGCAACGCGACAAGCTCGCCAGTCAGCTCGGCGAACTGGAGGCGACCGAGCGTGTGCTTGCGCGCTACAGCAAGGGCACGCAGGTAAAAAAGACGGCCTCAGCCAGACGGCCGACTACGGCAAAGAAAGTGGCCGCTCCAGCGCGACGACATGAGCCCACGACGACCGCAAAAGCCGCTGGCCGCAAGCGCAGTTCGTCGAACCTCGGCGACCAGATCCTCGCGCTGGCAACCGGCAAGACGCAGCAGGAAATCGCCGCTGCATGCAAGGGCGCTCGCCCCAACCATGTCGGCGCCGCGCTTGCCCGGCACAAGCGGGCGGGCCTCATCGAAGAGCGCGATGGGAAACTCTACGCCATACCGTCAACCAGGACGGACCAACCGGCCGCGCTCTGACGACCGGCGGCAGCAGGACTCCCTAACGACCTGCTTGCAGAACTCTCATTGCGAGAGAGCTTAAAATGCCGTCCATCGCACGGGGGACCGATGGTTCGAATCCATCTCCCTTTGTCGAACTGAAAAATCAAGAAATATTATCAGCACCTTACGGGAGGTTAGCCACTCACATATTTAAGGTTAGCCACTTTTCTGTTCGGGTTTCAGTCCATACAGCTTATCCCGAGCATTTTCGGCAAGGCGCTTGCGATTGGCTTTTTTGGTGTAGCGCTGGACTTCCGCCACGTCTTCCAGCCGCCCCATGCCATGATCTCGTGATCCGTAGCCCCGTGTTCCGCGAGGCGTGTTGCCCCGCCTTGCCCGCTGTGGTGCGACGTGCGGAACAGCACTGCTTGCTGCTTCAGCAGAGATCCGGTCTCGCGGTTCTCCAGCACCCGATCGGCGATGTAGCCGGCCTGATCGGCTTCGTTGCGAACGTAGACGAGTTGCGGTCGTAAGCACCTGAGTTCCGGTCGCTCCAGAGGTTCTTGGTGAAACGCTCAGCGGCCAAATCGATTACCCCATTTGGCAGCGCGGCGAGGAATCCATCGGGTCGAGCGGCATCTGCGGTCGAGAGTGACGATTTTCGCCGGCGGGGTGAACTGGGCAGGAAAGTCCAGGATGTTCCGAACGGTCGCCGCGCGAAACGAATAGATAGACTAGCGTCATCCCCGACGGTCACTCCCCGTCCGCCAGGCTTGAGCGCGAAGATGATCCGGCCAGTGTTGCCGACAACCTGTCGGGTGATGCGCTCTACACGCCTCGTCATTTCGGCCGCAGCACGGCGCGAAAAGGTCATCAGCGAGAATCCGACGGGGATCTGCACCGTTGACGATCAAATGAGCGACGCGATGCGCCAGGGTATTTGTCTTCCCGGAGCCCGCGCCCGCGATGATGAGGAGCGGTTCACCCGGGGTGGTGTGCTTATCCTCGACGCCGTGCTCGGCGGCTCGTCGCTGTTGAGGATTGAGCGTCTCGAGGTAGGCAGCGGGCATCGGGCCAGTCAGTCGGGCATCTAGTAGGGGCTACTGAATCACGATCCCCGTTTTGTTCGAAACGCTTCTGAAATGCGTCGAATAGCCAGCTTGTTCCGCGTGCGGCCCTTTAGCCCCGCTACCCGGCCGGTGAGAATCTGCGCACCGTGGTGGCCGGTGAGGTCGAGGCGCTTCTCTTGAACGCCAGGCCCACCCAACATAGCCTCCGATCATCGAAATGGGCTCGGCTAGACTTAGACTAATTGCGGACAGGGTGCAGGGATGCTGACGATCGATGCTCAGGTGCACGCCTACGAACAGAACCACCCGGGCCGTCCGTGGGTGGGCACGCTCACTGGGCCGGCGGAGGTTACCGGCGACCAGATGGTGGCGGCGATGGACGCGGTCGGCGTCGACGGCGCGATCCTGGTGTCGCCCTTCAGCATGTACCGCTACGACGCGAGTTACGCCAAGGAAGTCTATGCGACGCACCCCGATCGGTTCGGGCTGGTTAAGCCGGTCGATCCGACCGACCCCGCGGTTGCCGACACGATCGCCGATTGGGCGGCCACCGATGGCACGGTCGGCATCCGGGTGTTCCTCAGAGACAATGCCTCGACCGATCCCGCCGATCCCGCGATCAACCGCGTGCTGGCCTTGGCGGCGCAGCACTCGCTTGCGGTCAACCTAGCGTGCACCGGGCGGTTGGACCAGGCAGGCGGGCTGGCGGCGCGCAATCGCAATACGCAACTGGTGATCGACCATCTCGGCTTGTCGCAGCCGCAGAAGCCACCGGCGCCGGCGGAGCCGTTTTCGGCACTGCCGAGCCTGCTGGCGCTGGCGGTTCACGACAACGTCGCCGTGAAGGTCAGCGGCGCTTGCACGCTGTCGCGCGAACCGTTCCCTTATGGGGATATCTGGGGTCCGCTCGGCCGCGTGTTCGATGCTTTTGGCTTCCACCGCTGTGTGTGGGGCACCGACTGGACCCGCGCCGTGAACCTGCTGACCTATGAGCAGGGCGTCGAGGCATTTCGCGTCACCGACCGCCTGTCCGACGCCGAGAAAACCGCTCTGATGGGTGAAACGCTGACCAGGATCTACAACTGGTCGCCGGCCAGATCCTGACCGGCCGGGCCGCGCGGGAAGCCCAGCGAAAGCGGACGAGAACATGGCGCAGGACAATCCATACGATCCGGCACGGCTCGAGCGGCTCGAGCGAAGGCTGCGAGCCCTGGAGGACGCGGAAACCATCCGCAACCTGAAAGCGCGTTATGCGGCATTGTGCGACAAGCAATACGACGCCGACGGGATCGCGGCGTTATTCACCGAAGACGCGACGTGGGAGAGCCCTGGTCTGGGCCGGTTCGAGGGGCGGGAGGCGATCCGCAACTTCTTCCGGGGAGCCTCGGCGATCTTTTCCTTCGAGATCCACTACAGCCTGAACGGCGAGATCGAAGTCGAAGGCGATACGGCGCGAGCGCGGTGGTACCTGTTCATGCCTTGCACGGTGGCCGCCGGAAACCAGGCGATGTGGCGTGCCAGGATCGATCATGAAACTTATGCGCGGGTGGCTGGCGTTTGGATGTTCCGGCACAAGCGATCGGAGCCGCTCATGAGCGTCCCGTTCGAGACCGGCTGGGCCAAGACACGGTTTGCATGATCACAAAGGCAATCGCCAAGTGACTGAAGTACCACACAACGACGGCACCCCGGTTGAGGCGTGCCTCGCCGAGCTGCTGGACCGGCTCGGGATCGTAGCGGCGCATTTTGCCGCTCGCGGCTCGGCCGATTTGAAGGGCTTTCTGGCAGAACATCCGAAGTGCGTCGCGTCGCTGACAGTGCTGTGCCCGGCGGTCCTGGACACCCGCACGCTATCGCCTCTTGGCGAGCGGCTGCTTGTCGTGACCGGCGACCGCGGGCCGGGCGCACGCCGAACCCAGACGGGATTGTCTGAACTGCCACAGGCGACCGCAATCGTGCTCGACGATTACGCCGGCCTGACCTGGTCGGACATCGCCGCCGAGCGCGGCGACAGCATCGCCAAGGCGATGGAGGAATTCCTCTCCCGGCGCGGCGCTCTACCATCCGTCCAGCCGTCGGAACAAGAAGGCGAAATCGCCGACACCTCCTACCGGGTGCGCGGCGCCGGCCCACCCCTCGTGCTGCTGCCGCTCGATCTGTCGCCCGGACAATGGGAGCCCCTGATCCCGGCATTGGCCGCGCGTTATTGCACGATAACCCTCGGCGGCGCGCTGCTCGGCAGCGTCGCCAGCCTCGAGGAGCGCGGCCGCTCGGGGTATATGGCTGTAGTGCGCGGATTGCTCGACGCGCTGGCCATCGGACCGGGGGAAAGCGTGCTCGAGGTCGGCTGCGGCTCCGGCGTGATCATGCGCGAGCTGGCGCGGCGCACCGCAGGTGCGAACCGGCTGATCGGCCGCGATATGAATCCCTATCTGCTGCGCGAGGCACGGGCATTGGCCCGTCGCGAAGGGCTGCTCGACCGCATCGATTTCGGCGAGGGTCGCGCCGAAGCGCTGCCGCTGCCGGACGGCACGGTCGATGTCGCGCTGTCCTCGACCGTCTTCGAAGAGGGCGACGCCGAGCTGATGCTGTCCGAGATCGTGCGGGTGACCCGGCCCGGCGGGCGGATCGGCATCATCGTGCGCGCCATCGACATGCCGTTCTGGGTCAACCTGCCGCTCGCCCCGGCACTGAAGGCCAAAGTCGACGCGCCGGGCATCATCGGCGGCGGCGCCGCGCCGAAGGGCGTTGCCGATATGAGCCTCTACAGCCGGCTCGCCGCGCTTGGCCTGACCGGGCTCAAATGCTTCCCGCAGCTGGTCTCGGTCGTGCCCGGCTCGGAGCGCATCGAACGCTACGAGCAGCAGATACTTGCGGCGCTGACGCTGGGAGAGACCGAACAGTGGCGTCAAGCGGTTACTGCGGCCAAGGCCGACGGGACTTTCTTCATCACCCAAGCGTACCACTGCGCGGTCGGCAGCAAGCCGGGCTGAGGCGCGGCACGCTATCAATTCGACGAGCGCTCGCACCGAGCCGGTTTCGAGCAATGCGGAGATGAATGATGGAAGAGCGTGGCACGGTTGCCGGCGATATGGAGTTTTGGACGCGCGCCCGGCGTCACCTGCTCAAATTTGGCGGCGAGTTTGTCGATTTCGTGCCGGTTCGGGCCGAGGGCGCATTCCTCTACGATGCCACCGGCCGGCGCGTGCTGGACTTCACCTCGGGCCAGATGAGCGCGGTGCTCGGCCATTCCCATCCCGAGATCGTCGCGACGGTCCGCGACGGCATCGGGCAGCTCGATCACCTGTTCTCCTCGATGCTGAGCCGGCCCGTGGTCGATTTAGCCGAGGCTTTGGCCCGGCTTGTGCCGCGACTGCCGAAAGTCATGCTGTTATCCACCGGCGGCGAGGCGAACGAAGCAGCTATCAAGCTGGCGAAGCTCGTTACTGGCGGTTGGGAGGTGGTGGGGTTCGCACAGTCATGGCACGGCATGACGGGTGCCGCCGCATCGGCCACCTACAAAGCCGGCCGTCACGGCTATGGCCCAATGGCGGCCGGCAGTTTTGCTATACCGGCGCCGAACGCTTATCGCCCCCGTTTTAGCGGCGTGGATTGGCAAACCGAGCTAGACGATTCTTTCGACCTCATCGACCGGCAAAGCACCGGCAATCTCGCCGCCTTTATCGCTGAGCCGATACTCAGCAGCGGCGGCATCATCGAGTTGCCGCAGGGGTATCTGGCGGTCCTCAAGCAGAAATGCACCGAACGCGGGATGCTGCTGATCCTCGACGAGGCGCAGACCGGGATGGGCCGCACCGGCACGATGTTTGCGTTCGAACGCGACGGGGTAGTGCCGGATATTCTGGTGCTCTCGAAAACGCTCGGTGCCGGGCTGCCTTTGGCCGCCGTGATGACCACGGAGCAAATTTCCCAAACTGCCGACGAACGCGGTTTCCTCTTCTACACCACGCACGTGAACGACCCGCTTCCCGGCAATGGTCGGGTTGAAGGTGGTCGAGATCGTACAGCGCGATGGCCTCGCGGTGCGCGCAACGAGTTGGGAGAACGGCTCAAGCGCGGGCTGCTGTCACTGAAGCAGAGACATCCCTGTATTGGTGACGTGCGTGGGCGGGGCTTGCTCCTGGGGTTGGAATTCACGGCTTTAGACCGAAGCGAAGACCATTCGGCTCGGGTGCTTTCGAACGCGGTCACCGACCACGCGCTGAAGCTCGGACTGAGTGCCAATATCGTGCGCACCGGCGCCGCCGACGGGGTCATGCGGATAGCCCCGCCGCTAACGGCGACCGAGGCCGAAATCGATCTCGGTCTCGACCTGCTGAATGCGGCGCTTGAACAGACGCTCGATAAGCTGCCTCGCGCTCGTGCGGCTGAATAACCCGGTGCGGACTCGTCCAAGAATTTTTGTCGGCCCAGGCGAACCACCTTTCGATGAAGGAGACACGCGATGAGGGTGAGCCAGGCGGACAAGGCCAAACAATTCCGCGCCCTGCACGAGGCACCGGGCGCCTTTGTCATTGCGAATGTATGGGATGGCGGCTCGGCGCGAATGATGGCCGCAATTGGCTTCAAGGCGTTGGCCACGTCGAGCGGCGCATCGGCGGGCTTGCTGGGCCGACGGTCGGGCAAGCCTTTGCAGTCGCGTCGAATTTCGCTCACTAGCGCGTTCCGCGTCGGTGATTGACCGATCGCTCTAAAGGTAGAACCCATTGAAAATCGAAAACTCTGCCATCATCGTGGTCGCGAGCAACGTCTTAGTCCACCGCGCCATAATTTTGCGGTCTGAAATTTGTATCGAGACGGGCCCCCTGACCGTTCCGATTGCGACCGTTCGGTTCAGACGTTCGAGTGATCTCGACCCCGGCGGACCGCCTCGGGCCTGGCGCTCGGTGGGTTGGGTTAGTGTATAAACTGACCGATACTCGCAGCACCGGCTCCGCGAGGTGAACGCGGTTCTCGAGCGCTTGCAACGCGAGCCGGACCGCCAGTCGGCCTGTGACGCGCTCGGACGGGGTCGGCGCGGAGTGTAACTCGGTGTGCGCCCGTCCTTTTGGAATGCCACGCTGCCGACGGTGAAGGACTGCGTTACCGATTTCGAGACCGCAAAATCGCGGCGCGGTGTCCCAGGCGTGCCCGCAACC
The DNA here is from genome assembly GCA_963788085.1 of uncultured Alphaproteobacteria bacterium. GTDB lineage: Bacteria > Pseudomonadota > Alphaproteobacteria > ATCC43930 > CGMCC-115725 > AP-15. Next base: position 26,492 of record CAWBFS010000013.1, read on the forward strand.
AGATCGAACGCAAGACGATTCCAAATTATTGCAAACCATTCAATGAGTTCTCCACTTAGGCCCTCCGGCTAACATTCGACGCGGAGCGCGCTGACGAGCGCAAACTGGCGCGGCTGTGAAGGCGCTTTGGAAGATGCGCCACGCGTGTCGCAGTACCTGGTGAACTTGTCAGGCTTCACCTCAGTGTCTGAATCTTAATCGTGTAAGTTGTATTGTACTCACGATGATTGTGCACGGTTCAAGCTAATCTCCTTACGAGCAACTGCACTGAGGCGATGTAAACCCACGCTTTGGCGCTGGCGATCGTGGCCTCGAAATCCTTTGCCAGGCGGCGATTTCGATTGAGCCAAGCCAGGGTACGTTCGACGACCCAGCGGCGCGGCAGCAGCTGAAAGCCGGCAGCATCAGCGGCGCGCTTGACGATCTCGATGGTCCACTTGCCGAATTGGGCGAGTGCCTCTCGCAGGTTGGGGCCGTTGTAGACACTGTCGGCGAAAAGATGGCGTAGCCAGGGAAACAACTGGTGGATGGCCTCAATAACCAGCACGGCACCATCGCGATCTTGGACATCGGCGGGGTGCACCTCGGCGCCGACCAGCAGACCGCCGGTATCGGTCACAATATGGCGTTTCCGTCCTTTGACCTTCTTGGCCGCGTCGTACCCTCGCGGCCCACCGCTCTCGGTCGTCTTGACCGATTGACTGTCGATGACCCCGGCCGAGGGGCTCGGTTCACGGCCCGCTGCTTCGCGTGCTTCCAGCAGCAACGCAAAATTGATCTTCTCAAACAAGCCGTCGTCTCGCCAATCGTAGAAATAACCTTGCACCGTGGTAAACGGAGGAAAGTCCTTTGGCAGCATGCGCCACTGACAGCCGGTTCGCGCGATATACAAGATCGCATCCAACACGGCCCGTAGCTCGGTCTCCCGCGGGCGACCCAAACGCTTTACCGCCGGCATGTGCGGCGCAATCAGCGCCCATTCGGCATCCGTCAGATCGCTTGCGTAGCGCTGTCCCTCTCGTTCATATTTCCGGCGAGTGATTTCGGTCCACATCTTGTGCCTCGATGATTGGCTTGACACAACCATCATGCCACAACCGACTGAAATCACTCAATTCATTTTCGGTCAGCCTCTCAATCTCGCCGACGACGTATTCATAGGGGACGCGATCCTCGAATCTTCGGTCTTGAGCGCGAGCGCGACGGCGCAACGTCTGGCGGGGTCCTCGATCAGGAAAGGGCGGCCAATGACCAATTCTCATCGTCTTCTCAATATCTCGAGATATCTGCTTTCGGTCACTATATAAAATCACTATCTATTGCTGTACCACTTTTTATTTTCACCTATTTCTCGGCAAGTTTGGTGAAAAATATTATAAATCATGGAATACTAAGTAAAAATTTCCGAATGATCATGTTCGGCAGCGTTTCCTACACTAAAATTGAGTATCTCATGGTTATGTGCTCGATAAGATGTTCAATCTCCGCACGGATCCCTTCGAGCGTGCGGACATCACTTCGATCACCTACTACGATTGGCTTGTCGATCACGTCTATTTGCTGGTGCCGGCGCAGGCCTATATCGGGGAGTTCCTCGCCACATTCAGGGAGTATCCGCAGCGCCAGAAGGCCGCGAGCTTCAACCTTGACGACGTGCTCCGGAGGTTGCAGGAGAGCAAGCACTCGTAACCCAGCCGAACCGGATTGAAGGGCGTCGGCCGTGTTCTTCGGCCGGCGCCCAGAGGAAGGCGCGAACAGACATGGTTCGGCAAGAGACGAAAACACCAGGGCCCGCCGATCCAGCTGGCGAGGTGCGCGCATTCTTCGCAGCGCCAAAACGGCGCGGGTGATCGGCGCCCAGAACTGGCAGCGGGCGCGGGCTTTTCCGTGACTGTCGCCGCCCAGCTTTTTGTGGCTTCCGGCTCAGCCGGGGCCGGTTGGGGCGGCACTGCGATGGGTTCGAATACGGCTTCCCGCCACCTTCCGCCGGCGAGATCGAGACCTCGTAGTTTTCGTGCGGGTTACAGCGCCAAAAAGGCGCGGGTGATCGGCGCCCAGAACTTATCAAAACTTAACATCGCCGCGGCGCCGGCTTTGGTCGGGCCTGAACTCGCGACCAGACCGGCGGCGTTCCCGGCTACAGCGCCAAAACGGCGCGGGAAATCGGCCGCCAGACCGGGCGCCCCAGCCACCGATAACCAGCATTATCGGGGGCCCGCAGCCAAGGCACCTGATGTGCGCTATCGACCAGCAGCTGACGCCGACCGGCATCAGCCTCGAGCAGTTGCGCGCCAACCCCGGTGGAGTTCGGCTGCCGCTCGAAGCCCGCTACGCCAAATACGCGGAACTTGACGCCAATGGCGCGCCGCGCGGCTTCACCACTCCCTCGCGCAAGGTCGAGCTCTACTCGCAGACCTTTCTGGAGCATGGCTACGCGTCGCTACCCGAGTTCGACGAACCTCGGATCGGCCCAGTGGCGCGGCCCGATTTGGCGGCGCGTTTTCCGATGGTCTTGACGAGCGCCGAGGCTACGCTGTTCTGCCAAACTCAGCATCGCCAGCTCCCCAGCCTTCGCAAACGCGCTCCGTATCCGGAGGTCGAGCTGCATTCCGAAGCGGCGCAGGTCCGCGGCATCGCGAATGGCGACTGGGTGTCGATCGAGACGCCCGACGGCAGTGTGCGAGCCCGCGCCCGGCTCAACGATAACCTCGATCCCCGCGTCGTGGTCGGCGAGCATGGCTGGTGGCAGGCGTGCGATGAACTTGGCGCGCCGGGATATGATCCGTTCGGGCCGCGGAGCACCAACTTCAACCTGCTTATCGGTACGGCGGTGCGCGATCCGGTCAGCGGCACCGCCTCACACCGCTCCTATCTGTGCGAGATCCGGCCCGCGGCTGAGCCATAGTCGCGAGTTCGCGGCTTGGCGGAAGCTCGATGAATGACGGTTATCGGCGCTATTGAGCCATCGCGCGTGACATCCCCGAGCGCGTACTGTCGCCCCAAATCGGCCGTCCACCTTGGGCTGATGCATGCGCGCTGGATCCCTCAACAAACCCGCCCTAGCATTTAATGTCCGTCTTGCTAAGGTTCGCGATGCAGCGATCGACGCGCGTCAATTACGACGCGATCGCGGAACTCTACGACAGCACGCCGCATCGCAAGAAATCGGCCGACCCCGAGCTCATAGCGTTTTTGGCCGGGTGCGGGCCGGCCGCGAGCCTGACGCTGCTCGACATCGCATGCGGCACCGGTAACCAGCAGATCGCCAACCGGGGTCTAGCGCCGGACGCGAGGTTCGTCGGACTCGACGGCTCGCTCGGCATGCTGCGCCAGGCGCGGCGCAAAATGCCGGACATCGCCTGGGTGCATGGCGACAGCGCGGCGTTGCCATTTGCCTCGGGCAGCTTCGACTTTGTCAGCTGCCAGTATGCCTTCCATCATTTCCGCGACAAGGCGGGCATGCTGCGCGAGGCCTTTCGCGTGCTGCGGCGCGGCGGCCGGTTCGCGCTCTACAATATGTGTCCGCAGGAGTCCGACGACTGGCTGTACTACGCTTATTTCCCGGAGGCGAAAACCCGCGATTTCGCCGATTTCTGGCCGCCCGACGCGATCGTTTCGGAAATGAGCGCAACCGGTTTTGCCGGAGTCGAGGTGCAGCCTCGGCATGTCCACCGCGAGCGCGACCTGGCGGAGCTGCTGTCGGCCGTGCGGTTCCGCGAGCGGAACTCGCAACTGCTATCGCTATCCGACGCGGCGTATGAGGCCGGCCTGCGGCGTATCGAGCGAGACCTTGACGATCTGCAGATGCCCAAGATGCGCATCGAGCATCTGTGCTTTGTCACGATCCGCGGCGATAGGCGGTAGATTGCGCATTCGCGCTGAGAATGACCGCTTACGGCGCATCCTTCCCATTCGCGCCGCTCCAGCGGGGGTCGGCTAACTGAACGGACACCGGCCGTTCAGCCTAGGCGGCGGGAATGGGTCAAAGTGCCCCCAAGCCGACACCCATGATCACCCTCACGAACGACTAGGGCGGGTGGTAAGGAGACATTCGCGCCGGATATCCTGCCCGATCGATCTATTCTCAGGTTGCGGGCACGCCTGGACACCACGCCGCGATTTTGCGGTCTCGAAATCGGCAACGCAGTCCCTCACCGTCGGCAGCGTGGCATTCCAAAAGGCGGGCGCAGACCAAGTCACACTCCGCGCCGACCCCGTCCGAGCGCGTCCCGGGTCGACTGGCGGTCCGGCTCGCGTCAAGCGATCGAGAACCGCGTTCACCTCGCGGAGCTGGTGCTGCGGCATCGGTCAGTTTATACACCAACCCACCGAGCGCCGGGCCTGGGGCGATCCGCGGGGGTCGAGATCACTCGAACGTCTGAGCCGAACGGTCGCAATCGGAACGGTCAGAGTGCCCGTCTCGATACAAATTTCAGACCGCAAAATTATGGCGCGGTGGGCCAAGACGTTGCTCGCGACCACGATGATGGCAGAGTTTTCGATTTTTCAATGGGTTCTACCTTTAGAGCGATCGGTCAATCACCGACGCGGAACGCGCTAATGAGCGAAATTCGACGCGACTGCACTGTGACTCTGGCCGCGAGCATCCCGAGATCAGGGCGCGACGCTCGATGAACTCGCCCGCAGCTACAACGTCAGCCGGGCGACGATTTCGAGGCTTCAGGGCTAGCCTGATTTTCCCCTCTAGGATGAGTTTTCAACAACCTAGCAAACATGCTAATGGCGCAACTTTTCTACATCCCGCTCACCAAAGCGCACCTTGCTCAAATCCCGTTCAACGAACGCGTTTTTTACTTTCTCGCCTCTCAGCTTGAGAACGACCTCAACGGTTTGACCAAGTTGCTTTGGTTCGCGTTTAACGAATACCGGACGACGGACGGCCTTATACAAAGCGCCGCACTATCTCAGGTCATGCTCATTATGAAATTGCTCGCTGGCAAGCTTTACGAAGGACATAAGCTCATCGCCAAAATGTACTCCGGAAAAAAGCTTCATCAAAAATACCAAACCATGTTGAACGACCACGGGAGGGCGGCGCTACAGCAAATAAATTCGTACTTCGGCCGCAACAACATTATCAAAAAAATTCGCAACGAGTTTGCATTTCACTTCGAAGCGAAAGATATCGCGGCCACGTTTTCCAAATTTGCTGACACCGAGCTAATGCCCGAATATTGGGGCGTGTCGCATGCCGGGCACAACCTCGCGTTCGGCGCGGAACTGCTTACAGTCCGAACAATGCAGCATGTGACGGGGTTGCCAGAGGATAAAGCACTGCTCGCTATCTTCAAGGAAACGACGGAGGCCGCAACGTGGTTTGGCGCGTTCATCCAGAATTACACCGGCGTTCTTATGAGCAATTATATTGGCATCACCCAAGATCATGTAGAGAGCGCAGAGCGCATTTCATTGCCGCACATGCCGTCAATTGACACCGTGAAACTCCCTTATTTTTGCGAACCGCCCAGCGATTACCGCGCCAATTAAAGGCTCTACCGGAAGGGCTTCACCGGCCCCGCCAGATTTTCCAGAACTACGCTATGCGCCATTTTTTGACAGCGGCCCCGGTCCACTGGCAGACCTGTTGCCCCATGTGGAAACTACACGCTTAGGACGATAAAACTCGCGAATGGTCAGAAATTGGCCAGTTCCAAGCTTGCGCTTGAACCGGATGGATCTCCCTTGTTCCCGTTGACCCCTTTGGTTGCATGCTGGCGGTACGAACCCCGGGAGCACCCCAGGCCGCTCGCGTTGGCGCGGCCAGCGATTCCGCCTTCCCCTTTGAGCGATAGGGTCGGCTACTCCGATCACGTTCGATTTCGGGGCTATCTTCCCGTTCACTGGTGTTCCGGCCTACAACCTCCCTGTCTACGCTTCGCAGCGGCCGTTACCGGACGCCACGCAAGACTTGGTGCGCGGCTGCTCGCTAGGCTTTGCCGCGGTCGCCATCTCAGGCGACTGAGTTCAACGCGCTTGCAAGGCGCAACGCTCATCGAACCGGACATGTGCTGACATTCGACCGCTGGTTTGTTCGGCGTCGCGGGACAATAAGGAAGAGCCCTGCAATTGGGGTAGCTGGTAGCCCCAAGGTGCCCGGTTCGGGAATCGGCTCCAGGTTCAGCGTAATCCCCTCGACAGGGTTTTGGCTGCCACAGCCGGTGTCCGGCACAATGTCTGTATGACAAACAAAGCTTATCTGCGTAAAGTCGACACCGGGAGCAGCCGCCAGATATGTGATCGTCGAGGTGCCTATATCGATTAGGGGCGGATCTATGAAATCAAATGTAAATAGGAAAAAATTCGTTTCGCCGTCAATAGTAACCGGCGACCTCCGGGATCGATAAGGTCGGGATGCGCGCAGTTGGGTTGATCTTCAAGTAGTCGGCGGCCTTCTGGTCGCCCTGGCCGAGATCGAGGACATGGATGTTGCACGAAACGCCGCACTCGTTGACCGCGATCGCGGCGCGCTGCCAGTTGCCAGTGCCGGCGGTGTAAAGCTCCATATCTCGCCCTCCCTATCATTGCACCTTGGAAATAGTGCAAGCTATGGATCGTGCGGAGGATCGCTTGGCGCATCCAACGATTCGCGCTGACGACCGGCCGTACCCACGGTCGGTGATAGCGGGCACGGACGCTTTAGCCTGTCGAGACCTGGTAAGATTGCGCCGTCGAACCGGCGATGTTATGCGATTTCTGTGGAACGGAAACGGAACAGTGCCGGCACTGCGCCCGCCATTGATGCGCTTCTCGAGGGGCTGAACCCGGCGCCCGGCTGGGAAGGGGCTTGAACCCGTAGTTCCATCTGGCTCGCTGTTAGCTCCCGCACCTTGATCAGCCGACGCAGCTCCAGGCGAGCTTCAGGGTCGAGATCGCTTGCCACCTGTGCCGGGCCACCGGATGACCGCCTATCCCGACGGGGGTGGCATAATCAAGAACCTCTCAGGCCATGGCGGCCCACTCGAAGGCTTGGTTGGTCTGTCCCGATCGGCTCACAGTGGCCTAGTCGCTTCCGCCACCGATTTCGTCATTTTGAGGAATTGGCGTCGGATCTCCGGGTTGGAAATGGCGTAATATAGCCGGATGAGCTCGATCGTCTCCGGCCGCTGCAGCTGCTCGCGCCACGTCGTGTCCTCGACGCTCAGCTCGACGCCGTCCGATTGCAGATCGGCGAAGAAGTATGAAATTGGCACCGCGAGGATCTTCGCCATTGCGGCGAGACGCGAGGCGCTCACCCGATTAGCTCCGTGCTCGTATTTCTGCACCTGCTGGAAGGTAAGATCGAGCGCATCGGCAAGCGCCTGCTGGTTCATGCCCAAGAGCAGGCGACGCGTTCGGATTCGGCCGCCGACTTCGACATCGATCGGATTTGGCACACCAGTACCGCGCCCGTATTCCGGTCTCAATGCCGGGTGTTTAGTACCCTTCTCCAGCTCCCTCGACGTTGCCCCTCTCATCCGATCCTCTCCTGCCTTTTCGGTGAGGGGGGCGGCAACACCTATACCAGGCGCCGGGTCGCTGTAGAATAGGCTGGGGTACTATCAGTCCCTATGCCGCCGCTAATGATAGAACTTCAGCCGGCCAAATACTACCGTAGGAAGAGCGCTCGTCCGTCAACTAGGCGGGACGTGACGAGTCTGCTCCGCAGAGCTGCCGTTGCGCTTGCATCAGCAGCTACCTTTTTTGGGGAAACAAATGGCCGACGTCGAATGGCGACCGCTGCCTGCCCTGTGGCCCCAGCCCGCCGTTTGGACCGATGTCGGCGAGTTGATGTTATTGGTGTTCACGCAGGACGGCGTGCCAACATGGGAGGTCAACGCAGGGCTAAAGTGGGTAGCAGTCGCGAGGATCTGATCGCCAACGGCACGGCCGACACATTCGAGGCGGCAAAGGCCGCGGCACTTTTCGAAGCAAGAGCGCGCTCCTCAGAATGAGGTGTGTTTTTGTCACGAAACATCCGTTCTAAAAAAATTGGCGGGGGTGCGGTCGTGCGCTACATCCTCACACGTGCTTGTTCGGAATCGTTTGCCGCGCCGCGCACGTCGCGTAGGATTCCGCTTTCCCTATAGGGATCGTCACGCCAACGTACAGGGCATGCGATGAGGAAGCCCGTCAGCGAGCAGTCCGTAAGAAAGGCAATCCAGGAGTATGATCGAATTAAGCAAAAGGCTTTCCTCGATAAATATCACTTCGGCAAGTCACGAAATTACTTTCTCATAGTTGATGCATATGCCTCACATGATCCGACAGCGCAGTGGCGGAGGCGGCGTGGTTGGTGGCGGCGGGGGTCTAGGAAATTATGGAGGCTGGGATGGTGTTTGCTTATTTCTTCCTGTCTGCCACCTCCACCGTGAAGGCGACGACTGGCATGAAACTTGCGAATGGACGCTTTGCTGCTGGGATCCGGTGAGCGGTTGGGTGTGTGAGGGAGATGTCCTTCAACACCCATAGCAGACGTTAGGCCGTTATGGGGGCATCAACGAGGATTTTGTTCTCGTTGCTGGTCGGGAGAGTGCAAGGCCGACGGCTCGTAAGAGCTGGTCGAGGGCGTCGGTAAGGCGCTGGTAGAGGCGGTCGAGCAGCGAGCGCTTGGGTGGGGGAGGGCTTGGTCACCGGGGACCGGGTGGAGGAGAGCGGCGGTGAGCGGAGCATAGATGCGGTCGAAGAGTTTCAAGAAGATCAGGCAGACCGAATATCCCTCGGCCGGCAAACGGTAGCGGCGGGAGCGGGGCAGCTTTTCGACAAGGCCTTTGGCGCGCAGCTTGGAGAGGTCGTATCGAAGGGAGGCCAAGCTGTACTGGTCGCGCGGTGCAACCCAGGGCGGCGATGACATGCGGATAGATTTCGCCGGTGCTGAAGGTGTTGGCGGCTGGGATCTGTGCAAAGCGGACAAGAGCGTGCATTAAGGCGCCAGTTGCCGAGGATTGTCGAGCTTGAGGCCCGGAATGCGTTTGCCGGTCGGGGTGAGGGTGGGTTTGGCGAGCTTTTGGAGCTGGCCGCGATCGACGAACGTCTCGAGGATATCCTGCTGGATGTCCAAGTAATTGTCGATTGATCGGCGGCAGTTGTCGCGCAACGCCGGAAGGTGCTCGACAGCCTTGTTCACTCCGTAGTCGGTGACGTTGTTGGTGGCCGCCTCGGTACGGAGGATCAGGTGGTCGCGCACGTATTGCTTGATGAAGCCGTTGCGATAGTGGCTGCGGATAACCGGGTTGGGCAGGTTCATGTCTTCGATCTCGGTTTGCAGCTTGCCGCGGTACTGCTTGGTGACCTTGCGACCGAAGATGACGGTGATCTTGTTCGGCTGGCCGATGGTGCGGTTGGCGTCGAGCAGACGCTCGCCCAATTTGTCGAGGGCGGCGCGGCGATGAAAGATCAGGTTGTCGCAGAATTCGATCTGCGAGAAGAACAGCCGGTGCTGGCAACCCGCTTGTTTGCGCTCTGTTTCGGTGAAGAACGGAGTGAAGCGGGCCAGCCATTTCGGCCGCAGCTGGATAGGTCCTCGGCCGTCAGGGTGTCGGCAAGTTCTTGGAGACGCTCGGGTGTGCCGCACCGCAGAAAAGCATTGGAGCATTGCTGGAAGTCGATGCCCTCCTCGCGCATGCGGTTGGCCAGCCAGTGATGTTGATTGAGACAGACCCGGGCAGAGAACGGAAGATAGGGGCACATGCGCACGAACATCCGGCCCCAGCGCTGGTCGTTGACATAGAAGTTGTATTGCACGATCCAGCGGTCGGCGATCTGAAGATGCCAGCGGTTGACCTTCTTGTCGCCGATCGCCGTCATGATCCGCGCCGGCTCTCTGGCTTTGAGGATGACGACAACCTGATCCGGCTTGGCGCCCCTGAAGTAGGGCTCGACAAATTCGTCGCGCCGGCCTTTTGGCGCCTCGACAATCGGAGCGTTCCATTTGTCGGCCTGCTCCTTCACCCAGCAGCTGAAACTGTTCGGCGGCCCGCGCAGGACATCGCGGCTGACCGGATAGAGGTGCCGATAGGTGCGAAAAACCCCACCACCCTCTCGGGCTGCTGAAACGGCTGGATGAGCCCGTTGAGCAGGATCCGGTCAAAACACCGATAGCCGAAGCGGATGCTGTCCTTGTGATGCTCGTAGAAGGCGTTCATGGCCGGCTCCCCTGATCCGAAGCCGGCAGCATAGTCGTCGTCATCTTATCTTGCTCGATCCCAAATGTCAGGGATATCAAGGGCAAAGCCCTTGGCTAGTTGGCTCCCGGCTCGGAGCCGACATAGGCGCTTTCGCCGTCGCGCAGAGCACCAGCGTGGCAGACGCTCGCCCCAATTTGACCGTCGTCGCGAGCGGGCCGGGAGCCTGACGCGAGGTCTCAAAGCCACCCCAACTAAGATCAATTTCCGAGCCGACCGCGACGTTTCTTAACGGGCATCAGCACTCGAACCTGTTCAGCGGCACGAGCGACCGCAATGGGTCGATGTGACCCGTTTAACCTCGGGCAGCCGAACGGCAGAAATCGGCGCATCTCGCCCGTTGCGGCGCATTCCGGCGATCGTCTCCTTTCTGAACCCACAGCCGACACTCAGCCTTGTCGGCGGCCACAGCAGACGTCGAAGGCAGGTTTGTCGGTGATCGCCGACGCAAACGTGCGCCAACACAATCGAGCGAAAGTTGAACCGAGGCTTGCACGCTGCATCATGGATCAGGCGCCCGTCTGACCAAGATAGTCTGCGGACCCGCACCGGCGAAAGAGATGCCCGCCTCCGCGAGAGCGGCTTCGATCTTTTTGAGCGCCGCGGTGCGCACGTCGAACTGGCAGCCGGGGGCCGTCATGAACTTGCAGCGGAATATTTTGACCCCCGGATCCACGCGGTAGAGCTTTCCTTTGAGCGGCTCTCGGATCAAAGGGCCGAGCTCCGGGTCGAGCGCCAGATCCTCGCCGATGCCTTTGATCATCTTGCGGATTTTTTCGCTGTCGACGGATAGCGGAAGCGGGATGTTGAACTTGTCGATCACCCAGTCGCGGGAATCGTTGCGCACCGTACCGAGCAAACCATAGGGCACGAAAGTCAGCGGACCGTTGTGATGCCGCAATGCCACGGTTCTGAACGAAATATGTTCGACGGTGCCTTTGGTGCTTGACCCGCTTTCGACGTATTCGCCAATTCGGAACACGTCCTCGATCAGGAAAAACACGCCCGAGATCACATCTCGTACCAGAGTTTGTGCGCCAAATCCGATCGCCAGCCCGAATATGCCGGCTCCCGCCAGCAACGGCCCGATTTGAATCCCCACCGTCCACAGCGCCGAAAGTGTGAAGAGCGCGATAAAGACGATCGCGAGCGTCGTGCGCAGCAGCGGCAACAGCGTCAGAAGACGCGTATTCTCGGTTGGCGGGCTATGAGGATCGAGGGGCGCCAATTGCCGCAAGCGGCGATCGATCGCGAAGCGGATGGCGATCCAGCCGAGATAGACGACAAAAGCGAGCGCCACGGTATCCGCGACATGCAAAGCGAATTGGGCCAACGGGTTCGAGCCTGTCGTGAGTTCCGCGAGCGGCACTCGCATGATCACAATCAGAGCCGCGATCCCCGTCAGCAGCGTCGCAAACCGAACCACCGCCAGCACGATAAGCGGCAGCATGTCGGGGAGCGTCTCGGTGGTCGGCGCCTCGTCTTTCCCGGTATCATCGCGCCAAAAAAAGAAGACGATCCGTTTCGACGCGCCGAGCAAGGCGGCGACGACTGCGATGTCGACCAATAGAGCAGCGATGCGGCCGCCGCCGATCATTGCCAGAATGGCCGTCGTTACGATGACAAAGGACGCGACCAGGGCCTGAGGTAAGCGCGGGCGCTTCCGACGTCTCTCCCCACCCCCTTCCTGCCGCCGAGACGCGATCAAAACGGCAGCGAGCAGGCTGACGGTGATAAGGCCGCCAATGCCGACACGGGTCGCTCCCGCCAGGCGCGGAGCCGAGCCAACCGTAGCCAGCAGCTGCGGGAGCAGGATCGCCGCGGCGGCCAACATCGTGAGCCATGCCACGCTGCCCACCACAAAACTGGATTTGTACTGTTGAATGGCGGCGAGCCGAAGCGACGGGTGATGCGGCGAAACGACGACATCGGCGATAATCCAGGCGCTCCGAACCGCGACCACCAGCGCCGTCGCCGCGATCACGATGGCGTCGACGTTGGGAGGCCATGGCAGGATCAGCGCCGCCCCCACTGTGGATGCGGTGAACAACATTAAACCGCAGCCAACATAAGCCAGCCGTCGCAATGCCAGACCCACCGCTTGCCGGGGCGTTGTGGCGGTGGTGCTGATGACGGCGCGCAGCGGTGCGGCGGCGAACGTCCAGTACAACCATTCGAGGCCAGCGCCGGCAATCACGAGGATCAGGACGAAAGTCACCGCTCGGACAGCGGTTCCGTCACGCAGCGCGCTGGCGATCGCTGCACCCAGTCGTTCGGCTTCAGACGGCGCCTGTGCAAAATCGTCCCGGAGAACCTGCAGATTGGTGCCCACATCGGCGGAGGCGAGACTGGTCAATCTCCAAAAGGCGAGTTGGTCCGCGCTCGCCGGCGATGAGGCTATGCCGGCGGAAAGCAGCGCGAAGGCACCCGCCAGAGAAACAAGCCGCGATTTCACGGCACGGTCTCCAGATCGGGTTCGGTCGCCGCCGCCCAGCTATCGGGTTGCCTTGCCGCCTCGGCGTCGACAAAAGCGGGGTAAACACGCCGCACGCTCACCGGGCTCCGAGAAGATGGACCTGGCAGGCAAGCCGCGCATCGGCCGGGGCCTTTACGCGATGGAGCGTTGCGAACTCCGCTTCAGCCGGCGGATCAAGATCGGCGTCGGCCGCCACGATGATCCGGCATGTCCCGCAGCGGGCGCGGCCCCCGCAAACACTCGCATGAGGGATGTTGTTCGCTCGGCTGACCTCGAGCACCGACATGCCGACATGGCCAATCGCGGTCAGGCCGCCATCGTAGGTCACCACGACGCGACTGCGCCGCCGCCGTAGGATGTTCGCGGCGAGGATGCCCGCAGCCGCCGCGACGGCGATGCCATACACCAGGAAGACCGCGCCCTCGATGACATCCACGCGGTGACCCATCTCTTGCAGGATCGAGAGGTTCTCTTCGATGAGGGCCCGCCAACCCGCGTCGCTTTCCAGTCGCGCCAACACCGCCTCGCCGGCATGAGCAAAGCCCAAAAGGGCAAGGATCGGGATCGCGAACAGTAGCGGGATCACGATTGGCGCCAGGCGTGGCCAGACATGCCTCAGCACCAGCGTCGAGTAGAGACCGATGGCGCCGTGAGCCCAGACGATCACCACCACCAACAGCTGCTGGAGCGCCAACAGCGGGGCGTATCGCCAGTAAACGGCGAGGACGTAGCCATAGTCAGCATTGAACCGAGCTACGAGATCGCTCGTTACCTGAAGCGCAACGACGTGGTTGAGCAATAGGGGCGGTGTGGCGACACCCAGCAGCAGCTGGACCCAATCCGACCGGCTCATCGCCAGCGAATGGCGTGAGGCGAGTGAGGTCAGGCCAAGTCCGCCATGGACAATGGCCGCTGCCAGCAACAGCGCCTGACCGAAGCTGGTTTGCCACGGCATCAGCAGCGTGCCTCGCCAGCGCTCCATTGCATCGACCGATACCAAACCGAGGGCGAGGTTAGCCAGGTGTCCGGCGACAAAGACCAGTAGCAAGAGGCCGGTCCCAAGGCGGACGCGCCGTACGATCAACCGAGAATACAGCATTTCCGTCAGCGACCTCCGCGGAGAGGCGTCTGCCGGTGATTGAAGCCTTTAGACCGGCTCGTCGCCAATGGTTTTCGCCGGGTTGGCCGAGACCCCGGCAGTCGACCCTCCGATCAAGTCAGGACGACGATCTTGCCGCCCGCCTGGTTCTCTTCCATGCAGCGATGCGCCTCGACGATCTCGTCTAAATGGAAGGTCTTGCCGACCTGAACGCGCAATGTGCCCGCTGCGATTTGCTCGACGAGTTCATCCAGGGGCGTCAGCATGAAATCCTCCGGCCCACCGTCATAGGTCGTGAGGCTCACGGCGGTCGGGATCGCCTCCATCGGGCTGAAATCGGTCGAACCACCATTTGTTGCCGACCATGCCGGTCATGCAGACGATGCCGCGCTGCTTTGCGCAGCGCAGCGAATCGAGCAATGTCGTCGTCCCGACCAGTTCGAGCACCTTATCGAATCCGCCGGGGCAAACAAGCTTCACCTGTTCGGCGATCGATCCGGTATCGATGAACACCTGGTCGACGCCATTGCCACGCAGCAGTTTTCGCGGTCGGCCCGGCGCGTCGTCGCCGCGACGAAGGCGCCACGGTGTTTGCCGATCGCGGCGGCCGCGAGCCCGACCGAGGTCGTCCCACCGCGGATCAGCAACCGCTCCCCCGGTCCCAGTCGCAGCGACTTGTAGAGCGAGCCCCGCGCGGTCTGCAGCATCTCCGGAACCGCGCCGAGCACCTCCCAGCCGAGCACGGTATTCAAGACCTGCACCTGCCGAGCGGGGACGCAGGTGTATTCGGCATAGCTGCCGTCGAACTCGCGTCCCATCCCACCCATCGCGGTGGCGACGACATCGCCGCTTAGCGAACTCCTTCCCCGGCGCGTCCTCGACCACGCCGACTGCCTCGATGCCGAGAATGCGCGGGAAGGTCACGTCCGGCGACAGACCCTGCCGGGTAAAGAGTTCCGAGCGGTTGAGACCGAAGGCCTTGACCGCGATCAGCACCTCGCCCGGTTGTGGCACCGGAATCGGGCGGTTTTCAATCTTAAGGACCTCGGGGCCGCCGGCCTCATAGATCACCGCCGCCTTCATCGTCCGCATGGTTCACCCCCAGCGAGCCGCGGCCTCCGACGGGGCGTCAACACGCGCGCGGCCCAGGTCAGCCTTGGCCAGCCATAGAAATCCGCCGGCCATCGTCAGGTTCTTGAAGAAGTTCATCAGCTGATCGAGGTCGGAGAATTGCCGATGAAAGATCTGCGCTGTCAGCAGGCACCACCCCGCCAGCAAGACCGCCACCCAGCGGGCCCGATAGCCAAGGAAGAGGCAGAGGCCGGCGGCGTATTCGAACCCGGCCGCCGGCCAGACTAGCATTCCCGGCACCCCGTAGGCCTGCATGTAGGCCTGGATCGCCGTCGTCTGCGTCACCTTCGTCGTCGCCGATATCAGAAACAGCAGTGCCATGGCGAGGCGAAGGTCGGCATCGGCCGAGACATATTTCGCCAGCATCGGACAAAAGTCACTGGGCAGGAGGGTTGGTCGGCGAAAAGCTGTAGCGGGCGATCCGCCATTTGCCGTCGTCGCCTTTTTTGAAGATAAATAGCTCCTGGTTGGCTTCCGCCGGCTTTTTGCCGAGCGAGCGGTGAAATGTCGTGCCGGCCGAGTTGGTGCGCACATAGGCCCAATTCGGCGCCATGACGACCAGTTCGGCGATCGTGAATTTGACGTCGAACTGCAATTCCTCGAACACCTTGTCGTAGGCGGTGGCAACCGCGCTCCTGTCGACCGCGGACTGGCTGTAGGGCGGCATGAAGACGCCGTCCTCGGTGTAGAGCGGCAATACAGCCGCCGTCTTTCCGCCATTCAAAGCGGCGTTGTAGGCCGCCATCGTCTCCCGGATCCCGGCCTCGTCCCGGGCAATTGTCGATTGCGTCATGGCACAGGCACTCCTTTTTGCGGCCTGGATCGGCAGCGGGGCCAGCATCACAAACAAGGTGAGGGTCAACGCGCGTTTCAGGCAGTGACCGGCTGTCATCCCAAGCTCTAACCTTTAGACCCTGCTCCGACGCTAGCGCCTCCCGGCACTGCCGATTAGTCGGCAAATCAGGGAAGGATATTTCCAAATCTGGAACGAGGGCAGGGTTGGCCGGGTGATATAATCTCCGGCGGAGCGCGCAGATCCCGCTGTATTTGCTACAGGAGGCCCCGATTCCAGACCTCAACGCACTGGTCGTGTTCGCCAAGGTCGTCGAGGCCAACAGCTTTTCCGAGGCGGCGCGGCGACTGCAAATGCCGATCTCGACGGTGAGCCGCCGGATTGCCGAACTCGAGGACGAACTGGGCGTGCGCCTGTTGGATCGCTCGACCCGGAATCTGCGGCTGACCGAACTCGGCGCCGAGGTATTGGAGCAGGCAATCCGCAGCGCCGAATTGAGCGAGGCGGTCGACAACATCGTCTCGAACCGGCTGTCCACTGTCTGCGGGACGCTGCGCCTATCCGCGCCTCCGACGATTTCCGATACCTTGCTGACGCCGATCGTCACCGCCTTTCAGGCGTCCTACCCCGACGTGCGGGTCCAGGTCTTTGTTACCGACCGGCATATCGATCACATCGCGGAGGGCATCGATCTGGCCTTCCGGCTTGGCGCGCTCCGGGATTCGTCATTGGTCGCGCGCAAGGTTCTGGCCTATCGCCGCCAACTGGTCGCCAGCCCGGAGTATCTGCAGAGCTGCCGGCCGCCTGAAGCGCCCAAGGACCTGCTCGATCATCCGCTGCTCGCGTTCTGGCGCCGCGAGCCAGCGGCAAGTTGGAGCTTTGTGCACAAGGACGGAAGGACCAAGGAAACGATTACCTTTCGCCCTTACCTCGCCATGAATGATTTCGCCGGTCTCACTCCCGCATTGCTTGCGGGCCGCGGCATCGGTGAACTGCCACCGGTGGTCCAACCGGAACTCGTCCGCACGGGTCGTCTCGTCGAGGTGATGCCCGACTGGCGGGTTCCCGCCATTCGATCTGTCGCTCGTGCATCTCGGAAATCGGCATCTCTCGAAGCCGTGCCGGCTGTTTAAAGAGTTCGCGACACAAATGGTGCAGGCGCTGTTTCCCGACCTGCCCGGCTGACATGATGAGGATCGTGTCTGAGCGCTGGCTGATCCGGGTTGGTCGAGGCGCCCTGCTACCGTACACCAAGGTGCGCTCAGGGTCGAGCTCGGCTCTACGACGGCGTCCGGGGAATGACCGCTCACGGCGCGTTCTAGCCCCTCGCCAGAGGCTGGCGAATGCCGGGAATCCGCACCCAATGCAGCCGCTAATTCGGTCGAGCCCAAAGACGCTGGCAGCTCTCCCAAAGTCAATCCTCGCCCGCCCTGAGGTCATCGAATGAGCAGTGCTCGACGCTGAGTTTGCAGTCGTGGATTGCCGCGTTATTGATCCGCGTTGATGCTCTCGAGAAGCTGATCGCCGATCCGCGAGCCGCCCACCGACAAAGCAGCCGATGACCCGTTGCCCTGCCGCTCACATCGCATCGGGAAAGCGCACGATAAATCCGTCCCGGTTCGGCATGCGCACCTTGGGTAATGTCTCAGCGTTCATCGTATCATTGTCGCCAATGAGCTTGTTCAGCGCGAGGATATAGGCGGTCAACGCATAGACCTCGTCATTGGCGAGCGTCATTGGCTGCTGCCACGGCATCGCCCGCCGGATGTAGTCGAACACTGTCGTCGAATAGGGCCAAAAATTTGCCGATTCTTTTCATCGCGGCCGAGATGTCGGTAATCGGGGCGCTGCCGACCAGCGGCGCGGCATTGACGCCGGTAACTCCGCCTTTGCCGTCCGGACCATGGCATTGGGTGCATTTCTCCGCGTAGATGAGAGCGCCTTGCGCGGGCGTTCCCGCGCCCGGCGGCAAGCCGGTGCCATCCGGCGCAACGCTGATATCCCATGCGGCGATTTCAGCCGGATCGATTGGTTTGCCGAGACCGGGGCCATCGGCGGACGCCACGCTCGCTGCCAGGCAGAGCGTCAGCCCAACGGCGGGGGACATCCTGCTAGGCGTAAACATGCCTGACCTCCCCGTTGCCGTCGACCCCCCAGCTGGTGACGGCGTTGAAGTGC
This sequence comes from uncultured Alphaproteobacteria bacterium, assembly GCA_963788085.1. Classification (GTDB taxonomy): domain Bacteria; phylum Pseudomonadota; class Alphaproteobacteria; order ATCC43930; family CGMCC-115725; genus AP-15. Next base: position 44,350 of record CAWBFS010000013.1, read on the forward strand.
TAATTCAGCACCGCCCCGACCGGCGGAACTGCCTTCAGCTCACCGCGTTGGGCGACGAATTCGGCTCGGGTCGGTTGCACGTTGCCGACATCGTCCCAGGCGCGGCTTTGCAGGGTCGCGGGCCCGCCGTCCCAATGCCAGGGCATGCGGAAGCGGGTGAAGGCCTTGCTGAGCACCGGCTCCGACAAACCCGCCTCGGCCCAGCTGTTGCCACCGTCGGCCGAAACCATGACCTTGGTAATCCGGCCGGCGCCGGAGTAAGCGATGCCGGCGATCTCGTAGAACCCCGGCCCCTTCAAATTCACCCCCGGCGACGGCTGGGTGATGAACGACTTGATCTCTTGCAGCAGATAGAACTGGTACGCCTTGCCGTTCGGCAGGAGCGGTGCATAGATCTTGCCTTCCCAATAGCCGATGGCCGGTTCCGCCACGAGCTTGATGCGCCTCAGGTATTTGACGTTCATGTTGCCTTCGTAACCCGGCAACAGCAGGCGCATCGGGTAGCCGTTTGCCGGCATCAGCCGCTCGCCGTTCTGGTAGAGCGCGACCATCGCGTCATCGAGGCCCTTCTTGAGCGGCACGCTGCGCGCCAAGTGCGGCGCGTCGGCGCCTTCGGCGATGAACCACCTTGCCGTCGGATCGATGCCGGCCTCGTCGAGCAGGATGGAAAGCTTGACGCCAGTCCATTCGGCACAGGAGGCCAACCCGTGCAGCGCCTGCAAGTTTGCTTGCAGCGGTTGCGGCGAGAACAGCGGCGCGCTGTTGCCGCCGCATTCGAGAAAGGTCACCCGCGTCGTCATCGGATAACGGGCGAGCGTGTCGAGGGTAAAACCAGCGGCCGCTTGACCAGACCATGGATGACGAGCCGATGCTTGTCCGGATCGATATCCGGCGCGCCGCCCCACGACACGACAAAATGCAACCCGTTCGGGGTGATCGAGCCATTCAGCAAATGGTGCGGTGTACGCGCCCCCTGGGCTCCCGGCTGACCGTTCGGATTAGCCAAAGTGCGTGCGACGCCTCTCTCGAACCGTGACGGTTGCTCGTAGGGCTGAATGGTCGCGCCGGGCTCTTGGCTCCACGGTGCCTCGCTCAGCGGCGCATCCCCCGGGGGCTCGGCGGCGGCTCCGGTCAGCGACTGAAGCGGACCAGCGGTCATACCGCCCACGAGAATGGCTCCGCGGCCGAGCAACGCGCGCCGGTTCAGCAGACCATTGCCCGCAGCAGCCTCGATGGATGTGGACGTGATCCTACGGTGAGAATGCGAAACGCGCATGTCTTCCTCCCTGTCTGCCCTACCGGCGTCTGTTACTGCACAAGTGTTCGCGACACTTCGGGCGATAAGCGTGACTATGTTCCTCTTGGGGATGTAGAGGCAATAGAGTTTGAGGCCCGTAGATGTTGGCAGAGCCTACTGCAGGTCCGCCTGCAGAGTCTGAATCGGCGCATCTCGCTCATTGCCGGACGATCTGGCGAAGGTCTCTTGACAGAACTGGCGGCGGTCGCTCGGCCTGGGGCTCGGGAACTGGTCGTCATGCCCCATTCCGCCCTTGCCCCCAAGCTTGACGCTCAGTCGTTCAGATTTTGCCAAGCGAGGTCTCAGCGCGGCGCTCAAAAAAGGGACCGCGCCTTGTCGTTCTTCGGCTCCTCAGGTTGTGGCCCTTCCTTCTGCTCACCCCCTATCGGCGAGCACGAGCCGCGAATTGATGATAAAGATGTCCAGCGTGCATTGAATAGGGAGGGGTGCAATGGCTGTTGTCAGGCTCGAGATCAAGACCCGCCAGCCGCTCGCCGATGGTCGGAAATTCGACCATGTCGGGTCCTACGAGCAGCTCGACGGCACCGCACATTTCGCCGTTGACCCGGCGCATCGGTTGAACTGCGCTGTCACCGATATCGATCTGGCCGAGCGCGGGCGCGACGGCTTGGTGCATTTCACGGCTGACGTCCGCATCCTTGCGCCGGCCGACCAGGCGCGTGGCAACCACCGCCTGCTGTTCGATGTACCGAACCGCGGCAACCGGCTGGCATTGGCGACATTTAACGGCGTGCCGCGGCCGATCAATCCTGCCGGGCCCACCGACGCTGGCAATGGTTTTCTGATGCGCCACGGCTATACCGTGGTCTGGTGCGGCTGGCAGCACGACGTGCCGGAAGCCGACGGGCTGATGCGCATCAAGGTCCCCGAGGCGCAGATCGATGGCCGCCCGGTCTCAGGACGGCTGCTGGTCGGTTTTCAGCCGAGCAAGCCGAGCCAGGTCCAGCTGCTGTCCGACCGCGGGCACCGCCCTTATCCAAGCGACGATCTGGACAACCCGAACGCTGTGCTGCTGGTGCGCGACGGCGAGGAAGCGCGGCCACGAACGATCCCCCGCGAAAGTTGGTCATTCGCCCGGCTGGAGGCGGGGCGCATCGTCCCCGATCCGAACCACGATTTATCTCACCACCGGCTTCGAGCCCGGCAGGATCTATGAGGTGATCTACACGACAACCGGCGCGCCGGTGATTGGCCTGGGCCTATTGGCAGCGCGCGATATCGTATCTTTCCTGCGGCACAGCAATGGGGCCGACAACCCGTGCGCCGGCGATATCCAGCACGCCTACGCCTTCGGCGCGTCGCAAAGCGGGCGTTTTCTGCGCCAGCTCCTCTATCTCGGCCTAAACGAAGACGAGGCGGAACGAATGGTATTCGACGGCGTGCTGGTTCACATCGCCGGCGGCAAGCGGGGCGGCGACTTCAACATGCGGTTCGGGCAGCCGTCGGCGTCGCTGCCGAGCGACCCGTTCCCATTCAATGAGATGGGTGCCACCGATCCGGTCAGCGGTCGGAGCGATGGGCTCCTAGAACGCCTCGCCGTGCGCCATCGGGTGCCGAAAATCTTCTTCACCAACACCTCGTGCGAATATTGGCGGGGCGATGCCTCGCTGATCCATACGGATGCGACCGGCACGCGCGACATCGAGCCGATTGCTTCCTCGCGCTTCTACCACTTCGCCGGGACGCAGCACTCCGCCGGGACTTTGCCGCTGACCGACACCAACCCGCAAAACGGCGAACGCGGCCAGCAGGCACTGAATTCGGTCGATTACAACCCGCTGCTGCGCGCTCTCTTGGTGCGGATGGATCGCTGGGTCAGCCAAGGCGAGGCGCCGCCTGCGAGCCGCTATCCACGCCTGGCCGACGGCAGCGCCGTCGCACCGGAGACGGTGAAGGCCGTCGTCACCACAATTCCGGGAGTGGGGTTTCCGGCGCATCCGCCGCGCGTCACGCGGCTCGATTTCGGCCGGGAGGCAGCGAACGGGATCGCCACAACGCTGCCGCCAAGCGGAGGGCGAGGCTTATCCCCATTTCGTCCCGTCGGTCGATCCGGACGGCAATGAGCTTAGCGGTATTCGGCTGCCCGATGTGACAGTACCGCTGGCGACCTATACCGGCTGGAACCTGCGCCATCCCCAGATCGGCGCACCCGAGCGGCTGATGAGCCTGATCGGGTCAACGATCCCGTTCCCGGCCACCGAGGGCCAACGCGCAGCGAAAGGCGACCCGCGCCGGTCGATCGCGGTACGCTATCCCGGCAAGGCCGCCTACCTCGACGAGGTAAGTCACGCGGCGCAGTGCCTGATCGACGCTGGCTACCTGTTGCCGGAGGACTTGGAGCGCATTCTCGCGCAGTCGGCCCGCCGCTGGGATCTGCTCGCATCTGCGCCGGAAGCCGCCGCTGCGCAATAGCAAGGAGTCCGATCGTTCAATTCCAAGGGTCGGTTACCCGGCGCGTAGTGACAGGTGATGTCATCAGAGGTTGGTATCGGCGTTTCTGATGCGGCGCTGCGTGGTTTGGCGCAGGTCTCTTTACTTGGCGGACAGCCGCCGTTCAGGCTCTCCGGCAGGAACCAGTCTTCATGCCCTGAACCTGGCGTTAGCTTAGGGCTGAACATCGTGGATTTCAGGGTACAGCTGGCGTCAACCGCTGGCTTCGAAACCGCGCTTCGTCTCAGGGACGGCGATTTGCCGTTGATCAAAGCGTTCAAAGGCGCGACCTCTTACTCGAAACCGGCGGGCATCTGGCGAATGTCTCGAAGTAATTGATGGGATCAAAACCGCCGCCATGGAGCAAGACCGTAGATGGACGGATCGTTCGAGCCGCGGGTGGAGGATCACCGGCTTCTGACCGGCGCCGGGAATTACCAGGATGACGAGGCGACCGCCGGCGCGGCCTGGGGCGTGTTTGTGCGCTCACCGCATGGGTTCGCCGACATTCGAGGCATCGACATTGCGTCCGCCCTGGCGATGCCGGGCGTACTCGCGGTGGTGACCGCCGCCGCTCTCGACGCGGCTGGCATCGGCTCGGTGTCGGTTCCGGTCCCGGTGCCGGGCAGCCAAGGCATGGTGTCGCCGCACCGCCCCTCGCTCGCCCGCGACTGCGTGCGCCATGTTGGCGACCCAGTCTCGCTCGTCGTCGCTAGGAGCGAGGCCGAGGCACGCGATGCGGCCGAGATGGTAGAGGTCGATTACGCCGTGCGCGATGCCGTCACCGATGTCACCCGCGCTGCCGCGCCCGAGGCGCCGCAAATTTGGCCCGAGGCACCGGGCAATATCGCGGTCGACTGGCACCCTTATGGCGCGAAACCCGAGGACCGCGCCGAACTCGACCGCATTTTCGCCGGCGCGGCCCACATCGCAAGTGTGCGGCTCGTCAATCAGCGCATCGTCATGGCGCCGATGGAGCCGCGCGCCAGCGTCGCCGTCTACGAACCCGAAACCGACCGCTACGAACTGCACGTCGCGTCGCAGAGCGCCTTCGCGATGCGCCAGGACGTTGCCCGCACGATGCGTGTGCCGGTCGACAAACTGCGCGTGGTGTCGCGCGACGTCGGCGGCGCGTTCGGTATGCGTACCTCCGGCTATCCCGAATACCCGGCCATGCTGGTCGCGGCGAAGATGTTGGGCCGCCCAGTGCGCTGGCTTTCGACCCGACAGGAGGGGTTCCTCACAGACAACCAGGCGCGCGACACCATCATCGAGGGCCGCCTCGCGATGGACGCCGACGGCAAGTTCCTCGCCCTCGACATCGATATTATCGCGGCGCTCGGCGCGTACCACACCTCGCACGGCGCTTTTATCGCGACCGCAAATTTCGCGCGCTGCCTGCCGTGCATGTACGATATCCCGGCGTTGGGTCTGCGCATCAAGTGCCTATTCACCAACACGGTGCCGACCGGGCCCTACCGCGGCGCGGGGCGCCCCGAGGCGAATTACTGCCTTGAGCGGCTGGTCGACGAGGCGGCGCGCATCACGGGCATCGATCGCATCGACATCCGTCGCCGCAACCTCATCGCACCCGCGCGCATGCCCTACAAGACTGCAGTCGGAACCACTTATGACAGCGGCAATTTCGCGGCCGTGTTCGACGAGGCGCTCGCCCGCGCCGATGTCGAGGGTTTCGCGGCGCGCCGGGCAACATCGCAAGCGGCGGGCAAACGGCGCGGCCTCGGCGTCTCGTGCTTCCTCGAGATCGCCGGGGGCCAGCCGGGCGAGGGCGCTGCCGTCGCCTTTCCCGGCTCCAGCAAGCTCCTGCTGGCGATCGGCGTGCAGGCGAGCGGGCAGGGGCACCGCACTGTCTATCGGCGCCTCGTGGCCGACTACCTCGGCATCCCGGCCGAGATCATAGAGGTCGCGCACGGCGATAGTGACGACGAGGTGCCGAGCGCCGCCGCGGTCGCCTCGCGCTCGACGATGTCGGTCGGCGGCGCGATCGCCGGGGCGCTCGACGCGGTGATCGAAAAAGGGAAGCGCCTTGCTGCGCATGTCCTCGAAGCCGCGGAAGCGGACATCCAATATCGCGGCGGTGTGTTCGAGATCACCGGAACCGACCGCAACATCACGCTCTTCGAGCTGGCCGAGCGCGCCAAGCAGCTCGGCGACAGCCTCGATGCGAAAAGCTCGTTTGATGCCGCGCCGACCTTCCCCAACGGCGTCCACGTCGCCGAGGTCGAGATCGACCCCGCCACCGGGCGCACGACGCTTGCCGCGTATACCTGTGTCGATGATTGCGGCCGTGTGCTGCAGCCGGTGCTGGTCGAAGGACAGGTCCAGGGCGGGGTTGCGCAAGGCGTCGGCCAGGCGCTGCTGGAATGGGGTCATTACGACGATGCGAGCGGCCAGCTCGTCGCCGGCTCGTTCATGGACTACGCGATGCCGCGCGCCGACGATCTGCCCGATATCGTCAGCCTGCTGCACCCGGTGCGCTGCACGACCAACCCGCTCGGCGTCAAGGGCGTCGGCGAGGCTGGCACGACGGCCTCGCTCGCCGCGGTGATGAATGCGGTCGCCGATGCCGGCGCCAATATCGACATGCCCGCCACCCCCGAGCGCGTGTGGCGGGCGCTGAGCGCAAATAGCCGAGGAACTTAAGTTCCGTCATTCCGGGGCAGCCCAAAGAGCTGAACCCGGCTAAGAGATGGGCAATGCCAGTGAACCGTATCAGCGTCGAGTATTGTAGCCCTCTCGATCGCCGGCTCCTCGCCGAGGAGACTTCATCGACATGCCTGTCAACCGGTCTACCGCTGATGATTTGCGCACATTGCCGGCCCGGATGTCGACGGGATAGGGCGGGATCAGCGTGGCGGTCGACCTTGAGCTCGCCCGAGCCTCGACGCGCCGGTGAACTACTCAAAGACGCCGTGACACGTAGCTGATCCTGGGCCCGCCGCCGGCGGTGGTAGGCTTAGCCCGACCGAGTTGCCATCGACGATATCCGGCGAATGGCCGCAAACGGCGCGTCTCGCGGTCTCGGCGAGGGTCCCTCAACTGAACCGACAGCGGGCGTTCAGCCTTGGCCGCGCGAACGCGTCCTCATGCCCCGTTTCCGACATTCGCCCACCCTCACGCGGATAGCCTAGTAGGGTGGTTCTCGGCCGTTGTCGAACAATACGGCAGCTACCCCCCGCACGGCGGTTTGTCGTTGCCCAAGCCGGTCAAAGGCGCGATCCTGCCCTCGAAATTGCCAGATCTGGCGAGTGTCGGTTCAGGGATCATGAAACCGCAACCGCTAATCGCCGTACGGGACGTCGAAGCCAGCAGTGCCTGGTATCAGCAGCTGCTGGGCTGCCGGAGCGGCCATGGCGGCCCTGAATACGAACAGCTGGTCCGTGACGGCGAGCTGCTGATGCAGCTGCACCACTGGGGTGATCACGACCACCCCAACCTCGGCGACCCGAACGCGGCGCCCCCCGGTCATGGCGTCTTGCTCTGGTTCGAAACCGATGACTTCGAGGGCGCCGTTGCAAACGCCCGCGCGCTTGGCGCACGCATCATCATCGAGCCGCATGTGAACCCGAACGCCCGTCACCAGGAAATCTGGATCGGCGATCCTGACGGATACGTTGTCGTGCTTGCCGGTCCATACAGCGGTCCGCGTGAGCCGCTATAAACACCTTTCCTGATCACATGTTATGCCGACGAGTATTCGAAGCGAGCAACCGGCCGACCACGCTGCTATTGCCGCGGTTCAGCGTGCCGCCTTCGCGCGCGACGCAGAGGCAAACCTGGTCTCCGCTCTGCGTCACGATGGGCTGATGCTTGTGAGCCTCGTAGCCCTCCACGGCGAGATCATCATCGGCCATGTCATGTTCAGTACTTTGCGCGTGGAGGTATCAGGCCGTGAACTTGTCGCGGCCACCCTCGCACCTCTGGCTGTTGTGCCAGATTTCCAGCGGAGGGGATACGGCTCGGCTCTCGTGAGGGCTGGAATCGAGGTGCTGAGAGCCAAAGGCTGTCACGCGATCATCGTACTTGGCGATCCGGACTACTATGCCCGATTTGGATTCTCCGCCAGTCTCACGCGCAATCTGACCGCTCCATTTCGCGGGCCAGCGTTTATGGGACTCGAACTTTCTGCGGGAGCGTTGACCGGACATATCGGCTCAGTTACCTACCCGCCGCCCTTTGGCCTCGTCGCTTAGGTCCCGGCGCAAGTTCAAGCGCCTACGACGCGGCCTGCTCGGATGTAAGGTCCGAAATCGGCGCGTCTCGCCCGTTGCCCCGCGGCCCCGCGAAGGTCCCTTACTGAACCGACAGCGGGCACTCAGCCTTGGTCAGGCGGGAACGCGTCTTCATGCCCCGTTTCGGACCTTCGCGCCGCTCAAGCGGAAGGTCGGCACGAGGTGGAAATGCGACCTTCCCGATTTGCCCAGCCCACGATGCCCACGCGGTCAAAGCGAACATTTTTCTGCCTGAAGCCCCCCTCACACTGCGCCGATTTTAGCGCTACCGCTGGTGGCGCAAATGGCAGAGGTGTATCGTCGTCCCTGAGGGATCGCTCCTCGGAGTCGAGGATCACCGCATGGACGTGGCGGCGTGGCTGAAGAGCTTGGGCCTTGAGCGCTATGCGCCGGCCTTCCGCGACAACGAGATCGATTGGGACGCGCTGCCGAAGCTCTCGGCGGAGGATCTCAAGGATCTCGGCGTGGTGCTTGGAGGCCACCGCCGCAAGCTGCTCGATGCCATTGCTGCGCTCGGTACTGCGCTGCCGGCCGCCACGGTCACGGCTCCATCCCGCGATGCCCGGGCTTCCGCTGATGCCGAACGCCGGCAACTCACCGTCATGTTCTGCGATCTCGTCGGCTCGACCGCGCTCTCGACGCGTCATGACCCGGAGGATTTGCGCGAGCTGATCGGCGATTATCATCGAGCCGTAGCCGATACGGTCGGACGCCTCGATGGGTTTGTCGCCAAGTACATGGGCGACGGGGTGCTGATCTATTTCGGCTACCCGCAGGCGCATGAGGACGATGCCGAGCGGGCAGTGCGCGCCGGGCTGGCAGTGATCGAGGCGGTTGGCAAATTGCCGGGGCGCGAGGATTTGAGTGTGCGGCTCGGCATCGCCACCGGGCTCGCCGTGGTCGGCGATCTGATCGGCGAAGGCGCGGCGCAGGAACGCGGGGTCGTCGGCGAGACCCCGAACCTTGCCGCTAGGCTTCAGGCCCTGGCCGCGCCGAACGCACTGGTCATCGGCGAGGCGACACGGCGGCAGATTGGCGGGCTGTTCGACCTGGAGGACCTCGGAGCGCAACAGCTTGCCGGCTTCACCGACCCGCAACGCGCCTGGCGCGTGTTGGGCGAAAGCGGTGAGGTCAGCCGCTTCGAGGCGCTGCGCTCGGGGGAGACGCCGCTTGTCGGGCGTGAGGAGGAAGTCGAGCTGCTCGTCCGCCGCTGGCAGCAGGCGAAGAGCGGCGAAGGCCGGGTGGTGCTGATCTCCGGCGAGCCGGGGATCGGCAAGTCGCGGCTGACGGCGGCGCTTTCGGAGCACATCGAAACCGAACCTCATACCCGCCTGCGCTATTTCTGCTCGCCGCACCACCAGGACAGCGCGCTCTATCCGTTCATCGCGCAGCTTGAACGCGCCGCCGGGTTCGCCCGCGACGACGCGGCCGAAGCCAGGCTCGGCAAATTGCGGGCGTTGCTCGCGCCGGGCGCGCCGGATGACGACGATTTCGCCCTGTTGAGCGAGCTCTTGTCGCTGCCGAGTTCCGCCGCTGAGCTCAACCTCAGCCCGCAGCGCAAACGCGAGAAATTGTTCGAGGCATTGCTCAATCAGCTCGCAGCCCTGGCGCGGCAGCAGTCGGTGCTGATGGTGTTCGAGGACGCCCACTGGATCGATCCGACCACGCGCGAATTGCTCGATCTGACCGTCGACCGGGTGCGGCATCTGCCGGTATTGCTGGTCATCACCTTTCGCCCGGAATTCCAGCCGCCCTGGGGCGGGCGCTCCCAGGTCGCGAGTGTGGCGCTCAATCGGCTTGGCGAACGCGACGGTGAGGCGCTGGTGAAGAAGCTGGCCGGCAATGCCGCGCTCGCCGCCGATATCGTCGCCGACATCGTCGAGCGCACCGACGGGGTGCCGCTGTTTGTCGAGGAACTGACCAAGGCGGTGTTGGAAAGCGTCGAACAGGGAGACCGGATTGCCGCGGTGCTGGCGACGACCTCGCTGGCCGCGCTGTCGGTGCCGGCAACCTTGCAGGCGTCATTGATGGCGCGGCTCGACCGGCTCGGACCAGCGGCCAAGGAGATCGCGCAGATCGGCGCGGTGCTCGGCCGCGAGTTTGCTTATGAACTGATCGAGCCGGTGGCGCAGCGGTCCGCCGCGGAATTGCAAGCCGCCTTGGACCAACTCGGCGAGGCCGGGTTGCTGTTCTGCCGCGGCACCCCTCCGCATTCCTCATATTTGTTCAAGCACGCGCTGGTGCAGGACGCCGCCTACTCGACCCTGCTCCGCGGCCGCCGTCAGAGAATTACACGCGCGTGTCGCCGACACGCTCGAAAGAGCGCGAGTTATCGATAGAGCTGCGGTGCGGCCGGAAATCCTTGCCTACCATTTGGCCCAAACCGCCTCGACGGACCGTGCCGTCGCTTACCTGCGGGAGGCGGCACAAGTCGCGGCAGAGCGTTGGGCCAATGCCGAAGCCGTACAGCACCTCTCGCGCGCTCGCGAGTTGTCGTCCAGGCTCGACGATGGGCCGGCAAAGCGCAAACTGGAACTCGCTATTCTGCTGGAGCTGGGGCCCATGCTGCTAAGAGTCGAGGGCTTTGTCTCGGCCAGTGTGGAGGAGGTGTATAGGCTCGCTCGAAGTCTATGCGCAGAGGGCGATAATGCCGAGCAACGTTTTGCAGCAAGCTGGGGCCTCTGGTTCGTCGCGCAGCATCAGAGCCGGCTGGACCATGCTCGCCCGTTGGCGGAGGAACTCATTGGCTTGGGGGAAGCAAGCCAGGATCCAGGGCTGCTGCTACAAGCGCACCATTCCGCTTGGACGACGCTTTTCGTGCTGGGCGATGACTGCACCGCTCTCCGCCATGCCGAGGAAGGAATAAACCTCTACAATATCCACGAGCATCGTACCCACAGCTCGCGTTACGGCGGTCACGACCCTGGCGTGTGCGCTCGCATGATAGGCGGCCTCGCGGCGTGGTTTGCCGGCTTCCCTGACCGCGCCGGCGTGCTAAGTGCCGAGGCAATCGGACTCGGCCGCACGCTCGGCGATCCGTTTAGCTGTGCCATGGCACTGAGCTTCGGGTCCAGCGTTGCGATGATGCGGCGCGAGCCAGAGATCGTCGAAGAGCGGTGTACAGCATTGCAGCGCCTACTCGACGAACATCAACTTGGGCTTGGATACTTTGGCAGCACCGCAAAGATCCTCCGAGGCTGGGCGGCTGCGGTGACGGGGCGACCTGATAGAGGTTGCGAACTAGCCAAGGAGGGCCTCTCTGAAACACGGCGCAGTGGCTCCGCTCGTTTTTCGTTTCAGCTAGGGATCATGGCCGAGGTTCTTCATCTGGCCGGCGATTTCCCGGCTGCGCTCGAGGTGATCGAGGAAGCGATCCAAGTTGCAGAAGAAACCGGAGAACGGAGATGGTTGCCCCGGCTACTCCATGACAAGGCCCACTCGCTTATGGCCGCTACAGGTAGCGTGTCAGCAGCCGAGGATGCGTTGAAGAATTCGGTGTTGGCAGCACGTCAACAGCAGGCCCGCTCGGCTGAACTCAGAGCCGCCACAAGCCTCGCGCGGCTCTGGCGCGATCAGGGCAAGCGGGAGGAAGGCCGCGATCTTCTCTCACCGGTCTATGGCTGGTTCACCGAGGGCTTCGATACCGCCGACCTCAAAGAGGCGAAGGCGCTGCTCGCCGAGCTGGCGTGAGCCGATCGTCACGTGTCCAGCAGCCGGGTGCGAACGTCCGCTTCCGCCGCGACCCGACGATCCGCCGCGCGGTCAGGGATGGCTCATAAGGGTCGACTTGAGCCGACCGATCTCGTTAAGCGAACGGCCGGAATCGGCGCGATTCAGCGGTTCGCCGCAGCGTCCGGAAGTCGGGTTTCTGGTGCTGCCGCGGCGATGCCGTGGTTGACCAGGTCAGATCGACCCTGACCCGGCGTTCGTCACACATGGGGACCGGCGCCGTTGGTGGCTCTGGGCCCGACCCAGCGGGAGACGAAGCCGGAAGCCTCGCCGCTCTCTACCTGGTGCAGACGCTGCAGTCGCTGCAGGCTTGGGATGTGTCCGTCCTCGCCATGTCGGCCTCCAATTCGATCCATCGACACCGCACGGCAACTTGATCGCCGTGATGGCGGAGTCATCGCCTTCATCACCGATGCGCACGAATGGACACCGGCCAGAATAAGCGGTCGCGCGGGCTTTGCAATTCAAGGGCACGATGAGGCAGATCGAGGTTATATTATCGGCGAATGGCTGGCCCGAGCGGCCATCGACATGCGATGGGCGAACGGTCTCTTGTCGCAGCACACCGCGTTATGTGCTGGACAAGGACACAACGAAGACGGCCAGGAGGCAGGCATCGATGTCAAGCTCTACCCGCTGGCCTTGGTGGAGCTGCAGCGCGTGCCGCCGGATCAGCGCGTTGGACCGGTGATCATAGACGGTTCACTGGGCAACTCTTCAAGGGCGACACGTACCGTCGACAGTGGCGCGCCGTGGCCCGCGCCGCCGGGATACCCGACATGTGCCGAACCGCGAAAGGCTGGCGCTTAGAGCATTCTGTTGAGCGCCGCCTCGATGCCACGCCCGACACCGAGGAGGTCACGATCCCCGCCGTGCTCGCCAACGATCATCAGCCCGACGGGCGGACCCGCCGTCCGTAACGGCACGGCTATTGCGCAGCGATCGAGAAAATTGATAACCGATGTGTTGCGCAGCAGTAAGGCATTGAGGCGCCGGTAGTCCTCGTCTTGCTCGAATGCGGCGATCGGTGGAGCGGTGATCGCCACGGCAGGCATCAGCAGAGCATCGAAACCGGTCGTTTGCGCCGCGACCCGGTCGATCAAATCGCCGCGGGCGGCCCGAAGTCGGATGTACTCGACAGCTGTCATCGCGCTGGCACGCTCGATACGCGTCCGAACGCGGGGGTCGTACTCACCGCCGTGCCGCTCCAGCAACGGCTTATGCCATGCATAAGCTTCGATCGGCGCAAACCCGCCACTGGCGTTTATCGTCGGCATCTCGCTGAGTTCGCCGAGCGGGAAATCGATGACGCGTGCGCCGGCCCGCGACAGCATTGAACAGGCATCGGCAAAGGCGTTGGCTACCTCCGCTGCCAAGCCGTCGAGCACATAGGATTGAGGCACTCCAAGTCGCAACCCCTCGGCCGGGATCGGCGGCGGCGCAATCGGCGGTTCGCCAGCCATAACCGCGTCGGCCACCGCGCAGCATGCAACGCTGTTGGCCAAGGGGCCGACCAATCAAGCGTTGTCGACAGCGGCGTCACGCCATCGCGAGGAATGCGTTTCTGCGTCGGCTTAAAGCCGACAATGCCGCAAAGCGCCGCCGGGATACGAACCGGGCCGCCAGTATCGGTTCCGATCGCAACCACAGCGTCACCATCGCTCACAGACACTGCCGCACCTGATAGGATCCGCCGGGAATCAGTCGCCGATCGTAAGGGTTACCAGGAGTGCCGTAATGCGGATTGATGCCGACGCCCGAGAAGGCGAACTCGGTCATATTCGTGCGGCCGATCAGGACGGCGCCGGCCGCGCGAAGGCGCGCGACGATCGGCGCGTCACTCTGCGCCGGCGGAGAATTGTCGAGGGCCTTCGACCCGGCCAACATGCGCTCACCAGATACGTCGAAGAGATTCTTTAAGGAAACCGGTAATCCGGCGAGCGGCGAAGCGACGTACCCGGCCTTGCGCAGCCGATCCTGCGCATCGGCCGCCGCGCGGGCGTTCTCGGCATATACCTTGACGAACGTACGGGCGCCTTCTCCGGCGGGATCGGTGATCTGCGCGAGGGCCGCTTCACCAGCTCACGGCTGATCGTGCGCCCATCCGCGAGATCTGCAGCGATTTCTGGGACGGTTCGTTTGGATGGGTTGAGTTCGGCGGCATAAATCTTCAATCAGCTTCCTGGCTTTAGTGTTTCAGATCACTTGGTGTGAAAGGCCCGATGCCGCCGACTACTGCTGCTGCGACTTGTCGAGAACCTCCTGCGGCGTCATCGACACGATCTGCGCATATGGGCCCGAAATGGCCACCCTCGATGAGCTGCACGA
>CAWBFS010000014.1:0-76613 GCA_963788085.1 uncultured Alphaproteobacteria bacterium
GGCGAGCAGCTGCAGCGCGGCATGGCTCGAGTCGCCGCTGATCAGCGGGTCGAGTCGGCTGGTCTGCATGTCGAGAAAGTGCTGCACCGCCGGGCGCGCCGGGTTGATGTCCTCGATCAGCCGGTTCCAATGGAAATGCAGGCGGTCGATCATCACCGTGCCGATCGCCGCCAGCGCAATCGCGCCGCCGAGATCGCGCGTCAGATTGTAGAGCCCGGCGGCGTTCTTCAGCTTGTCGGGCGTCAATGTGCCGAGCGCGATCAGGTTGGCCGGCAGATAGCAAAACATCAGCGCCAAGCCGCGCACCGCCTGCGGCACGAGCAGCTCCGTGAAGCTCGCCTGGTTGGTGAGGCCGCGGTCAGGTACATCGCGTATGCAAACAGACCCATGCCGATCGCCAGCATGATGCGCAGATCGAGGTTGCGGGCGATGTACGTGGTAAACGGCGACATCGCCATTTGTGCGAGCCCGGTGACGACGACTATCTCGCCGATTTGCAGGCTGCTGTAGCCGCGCACCTGCGCCAGAAACAGCGGCACCAGATAAGTGGCGCCGTAGAGGCCGGTGCCGACGATAAAGGTATAGAAGGAGCCGAGTGCGAAATTGCGGTTGGTAAAGGTGCGCAGATCGACAATCGGCTGGCGGTAGGTCAACACCCGCCAGAAGAATAAGACGGACGCGACAGCCGATACGACCACTGCGGCAAGGATCGTATCGTCGGCGAGCCAATCCCAGCGCGGGCCTTCTTCGAGCGCGTATTCGAGGCAGCCGAGAAACAACGCCATCAGCACCAGCCCGTAAAATCGAAATAGCGCAGCAGCGAGCGATCGGGCTTGTCGATGTCGATCAGCATCCAGACCACGACTGCGACCCCAATGCCGGGTACGATGTTGACAAGAAACAGCCAGTGCCAGGAAAAAGTGTCGGTCAAGAAGCCGCCGATCGTCGGGCCCAAGGTCGAGGACAGGTTGAGGATCAGCGAGATCATCACCATCACCGTCGCCAGTCGGCCCGCGGAATTTGGTGTAGACGACGGGAAAGACGCGAAGGCGTGATGGCGCCGCCGCTGAAACCCTGCAGCGCGCGGTAGAGATCATCTGGCTGAGGCTCGTCGCGCGTGGCGCACAACGCACTGGCGGCCGTAAAACCGAGTGTTGCGCCGACGAACAGCACGCGGGTCGACAACAGCCGCGACAGGAGCCCGACAACGGCACCATCACGACATCGGCGATCAGATAGGAGGTCTGCACCCAGCTGATTTCGTCGGGGCTGGCCGACAGCCCGCCCTGGATCTGGGTCAGCGAGCTGGTCACGATCTGGACGTCCATGATCGCCATGAACAGCCCAAAGACCATGGCGAGAACGCCGACCCAATCGCGCACGCTTGGTTGGATATAGCCGCGATCCTGCAGTGCGTGCCGTGGCATCTCGGCCGCCTCGCCCCCTCCCCTGGACCCTCCCCCGCTGGCGGGGGAGGGAACAGTGAGGGCGGCGCGCCGTACCCTCCCCCGCTCGCGGGGGAGGGAAGGGTCGGGGCCCAGCTCATCGGCGCTCGCGCAATGCGCTCATGGGGATCGGCCCCCGCCGCGCCGACGAGCCCGTCGCCCACCGGTTCGCTCTATCGCGCCTGGTGTCGATCGTCACCGTGACCGAAAGGCCGGGGCGCAATGGCCGCGGCCAGCGGTCCGCTCGCCGGCAACGCGATGCGCACCGGCACGCGCTGCACGATCTTGGTGAAATTGCCGGTCGCGTTGTCCGGCGGCAACAGGCGAACTGGGCGCCGTGCCGGGCGCGAGGCTGTCGAGCGGCCGGCCAGCGGCTGGTCGGGATAGGCGTCGACCGCACCGCGGCATGCTGCCCGGGCCGCATTCGGGTCAGCTGGGTTTCCTTGAAATTGGCGGTGACATAGACCTTCGGCAACGGCACCAGCGACAGGAGCTGGGTCCGGGCTTGACGTATTGGCCGACCTGGCCGGCGCGGTTGCCGACGACCCCGAATCGGCGCGCGGATCACCGTGTTGTCGAGATCGTTCTTCGCCAGCCGCAGTTGGCCGCGCCTGCTGGCGCCTCGCCTCTTCTTCGCGCGCGTTGCGACTGCAAGGAGGGCGAGCTGGCTCTGGGCCGCGGCGAGGGCGGCGTGGCTTTTGGCCGCCGCGGCCTCGGCCTTGCGGGCATCGGCTTCGGCCTGCTCAAAGCGCTGCCGGCTGGCAAAGTCGCTCGTCATCAGGGCGTTGTAACGCTTGTAGTCCTGCTGTGCGCGGACAGATTGGCCTCGGCGGACTGCACCACGGCCGCGGCCTGGTCGATCATCGAGCTTGCTGCAGTTTGAGCCGGCTCTCATAAGTCGCGATTGTCGCTTCCGCGGTCGCAACCGCCGCCTCGGCCTGCGCAGCCTTGGCCTTGAAGTCGCGGTCGTCGATGACGAAGAGGATTCGCGCCCTCCGCCACCGTCTGGTTGTCGGCGACCTTCACCTTTTTGATGTAGCCCTCGATTTTCGGGCTGATCACCGTGACGTCGCTCTCGCACGTAGGCGTCGTCCGTCGACTGGCAGGAAGCGCAGCACATCAACCACCAATACCAGCCGCCGATGCCCGCTGGGCGAGCACCACGACGGCGAGCCCCGCCACGATCTTCTTGCGCCACCTCTCTAAACTAAACCGTTCAGTTTATCTCTTGCCCGAAGATGAAAGTATTCCGCTACACGCTGTCAAGTGCACGCTCACGCCCGCGAGGGGAGCAAGGTGAGAACAAATCGAACGCACCGAGAGCTCGGACCGGCGGCAAGGTGGAAAGCATCCTCGCCGCCGCGACGCGAACCTTTCTCGCCGGCGGATTTGGCGCGGTGAGTATGGACACGATCGCGCGCGAGGCCGGCGTCTCCAAGGCGACCGTCTATGCCCATTTCGCCGGCAAGGAAGACCTCTTTGGCGCGATGGTGGGGCGCGTGTGCGAGCGCCATTTCGAGACTTTCGGCGCGGCGAGCTCGACCCCACCGATGTCCGCGCCTCGTTGACGACGCTCGGCCGGCGTTTTCTCGATCTCGTCCTTTCCCCGACGCGATCGCGGTTCACCGGATCATTGTCTGCGGAAGTCACCCGATTTCCGGCGCTCGGCGAAGTGTTCTGGCGCGCCGGCCCGGCGCGCACCCTGCGCCAGATCGAGGCCTTCATGCGCCGGGCGGCCGCCGCGGGGTCGCTCGAAATCGCACGAGCCACGCATGGCGGCCGAGCAATTCGTCGGATTAATGCGCGGCGAACTCCACCTGCTCCATCTGTTGCGTCTCGAAACCGAGGTTACCGGGCGCCGAATTCACGACGCCGTCGCCGCCGCGATAGACACCTTCATGCGCGCTTTTGAAGTCAGGAACGCCAACTCGATCAGGTCGCTTTCCTCAGAGGCAAAGCTCATTTTTAGCGGGGTTGGCTTCTCCCGGGCAGGGCTTTCCCAGGCAGCAAACTTGCCTAACAGTCTCCCTTGCTCAGCGCCAAGTCACCGTGCCGGATTGCCCGTCGGGAATCTGTAAATCCAAACTGATTTGATTTTGAGATAAATAATTCCATGATAGGTCGCATCCCTAACCGCCGTATGCCAGATCAAATTGGCGCAGGCGTTGAAAATTCGGGACCCTAGGAAGCGAAAATGGCTTAGGTGCTGGACCGACGCCACCACCATGACCCTTCGTACCCCCCTGGAGTTTAACCAATGGCTAGTCTTGCAACCAGCGGGAATGGGCTTCGCCTTGCCCGGTTCCGGCAGCTCCGGGAGGGTACTATTCCCCCGGGGCTTTCGGTTTTGGTCGTACCGTTGCTTCTCGGCGTTGCCGCAATCCCGCTGTTCGTCACCCCCTTTCCGCCGCTTGCCGACTATCCAGGTCATCTTGCCATTACTTATATTCTTGAAAATTACAACCGGATAACGCCATTCCAAGCTGCCTATATCCTTGATCATGGAATATACCCCAATCTAGCAATGGATATCTTGGTGCCGCCCTTGGCCGGGATATTTGGGATCGAGCGGTCGGGACTGATATTCATCTTCTTTATTTTTGTCGTTACCGTTTGTGGCGCACTGCTTGTCAACAAGGCCTTGTACGGTCGCGTTTCGATCGGCGCCTTGTTTCGTATTTTGTATATTGTACAACGGGATATTGGCCTGGGGTTTTATGAATTATTTGTTCGGTTTGGGAATGGCGATGCTTGCCTTTGGCGTGTACCTGCTAGTTCAGAAGTACAGCGCACTATCCCAAATCATTGTTTCATCACTGCTGAGCATGGTTGTTTTTGTCTGTCATTTGTATGCATTTGTCATATACGGTATTTTAGTAGTCTTCTATGAAATCTTTAAATTCTTGGAGCTGCGATCTGATAGGGGCATCCTAAAATTGTTTCGAATCTGTCGATCGCCGGGGCACAGGCAATACTGCCCATTGTCTGTTTCATATATTTTAGCCCGATGAGTTCTTCCCACGTCGTTAACCAGGTTCAATTCGGCAATTTTAGAAGAAAGCTTGAAGCATTGTCATTCATGTTTGGCAATTATAATCAAGGAATAGACTTGATTTGTTACGTCTCCATCGCTCTATTTATCGGGTTCATGCTCGGGCGCCGTCGAATAACGATAGCGAGGCCTATGCTGGCTGCGCTCGTGTTCTTGTGCGGCGTGTTCGTGATCATACCGGCGGTCATTTTCAGCAGTTCTTCGGCCGACCGGCGGCTGATCGTGGCGATCGCACTGGTGGCGGTTTCCAGCCTTCATCTCAGCGTCCGCTCGTGGCGGGAATTGTTGGCCGCCGCGGCAACGATCGGTTCGGTATGCCTTCTCCAAATCGGCATAGCGCAGCACAGCTGGGCTGCGTACGTGCCCAGACTGCGAAGTTATCTCGCTGCTTTTCAAAGCGTGAAGGAGGGGAGCAATGTTGCGGTGGCTGTCGATCCGAATGCCAGCTGGTTTCCTATCAACATACGGGGCGTCCCGTCCCTCCTCGTGCTACAGCGAAACGCGTTTCCTTCACAGCAATTCTTGTGGCGCGGCCAAGAACCCCGTCGCGCTAAGTGAGAAATCCGAGCACATGGCGAAAGCCGCTGCTTGGGACGAGCTCTACGAGCGGTTGCTGGCGATCTACGAGGCCCGAAACCGCAAAGGGCTCGATGAAATGGTGAAGGGGTCCCTGGCAGAGTTTGATTATCTTCTGGTTATCCATAAGTCGCCGATAACGGCAAATCTCGCAGATCTGGGCCTCGACCGAATAGCCAACGCCCGTGATTTTTGCCGACCTCTATCGTCTACGGTGATCGTCGAGGCCGCTCGGTAGGCACAGGGAGGGTCCTCCAAACGACGCGCCCGAAGCGCATGTCGGCCCGCTCAGCTAACATAGTGATTGAAGAGCAAAGAGATCACGATTATAACACTCGGATGTCCGGTCACCCAGCATCCGATGAATACTGATTTGGCAACAACCCGATTAGGTATGACCAGCGGCTACGCGCGGCCCGATCGGTTTTCACTGTCTGTCGTGGTTCCGTGTTTCAATGAAGAGGAGGTCATCCCAGCCACTTACCAAAGACTTGTTGCTGTGCTCGGCAATAGAGACTTTGATTTACAGATCGTGTTCGTCGATGACGGCAGCACTGACTGCACTCCCCGCCTCGCAGCAAACTTTACGAGGGAGGATCCGCGTGTCAAGACGGTGCTGCTTTCGCGCAATTTCGGCCACCAAGCCGCGGTCAGCGCCGGTCTGGCGAATGCGGACGGTGACGCCATTGTGGTAATAGATGCAGATCTGCAAGAAGCATCCTGAAGTCGTTCTGGAGATGGTCCAACAATGGTTGCACGGGGCGGATGTGGTCTATGGCATCCGCACCAAGCGCAAGGAATCTCTCCTCAAGCGTGGCTGCTTATAAATCCTATTACAAGATTTTTCAGTGGTTGGCGAATATTGACGCCCCGCTCGACGCCGGTGATTTTTCGCTGATCGATCGGCACGTATTGGAGGTCATAAACCAGCTGCCTGAGCGAAATCGTTTCTTTCCGCGGATTGCGCGCATGGAGCGGGTTTCGTCAAGTCGGCATTGCCTACGAACGCAATCCACGTGCGGCCGGGGTCCACCAAATATCCGATGCGCAGACTGATCCGACTCGCCAATGACGGGATTTTCGAATTTTCGACCGTGCCGCTTACCGGCTGTTTTTTACGGCGGACGTTTAATGTCGGGTATTTCCTTTACGGCGCTATCTGATCGTTCTAGTAATGCAGAATTATGTGATATTCCGATTTTTGGTATGCGAGCCTCCGATGTTCAGGGCTTTCTCTTCGACGATCTTGACGATCTTGCTAATTGGCGGGATACAGCTGATAAGCATCGGTATATTGGGAGAGTATATATCGGGCGGATTTATACGGAGGCGAAGGGCCGACCGACGTATATAATCCTCGACAAGATCGTCCATGCTGATACCGGCTTGTCTTCGGGAACGTTCGCACGGGCCGGGATGCTTCGCGCCCCACCAATGGCTCGGGTGACCGACGATACCGGCATGATCACCACTTGGTCACATCGGGTAGCGCCCGACGACAAGTATGGATGAGAACATTCTCGTCCAGCTAGTCCGACATCGTTTCACGACATCCATGGTGGGCGGCGCAGAGCGGAGATCGTACTGGCGTTACTGAAGGAGCTGCGCATATTCGCCGCCGGCGAATATCCTTGAAGTCGGTTGCGGTTGGGGCACAAACTCTGCGAATACTCGAAGGCGCCGGGTACCGGGTTACCGGTCTCGACATATCCCGCAAAGCGCTCGATCGGCTAGATCGTTCCGACCGGCAGCTGATCGAGGCCGATATCTCGCAGCCTTTGCCCGGCGATTTGCCAGCCTACGACTGCGTGCTGGCCCTCGACGTCATCGAGCACATCGACGATGATTGCCAGGCAGTGCAGCGACTTCGGCGCCTGGTAAATCCGGGTGGCCGCCTCATCCTCAGCGTTCCCGCGATCCCGGAATTATATTCGGAGTTCGACGAAATACAGGGACATCGACGCCGCTATACTGCGGAGTCGTTGCGAAGCTGTCTCGAGCAAGCCGGACTGACGGTGGAAGATATCCTGTGGTGGGGTCAGTGGATGGTCCGCCCATTGCAGACCAGGAAGTCCCGCAGACGCAGCCGACCAGGCGATACGAGCGTAGACGTGTACAGACGGTACCTCTCCCTGCCTCCTTGGCCGCTCACTTGGGCAATGGGGGCGATGTTCCGCATCGACCATTGGCGGACCCTTCGCCGTCAGAATGCCATCGGAACTTCCCTGTTTGCCGTTGCCGGCTAGCGGTCGGTGCCGGCTTGACCCATTGCCACTCGGCTAAGCTGTCACAAAGGCCGCATTACCGGTCCGCGGCTGTCGGGCACCGTCGCCGCCTTCTCCTTCCAGTCCTTGGACCACGGGGTTACCGGCCGCGCGACCGGGACGCCGTCGACCCGGATCTCGTCCACCTGCTCGTTGAAGAAGCAAAGATAGCCCTTGATCTTGGGGCATTCAGGGATCGGATCGGGATAGCTCCAGACGAGATCGCCGAACACCTTGTCCCCGATTTTGACCGAGTAGTAGCTGGCCTTGCCCTTGTAAGGGCAGCGGCTGGCCGTCTCGCTCGGAACGAGAAGGTCCCTGCGCACATCCTCGGGAGGGATGTAATAGCGGGTCGGCAGCCGCGTCTCGAACAAGAACCGGGCGCGCCGGGTCTCGGCAACGACTTTGCCGCCGACGACCACTTGCACCGAGCGTGACGAGTTCAGCACGTCGACCCGCTTATAGGGATCGCGCGGGTGGACGAAAATCTCTTCGTCCTCCTCGTACCAGGCGTCGACACGGTTCCAGTAGAAGGCGACGAAGTCCTTGATCGCCGCCACTTCCTCGAAAGGCTCCGGATACCCCCAAACCGCGTTCTCCGCGACCTTGTCGCCGACCGCGATCATCCAATAGGACGCCGTTCCCTTGTACGGGCAAAACGTGTGATGGTCGGTCGGGGTCATCCGATCCATCCGGACATCCGAACGCGGGAAGTAGTAGACCGGCAAATGCCGCGTCTCGAAGAGCAGGTGCGTGTTCGTGCTGTCGGCGATGATCTCGCCGTTGAACTTGGCGCGCACCCGCCGCGGCGACGGCTCGAATAAGATCTTGTAGTCGGGGTTCGTCTTGAAACCGGATTCGCGCGTCTGCGCAGGCGTCGCCATGATCCGCTCCTCCTCGGATGTCTGCCCGCGAGAATGATCGCGAGGCGTGGAGATCGCAAGGTCGGCGTTGCAGTGGATTGACACCGATGGCTGCGGATGATGCAGTTCCGATCGAAATGACCCGCACCTGCCTCGGCTCAACCCTCACCCGCCTCGCTGCGCTCGGCACCCTCTCCCGCAGTGCGGGAGAGGGGCTACAACGGATCAACTCCAAGCTCCTCTCCCGCACTGCGGGACGGGAGGGACCAAACCTGCGGGGCTTGGTGGGTGAGATTAAACTCGCATGAAGGCGCCCGCCGTCGATTACGTCAGGCCGCGCAGCCTGGCCGAGGCCGTCGATCTGCTCACTAAACACCGGGGCGAGGCGCGGGTGATCGCGGGCGGCCAGTCGCTCGTGGCGATGATGAACCTGCGGGTCGCATCGCCCGGCTTGCTGATCGACATCAGCCGATTGCCGGAGCTGAGTTCGGTTTCGGACGGTCCCGATGCGGTGACTGTCGGCGCTTGCGCGACGCATGCCGCAATCGAGGACGGGCGCGTCGCCGACGCGTCGCGCGGGCTGATGCCGCGGGTCGCGGCGAGCCTTGCCTATCGCGCGATCCGCACTCGCGGCACGATCGGCGGCAGCCTGGCGCTGTCGGACCCCGCCGCCGAATGGCCCGCCGTTCTGACGGCGCTGGACGCCGAGGTGATGGTTTGCGGCCCGGGCGGGCGGCGCTCGATCAAATGCGCCGAGTTTACGACCGGGGTCTTCGAGACGGTGCTTGCCACCGACGAGATCATCGAAAGCGTGCGTATTCCTAAGCTGTCGGCCGATGCGCGCTGGGGCTATCTGAAGCTGTGCCGCAAATCGGGCGAATTCGCCAACGCCCTCGCCGTCGTCATTGCCGATCGTACGCGCGGTCATTCACGCGTCGTCCTCGGCGCGGCTAACGGCGCGCCTCTGGTGCTCGATGAGACTTCACGGCTCGTCTCGAGTGGGGCGCGCGAAGATGTGCGCGATGCCATTGCGGCCGATCTCGACCGCGCCGCGGCCCGGCATTTCGACGAGTTCCAGCGCAATCTCTTCAGCGTCGCCGCAATGCGCGCAGTGCAACAGGTGCTGCAGTGACCGCGATCCGCCTGCGGATCAATGGCGCCGACTGTCGCGGATGAGTGCCGCCGCGAACTGTCGGTTGCCGATTTTCTGCGCGAGCGGCGCAATTTGACCGGCACTCATCTCGGCTGCGAGCACGGCGTGTGCGGCGCCTGCACGGTCCTCGTCGACGGCGAGCCGGCGCGCTCGTGCCTGATGCTCGCGGTCGCCTGCGACGAGCGCGAGATCGCGACCATCGAGGGCTTTGCCGGCGACCGCGTCATCGATGCGCTGCGCGCGCAATTCATCACCAGCACCATGCGCTGCAATGCGGCTACTGCACGCCGGCAA
Source organism: uncultured Alphaproteobacteria bacterium (assembly GCA_963788085.1). Lineage (GTDB taxonomy): Bacteria > Pseudomonadota > Alphaproteobacteria > ATCC43930 > CGMCC-115725 > AP-15. The sequence goes on from CAWBFS010000014.1 coordinate 9,648, forward strand.
TGCTGATCACCGCGCGCGATCTGATCCTGCGGCAATGCGCGGGGTCGGAGCGCGAGATCCGTGAGGGCCTCGCCGGCAATATCTGCCGTTGCACCGGCTATACCAACATCGTCACTGCCATTGTCGAGGCGGCGAGGGAGTTGGGAAGGGAGGCGCCCGATGCCTGACGACCGGTTTGGCGTCGGCGCGTCGTTGCTGCGCAGGGAGGACGACCGGCATCTGCATGGGCGCGGCCAGTTCGTCCCGGACATCAAATTGCCCGGCACGATGGACGTGGCGTTTGTCCGCAGCCCGCATGCCCATGCGCGGATCAGATCGATCTCGGTGCCGCCCGAGGCGCGCGGCCGCGTCTTCACCGCGGCCGATCTGCCGCGCGTCAAGCCGATCCGCGTCGTCTCGCACTCGACCGGCGCCAAATCGCCGCCCTGGCCGCCGCTCGCCACCGACAAGGTCCGCTATGTCGGCGAGGCGATTGCCGCCTGCATTGCCCCGTCGCGCGGCGAGGCGGAAGACCTCGCCAACGCCGTGTCGGTCGATTTCGAGATCTTGGATGCGGTGGTCGACGCGCCGCGCGACATGCGCGGCAGCCGCCATCCGGTGCATGAGCATTGGGGCGACAACCTCTACATCGAGCACGTCCTGGCAGGCGGTGACATCGACGCCGCGGCGCGCGCTGCCGAAGTGACGGTGACGCCGAGAATTCCGCATGCAGCGGCAGTCGGGCGCGCCGCTCGAATGCCGCGGCGTGCTCGCCTATCGCGACCATCGCCTCGACGAGGTCGTGGTCTACGCCTCGACCCAGACGCCGCATACCGTGCGCGTCGCATTGGCCGAGATCCTCGACATCGAGGAGCGCCGCATCCGCGTCGTCGCTCCCGATGTCGGCGGCGGTTTCGGACCCAAGGCCCGGCTCTACCCGGAAGAAATCATCCTGGCGGCATTGGCGCTCGAAGCTCGATCACCCGGTGCGCTGGATCGAGGACCGCAGCGAGCATCTGCTGACCACGGCGCATACCCGCGACCATCATTACAAGGTCACCGCCTATGCCGACCGGCAAGGCCGCATTCTCGGCGTCGACGCGGAGATCGTCGTCGATGCCGGCGCCTACGGATTGTGGCCGCAGGGGCCCTATCACGAAGCCGGCGATGGTGGCGCGTAGCCTGCCCGGGCCGTACACGATCCCGAACTACCGCGCGAAGCACTATACCGTGGCGACGAACAAGACGCCGCTCGGCCCCTATCGCGGGGTCGGCCGCCCGGGGGCGTGCTTTGTGATCGAGCGGCTGATCGACGAGATCGCCCGCGCGATCGGGCATGAGCCCAATCGAGGTGCGGCTCCTCAACCTGGTGCGCCCGGAGCAGATGCCGTTCACGACGATCGGCGGCATGCGCCTCGACAGCGGCGATTATGCGCAAAGCGTGCGGCTGTGCGCCGAGCTATTGGACATGCCGGCGATCCGCGCGCGCCAGCAGCGCGGTGAGCCGGACGGCCGGCTGATCGGCATCGGCTTTGCCACCTTTGCCGAGCAGACCGCGCACGGCGCCGCCGAATTCGCCGCCCGCGGCGCCTCGATGATTCCCGGTTTCGAGAGCTGCACCGCGCGCATCCTGACCGATGGCAGCGTCGTGCTGATGGTCGGCATCCAGTCGCACGGCCAAGGCCTCGAAACCGCGCTGTCGCAGGTCGCCGCCGAGGAGCTCGGCATCGACCCGGCGCGGATCTCGGTGCGCCACGGCGACACCGAGAGCACCGCCTTCGGCTTCGGCACCTTCGCCTCGCGCAGCATGGTGATGTCGGGCGGTGCGGTGGCGCGCGCCAGCCGCATGCTGCGCGACAAGCTCTGCCGCATCGGCGCGCATCTGTTGCAATGCGACGTCGCCGAGGTGCGCTGCGCCGGCGGTGTGGTAGCGGGGCCGCAGGGTTCGGTCACGATCGCCGAGATCGCCAAAGTCGCGCATTTGCGGATGGACGGGCTGCCGCCCGGGGTCGAGCCATTGCTCGACGCTACCGCGACCTATGAGCCGGCGATCAGCACCGGCGTCTACTCCTATGCAACGCATGGCGCCGTCGTCGCGGTCGACCCCGAGACCGGCTTTGTCGAACTGCTCGATTACGCGGTCGCCGAGGATTGCGGCACGATGGTCAACCCGATGCTCGTCGAAGGCCAGATCCGCGGCGGCGTCGTGCAGGGCATCGGCACCGCCCTGTACGAGGAGATCCCCTACGACGAGGCCGGCCAGCCGCTCGCCGGCACCTTGGCCGACTACCTGTTGCCCGGCGCCGCCGAAATGCCGGCGATCAAGATCGGCCATCTGCACACCCCGACGCCCGCATACCGAATACGGCATGAAAGGCATGGGCGAAGGCGGCGCCGTCGCCCCGCCCGCGGCCATCGCCAACGCCGTCCGCGACGCGCTTGCCGCGATCGGCGCGGAAGTCAACGAGACCCCGATCACTCCGCGCCGGGTCCTGGCGGCGATCAGAAAAGCGCGAGAGGTGGCGTTAAAGGCATGACGGTCTGTAGGGTGGGTTGAGCGTTGGCTTTTCTGCCCTACCCTTGCTGCTGTACTACCCGGCGATCTCTATGCGGTCCTCATCGTCGTCGAGCGGTTCAAAACGGCCTTTGAGGACGTCAAAGGTATTTCTGGCGATGTAAAGGCTCCCCCGAAGACGGCTGTTGCGTCTTTCGATGCGTTGCCACGCCTCGTCCTCTGGGCAGGTGACGCGGTAGAGGCGTGCCTCTGTGCCGATCTCGGCGATCCTTGCTCTCAGAACATCGCGGTCGTGGCGTGTCCAACAGCCGAAATCGAGCACGACATCCACGCCCAATTCCAGACATCTGGGCCATACCTCTGCGAGCTGCTCATAAACCCTGCGGTAGAATTCCGCGAAGTGCTCGACGGGTGGATCATCGCCGTAGAGGCGCGTCATCCATTCGTCGTGCGAGAAGCAGATCGCCGGAGATCTTCTGCTCGAGCTGCCGGGCCAGTGTGGTCTTGCCGACACCGAGGAAGCCGTGAATGAGGTGAGCCGTTGTCATAGCCGTACGTCCAGCACGCGTAGGGCGGAAATGCGCAGCGTCTTCCGCTATGACAGTTCGCATCGCGTCGGCGGAAACGCTTTCCGCAAAACCCACCGCCCCAAGCTGTTCAATGCGCCTACTCGCCTACGCCGCTTCTGTGCGAGACGGTCGTATCAATACCTCGGCCGAAATGCCCAGCTTATCGTGCAGGCGGCGGATCATGTTGATCGACAGGCCCCGGCGGTAGTTGAGCACTTCAGCAATGCGAGTGCGGCTTCCGAGGATGCCCTCCAGGTCCTTGCGAGTGAGGCCTTGTTGCTCCATCCGGAATTTGATCGCCTCGATTGGGTCGGGCAGATCCATTGGATGCTGCTCGCTCTCATAAGCGTCGATCAGGGTCGCCAATACATCGAGCCGGTCCCCTTCCGGCGTTCCGAACGGGTACCCACAATCGCTCGACCTCTGCGGAGAGAAGCCGCCTCGTAATCCGCTTCGCTGCGGATTGGCTGGATTTCACCCAAGATCGACCTCCTTGATGTCCTGTCGATAGGCGTTTCCGCTAAATGTGGTGAAGGGTCATCCTTGCGATCAAAAAAGAGCGTCATTGCGAGCAACGCGAAGCGATCTCGTCCACGGAGCAGCAACTGGGGCGAAGATTGCCGCGTCGCCCTAATGGGCTCCTCGCAATGACCAATTCTTATGTTGTTATTTAGTGGCAGGAGTTTTCACCACGCGGGCCATCTCGATTTCAGCCGGGCGGCGCGTCAATTCCGCTGAAGGTCGGTGACGGTGACATCGGGTGAGACGTTTGGCGGGCGGGGCGGTGGATCGGTGACGCCGGCGGTTTGAGCGAGGGGCGGGAACTCGCCGTGCTCCGACATGTCTGCAATCGCCCGGTCGACCTGCTCGATGAGGCGCCGAGTCGGCCGACACCCCGACAAACCCGATGTTAAAGCCGATTGGAAAATAATAGCCGGAAGGCATCAATCTTGTTTCCCGGGTGCGTAGCTCGGTAAGCGTCGAAGCGGCGCAGCTCGACAAGTGTCGCGTCGTACTGGCCTTGCTCGAGCCGCGGGAGGAGCTCGCCGCGCCCCGGGATGACATGGGCGATCTGATTGACGAAGCGGCCGTCGCCGAACAGCATCAGTACGGCGTCGGCGAGCGTGCCACCCTCGACGCCGAGTTTGAGGCCGCCAAGGCTCGCCAGACCGGTGATCCGCGCCGACGCCGCAGCCCCGCCAAGCACGATCGTCAGCGCCGCGAAATGATAGGCCTGGCTCGGCGCCAGAGTTCCAAGCTCGACCGCCCGCCCGCGGTCGGGTCGGGCGCCGACAAAATCCGGCATTCTGGCCGATTTCATTCCGGGCTTCCCGAGGGCGCTCTCGACCAGAGGATAGCCGCCAACGAGCCGGCACCGGCGATCGGAAAGAAGCGCGTTCGCCGCCAACGTCGTGCTGTCGTCCGGATCCGGTTTGGTCTCGAACCACTGAACGGCCAGCTGCCGCCCGATCCGTTTGGCGACCACACTGGCGACCGCCAAGTCGAAGCCAGCCCGGCCCGTCATCATGGACCACGGCGGTACGTGCGCATCGAGGCATACGCCGACAACCTCCTCGCCGCAGGCCGGCGCTCGCAACCCAGTGACAACCAGCAGTGCGGCCGCGAACAGGGCCGCCGATCGCCGGCTCGTCATTTCCCCTTCGTCCGGACATAAGCCCACAGCGCCTCGATCTCGGCGGACGACAGCACATCGCCCCATGGCGGCAAGCGGTTGTTCTTGCCATAAGTCACGGTGTCGACGAAGCGTTGCTCGTTCTCAGCTGGGAACTCGCGCAGATCGGGCACCACATTTCCGGCATTGACCATGCCGAACCCATGGCAGTGCGGACGATGCTCTGCGTAGAGGGCCTTGCCGCTTTGCACTTGCTTGTCTTCTGAATTGGGGTCGCCGGCTGCCGCGGATCGATTGGCGATCGATTCCGAATGTCAGCGCGGCCACTCCGCGCCCGGTCACTCCCGGTGCAGCGCAAACACCAGAGCGAGCCGCCCGCCGGGACGCTCTTCAGCCGTTCGTCGCCTGAGAAGATCGAGTAGACGCCGCCGATGCCGCTCGACACGGCGACGTACTGGACACTGTCCTGCTGCCAGGTGATCGGCTGGCCTTCGATCCCCGACCCGGTTTGGAACGACCACAGTTCGCCGACCGTGTCGGCGTCGAACGCCTCGAACTCGCCGGTGAGCTGGCCGCTGAACACGACATTGCCGGCGGTTGACAGCACGCCCGAGAAGCGCGGAATATCGCTCGGCGCCTCCCATTTGGCCTTGCCGGTCAAGGGCTCGATCGCCTTCAGATATCCCGGGGCCCCTGCGGCCAATCCCAGAGGTCGGCGAGGTCCATGCCGAGATACCAGTCGCCGGCCTTGTATTCGACCGCAATCGCCTTGTAGTGCCTGCCGAAGTTCAGGGTATTGTGCGCGAGCGACCCTTCTGCGGGTTGAAGGACATCGGCTACCAGTTTTTTCCGCCGAGAATCGAAGGAAACACGGTTACCGGTTCACACGGCGCGCGCCCTCGTCGTGATCTCGGTCTCGACGGGTCCCCCGGACTCGAGGTCGATGCGGACGCCCAGTTGACGTTGACATAGGATGAAGTAGCGGTCTTTCCGTTGGTACGGTCGAGGACGTAGAAGAACCCGTTGCGGTTCGCGTCCATGACCACCTTCGTCGGCTTTCCGTCGACATTGATGTCGGCAAGGATCATTTCGGCGACGCTGTCGTAATCGAACGGGTCGTTGGGCGAGAACTGGTAATGCCACTTGATCTTGCCGGTCTTCGGATCGAGCGCCAGGATCGAGTCGGTGTAAGGTCGCCCTTGCGGACGGCGGCGTTGAATGGCCCGGGATTACCGATGCCCCAATAGACGGTGTGGAGCTCGGGGTGGAACGAGCCGGTGATCCAGGTCGAGCCGCCGCCATGCTCCCAGGTGTCCCCTGCCCACGTGTCGTTACCCAGCTCGCCGGTCCCGGAATCGTGTAGGTGCGCCAGAGATGCTGGCCGGTCTGCGCATCCCAGCCATCAATGAACAGCCAGTCCCAAACTCCGCTCCGGAGATGCCGGTGATGATCGCGCCGTCGGCGACCAGTGGCGCTACGGTCATCGAATATCCGGTCTTGAAGTCGATGGCGTTTTGCTTCCACACCTCCTTACCGGTTTTGACGTCGAGCGCCACGACATTGGCGTCGAGCATAGTGCGGTAGATCTTGCCGTCGTATAGGGCAGCGCCGCGGTTGATGATGCCGCAGCAGACGATACGCGGGGTTTCAGGCGGATAGTCAACCTTGGTTTTCCAGATCTGCCTGCCGGTCTTGGCGTCTATCGCCATCGTCGCGCTATTGGTGGTCACATAGAGGACGCCGTTGTAGACGAGCGGCTGCAACTCTTCGCTGCGATTGTCGTCGTAGCCTGTAGTTCCACACTGGAACCAGATCCTTGACGTTGTCTTTGTTGATCTGGTCTTCGGGCTGAAGCGCTGCAGATTGTAGCCCATGCCGTAGTTCAGCACATTGTGCTGGTCGCTCGCTCCTTTGGTGAGTTCTTCAGCGGTTTGCGCCTGTGCCCAGCGGCAACAGGGTAGCCATCGCGGCCAATAAGATTTGCTTCATGCTCTCCTCCCCTCCCCGGGCGCCCTCGTCTGGGATGATCCCCCCTGCGAAGCCGCAACCTCGAGGATGTTAGATCCGTTGCGCACCCCCGTCACGATGTTATGACACCTAAGGAGGGCTCGGCTTGGATCGTGCTCGGCCGCGTAAGTGTCGATCAAGGTCGCCAGCGGATCGAACGGGACCCTCCCTCCGATCCCCAAGGAGGCACCCCGAGGCCAGGGCAACTGAGCAGGATCAAATTCGTCATTCCGGCCCTAGCGGAAGCGAAGAGCCGGAATCCATACCCAGCTGATGCAGATAGATTTCCGCTTTCGAACTTGTGAAGAATTGGCTGCAATGCGCGCCCGAGCGTGCTTCGAGATGCGCCCTTCGGGCGCTCCTCATCATGAGGTAATTCCTTGATGGCGTTGAGGAAAATTCCTCATCCTGAGGAAGCTGCGAAGCAGCTGTCTCGAAGGACGCAAGGTGCTGTTATAGCCAATCCTTACAGTCTCTTTCGTGGGAATGACAGTGACTTCGGATATCGGCTGATTACAACTTACTCGCCGCCCTTTTCTGCAACCTGCAAGTCCTTCACCTCGCAGCCGAGCAGACCGCGCTCGTCGTAGTCGAGGATCTCGTCGGTCGTGCGCCTATCGAGATCCGGCAAAGATGCACAGCGTCCGCCAATTTCGGGGATTTCGGCGGCTACGGTGCGCCCGCCTCGGTCCCGTCGGACCCGGTGCAGCCGCTCTATCACCGGTCCCAAGGATTGATAACTGGAACGCGGGTATCTGCGAAATCGCCGACGTTGCGCGTCACGATGATTTTGCCGTGGACCGCCGCGGTCGCCGCGATCAGCCCGTCAGCCATGCCGCGTGGCCGCTCGGCGGCCAGCCGACCCCATTCGAGCGCGACGCGGTCGCTGATGGGTAGATTCTGGCGCTGTGGTCGTGCCGTAGCTGTTCCAGCCATGCGGTCAGCGGTGCAGCGGCGCGCGCATCGGTTTTCAGTTTCAGCGCAATCCCTTTCATGATCTCGCCGAGCGTGATGACGCTGAGATAGATTGTGGCCGGATCGACGGAGCGGAGCCAAATCCGAGCCTCGTTGCTGCCGCGGCGAGCCTCGGACAAGACGTTTGTATCGACGAGGTACATCAGAAGACGACGTCTCGACCTGCGTCACTCTGTCGGGCATTGATCGCGTCAACCAGATCATCGGGCCACGGCGTTCCGTCCAAAATGTGGTCGACTATCGAGGGACGCGATGAGGTGAATTCTTGAAACTCCTCCTCGGAGACCACGACGACGGCCGGCTCGCCGCGGACGCTGACATGTTGGGGGCCCTGCTCGCGAGCCCTCCTGACGAGTTCGCTGAACCGCGCCTTCGCGTCCTGGAGCGGCCAATTCGAGCGAACTTGATCTGTGTCCCGGTTTGCCACGATTCTGCGCATCCTGACTAGACAAACTAGATAGGTGGCTTGCCAGGTCTCGTCAACTCGCGGACCTTGCCATGAAGCGCGAGCTCAGACGATGCAGTTGACGCTATCAATACCCGCGCGCGGCGGCGCGGCGCAGGCGGTCGTTGATGGCGCGGCCGAGGCCATGCTCGGGGATCTGCATTACCGCGATCCCGGTAAAGCAGGGCCGGTCGAGCCGGTGCAGCATCGCAAACAGATTGGCCGCCGCCTCGGTGAGGTCGCCGGAACGGCTCAGCCACAGCACCTCAGCGAAGTCGGGCGGCGCGTCCGGTCCAAAGGCGAGCAATGCCTCGCCGGCTCGGGCCGCGGTTGCGGCGACGCGGACGGGTAGCCGGGGTGCATAATGGCTCGCCAGCATGCCCGGTGATTTCGGCAGGCCTGATCCGGGAAGGGCGATGGGTCCGAGCAGTTCGGCTAGCGCCTCGAGGATGACGGCGCCGGGGCGGAGCAGGGCAGGGGCCTCGCCCGAAAGATCCAGGACCGTGGATTCGAGCCCGACCGGGGTCGGGCCATCGTCGAGGATCAGCGCGACATCATCTCCGAGGTCTTCGGCGACATGGGCGGCCTCGGTCGGGCTGACCCGGCCCGAGCGGTTGGCCGATGGCGCGGCGATCGGACGTCCCGTCTCGCGCAGCAACGCCTGCGCGACCGGATGGGCGGGCACCCGGATCGCCACCGTGTCGAGCCCGGCGCTCGCCAGCAGCGACAACTCCGCTGAGGGTTGCCTGGTCAATACGAGCGTCAGCGGTCCCGGCCAGAACCGCGCGGCGGCATGATGGGCGGTCGAATTGAAGATGGCCAAGATCTCGGCCTCGGCGAGATCGCAAACATGAACGATCAGCGGGTTGAAGCGGGGCCGGGCCTTGGCTGCGAAGATCGCGGCGACGGCATGGCCGTCGGTCGCATCGCCGCCGAGCCCATACACGGTCTCGGTCGGAAACGCGACGACCCGCCCCCGCGCAACAATGCGCCGGCGCGGGCGATCGCCGCCGCGCCGGCTGGGGCAATGTCAGCCATCAGCCGCGGCTCCTGTCACTTGCCGGAAAACTATTCGCCAAACACATCCGAGGTATTTAAAACAAAAGAGCAAATCAAATGCCCGGGGAGGGAGATTTATCATGAGCGAAAGAGCTGCTATACCATTCGGCGTCCGCCGGCCCGGGTGGATCGATGAATTCAAAGCTTTCATCATGCGCGGCAATGTGGTCGATCTGGCGGTCGGCATCATTATCGGGGTCGCCTTCACCGCTGTCGTCAACAGCTTGGTGAAAGACATTTTCACCCCGTTTATCGGTCTCCTCTTCGGCGGCATCGATTTTACCAACATCTTTGTCACCTTGAAGGGCCCGTCGGAGTTGACCCTCGCCGAAGCGCAGAAGGCGGGCGCCGTCACCCTGAACTTCGGCGTCTTCCTCAACGCCGTCATTCAGTTCCTCATCGTTAGTTTTGCGGTGTTCTGGCTGATCAAGGCGCTGACCCGGCTGCACGTGCGTGAGGAGCCGGCGCTTGCCGCACCCCCCTCCGCCACCGCGCAGCGAGGTGCTGCTCGAGGAAATCCGCGATCTCCTCGCCGCCCGGCGGCGCCCGGGCCCTGAGCCTCATCTACTCGGCCGCGGACCTCTTGGTCTCGGCCGAGCGCCGGGCGGCGTGCCGCTCGATCTCGGATTGGATCGCGGCGCTGGCTTTCCCAAGGAAATCCTCGTGGTGCCGCACGGCGAAGTCGTAGCTGGCGCGCAACAGATCGCGGCTCTTCTGGAAATGCGGGTGCACGAAGCGCGCCATCAGCTCGTAATGCCGCTTGGTCGCGTCCCAATCGGCCCAGTTCTGCGCCAGCTCGCACAGGACCCCGAACCCGCCTGAGCCCTTGACCAGGCGCTCGACATAGGCGACCGCATCGTCGGGGGTGCCGATACACGCTGTTCCGGTTTCGATCAGCCATTCGATCGGGTCGCCGACATCGGGCGGGATGATCGGGAAAGTGGCGATGTCGCGGAAATAGTTGGCGAAGGCCTGCACGCCGAACTGCACATTCTTGCGCGCCTGCTCGCGCGTGTCGGCGATGTGGAAGAAGCCGACGACGCGCCAGTCTTTGCGGTTTGGCGTATGGCCGTTGGCGCGCGCAGTCTCCTCGTAGAGGCCCCAATTGGCGGTATGGCGCTCCATCTGCGCTCGGGGCGGTGCCGCCGATCGACAGCATGCCGATGCCGTATTTGCCGGCCAGCAGCGATCCTGAAGGTGAGCGCGCGGCGGCCACCGCCAATTCCATCGTCGGGTGGGTATAGGGCCGCAGTTGCAATTGCGCGTCGGTCAGGTTGAACCAGTCGGTCTTGCGATTGACCATCTCGCCCCGCAGCAGCGGGATGATGACCTCGAGCGCCTCGTTCATCATGCGCCGCTGGTCGCCGGGGTCGATGCCGATCTTCAGCGCGTCATGGACGAGCGCGCCGGGGCCGACCCCGAACATCGCCCGGCCGCGCGTCATGTGGTCGAGCTGCACCATGCGGTCGGCCAGCATGAACGGGTTATGGTAAGGCAGCGACACGACGCCGGTGCCGAGCCGGATGTGGCGGGTGCGCTGCGCCGCCGCGGCGATGAACATCTCCGGGCAAGCGATCAGCTCGAAGCCGCCGGAATGGTGCTCGCCGATCCACGCCTCGTGATAGTTCAGCCGGTCGAGATGCTCGAGCAGCTCGAGGTCACGCTCGATCGACAAGGTCGGGTTCTCGTCGTGGTTGTGAAACGGCGCGAGAAAGATGCCGCTGCGCAGATAGAGATCGTCCATGCCGAGGTCCTCCGGCGGAAGCTTTATGTCGCTGATCGTCGGCTATCGGTCTAGGTTCCCGCAAGCGAATTTCCCCGCCTCCGGGTTCCTGCTATCATGGCTGCCATTACCGTGAGGAGGAGGTAAACATGTCAGAGCTCGGCGCCGACGCGATGCGGGGAGTTCCGTGGCCCTCGAATGGCCTGACCGAGATCCCGTTCCGCCTCTACACCGATCCCGACCAATACCGGCTCGAACAGGACCGGATCTTCAAGGGCCCGACCTGGAATTTTCTGTGTCTGACCTCCGAGATCCCGAACGCGGGGGATTACATCGCCACGACAATCGGCGAGACCGCGGTCATCGTCGCCCGCGACACCGAGGGCAAGATCAATGCCTTTGTCAACCGTTGCGCGCATCGCGGCAATCTGTTGTGCCTGGAGCGGCGCGGCAACGTCAAAGAGATCAGCTGCATCTATCACGGCTGGACCTATGACCTGACCGGGAAATTGACCGGCGTCGCATTCGAGCGCGGGGTCAAGCGGCAAGGCGGCATGCCCCCCGAGTTTCGCAAGGACGAGCACAATCTGCGGCGGCTACGGGTGGCCGAGTTCGCCGGCCTGGTCTTCGGGTCGTTCCGCGACGACACGCCCGATCTCCAAACTTATCTCGGACCGAAAATTTCCGCCGGCATCAGCCGCGTGCTGAACCGGCCCGCCCGCATTCTCGGCCGCAGCACGCAGGTACTCCCCAATAACTGGAAGCTCTATGCCGAAAACATCAAGGACACCTACCACGCCAGCATATTGCATCTGTTTCTGACGACCTTCCGGATCAACCGCCTCAGCCAAGAGGGCGGGATCGACATGGACGACAGCGGGGCGCATCACTTCAGCTATTCGAAACTCGACTACGCGCAGGAAGACGCCGATTACAAAGAGGCGGCGCTGCGCTCGGACAGCGGGTTCGGCCTCAAGGACAGCTCGGTCATCGAATCGGTCGACGAATATGGCGACAGGGTCTCGGTGCAGATCCTGACGGTGTTCCCGAGCATGGTGCTGCAGCAGATCCGCAACACGATTGCGGTTCGCGTGATCCGCCCGCGCGGGCTCGAAAAGACCGAGCTCGAATGGATCCATCTGGGCTTCGAGGACGACGACGAGACGATGACCGAACGCCGCCTCCGGCAAGGCAATCTGGTCGGAGCCGCCGGCTATATCTCGATGGAGGACGGCTGCATCGGCGGGCTGGTCCAGCGCGGAATTCGCTACAACGACGAGGACACCGGCGTCGTCATGATGGGCGGGTACGACGCCGAGCCGCAGCCTTTCCGCGCCAGCGAAGCGGCGATCCGCGGCTTCTGGAAGGAATACCGCGCGCTGACCGGCAGCTGACGCGCCTCATGGACAACGTCGCCGTCCGGCTCGGCGTGCAAGAGCTGATCGCCGCCTATGTCGACTGCATCGACGAGGAGCGGCTCGAAGACTGGCCCGACTTCTTTGTCGAGCAGTGCCGCTACGTGATCACCAGCCGCACCAGTCACGAGGCCGGATTGCCGCACGGCGTCGTCTATGCGGCGTCGCGCGGCATGCTGATCGACCGCGTCACTGCGCTGCGTCAGGCCAATATTTTCGAACCGCACCGGTACCGGCACATCGTCGGCCCCATTCGCATTGAGCAGGTCGACGCGACAGTGGCGCAGGTGCGATCGAACTTTATTGCGGTGCGGATCATGCACGACGGCGAGATGGCGCTGTTCGCAGCCGGCCGCTATCTCGACCGCATCGCTCTGACGAGCCAGCCCTACCGCTTCATCGAGCGCCTCGTCGTCCTCGACAGCCAGAAGATCGACACATTGCTGGTGATCCCGCTTTAGGGACGGGTGACCTCTGCTCACGCGTCAATCTGTTCAGCGCGCCTGAACCCCTGGAAGGCGTGCGGGACGCGGCGGATGTCTTGGATCAGGTCGCGCGGCAGGTGCCCGGCTGCGCCGCATTGGCCCGCGCGTTCAGCGCGTCGGTCAGCCCGCCGAAGCGCTCGGCAATGGCCTTGACGATCTGGTCGTAGCGGCCGACCGCGGCGAACAGATGCACGACATCGTCCGGCACCTCCTTGGCCATCTCACTCCACTTTCCCTGCCGGGTCATTGCGTTGAGCTTATGGCCGAGATCCTCGAGCCCGTGCACGGCAAATACCGGCCAATAGGCCTGGGTCGAGCCGTAGAAGGCGACGCGCTCGCGCACCCATTCGAACATTCGCGCGACCGTGGCGTCGTCGGGGCCGGTGGCGAGAAAGCCGCCGCCCGAGATCTCGTAATTCTCGCGCTTGCGCCCGCTCTTGGCGAGCCCTTCTGCGAGGCGCGGCATGACCGCCTCCTCGATATATCTGCGGGTGCAGAAGCCGTGCAATTTGACCCCGTCGCATTCCTCGGCCGCCACTTTGAGCATCGCCGGGCCGACTGCGGCGATCATCACCGGGGGCGGCGGCGCGTCGATCGGCTCGGGCGCAAAGTTCGGGGTCATCAACGTGAAACGATAGTGCTGACCCTCGTAGCCGGGTCTTTCGCCGGTTTTCCAGCAATGCCAGATCGCGCGCAGGACCTGCACGTATTCGCGCATGCGCGGCGCCGGCGGGGTCCACGGCACCGAGAAGCGCCGCTCGTTGTGGGCCCGGACCTGCGAGCCCAGGCCGACGACAAAGCGGCCGCCGGTCGCGCCCGCCAGGTCCCAGCCGGTTTGGGCGACGGCCATCGGCGTGCGGGCGAAAGCGATCGCGACGCTGGTGTGCAATTCGATGCGTTCGGTCGCGGCCCCCGCCACCGCGAGCGCCAGAAACGGGTCGTGCTTGTTCTCCATCGAGGCGACGCCGTCATAGCCTTCCGCCTCGATCGCCCGGGCCGCCGGCGCGACCTTGCGCAGATCCTCCTGCGGCAGTGTCGTGAACACTCTCATTCTCTGCCCTCGCGACCCATCGGTCAGGATCGGGCCACAACTCGTGCGCCCGACGCAAGCCTCAGGCGGCTAGCGATATGCCGAATGTCTCGGAGAACCCGTGCTTGCCCTCCTCTGTAACAAGCAGCGCTCGGGTGTCGCGCATGCGGGCGACCCAGTGGAGATCGAAGCAGCGCGCCGCAAGGGCCGCCCCGAGAGCGCCTGCAAGATGCGTCCGGCGCTCGCTCCAATCCAGGCACGGCCGGCAGAAGGGTCGGCGAGACGGGCTCTTTTCGCGCAGGTCGACGCCGAATTCCAACAAGAACGCCTCGCCCTCAGGCGTGACCATGCCGCCGTCTTCAGACAGCGAAACATAGTCCCGCGCCGCCAGCGCGTCGGCCAGCGCCACGCCGAGCCGCCCGGCGAGATGGTCGTAGCAGGTGCGCGCATTGCGCAGCGCGTCGCCGCCGCGCCACCGCGGCTGGTAGCGGGGCGGTCCGTCCGCCGCGACCGCCATGATGCTTTCGAGCATCCGGCCGATCATCGGTGAGGCGAGCCGGTAATAGGCATGCCGGCCCTGCTTTGCCAGGGTAAGAAGCCGGCCGTCGGTCAGCCGGGCCAAATGGCCGCTCGCGGTCTGCGGCGCGACGCCGCCGGCATAGGCGAGCTCGGTGGCGGTCAAGGCGCGGCCGTCGAGCAACGCGGTCAACATGTTGGCGCGAGCGGGATTGCCGACGAGCGCGGCGACTTCGGCCAGCGATGGCTGAATTGCTTCCATGTCGGCAAATTAAGCCTGCGCCGGCGTGATGTCATCGCGCGATACTACGGAATTGGCCGTATTGATCGCGTTGGACCGCCTGCCGAGTGCACGATACATCGTCATCAGGAGCAGAGATGATGTTCGCAGTTATTTTCGAAGTGAACCCGAAGCCGGAGCAGTGGGAAGCCTATCTCGGCTACGCCAAGACGCTGCGGCCCGAGCTGGAACAGATCGACGGGTTTATCGACAACGAGCGGTTTTCCAGCCTGCGCCGAGAGGGCTGGCTGCTCTCGCTTTCGATATGGCGGGACGAGAAGGCGGTGATCCGCTGGCGCACCCGCGCCCGCCATCACGAAGTTCAGCAAAAGGGCCGGACCGAGGTCTTTGGCGATTATCATCTCCGGGTCGGCGAGATCATCGCCGATAACCGGCTGCCCGCCGGCCAGG
This sequence comes from uncultured Alphaproteobacteria bacterium, assembly GCA_963788085.1. Classification (GTDB taxonomy): domain Bacteria; phylum Pseudomonadota; class Alphaproteobacteria; order ATCC43930; family CGMCC-115725; genus AP-15. The sequence goes on from CAWBFS010000014.1 coordinate 24,690, forward strand.
TGCTTCGCGAGCAGCGGTTTGACGAGACGGCGGCCGCGGCGAAGCTGATCGGGTTGTCGGAAGCCGCTCCGGAAGGCCTGCCGGACAAACCCGACGCCGGCACTGTTGCCTCCCGGCTCGGATTGCTCGACACGGCCGATCCCGGTCTTGTCAACTCGGATGTTTTCGAAAGCATCGTCCAGCCCGGGAAATTCATTCTCCTCACGTCATGGCGTGATGCGGCGGCTGGTGAAGGCCCCGCAAGGCGGCCGTGATATCCGCCACCGCCGCGTCCGGGTGATCCGCGACTACGGAATGTTTGACCGCGCCGAGACTCCGCAATACTACCCGCCGGAATTTGCCGCGGAGAGAGGCGGGGCTCATAGGATGGAGGAGGGCACGATGCCGAGGAATGTCGCGATCGGGCTCGGCCTGATGGAGTTCCCGTTCTCCGGCGTCGGCGGCTATTGGCGCTGGGTCGATCTGTGCGAGGCGGGCGGGGTCAACTCGCTGTGGCAAACGGATCGGGTCGTCAGCCGCGAGCCGATCCTCGAATGCATGTCGGTCATGGCGGCGCTCGCCGGGCGGACCCGCCGCCTCAAATTCGGCGTCAATGTGCTCTCGCTGGCGTTTCGCGACCCGGTCCTGGTCGCCAAGCAATGCGCGACGATCGACGTGTTGTCCGAAGGCCGCCTGCTGCCGGCCTTCGGGATCGGCAGCCCGCTCGGCGCCGGAATGGCGCACCCTCAACCTCGACACCAAGACGCGCGGCCGCAAGACCGATGAAGGGCTTGGAGATCATCGGCCGGCTGTGGCGCGAGGAAACGGTCGATTTCGAGGGCGTCCATTATCAGCTGTCCGGCGCCTCGATCTCGCCAAAGCCGGTGCAGCCCGATCTGCCGATGTGGATCGGCGGCTCGTCCGAGGCGGCGATCCGGCGCACCGCGCGGTTCGGCACCGGCTGGCAGGCGGGCGCCGAAACGCCCGACCAGGTCGCTAGCGTCATCGCCGGCATCCGCGCTGCTGCAGCCGCCGAGGGCCGCGCCGATCGACGACGACCATTACGGCGCCGGCATCCCGTTCCGTTTCGGCCGGGCGGACGATCCCGGTCTCGACCGGCTGTTCGAAGCCTACAGCAAACGCACCGGCCGCGATCCTTCGCGCTATTTCGCGATCGGCGATGCCGAGGCGGTCGTCGAGCGCATCGCCGCCTATGTCGCGGCGGGAATCTCCAAATTCATCCTGCGCCCGGCCGCCCGCGGCGACGACGAAATGCTGTCCCAGACCCGCCACCTGATCGAGGAGGTGTTGCCACTCGTCGCCGCGCGCTGGCCGAAACCCGTGAAGCGCCGGGCCGCAGCGGAGTAAGGATAGGAGGCAGCGCACAGCCTTATTTCACGACACCGCGGTCGCGCAGCGCTGCGATCTCTGCGGCCGAATAGCCGTGCCCGGCGAGGATCTCGTCGCTGTGCTGGCCGAAGGTCGGGGACGGGGAGGGCAGGGGACCCGGCGTGCCGGCGAATTTGATCGGCTTTGTCATTGTGCGATAGCGGCCGACGACCGGATGATCGAGGGTGGCGACCAGATCTTCGGCGAGCACCTGGGGGTGATCGAACATGTCCTCGATCGGCCGCACCGCCGCGCAGGGCACGCGCTCGCCGAAAATTTCCTCCCATTCCAGGGCGCTTCGCTCGGCGAGCGCGGCGCGCAATTCCGGCACGAGCTCCGAGGCATGCGCGGCGCGGCTGCGCATCGTCGCGCAACGCGGGTCGCGGGCCAGTTCCGGCCGGCCTACCAGCTCGCACAGCGCGGCAAAGAAATGGTTCGAATGAACCGAGATATAGAGAGACCCGTTCTTTGTCGGATGGATCCCGGTCAGCCCGCCGGCGCCGGAATCGCGTGCGACCTCGCGGCCCTCGCTCTCGGCCCAGACAAAACGCCCGGCCTGGATCGTCAATGCGCTGCGCAGTAACGAGAGGCTCAAATACTGCCCGACGCCGCCGCGCTCGCGCTTGAACAGCGCGGCGGCGACGCCGTAGGCGAGGAGCGCCGAGGTGAAGTAATCGAGGACCGAGCCCAGCACCACCTGCGGCTTGTCGGCCCCGCCGCCCTGAAAGACCGCCATCCCGCTGAGGCACTGCAGGACCTGGTCGAAGCCGCCCTTCTCGCTCAACGGTCCGCGGTCGCCGTAGCCGGTCAGCCCGCAATAGACGAGCCGCGGATTGATCGCCTTTAGCCGCGGGTAGTCGATGCCGAGCCGGGCCGGCACCGACGGCCGGAAATTCTCGACCAGGACGTCGGCGGTCTCGACCATCCTGTGGAGGACCGCCAGCCCTTCCGGCTGCTTCAGATCGAGCGCGAGCGCGCGTTTGCCGCGGTTGGCGCCGAGGAAGAAGCGGCTCTCGCCTGCAAGGCTCGACGGAAACTGGCGGAGCATGTCGCCTTGCGGTGATTCGATCTTGATCACCGCGGCGCCGAGATCGGCAAGCAGAGTGCAGCCATAGGGGCCGGCGAGATAGCTGCACAAATCGAGGACCGTGACGCCGTCGAGCGGACCCGCCGCGGCTTTTGTCATCACTGCCTCTCCCGCGCGCGGATCGCCGCGACCTTTTCCAACACCCGCTGCGCGCGGTAGAGGATCGGGTAATCGATGAATTTGCCGTCGAGCTGGATGGCGGCGCTGCCCTCGGCCTCGGCCCGCGCGAAGGCGGCGACGACCCGCTCCGCGAAGGCGATCTCCGCCTCGCTCGGGGTGAAGACGCGGTTGACGATCGCGATTTGGTTCGGGTGGATGCACATCTTGCCTTGGAAGCCGAACCCCAAAGCCGTGCGGGCCGACGCTTCGAGCCCCTCCTCATCCGCCAGATCGACCCACACCGTGTCGAACGGCGCCTCGATGCCGGCGGCGCGGGACGCGGTGACGATCTTGGCGCGGGCATAGGCCAGCTCCGCCTCGTCGCGGCTCCACGCCATGTTCACATCGAGCGTGAAATCGCCGGCGCCGAAAGCGATGCGCTTGACCCGGGTGCCGGTCGCGAGGATCGCGTCGATTTGGTTGAGGCCGCGCGCAGTCTCGATGATCGGGACCAGGTCGATCGCGCGCGGCACCAGCCCTTGCTCGCGCTCGAGCTGGGCGAGAAGCCAGTCGGCCGTCGCGAGCCCATGCAGCGCTTTCGACCTTCGGCAGAATGACGCCGTCGAGCCCCGGGCGGACGATCGCCGCCAAATCGCCGTAACAGAACTCGGTGTCGACCGCATTTACGCGGACATAGAGCAGCGTTCGCCGTCGGGCGCACCAGTGCCGCGATCACCGCCTCGCGCGTCGCCCTCTTCTCGGCCGTCGCGACCGCATCCTCGAGATCGAGGATCACCGCGTCGGCGTCGAGCGACAGCGCCTTCTCGACCCGCCGCGCATGATTCCCCGGCGCAAACAGAAAACTCCGCAACGGTTGCATGGCTGTCCTCCCCGAGGTTATCCGCGCCGGATACCTCCATCGCCCCATCATAGCGGCGAATCAATCGAGGCAGCGAGCATCGCCGAGCTTCAAAAGAACGTTGTCACCTGTTCCACCTGTTTTATCAGGTGCAGATGAGGGTTTGTCGGTGCAGATCAGGCTCGGTTCTCCCCCAGCTCTCCTCGCTGTTTTTGCTGTTATTTGCAGCCAAATAGCAGCAATTGCTTCACCTCGCCCCGTCACGCGGCGCCCCGCATCGGCACTTTCCCGAAGTTCATGAGACACGAACATTATGGCAATTTTAGTGTTGCTGTTTCAGCGGCGCGCGTGCCACCCGGAGCGGCAGCCTCAACCTCGCCGGAGCGACGAACACGTCCTCCGGACAGCAGGCACACCGGGCACACACTGTGCTCCGCCGCAGACGCTTAAAGACTAACGAGCTTCCTGAGAATGCCAGCCCGTTGGTAGCGCCTACCCGGTACTGGCCTAATTTGTTGGAGAGGGTTTATGGCCATCCGTCTTGCTGCCAAATAGGTATCCAATAATCACACCCGCCAACGGTGTCATGGCAGTTATAGCTTTGTCGAAGATCTTCGCCGCGATCCGTGTTCCACGAAATGGGGACGCGATCGTGCGTCTGGTCTCGTGTCGCCGAGTAAACGGTAGCGCTCGTGAGGGCCAAACTAAACTGGCTTATATCTACTCCATCATCCGCGGACGGCGAACATCTCGGCAAAGAGGCGCTCAGCCTCGCGCTGTCCCTCCTCGGTAAGGATGACCGACTTCGCCCTTCCTACGGGATCGGAGATGAAGCCCTTCTTGTGCAGCCGCTCCATCGCGGCCCAATCAAATCCCTTCCATACGCGACAACCGTCATGCAGACCGAGCAGGAGCAGCGCGAGAACCGCCGCGTCCACGCGCTCGGTATCGATCTCCATGATCACCGCCTCCCGAACGCCACATCGGACGCCAGGGTACTGCAACAAGCGTCGATAGCACAGCAGGCGTAGGGCGGATGCAATCCGCCATCTTATTTACCGGGATACCGGGGCCTGATCGTAAGATTGCTTGTCTCGGTTATCCGGCAAGCGGGATTCCGATGGAGGCAAAAATGGCGGATTACATCCGCCCTACCCTCGCTGCAACGATTGTTGCACAAAAGTGCGGGCCGAATATCGACAGCACCCCGCCATTGTGAGGCAAAGGTCCGTCGCCGTTCTTTTTCCTTTGCCGCAAGAGAAGCTTATGATTCTTATCACAGCACCTCCCACAACGCGGCGATGGCGGATAAACAGGGTTATGGTCTCGGTGACTGACGAGGAGACGGCACGATCTGAGGTGAGGGCGGTTGCTGGGTTGGCGTTGGTTGCGGTTCGGGGAGCACAAAAATCTGAGGCTGTGCCTGCTTTGTGGCCGTGATCGAATTCGCGATGGCGCTGGTCTGAGCGGCCATTTCCGCGCGCATTGCGCGGAATTCTTCGGATAGGCGCTGGGGGATCGCGTCAATTTTTGCATCCAGGCGATTGAATTGGACGCCGAAGAAAGCAAAACCTATAGCCGTTACCGCAGCCACCAATCCTATTGCTCCGCTAAGGATGGTAAAACTCGAGCCGTAAACCATCGAGCGCGCCCTTCAACTCTCCAAGTCGGGTATCGACTGAGGATTTCCACGCTGCGTCCATACTCGGATCATGGGAACCGCTCCCGCTCGGCGCAACCTTCTCCGCAAGAAATTCGGCGATGTCATCCTCACTTACGACACGCGGCGGCGTGTTCATTTTAATTTGGCGTCCAGCCAGCGTTTGATGACTTCCAAATCCAGGAATTTCGTGTTTCCGCAATTGTTACAAGATAATCTTAGAACGGAAGTAAGCGCCTGGCCAATAGTGTGGGTGGTCCCATCCGACGCAGGGATGAGCGACAGTGGCCGAGGCCTAAAATACCCCCAGATTGTCGCCTGACGACATACTTCGCATTCCTCCATTCGCCACTTCGCAGCGAGGAAGCTCTCGATTTCTTCGTCCGTGAATTGATACCGGCCACGCGGCTCGATGCATTGGGGTTCGTCGGACACGCCCCTCTAGCTCCCAAAGGGCGGAGCCGCATGCCCGGTTGAACGCGCCCGAGAGGGCATAGATAGGGAAACATCGTCCCGCGGCGGCTCGCAAGGTATCGCGGGGCGCGGAATGCTCGGAGCGGAAGCGCCCCGACCTCCAATTATTCTTCCCTATCACATATCTGATCGAATGCCGAGCCACTCGCGAGGCAGATCGAAACCCACCAACCAGAAGAAGGGATTGACCTTCACCCAGAGGCTGGGGACGCTTTTGAACGCTCTGCTCGTATGATCAAGTCTCGTTCGATTGCATCCGCTGATGGATCGGTCCCGTTTGACCGGGTTCAGCAATTCCCACAAACTCGCGCGGGCGGGAGTGAGGTCTTAACCATGAGCGACATTGGCGCCCCTTATGTCGGCCGCTCGCTGTTGCGGCGCGAGGACCGCCGGCTGCTGACGGGGCCAGGGGCAATTCATCGCCGATCTCGTCCTGCCGCGCATGCTGCACGCCGTTTTGGTCCGCAGCCCGGTGGCGCATGCGCGCATTCGCTCGGTCGACCTGTCGCGCGCCGCCGCGGCGCCCGGCGTCGATGCTCGCTCTCAACGGCGCCGATCTGTTGCAGCTGCTGCCGCCGGTGCCGGAGGGGCAAATCTCGTTGCCGAGCAAATGGACCTCGGTCATCCAGCATAAATTCCTCAATCCGCAGCAGCCGCTATTGGCGCACGACAAGGTGCGGCATGTCGGCGAGGCGATCGCGATCATTGTCGCGGAGAGCCGCGACCAGGCCGAAGACGCGGCCGAACTGGTGACCTGGGACCTCGAAGAGTTGCCGGCGGTGGTCGACCCCGAGGCGGCGTTGCGCCCGGACAGCCCGATTGTCCATGACCGGTTTCAGACCAATCTGATCGGCGCCTTCTCGGTCGGCAGGGGCGATGCCGATGCCGCTCTGGCCGGCGCTCCGCACCGGTTGCGCCGCCGGTTCTATCACCACCGCTACGCCGCTGTGCCGATGGAGTGCCGCGGCGTCGTCAGCGCCTATGATCCGCGCACCAACTCGGCGACGATCTGGTCCTCGACCCAGGTGGTTCACTGGGTGCGGCGCGAAGCCGCTTCGCTATTGGGTCTGCCCGAGGCGCGGGTGCGCTGCGTCGCGCTCGACGTCGGCGGCGGGTTTGGCGGCAAGGGGCATGTGTACCCCGAAGACCTGCTGGTCACCTTCCTCGCGCGCAAACTCGGCCGGCCGGTGCGCTGGATCGAGGGGCGCAGCGAGCACCTGATGAGCGCGACGCATTCGCGCGACCAATTGCACGATGTCGAGGTCGGGTTTGACGATGACGGGCATATCCTCGCGATTGCGCGACGATTACATTGTCGATTGCGGCGCGTGGAACCCGATCGGGTCCGGCGTCGCCTACAACACCGCCGTCCACCTGACCGGCCCCTACAAGATCGAGAATTTGGCGGCGTCGGGCAGGATCGTCGTCACCAACAAGGTCCCGAACGCCCCATACCGCGGCGCCGGGCGGCCGGAAGCCGCCTTCGCGATGGAGCGGACCATCGATTTGGTGGCGCGAACCCTGGGCCTGGAGCCGGCCGAGGTGCGCCGGCGCAACATGATCCGCGCCGACGAGATGCCGTACAAGCGTCGGCATTCCCTACCGGGATGGCGAGCCGATCGTCTATGACAGCGGGGATTATCCCGCCGCGTTGCAGAAGGCGCTGGATGCGGTCGGCGGGGTCGAGGCGTTCCGCCAGCGTCAGAGCGAGGCGCGGACAGCGGGCCGCCACCTCGGGCTCGGCATCGGCTGCTATATCGAGGGGACCGGCGTCGGGCCCTTCGAAAGCGCCTTCGTCCGCATCGACCCGTCAGGGAAAATCTACGTCTCTTCCGGTGCCTGCCCGCAGGGCCAGGGGATGGAGACGATTTTCGCGCAGGTGGCGGCCGACCTGTGGAAGGTAGCGCCAGAGGACGTCGTCATATCCCTCGCCGACACGGCGGCGATCGCGATCGGGTTTGGCACGATGGCGAGCCGCAGCACGGTCACATTGTCGGCGGCGATGCACCACGCGAGCGAGCGGCTCCGGGATAAGGTCTTCGCCATCGCCGCCAACCTGCTGGAATGTGCGCCGGCCGATCTCGAATTGCGCGATGGCGGCGTCGGCGTGGTTGGGGTCCCCGGCGCCAAGGTGAGCCTCGCCAGGATCGCGCAGGCGGCGCGTCCGGGCTGGGACAACGAACGCCCGCCAGGGGTCGATGCCGGCCTCGAGGAGATTTATTACTGGCAGCCGCAAACGGTCACTTGGAGCTATGCCGTGCATGTCGCGATTGTCGATGTCGACCGCCGAGACCGGGCGCGTAGGCATCGAGGACTACGCCGTCGCCCATGATTGCGGCGTCGTCGTCAACCCGATGCTGGTCGAGGGCCAGATCATGGGCGGCGCCGCTCAGGGGCTCGGCGGCATCTTGCTCGAGGCGATCGCCTATGATGCGAACGGGCAATTGCTGACCGGCTCGCTGATGGATTACGCGCTCCCGACCGCCGGCGACATCCCGGCAATGCGCGATCGTTCACCAGCACTCGCCGTCGCCGCTCAACCCGCTCGGCGTCAAGGGGGTCGGCGAGGGCGGCGCCGTCGCCCCGCCGGCAGCCATCGCCAACGCCGTCTGCGACGCCTTGGCCCCGTTCGGCGTCGAGGTGAATTCGACGCCGATCAAGCCGCAACAGCTGATAAGTGCAACGCGACCGCACTGACAGCTACTGCGAGGAGCCCGCTATGACCCGCCCGGATCGCCCGAACATCATCTTCATCGTCGTTGATGACTGCGGTTACGCGGATCTCGGCTGCACCGGGCAGACCGGCTACCCGACGCCGGCGCTAGACCGGCTCGCCGCTGAAGGGGTGCGTTTTACGCAGGCCTACGCCAATGCGCCGCTCTGCACCAATACGCGTGTCGCGCTGATCACCGGGCGGTACCAGTACCGCCTGAAGCTCGGCCTCGGTCGAGCCGCTGCGCCCCGCCAACCGCGACGAGCCCGAGATGGGGATCCCGCCCGGCTTTCCGACATTGCCTTCGCTGTTGCGCACGGCCGGCTACCGCACCGCACTGATCGGGAAATGGCACCTCGGATTTTTGCCGAAATACGGCCCGCTGAAGAGCGGGTACGACGAATTTTTCGGCATCATGGGCGGGTTCACTGGTTACTACACGCATAAGGGCGAGGGCGGCGACCCCGACCTGTACGAAGGCGAATTGCCGGTCGAGCGGGCAGGCTATGTCACCGACATGCTGAGCGAGCGGGCGCTTGCTTACGTGCAGGCGGCCGCCCGATCGCCCAGGCCCTATTTTCTAAGCTTGCACTACAACGCGCCGCATTGGCCGTGGTCGGCCCCCTCGATCGAGGCGGCGGCGCGCGAGCGGGAGGTCGACCGCGCGGAAATCATGGAGGGCGGCAGCCCGCGCATCTATGGCGAGATGATGCAGATCCTGGACGCCGGGATCGGCCGGGTCATCGACGCGGCGCGGCATTCCGGCAAGGACACACTGGTGGTCTTCACCAGCGACAATGGCGGCGAGCGGTATTCGAACATCTGGCCCTTTGTCGGCCGCAAATGGGACCTGCTGGAGGGCGGTCTGCGGGTGCCGCAGATTGTCTGGCGCGCCGGGCATATCAAAGCCGGCCAGGTCACCGACCAGGTGTGCATTACAATGGACCTGACGGCGACCTGTCTGGCCGCGGCCAATGTCATGCCGGATGCCGACCATCCTTTGGACGGGAGGGATCTGATGCCGGTGTTGACCGGACATGCGCCGCCGGGCGAGCGCACCCTCTATTGGCGGATGGCCAACCGCAGCCAGCGGGCGGTCCGCCGCGGCGATTGGAAATATTTGAAGGTGAGGGACAAGGAGTACCTGTTCGATATCGGCTACGACCCGCGCGAACGCGGCAACATGGCCCGCAAGCGCCCCGATTTGCTGAACGAGCTGCGCCTCTTGTGGGAGGATTGGAACGCGGGGATGCTGCCGGTTCCCGACAATATGGTTCCGCCATTTTCGAATCTTGCAGGAGATGCTCTGGTAATGGTGGACGGAAGCCTACCGTCAGCGCGTCAGCTCGACTACCAAAGCGGCGGCAGCCGCGGCAATGCGGGTCACGGTGTCGGCATCGACCGCGTGCGGCCAGCGGTCCTGCGGCAGATGGAACCAGGGATTGCTGCCGACCAACGTGACGTAACGTCCGCCGGCGCGGTGGATGTCACGGGTTTCGCCGCTGGGCACGAGGGTCTTGGGGGCGACTACGTCGGGTGCTCGACCGGCGCGAGCCAGTTCGGTCTCGGTCAATTGGCGCAGATCGTCATCAGCCGATTGCACCGAGAGTTCGCCGCCGGCCGCGCCGATGTTCGCGCCGAAATGTATCCAGGTAGCGCCCCCTTCGGAAATCGGCCGCTCCCACCCCGGCCGGCGCGCCACGAAGTCATCGAGACCGAGATGGCCGAGCTCATGACCGCTGTTTGCGGTAAAGACCACGTCGCAGCCGGGCGGGGCCGCAATCAACGCGCGCAGTGATTCGAGCCAGCAGACAATGCCGCCGCCCCGCTCGGCGGTCGACTGCCACCACGAGCTGCGCGGCGTCATGACCACCACTGGAGGAGCGGCGCAACGGGAGCCGGCGATCGCGACGACCACATTGCGGGCGGCCGCTGGAACATATCGGTTTTCTGCGACTATTCGGGCGGGTGCAGCGCGTTCGGCGCCGGCGAGCACGCTCTCGCCCGCCTCGCTCGACACATGGATCGCCGGCGCGTCGTAAGGATTTCGAAACCGTTCGGCATTGAGCAGCCCCATGCCGGGCCGCTCGCCGGTGCAGACGATCACCAGAGCGCGATGCGCCGTGTCGCGGCGCAGCCTCTCGTATTCTCCGGTGTAAACCGATCGTGGCGTCAGCTTGGCCAGGAGGATGGCCTCGTCGTCGCCGCTGAGGCTGAGAGTGCCGGTCATGCCGTTGGCGCCGGTACCGGGAGCATCGAATGCCGGCACCGCCGAGATGCGTTCGCCGTCCAGCTCCAGGTAGCAGGCGACCGGGTCCAGCCGATCCAGCTCGAACATTTCGGTGCTTACTTCGGCGCCGAGGCCGGCCGCCTCATGCGCGAGCCAATTAGCGCCCGCCTCGTCGCCAACCGTCGCGGTCCGGTGAGCGCCTTGCGAATCCCACGCGGTCAGCCACGCCACCGCGCGCGTTCTGGCCTCGTCAAAAGCGTGGCGTGACCGTCGCATGCATCCGCTCCAGAATAGGAGGCCGCCCTGCTGGCCGAATAGCTGGCCGAATACTAGCACGAGATGCTCTCGTACTCCCTTCCGTGGCGCTTCACGCACTCGCAATCGCTTCGCTCTTGCAGCTTGATTTGTCCGGAGGGTCGTTTAGCGTAAATAGCAGGTGATGCTCGGGCGCTGCTTATCTGCTGATGAAACCCGTTTCGTTCAAATATTTTGCGCCCCGCACGATTGACGATGCGCTCGATCTGCTTGCCGCTCACGGTCAGGAAGGAAAGATCCTTGCTGGCGGACAGAGCCTCGTGCCGGCGATGAATTTTCGGCTCGCCCGCCCCGCGAGCCTGATCGACATCAATCGCATCGATGCGCTCGATTATGTGCGCGAGGACGGCGGCAGGTTGCTCATTGGGGCGCTCGCCCGGCACGCTCGTTTCGAGGCGCCCGTCGCCGCGGGTGCGCGTCGGCGCGCTTTTGCCGCGGGTGGCGCGGCACATCGGGCATCTTCCGATCCGCTCTCGCGGCACTTTCTGCGGAAGCATCGCTCATGCTGATCCGGCCTCCGAATGGTGCTTGCTGGCGGCGACGCTCGATGCCGAATTCGTCATCGTCAGCCGGCGCGGGCAGCGCAGCTTGCGGCCGAACGAGTATTTCGTCGGCGCGCTCACGACGAGCTTGGAACCGGACGAGCTCCTGACCGAGATCCGCCTGCCGCTGCTCGATGATGGCTGGCGGACGGGCTTTGCCGAGTTCAGCCGGCGAGCAGGCGATTTCGCGCTCGCGATGTGCGCCGCCTTTCTGCGGTTCGAAGACGGCCGCATCGTCGAAGCGCGGATCGGGGTCGGCGGCGCCACCGACCGGCCGTCACGCATTGCTGCAGCCGAGGCTTTACTGACTGGCGCCGCCGGCGGGCCAGACATTTTTCGCGACGCCGGTAACATCGCGGCGGCGGCGATCGACCCGCTGGAGGACATTCACGCGAACGCCGAATTCCGCCGACATCTGGTGCGGGCGATGGTCGGGCGGGCCTTGGACCAGGCGTTTGCGCGGTGAGGTGGGTCGGGCGCCCACTGCCGCGCTACGAAGACCCGGTTCTGCTGCAAGGCCGCGGCCGGTACGCCGCCGACCTCGCGCATGGTGCGCGCATATTGCGCTTCGTGCGCAGCCCGGTCGCGCGCGGCCGCATCCTCGCCGTGAACGCACCGCCGGAAGTGCCAATGATAACCGCGGCTGTTCTCGGCGATGTCAAACCCATCTGCCCGCGCCTCGATCGCCCCGATTATGTCCCGGTTGCGCAGCCGATCCTCGCCCATGAGCGTGTCACCTATGTCGGCGAGCCGATCGCCGCGGTGATCGCCGACACCGCTGCTGAGGCCGAAGATCTCGCCGAACAGGTCACGGTCGAGATCGCCGCCGAGACGCCGGTCGTGACGCTCGACCAGGCGCTGGCGCCCGGCGCGCCGCTGGTCCATGGCATGGCGGCGCAGAACACGCTTATCGACGCGCGCTTCGAGACCCCAGGCGTTGCTGCCGTCTTCGCAGCAGCGCACCAAGTCGTCGAATTTACGTTCACGTCAGGGCGGCAGGCGGCGATGCCGCTGGAGCCGCGCGGCGCCGTCGCCGCTTTCGATTCCGCCACCGGCCGCGTCACCCTCTCGGCGTCGACGCAAATGCCGCACCTGTTGCGCACCGGCATTGCCGACGCCTTGGGCATCCCGGAATCCGAACTGCCGCGTCATCGCGCCCGAGGTCGGCGGCGGGTTCGGCCAGAAGATGGCGCTGATCCCGGAATATATCGTCGCGGTCTGGGCGGCGCGACGTTTCGCCTGCACCGTCGCCTGGATCGAGGACCGGCTCGAAAATCTGACTGCCTCGTTTCATGCGCGCGACCAGCGTCTCCAATTGCGCGGCGCGTTCGATGCGGACGGCAGGTTGCTGGCGATCGACGCCGATATCCTCTGCAATGTCGGCGCCTACTCGAATTTCCCGGCCACCTGCGGGGTCGAGCCATTGATGGCGTTGGCGGACATGCCGGGGCCCTACCGGGTGCCCGAGTACCGCGCCCGGGCCCGCGGCGTCGCCACCAACACCTGCCCGATGGCGCCCTATCGCGGCGTGTCACGGCCCGTGATCACCGCGGCGATCGAGCGGCTGATGGATTGCGCGGCCGCCCGGCTCGGGCTCGACGCGCTCGAAATCCGGCGCCGCAACCTGATCACCGAGTTCCCCCATACCTCGGTGACCGGCGTGGTGCACGACCCCGGCAGCTATCGCGAGGCGATGGAGGCTGCGGCGCGGGTCGTCGACATTCGCCGAATTCCGCGCGCGACAGCAAACAGCGCGCGCCGATGGGCGCTGGCTCGGCCTCGGGATATCGGTGTTCGCAGAGCGCACCGGCCCGGGCACTCCCGCCTTTGCGGCGCGGCGCATGGTGATGACCCCGGGCTTCGAGCGGGTCGAGCTGGTGATGGACCCCTCAGGGTTTCTCGAAGCCCGGATCGGCAGCTCGCCGCACGGTCAGGGGCTGAAGACCACCTTGGCGCAGCTGATCGCCGACGAGGTCGGCGTCGCTCCCGAAAAGATCCGGGTCGTGTCTGGCGATACCGACCGGACCCCTTACGGCTGGGGGACTTTCGCCAGCCGCTCGCTGGTGATCGCCGGCGGCGCTTGCAAGCTCGCGGCAGCGACGTTGCGCGAGCGCCTGCAAGTGGTCGCCGGCCAGATATTGGAGGCGGCCGCGTCCGACATCGAGATTAGCGACGGCCGCGCCTTCGTGCGCGGCACCGATCTCGGCGTCGAGGTGCGGCAGTTGGCGCGCGCCGCCTATCACCAGAGCCACCGCTTTCCGGCGATCGCCGAAACCGGATTGGCGGCGGTGGCGACCTACGACCCGTACGGCACCTTCTCGAACGCGTGCCATGTCGCGATCGTCGCGGTCGACATCGCGACCGGCCATGTCGAGATCGAGCGGTTCGTGGTCGTCGAGGATGCCGGGCGCTTGATCAACCCGATGATCGTCGAGGGACAGATCCATGGCGGCGTCGCCCAGGGCATCGCCAACGCGCTCTACGAAAAGGTGGTTTACGACGACGGCGGCAACATATTGACTGGCTCGCTTGCCGACTATCTCGTGCCGACGATGGCGGAGATCCCGATGCTCGAAATCCATCATCTGGAAACCCTGACCGACGCGAGCGTCACCGGCGCCAAGGGTGTCGGCGAGGGCGGCACGATCGGCGCGCCGGCGGCGGTGCTCAACGCGGTTTCCGATGCGCTGGCGCCGTTTGGCGTCGGTATCTTCGAAATGCCGATCACGCCGCAGCGGATCGTGCAGCTGCTGCGCGAGGCGAGGTGCAAAGCGCAATGAGCGCCCCGATCGGGAAATTCGTAGAATTGTCATCCTACCTTTCCACCGTCTTACCGGCGCGAGCGCGTGTGAAAGAATTGAAGAAGCGCTGGATCAGCGTCGTGCGTCCTTCGAGACAGCTGCTTTGCAGCTTCCTCAGGATGAGGGGATTTCTTAATGGAATCAAAGACTTCCCTCATCCTGAGGAGCCGCCGCAGGCGGCGTCTCGAAGGAGGCAGGATTGTGATGCAGCTCCGCTTTTCGATTTCGTCACAAACTCGCAGACCGGTATCCACCATTCCAGCGCACGAGCAGTTCACTAGTCGCGACAAAAGAGGAACTATCAGATCGATATAACTTTGCGGTCGGAACATGAGCGATAAATACGACGTCACGTTCACGGTGAACGGGGAGGAACGCATGATCCGCGTCGCGCCGCGGCGCAGCTTGGCCGACGCGCTGCGCGAAGATTGCGGCCTCACCGGCACGCATCTCGGCTGCGAGCACGGCGTCTGCGGCGCCTGCACCGTGTTGGTCGACAGCCAGCCGGTACGGTCCTGCCTGATGTTTGCGGTGCAAGCCGAGGGTACCAGGGTGCGCACAGTCGAGGGACTCGCCAGTGGCGACAAATTGCATCCGCTGCAACAGGCGTTCTGGGACCATCACGGGTTGCAATGCGGCTTCTGTACGCCCGGATTTTTGATGCTGGCTGTCGGCGTTCTGGAGCGGGACCCCGACATTGCCGAACCAGAGCTGCGCGAGGCATTGTCGTCGAATTTATGCCGCTGCACCGGCTATCAGAACATCCTGAAATCGGTGCTTGCAGCAGCCGCTGAAATGCGCAAATGAGCCTGATCGGCCGATCGGTTAGGCGGCTCGAAGATCCCCCGCTGCTGAAGGGCAGCGGCCGTTTCGCGGCCGATGTCATGGTACCGGATATGCTTTACATGCGGGTGGTGCGGTCGCCGGTCGCGTTCGGGCGCCTTGCCGGCCTTCGGATCGCGGAGGCGCTGGCGCATCCCGGCACCGTCGCCCTCTGGACTGCCGAAGACGTGGCCGATATTCCGCCGATCGGCTTTCGCATGACGCTGGTGCCGGAGTTGGAGCCTTATCGCCAGCCGGTCCTGGCGAATGGACATGTGCGCTATGTCGGCGAGCCGATGGCCGCGGTATTCGCCGCCGACCCCTACACGGCCGAAGACATCGCCGACCTCGTCGCACCGGAGATCGAGCCGTTGGGGCCGTGCCTCGATCCCGTCGGGCCGCCGCGCGAGTTCGCGCCAGGATGCAGTACCGAGGCCGCTGTGATCACCAAAGCCTATGGCGATCTCGACGCCGCCTTCGCTGGAGCGCATGCGGTGGTAGCGCTGGAGTTGACAATCGGCCGGCACAGCGGCGTGCCGCTCGAAACCCGCGGCGCGATCGCCGTGCCGGAAGCGGCCACCGGCATCCTGCGGTTGTACGGCGCTGCCAAGGTGCCGCATTACAACCGGCAGGCGCTCGCCGCGATGCTCGGGCTGCCGCTCGATCGGATCCACCTGCACGAAGGGCATGTCGGCGGCGGCTTCGGCATTCGCGGCGAGCTTTATCCGGAAGACATCTTGACCTGCGCAGCGGCGCTTCGGTTAGAACGGCCGGTCAAGTGGATCGAGGACCGTTACGAACATCTGGTGGCGGCAAACCAGTCCCGAGGCTCGGTCCATCGCGTGCGTGCGGCGGTCGATGAGCACGGCTTCATTCTGGGCCTCGACGACGAGTTCTGGTTCGACCAGGGAGGCTACCTTCGTACGCACGGCGTCGTCGTCACCGACCTCACCTGCGCGATGCTGCCTGGCCCATACGTAATGCCCGCCTACCGTTCGGTCGGCCATGTGCGGCTGACCAATAAGACACCGTGCGGTACCTATCGCGCGCCTGGACGCTTCGAGGCGAACTTCGTGCGCGAGCGGCTCGTCGACGTGATCGCCGACCGGCTCGGGCTTGATCCGATCGTGGTCCGGCGTCGAAACCTCATTGCCAAGACGGCGATGCCGTTCCGCCGGGAATTCTCTGCCCTCGGCATCGACATCGTCTATGACACCGGCGACTATGCCGGTCTTCTCGACAAGTTCCTGCACCGGGTGGAATGGGAGAGACTGCGCGCCGATGTCGCCCGGCGTCGGGAAGCGGGCGAGATGGTCGGCCTGGGGCTTGGCTTTTTTGTCGAGAAGAGCGGGCTCGGCCCGTTCGACGATGTGCGCATCGCGCTCGGTGGCGATGGGACCATCGAGGTGATCACCGGCGCCGCTTCGATCGGCCAGGGGATCGAGACGGTCATGGCGCAAATCTGCGCCGACGGGCTCGGCACCGGTCTCGACCGCATCCGGGTCATCCATGGTCAGACCGATCGCATTGCCCGGGGGATGGGGGCCTTCGCCTCGCGCGTTACGGTGATGACCGGCGCGGCGGTGACGATCGCCGCCGCAAAGCTGCGTGGCGAATTGCTGACGGTGGCCGGGCGATTGTTGCAGACCGCGCCCGAGCGTCTTGCCGTCACCGGTGATCGGGTCGTGGTTTCCGGCGCGCCCGACGGACCCTCGCTCGACCTGGGCGCGATCGCGCGCGGCGCCGGCGGCGACATCACGGCCGACGCCACCTTCACAACCGAACATATGACCTACCCCTACGGCGTGCATCTCGCGCAGGTGCGCGTCCAGCGCGACAGTTGTGCGATCGCGGTCGAGCGCTTCTTCGTCGGCTACGACATCGGCCGCGCGGTCAATCCGATGCTGGTCGAGGGGCAAATCGCCGGCGGTGCCGCTCAAGGCATCGGTGCCGCACTGCTCGAGGAGTTCGTGTATGACGCCTCCGGGCAGCCGCAATCGGTTACTCTGGCCGATTACCTGATGCCGACTATTGCCGAGATCCCGAACATCGAGGTGATCCTCTTCGAGGACGCACCGACACCGCTCAACCCGCTCGGCGTCAAAGGCGTCGGCGAAGCCGGTATCAGCGGAGCGGGCGCCGTGATCGCCGCCGCGGTCGATGATGCGCTCGGTCGAGCCGGCGCGGTCCGGCAATTGCCGATCACACCAAACCGCCTCCACGCGCTGCTGGCCGAAGTTCCGGCGGCGGAGCGCTGACGTGACGAGCCCTTTTTGATCTCAAGAACCTCGCGTTTTCACCGCACTCGCTCAGCGGTCGCGGAACCGATCCATCAGCGGCTTCTGCTGGCCGCCATCGATCTCGATCATCGTGCCATTGACGAAATGCGCCAAATCGGAAGCGAGGTAGGTGACGAGGTTGGCGACCTCCTCGCATTCGGCAATGCGCCCCAGCGGAATGCTGCGCGGGGCAAGCGTATCGGCCTCCTCGCGCGGGATCTTCATGTCGCGGGCCATCGCATCGACGAGGCCGGCCCAGCGCTCGGTACGGACGGGGCCGGGATTGACCGCCACAAAGCTGATATTGTCCTTGCCGTACTGTGCAGCGAGCGCCAGCGTCAGGTTCTGCCCGGCGGCATTTGCCGCACCTGGCGCGATCTCCCAGTAGGAAGGTTTGACTCCGTCGTTGCCAATCAGGTTGACGACGCGGCCACGCCCCTGCTTCTGCATGATCGGCAATACGTGCTTCAGGCAACGCACATAACCCATAAATTTGAGCTGCAGTGACTGCGCCCAATGCTCTTCGGTCAGAAACTCGAGAACGCCACCGGGCGACGATCCGGCGTTGTTGACCAGAATATCGACGCGCCCAAGCGCCGTGTGAGCCTCCTTGACAAAAGCCGCCGCATCGGCCGGCTTTGTCAGATCGGCTGGTATGGCGACGATTTTGCGGTTTGTCTTGCGGGCAATTTCGGATGCCGCTTCTTCCAGCGGGTCCTTGCGACGCGCGCAGATTGCGACATCAACCCCCTCGTGAGCCAACGTCAAGGCGATCGCCTTGCCGATGCCGGCGCTCGCTCCGGTTACGAGTGCCGTCTTGCCGTTCATCTTGAGATCCATAGGATTACCGCAGCTCAAAACCCAGCGAGGAAGACGTGTTAGGGTCTGCCGACGAGCATGCTCGTGTCAACGACCGCCTGACGAATTTGCCTTGTCTCGGGATCGCGCAAGCGCAGCGCGCTACCGTTCTGCCGGTTCGAGCATCTCGTTCATCGATTTCACGATTGCAAGCAATCGAACGGCTTAGGAGATTGGGATCCCCAATAGATCTGAACAAACTCGCAATTTTTGGTGGTGTCATTTTTGGGACATTCGCGACGGCACGCCCGAGCCGATCTGTCTTCGTGTGCCAATTGCTGATCTTGCCGACACGCACGATGCGCTCGGCTAGGCTATGGCCGGGGCATGGAGACCCTCGGAACGATGCCACCGGGAATGGCGTATCCATAAAGCGCGTTGTTCCGTTGAAGCGCCGCGAGCAGCGGGCGCAGGTGCCTCGCTTAGCCATGCGGACTTACCACCGTCCCACCAAACCCGACCTGGACGCCCATCAGTGGCGGCATGCTCACAATATTGGCTTGAGCCCTTAGTGGAACCCAGGGGATCTGCTGATGACCCGGCGATGAGTGATCTAGAGTTTCAACGTGCCCTTAGTTCAGACCAAATGCGCGAGGCGCTCTCCTTGCTAGACGGCGCGGCGCGCGTAAAGCTTCGGACTGCCCGGGTCGAGGACTTGAACCCCGCGGACGAGGTGGATTCCGGAGCTGATCAGGCCAGCACGACTACCGTCACGACGAACTGCTTTCCTGCGGCAGAAGATGCGCAGCAGCGCAGGAAGCAGCTAAACGTGGTTCCCGCCTTTTATGGCCTGGGGATCGCGGCCGCGGCGGCGCTGACGCTCTTGTCATGGAGCGAACGCGCGCTTACGCCTCCCGCACCGTTGGGGGTCGCCGGCGAACAGCTCCCGGATCCGCAGCCAGCTCAGCTGGTGAAAAGCGCTTCTCCCGAGCTCCCGGTCGCCAACCCTAGATCTGACCGAAGTTCACATGGATCAGAGCAACTGCGCCCGAAGCCGGAAGTCGCAGCCGCGACGCCGGTCGATCAAGCCAATAGCGGCGATGATCAAGCCGCCGCAAAAGGTGCGACCAATAGAGCCAGTTCGATCTCTCATACGGGTCAGACGGCCACGGTTACCGCGTTCGCCGCGAGTTCGCATTGGTGGGACGAACGGGCGAGCCGAAAGCCGCAAGAGGGTTGGTGGCGCATGTCGGCGGTTCGAGGTGCGGCAGCGAGGAAGCGATTTTGGCGACGTCACTGGCAACCTCTCGCGGAAATGAACGGCCAATGTTTCAATGCCGCATGTCCCCCTTGGCAAAAGCAGCGCGCATTCTACGAACCGCCCCGTACCGTAACGCAATGACCAGGCGACGCCCGGCCTGCGCGAATTAATGTCCGGGCTGGCCCGAGCTCAGAAGCGGCCGTCCGCGGCTGGTGAACGCGGTGAGTGCAGTTCCGGTGTAATTGACGTTCACGCTCTCGATTATCGGCGGGTTCACCGGCCTTTCGGCGTCCCACACGACCAGAAAATTCGCCCCAGTGCCGCCCGTCATGTCCTTATATTCCACGAAAATCTCCGTCGATGCGAGTGGACCGAGGCTCCGCGCCGCATCGCTATCATCTCGCAGCAGCTTGCCATCACCGCCATAATACCGCACTGAACGCAAAGTGATGCCGTTGTCCGGGTCAGTGTTCCGGATCGATACCATGGAAGACAGGAGTAGGGTCGACGGCTTGCCCTGCGAATCCAGGTTCCGGTACGAGATCTGCGAGTAGATCGGGACATAAACCATCTGGCCGCGGCTGAGTTCCGAGGCCTCCTCGGCAACGGCGACGCTGCCTACAAACCAGGCAGCCAGAAGTGACCCCGCGAACTCGGCGCAAAATAGATGTCGCTTCTGGCTCATTGCAAATTCCTGAATTGCCGTCCTCGGTCTGATGCATCTGGGGATCGCGCGCCTTTTCGGTATTCTTGGTCGGCGACGGCGCAGTGATGATAGTCGCATCGGTGGGCCATTTCAGCTTCGCGAAGTCAAAGGCCGGCGCATCGGCGAGCGCTCCTTCGTTAGGTCGGTTATGAACCTTGCCTCGGGGCCGACCCTAATCTGCTTCACAGGTACGGCCACCAGCTTGTCCCCGATCCCGAGAAAGCCGCCAACCGAGAGGATCAATGCAGTTGCAGTTGTACGATCAAGAGTGACCAGCACGTCTTCAATCTGGCCTATAGACGTATCACCCCTCGCGCCCGAAAGTAAGGCGATAGGATACCCGCTCAGGTCCGCGGGATGCTGCCGAACCCTCGAGGCTTGCAACCAGCCGGCGTCGGTTTTGGCGATGCGTGGATCGTTGCGCGGCCGTTCGACGCAATCGCCACGAAGCTTGCCTTATCGCAGCGTCCCACTTGCGATAATGTCGCTGTGAAGCGCAGGAACAGGGCCGGAGGTCCATAAGCCCATCCTCGGCGGCGGTCATGACGGAAACGGAAAAATTCAGAACCGAGCGCCTTGTGGCGCGGTCATGGCGGATCGAGGATCTGCCTCTTGCGATGGAATTGTGGGGCGATCCCGCCGTTACGGCGCTTATTACTCCCGCGGCAAACTCACCGAGGCCCAAGTCGGAGAGAAGCTCCGCGCGGAGATCGAGCGGGAGAGGTTCGGTGGCGTTCAGTATTGGGCGCTGTTCGATCACCGCAATGGCGAGTTCGTCGGCTGCGGTGGGCTTCGGCCCTGGATCTATACGCCCGGCGAGGCAAATTTCGAAATGGGGTTCCATCTCGTGAAGCGGCGTTGGGGCAACGGCTTCGCAACGGAAGCAGCGCTCGGCGTACTCCAATACGCCTGGAAAAAATTGCGGCTGTCGAAAGTCTACGCCGGACATCACCCCGACAGTCGTGCTTCGGAGATAATCCTCAATAAGCTCGGCTTCGAGTTCATTGGAAATGTCTTTTACGAGCCAACCGGCTTGCTGCATCCGTCTTACGTCTGCAAAGCGCCCACCCCCGAGATGGATTCTTAATGGTCTAAGACTATCGGTCAGGCCTTATCCAGCCAGAACGTATCGAACCGGACCACGTCGTAGATACCGAAATAATCTTTCGGATTGTGGCCCTTTACGTAGTTGTACCAGACATCGAGGATATTCTCCCATGCAACCGGTACCAACGGAGGATCCTGCTCCATGAGGTCCTCGGCTTGCCGAATCAGTGCCATGCGCTTGCCGGGATCGACTTCGACGTCGATTTGATCCACCAGCTTGTCAAACTCTGCGTTGTGCCAAAACGAATAGTTCTGCGGCCCATCGGTGCGGTACCAGGCGTTGAAGTAATCGGAAGGGTCGAGCAGGGTTGACACGATGGCGCCGACGGCCAAATCGTAGTTGCCGGCCGCCGCGTCACCGAACCAAACCGATTCGACCACCGTCCGCAGGTTGCATTGAATACCCGCATCCCTCAACATCGTCTGGATGGCCTGGCCAAAGAGCTTGTGATGGTTGAGGTCCCGAACCATGAAATCCAGCGGCCGCATGCTGCTCTGGCCGGCGGCGGCCAATAGGGATTTAGCCTCCTTGATCGCGGGGGCGGGATCGTCCTGATAGCCGAGCCGGTTGACGAGTTCGTCCTTGGGTGTGGCGAACTCGGAAAACGGATAGATGAATCCTCCCGTCATCAGCGGGGAGACATCCTTGACCACGTCCACCAGGACCTGTTTCTCGAACAGCAGATGCATGGCGCGCCTGACACGCGGATCATCGAATGGCTGCCTTTTGGCATTCAACCAGGTCGCGTGAATCACGCTCTGGTAAAATTTCGCGGTGGACAGGCCAGGAGTTGCAGCCGCCTTGCGGGCGGTGGCCGGGTCGAGCGCGCGGGCGTAATCCACTCGGCCCGACAGAATGGCGGACCCGAGCTCCGGCGAAAACGGCAACAGATTGTAAAATTCGATGCCATCCAGGTACGGCAGGCCTTTGTTCCAGTAATTCGGATTTCTCTCCATTACCCAGACCTCGTTCTCGACGCGGCGTTGGGTCTTGAACGGACCGGTACCCGGGATGTTGAGGACCTTGCGCAGATCGTAATTGTTCTCTTCCAGCGCCTTTTTGCTGTAGATCACGTTCCAGCCGCTGGCGAAGGCGGACATCATGAAATTGACGGGGCGTGGCGCGGCCAGCTTGAATTCGACGGTGTACTTGTCGCGCGCGTTGATCTCGCTGACCGCCCGGAACAGCGGAGCGCGCGGGATACTGACGCCGGCCGGTGGTTTCGCGATGCGGTCGAAGGTCGCTTTTATGTCGGCCGAGGTGAAATCCGCGCCGTCGTGGAACTGGACCCCTTGGCGCAGGTGAAAGGTGTAAGTCTTGCCGTCTTTGGCGATTTCCCAGCTATGCGCCAGATCGGGGACGATGGTCTTGCCACTGTCGCGCGGATCACGCCGGATCAGGTTGTCGAACATGCAACCCTGAGTGCCGATGTTGCCGACAGTGCCCGATTGATGCACGTCGAAATGCGGCGGGCGATTGAGAATGCCGTAGCGCATCACCCCGCCCCGCTTTGGATTGGGCTCCGGCGCCGCCATCTGAAACTTCGAGCCGTCATACTCCATCGGAATATCGGCGGCGAGGCCGTAGCGCGGGGCCAAACCGTAAGCCCCCATCAACGCGGCTGCGCTACCGCGAAGCATATCGCGGCGGGACAAAATGGTAGGCGCGAGACGCCTGGTACTCATGATGCCGTTACCTCCCTGTGGATTTTTGCTGAATGTCTTTGATGCCGACACTCCCGGGGTCGGATTCCCGATGGTTCGGCGCCAGGATCGCCCCTTCCGCTGTTTTGGGCAATCTTATATCGCGCGACAAGCGTCAAAGGCTTCGGATCATCGCGGGTGGGCGGGCTGGCGCCTTCCCGCGCGAGTCCGGCAGGGCGGAGGAGTTCCGCGTGTCGAGATTGCCGCGCCGCCTTCGGCTTCTCGCAATGACGGGTCCGAATTGTCATTGCGAGCGCAGCGAAGCAATCTCACTGCAGGGGTGCAAACATGAAGCCTTATGTAATCTGCCACATGAACGCGAGCGTCGACAGCCGCATTCTCGGCAGCCGGTGGCGGCCTGCCGAGAACCGCATGCCGGGGCTGTTCGAGCGCCTGCACGAGCAGCTCGGCGGCGGCTCGTGGCTCATCGGCCGGGTGACCGGCAGCGAATACGCCAAGGCGCAGGCCTACGCTAGCCACACCGATCAGACTTATCCGCGGGAACCTTGGTTCGCCCAACGGTTCGCCCGGGCGATGCCACCGCTTACGGCATCGCCCTCGACGCGCAGGGCAAGATCGCCTGGGGACGGTCCGACATCGGTGGCGACCCGATCGTCGTGGTGCTGACGGAGCGGGTCTCCGACGCGCATTTGGCGGGTCTTCGCTTGGATGGCGTCTCCTACATCTTCGCCGGCGAGCGAGGAACTCGATCTGGCATTGGCGCTCGAGATCCTGAACCGCGAGCTGGGGCTCGAACGTCTGCTGCTCGAAGGTGGCGGCGGCTCGAACGGATCCTTTCTGCGGGCCGGCCTGATCGACGAGGTCAGCCTTGCGATCTGCCCCGCCGTGGATGGAGCGAAGGGCGCGCCGAGCATCTTCAACTCGAACGACAGGGATGCCGGCATCGCGGCGCCGATCCGCTCGATGACGCTGGCGAGCTGCGAGGTGTTGGAGGGCGGTGCGGTTTGGCTCCGCTATCGGCTCCAGAACCTATGATGCGCAGCAGCGAGAACGAGGGCCGCCCACAGCGGGCAGCCCTCCCGAGTGTCGATCTAAGATAATTCAGGCTGGCATGCGATAAACCCCGACCAGCTTGTTGCCGTCGGGATCGCGAAGGTAAGCGAGGTACATCTGGCCGGCGGCCCCTTGGCGCACGCCCGGCGGGTCCTCGATCGACGTGCCGCCATTCGCGAGGCCGGCTTTGTGCCATGCCTCGGCCTGTTTGGCGTTGCTCATCGTGAAGCCGATTGTGCCGCCGTTGGCATGGGTGGCCGGCTTGCCGTCGATCGGCTTGGACACCATGAAGCGGCCCCCATTGTGCGTGTAAGCCAGCCGGCCTCGGGCATCCTCAACGCCGGGCTGACCGCCCATCGCGGCAAATAGGGCATCGTAGAATTTCTTCGACCGGGCGATGTCGTTGCTCCCGACCATGATATGACTGAACATTCCGTTCTCTCCTCATCACAATCACATGCGCCCGCCGCCTCCGCCCAAAGCGGACACGGTTTACAGGCTGGGTCAGTATGACGGGAGGAGGCTCGGCGAAAGAGAAAAATCTTCGACTAGCGTACCGGCACTGGCCGCGATCACCGCGGCGTGCGATTGCGGCGGTTAGCGCAAGACGATTTCGGATTGTCCAGGCCGGTCAAACGGACGATGCTGCCCAGAGAACCACCGGGAATCTGGCGAATGTGAGCTTAGAAAGGTCATGCCGCATGAAGCTGTCCCTCCTATCCGCGCTCTGCGCCGCTTCTATCGTGAGCCAAGCCCACGCCCAGGGTCTGCTCCCAACGCACCGCATCTCCGCGGATCTCGCGAACCAGGCCGTCGCGGCGGCTGTCGCGAAATGCGCGAGCCAAGGTTACGTCGAGACCGCCGTGCTGGTCGATGCCGACGGCGTAGAGCAGGCTGCGTTGCGCGGCGATCGCGCCGGCGCCCACTCGCTCGACAGCGCCTTTTCCAAGGCCTACACGTCCGCGTCGTTCAAGACCGACACGACCGCGCTCGTTGAGAGGTCGAAGACGGTACCGGTGTTGGCGAACCTATTCAAATTGCCGCATCTGCTGTTGCTGGGCGGGGGCATCGTCATCAAGGTGGGCGAGGAGGTGGTCGGCGCGATCGGCGCCGCCGGCGCGCCGGGCGGCGATCTCGACGATGCCTGCGCCCATGCCGGCCTGGACAAGATCAAGGACCAGCTCAAGTAGCGGTCACACCCGCGGTGAGGATGACGCGATGAAAGTCGGGATCTCGCTGACGAGCAATCACCCGGACGCGAAAGACCCGCGCCAAGGAGCGCGCTGGATGATCGAGCGAGCGGCGGCGGCACGCCGTGCCGCACTCGATTCCCTGTTTGTCGGCGATCAGCACGTGTCGCCCACGCCCTATTATCAGAACACGCCGATGCTCGGGCGGCTGCTCGCGGAGTGGGGCGAGGCCCCGGCCGGGTGCCTGTTCCTGCTCCCCTTGTGGCACCCGGTGCTGGTGGCCGAGCAGATCGGGACATTGGCGGCCATCGCTCGAGGCCCCTTCATCATGCAATGCGGGCTCGGCTGGGGCGAGGCCCGGTTCGCCGCGATGGGCGCCAACATCAGGATGCGGCCTTCGGCTTTCGAGGAGGCGCTCGACATCGTCCGGCGCCTGCTTGGCGGGTGAGACGGTGAGTTCCTCCCGCCGGTTCCGGATCACGCAAGCGAGCCTGGCGCTGCGTCCGGCCGAGACCGTAGAGGTCTGGATCGGCGCCAGCGCCCCGCCGGCCATCGACCGCGCGGCGCGCCTCTCGGAGGGCTGGATCGCGAGCCCCGGCCTCACCCGCGAGGAGGCGCGCGCGCAGGCCGATCTCTACCGTGAGCGCTGCGCCGCTTACGGCAAAGAGCCGGGCGCCATCGTCTTGCGGCGCGATATTTACGTCGGCGAGTCCTCGTCCGAAGCACAAGCGGTACTGCAGCATGCTCTGAGCCAAGGCTATCGCGGCATTCCTGCAGAAGCCCTGATCGCGGGATCAGTCGACGAAGTCACGGAACAGTTTCGGACCTTCGGGGAAATCGGCTACACCGACATCCTCGTGCGCCATCTGACCAATGATCAGCCGAAGGTCCTGGGCTCCCTGGAGCGGCTGGCGGCGGTGCGCGCGGCGCTGGCCTGAAAGTCCGACTCGAAATGAGGCTCGATATGTCCGCAAGTCATCGTCGTCCCCGCGAAAGCGGGGACCCAGGGCAGCCGCCTCGTCACTCGCCCCTGGGTTCCCGCTTTCGCGGGAACGACGGATAAAGAGAGCACGATCGCGAGACTGTCGCGAGGGAGGATCTCCAATGCTGGAGCTTTCGGACATCCAATCGTCGCCAGAAGTGCTGCAGGACTACTACGCGCAATTGGCCGCGCAGCACATCACGCCGGCCTGGATCGGCGGCGGCATCAGCATCGAGCCCCGGAGCGAGGCGGTGCCCTACCTGTGGCGCTGGCGGGACCTGCGGCCTCAGGCGATGCGGGCGGCCGAGCTGGTCGGGACCCAGCAGGCCGAACGCCGGGTTCTGCGCCTGACCAACCCCAAACTGCCCGGGGTGGCCAGCAACACGCTGGTCGCCAACATCCAGATCGTGATGCCGGGCGAGATTGCCCGGGCCCATCGCCATTCCGCGGCGGCGCTTCGCCTGATCATCGAGGGCCGCGGCGGCTACACGGTCGTCAATGGCGAGCGCGTCCCGATGTACCCGGGCGATCTCGTCCTCACCCCCAACTGGTCATGGCACGACCACGCCAACGACACCGATGCGCCGATGATCTGGCTGGACGGCCTGGATACCCCGCTGGTGCGGATGCTCGAGGCCGGGTTTTACGAAGAGTACCATCAGGAGAGGCAAGAGTTTGGTGCGGCCGTCAACGCCTCGCAGTGGCACTACCCAATGTCGGAGATGCGGGCCGCTCTGCAGCGGCTGGCTGCCGCCAATACCGACGATGAAATCATCCTCGAATACACCAACCGGATTACCGGCGGACCGGTGATGCCGACAATCGCCTGCCACATGCAGCTGCTGCGCCCCGGCGAGAAGACGCCGGCGCGCCGCCGTGTCTGCCGCACGAACTATCACGTGGTCGAGGGTGCCGGCTACTCGATGGTCGGCGGCCAGCGGCTCGACTGGGAAGACAAGGACGTCTTCACGGTGCCGACCTGGACCTTCTGCGAGCACGTCAACACCGGCGACCGCCCGGCCTTCTTGTTCAGCTTCAGCCGACGCGCCGGTGATGAAGGCCCTGAGCCTATACCGGGAGGAGACCAGGCGTCGTAGCTGCGCGAGGAGCTGGTGCGCCTCGGCCGCCTTGTTTCAGATCCGGATGGGGTCCCCCCTCGTTGCCGATATTACACCCCAATAGGAGCTCGAGACGCGTTGCCGCACATCCCGCCGGGTCCTCCGAACAGCACGATAAGGTTCGGGGCATTCGATCCCGAGGTGCCACCACTTGCGGTTAATGAGAGGGTTTCGCGAGACCGACTTTGATGATCGTATCATCCGGCACATCAGTGGTGCCGGAGGGCGAGAACGTCGGAAACTGCTGCAGCTGCTTCGGCGTGAAGGCGACGATCTCCATGTCTTGCCCGAGCAGCACCATGGCATCCACGGGAACGGCTATCGGCCGGCTGCCAAAGCCGAGAAACCCGCCGAAGTCGATCACGACCATGATCTGACCGTTTGCGTCGCGAACGACGCGACGAACCCGGCCGAGAACATCCTGGCTCTCGACAGGACGCAGAACCTCTCTGCCGAGAAGATCACCGACGCGAACCGGTTGCGGGAATCGCATGGCGGCAGACTCCGCCAAGCTCATGCCAGGCGGAGGCGGCATGCCTCCCGGTGTCGCGCTTTGCGCGTGCGCCGCGCCGGCGACGGCGAGCATACCGCAGACGAACAGGAGGCGGAGCGACACTATGGCGCTCAGATCCCTGCGAACCATGGAAAGCCCAACGATTCCCAGTATCCGCCCGGATATTTGTTGGTCACCTCGATGGCTGTGACCCATTTCGGGTTCTTGTAGCCGAGCTTGACCGCCGTGCGCAGACGCATCGGATATCCAAACGGATCGGCGAGCGTCTCGCCGCCGTATTTGAGTGCCAGCAAAGTCTGCGGATGCAGCGCCGACGCCATGTCGATACTGCTCGGGTAGTTGTCTGCCGTCTTGAAGGCGACGTATTTCGCCCGGAGATCCGCCCCGACACGTTCGAGGAAGAGGCGCAGCGGGACGCCGGTCCAACCGCCGATATAGCTCCAGCCCTCGACGCAGATATGCTTGATGACCATCGAGGTCTGCGGCAGCGCCTGAAGATCCGACAGCGTCCAGGCCCGCTTGTCGGCGACCAGTCCCGACACCTCAAGGCGCCATGTCGCGCCATTCACGGGCTTGACGTCCATCACGTCGTAATAGGCGTTGAACTTCGGCGGGCGCAGAATCATCGAAGCCGGGTAGGTCGGCGCCAGCTTGTTCGGATCGAACAGCAGCGCCTGCACTGCATCATTAAAGCGGGATATCGCCAGCAGAGCGGATTCGACCGCTTCCGGACGCTTGACGTCGCACCCGGTCAGCATGACGAGCGCGCCAAGGGAAAGCCCACCACGGATCAGGCCGCGCCGTTCGAGTGAGCGGATCAGCGGCTTATGGTCGTCGAGGACCGCTGCATCTGGAGGAAGCGTCCGGGCGAAAGAGGGATCTCATGCCGCGCGGCCTTCCTTGGCGCGGCCACGTGGCTTCAGCCGAGGGCCACCGGCAACCATCGCCCATAACGTCTTCGGCACGAGCAGCGCCAGCGCCACATGCACGATCAGAAAACCGACAATCACCGCCATCCCGGCAAAATGCAGTACGCGCGCAGTCTGAAAGCCGCCGAGCAACGAGACCAGGCCGGAGAACTGTACGGGCTTCCAGATGGCGATCCCGGTAATCACCTGGGAAATGCCGGCGAAGAATGACGATGATGTACAGCAGCTTCTGGACCGCGTTGTAGACGGTGATGTCCTCGTGCGCGATCTTGAAGTGCAGCGTGTCGATGACGGTCTGCACCACCTCGGTCGGACGGATCGGCAGCAGCTTCTCGCGGAAGCGTCCGCTGGCGAAGCCGTAGACCAGGTAGATCAACCCGTTGATGACGAGGAACCACATGCCTGCGAAGTGCCAGTTGAGGCTCCAGGCTGCCCAATCGCCAAGCCGCCAGAACGAACTGAAATGGAACCCACGGATGATTACGTCATCATCGTAGATGCCCCAACCCGACGTAATCATGATCAACATGACCGCGGCATTGACCCAGTGCATGATCCTGAGCGGCCACGGGTGCAGGCGACGCCCCATAAACACCGACGATGTTTCGACGGCAGGGTTCGGTTTTCACGCGACGCATCGACATGACCTCATCAGCATCAAAGCCGCCTGACCGACGGTCTTTCCTCACCATCGCGACAGGAGGAGCAGAACGGCCCGTCCCACTATCGTCACGATCGAGCAGCCGACCGTGTACCACACTGCGCGATTACGGATTACCGCCGCGTAGGCTTCGGGCCGGCTTCCAGAGCGCGGCGCACGCCGTCCGGGTCGGGTGCGATGACGTTGAGATAGGCGCGCGCGGGCTGGTCGGGCTCCGAGCGGCCTTGCTCCCAATCGCGCAACGTGCCGATCGGAATGTGATAGCGCGCGGCAAATTCTTCCTGCGTCAGGCCGAGCGCCCGGCGCAGTGTCCGCGCCCGCGGCACCCGCTTCATGCGGGCGAGGCGCTCCTCGGTCAGCGGCTGCGCGTCCGGATCGGCGAGCGCCGCCATATGGACTTCCCCGTCCGTCATCGGCCGCAACGGCGTGTCCGGGAAGGCCCGCTCGGTGCCGTCCGCCAGCACCTCAACGACGGTGCCGTCACGGCGCATTTTGGCGATAGTAGTTGTCTTGCTCATGTCGCTCCGCCCGCCGGGCCGAAATAATTCTGATCCTCTCACCGCGTTCCGCGCGAGGCGCTGGTTTGCCTCGGCCGCCCGGCATCCGATGGCCTCATCGAATTTGCTAGACAGATGGCCAAACCGCCTTCGCAAGCGCGAGATTGGTTGGAAAAACGGTGATCGGCACGCTCTGTTGCCACTGCGCAAAGATCATTGGCACGCCGACCCGGCGGCCTTTTTCATCGAACTTGATCGGGCCGGGGAAGCATTGCGCGGCAGGGCCAGTGGTCAGGTTCATCGCCCGGATCGCCTCGGCGACCTTAATCTTGTCCGCCGCACCACTGGCTTCCAGTGCTTCCGCCAGGATCGATGGATGGCCGTAGCCGCACAGCGCGTCTTGGGTCAAGAATGGCTCGCCGGTTTTTTTCTTGAAGCGGTCGATAAATTCCTCCTGGCCTTTTATTGGCCAGTTGGCGACGCTGAACAACAGCCCTTCGAGCAGCTCGGGCCCGATGGTCTTCAGCAATTCGGGCGAGCCGAACGGCGCGCCGTTGCCGACTAGCGGCAATTTCCCGTGCGACAGCTTGAACTCGTCGAGCTTTTCGAGGACCAGCTTGCAATCCGGCATCGCGGAGATCAGCAGCAGCAGGAATTGCGGCTTGGCCGAGCGCACTTTCTCGATCAGCGGCGTCGCATCGGACAGCGGCGGCGTGAAGATCTGGTCGACGACCAGCTTCAGCCCGGCTTTCTCCAATCCGCCCTCACGCAGCGGCTTGGCAAAGCTGGTCGGTGAAGCGGTATTGTCCATGATCAAGCCAACGGTGGTCGGCCGCTTGCCGGTGGCGCTTTGCGCCAGGTCGAGGGCCGTGGGCACGGTCTGTGCGGCTTGCCATTCGGCGGTCGGCGAGGTCTGGAAGACAAATTTGAAGCCGCGATTGGTAATCGCGTCGGAATAGCTGAGGGTCAGCCAAGGGATCTGCGCGCGCTCGGTCACCTCGGTGACCGCCAAGGTGAAGGAGCTCAGCCATGAGCCGGTACCGCCGACCAGGTCGGGGTTGTCGGCAACCAGGCGCTGTGCCGCGTTCTTGGCCTTTTCGGTGCTGTCGCCGGCATCGGCGTAAATCATATCCAGCTTCGCGCCGCCGAGCGATTTGATGCCACCGCGGGCATTGATGTCTTCGATTGCCAGATCGGCGCCCATGCGCAGCAGCTGTCCCTGTCGCGCCCACGGTCCCGACATCGGCGCGATCATCGCGATCTTGACCGACTGCGCTTGCGCTCGGCCGATGGCTGGGAAACCCAGAGCGGCGGCCGAGAGGGCGAGGCCCTTGGCCGCGGAGCGTCTGGTCAGTTTATGGGTCATGGATTTTCCTCCTGCAAAAGCGCTGTCATTTCGCCGCCTCGGCAACTTGCTCAGCCCATTTCTTGCCAAGGTAAGCCTCGATCACTTCGCGATTGCGGACCACCGTCTCGGGCGGGCCGCTGGCGATCAGCCTTCCGTGGTCGAGCACGTCAAAATGATCGACGAGTTGAACCATGGCCTGCATCGTGTGCTCGATGATTAGAACGGTGACGCCATCCGAGCGAACCTGGCGAATTGCGCCGAGGATGCCTTCCAGATCGTCGTGGCCGAGCCCGGCAAGGGTCTCGTCGAGCAGGATCAATCGCGGTTGCGGCGCGAGAGCGCGGGCGAGCTCCATCAGCCGCAGCTCGCGATTTGTCAGTGCGCCGGCGAGCGCATTGGCGCGGGCGCTGAGCCCGACCCGGTCGAGAGCGGTCCTCGCCATGCGCCGTGCGGCGGCATCGTCGGCCGCGCGGACAAAGGCGCCAACAGTAACGTTTTCGAGGACGGTCATCCGCGGGAAGGCGCGCACGACCTGAAAAGTGCGGCCGATGCCCAGCCGGCATACCCGGCTCGGCCGCAGCCCCACGAGATTTTCGCCGGCAAAGCTGATGGCGCCGCGCTCGGGCCGCAGAAAACCGTTGATGACATTGAAGAGTGTCGTCTTGCCGGCGCCGTTCGGGCCGATGATGCCGTAAAGCCCACCCTCGGGCACGCGCAGGCCGACGCCATCGAGCGCCCGCAGGCCGCCGAAAGACATGCCGACATCGCGCAACACGAGCAAATCTTCGCCTGCCGTCTGCGAGCGCACCTGACCCGGCATGGCGGGGATCGTCGCGCCGGTTGCCGGCATCGGGGCGGGCCCGGGCAGATGCCTAGCAAGGCGGTCACGAATGCGCCAGTAGACGCCTTCGGGGGCGAGCAGAATGATCGCGATGATCGCGCTGCCGTAGACGACGCCTTGGATGCCGGGCAGCACGTCGCCGAGCCTCGCGTTCAGCCCTTCCGCCAGCGGAACGAGCACGACAGCGCCGATCACCGGGCCCCACAGGCTGCCAATGCCACCGAAGAGCGCGAGGATCAGCGCCTGCGCCGAGACCAGCATGCCGAACACGGCTTCCGGCGTCACCACCAGCAGCACCACGGCGTAGAGCCCGCCCGCCATTGCCGCCAGCGCGCCGCTCAGCATCAGCGCCAGCATCTTCCAACGCCAAGTATCGATACCGGCGGCCTCGGCTGCCGGCTCGTTCTGCTTGATCGCGAACAACGACATGCCAAAACGTGAATTCTCGACCCTGAGCGAGATCAGCAAGGAGATCACGAGCAGGCCCAGTGCCAGCGCCACATAGGCGCGCGGGTCGGCGAACTGCATATAGAGGATCGGGCGCCTCCCGCTTCATCGGCAGCGGGATTTCCTGATAACCGAGCCACTGGAACACGTAGAGCATCGCCAGCGGGTAGGCCAGCATCGCCAGCGCGAAATAATGGCCGCGCAAGCGGAAGCTCGGAAAGCCGATCAAGGCGCCGGCCAACCCGCCGACGATCGCACCCGCCGGGATGGTGAGCCACGGTGACAAATCGAGATGGATGAGCCCGAGCGCCACGGTGTAGGCGCCCAATCCCCAGAATGCGGCGTGCCCGAACGAGAAATAACCACTGTAGCCGCAGAGGATGTTCCAGGCGAGCGACATCACCGCCCACAGCAGCACCTGAGTCAGCACCAACTCGAAATAATCGCTGTGCAGTAGGGTCGTCAAAATGAGGATCGCGACGGCAAAGCCGAGAATCGCCCAAAGCTGGCGCTTCACTGTGAGCGACAACGTCACGTGCGCTCGCTCAAACGGCCGAACATTCCTTGCGGCCGCAGAAAGATGATCAGCAAGAAGACGACGAAGATCGCGGTGTTCTGCAGCTGATAGGGCAGGATCAAGGTCGACATTTGCTGTACGATGCCGATCAAAAGGCCGCCCCAGAATGCGCCAAGGATGCTGCCGAGACCGCCCAGCACTACCCCTGCATACATGACGATGACGAAATCGAACCCGGTATAGGGCTGAAACGATTGCGAGCCCGCGATCAGCCCGCCGGCGACCGCGGTGATGCCGACCCCGAGGCTCCATGCGACCCGGTGCGCCCTGTCGACGTCGATGCCCATGTAAAGCGCGGCCTGGCTGTTGTCGGCGGCGGCGCGCAACCCCTTGCCCTGCCGCGTGTGCCCGAGAAACAGGTAAACCGCCACGGCCAGTCCGACCGAAACCAGGAAGCTGACGCAGCGCCCTTGGTTCAACAGGATGTCGCCGATCTCCCACGACGAGCGCGACAGCGGTGTGCGGATGCCGGTCGGTGCCGAGCCGAACACGATCAGCCCGCCGTTTTGCAGAATGAGAGAAATGCCCAGCGTTGTCAGGATCTGTCCGTAAGCTCCGGCACCCTCGGTCTGGGCCGCGCCGGCGCCGGTAACGCGGGCGACGATGAAGCGATGAAGCAGCCATCCCAACGCGAAGACAATCGGCCCGGCTAGGAAGGCGGCGATGATCGGTCCCCCGCTCGGGCCGAAAAATGCCGATAGCCCGCCAACCGTGGCCAAGTAGAACGCCGCATACATCCCCAACATCAGGAAGTCGCCCTGGGCGAAATTGATCACTCGCATTGCGCCGAAAATGATGCCGAGCCCGACACACATGAGCGCGTAGGTGCTTCCGACCAGGATACCGGCGGCAAGCGCCTGCAGGAAATCGATAAGCGAGAAGGGCATGGCGCGACGATAAAGGGCCGCCGCGGCGGATGTCATGGATTTTGATGGCGATCGACTATGGGCCTGGCCCGATGCCCGAGTTAAGCTGGCGGAGAAGTTCACCGGAAACGCAACGCGCTCGCCGATGCTTTTGGCAATTGAGGGGCTTTCGGTCAATTACGGCGGGCTTGCTGCCTTGCGCGGGGTTTCGGTCTCGGTCGAGGAGGGCCAATTCGTCGCGATCGTCGGGCCCAATGGGGCTGGCAAGACGACCTTGTTCAAGGCCATCTCGGGAGTGGTTCCGGTCGGAGCTGGTGCGATCACTTACGAGGGACGGAACCTCCTGACCATTCCCGCGCATGAGCGCATGCATCTCGGCATCGCCCATGTGCCTGAGGGAAGGCAGGTCTTCGCAGCGATGACGGTGCTGGAAAACCTCGAGATGGGCGCCTATTCGAGGCGCGGCCGATCCACGTGGCAGCGCAACATAGACCGCATCTTCGCGCTCTTTCCTGTGCTCGCGGAACGTCGCTCCCAACTTGCCGGGACGTTATCGGGCGGGGAGCAGCAGATGCTGGCGATCGGTCGCGGCATAGCTTCCTCGCCGCAGCTGTTGCTCCTCGACGAACCGTCTATGGGTCTGGCCCCAGCGATCGCCGACTTGATCTTCGACCGCATCGCTGCGCTCCACCGCGAGGACCGCGTCACGCTGCTTCTTGTGGAGCAGCGTGTCGCAGAAGCCCTGGAATTTTGCGACTACGGCTATGTGCTCGAAACCGGTCGAGTTGTTCTGGAAGGCCCGCATCGGACTCTGACCGCGGACGATCGGGTGCGGCGCGCTTATCTCGGCATGTGAGGACTGCGCTTTACAGCGTCTGAAGGACTAAAAATCTCATCAGCGGCGCCGCTTGCATTTCTTGCAGTCGCGGGACACCCAGAGACGACTGGAAACAGGGATTTGGCGGAGAGGGAGGGATAATCCGACTTCGCCAGAAAGCCTAACAAAAACAACGACTTCTTCGACCCAGTTTCCCAGGCATAGTATCCCACCATAGTACCCCTGGCAAGGCAGTATGGCGGGGGCAGCGTCGTGTCGAGAACGAAACCAATCCTCGCAAGAACCGCACGTTTCTGCGCGTTTCGCACTCTTCTGCCCCAAACGTTTTATCCAGCGGCGTGGTGGGGACTCGGTCCTTCACATATAAAGGCTGTGGTGGTCGTAGTCGTATCTCAGCGCAATGCTGCGAGTTCGAATCCCAACTGCGGATTCGAACTACTATTCGGCGAAAGGTCTTGGATCATCTGGCAGGCCAAACTCATGCAGTCCAGGCTGCTCAGATTCTGGAAAGTAACGTCGTGGTCGAGCGAGATGCCCAGCTTCATGTCGCCCAACAGCGGCAGCAAAACTACCGCCATACCGAACTCGCACGCCCCGATGGTCGGGGAATGGAGCAGCGATCCTCCCAGGTGGGAACCAAAGCGATTTCCCAATCGAGGGCCCCGCACAACCCGCTGAAAAGATACCCCAGCACGAGACACTGGGGTTATGAGTAAGGACGATCAGCTTAGGGGATATTGGATCGTCCTGGCGGCAAGAATGATCGGAGGCAGAGTTGCTGTGAGGTAGGCAGCTGAGCCACGGCGGGGGTGATTTTCGCTTGCCCAGCCCGAACCTGAGCTAGATCATCCATTTCGTTTCACCACTGGGATATGGTTAGGATCTGATGCGGAATAATCGCATCAAGGTGTTGCTTGTTGCCTTGGGGAGATGGTGTAGTTCCAGTCGCCGTGGAAGGTATGGCGCTGAATGTTGAGGGTAGCCATTTCGGCATCGCTGATTTTGACGCCTTTGGGATAGAGGCTTTGGTCGATGTCGCAAGAGACGGTGAGGCCGGTTTTGGTGGTAGTGGCACCAATCAACGGGATGATGACCTGGTGGCTGACGAGCGGTTTGCCGCGCCAGTTCTGGGAGATGTAGGCAAAGAGGCGGTGCTCGATGCGGTTCCATTTGCTGGTGCCGGGCGGCAGATGGGCGACGGTTACAACCAGGCCGGTCTCGTCGGCAAAGCGTTGCAGTTCACGTTTCCAGAGCCGGACGCGGGCACCGTTGCTGCCGCCCCAATCGGCCGTGATGGTCAGGGTTAGAGCCTTGGGATAGCGTTTGCTGCCCAGCCGTTGCCACCAGCGGCGGATGCCTCGACACCGTCCAGTCGCCGATTGATCGCACTGATCGAGAGGAGGCCGAAAAGCTGTGGCCGCACAACTACTCGGTAATCGACTTCACCTTGCGCGCCGAAACGCCTTGCACGTACATCTCCGCCAGCGCTGCCACCAGTGCCCGCTCCGAGCGTTGGTAGCGTTCGAACAGCTCGGTCGAGAACCGCCCGGCGCGGTCCTGCGGCACGCGCAACTCGAGCTTGCCCAGGCGGTGATCAGCGTCCGGCCATAATAACCCGATCGGTAGCCCGGAAATCGGCCTGCGGCCGTCCGCTTGCCCTTCTCGGCGCCCAGCGCCTCCGTCAGCTCCACTTCGAGCACCTCGTGCGGCGCTGTCCGAACCCGTGCCCGCAGGAACTCCTCATCCCCCGCCAGAAGGGCTTTCACGTCGATCGTTCCAGACTTAACTTTCCTGCCGGTCATGGTGTGCATCTTCGCCAAAGGATTCGGTGATTTGCGACATCACCCGCATACCATGACCACAGCCTCAGCGGCTTTTGCTGGACCTCTCAAACGCTACCCCCAAAGAAAAGCGCCGGCTCTGATCCACCCGGCGCGACCAAGGAGAACTTCAATGTACGATTTGCGATACGACAGCAGCCCTAGCGCCAGCAAGCAGGCGCCCGGCGTGGGACTGTCCAGGTCACGTTTGGAATGGCAGGCGACGATACGACCCCGGAAAGGCGGACCGGGTGAGCGCCTCTCCAAATACCGCGACTGCGGACCGCGAAACGTGGATTACAGTGGTCACCAAGGACAGGACGTACCGCTATTGGGGTGATCCGGATGAACCGATCCCATGGGACGAGTTGGATGCGTCGGATTTAGTGCATCATCTGGACGATTGGGACGAAATACCCGCTCCAACGGATGAGGCCGAGGAAGACGTTGGAACGCCCGCGCCAGTCGCTAAGTCGCCCCCTACGCTGTAAATCAGCACCGAACCGGGGAACCTTGCGGTATTTTACCCTATCCGATTGATAGCCCGTGCAAAAATTACCGATGGGTAGGGTCCCAATCGACGCCGATCGGGACCCCTACCCAGAGGCAAATCGGCGAGACAGCTCAATATCTTGCGGCAGTTTATAGGTGAGGTGCCGCCTGGTGCTGAAACGCAGGTCCGAGGTGCCGCCGAAGCGAAGGCGTGCCGTCTTGACTGCCCTGATCGAACGGGTCGAGGTGCGCGTCGATCAAGTCGACACCCACTTACGCCCGAACTTGGCTCAGCGTGCTATTCGATGTCGCCGCGCCGTCGCCGAGCATACTCGACGAGGAAACCCTCATCCTTTCCGTGCCGGCACGGCTGCGCAGAGCAGGGATGGAAATCAGGATGCTGATCGAAAGGGCCAATTCGTTCGCCGCGGTGAAACCCGATGCGCGATTGATCAAGTTGCTCGCCAGGGCACATCGGTTCCACCCGACGCTCGTCCAGAGCGACGGCGTCGCCTTTACTGCGCTTGCTCTGCGCGATGTCCGCCTCAGCTATCTCGCCCCGGACATCACCCAAGCGATTATCGAAGGACGCCAGCCGCGCGATCTGACGGCAGAGAAGCTGCTCGCGCACTCGCGTCTCCCGCTTGCCTGGCACGATCAGCGGACCACGCTCGGGTCTGCTTAAGCCTGATCCGAACTCTCGAGATCCACCAGCATCTCTCTCAGCCCAGACGAAGCCCGACCTCGCTTGGGGATCAGCCTTGCGACTTATCCCAAAGACTTGTCGCGACCGCATCGCCGGAAATGCGGGATTGGAATATAGCCCGACAGAGATATTACCCCGGGTTACCGCGATGTTGGCGGACCCTGCGGCTCTCTGCCGACCACGCCGAGTACGCAGCCCTGGCGCACCCGCGCGGAAGGCCAGGGTTCTTGACCCACGAAGATAAAGTCCCGCGAGAGACAGACTGGCCAGCGGAGGGAGCAGGGATTTGAACTCTTGGTCCCTCTCGAGCGACTGGTCAACCTCGCGGGAAAATATAAGCCCGCAGGAGCGGCCCCGCCGTCTCAAAGCCTTTGCTCATCCTAGGGGATCGACACAAGGATCAAGATTGTGGGTGGCCGCGGCTAAACATACTATGCAAGTCGAGTGATTCTA
The DNA here is from genome assembly GCA_963788085.1 of uncultured Alphaproteobacteria bacterium. Taxonomy (GTDB): domain Bacteria; phylum Pseudomonadota; class Alphaproteobacteria; order ATCC43930; family CGMCC-115725; genus AP-15. Next base: position 62,808 of record CAWBFS010000014.1, read on the forward strand.
GCGGCAGCGCCGACGAGGCCGTGCCTCACCGGTGGCCAATTCGAGGCCGGCGTTCAACGAGGCTAAGAGCGCTTGACCGCAACGCAGAGGCAACCCATTTGAACTCCGCTCACTGACTCTAAAGCCGCCAGTGGTTGGCGGTGGTCTGCGGGCAATATCGGCGGCGGGCGTGACCCATCGCTATGGAGAAGTGTAATGACCACTGCTGCGCCAGTCAGTGGGGGCCAATCCGTTGGGCGCCCCTACACCTTTACCATCCCGACGCAGGAATACCGCAGCCTTCCGATACCGAGGCTAGACGGCGCGAAGGTCGGAGACTGTTTTGTCGAAGTAACGGCTCTGCCCGATGAGCTCGATGATTTTATGGAGGTGAATCCGCGCGTCCCGAGCAGAACACAGAAAGGCGTCCTGTCAGGTCCCGTAGTAAAGGGCATTATCGAAACACTAACCGAGTACCCGGAAGACATGGCGATCAAAAACCAGGGGATTTACCTCTTGGTTGAAGAAGTCCAATTTTCCCGCGCATCAGGTGGGGCAGGCAAGCTGCAAGTAACCCTTGCCGACCCGAGCCGTCACGGGATTGTAAATGGCGGGCACACCTATGCCGCCATAAGAGATGCCATCGAAAATGCCGACGACCTGACCCGGGCTAGTCTGGCGAGGGCTCATGTGCGGCTGCACCTTCTCCAAGGCATCGATGAAGCTAAGGTCGCGGAGATCGCCGAGGGCCTCAATCGCAGCAAGCAGGTAGACGACCCCTCACTTGCCAACCTACAGGGCCATTTCGACAAAATCCGCGAAGTCCTGAGCGGAAAACCGGGCGCCGAAGCCATTGCGTACCACCAGGGTGGCCCCGGCGACATCTACATTACCGAAATGCTCGTCATGCTCGAACTGTTCAACTGCGAGCGTTTCGACCGCAAGCGTCACCCCCACTACCTCCTTAACAGGTCAAAGAGCGCCCTGGAATTTTACCAGAGCGACTTGGATAGGCGACCTTCGCCGACTGACCTGTTGGTCCCGAGGCTTCCCGAGATTTTTGTGTTATCCGACCTCCTCAAGAAGCAGACGCCCGCAGCAGCCAAGCGCATCGGGTTCGAGTTTGGCCGGATGAAAATAGGGAAGATGAGAGCTGGCTCGCAGGCCAACCGAAATGTCCCACTGCCATTTTTGGGCGAGCAAATGGCTTATCACGTGCCAAATGGATGGCTCTTTCCCATGCTCGCCGCATTTCGCGCTAATGTGGATTGGGACCTTCATCGGCGGCGGTTCGAATGGAAGGTGCCATTGCGCGAATTGGTTCCTCAGGTGATCGATGACCTGGTCCGAGTTTGCGTCACCGAGCACCGCGATAATAACCTCCAGCCTGATAGGGTCGGAAAGCGGGAGTCGACCTACGTCCAATGCTACGACAAGGTCCAGTTACAACTGCTGGAGACGGTGCGAGCCTGAGCCCGAGCGACAAGGCAGATCGTATTGAGCCTCGCCAATTCGGCGGGGCTCGTTCTAGGGAAGGTCTGAACAAGGAGCTGGCGCCTGCATGATGGCCATTGAGATCTCACTAGCCGGCGACAGTTATAGGGGAGCGGTGTCGTTCTGGTCAGGCGTCTGCGGCATCTGCGACAGTGATGGTCAAGTCCGATAGATTACGCCCGTTAGCAGTGCAACAGTTGCGAGTGTCCCATAAACAGATTGGCGAGCCGCAGGTCACGAGCAGGCGGTGAGCGTTCTTTTTTGAGCCCGCGTTAGCGCACCTTGGTAAAGGTAAAAGCGGCGATTAATGAAATCCTTCGCCTCCGGCACATGCTGCCTGATCAGCACCTTGTGGCCGCGGTAGGCCTGATCACCCCACACGCGGGTCTCTTCGCCATGCACGAGATTGGGCAACATCGCGCTGTCGACGACATTGGCTGGCGTGGCGACCACCGCATGGATCAGCTCGGTGCGGTTGTCGACGCCAAAATGCGCTTCATGCCCAAGCACCACTGATTTCCCTTCTTCGTCTGATGCCATCACTCCTTTTCATCAATGACGATCTAGCTTCGGGCGCCACTTGCACCGCATAGAATTCGCCGCTCTCAGTGCGACACAATCTCGTCTCTACTACGACCGGGACAGGACGAGGACCGGATCCGCCTGGAAAGTGCGTTCCTCGAGGATAGTCTTTCCTGATTACGCACTATCCTCAGCCAATTTGAGGAGGCGGTATGGCATCGGCGGGGTTCGGACTGCGACATAGCCGAGGCGTGGCATCATGGCGGCGAGATCGTATCGGCGGTTGAAGCGGTACTCGAATTCGGCGAGGTAGCGGGGTACATGCTTGTCGCGGATGGTGCGGTAAGTGCCAGTGATGGCGCTCTTGATGTTGCCGAGGGTGGTGTTGACCCACTTGAAGGCAGGGTGCAGGGCGGCCTTGCGACCGGATCCAGTGACGATCGGCTGGTGGACGCAGCCGGCGTTGCCGACCCCAGTGAAGCAATGCAGGCCGTCACTGACAACGGTGCTGGCGGGATGGAAATTGCGCTGCGCCAAGGTCGCGATTTCGGCACGGCGGAAACCCTTCACGCGGCGCAACTTCAAGCGGATTGGCTTGCCCTCTGGTGTGGTTTCGACCGCCGCCACGATCGGCGTCTTGCCAGGCGAACCGCGGCCCCGCTTGCCGCCGTTGCGCTCCCCGCCGAGATAGGCGTCGTCGATTTCGATCCGTCCCGTCAGGCGCTTTGTGGCGTCCCGCTCCATCATCGCCTGCATCAGCTTGTGCTTGATCTTCCAGGCGGTGGTCTGGGTGACGCCAAGCCGGCGGCCCAACTCAATGCTGGAGATGCCGCCCTTGCTCTGAGTGAGGTGGTACATGGTGCGAAACCAAGTGCACAGCGGCACCTTGGTTGCTGCGAAAATCGTTCCGGCGATCACCGATGTCTGCCGCCGACAGGCGGTACACTGGTAAAGCGCCCGGGTCTTGACGAAGCTGTGATGCTGCCCTGCGCAAACCGGGCAGACAAAGCCGGATGGCCAGCGCCAGCGCATCACCGCCTCCCGGCACTGATCCTCTGTTCCGTAAAGAACAGCAAACTGGGCCTCGCTGAGCCCCTTTTGAAATTGCACCTTGTTGCGCGCCATCGTTCAAACCCGCAGAAACAGCCGTATGTTCCTGTTTTGTACCATGACCTGATGGCTGAGGATAGTGCGTAATCAGGTAGTCTTTTGCGTTCCTGATTACGCACTATCCTCAGCCAATTTGAGGAGGCGGTATGGCATCGGCGGGGTTCGGACTGCGACATAGCCGAGGCGTGGCATCATGGCGGCGAGATCGTATCGGCGGTTGAAGCGGTACTCGAATTCGGCGAGGTAGCGGGGCACATGCTTGTCGCGGATGGTGCGGTAAGTGCCAGTGATGGCGCTCTTGATGTTGCCGAGGGTGGTGTTGACCCACTTGAAGGCAGGGTTCAGGGCGGCCTTTCGACCGGATCCTGTGACGATCGGCTGGTGGACGCAGCCGGCGTTGCCGACCCCAGTGAAGCAGTGCAGGCCGTCACTGACAACGGTGCTGGAGGGGTGGAAATTGCGCTGCGCCAAGGTCGCGATTTCGGCCCGGCGGAAACCCTTCACGCGGCGCAACTTCAAGCGGATTGGCCTGCCCTCTGGTGTGGTTTCGACCGCCGCCACGATCGGCGTCTTGCCAGGCGAACCGCGGCCCCGCTTGCCGCCGTTGCGCTCCCCGCCGAGATAGGCGTCGTCGATTTCGATCCGTCCCGTCAGGCGCTTTGTGGCGTCCCGCTCCATCATCGCCTGCATCAGCTTGTGCTTGATCTTCCAGGCGGTGGTCTGGGTGACGCCAAGCCGGCGGCCCAACTCAATGCTGGAGATGCCGCCCTTGCTCTGAGTGAGGTGGTACATGGTGCGAAACCAAGTGCACAGCGGCACCTTGGTTGCTGCGAAAATCGTTCCGGCGATCACCGATGTCTGCCGCCGACAGGCGGTACACTGGTAAAGCGCCCGGGTCTTGACGAAGCTGTGATGCTGCCCTGCGCAAACCGGGCAGACAAAGCCGGATGGCCAGCGCCAGCGCATCACCGCCTCCCGGCACTGATCTTCTGTTCCGTAAAGAACAGCAAACTGGGCCTCGCTGAGCCCCTTTTGAAATTGCACCTTGTTGCGCGCCATCGTTCAAACCCGCAGAAACAGCCGTATGTTCCTGTTTTGTACCATGACCTGATGGCTGAGGATAGTGCGTAATCAGGTTCGCGTTTGAGTAGGCGACCTGGGCAGCGGGCTCAGTATCCAATAAAATTCCACCGATAATATGTTTCATAGTTACCTCCTTTACAAAATAACTGTGATTTGCGTGTCTGCAACCATCGCACAATATTATCTAGGAGAACTCGGTGTTACTGTTGGCGTTTTCATTCTTCCTGAATTTTGGGGTTTGGAGTATCGGAAGGCTAGCACGCTCGGCCGGTGGAGGATTTGCACCGTCGTGCCCCAATCGCCGTTCACCGCGCGCGCCTTCATGATGGCGGCGGGTCAGGAAGTGCAGCCCTCGCCAATTCTCCGATTGGCTCGAGACGGTGGTCGAGGGTTTCGTACCTTCCAGAGCGGGATCCCAGTAGCCAAGACGTGATCCGTATCGACCACTCTCTGGCTATGGGCATTCCACCACGGTACTCGCTACTATCGGCAGCATCGGCGTCGAGGATCGGCTCGGTCCGCCGGCTGACAAGCCTCCCAGGCCACTCGCCGCACTGAGCGCCATCGGCTGATCTCGCCTTGCCCCAGGCCCGCCATCACCGACACCGGTGCTGAGCCTCCTCTCTTATCTTAGAGTATCCGCCGCTGCGCCGGACAACCGCCTGCCGGTGATAAACTCCTATCGCATTGCAGGCCCTCCGATAGTCGGTAGCCCGACACTATCTGCTCTTCAAGATTCATTCAACCAAAAAGGATATTACGTATACATTAAGTTGTCCCAATCTTGACAAGGACGTACGATTAGTATATAGTATGAGAGTCGATACCCATGGAAGTCTGCTTGGTAGCTGTTCATAAATTCTGTCACACAACATGTTTGCGTTCAATTCCTGCTGACCTTCGCTCGTGCGATGGCTCTCTCGTGCCATCTGCCGGACCGCGAGGGCATTTCAGCTCCATACCTGCTTTGCGCAGAACGTTGCCCACGATCGGCTTTGCACAGGCTCTACCACAAGTTCGCATTGCCCAACAAGGTTCTCCCGCCCCGCGTGCCCAGTTGCTGTTCGTCCACATGCCGGGGCAAAACACGGATCGGACTTCCGGTCCGCGGAAGAATGGAGAGCCTGTCGAAATTGTCGCCACCGTTCGGGTGTTGCGGTCCGTTTCGTGCTGTTCCCTAAATAGAAGGACTATTGCGGAGGAGCACATATGGATAACGAATTACAAAAGCTATTAGACGCGGTGATGGAGCCTGTGCAACGGTTCCATTCTGCCCGGAAACGCATTGTGGGTACTGTCCTGACGGAAGAAAACGAAGATCTGCTTGGCGATCCATTTGCCAACTCTGGGTTAGAGGGCATGTATCGTGAACTGCAACGCCGAGAGGTATACCGCCGGGCACAGACACAGTGGCTGACGCGGAATTTGCTTGACTTGCTTTCCCGACCAGAGAGCGAGGAAGGCTCGTGGCTGTGGAAATCGGAGACCCACGGCGCGCAAGCAAAAGCCGACAGCGTGACAGGTCAACTTCAGCCAACTCACCAGAACGAATTACTGTGATGCAATATCCATTCAACGTTCAACTAGGCCAAGCTCGATCAAATTTGATAACACATCGATGTTAAAGTCGGTCTGTTTATCGAGATTTTTCTATATACTATAGGAAAACACATGGGGGATTATATTATGATAACGATAGAGAGGTTAAAACCATGGAATACAATGCCAGAAGTCGCCGCTTATCTTCGGGTGAGCCTGCGTACGGTGGAGCGACGCATCCGAAACGGAGCGCTGCAGGCGAAGAAGGACGGCCGCCTTGTCCGGATCAAACGAGAATGGGTGCTGACTTACGAGACGGCGGATCTCTTCTAGCATTCGCCCTCCCTGATCGGGCCGGCGTCAAACCGTGCAGTGGTCACAGCCCGGAGACACCCGCGATCAGTGCGTCACACGAGCCGGCAGCGGCGGGATACCCCTCGTTCGCCGAGATCATTGAGCGCCTCGACGCGTCAACAGCGCTGTCGAGCGTCGCCAAACGCGATCTGAAGAGCGCGATCAAGCGGACCATCGTCACCTGGATGGGGCGCGATTTGGCTGCGACGCCGGCCGATATTCCTTGGTTGCGCAGGCAAATGGCTGACTGGACGGCCGCTCGCTTTGGCGTCAGCGAGGGCACCTTCAAAACCGTCCGCTCGCAACTCAACCGGGCTCTTAAAATTGCAGGGGTTCGCGGGTTCTCGCAGTCGACGTCGCGAACTCGGCCGCAACTGGCAGCAACTTGATGAGGCGCTCGAGCGCTACTGGGTGCAGCGTCGTCCAGCGGACGACAAATCGCCGGGAGACAATTGGCTGGGGATCCGCTTGCGCCGGTTCATGGGCTGGTGCGACGAGCGCCGGATTGCCCCGCCGCAGGTTAGCGACTGGGTCATCGAACGGTTTTGCGACGACGACGCCCAGACCGCGCTGCGCGGTAATCCCGCCGAGAGAGAACGCGGTCTGCGCAAAGCCTGGAATCACGCAGTCAAGAAGGTTCCGGGGTGGCCGCCCGCTACGGTCGCCAACACTCGCAACCCCCCGGCCAAGCCGATCGTCACTTTTGACGAAAGCCGATTTTCAGCTTCGTTTATCGCCGAATTGGATACCTACGAAAAGAACCGAGGTCTTCTCCAGCCCGCTGATGACATCGAGAGCGGAGAATTGAGCTTTCTCGAGAAAGCCCGACGTCGGCGGGCCCGCTCAACGCGACGGATACCTTCAGCGGATGGTCGATCCATTCGGTCTCGGCATCTGAAGCCACTTGCCGAAGACAGCCTTTATGTTCACAGGCGCACATTGATCATGACCGCCTCTGCCTTGGTCCTGTGTGGGGTCAAGTCGATCGAGGAGATCCGATCGATTGCCGACGTGGTCGGTCTGGACGGCGCGGCATGCCTGATGGACTCGCTGGAAGAACGTCAGAACGGCTCGTTCAATGAGAGTTCCTATCCGGGCTCGCTGATCACGATGCTGTTCTCGATCATGGCCCGATGCGGCATCGATTTGCCGCCCGAAGAAATCGCGGGGATGCATGAACTCGCCGCCGAAGTCGGGGCCGGCCGTGATGCCGGCGCGTGCACCCTCACACCGAAAAACCGTGAACGCGTGGCGCAATTCGACGATCCGGACAATTTCGCGTTGTTGGTCTCCTGCGCCGAGTGGGAGATGAACCGGTTGGAAACCGAGCACCGCTCGCGCGGGGGAGTCACAAAGGCGATGGCGAACCGCGCCGAGGCGGCGATCGGCAACCTCATTCTGTGCACTTTGCCGGTCAGGCGCCGCGCCTTGGCTACCACTGATTGGCGACGAAATTTTCGCCCACCGACGCGGCGCGGCGGTAATGCGACCCTTATCTACTATCCCGAACAAAGCAAGACAAGGCGACCTCAGCAAGTCATTGTCGATGGTTGGAAGTGGCGTCTCATTGAGCTGTATTGGAAGCATTATCGGCCGCTGCTCTCCGGAGCCGATCGATCAACTTATCTTTTCCCGGGCAACACGGCGAGCGGTCATAAAACCAGTCAGAAATTGGCCGACGCGATTACCAACCTGGTCCGCAAGCGGACCGGCTTGGTCATGAACCTGCACCTCTGGCGACACGTCATGGGAGCAAAGTTGCTCGAGGAGCACGAAGATATGCACCTCGTCGAGGAGTTGCTCGGTCATGTTCCGGGCAGCCGAGCAACGCGTCGCTACGCGGAGTTGAAAACAAAGTGGGCAGCCAAACGCCTCGACGGCATCACAGATCAAGCCAGAGGTCGCGGTCTGCATCTGCATCGGAGCCGGGTGGTTCGTTACGACCGACGTCGAGTTTCTGGAAAAGGCAGAAATGGCTAATCGGCCGAGCGGACGGACCCTATCGTTCTCAGCTGCGCCATTCGCGAATTGGCCGTCTGAGTTGCGCTGTCTCTGGACCGCGAGCGTGCCGCCGCAGTGGAGCCAATCGCGGGACTCGCTCTATCGTCGGGCTTACGGTCTCTTTCGCGCGTATTGCGAGCGCGTGCGACAGCACATCGATCACAGCCAAGAAACGATCTCGGCCTACGCCACCTACCTCTATGACATTGCGCCGAGGCGGGCCCATCAAAACCTGTTCAGGTTGCATGTGGCTTTGGCGGTGCTGTTCCCCGCGGAAGACTGGTCGTGGCTGGCACAGGAAATACGCCAGCGCCGGGCGCATTGCCGCCCATCCAGGCGGCCAAGGATCCCGGGACCGCGACGCGGCGGCAGCTTGAGCCTGTCGTTCCCGGACTGGCCCGAGGATGATCGCGAAAGATGGCAGCGCGGCCTTGCGCCCCCCAATTCGGCGAACACCCGGCTTAAGCGTTATACCGAGCGGCGCGGGCAACTCGGCCGCGATCAGTCGGGGGCGGACGCCGCTGCCTACAATCGCAAGCCGTGGACCAAGGCGCCATACCAATGGAGCGCCGCAACCGTGCGATCGGCGTGCTATGCCTATGGGTCTTTCCTCAGGGCAATGATCGACCTTGGGCGGGACAGGACAGTGACGCCGGACGCCATTGCCATCTGGGTCGAAGGCATGCTTACCCGTATGTCCCTGCGCAGTGTCGCGAACCGCACCCGGGATCTGTGGTACGCGATGCGAGTGCTTCGCCCAAACGAAGATTGGCGTTGGCTTTGGGAGGACGGCGAAACGTTACGCGACGAGGCGCGGCCGGTACGGGACAAGCTCTCGAACATCGCGGATATCAGGGATATCCGGCGTGCGGCGACCGCACGCATGCAGCGGGCGGACGCCAGGCTTAAAACCACAGCGACAGCGCTTGAATTCCAAGACGGCTTCATAATGCTGCTGCTGTCCTACCGGCCGGTGCGGCGACGGAACCTCGCGGAAACCCGGCTTGGGGTCAACTTGGTCGTTGACAACGGGTTCAGTTCCGGTCGGCTGTTTTACGAGAGCACCAAACCCGGTGATCGGTATGAAGCTGTGCTGCCGGACAAGGTGCTCCGATGGCTGCGCCGGCTGGTCGAGGTCTATCGCCCGATCGTAGCCGGCTCGGCCATTACCGACGAGGCGTGGATTTCACGGGAGGGGGGTCAGCTTTCGGGCAGCCAGCTGCAGCGGCGTATCCGCCGGGCGACACAGGAAGAGCTCGGGAAATCGATTTCACTGCATCTGTTCCGCGACTGCCTGGCCACGACCGTGTCGGAGATCGCTCCTGAGCGGATCGAGGATGCGGCCCGCATCCTCGGCCATCGTCAGGCTCGTGACGTTGGTCGAAAATCCCGGCATCAGCCCGCCATTGAGTTTTACCGGCAAATCTCCGGTACCACGCTTGCCGGGCGAAAACTGGCAGCACTCCAAGAGCCTTATCGCACATGCCGCCAAAAACCAGGACGCGCCACCGCGTCGTAAACCCACCATCAAGACACCGCTCGTCAGCTTATACCGGGAGCCGACAGGATCTGCCATTCGTAAAAACGCTCAGGTTTAATCGATCCCGGATGAAGTCGGGAGCTTGGAGGGGTCGACCGTTTCGGATGATGGACGCTTTTTGCTCACTCTCGCCAACAAGGAGCGCGTTCGCGCCCGCACCGTCGTCATCGCCAGTGGTGCGAGGTACCGCCGTCTCGATTTCGAAAATCTCGCATCCTTCGAGGGCTCATGCGTCCACTACTGGGCGTCGCCGCTGGAGGGACGGCTGTGCGCAGGGCAGGAGGTGGCGCTGGTGGGCGGGGGCAATTCCGCCGGCCAGGCTGCGGTATATCTATCGAGTCAGGTTGCCAAAGTCTGGCTGATCGTTCGCGGCCCCAGTCTCGAAACGAACATGTCGCGCTACCTCGTCGAGCGCATTACCGCAACGCCGAACGTCGAAATCCTGACCGAGACGACGGTCACCGCTCTCGAAGGGCAGGACGGGATTCTCGAGGCGATCCGCTGTCGCTTCCACCGATCCGGTAAGGAGGTAAAGCTCGCAATTCGTCACCTTTTTTTATTCATCGGCGCAGACCCGAATACCGATTGGTTGTCTCGGTCGGGTGTGATGCTCGATGACAAGGGCTTCGTGTGCGCCGGCGCTAACATCCACAGGGCGCTCGAAACCAACCTGCCTGGCGTATTCGCGATCGGTGATGTGCGCTCGGGATCGGTCAAGCGCGTTGCCGCTGCCGTCGGAGAGGGCGCACAGGTAGTTGCCGCGCTGCACGCCTTTCTCGCGGAACTCGGCAACAGAGCCGCGCTTCCTGCCAACACCAGGGGGCACTGATGTCCGACGAATGCGTCCATGCCGACACCATTCGCGAGGTGACGCCAAGCGCGCTCGGTTGCGAGGATTGCTTGAAGATAGGTTCCCCATGGGTCCATCTGCGTTTATGCCGGACCTGTGGCCATGTCGGCTGTTGCGACAATTCGCCGAACCGCCACGCTACGAAGCACTTTCACCAGACGCGCCATCCAATCATCGAAGGCTATGACCCGCCCGAGGGCTGGGGGTGGTGTTACATTGACGAGATCATGCTCGACCTCAGCGATCGCGCCACCCCACACAACGGCCCGATCCCGCGCTTTTACTGAATTGGTGGCGAAAGGGGTTTGTGCGTATGTGCAGATCCGCCTAACACGGCCTGCACATGTTCAGCACATGTGCAAGTGGCTGTGCGCCACTTGTGGACAAATGTCCCGGCACTGCCGCCGGCGTCGTTCGGCCGCACCAGTTGGCGACCTCGCGGTGATGGGCAGGATCGCTCGGCTCCGGATCGAGCGGCGTAAGTGGCTTGAAGGTCGAGAATTCTAATGCATCTTCAGATATCTGATCTGGCACTCTCTAATTGGCAGAGTTGGTGAAATTTTTATCCGGCGCATACAGGTGAGCCGCCGATAACCGTGATTGAACTAAACCGCTATCGCAGTAGTTGTAGAAGGTGAGGGGGTTGGCTGGGGAGGCCTCCCGTCTGACAGGATTGTGGTTGTCCAAAGCCCAATCCTGAGACAGGAGGTTCCCCAGATGGCCGAGATGAGCCCTCTGCGTCGCCGCATGATTGAGGACATGAAGATCCGAAATCTGTCGCCAGCGACGCAGCGATGTTACGTGCATGCGGTAGCAAAGTTCAGCCGATATTTTAAGCGGTCGCCGGACGGGTTGGGCTTGGCGGAGGTCCGCGCCTACCAGGTCCACCTCGTCTCGCGCGGCGTCTCCTGGGACGGATTCAACCAAGCGGTCTGCGCCTTGCGCTTCTTTTACGGCGTCACGCTCGGGCGCTCGGCGATGGTCGAGCGCATCCCCTATGCGCGCAAGCTGCGGCATTTGCCAGTAGTGTTGAGCACGGACGAGGTCGCGCGATTTCTGGCAGGCGTTCCGAATCTGAAGCACCGTATGGCGCTGACCACGGCTTATGCCGCCGGGCTTCGGGTATCGGAGGTGGTCCGACTGAAGATCGCCGACATCGACAGCGCCCGGATGTTGCTCCGGGTCGAGCAAGGTAAGGGCGGCAAGGACCGCTACGTCATGCTGTCGCCGCGGCTGCTCGCCATGTTGCGTCGTTATTGGCGAGCAGAAAAGCCCTGTCATTGGCTGTTTCCCGGCCACAACCAAAGCCGGTCGCTCAATCCCAGCGTGCTGCAGGGCGCGTGCCGAGCGGCTCGTGCCGCGGCCGGGTTTGACAAGCCGGTGACGATGCACACGCTGCGGCACAGCTTCGCCACTCATTTGCTCGAAGCCGGCACCGACATCCGTACCATCCAGGTGCTGCTCGGCCACAACGACCTGTCGACCACGACGCGTTACGCCCGGGTCGCGACCACCACGATCGGCAGCACGCAAAGCCCGCTCGACCAACTCGAGCTGGAGATGGCTGAGCCGACCTGAGCTGCGGTCATGGCGACCGGGCTGGAGGTGGCGGAGGTCTTCCGCCGCCACGGCGAAACCTACCGCCAAGTGCATGCCGAGCATCTCGGCCGCACCGAGCGCCGTGTCATGGGCGCCATCGCAGCGTGCCGAACTGCGGCGCTCGGCGGCCACGCGGAATTTTGCAAGGATTGCGGCTTGGTGCGCTGCGCCTACAACTCCTGCCGCAACCGGCATTGCCCAAAGTGCCAGGGGCTCGCGCGGGCCGAGTGGCTCGCCGACCGGCAAGCCGAACTGCTTCCGGTGCCGTATTTCCACGTCGTCTTCACCGTACCGGCCCAGATCGCCGCAATCGCATTCCAGAATAAGGCGACGGTTTACGCCATTCTTTTCCGCGCCGCGGCCGAGACGCTGCGCACCATCGCCGCCGATCCGCGTCATCTCGGCGCCGAGATCGGCGTCGTCGCGGTGATGCACAGCTGGGGCCAGACCCTGCAGCACCATCCTCACATTCATTGTCTGGTCCCCGGCGGCGGCCTGTCCAGCGATGGCGCGCGCTGGATCGCCTGCCGGCCAGGCTTCTTCCTCCCGGTGCAGGTGCTTTCCCAGCTTTTCCGACGGCTGTTCCTGGAGCAGCTCCAGGCCTCGTTCAGCGGCCTGTCTTTCTTCGGAACGCTTGCCCCGCTCACCGATCAGGCGGTCTTCAACCGTGCCCTCGCCAAGCTCCAGCGCATCGACTGGGTCGTCTATGCCAAACGTCCCTTCGCCGGCCCCGAGCAGGTGCTGTCCTACCTTGGCCGCTACACCCACCGCGTCGCCATCGCCAACAGCAGGCTAATCGCCCTTGCCGATGGGCAGGTCAGCTTCCGCTGGAACGACTATCGCCACCACGGCAAATCCAAGGTGATGACGCTTACCGCCGACGAATTCATCCGGCGTTTTCTGCTTCATACCCTACCGGGCGGTTTCCATCGCATCCGCCACTACGGCTTTTTCGCCAACGGCCATCGCGCTGCCAAGCTCACCCGCTGTCGTCAACTACTTCGCGTTCCACCGGCGGCTGCCACACCGGCCCCGCCGACCGACTATCGTGAAAGATACCGCCAGCTGACCGGATTCTCGCTTGAGGTCTGCCCCGATTGCGGCGGCCAGATGGAGCTGCTCGGTCCGTTACCCTATCCCGGTTCTCGCAAGCCCTCGGCCCGGTACGACACCTCATGACCGGCTCTCTTCGTCACCACAGAGAGCTCCCAGACCTCGCTCCAGCGCGCCGAGATCGGTCCCCTTGCGCGAATGATTTCCTCGTGCCCCTCGACATAGCGACGCTGGTCGCTCCGCTAACTCTCCGGTCAGCCACGCCCGTCCGCTTACATCACCAGTTGCCACCACCGCGACGGCGGACGATCACCACGCGCTCTGCAGCCGCATCCCGCGGGTCGACCGACCAAGCACAATCCCCATAGCCCGCGCGCCTTCCCGCGGTTTAGTTCAATCCGGCTTCAATGGTGTCGCGCGCTGCGCCTCGGCATCTGCCTGTGGGGTCGCGCGACCCCACAGAACCCTCCAGATTATCGCCGGGTCAGAACGATTGCACGCGTCGTATCTCCTCTCTGCAGCCGATGACTGCTCCGCCTCCTATCGGAAAAACCAAGATTTAATGAGGCACCCGAAGGCCCGAATCTGTCGGCAGACTATCTATCTGTGGAGACCACAGTGGTAACCGCACAAGCCCTCGTAACATCTCGGATTTCTGCTACATCAGGCGGAATGGTTCCAC
>CAWBFS010000015.1:0-299057 GCA_963788085.1 uncultured Alphaproteobacteria bacterium
CGCCAGTCTGGTCTACTGCAGCAGCGCGCGGCATTCGGCGAGTGCCGGGACGTCGAGGGTGGCTGAAAACCAATCCACGATGGCGCGCAGTGTTCTGAGCGCCTCCGTGACGTCGCCGGCTTCGCCTGCGAGCCTGGCGAGGTCGCGGGTGGCGTTCAGTTCGAACAAGCGCGCGCCCTGATCGCGCGAGCGCGCAATGGCGCGCTCAAAGCACAGCCGGGCCTGGTCGTAATCACCCTCCGCGTGCCAAAGGCGGCCGCGCAGGCGGATGATTTCCGCGAGGTGCATTTTCTCGTCTGTCGTTTCGGCCAGCTGTCCCGCTTCATCAAGGTTCGCGCGGGCCTCCTCGTGCTGGTTTGCGCGCAGCTGGTATTCGGCGAGCTTCGCCAGATTGCGCGTCAAAGAAAGGTGCCGCTGCGTTCTCGCCAAAGGGCTACTCCCCGTTGAATTTCCGCGAGACCTCGTTCTTCGTCGCCGAGTTCGAACAATGCGGGCCCTCGATGCTGGAGGACATTGCCGATGCGCGTATCGAAGCCATGTTTTTCGCAAATCGCGAGAGCGTCGTCGGCGCAGGATTATAGGCTTCGGCGTAGCGACCGAAACTCGTCAGTGCAAGAATATGCGCCACGCTCGCCCAAACGATCGAAAACAGGTGGCCCCGCTCCAGGGCGATCGCCATCCCTTGCTCAGAGACCGCGAGCGACCGATCAAGATGTCCCAACGGTCGTAAAGCCATTTCCGCCGTGTCGCGTGCGACTATGGCCGGGTCGGCGCCCGAGCAGGGAGCCCTGTATCCGCAACTGACCTGATCATCCAGCTCGATTGCCCTCTCCGAGAAGGCTAGCGACTGCTCGAAGTTGCCGAGATGGCAATGCGCCGAACTCACCATGACCCAGAGGTGGACCAGCGTTTCCGGGCGCAATCGGCTCGGGTCTCTCCGCAAGATGTTGTTGCCGAGTTCCAGGACTTCGCGATTACGGCAGCTGCCGAAAAGGAACGTGGCCTTGCGAATGTCGGCCTCGGCAGCCTCGTCCTGCTGGTCCAATGCCAGTGCGGCGTCACGCGCCTCCCGGTAAGACCGCATGACTTCCTCGGCCTGGTAGCCAGCCGTTTGCCATGCGCGTTGCCAAGCTTCAGCAGGACTTCTGCAGCCCGGGCACGGTCGGGCGCGGACAGATCCGCATTCTCGGTCAACGCCTTGGCCGATCGGTAATGAGCGATGGCCTCCGCATTGGCGCCGCGCTGCTCCGCAACATCGCCGGCCGCGATCCAATGGGCGAGGGCCGCACTGAAATCACCGGCCTCCTGGTAGTGAAAGGCCAACAACTCCGGCTCGCTCGCGCCGACAAAATCGTCGTCGAATTCCTCCAGTGCGGTTGCAATACGCTGGTGGCAGATCTGACGACGGCTGCGGAGCAGGCTCGCATAGGCGGCATCGCGGGTCAGTGCGTGTTTGAACGCGTAGATGTCGCCGCCACGGCTCACCAGCAGGCCGGCGTCGACGAGCTGGGTCAGGGCGGCGCCGAGCGTAGCCTCGTTCATGTCGAGGACGGGCGCCAACAGCCGCGACGAGAACTCACGGCCGATTGCGGCGCCGACCTGCGCGACCTCTTTTACCGGTGCCATGCGGTCGAGACGGGCCATGAAAGATCGGCAAACTCGAAGGGATCGCCAGCGGCGGCAGCGGGCCGTCGAGGCGCCAGGCATCGGCATCCTCGGTCAGTAGCCGTGATTCGAGGACGGCCTTGGTGAGTTCTTCGACGAACAGCGGCACGCCATCGGCCTTGGCAATGATTTGGCGCAGGACTTCCTCTGAGGGCCGAGTCGCGCACACTGCGGCTGACCACATGTCCGGCTGATAACCCACCCCATCCTTCGCCCGCATCAGGCGCCATTGACACCCGCCCGCGTGATGGCTTGAGCCTGCACGGGCCGAACAGGTCAATCCCGCCCTCAATGCCATCGTACACAAGCAGTACGAGCAGCCGCGCCAGGCGGTCGCGGCGGGGCTTCCAGAAGGGCCGCTGAAGGGCGTGCCCTACCTTATCAAAGACCTCGGCTTCTTCGAAACTGGTGAGCCGGCGACCTTTGGCAGCAGACTGTTCAAGGATTTTGTTGCCGATCACGATACCGCCTATGTGACGCGCTGCAAGAAGGCCGGCCTCGTTTTTATCGGCCGCAGTGCGAGCCCTGAGTTCGGCCTGAACCCGAATACCGAGCCGCGGCTCTACGGCTCCTGCCGCAACCCCTGGAACCTCGAATATTCGCCGGGGGGTTCCTCGGGCGGCGCGGCGGCAGCGGTCTCCGCGGGCATCCTGCCCGTGGCGCATGCGACTGACGGCGGCGGCTCGATCCGGATTCCGGCCGCGCAGTGCGGCCTGTTCGGCGCTGCGGCCCCTGAACTCCAGGATTTCAGCGGCAAACACCGCCCGATCATGCGAGCTGCGCTGGAAGGCGCTGGGACGCGAGCCTAATGCCGATGACGTCGAGACTGTGACATGGGCGGTGTACCAGCGCGGGCTCAAGGTGAGCGGCATCGAGTACATCGAAGCAATCGCTGCGGCACATGCGGCGGGGCGCAAGATGGGCGCGTTCCTCACCAGCTACCACCATGTCGAGATTGGGGTCCGCCTCTTCGACCAAATGGCCGAGGCTGGCGCACAGTTTGGCGGCACGTTGAACGGCCTCCAGGCATTCGGGATGCAATTTGGCACCGCGATGATCCTTCAGCATCAGAGCGATCCTGAGCTTGCGCGGCGGACGGGCAATCGCTTCGAGAAACGAGCGCTATACGACGGACGAAGTCTTCGATGAGGTCGGGCTCGAGTTCCCCAACGACAGCGATGGCCGCCTTCACGATGCGATCTGCGATGGTCTCGATAACGACCTTTGGAGCGACGCAGACCCGTTCGGCCTAAGCCCTGGCGAGCAATTGCATTTTAGCTGGGATGAGTTTTGCCGAGTAATCAAGCACGAGCGTCGATATTTCTTTGTACAGGGCAAGGCGCAGCGGGCTTCGAGCCCTCAATATGCCTCCAACTTTATGACCTCAGATCGCCGAAGCCGTTGGGTCGAGTTCGCACCTGACTCACCGCTGGAGGGAAGTGGATTCGAACTTTCGGTTCCGCGCGGAGACGGCTTCAGTCTCAGGTTCCCCAACGGTGACCCGTGTGCCTCGGCCTCTTGCCTGGGCGGCGATGCCGGGTCACGATGCCGGTCCTGACGACATGTCGAGAAGGGCGGCAAGCACCGCACGACGCCGTGCCACGGCGGCCGGCGGGATCCTGGAAATGGAAACTTGAGTTCTTAGATTGCGGGTCGCTGGTTGGAGTCCTGCGGGGGACGCCATCCACTGAGGCTTGCGGGGGCGCCCCTTTCCACGTCGTCGATCAGGTACTCCGAGGTGGCATGATGCCCGTCAGCTTTTTGGACCTACAGCTCGCGTTCGAATTCGTGAGCAGCGGCGGCATGGGCGAGACTGAAGCCTATCTCGACCGGCAATCGGGCAAGATCTATTGGCATTCCGAGTTCGACGACCACAACGAGGAATTGCCCGACGATATCGAAGACAAGAAATACATTGCGATCCCGGACAAGATAGAGCTCGAGCTCGGCAAGCCTCTGGTCTTGGATTTCGCTCGTGAGTTCCTACCCAACGACTACGACGAAGTTTGTCGCATCTTCAGCCGAAAAGGCGCTCACCGCCGATATAAGGATTTGCTGGTGCGGCGGGGCGCCCTCGAACGGTGGTATGATTTTTCGAACAAGGCGGAGGAAGCGGCTCTGCGGGAGTGGTGCGCGGAGAACGGGATCGACCTCAGCGGGACCTGAGGTCATGCTGTTGCTATCTACCGGTGGATGAAAGTGCGGGGTATGCCAGCACGGCTGTGCTGTCGAGGCCCGTAGCCGCGAGCTGCTCGGCGATGGACTGCATGACCGTCGCGGAAAAGCGGCTGATTCAAGACACGCATAACCATTGTCCGGCAACGATTTTTCTGGATATTTTGGCTGCACTGTTTTGGCCCGCTCCGAGCGGTCATCGCGGGAGGGAGAATCGCCGCGTGACGGACGCGGTGACCAGCATTGGAGACTTCGCCAGCGCGATCATGACCGCACCGTAGCAACCGGCCCAGCCGTTTCCAGCCCGAGGGTCCCGAATTTTTTCGCTGAGGTGATGGCGCTCTTCCGGCTCCGCCGCGATCGCGTCACTGCCGCGGAGCACAGAGCCTCCAGGAACCAAACCCGTCCGGCCGGGGAACGCGGCGAGAAGGGCCAAGGGTCAGCTCGCCGGTACGCGCTGTTCGAGGACGTCCTGACGAAATTTATTGCTGCCATAAAACGCAGCACGCCTGCGTCGTGCGTTGTACAGAATGAAGGGGAACCCGCGGGGCGCGGGGACAGCATTCTGGTTCGCAAGCCGATAGTTCGGCATAACAGGAGGCGTGAGAGTGGCTCGCGTATTCATTACGGGATCATCGGACGGCCTCGGCCTCATGGCAGCGCGGCTACTGATCGATCAAGGCCATGAGGTCGTATTGCACGGGCGAAACAAGGTTCGAAGTCGCGACGCTCTCGCCGCGGCACCCGGCGCCCGGGAAGTTGTCTCCGGAGACCTCTCTACCATCGCTGGGGCAAGAACAGTTGCCGACGAGGTCAACAAGCTGGGCCGTTTCGACGCCGTAATCCACAATGCGGGCGTCGGTTATCGCGAGGGGCGGGTGGAAATGGAGCCCGGAGTTCCGCGCGTCTTCGCTGTCAACGTGCTCGCGCCCTACGTTCTGACGGCACTGATCGAAAGACCGAAGCGACTGGTTTATCTCAGCTCCGGCATGCATCGGGGCGTGCGTCCGCGGATGGACGATCTGCTCTGGACCAAGCGACCCTGGAGTGGCTCGTCGGCTTACGCGGAGAGCAAGCTGTGCGATGTTTTGCTGGCATTTGCCGTCGCTCGTCGCTGGAAAGAGGTGAAATCCAACGCGCTGGAACCTGGCTGGGTAGCGACAAAGATGGGCGGCCCTTCAGCGCCGGACGATCTGCATCAGGGATGCGTCACCCAGGCGTGGCTTGCCACGAGCCAGGACGAGTTGGCGCAATCAAGCGGCGGATATTTCTATCATCAACGCCCTCGTGCGCCGAACCCGATCGCGGCCGACGTCAGGACTTAAGAGGAGTTGCAGGCCGAGTGCGGCCGCATCTCCGGCATACCTCTCGATTGACCGCGCGGCCGGATGGCTCCCCAGCCTGGCCGAAGAGGGTGAAAGATGAGCAATTTCGATGCTCTGATCCAAGACCTTGTGATCGCCAACCGGATCCTCGCCAGCGAAGAGGTCGTCGACGCCTACGGGCATGTCAGCGTCCGCCACCCTGAACCCAGTGACCGGCCGAAATCCTATGAAGGGAGGCGTCGCTCAGATGGGACCGAAGATCCTCCGCCACGCCGACATTGAGGTACGGATCGTTCTCGCCCGAGATTAGCTTGACCGGAATGTAGAGCGCTTCCATCTCCGGGATGCGCGTCGCATCTCCGCACGCGAACGCGCCAAAAAATGCTGTCGATCACCAGCCGAGGAACGCGTTGTACCGCTCCTTGTGCTTGTCCGAGAGACTGGCCTGGAACCGGTTGCGCTGAAAATCGACGACCGATCCGAACTGATCCGGGCTCTGCACGAGCTTGCTTGCGAGTGCCTTCAGATTGGTGGTCGCGAACAGCTCGATCAGCTCCGGCAGCTTGAACGTCGGCGCCTGCGCGAAGACGGCGTTGAGGATGACGAGGGAGGCGGTGTGCTCAGGATAGTCGATCGCGAAGTTGATCGCGGCGGATCCGGAGGCATCGTGCGCCACGGGGATGATCTTCTCCAGGCCCAGGGCATCGACGACCGCCTTCAGGTCACCGAGCTGCTGGCCGAAGCTGTAGCTCGCGCCTGCGGGCTTGTCGGACTCGCCGAAGCCCAGGAAGTCGAACGCGACGACGCGCCGTCCCCGCGCCACCAGATGGGGGATCAGAGAGTCGTAGATATGCAGATTGTCAGGAAAGCCGTGCATCAGCACGAAGGCCGGGCCGGGCCGAGCATAGTCGCGCACATAAACGCTGCCGTGGTCGCGCGGGACCCGGTGCTCGGTGAAGGATGGTGGTTGTCATGGCGTTAACGCCTCCCAAATGTGGTTGAGGGGGATAGCTACGTTTGATCTCTCTGAAAATTGACGACCCATCCGAACTGATCCGGGCTCCACCCGGACTACATTGTGCTGACGAGATCGCAATCACGAGGGGGCCTACCAGTCCCCCTCGGCACAGTGCTCAGGCGCTCGACGTACCTCGCAAGCGGATCGACGTTGCGGGTGCTGCTGCTATAGGGCGTCAAGCCTGGTCGTCCGTGCTGGGACTGG
The DNA here is from genome assembly GCA_963788085.1 of uncultured Alphaproteobacteria bacterium. Taxonomy (GTDB): domain Bacteria; phylum Pseudomonadota; class Alphaproteobacteria; order ATCC43930; family CGMCC-115725; genus AP-15. The sequence continues at coordinate 6,388 of CAWBFS010000015.1, forward strand.
CAGTCCCATGCTGCTCCCCGCTTGCATCGGTGGTGGGGGCGGGGCGATCGCGGTGCCATCGGGGTAGCAGATGGCTGCAGGCGGGCCAGTTCGGCTGGGTTCAGCTGCGCGGTGGTATCTGTAATGACTTGGGGCCATGGGCATGAAGAAGCTGGTGAGTGCTGACCACATGGTGGGCGTGCGCATGATGGTGCTTTGGCGGCGTTGCTGAGCTGGTCGTCTGTGGCGTAAGGAGGGACGGATATTTCCTCCCGAGGCCTTTGGCCGAAACTCGGCCCGTGGGTGTGCCGGTACGTAAGGGGTTAAACCCGGCCCACCGGGGCTGGGACCTGGTATACCCATCGAGTTTCCGCCCGATGGATGGGCTGACTGCGCCCAGACTGGCGCGGAGAAGCGCCAGCGCGGCAATCACCGCGACGCCATTCAAGAGATGCTTTGTTTTCATCTGTAACCTCCGATGATGACCAATTTCCGGCAGACCCCTTCGTTGGGCTGTCCACACAAGCGATCAGCGTCCGCTGTGGCCGCGATCCGCCCACGACGAGAGCGAAACGGCGCGCATCGCTGGACGCCGGAACCGATCGTAGGGCTGGGCTGAGACGCCGGTCTATTCAATTTTGGAAATCCTGGGCATGCCTCCCTTTGAGAACGAGCCGGAGGCCAACGCTACCCGCGGGTGACTGCCGTCGTGAATAGAGCCCAGGCAGCGATGGGGCATTCTGGCGTAGAATCTGTGGCTCAAGAGCGCGCCGAACCCCGACACACGATGTGACAGTCACTGTGGGTGTCGTCGCCACCAAGAGACGCCAGCCGGGCAGCGAAATCTCCCAGCGGCGCAATCATCCACGCAGTTTCCATAGTCCTCCGGGCCTTCTGAGCAGTTGGCGAAGGCGTCGGTATCCATGGGGTGCCGTAAGATAACGGCAGTCGTCTTTGTCGCGGAATAGCCGGCGCCACACGCTGATTGCATTTCACATGGGTGCCGCCGGGGACCAGCGCCCCCAGCATAACAAGAGTGTAGCCGGCGAGAGCCAACGTCGACAAAGGCTCTGCTCCAACCGCTGCTATGTCTGGCGCGTCAGTGAGCCTACCTGTTTGTACCGGCGGTGACGCTCATCGCGCTTGGGTGAAGCGGCGGAGGACTGGACGGAGCCGATCACTGTTCATAGCCGTGAGCCGCCGTGGCGGCTCCGCCAGGCTAATCTCGCTTGGACAATGACCGGATCGACCTCGTATGCCTGCCGTGGTCCCTCGCATACCACCGCATCCTGCGGGTGCCGCGCGAGGCAGGTGTTGTACGCCCGGACGTCGCGGCCCATGCCGAGGCCGCAGCCGCTCAGAACAACCAGGAACGCCGATATCATGAGCAGTCGTTTCACTGCCTCTATCCTAATTTTGCCGCGTCCCCGCTTCATGGTTTGCCGTCTTGATTAACATCTCATTGATCGGCCCAAAGGGGCACGTCGGTTATGAAGCGGGGGTCCTGTGAGATGGCAAGGCGCGCGAGCTATCCGGGGCTGGAAATCATCGCCAAGCTCGCGACGGTATTGGAGGTCGAGCCGGCCGAATTGATGAGGGTGGGCGCGGAATACAAAGCCCAACATCTAATCTGCCGGTCCCTGCCGCGATAACGCGGTGATCGGGCGAGCCGCGAGGTGTTATTCCGTCAACTGGCTCGGATCAGTCAGCACGATCTCCGGCTTCCCTTGGTAATCGCTGATTTTCCCCGTCACACAGATGCGCTTGCCACGGAGTGAGTTCTCGGGGGTTCCGAATTTCGCCCGGTTCTCCCCATATACGACGGCGGGCCGCCAGGGGTCGAGAAGGTCCACGATCCACATACCGCCGCCGATACGAGCAGTAGCGTTATCGGGTTCATCCGAACCACGGCCAATCCAGTCCGGCGCTGAAGATCGTCGCCAAGCTCGCGACCATGCTTGCTATGTATTAATGTTCTCTTGGAGGAGAGGTGCTTTGACACTAACCGAAGACCTCGCGCTGCTAAGGGCGACTTAAAGTGGTTTCAAGGCGTGGCGCGAATACCACAGAGCAGGTCAAATCCAAATAACAAGAGAGAATAGCGATCGGGGACAAAACCAAACCGACCACGATCAATACGATCGTTCGCGAGCCAGAAGCGGGCACGGTTCAGGCCCGATTTACCCGCGTTGCGCCGGGCAATACGCAGGCAGGCCGGACCGTTTACCGGCATAGAATAGAGGACCTGACACTCATCGCACCCTGATCAAACGAGGAGGACCGGAATGACCCGCCGCCGCCCGCCCCGCAAAGTCACCTATTTCGAACCGGTGCCGCCGCGCCTGGCGCGCAGCAGGCCTGTACGATGCGCGTCGATTGGCGGCGAGCTCGATCCTGCCGCGGTGATCCGGCCGGAACCCGGCGAATGGCACCCGAAATGCCCGAGCTCCTCGACGAGGAGGAGCTGGCGCGCGCCGGCCGCGACGCGATCTACCAGCTCGCTGCCCTGACCGTCGGCGCCCGCCTCGCCGTCGCCGATGGATAGACGGCCATCAAAGAGAAAACCCCGGCTGGGGGAGCCGGGGTTTTCGAGTATGGACGATCGAGCAAGGGGGAAAATGCGATCGATCGCCTGACAGGTAACAAACACCAGCCTCGCTACGGCCGTCCACCTTCCGGTGTACATATCCACAAATTAATTGTCGCATCAGGTGTGCAGCCGGATGCCCGGGCCGGAGCCGGGGCTCCGGCTGAGAAACATGGCGCCGGGCAGGCTGCGTTGAACTTACTGCCTGTTGCGGTCGGTCGTCGCTAGGCGGCGAGGCGTTCGGGGGCGAACGGCGCTGGCAACGTGTCCCCGATAGCCGACGGCGCGGACCGTTGTTTCCAGATCTGGGCGAGCAGCCAGGTCTTGGTCGCGGCGGCCGCCCGGTCTTGCTCCGCATGATCCTCGCGAGACGGCGGGCCCTGAGGATCACGGACCGAAGTTCGGCGACGCTGCCGCAGCACGTGTCGTTGAAGCGCACAAGTGGAAGGCCGGGCCTGGGCATCGCATCCTGCAGGAGCGCGATCGCCGGCGCCCCTGGCAGGCGATGCTTGCGGCTTAGATGCAAAAGAGCGCCGACAAGGCAGTGGCCGCCGTTTCCGTCGTCATAACGGCCGCGCGCCCAGTGGCAATCACGACCGGCCGACGGCTCGCATTAGCTGCGACAAGCTGCCGGAGCGTCACCGCCGTTCGAGCCGGACGTAATCGAAATAGCTGACACTGGCGGTGTGCGTGTCGTCGCTGTCGCAGAACACCGCGATATCCAAATGCCCAGCCGCCGCATCCTTCCAGATCTCGCTATAAACGCGAGCGAGGTCGATCCTCTCGTCAAGCCAGCGGCCAACTCGGTCATCGCCGGCGTCAGCAACGAAGTGCGGGAAATCGCCGATGTATTTGTACTCGCCCGGTTTCAGCCGGTTGCTCCAGATCACCTCCATGGCGCGCTTCTCGCCGCGGTCTGTCACAAAGCGAAGAAACAGTCGCGCCGGGTGATCGTCGCCTTCGCGCGCGCTCGTCGAGCGGGCTGCGGATCGGCAATTCAATGTACCACCGCCACGCGAGCATCGGATAGGCGGCAAGGTCGATATCGACATGCCGAAACAGCATCGACGCGCTGTCATGGGTTTCGAACCGCATGCTCGGCACACCGTCTTTGACCGCAGAGGACATCGTCATCGGCCGACGTGTCCAGAATTTCCGATGCTGCCAGCCGGAGGGGAGCGGATCGAGCGTAAAGGTTGCCCAAAGTCCATCACGGTCACGACCGGCCCGCCGTCGAAGCGCCGTAGCCAGGGTGCATTGCTTGCGGGTCGGTACTCCCAGGCCGCGGCTTTCCGTGGTTGATCGTGACGAGCGGAAATGGGCCAGGGCCCGAGGGCCGATACACGGTGGTTTCCAGCAGCGATTGCTCGGCTCCCGTCCCGATCGGTATCCACCACAGCTGCTTGTTGTCGGGGCCAAGCGGGATATCGACCGGCCCAGGGTGGCGATCCAATGGTTGATTGCCGGTGCACGTCGGATCGCCCTGGTGGCGCCGACCGCAGCCGACGCGCGCGACGTTATGGTCGAGGGTAAATCAGGGATCTTGGCTATTTCGCCCGATCACGAGCGGCCGCTTTACGAGCCCAGCAAGCGCCGGCTGACCTGGCGTAATGGCGCGGTCGCGACCACCTTTTCCGCCGATGAGCCGGAGCGTCTGCGCGGACCGCAGCACGATGCGGCATGGTGCGATGAGATGGCCGTCTGGCGGTACCCCGAGGCCTGGGACATGCTCATGTTCGGGCTGCGCCTGGGCGAGGACCCGCGGGTCATGGTCACCACGACGCCGCGGCCAACCCGGTTGCTCAAGAGCCTGGTCGCCGATCCGACCGTCGCCATCAGCCGGGGCACGACCTACCAGAACCGCGCCAACCTCGCCGGCGCGTTCCTCCAGCAGATCATCAAAAAATACGAGGGCACCCGGCTCGGCCGCCAGGAACTGAACGCCGAGCTGCTCGACGATGTGCCGGGTGCGCTGTGGAGCCGAGCGCTCATCGAGGCGGCGCGGCCGCCGATGGGGTTCGTGATGCCCGACCTGGTGCGCGTCGTGGTCGCCATCGACCCGGCAGCGAGCTCGGGCGAGGACGCCGACGAGACCGGCATCATCGTCGCCGGCAAGGACAAGGACAGCCGCGGTTATGTATTGGCCGACCTCTCCGGCCATCACAACGCCGATCGAGTGGGCCCGCATCGCCGTCGCCGCCTATAAGAGCCACGGTGCCGACAGGATCGTCGCCGAGGTCAATAACGGCGGCGAGATGGTCGAGGCGACGCTGCGCGTGGTCGACGACAACGTCGCCTATACCGCAGTGCACGCCACCCGCGGCAAGGTGGTGCGGGCCGAGCCGGTGGCGGCGCTCTACGAGCAGGGCCGCATCCGGCACATGGGCGCCTTCACGGCGCTCGAAGACCAGATGTGCGAGTTCACGCCCGATCTCGACCGCTCAAAGCCCAAACGCGATCCGAGCGACCCGTCCAGCCTCGGCAAGGGCGGCACGCGCTCCTCGCCCGACCGCGCCGATGCGCTGGTGTGGGCCTTCACCGAGCTCCTCGTCGAACAGATCGCCTCTTGGGGAATCTATGAGACCGCCCGGCGCAAGGCCGAGGCGGTGCTGAAAGACCGCGAGGCCGCCGCGGCCGCGGGACGTCCCAAGTCCGAATATGCCCCTGGGTCATTGGAGTACCAGGCGCTGCATCCCGAGTGGAAGCCGCAGGAGGAGTAGGCCCATTGCTCGCCTATACGAACTTCCTTGTCCGCGCCCGGGCTCGTGCTCTGCATCACGCGGCTTCGTGCCATACTCGGCGCGTCTTGGCCCGAGCCGGATCCCGAAAACCGCGCAGCGATCAGCATCAGGAGTGCTCGACCACCGGTAATCACGGTTATCGGCACCTTGCCTGTAGGCACCCGATTAAAGTCTCATCCCTCTGGATTTCGACCTCGGGACCGCCGCCGCCAACCTGAAGAGGGTCGACCCGAAGGCGCCGGTGCTTCAGCTTTCGGCCCGTACCAGGGAAGGGATCGGCGACTGGTACGACTGGCTGCGCCGGCAATCGGCCGCCGCGCGCGAAGCGGCATTCACGTAAGCCCGATTTTTACCGCCTCGCGCGCGTGCGCGCGTGAGGCGGTATTGTTTGCTGCCGCCGACGCTCATGCCGCAGGCTCCTCCCGCAGCATGGCGACCGGCTCCACGGGCGCGACGGTGGCGCGGCGCCGAGTATCGGCCCAGCGCTGATTGGCAGCCGCGGGTGCCGGATTGGCAGTATCAGCCGGGCGCGGATATTTACGCGGGCGGCCTCGGCGTCTCGGCGCTGGCGATGCTTGGGCGGGCGGTGGATCGGCGGGCTCAGATGGTGGTGACTGCCGGCTGGCCGGATGTCGGCCGGGCATGAAAGTCCGCTGTTCCTCGAGCAGCCGCTCGAGATAATCGTACCAGCTCTGAATAAGAACCAGCCGGCGCCGTCCGACCAAAACGGATTTGACGTCGCGCGAATTTAGAAACTCGTAGCCTCTGCTATGCCCAACATGTGCGATTTCGCAAAATTCCTCAAATGGTACGACTTTGAAGCGATCTTCTACAGCAATACTGGTTTTGCGGCTCTCCACTGCGGCCTCTGATGAAAATGGTTATCAGGGCGTCACCGCGCGTCCGCGGATCTGCGCGCATAGATATCGTTCTGGATCGTAGCGGCGCAAAATAATAATTGTTACAATGCTATCGGTGTCTGCAAATAGGTAATTTTCGGAATCGCATCTATCCCGGCTGGGATAGGTCGTAGCCAAATCGCGGGTCTGCCCGCACTACGATAGCCGCCGCGATATCGCTCGGCGCGGTGAGCCGCTATAAAGGCGCGGAATAGATACGCGAATTCAGGCGGACACCGAGCGCGAGCAAATCCCGCCAGCGGGACAAAAGCGCGATGAAAATCTTGTAAGCCTTTGAGGTTACATAGCGTTTTATCAACTATTTTGCTGATTTGCTGCAGGTGCAGCAGCGGTTAATCGGCGATGCAAGATTTGGTTGCAGGTCAGCGCAGCGCCAGGAGGCAGGCGCGGGCGGCGGCGTCGAGGATCGCGCCGGTGTCGATATGGTAAGCTTGGTAGAGATCCGGGATGTCGCCGGATTGGCCAAACCGGTCGACCCCCATCGGCACGATGCGGTTGCCGGCAACCGCACCGAGCCACGATAGGGCCGCCGGGTGCAAATCGCCGACGGTGACCAGCGCGGCGCCGGTGCGCAGCCGCGCCAGCAGCCACTCCGCGACGCTGATCTCGCCGGCGGCTCGAGCGGCCTGCCAGTTGCGGTGCAGGCGGTCGGGCGAGGTGATCGCGAGCAGTCCCGCGGCGGGGATGTCTTCGGCCAGCTCCCGGTGGGCGGCGAGCGCTTCAGGGGCGACCGCGCCGCAATAAGCGATCGCAAGTTCCGCACCCTCTGCCGGCTCGCGCAGCCAATAGGCGCCGGCGATGATCGCCTCCTCGAGATCGGCGGCGAGTTTCCGCGCCGGTTGCTCGACCGGACGGGTCGACAGCCGGAAATAAACCAATTCGCCGTCTTCCCGCTGGATCTCCTCGAGTGCCCAGCGCAGCAGCACCGCCAGCTCGTCGGCGTAGGCCGGCTCGAAGCTGACGAGCCCGGGCTGGGCGAGCCCGATCAGCGGCTCGCCGATCGACTGGTGGGCGCCGCCTTCGGGCGCCAGGGTGATGCCGGACGGGGTCGCCACCAGGATAAAGCGGGCGTCCTGATAGCAGGCGTAGTTCAGCACATCGAGGCCGCGCTTGATGAACGGGTCGTAGAGGGTGCCGATCGGGAGGAGCCGCGTGCCGAAAAGCGGGCCGGCGAGACCGAGCGCCGCGAGCTGCAGGAAAAGATTGCTTTCGGCGATGCCGAGCTCGATGTGCTGACCCTTCGGCGACATTGCCCAGCGTTGCGCCGAGACGACTTTTTCCTCGCGAAACGTGTCGGCGCGCTCGGCGCGGTCGAAGATCCCGCGGCGGTTGACCCACGGCCCGAGGTTGGTCGACACCGTGACGTCCGGGGAGGTCGTCACGATGCGCTCGGCGAGCGAACCGCCGGCGGCGGCGATGTCGCCGAGGATCCTGCCGAAGGCTTCCTGTGTCGAGAGCGTCGTCCCGCGCGGGGTGGGAAGGCTGCGCGGCACCGCAACTCGCGGCGCATCGTGCCAGCGCCGGGCGGACCCGGCCAGCGGCACGGCCGCAACGAACGCCGAGAGCCGCTCCGGCGGGACCTTGAGCCCGGCGAACAGGTCCCACTCCGCGCCCTCCGTCACCCCCATGTTGCGCCGGAAGGACGCCATCTGGTCGAGGTTCATCAGACCGGCATGGTTGTCCTTGTGCCCGGCGAAGGGCAGACCGTAGCCCTTGATCGTATAAGCGATGAAGCAGGTCGGCCGGTCGTCGGCGATGCCATGAAAGGCGTCGAGAACCAATTCCATGTCGTGGCCGGCGAGATTGGTCATCAGGCGCTGCAACGCCGTATCATCATGGTCGTCGAGGATCGCCCGAATGCCGGGATAGCGGTTGAGGTCGCGGTGCAGATGCTGGCGCCAGCCTTCGCCGCCCTTGTAGACCAGCGCCGAATAGAGCGAGTTGGGGCAGGCGTCGATCCACTCGCGCAAATGGTGTCCGTCCGGCCGGGCGAAGCTTGCCTCGAGGAGGCGACCGTATTTCAGCGTCACGACGCGCCAGCCCATCATCTCGAACATCGCGTCGATGCGGCCGAACAGCCGATCCGACACGACGGCGTCGAGGCTCTGGCGATTGTAATCGATGACCCACCAGAGATTGCGGACATCGTGTTTCCAGCCCTCGAGGAGGGCCTCGAAGATGTTGCCTTCGTCGAGCTCGGCGTCGCCGGCGAGGGCGATCATCCGCCCGGGCGGTGCGTCGGTGGGCGCCAGCTGCTTGAGGCGGAGGTAATCCTGCGCCATCGAGGCGAACAAGGTCATGCCGACGCCGAGCCCGACCGAGCCGGTCGAGAAATCGACGGTTTCGCCGTCCTTGGTGCGCGACGGGTAGGATTGCGCGCCGCCAAAGGCGCGAAACCGCTCCAGCTTCTCGCGGCTCTGATGCCCGAGCAGGTATTGGATGGCGTGGAAGACCGGCGAGGCGTGCGGCTTGACCGCGACGCGATCCTGCGGACGCAGCACGTCGAAATAAAGCGCCGTCATCAACGTCGCGACAGAGGCGCTCGATGCCTGGTGGCCGCCGACTTTCAAGCCGTCCCGGTTCGGGCGGAGGTGGTTGGCGTTGTGGATCATCCAGGTCGACAGCCACAGCACCTTGCGCTCGAGCGCCGTCAGGCAGGCGATCCTGTCCCGCGGCGCCGCTTCCAGCTCCGGGCCAATCACGCCGTCCAGCACCTGCGCCATTTCCATCTCCTGCTCCTCGGTGGCAGCTTAGCCGATTCCCCGCTGAAGATCCGGCATTTGACCGGCGTGGCGCCCGTGCTTACATATACTCGAAAGTCGGGAAGTGGGAGCATCGATAGCATGGCGGAAGCCGCGAGCGAAGCCGAGGAGCGACGGATCGTTCTGACTGAGAGTGCCGCTCGTCGGATCGCAACGTTGAAGACCGAAGAAGACGCGGAGAGCGCATTTCTGAGGATCGCCGTCTCGGGCGGCGGCTGCTCCGGGTTTCAGTACGGGCTGTCGTTCGACGACCAGCGCAACGAAGATGATTTCGTGTTCGAGCGAGACGGGGTCGGCGTCGTCATCGACGAGGTCTCGCTCGGTCTCCTGAATGGCGCTGAGGTGGATTTTGTCGAGGACCTGATGGGCGCGTCGTTCCAGATCCGCAACCCGAATGCCGCCTCGTCCTGCGGCTGCGGCAATTCCTTTTCGATCAGCTGACCGCCGCCCTCGCTCCGCCCCGTGAAAATCGCCAGCTGGAACGTTAATTCGGTCAAGGCGCGGCTGCCGCATCTCCTCGCCTTTCTCGAAGAGGCGCAACCCGACGTGCTGTGCCTGCAAGAAACCAAATGCCTTGCGCAAGATTTTCCGATGCTCGAAGTGAAGGGTCTGGGCTACCACGTCGAGACCATCGGGCAGCGTGCCTATAACGGTGTCGCGTTACTCTCGAGGCGCCCCGCGGAAGAGGTCCTCGCCGGATTGCCCGGCAATGACGAAGACGAGCAACCACGTTACATCGAGGCGTCTTTTGGCGAGGTTCGCGTGGCTTCGGTATACCTGCCGAACGGAAATCCCGTCGGCACCGACAAATTCACCTACAAGCTCGCCTGGATGGAGCGGCTGATCGGCCACACGCGCGAACTGTTGCGCCGTGAGATCCCGTTCGTGCTGGCGGGAGACTATAACATCTGCCCGACCGATGATGATGTTTACGATCCGGTGGTGTTTCGCGACGACGCCCTGTGCCGGCTGGAAGCGCGCTCGCGGTTTCGCGCGCTCCTTTACCTCGGGCTGACCGACGCCTACCGCGTCTTTCATCGTGAGCCGCACCGCTACACTTTCTGGGACTACCAGGCCGGGCGCTGGCATCGCGACGAGGGGTTGCGCATCGATCATCTGCTGCTGTCGCCGCATGCAGCTGACAGGGTTGCCGCCTGCAACATCGACAAGAAGCCTCGGGCGAAGGACCGCTCCTCCGATCACACCCCGATCTGGTGCGAACTCGCGGTCTAGCCTAACTGCGTTGCAGGTACCGCTCCGCCGCGGCGGCGAGCGTGTCCTTTCCTTCCCTGAACGGCGCAATCGGCACGAGGAGCAGGGCACGGCCCCCCGGAACGAGGTCGTGGAGATCGTGGGCAATTGCGAATTCGTCGCCGTGCGATACGGCGATCGGGATTGCGTCGGGTGGGAGAGTCCGCGGGAGGTCTTCGGCGCCTATCTCCCCAATCGCAAAATCCTGGCCCCCAAACGCGACACGTCCGCGCGATCCAGGGAACCGCCCCAGACCTACAAAGGCCGGCGCCGCGAGCGCCGCGGCCGAGAACGTGGTCTCGAATTCGAAGTGCCGAGCGATCGACTCGGCAAAGCTCGCCTCGGCGATCCGGAGCACAATCGGCATCGTCGGATTGCGCGCTCGAGCACCGAGCGCGATCTCCAGGTTCAAGGTGTCGACGTTGGTCAGGGCGATCAGGCTATGTGCGGCTGCAAGATTGCAGAGATCGAGCGTCGTGTCCCGGCTCGCATCCCCGGTCAGCAGATCGAAATGCTGCTCACGGGCCCTTTCGACGATCGTGGCATCGGGGTTAAGCTCGACGACTACGAGCCGCTTTCCGAGCGCGAGGAGCAGGTCGATGACCCCGGAGCCGATGCTGCCGGCGCCGCATATAACAATATGCCCGCGGCGATGCACCGGACGCAGACCTTGCATGGTGACCCAGTGTACCCGCGTCAACAGCGAAGCGCCGAAAGCGATGAAGAGGCCGGTCAGCGTGATGCCGGACAGCATCAGCAGCATCGCGACAACGATTTCGAGAGGCTTGCTCCGGTCGGGGGTCAGGTCGCCATATCCAGTCGTCGTCATTGTCGCGACCACGAAGTAGACGGCGTCGAGCCAAGCGCCTCCGAAGACAGCGTGAAAGTACCACGTCCCGGAGACCAACACGACCAGGGTGACCCAGGCGAGCCGGGCAAGGATCGGGTTCAACCGGGGCGGATGATGACGTCGGCGGTGCAACAGCGACCGCAGCCTGCGTCCGATTTCCGGCTTCCCCCGAGTCCCCGATCGAAGAGGTGCGGTACCCTGCAGCGTGGCAATTTCACCGTAGACGACCAGTTCGGCTCCTCCCGCGAGCACCGCCTCGTGGGCGAAGTCAGTGATGCCGTCGATCGCAATAATCCGCGCCCCCAGCACCCGCTCGGCGTGCGCGACAGTATCGCCGTCAACTCCGCAATCTTCGGCGATCCGTGTAGCAAACCCGGTCAGCGGGCCATCGGGCTCCGGGAACTGCAGCCCGCGGAAGCAGGACGGATCGATTGCGGCCGCGGCATAGGTCGCAGCCGAATGCCAAGCGAGTGACAGAACAGAGCAGTTCGGCAGGTTCTGCTCGATCTTGTGGGCGAGGGTCCGATTGAACTGCCGCAGGACGATGCGGATCCGCGGGTTGAGGTCCCGCGCAAGGAGAGCGGCGTGCAGGTTGAGGTGATCGTCGGGTGAGAGCGCCAGGATCGTCACAGCGTGACGTACCCCGGCGCGATCGAGGCCCTCGCCGCTATCCGGGCGGGCTGCGGTAATGAAAACTGCGCCGATGCTCTCGACAGCGCGCGCCAAGTCCGGGTCCCGGCGCCACAAGACGACTACGCGATGCCCTTGCAGCGCGCAAAGCTCCTGGGCCGTGCTGAGCGCGATCGCACCGCCGCCGACGACGATCATGACGGGATCGCCCGGCTCTGCCATCACTGGCTCCCTCAGCCCTCCGCTTCGCTGGGATCAGGGGGATAAGAGTGCCGAACACCCGTACCGTCTTCGATGACCCACTCGCCAGATGAGCCCGCTTGAGCGGCTGCACAGGGACCGATCGGCACCTTCCCGTAGCCGCCCGGTATGTCGACCACATAAGTCGGCTGACAGAGCCCGGAGACACGGCCGCGCAGCGAGCGAACGAAGCGCTGGCCGGAGGCAATCCCGGTGCGAAAGTGCGCCGTGCCGCGGGCAAGATCGGCTTGATGCAGGTAATAGGGCTTGACCCGCATCGCGACCAAACGCCGGAACAATGCTTCCAGGACCGCAGCGTCGTCATTGACGCCGTGCAAGAGGACCGTCTGCGACAGCAATGGAATACCGGCCCTGCTCAGCTTTAGCACTGCCTCCTGCACTTGCGTCGTCAACTCGCGCGGGTGGTTCGCGTGAATAACCACATAAACCGCCTTTTCCGCGGCTAGCGCCTCGACCAACGCGCAACTCACCCGCCGTGGATCGACCACAGGAACCCGGGTATGAAAGCGCAGGACACCCAGATGCGGGATCTTATCGAGAATACGAACGATGTCCGCGATGCGGCGCGGTGCGAGCAGAAACGGGTCGCCGCCGGTGACGATCACCTCCCAGATCTGCGGGCGTTGACGAATGTAGTCGACGGCGTGCGCCAAGGAGGCTTGGTCGAGCACCGCTCCTTTCTTCCCAACGACCTCGCGGCGAAAGCAAAAACGACAATAGACCGGGCATAGCAGCGCCGGCTTCAACAGCACGCGATCGGGGTACCGGTGAACGATGCCGCGGACAGGGGACCAGCGCTCATCACCGATTGGGTCGGCACGGTCTTCAGCCGCCCATGCCAGCTCAGCCTCGCGTGGGACAAACTGCGACGCAATCGGGTCCCGGTCATCGGCCGGATCGATCAGCTCCGCCACGTCCTCCGTCACAGCGACGGCGAACTGCTCGGCCACCCGTCTGATCCCTCGGAGTCGCCCGGCTCGGCCAACCCCGCGGGGACGAGATCTTCTGCTCGGAGAATCCGGGCTCCCGTCATTCAGTCTGCTGTCAGCCGGTCATAAGCCGCCCTTAGCCGATCGCGGTCGCGGGTCACGTCGACCCGACGCTCGCGCTGCTCTTCGATCACATCGGGCTTGGCTTTGGCGAGGAAATTGGGGTTGGCGAGCTTAGCGGCGATCTTGGCGAGCTCGGCCTCCAGCCGGGTGACCTCTTTGCCCAACCTCTCCTTTTCTCGTATGAGGTCGACGACTTCGCCGAGAGGCAGGATTAATGTCGCGCCATCGACGACCGCCTGAACGGCGCCCGGCGGAAGCAACTCGACCGGCTCGAACCGCTCGACCCGTGCGAGTCGCACGAAATGCTCGCGGTGGCGCTCGATCCACTGCGCCGCGACGGGCTCAGCGTCCTTGATCAGCAGCGGAACCCGGGTGGCAGGAGGGACATTCATCTCGGCTCGTAACGCGCGGATCGCCGAAATCGCCTGAACGACCCATTCCATCTCGGCCGAGGCTTCCGGATCGCTGGCATCCCGCTGGAACCCCGGCCAGGGCGCGGTGATGAGCATGCCCTGGGACTGGCCCGCCAGCTGCTCCCACACCTCCTCGGTAATAAATGGCATGATCGGGTGTAGCAGATGGACAATGCGGCCCAGAATCCAAGCCGTCGTGGCTTGCGTTTCGGCGCGCGCTGAGGCGTCCTCGCCCTGCAGGATCGGTTTCGTGAATTCCAGGTACCAGTCACAGAAGGTGCCCCAGACGAAGTGGTAGAGTCGGCTCGCCGCCTCGTCGAAACGATATGTGTCGAGAGCAGCGGTAACCGCCCCGGCACAATCCGCCAGTGCCGCCGTGATCCAGCGGTTCAAAGTCAGTCGGCAACCAGGCGGAGAAAAACCGGCAACGAGCGAACAATCGTTCATTTGTAGATAGCGCGCCGCGTTCCACAGCTTGGTTGCAAAATTGCGGTACCCCTCGACCCTGTTTTCGGAGAGCTTGATATCGCGGCCCGGTGCTGCTAGCGCCGCTAACGTAAATCGCAGCGCATCGCAACCATAGCGGTCGATCAGCTCTAACGGATCTATGATATTGCCGCGCGATTTCGACATCTTCTGGCCGTGCACATCGCGCACCAGGGCGTGGATGTAGACGGTGCGGAACGGCACGTCCCCGATGAAGTGCAGTCCCATCATCATCATCCGGGCTACCCAGAAAAAGATGATGTCGAAGCCGGTAACCAGGACATCGGTCGGGTAATAACGCGCCAGCTCGCGAGTTGGCTCCGGCCAGCCAAGGGTCGAGAACGGCCACAGAGCCGAGGAAAACCATGTATCGAGGACGTCGGGATCACGACGCAGCTCGACCTCCTTGCCATATTTTTCGGCCGCCTGCTGCCCCGCGTCCTGCTCGGTCTCCGCGACAAAAACCGTCCCATCCGGCCCGTACCAGGCGGGTATCTGATGACCCCACCAAAGCTGACGGGAGATGCACCAGGGCTGGATCTTGCGCATCCAGTCGAAAAACGTGTTCTCCCATTGGCGGGGCACAAACCGCGTACGGCCGTTCTCCACAGCCGCGAGCGCCGGGGCGGCGAGCACCCTGGCGTCGCAATACCACTGGTCGGTCAGCCAGGGCTCGATAACCACGCCCGATCGGTCGTGATGCGGCACCATCAATACATGATCTTCGACGTGGTCGAGGAGACCGGCGGCCGCGAGGTCAGCAACTACTTTCTCGCGCGCCGCGAACCGGTCGAGACCGCGGTAAGCCGCCGGCACAATGTCAGTTAGCCGGGCATCCTGATCGAAGATGTTGATCAGCGCGAGACCGTGCCGCCGCCCCACCTCAAAGTCCGCAAAATCGTGGGCCGGGGTAATCTTGACGGCCCCGCTGCCGGTCTCCGGGTCCGCATGCTCGTCGGCGACGATCGGGACGAGGCGGTCGATCAACGGAAGGCGCACCGATTTTCCGACCAGATCGGCAAACCGCGGATCGTTCGGATGGACGGCAACCCCGGTGTCGCCGAGCATCGTTTCCGGCCGGGTCGTCGCAACGACGATAAACCGGCCCGGCATTTCCGCCACTGGGTAGCGGATATGCCACAGCGAACCTTTGGTCTCGCGGCTGTCGACCTCGAGATCCGAGATCACCGTGTGCATCACCGGGTCCCAATTGACCAGCCGCTGATCGCGGTAAATCAACCCTTCCCGATAGAGCTGGACGAAGACGCGGCGAACGGCCGTCGCCAATGCCGGATCCATCGTGAAGCGCTCCCGGCGCCAGTCGGGAGAAGCGCCGAGCCGGCGGAGCTGGCGAGTGATAGTTCCGCCCGACTCCTCCCGCCATTGCCAGACGCGCGCGACAAACCCGTCGCGCCCAAGGTCAGACTTGGTGCCGCCCTCCGCGATCACCTGGTTGCCCACGACGATCTCGGTAGCGATGCCTGCATGATCGGTACCGGGCTGCCACAGCACGTCGCGGCCTCTCATGCGCTGATACCGTACGAGCACGTCTTGCAACGTGAAGGTCAGCGCGTGCCCTATATGCAAGCTCCCCGTGACGTTCGGGGGCGGCATCATGATCGCGTACGGCGGCTTGTCGCTGTCCGGGTCCGCTGCGAACGCACCCGAATGCTCCCAGAGCGCGAAGCGCCGCGCCTCCATCGCAGCGGGTTGATAGGTTTTGTCCAGCATCACTCAATTATCCGCATCGCGCACTCGGTCACTGCTTCTGGTTGCCGCAAAAGGCAATGCTGGTGACGAAGCCTCGATTGGGTGGGTCAGCGCAACCCCGCCTCGCCAACGACGCGGGCGATCTCGTCTCGGACCAGCCGCTCGACCAACCGGGGGAGATTTTCGTCGAGCCAAGTCTGTAGCAGCGGCCGCAGCATATCCCGCACGATGTCTTCGAGAGTGCGGTCGACACCTCCGAGCGGAAGCTCGCTCTCCCGGCGCCGGTCTCGCGGTAGGGCGCCGAGCTGTGCGAACGCGGCCGCAGCGGCTCCCGACGTCGCTGACGACAAAATGCGTTCGCGGCCGAGTTCGTGCCTCGGCTCTACCTCGGCCTCGGGACCTAGAGGATCCGGGCCGCTCCGTGCGGTCGCATTCGCGGCCGTATGATCGACGGCGGTTGCGGGCCCGGTAGGCCGACTTTCTGAACTACCCGCCTCGGGCGGAACGCGCCGCACCGAGCCGTCTTCATCAACAATCTCAGTCAGTTCGAGGACCTCACTCTTCTCCCCGGGAACTGGACGGACCGGTTCGATCGACGTCTTTTCGTCCGTAATGATGCGGCTGATCGAGGCGATTATCTCTTCCATCGAGGGTTCTGACGGCGATTTCGCATTTTCCGGCATGGAGGCAAACCAAACAGGCTCGGGGACATCCTCTAACCTAGGTAAGACGGCTAGGATTTGCCAGCGGAACCGCCCCGCGCCAGCCCCTTACTCGGAAAGACCGCCGCGGAAGCCGATCCATTTGTCCCTCACCTGCTTAAAATGCTGCTCCATATCGTAGAGTTTTACAGGAAGCTTGAGCTCAGGGGCGATCAGCCGACCGACCGCGGCGGCAAGATTGAATTCGGCGAGCGCGGCATCGTGTTGCGCCGTGACGAGCTGAGACTGGGTCGTGAGGAGCTGTTGGTTTTGGATCAGCACGTCGAGCACCGTTCGCGTGCCGACCAAGGCTTCCTGCTGCACCCCCTCAAGAGCGATCTGAGCTGCGCGTACCGCTGCTGCAAAGGAAGAGATGCTGGCCCGCGCCGCTTCCAAAGTCGACCAGAACTGGGTCGCGGTCTGCACCGCCGCCCGGCGCGCATCATCGACCTGGCTGCGCCTTTGCCCTACCGTCTGCTCGGCTTGGCGCGTTTGCGAATAAATCGCCCCCCCTTCGTAAAGCGGCATCGTCAGCTGCGCGGTGATCTGGCCCGAATTAAGCAAATCGCCCTTGAAGGTCACCGATTGGTCATAAGAACGGGCGAGAGTGCCGACTACAGAGACCTGCGGCAGGAGCTGGCCCCGTACGACATCAATGTTGTCGCGGGCGGCCAGCTCGGCGAAAGTCGCCGAGATCACGTTGAAGTTATTGTTCATGGCAAGGCTTAGGGCCTCCTCGCGCGTCGCGGGAAGCGCCGGACGGTCGCGCGGCAGAATCAGCCGGCCGGGCGGATGGCCAACGGCACGCACGTATTCGGCTCGGCTTATCTCGAGCTGACCTTGCTGAGTGACGAGTTGGCCCTGGGCTTGCGCGAGCGACGATTCGGCCTGCGCTACGTCGGTGCGGGTGACTTCGCCGACGCGGAAGCGATCCTGTGTCGCCTCGAGCTGTTTGCGAAGGACTTCGACGTTGTTGCGTTGGACCTCGACCAGGGCCTGGTCCCGAACGACGTCAAGATAGGCCTGAGCAACCGCCTGGAACACCGTAGTCTCAACCGCCAGAGTCTGCGCTCTCGTGGATTCAACGGTATTAATCGCCTGCCGCGTCTGTGCCTCGGTCCGGCCGCCGCGGTAAATCGGTTGCGACAGCTGAAATTGCACCAAATTCGGTCTGGTCTGTATATGCCGCCGCTCGACAGAGCCGAGTGCCGGGGGGGTTTGCAGCGAGGCGGTGTTGAACCCGACCTGACCGGTGAAGTTGACCGTCGGGCGCCAAAAGGACAGCGCTTGCGGCACCTGCTCGTCCGTTGCCCTCAGCAACGCGCGTTGCGCGAGCAGTTGCGGATTGGTGTTGTAAGTCTCAGCGAGGGCGTCGGTCAGGGTCTGCGCGTGCAGTGTGACCGCGTGAAAGGCAGCGAGAAGTCCGGCCAATGCGCCAAGTTTGGCCAGCGGGCGCCATCGCCCTTGGCAGGTGAATTGCCTGCCGAAGCAGAGCCAGGTAAACTGGTGTTGCCGGCTCTCGGGTATATCGTCTGCGCCACACATACGGGCCTCAGCAAAACTCGAAAGCGGGCTTTGGTGATAAGCCCGGCAAGAAAGGCGTAGCCGCATCGAATATAACGCGCGGCGCAAGCACTCCGCCAGTCCGTGTCGCCAAGGTAGCACGGCCGACCGCGTTGACGGGTTTGACAACGGCCAGAAGCCGACCGCCTTCGGCGAGCTGGGCATTGATCTCCTGCGGCGTCTTGACGACCGCTCCGCCGAAGAGAATTACATCGTAAGGAGCACGCGGGCGATATCCCTCGTGCAATGGACCTTCGACGACACTGACCGACGCGATAGCGTGCTCGACGAGAGCGGTGCGCGCATGCCGGGCCAATTCGGGATCCTCTTCGAGAGCGAGGACATTCCGAGCGAGCATGGCAGTCACGGCCGCTTCGTATCCTGTTCCGGCACCGACAACCAGCACGCCGTCGGTGCGGGCAATTGCCGCCGCCTGCAGCAGTCGGGCGGCGACCATCGGCTCCATCAGATAGCGCCCGCCACCGAGCGGCAAATCCTCATCGATATAGGCAACGGAGCGAAGATGCTCGGGTACAAACAGCTCCCGTCTTATGCTGGCGAAGGCACTAAGCACCCGATCGTCAGTAACTTTGTTGGGCCGGAGCTGGCTCTCGATCATATGAGAGCGGGCAACTGGGAATTCAGTCATCAAGCATCCCGTTCGTGTCGAGCGTTTATATCTATCAGCCCCGGGAGGCACAATCGACGGAACCAGCACCGCTCAACACGAGAGGCGCTGGACTTGTTGTTCGGAGGACAGCCGGGCCAGCAATTCCTCCGCGGTGAGTTCCAGAATTGGGTGCCGCCACTCCGGCGCGATTTCGGCAATCGGCACCAAAACGAACCGACGTTCATGCAGTCTCGGGTGAGGCAGGACGAGCGACGCGGCGTTCATCACCTCGCCCTGATAGTCAAGAATGTCGAGATCGAGCGTGCGGGGTGCGTTGGCTTCTGCGCGAACGCGCCCAAACTGCCTCTCGATTGCCTGCAGCACCGAAAGCAGGTCGTTCGCTCCGAGTTCCGTCGCCACAGAGAGGACGGCGTTGACAAACCACGGTTGGTCCGAGGGAGGCACCGGCTCTGTACGATACCATCCGGAGCGCAGCAGAAATCTGATGCGCTTCTCTCCCAAAGCCGCGAGCGCGGCGCACAGCGTGTCCTGTGGCGGACCAAACCGAGTGTTATCCAGAATTCCCGCCGATCCCTATCAGAATTCACTGGAATTCCTCCACATGGTCGCCGCTGTTGCTGACGCGCCAAGTTGACCGGTTTTCGTAGCGCATTAATTGACCGCTTCTGTGGTGGTTGGGGCTGTGGAGTTGTGGGTAACGCGTAGCGTTGTCCACAAATCCACAGGCTGGCTGCCGAAGCGGCTCACGCAGCCAGTTTCGTGGTGTCGCACGGCTTTCCCTCGGGGTCGTAATCGGCCAACCGATGCGGCCCATGGAAGATCGCCAGGCACCCGTCGGGGTACTCGTGCACGCGCACCATGGCGCGCACGAAATGCGCCCGCAGCGGGCTCGGTGGGATCTGCAGGCTCAGGCCGCGCCACTTGACGGTGTTGTCGTTGCCCACCCGTCGCTCCTCCTGGATGCACAGGATGTCGCGCACCCGGCCGGTGCGGTCGGCGATGAAAGCGCTGCCGGCCTCGGCCGGCGTCACCGCGAAGGCGGCATTATGGGCCGGCCAATAAGTCTCGGCGAGCCAGCGATTGGCCGCCGCGACCGTCGTGATGCCGGCCAGCGCCAGCTCCTTCGGCAGCCGGTCCTGCAAGGTGCGGAAGGCGCGCTCGGAACGCCCGCGCGCCTCGGGCGAATAGGCCGCGATGTGGCGGATCCCGAGCTGCGCCAGCGCGCGCCCGACCTGGGTTTGCACGCTCTTCGACACCGGCTCCCCGGCCTTGGGCGTATGGAAATAGTGGCTGCCGCGGTCGGTATAGAGCTCGCAGAACAGCCCGCGTCGGTCGATCACCTCGGCCAGCGCGCGAAAGCTCGATGCCGTGCCCTCCTCCGCGACGATAAAGCCCGAGTAGACCGCGCTGGTCGCGTCGTCCAGCGTGACCACCAGATCGTATTGCCGATCATCGCCCGGCAGCCAGGCAAAGCGCGACGCATCCTGATGCAGCATCATGCCCACCATCGGCCGCCGCGGCCGCTTCTTGCGATGCGCCGAGCGCCGCGGCGCCGGCCGCACCAGCCCCGCCCCTTGCAACGCCAGCCGGGTCACCGTGTAGCCGAGCTTGTAATGGTGCCGCTTCTGCAGCTGCTCGTGAAAATGCTTCACCGTGAACCCCGCATAGCGTTCCTCGTACAGTCCCAGCATGCGCAGGATCTCCTCGGCTGCCGCCCGTCGGCTCGACGGCTCGCCGATCCGCCGATCGCGCAAGCCCTCCGGCCCCTCATCGCGCAACCGGTCGCGCCAACGCCGGAACGTCCGCTCCGATACCCCCAGCATCTCCGCCGCTTCTCCTTGCGACAGCTCGCCCCGCTCATGCCGCTCGAGCAACCCCTCGAAACGCATCTGCCGTACCCCTTGCAGCACTCCTGCCCGGCCCATTCCCCGCCCCCCTTTCGGGCGGTTCTAAAACCGTGACCCGGAATGCGCAGTGTAAGACACTTCTGCTACATTATCGATGTGAAGGAGCATTTAGTCAGATGATTTTCTATCCGGAAGAGCGCCTTGCCATTTTCATTGATGGGGCTAACCTCTATTCAGCCGCTAGGGGTCTCGCGTTCGACATAGATTATCGACGGTTACTCGAATTGTTTAGCACGAAGGGACGGCTGATCCGAGCATTCTATTACACTGCCCTGGTAGAAGATCAAGAGTACTCGCCGATCAGACCGCTTGTCGATTGGCTAGACTACAACGGCTATGCAATGGTCACCAAGCCGACGAAGGAGTTCACCGACGCAATGGGGCGGCGGCGGATCAAGGGTAATATGGATATCGAGCTGGCAATCGACATGCTCGAAATGGCGTCGTACATCGATCACGCTATCCTGTTCTCGGGTGACGGGGATTTTCGCAGGCTCGTGGAAGCCGTGCAGCGTAAAGGCGTCCGCGTGTCGGTGGTTTCCACGATCCGCTCGTCGCCGCCGATGGTCTCCGACGATCTGCGCCGCCAGGCCGACAATTTCATTGAACTTCAGGATCTTGCGCCGAGCCTAATGCGCAACCATCAAATGCGAGAGGATGTTAACCGCGCACGTACCGAACCGGTGGACGACGCGTGAGCGTTCCTCCCACGGGGGTTCAGCCGCCGCGAAACTGTTCTCTCTGCCCACGCCTTGCGGTATTCCGGGAGGTTCAGGGGAGAGCCCACCCGGAATGGTTCAATGGGCCGGTCCCGCCCTTCGGAGATGCCCAAGCCGAACTGCTGATTGTGGGCCTCGCCCCGGGCCTGCGCGGCGCGAACCGGACTGGGCGTCCTTTTACCGGCGACTATGCCGGCGGCCTGCTCTACTCGACCTTGTGCAAGTACGGTTTCGCCGAGGGCGATTATGATGCCCGTCCAGACGACGGCCTTGAGCTCCGGCGCGTGCGCATCACCAATGCTGTCCGCTGCGTCCCGCCGCAAAACAAGCCCGAGCCGAGCGAGGTCGCGAACTGCCGTCGGTTTTTGGCCGCCGAGATCCGCGCTATGCCCCGGCTCCGTGCGATCCTGGCACTCGGCGCGATTGCCCATCAAGCGGCGCTCGCTGCACTCGGCTTTCGCCGCGCACCATTCCCTTTCGAGCACGGTCGACTGTATGGCTTACCTTGCGGCCTCACGCTTGCCGACAGCTATCATTGCTCTCGGCTCAACACCAATACGGGCAGGCTCAGCCCCGCAATGTTCGAGGCGATCTTCGCCACGCTGAGTAGCCACCTCGATTCGGCGCAAGGCGTGGGAGGCTTACCTGGCTCCGCTGTGGATTTGGCGATCCGGTCTTAGGTGTTTCGTTCGCGCAGGATGCGGGCCCGGCTGCGCTGCCAATCCCGCTGCTTCTCGGCTTGACGCTTGTCCGCCTTTCGCTTTCCTCGGGCGAGACCGAGTTCTACCTTGGCACGCCCGCGGTCGTTGAAATAGATCGAAAGCGGCACAACCGTGATGCCGTCGCGTCGGATCGCACCCAGCAACCGGTTCATCTGTTTCCGGTGCAATAGTAGCTTTCGCGGCCGGCGCGGTTGATGATTGAAGTGGGCGGAGGCCGAATATTCCGGGATATTCGCGTTGACTAAGTAAAGCTCGCCGGCGCTCTCATCCGCATAAGCCTCGGCGATGCTCGCCTGCCCCTGGCGCAGAACCTTCACCTCAGTGCCTTGCAGGACCACCCCCGCTTCCAGCGTGTCCTCGATCAAGTAATCGTGGCGCGCCCGCCGATTCTGTGCGACATGTCGGTCGGCTGCTCGCATCAGTTGAGCAGACCGGCGCTCCGCATCGCCCGCCGCACTTTCTCCTGCGTCTCCGGCATAATTGCCCACAACGGCTGCCGCACGTCAGCGGTACAGCGTCCGAGCAGAGACGCCGCATACTTGACCGGCGCCGGGCTCGTTTCGGCGAACAGGGCATCGTGCAGCGGAATGAGACGCTGGTTAATCTCACGTACCGAAGCGAAATCGCCGCACTGCCATGCCTCATGCAATTCCGAGCAGAGCCGCGGCGCGACGTTGGCGGTCACCGAGATGCAGCCGTCACCGCCTTGGGAAAGATAGGCGACGGCGGTGGCATCCTCTCCCGACAGCAGGCAGAAGCCCGCACCGATGTCGACCCGCATGCGCAGCGGCCGGGCGAGATCGTTGGTTGCATCCTTGACTCCGATGATGTTCGGCAATTTGGCAAGGCGCGCCATCGTCGCGTTGGTCATGTCGACCGCGGAACGGCCTGGGATATTGTAAATGATGATGGGCAGATCGACACTGTCGTGGATCGCCTTGAAATGCTGAAAAAGGCCTTCCTGCAGTCGGTTTGTTGTAATAGGGGCAGACAATCAGGGCCGCATCGGCACCCGCCTGCTTGGCCTGACGGGTCAACGCGACCGTGTGCTCGGTCGAGTTCGTGCCGGTTCCGGCAATCACCGGGATTCGCTTATCTTTGGCAACCTCGACGCATAAAGTTACCAGCCGTTTTTGCTCGTCATCGGCAAGTGCCGGCGATTCGCCGGTCGTGCCGCACGGGACCAACCCATGGGTTCCTTGATCGATCTGCCAGGCCACATGCTCCTGAAATGCGCCCTCGTCCAGCTCGTCGTCGCGAAACGGCGTGATCAGCGCGACGAGCGATCCCTTGAACATCGTTTCCTCCGGGATTGCATTGCCGATTTACGATAGTCCTTGCTGCCATCAGCTTCAACAGGCGCTGGAACGATCTGCGATTCGAGCATAAGGCCGACGCTCGACAGAAGACGGCATCGGACTTGCTCTGGCAGCAGAAAAACCGTAAGGGTTTGTTGCCTCATCTTTGATTCAGCGAAGGAGCCGCCGACCTTGCCGCCGATCGTCTGCGGACTGCTGCCCGTCGTTTTGATTTTCGTCGCGCTCGGCTTCCCGGCAGCCACGGCCCAGACACTCCCGGCGGCCGATATGGAGGCGATGCGCTCCGCGCTCGCCGCGGCGCAAAGCGGCGATTGGAGCCGCGCTTATGCGGTCGCGGCGACGACAACCGACCCGCTGCCGGTGAAAATGTTGCGCTGGATGGACTACGCGCGGCCGGGCGCTCCCGGTCGCTTTCCCGATATTGCCGAGTTCATCGAGAAGAATCCCGAGTGGCCCGGGCAGAAAGCCCTGCGCAAACATGCCGAGGAGGCCCTGGCCGCCGAATTGGACGCCGTCGCTGCCGAGTGGTTCAAGCGCTATCCGCCGGTCAGCCCGACGGGCAAGGTCCGCGAAGCCGAGATGATGATGGATTCCGGCGATCTCGACGGCGGCATCATGGCCTTGCGGCGCGTCTGGATCGCCGCCGATTTCGGTCCTCTCGACGAGAAGAATTTCCTTGCCCGCCATTCCGCTTCGCTTCGACCCGAGGACTATGTACAGCGGGTGGATCGGCTGCTGTGGGACGGTCAGAGCGAGGCAGCACACCGCATGTTGGGACTGGTGCCCTCCGACTACCGCCCGGCGGCAGCGGCTCGCTTGGCGCTCGCCGGGCAAGCGGCCAATGCCGAGGCGTTGGTCGGTCGGGTTCCTGCACGGCTGCGCTCGGATCCGGGGCTCATCTTCGAGCAGCTGCGCTGGCGCCGCAAAAAGGACATGACCGATGCGGCCGTCCAGATTCTGCTCGCCCAGCCCAACGACCTCGTCCGCCCGGCGGCATGGTGGGCGGAACGGCAAGCGATTGCCCGACGCGTTCTTGCCGGCGGCAACGCCGAACTTGCCTATCGGATCGTCGAGCAGCATGGCTTGATCGAAGGAAACGCGTTTTCCGAAGCTCAGTTCCTCTTGGGTTACATTGCGCTGCGCTACATGAAGCAGCCGGCGCTGGCGTTCGAACACTTCTCGCGCATTCTGACGCGGGTCGGCACACCCTACGCCAAGGCGCGAGCCGGTTATTGGGGAGGACGGGCCGCCGACGCGCAAGGCAAATCCGACCTCGCGGCGAAATGGTACGCCGCCGGGGCCGATCACATGGCCACCTTCTACGGGCAGCTCGCCGCACACCAACTCGGGCATGATGCGCCACCGCGGCCAGTGCCGGAGCCCGTTCCCGATGTTGCCGAGCGGGCTCAGTTCGACAATGACGAAGTGGTTCGTGCCGCCCGGATTTTCTTCGAGCTTGGCGACGCAGGCCCACGGCAAGGTTTTTCTCCTTGACATGGCCGACAATGCCAAGACCCCCGCAAAGTTCGCGATGCTTGCGAACCTCGCCGAAACCAGTGGGCGCATCGATCTCGCGATCGCGGTAGCGAAACGAGCGATCGACGCCGGAACCCCGCTGATGATCCACGGTTATCCGGTCACGACCATACCGGATGGCGGCACGGCCGAGCATTCGCTGCTGTTCGCGATCATGCGCCAGGAAAGCGCGTTCGAGCGCGACGCTGTCAGTCGGGTGGGGGCGCGCGGCTTGATGCAGCTGATGCCGGCAACCGCGAGCTTCATAGCCAACAAGATGCAGCTGCCGTTCTCGGCCGACCGGTTGACCGCCGACGGGATTTACAACGTGCTGATCGGGCGCGCTTATCTCGAAACCTTGATCGACGATTTCGGCGGCTCCTACGCTCTGGCGATCGCCTCGTACAACGCCGGCCCGAGCCGGGTGCGGCAGTGGATTCACGATTACGGCGATCCGCGCGGCGGCAACATCGACATGGTGGATTGGATCGAGATGATCCCGATCAACGAGACGCGAAATTACGTTCAGCGCGTCCTCGAAAACTTGCAGATCTACCGCGGGCAAGTCGGTCGGGATTTCGGCTTTTTCGCTCGCCAGCGACCTCGCCCGCTGAACGCCCCGCCGGTCGGCGCTGCGCATTGCTCGACCGCACCCCTCGCTGGTAAAACTGCGGCGATCTGGGGGCCGAAGGAGGGATGCCATGGCGGAGAGAGCACCATTTCTGAGCGCACCCTATGCCGCTTACCACCATCGCGAGCGGCCGGCCGATGATGAAGAACTCACTCGCGTCGGGCCGGGCACACCCTGCGGCGAGTATCTGCGGCGCTTCTGGCAGCCGGTCATCCTCTCCGAGGAGTTGCGCGACCTGCCGCGGCGCCTGCGCATCATGGGCGAGGATCTCGTAGCCTTCCGCGACCGCGGCGGCGCGGTGGGCCTCCTCGAGCTGCATTGTGCGCATCGCGGAACTTCGCTCGAATTCGGCCTGATCTCCGACAAGGGGATCCGCTGCTGCTATCACGGTTGGCTTTTCGATGTTGACGGCACGATCCTCGAAACCCCGGGAGAGCCGCCCGACAGCACATTGAAGGACCGGCTCTTCCACGGCGCCTATCCCGTGCGCGAATACCAGGGCCTCGTCTTCGCCTATATGGGGCCACCCGAGAAAGAGCCCGATTTTCCTGATTTTCGATACCTATGACCTGCCCGGCTACCGGATGGTCGCCCGCGCCCCGACCCTGTGGGAGTGCAACTGGCTGCAGGTCAAGGAAAACAGCATGGACCCGGCGCATCTCGCCTTTCTCCACACGCTGCCCGGCAGCCAGGGTTTCACCGATGATCTCGGGAGCCCTCGGCGAATGGGATTGGATGGAGACCCCGGTCGGCATGGTCTACATCGACACGCGCCGGCAAGGTGACCGCATCTGGGTGCGGGTCGCCGATTTCATTCCTCCCAATATTCACCAATTTCCCGCCGAACGCCGACCCGATGGCCAAGCGCACGGTGATCAACCGCCCGGCGGCCACGACCTGGGCGGTCCCGCTCGACGATACCCACACAATGCAGATCGGCTTTTACCGCGCGCCCGAGGGCCAGGAACCGCGGCGCGGTGCAGGCTTCGGGCAGGATGCGAGCCGGACCTACGAAGACCGGCAGCGGGTCCCGGGCGATTACGATGCGCAAGTGAGCATCCATGGCGGCATTTCCCGGCACGGTCTCGAACACCTCGCCTCCACCGACCGGGGCGTGACGATGATGCGCAACATGCTCCGTCGCAGCATCCGGTCAGTGCAGGACGGCGCCGACCCGCCACATCCCGGCATGCCGAACGGCCGAGCAATCCCGACCTTCGCCCATGACAGGGTGGTGCCGGGAATCCCCCCGGCGGCTACCCCGGAAGAAGACAGCCGGCTCCTGCGAGAGGTGGCGCGGAACGTCGTCGCCGAGATGGTGAACCTCTCCCTCTCCGCCCTCGGGGGCGGAGAGGGTCGGGGTGAGGTGGAGGAGGCTGCGTTCTGCACTGCGGCCCGCCCCCCTCACCCTCCCGCTTCGCGGGCCCCTCCCTCTCCCCCCTGAGGGGCGGAGAGGGGCGGTTGTTGCTCGGTCTTCAACCTCGTTCGTTAGGCGAGGCGATCACCGCGCTTCGGCCTGCATCTGTTGCCGGCGCAGCGCGCGGCCCGGGCGCTCGCCGGTGGGTTTGCCGTCGGTCCATACCCGGCGGCCGTTGACAAAGACATGCTCGATGCCGGCGGCGGGGGTCATCGGCGCTTCGAAGGTCGCGCGATCGGTTACGGTTCCCGGGTCGAAGACGGTGACGTCGGCATAGGCGCCGGCGGCGAGCGTGCCGCGGCCGGCCAGGCCGAACCGGGCGGCGGAAAGACCGGTCATGCGGCGCACGGCTTCCTCCAGGGAAAAAAGGCCGAGATCGCGGCTGTAATGGCCGAGAACGCGTGGGAAAGCGCCCCACAACCGCGGGTGCGGGTGCGAATTGTGTGGTAGGCCGTCCGAGCCGATCATCGTGTGCTCGAAGCGCAGCACCCGCTGCACATCGGCCTCGTCCATCGTCCAATACACCGCCCCCGCCGGCTGCAGCCGATCGACCGCCTCCTTCTCGCTGACACCCCAATCGGCGGCAATCGCCGAAAGCTCGCGGCCGGCCTGTTCGGGTGCCCTCTTTGACCAGGTGACGAGCACCTTCAGGGCTCGTTCGGCCTGCGCCGCGCTGAGCACGGTCGAGGAGGCGATGTAGGGATAGGCGTCGAGCCCGACTTCCTGACGCGCAATCGCCGCCGCGATGACCGGCAAGGTGGCGGCTGTGCGTCCGAAATTTTCACGTCCGATCGTCTTGTGATGCGAGATCACGACCGGCACGCCGGCCGCACGCCCGGCGGCGAAGCTCTCTTCCAGGCTGTCGAGGACGGCGTCGCCCTCGTTGCGCATATGCGTCGTATAGAGCGCCCCGGCGGGGCGCAGCAATCGGGCCAAGGCCTCGATCTCGGCGGGCGGCGCGCCCGCGGCAGGGGCGTAGGCGAGGCCGCTCGACATGCCGACTGCGCCGGCGTCGAGTGCTTCCTGCAGCCGTTCGAACATCTGCGCCAGCTCGGCATCGTCGGCCGGCCGGTCGAGCGAGCTCATCGCTCCGACCCGCAGGGTCGAATGGCCGACGAGGCAGGCCGCGTTGAGCGCCGACGGCGACTCGTCGAGCGCGGCGAGATACTCGGCGAAACGGTCATACCGGTAATCGGCCCTGTCGCCGATCAGATCGAGAGGCGGTGGCGGCGCCTCATCCAGCAGCAGCGGCGCGAGGCTGATGCCGCAATTGCCGGTCACCACCGTGGTGACCCCCTGGCTCGCCTTGGCCGCCATTTCCGGAGCTGCAAAGAGCGCGCGATCATCGTGTGTGTGCACATCGATAAAGCCCGGCGCGACGATCTTGCCGCTGACGTCAACCTCGCACGCACCCTCTACGCTGTCGACGGTTCCGATGGCGGCTATGCGGTCGCCGGCGATCGCCACATCGGCGCGCCGGCGCGGCCGGCCGCTGCCGTCGATCACCTCGCCGCCGCGCAAAATCCAATCGGTCATTGTAGCCCTCACTGCTGAGGCCGCCTCCGATGCCAATGGGAGACCAAGGCGGTTTGCCCGAGAAGCTCATCCTCTTCAAGAAGTTCTCTCCGTGCCAGACACCAGGCGAATAGCTCCGCCAAGGAGGCAGAGGCGAAATCGGGTTGGTGTCCGTCCCGGAAACGTCGCGCGATTTCTCGGATTTTCACGGCAAAAATGCCTGCCAGACCATCATGATCGGCGGCCGTCAATTCTGCTGCGACGCGCCCTGCTCCGAGCACCTCGGCGGGGTCCGTCATGTCGGCGACCGTCCCGCCCAGCCGCAGAGCGGCGGCGCACGCCGGATCGATGCCCGCCTGCACCATACGGTCGCGGACGATCCCACAAACCGTGCTCCAGGCCCTCGGCGTGCAACAATCGAGGCCTGTGGCCGAATCGAACCGCGTCCTCTCTGCCGCCAGGCGAGACAGCCTCGTGTCACGGACGCGCTGCATAAGCTTCTTCCAGCTCTCGCAGCCGCCTCTCGAAATCGCTGGTCTCGACCGCCCGGATGAAGATCTCGACCACGCGCGCCAATTCCGCGGCCTCGCCGGGAGTGATCATGCCCTGCCCTGCCGCCGTCGTGATCGCGGCCATCGTGGCCGCCAGATCGGCGGCGCCGCGCACCGCGGGCAGGCCGAAATTGACTGGCCGGCCGCGCCGCGGCGGGACAATTCGCGCGATACACAGCCGCAGCGCCGACGCGTCCCCGTCGAGCGCGAGCTCGATTGCCTTCCGGGTCAGCGCCTCGGCCTCGCCGTCAAGCAACAGCTCGGCGGCTTCGGTCGCCTTGTTGCGCGACCCGGGCAGCCGGCCTGCGGGGTTGCCCGACTGGCCCCCGCGGAAGCGGCCGCTTCCGTCCCGCTCCACCTGTTCCTGCACGGAATCTACAGGCATCGAGTACTCCCTCGTAATGATGGCGCCTGATCCAGAGCGCCCCTTAGGCCGCAAGAGTACGATGCGAATGTGGCAATTTTAGCGTTGCGTCTTGCGCGGCCTCCATTACCTCGCGGTATTCGGCAGGTTGCGAACCTGCATCCCGGCCCCTCGGCTGCTGTGCGCTACTCCGACCCCGGGATCGTGCCTTTTGGCAGGCTTTCGCAATGGCGCGCGATCTCGCCGGGTGTGGTGATCCACAGCCGATCGCGGTGGCGGACGATGTGGCGGATTGCGTCGCGGAAAGCGCGCAGGCGGAACGGCTGGCCGATGATGAAGGGGTGCACCGAGACCGCGAAGACCAGCGGATATTTGCGCGACTGCTCCAGCATCTCGTCGAACTGGTCGATCACCATCTCGGCGAATTGCCGTCCGGTGTGGCGCCGGTAAACCAGCGCCGGCGAGTCGTTGACCTCGAGCGGGTAGGGCACCGACAGGATCGGCCCGGCGCGGGTCCGCATCCAGATCGGCTGATCGTCCATCGCCCAATCCATCACGTAGCGGTAGCCGGCTTCCTTCAAGAGATCCAACGTGACGCCACTCTGCGCGATGTAGGGGCCGAGCCAGCCTTCCGGCCGCTTGCCGGAAAGGCGGGTCAAGACCTCGGTGCATTCGGCGATCAGCCGCGCCTCGTCCTCCTCCCACAACACATCCTGGCGCTCGGAATTTGTCCTGCCATGGCCGACATACTCGTCGCCGCGCCCGTTGAGACGCTCGACGATGTCGGGGCAGTGTTCGAGCACGGCTGAATTGACGTTGTGCGCTGCGGGCAGAGCGAACTCGTCGAGCAGGTCGAAATAATACCAGAGGCCGACCCGGTTGCCGTAATCGCGCCACGCGTAATTGCGCTGGCTCTGCGCCGCCGCCGCGCCGGTCGAGTCGCTGCCGAGCCCGGCGCCAAAGGCGAAATGCTCGATGTTGTTGTTGAAGGTGACAGCCAACCTTGCGCCGCCGGGCCACTCGTATTGCGGCCGCCGGTGGATCGGCACGTAGTCGTAGCGATTGTGAGCGGGAAGCTTCATGAGCAGGCTCGCTGGCGAGAATTGCCCCTCACCCTAGCCCTCTCCCCGCAAGCGGGGCGAGGGAATTTCGGCTCCCTCGCCCCGCTTGCGGGGAGAGGGTCGGGGTGAGGGGGTCACCGGTCCTGCAGGACACCAGAGATGAGGGGGAGTGGGAGTGCTGGCTGAAATCCTGGCGTGGCTGAACACCTGCGGGTCCCTCAATCTTCGGCCGCGGCGAGCGGGTGCTTGCGCAGGAAGTTGAAGTCGCAGCCGCGGTCGGCCTGCAGGATTTCGCGGCGGTAGAGAAGGGCGTAGCCGCGCTCGGGGACCGGCGGCGGGGCGACCGGGCGGCGCGCCAGCTCCTCCGGCGGAACCAAGAGGTCGAGGCGGCGCTCGGCGACCGAGAGGCGGATCCGGTCGCCGTTCCGGACCTTGGCGAGCGGGCCGCCGCTCGCCGCGTCGGGGGTCACATGCAAGACGATCGAGCCGTAGGCCGTGCCGCTCATCCGCGCGTCGGAGATGCGCACCATGTCCTTGACCCCGGCCCGCGCCAGCTTGCCCGGGATCGGCAGATAGCCAGCCTCGGGCATGCCCGAGGCGCTGAGCGGTCCGGCGTTCTGCAACACCAGGAAGATCGTCCGGCGTCACATCGAGCCCAGGATCATCGATGCGCGCCGAGAGGTCCTCGAGCGAGGTGAAGACGACCGCGCGTCCTTCTTTCTCGAACAGTTTCGGGTCGGCCGCCGAGCGCTTGAAGATCGCGCCCTTCGGCGCCAGCGAACCGAACAGCGCGACGAGGCCGCCCTTGGGCTGCAGCGGATCATGGAGGGGTTTGACAACGGATCGGTCGACGGGACCATCCGGCACGGCAAGCCGTTCCGCCAGGGTTTCGCCGGCGACCGTCATGCACTCCAGGTGCAGCAGCGGTTTGAGCTCGCGCAGCACCGCGCCGATGCCGCCGGCCGCGAACAGATCCTCCATGTAGTGCGGGCCGGTCGGTTTCAGATCGACCAGAACCGGCGTCGTCTCGCTGATCTCGTTGAGCCGGCTGAGATCGAGGTCGACGCCGGCCCGTCCCGCGATCGCGGTCAGATGCAGTACCGCATTGGTCGAGCCGCCGATCGCCATCAGCACCCGCAGCGCATTCTCGACCGCATCAGGCGTCACGATCCGATCGGGCGTCAGCCTGGAACCGGCGAGCTGCATCGCGGCGCGGCCGGTCGCTTCGGCGGCGCGCAGCCGGTCGGCGTGGACCGCCGGGATCGCCGCGCTGCCGGGCAGGATCATGCCGAGCGCCTCGGCGATCGAAGCCATCGTGCTCGCGGTTCCCATCACCGCGCAGGTTCCGGCGGTCGTCGCGAGGTTGCCTTCGACCTCGCCGATCTCGTCGCGGTCGATCTCGCCGGCGCGGTACCTGGCCCAGAACCGCCGGCAATCGGTGCACGCGCCGAGCCGCTCGCCGTGCCAGCGCGACGGTCAGCATCGGCCCGGCGACGAGCCCGATGGCCGGCCGGTTGGCCGAGATCGCGCCCATCAGCTGGGCCGGCACGGTCTTGTCGCAGCCGCCGACCAGCACGACCGCATCCATCGGCTGGGCGCGGATCATCTCCTCGGTGTCGATCGCCATCAGGTTGCGGAACATCAGGCTGGTCGGGCTGAGAAACACCTCGCCGAGCGAGATTGTCGGAAAGGTCAGCGGCAACCCGCCCATCGCCAGCACGCCGCGCTTGACCGCCTCGATCAGCTCGGGGAAGTGCCGGTGGCAGTTGTTGAAGCCGGAAAAGGTGTCGGCGATGCCGATCACCGGGCGCGCCAGAAAATCGGTCGAATACCCCATCGAGCGCGCAAAGGAGCGCCGCAGGTAGAGGGCAAAATCGGGGTCGCCGTAATTGGTGAGGCCGCGGGCCAGGCCGACCGGTTCGGTCATCGTATCCTCTCAAAGCGCCGGGTCCGGTAACTTGCCGCCGTCGCGGCAGGGCAGGCAAGCGCCGCGGCGCATGCCTTCGTCAATCGGTCTCGGGCATGGCCGCCGAGCAGAGTGCGAGCACGCCGGCCAGGACTACCGGCAACCAGATTGCCGCCTCGCCGACCCGCCCGTAGGCGATGGTCCCGAGCGTCGCTCCGGCGATGAGCCCGGCCCACGGAGTGGCTTGCAACAACCAGTTGAACCCGCTTACTCGCCTGGTCAGGAAATCGCCCAGACCTTGGCCGAAGCGCACCAGCACCCCGGTGACGAAGGTCAGGCTGATCGGGATGTTTCCGGCGCGGCGCAACGAGGCATTGAGGGCGCCCATCGCCAGGACCATCGGCTGGGCCGCCGTCGCGAGCACCCCCGTAATCGCCAGCATTATCGTGACGCCGGTCAATACCCACATCAGGCGCCGTCTGCCGGTGAGGTCGGCTACGACCTGACCCGCGGCGGCCCCGAGCACGAAAAGTGCGATAAGACCGGCGATGGCGCCGGCTTCGACGAGGTTGCCTTGCCCGATGGCCACGGCCAGCTGTGTGCTGTTCCCGCTCATATAGGAGACGAAGAGACCGCCGAGATGCAGGTAGCCGATGGCGTCGACTATGCCGGCGAGCGCCGCCAAGAACCAGGCAAGCACGAGCCCGGGGGCTTCGATGGCCAGATCGCCGCGGCGGTTCGGAGTCTGCGTGCCTCCGGCAGGTTCAGTCATGGCACTCCTCTCGATATTCGCCGGAACATTCCCGAGCGTAAGACCCGAGACGCCGGCCTTGCCACGGTGTTAACCCTGCGGGGCAATCGAGAGGTCGGTGAATGCGGGTTTCCGAGCTGATGCTGCGGGATGTGACGCTCGTTCCATCCGGGGACACCGTGCAGAACGCCGCGCGGGCAATCGCCGATATCGATAGTCGGGCCATCTTTATCGGGCTCGAGGACCGCGTCGTCGGGGTATTGACCATTCGTGACATCCTGATCCGGTTGGTGGCTGCCGGTCTCGATCCTACCGCCACGCCGGTGTCGCAGGTGATGTCCTCCTCGCTCTTCACATGCACCGAGGAGGACAGTGCAGAGAATGTCGCCGAACGCATGGCCGAGCACCGCATCGAGCAGATGCCGGTGCTCGGCGAAGGCGGCCGCCTTGTGGGGGTGATAACCCGGCGGGCAGCCGAGACGCTCCTAGCTCCCAGCACGGCACAGTGAGTCGCGACCAAATCGTCTCTCTTGCCGTCTTGGGCGGCATGGTCATCCTGTTCCTGTGGGACAGGCTGCGCTACGACCTCGTCGCCTTGCTGGCGCTGCTTGCTGCCGTGCTCGGCGGCATCGTCCCGGCTGATCACGCCTTCTCCGGCTACTCGAACCCGGTCGTTCCGCTGATCGCCGGTGCGCTGGTTGTCAGCGCGGCGATCGCCCGCTCGGGCGCCGTTGAGGTCATGGTTCGCTGGCTGACCCCGCTGTTGCGCTCGTCCTCCTTGCAGGTCGGCGTGCTGGTGGCTTGCGTCGCCGCTCTTTCGGCCTTCGTCAAGAATGTCGGGGCATTGGCGATTTTCATGCCGGTGGCCTTTCAGGTCGCGCGGCGGAACGACCGGTCGCCATCGGAGTTTCTGATGCCGCTCGCCTTCGGTTCCCTGCTCGGCGGTTCGATGACCTTGATCGGCACCTCGCCGAACATGCTGACCGCGACGGTGCGACAGGAGCTCGAAGGCGCACCCTTTCACATGTTCGACTTTTTCCCGGTCGCTTTCGGCACCGCGCTCTGCGGGGTTGTGTTTCTGAGTTTCGGCTGGCGTCTGATACCACGAGGGCGGCGCTCTGCGGCAGCCGACACCGCGTTCAAGATCGAGGACTACACGAGCGAGCTCAAAGTCGGGTCGGGCTCTCCGTTTGCCGGCCGAACCGTGGCCGAACTCGAGGATTCGGCAGGCGGCGAGGTCGCTGTTGCTGCCATCGTTCGCGACGAATACCGGCGGTATGTCCCGGGCGGAAGCTGGGCTGTCCTTCCGAATGATCTGCTGGTCGTCGAGGCAGACCCGCAGGCGCTCGAGCAATTCATCAGCGACGGCAAACTCGAGGTCATCGGGAGCAAGGAGCTGCCCGAGGTGCCCGAAGGCACCGACGTCCAGAATGCCGAGGCGAAGCACGATGCCGCTCTCGTGCCGGCCGAATTGGATCCGAACCGGCTCGCCACTGTCGAAGCGGTAGTCACCGCCGATTTGGAGCTGATCGGCCATTCTGTCGCGGATCTGCATTTGCGCGAGCGGTACGGCGTCAACGTATTGGCCATCGGCCGGCGTGGGCGGCAGACGGCGGTGCGGCTGCGCCGTCTAAAGTTCCAGCTCGGCGATGCGATCGTCTTCCAGGGCCGTCGGGCGGTGATTTATGACACGCTCGCGACCCTCGGCTGCCTGCCGCTGGCCGAGCGTCAATTGCAGCTGGGGCGCCGCCGCCAGCTGCTGCTGCCGGTCGCGATCCTGGCGCTGGCGATGGCGACGGCGGCGTTTCGGCTGGTTCCGGCAGAGATCGCCTTCGTTGCGGCGGCGCTTGCGATTGCTCTTCTCGGCTTGCTCAGCTTGAGCGAGCTTTACGCCGCGGTCGAGTGGCCGATCCTGATCATGATCGGCGCGCTGATCCCGATCGGCGAGGCGGTCAAGAGCACGGGTACGACGGACCTGCTCGCCGGCCTTATTTCCGGATTTGCCGCCCATTTGCCCGCCTATGGCGTCCTTGCGGTTATACTTGTGGTTACGATGCTGGTGACGCCGATCCTGCACCACGCCGCCGCCGTTCTCATCATGGGACCGATCGCAGCCGAGCTAGCCCAAAACTTGGGCTACAAGATCGATCCGCTCTTGATTGCCGTGGCGCTCGGCGCGGGATCAGATTTTTTGTCGCCGATCGGCCATCAATCAAATACTCTTGTCATGGGACCTGGCGGATACCACTTCGCGGATTACTGGAAGTTGGGACTGCCGCTTTCGCTGATCGTAGTCGGGATCGGCGTTCCTCTGATCCTTCTATTCTGGCCGCTGCGATGAAGCGTTGGAATTAACCGAGCCTTATCGCGTTAATGGATATGAGCAGGCGACGATCAGCACGTCGGAGGAATACCTAAACAGGTGAAAACCATGGCCAAACCGAAGAGAGGGCGGTCGACCGCCGCAATCGACGATCATGTCGGAAGCCGGATCCGCGAACGCCGCATCATGCTGGGCCTGACCCAGCAGCAGCTCGCCGAAATGATCGGCGTGACGTATCAGCAGGCCCATAAATACGAGCGCGGCATCAATCGGGTCTCCGCTGGGAGACTGTTCGAGATCGCCCGCGCGCTGAGCGCACCGATCACCTATTTTTACGAAGGCATCGGCGAGGAAGGACCCCGGCAGGTCACACCCCATCAGCGGATGCTGCTGGAGATCGCCCGCAACTTTGCCGAAATCAGAAACGAGAAGCATCAGGAAGCGGTAAGCCAGCTCGCCCGCGCATTGGCAAGCCGATAACGCCTCCTGGACTGCCTCAGCTCCGCGGCAGCGGAAATTCCTCCATATAGGGGAGGTAATCCTCCTCGACATCGACCTGCATTGTCTCGAGCAAGCGCACAAGGCCATTGTAAAAGGCTATCGTCACCATCAGGTCGGTGAGCCGCTCGTCGTCCAGCTCGCGCCGCAGCGCGGCAAAGGTCTCGTCGGAGACGGCCAATTCGGTTGTCATTTCGCGCGCCGCGCGCAGCACCGTCTTTGCAAGGGGTTCGAGCCTGGTGGGGCGCCCCGCGGTTTCGGCGCCGACCGCGCGGATCTCGTCGTCGCTAAGGCCGACCTCGCGCCCGATCCTGACGTGGTGGGAGTACCCCCAGGCCGAGCGCGTCAGATAGCTGACCTGAAGGATGGCGAGCTCGCGCAGCCGCGGGTCGAGGCGGCTGCCGTCGCGGATATATCGCGCCAGCGTGTTGAGGCTGCGCGCGGCTCGCGGGCTGTGCGCGAGCACCCGGTAGAGGTTGAGGTTTCGCGCCAGAAGATCCTGGTGCTCGGGCAAGAGGTCGGCTTTGTCGAGATAAGGCAGGCGCGCCATCCGGTGATGTCCTCCCGGCTCTTACTCATTCGGGTGCCCGCGCGGGTCCGACGAGAGTGGCTCCGTCGCCGACGACCAGAGTCTGCCCGCTAATGTAGCGCGTCTCGGCCGGCAGAAGAAAGCGAACAGCGCAGCCGATGGATCATCGTTGGCCTCCCCTCACCCTCCCCCTGCGCGGGCCGCTCCCTCTCCCCGCTGATATGGCGAATAAGTCGGGGTGAGCGGCGCCCTCCGGCGTTAATCAGGCGTTGCCGCGCTGCTCGCGCCACAAGCCGAGCTTCTCCTGCACCGGGCGGTCGGAGTAGCTGAACAGCACGGCCTCGTCGCTCGGCATGGTGGCTCACCGGCATCCAGCTCGGCACGACGAAGATGTCGCGCGGTTGCCAGCGGAAGACCTGGTCGCCGACCCGGCTCTCGCCGGTGCCCTCGACCGCGACATAAACGGTCCCGTCGGTCGAGCGATAGGGGCCGGTCGAAAAGCCTTTCGGCAACAGCTGCATGAAGGTGCCGATGGTCGGCATCGCATAATCGCCGCTCGCCGGATTGACGTAGCGCATCTTGTAGCCGTGGTAGGGGTCGGGATCGCCGTTCCGGCTCAGGGTTTCGAGCGCTTCGCGCGTGCGCGCATAGGGATAGTTGAAGACCGGTGAGGTCTTGACCTCGGGCTGCCAATCGACCGGCAGCAGATTGTTGCCGAACCGCGCGGCGCTGTCGCCTTCCGGCCGCGTCACCGCCTGGACCTCGGCGGGCGCCTGTTCGGCAAAGCTCGCGCTCAGCAATTTGACGATCTGGATGTCGAGCCCGTCGAGCCAGACCATCGGCTCTTGCGTGTCGTTGCCGTGATCGTGCCAGGTCCAGGACGGGGTGATGACGAAGTCGCCGGGCTGCATCGCGGTGCGCTCGCCGTCGACGGCGGTATAGGCGCCGTGGCCCTCGATGATGAAGCGCAATGCCGATTGCGTGTGGCGATGGGCCGGCGCGACTTCGCCGGGCAGGATCAGCTGAAGGCCGGCAAACAGCGAGCCGGTGATCGTGGCCTGCCCCCTCAAACCCGGATTTTCCAGGATCAAGACGCGGCGCTGCGCTTCTTGCGCAGTGATCAGCCTCGCCCGCCTCCATCAGGTGAGGCCGGATCTCCTCGTAGCGCCACAGGCTCGGCACACAGGACGTTGTCGGCTCGGCGGTGACGAGCGAATGCAACTGCTCCCATAGCGGCGCAAGGTTTGCCGGAGCGATCCGGTCGTAGAAGACCTGGCGCTCGGATGCGGGCATAGCTACGCCGCCATCGAGCGCGGCCGCTCGCCGAGCGTGAAGCCGAGCTTCGCGAGGTCGGCGAGCAGCGCCGCGGATTGCGCCTCGTCGAGGCGAGTAAGCGGCGGGCGTACCGCGGCCCAGTCCGGGTCGTTATGGAAATGCGCGACGATGCGCTTCAAGGCCGGGACCATCGGATAGGCCTGTAACGCCTTGCGCAAGGTCGTGATCTCGGCCTGCAGCGCGTCGGCCTGCGGCCCGCGCCAGTTTTCATAGACCTTGCGAATCCCCGGCACGTTGACGTTGCCGGAAGCGGTGATGCAGCCGGCGCCGCCCTTGCGCAGCGCGTCGAGCAAGAAGACCTCGGAGCCCGGAAACACCGCAAAGCCCGGAAAACGCTCGAGCAGCGCCGCCGTGTTGCTCCAATCCCCCGAGCTGTCCTTCAACCCGACGACTGTGTCCGGATGGGCCTCGATCAAGCGGCCGACGAGGTCGAGCGAGTAGCCCACCTGAGCCACCGGCGGGATATGGTAGAGGTAAACCTTGAGGCGCGGACGAGGCCACCTTGCCGATGACGGCCGAAACAAACGCGAAGATGCCGTCGTCGCTGACACCCTTGTAATAGAAGGGCGGGAGCATCAACACGCCGCCGCAGCCCCGGCCGACAGCGTGGCGAGCCAGGCTCGCGGCCTCGCTTACCGAGCAAGCGCCGGTTCCGGGCATCAATTTCTCGGGCGGAATTCCCTTCTCAACGAGCACATCGAGCAATGCCATGCGCTCGGGCCCGGACATCGAGTTCGCCTCGCTGGTCGTGCCGAACACCGAGAGGCCTCCGGCCCCCTGGTCGAGCAGCCAGCGGCAGAAGGCGACAAACCGCCCGGCGTCGGGCTCACCGTCCGGCGTAAACGGCGTGAGAACGGGGACGAGAACCCCGTGAAAAGGCTGCGATGCCACGGTCATGGCTCCTCAGGCTGAATACCGATCCGAGAATGCAATAAGCTGCCGCGCCGAGGTCGGCGTCAACTCTCGTTTGCGAGCCGCTCGCCGGCGTCACAACACCGTCAGCATGTCGGCGACGAGCGGATGGCGGACGATGTCGCGGTCGCCGAGGCGGATCACCGCGATCTCGGGTATCGGCTCGAGCCGCCGGGCAATGTCGGCCAGACCGGAGAGGCCGTCGAGAAGGTCGCTCTGATCGGGGTCGCCGGTCACTACCATCGTCGAATTCCAGCCCAGCCGCGTCAACAGCATTTTGATCTGCCCGTAAGTGCAGTTCTGGGCCTCGTCGACGACGACGAAAGCATTGTTCAGTGTGCGCCCGCGCATATAGGCGATCGGGGCGATCTCGATCGCCCCCTCGTTGATCAGCTGTTTGACGCGCTTGCCGCCCAGCCGTTCATTCAGCGCATCGTTAAGTGGGCGCAGATACGGGGCGAGCTTTTCGTTGATGTCGCCGGGCAAGTACCCGAGACTCTCGCCAGCCTCGACCGCCGGGCGCGTCAGCACGATGCGCCCGACTTCGCCCGTCTCGAGCGCCGCCACGGCGGCGCTGACCGCGAGATAGGTCTTGCCGGTTCCCGCCGGGCCCAGTGCAATCGTCAGGTTATGGCGCTCGATCGCCGCCATCAGGCTCTGCTGACCGTCGCTTTGCGGACGAACTCGGCGACGATAGCTTTGCTCGCGCTCCGGCTCCGCAGATATCTGATCGCCGACGGCATAGCCAGGGTGACCTACTTCGGCGAGACGGATCGCCAGCGCGGCATGCGACGAGCGCTTTCCCATCGGCCTCTCCATCCGGACTGCACATGGAACCTCAATCACCATACCACTAATTGAGTTCCATGACAGCATTGCTACACGATCAGCAAGCTAGCGAGCTCGAGGGGCCGGAGGTGCCGTCAGCGAATCACCGTTCAGTGGACGCGGATGTAGTCGTAGGCGAGGCCGTGGTTGTTGATGC
Organism: uncultured Alphaproteobacteria bacterium; assembly: GCA_963788085.1. Taxonomy (GTDB): domain Bacteria; phylum Pseudomonadota; class Alphaproteobacteria; order ATCC43930; family CGMCC-115725; genus AP-15. The sequence continues at coordinate 45,885 of CAWBFS010000015.1, forward strand.
CACCGTCGGGCGGGGCGATCCAGCCCGCGAATTTGCCGGGTTCGGTCACACATTGCATCAGGCTTCCAACGAAGGCGCGGTCCTGCCCCGAAGGCAGCCAATCATATTGCCGGCCGCGCCACTCTTCGGCGGTCATCGGTCTGCCTTGGGGATCGGTATGAATGCCAGCCCACGCGCCGACCGAGCGCCGGAACCGCAGACTCGGCAGAGCGAGTCGGAAAGTCTTGGCCGGCTTCCCGAATCAGCCGGTTCCAGCGTTGGACGCCGATCTCGCAATCCTTGACGTAGGCCGCACGCGACACCTCGTTCATCGCGCTGCGCATCGGCACCTCTTCCGGGATCACCCCGCCCTTTCCGTCCGGCAATTCGAGCGGCAGCCGGCCCGCCCCACGGTGCTCGGCGAAGCGCGCCTCGTCCGGCCGGCCTTTTATCCCGGTCGCGAAATAGCTCGCCGCATTCGAGGAGATTTCAGCGCCAAACAGGTCGACCGAGGAACTGAACCAGAAATTGATGTAGCGCTGCAAAGTCGGCAGATCGATCGCGCCGGCGTTGCGAATGGCGGCCGGATCGTCCGTTGCACGATCCTTCATTACCTGAAGCGTCCGCTTGATGACCCGGGTTATCCCGCTGGCGCCGACGAACATGTGGAAAGCCTCTTCGGCCAGCATAAACCGGCAACTGCGCGACAGCGGGTCGAACGCGCTCTCGGCGAGGCTCTTCAGCTGAAACCGGCCGTCGCGGTCGGTGAAATAGGTGAACATGAAAAAGCTGAGCCAATCCGTGATCGGCTCGTTAAAGGTCCCGAGAATCCGCGGCTTGTCGCTGTCTCCCGAATGACGCGTCAGGAGCTCTTCGGCTTCTTCGCGGCCGTCGCGGCCAAAATAGGCGTGCAGCAGGTAGACCATCGCCCAGAGATGCCGCCCCTCCTCGACATTGACCTGAAACAGGTTGCGCAAATCGTAAAGCGAGGGGCAGGTGAACCCGAGCCGTCGCTGCTGTTCGACCGAGGCCGGTTCGGTATCGCCTTGCGTCACGATCAGCCGGCGCAGGCTCGAGCGATGCTCGCCCGGCACCTGCTGCCACACCGGCTCGCCCAACGCATCGCCGAAGCCGATGCGTCTATCGGGCACCGGATCGGCGAGAAAGATACCCCACCGGTATTCCGGCATGGCGACATGGCCATAGCTCGCCCAGCCGTTCTCGTCCGCTGTCGTGGCGGTGCGCAGATACACGTCGGCGCCGCCGAAACGAACTCGGCCCCATTTCCCGCCACCAGTCGAGAAACCGCGGCTGCCACTGTTCCAGCGCGCGCTGCAGCGCGCGGTTGTCGGCGAGGCCGACATTGTTCGGGATCCGTTCGTAATAGTCGATCGCCATTCCCTTCCCCCTATACCCGCTCCCAGTCGAACCGCGCCCGCGCACCGCTGCCGTAGCGCTTCAGCGCGCCCTGCTCGCCGGTCGCGTTCGGACGCGTAAAGATCCAGTTCTGCCAAGCCGAAAGCCGGCCGAACACTTTGGTCGCGACAGTCTCGGGGCCGGCGAAGCGCAAATTCGCCTCCATCCCGGTCAGCGCGTCAGGCGACAGGCTCGCGCGCTCTTCAATCGCGAGGCGGATTTCGTCATCCCAGTCGAGCTCATCGGGCGCGAAGGTGACGAGGCCGTGATCGAGCGCAGCCTTGGCATCGAGCGTCTCGGCAGCAAACTGGTGGAGTGCCGCGGCGCGGGTCTCGTCGTTGAAGCGGGTCGCCAGCCGGGTGCGGCCATTCACCATTTCGAGGCCGGCGAAATTGAGCCCGGTCAGCGCGATCTGCGGTCCCTCCGCCAGCATGTAGCTGCGATCGGCGACGAGGCTCAGCTCCAACAAGCTGCCGGCAAAACAGGAGCCCTGGTCGATGACCGCAAAGAGGCTGCGCGAGGAGACATCGAGCCGCTGCAGGGTGCGGCGTAAGAACCCGATCGTCTCGCGCACGAACCAGTGGTCTTGGTTGGCGATCATCGTCCGGTCGGCAGCCAGCGTGGCATCGATGGCGCCGCGGGTCTTCAGCACGATGGTCCCGACATCGCGATGGTTCGCGCGCAGCATCAACAGCGCGTCGTCCAGTTCACGCGCCATCGCGAGCGGCCACCAGGCGGCGCCGGCCTCGATGATCTGCTCGAGATCACCGGGAGCGGCGTCGCTGCGGGGGCCTGCTACGGTCACGGTCGCGACTCGCTCGTCCGGCACGATGTCGACGTCGACCCAGCGGTAACGATACCCGCGTTCGCCGACCACCCGTTCGAGCGGCATCAGAGCGACGCCCGCTGCATCGGCCAGGCGATCGCTTTCTTCCGCCCAGGCGCGGGCGCGTTCTTCGACGAGTTGCCGGAAGAGCGCCGGCGGCGCGGTGCGGTCGACCAGCCCCCAGGCCTTCGCGCGGTCAGCGCGCACCCCTTCGGCGGTGGTGCAAAAGACGTCGGCGAGATCACGCCGCACCTTGCGCTTGTCGACCAGCCGCGTGAGACCGCCGGTGCCGGGCAGCACACCCAGAAGGGGCACTTCGGGCAGGCTGACCGTGCTCGACCGGTCGTCGATCATGACGATCTCGTCACAGGCGAGTGCCAGCTCATAGCCGCCGCCGGCACAGGCGCCGTTTACGGCGGCGACGAATTTGAGGCCGGAATGCGCGCTCGAATCCTCGATGCCGTTGCGGGTCTCGTTGGTGAATTTGCAGAAATTGACCTTTTCGGCGTGGCTCGCCTGACCCAGCATGTAGATGTTGGCGCCGGAGCAGAACACGCGCTCCTTGCCGCTCGTGATCACGACGACCCGCACTTCGGGATGCTCGAAGCGGATGCGGTTGAGCGCGTCGTGGAGCTCGATGTCGACTCCGAGGTCGTAAGAATTGAGCTTCAGCCGGTAGCCTGGGCGAAGATCCGGCTTCCTCGGCCACATCCAAGGTCAGTGTGGCGACCGCGCCGGCGCAGGAGAGGCGCCAGTGGCGATAGCGCGAGGGATCGGTGTCGAAGGTGATCATAGGAAATTTAATGCGTATTTTATCTGCGGGCTTGGCGACGCCGTCAACCCGAAATGTGCATTATTTTTCATCCAGTGCCCGCGGCACCTGACGGCCTCGACGGGTTCGACCCGCTCGATGCCTTCCGGTTTGCATGAGGGGATGTTAAAGCTCGATGCCCAGCGGGCGACGCCTATTCGGAGGAGATCATGAACGGCGCGGAGAAGTCTCGTGCGCACTTTGGTCGGCGGCGGCGTCAATGTGTGCTTCGCCAATCCGGGCACCTCGGAGATGCATTTTGTCGCGGCGCTCGACCGGGTGGACGGGCATGCGCTGCGTCTTGGGCCTGTTCGAGGGCGTCGTGACCGGCGCCGCCGACGGCTATGCGCGCATGACCGGAAACCCGGCGGCGACGTTGTTGCATCTCGGCCCCGGCATGGCCAACGGTCTCGCCAACATCCACAACGCCAACAAGGCCTCGACGCCGATGGTCAACATCGTCGGCGATCACGCCACCTACCATCGCCGCTACGACGCGCCGCTGACCACCGATATCGAGACCGCCGCAAAGCCGTTTTCGCGCTGGGTAAAGACTTCGCCCGATGCGCGCTCGGTCGCAGCCGACGGCGCGGCGGCGATCGCCGCGGCGCGCACGCCGCCGGGGCAGATCGCGATGCTGATCCTGCCGGCCGACACGGCGTGGAACGAGGGCTCGGGCCCGGTCGAGGTGCCGCCCGCCGCGCCGCCCGCGCCGGTATCGCCGGAGGCGGTCGCCGAGGCGGCGCGGGTATTGCGCTCGGGCGAGCCGTGCCTCTTGCTCGTGACGGGCCGCGCCTTGCGCCAGGAGGGGCTCGATCTCGCCGGCCGCATCGCCGCGAAAACCGGAGCGAGGCTGATTGCGCAGGGTTCCAACGCCCGCACCCAGCGCGGCCGCGGCCGGGTCTTTGTCGAACGGGTGCCTTACGTCGTCGACCAGGCGGTCAAGGTCCTGGCCGGGCTCAAGCACATCATCCTGGTCGGGTCCAAAATGCCGGTGGCGTTCTTCGCCTATCCGGACAAGCCGAGCCTGCTGTCGCCGCCGGATGCCGTGGGCCATGTGCTGGCGCGGCCCGAGGAGGATCTGATCGGCGCGCTCGCGGCTTTGGCCGACGAGCTCGGGGCGAATTCGACCCCGGCGCCGGTAACCAATGATCCTCCGCCTGCGCCGGCGACCGGAGCGATCAATTCGGAGGCGATCGGCAGCGTCGCTCGCGGCGCTGCTTCCCGAGAATGCGATCGTCGTCGACGAGGCGGTCACGACCGGCCGCGGCTTTTTTGCGCCGACCCGCGTCGGCAGCAGCCGCATGACTGGCTGTCGAACATGGGCGGGTCGATCGGCATGGGGATGCCGGTTGCGACCGGTGCCGCGGTGGCGTGTCCGGACCGCAAGGTGATCTGCCTCGAGGGCGACGGCAGCGGCATGTACACATTGCAGGCGCTGTGGACGCAGGCGCGCGAGGGACTCGATGTCACGACATTGCTGTTCTCGAACCGCAGCTACGCAATCCTGCGCGGCGAGCTCGCCAATGTCGGCGCAGGCAATCCTGGCCGGAAGGCGCTCGACATGCTCGATCTCGGCCACCCCGACCTCGACTGGGTGGGTCTCGCGCGCTCGATGGGCGTGCCCGGCGCGCGGGTCACGACAATGGATGCATTCAACGACCGCCTTGCCGAAGGCATCGCCACCCCGGGACCGTTTCTCGTCGAGGTCGTGCTCTGAACCCCACCGTCACCCCCGCGAAAGCGGGGGCCCAGGGGGCGAGATGTCGGTACGGGCCATCCTGGGTTCCCGCTTTCGCGGGAACGACGAGAAGAGCGGCGCAGCTGATGGGCTGGACCCTTCTATTCGTATTCATGATCGCGTCGTCGGCGCAGGCGGCGTGCACCGGGGTGGTTGCCGGGGGGCCGCTGCGCCTCGCGGCCGCCGGCGCGGAAGAAGCGGTGTCGATCACCTTTCTCGGCCATGCGAGCTTTCTGATCGAGAGCCCTGGCGGCGTTCGGATCGTCACGGATTACAACGATGCGATACGAGCGCCGGTCACGCCCGACATCGTCACAATGAACAATGCCCATCCGACTCACTACAGCGATGCGGTCGAGCCGGGGGTGAAATACATCCTGCGCGGATGGGATCCTGGCGGCGGAGTTGCCAGCCATCGCCTCGAATACCGCGATGTGCGGATCCACAATGTGCCGACGAATGTTCGGGAGTTCGGCGGCACCCGCTACAACGGCAACTCGATTTTTGTGTTCGAGATCGCCGATCTGTGCATCGCCCATCTCGGCCATCTGCACCACACGCTGACGCAAACCCATCTCGCCGAACTCGGCGCGATCGATGTCGTCATGGTGCCGGTCGACGGAGTGTGGACACTGAACCAGGACGACATGATCGAGGTCCTTCGCCAGATCGGGCCCAAGATCATCATTCCGATGCATATCTTCACCCAGGCCACACTCGACAAATTTTTGACAAAGATCGGCGATCTCTATGCGGTGCGGCCGGCAGCGAGCCGCACACTCGTTCTCACCCGCTCGGAGTTGCCGAGCGAGGCGCAGGTCGTCATTCTGCCGGGGCGATAGTTCGATCCAACCGCCCGCGGTGGAACTTTCCGGGCGGGGTCACCATTAGGGAACGGGGAATTTGAAACTGGTCTGCCGCGATGGGCGAAGGACTGCGCGTTTATAATCTGTTTCCGACATTGGCGGGTACCGTCCGCCAATGGACGGAGCATTTGCCGCGGATCGCGGCGATGGGGTTCAATGCCGTCTATGTGAACCCGTTTCATTACCCGGGTTTTTCCGGGAGCCTCTACGCGGTCAAGGATTACTACCGGCTCAATCCCCGCTTTCGCGACGGCGATCCCGCCGATGACGGCCGACTGTTATACGCCTTTACCGAGGCGGCGCGGGAGCACGGGCTGCGCGTCATCATGGATCTGGTCGTCAACCATACGTCGAAAGATAGTGAGCTCGTCGTCAGTAATCCCGACTGGTTCACTCGCGATGCGCGCGGCAATGTCGTCTCGCCTTTCGCGACCGACCCTGCCGACCCCACTCAAAAGACGGTATGGGGCGATCTCGCCGAACTCGATTATCGACCGCCGCAGCAGCAGCAGATCCTCGGCTATTTCCAACAGCTGGTGCGTCATTACATCGGCTTGGGTTTTGGCGGCTTTCGTTGCGATGCGGCCTATAAGGTGCCCGGCGAGGTCTGGCGCGGTCTGATCAGCGACGCCAAGAGTGCCGATGCCGACGTGGTGTTCTGCGCCGAAAACCTCGGGGCGCCGAAAGAAGCGGTCCTCGCGCTCGGCGGCGCCGGTTTCGATTATCTCTTCAACAGCGTGAAGTGGTGGGATTTCGAAAGCCCTTGGCTGCTGGAACAGTACGAAGACTTTCGCCATATCGCGCCGTCGATCGGCTTTCCGGAAAGCCACGATACCGACCGGCTGGTCAATGAGCTCCGCGCTTCCGGAATTCCGGAAGCCCAGATCGAGCCGCGGTATCGGCAAGCCTATGCCTTTGCCGCGGCCTACTCGACCGGTGTGATGATGCCGATGGGTTTCGAATACGGTTGGTCGCGGCGGCTCGATGTCGTGGCCAATCCCGACGAGAACCCTGAGCCCGCGCGTTTTGATCTCAGCCAATTTGTCGCCGAGGTCAATGCGCTGAAGAAATCGGTCCCGGCTCTGAACGAAGAGGGTCCGCTGCGGCGGCTGAGCAACCAAGCCGACCCGCTGGTCGTGCTGGAACGGCGGACAGAAAGCGGCGACGACCGAGCCTTCATCCTCGTCAACACGCACGAACAACAAGCCAGTCAGATCGAAATCGAAGGATCTTCCGTCGCCGTGGCGCCGTTCGGCGTGCGTGTCTTGCGCGCCGGTTCGATCCGGTCCGAGCGACCGGTTCGGCAACATCCCCAGTGGCAACCCGACAACCGGATACAAATCGAGGAGGTGTATCCCGAGCTCGATGGCGGACGTTATCCCGTCAAGCGGATCGTCGGCGAGCTGTTCGAGGTGTGGGCCGACCTGTTTCGCGACGGGCACGATAAGCTGCGCGCCGTCGTAAAATATCGGCACGAAGACGAGGCTTGGCGCGAAGCGCCGCTCGTTTTTTACGACAACGATCGCTGGGTCGGCCGCTTCCGTCTAGATGCGGTTGGCCCGTGGCGGTACACGATCGAGGCCTGGACAGATCATTTCGAAAGCTGGCGCGACGAGGTCGAAAAGAAGCTGGCGGCGGGCCAGAGCATCGATCTCGAACTCGTCGAGGGGCGGAATATCGTGGACGCCGCACTGGCGCTGGCGCGAGGTGGCGATAGGGCCTGTATCCGGCAGATGTTGCGCGATTTCGAGCAGCACGACAGCGCCGGCCGCGTCGAGCTGCTCCTCTCATCCGAGGTTCGCGACGCAATGGCGCGCTGTTCGATGCGCACCGATGCCGTGAGTTATCCACGCGAATTGGAGGTCACCGTCGACCGCAAGGCGGCAAGCTTTGCCGCATGGTATGAAATGTTCCCGCGCAGCCAAGGGGTGAAGCCCGGCAAAGGCGCCACGTTTGATGATTGTATCGCGCGCCTGCCCGAAATCGCGCTGCTCGGCTTCGACGTCGTCTATCTCGTACCGATCCATCCGATCGGTCGCGTCAACCGCAAGGGCAGAGACAACAGCACCGTTGCGGAGCCGGGCGATCCAGGGAGCCCTTACGCCATCGGTTCGGAAGAAGGCGGTCACCGGGCTGTTAACCCCGAGCTCGGCACACTTGCCGACTTCCGCCGCTTCGTCCGCGCCGCGGCGGCGCTGGGCATGGAAGTGGCATTGGATTTCGCGATCCAAGCCGCACCCGACCATCCCTGGGTGCGAGAGCACCCGGAGTGGTTCCGTTTTCGGCCCGACGGAACCATCAAGTACGCTGAGAATCCTCCTAAAAAATACGAAGACATCGTTAATGTCGATTTAGATAATCCGGACCGCGGCGGGCTGTGGACCGAATTGCGCGATACGATCCTGTTCTGGGTCGGCGAAGGCGTGCGCACCTTTCGCGTCGACAACCCCCACACCAAGCCCTTGCCCTTCTGGGAGTGGCTGATCCGCGAGGTCAAGGCGCGCTGCCCGGAGGCGATTTTCCTGTCAGAGGCGTTCACTCGGCCTAAGATGATGCGAGCATTGGCGAAATCCGGGTTCACCCAGTCCTATACTTACTTCACCTGGCGAAATACGAAATCGGAGTTGATCGAGTATCTGACCGAGCTGACCTCATATCCAGCCAAGGAGTATTTTCGGCCGAACTTCTTCACCAACACGCCGGACATCCTGCCGGTGTTCCTGCAAGAGGGCAGCCGCCCGGCATTTCGCATTCGTCTCGTATTGGCCGCGACATTGTCGCCGGTCTATGGCATCTATAACGGGTTTGAGCTTTGCGAGAATACTCCGATCCCGGGGCGCGAGGAGTATCTCCATTCCGAGAAGTACGAATATAAGGTTTGGGACTGGGAGCGCTCGGGCAACATCAAGGAAGATATCGCTGTTCTCAATCGCTTTCGGCGCAATAATCCGGCATTGCAGCAGTTTCTCAATCTGCGCTTTCTAAACTGCAACGACCCGAACATTCTGGCTTATGCGAAGATCTCCTCGGACAGGGCCAACGTCGTGATTATCGTCGTCAATCTCGATCCTCACGGCGTGCACGAGGATACCGTCGAGCTGCCGCTTGCCGAGTTCGGAATTGCGGCCGATGCGGCATATTCGCTCGAGGAGGCATTCACCGGCCGTGCCGTTGCGTGCCGCGGGACTTATCAGCGCTTTCATCTCGATCCCGCAAGCAATCCCGCATCGATTTTCTGCCTCAGACGGCCGAACTAGTCCGCGAATAGTCGAATGCGTCGTAATTTTTTCGACAGGCCCGATTTCGGCCCTTTTTCAGGATTAGAGACTATAGTCGATCCTAATTGATGCACTTTTGCGATCAGCCCTAACCGCATGACACTCCTAAATGATTTGACTAGTCCGGCGCCCGACAGCAGCGCAATCGCGCGCACGGTGGCATCCGACTCGCTGTGGTACAAGGACGCGATCATTTATCAGCTGCACGTCAAGGCCTTTTTCGACTTCAGCAATGACGGAATTGGCGATTTCGAAGGATTGCGCCGCAAGCTGGATTATCTGCAGGATCTCGGCGTCACTACATTATGGCTGCTGCCGTTTTATCCCTCGCCGTTACGCGATGACGGCTATGACATCTCCGACTACAAGAACATCAACCCGTCATACGGCAAGATGGCCGATTTCAAGGCGTTCATACGAGATGCACACCGACGGGATATCCGGGTCATCACCGAGCTGATCATCAACCATACCTCTGATCAGCATCCCTGGTTCCAGCGCGCGCGGCGGGCGAAGCCGGGCTCGAAGCTGCGCGATTTCTACGTCTGGAGCGATAACGACCAGAAGTTTCCGGAAACTCGCATCATTTTTGTCGATACCGAAAAATCCAACTGGGCCTGGGACCCAGTGGCTCAAGCATATTACTGGCACCGCTTCTACTCGCATCAACCGGACCTGAATTTTGACAATCCGCGCGTGTTCCGAGCAGTTGTCGACGTGATGCGGTTCTGGCTCGATCTCGGGGTCGACGGCATGCGGCTCGACGCGGTGCCTTACCTGATCGAGCGCGAAGGAACGATCAACGAGAACCTTCCCGAGACACATGAGGTGCTGCGCCGACTGCGCCGGGAGCTCGACATGCGGTACTCCGACCGCATGCTGCTGGCCGAGGCAAACCAATGGCCGGAGGACGTGCTGCAATATTTCGGCGCGGGCGACGAATGCCACATGGCGTTCCATTTCCCGCTGATGCCGCGAATCTACATGGCTGTCGCCACCGAGGACCGCCACCCGATTGCCGACATCATGCGGCAGACGCCGGATATTCCGGAGACATGCCAGTGGGCGGTCTTTCTGCGCAATCACGACGAGCTTACGCTCGAGATGGTGACCGATCGCGAGCGCGATTACTTGTGGAATTACTATGCCGCTGACCGGCGGGCGCGATTGAACCTCGGGATTCGTCGTCGCCTCGCGCCGCTGATGGAAAACGACCGGCGCAAGATCGAATTGTTGAATGCGCTGTTGATCTCGATGCCCGGAACCCCGGTATTCTACTACGGCGACGAAATCGGTATGGGCGACAACGTTTTCCTCGGCGATCGAGACGGCGTGCGCACGCCGATGCAATGGTCGTTCGATCGCAATGGCGGATTTTCCCGCGCCGACCCGGCACGGCTTTATCTGCCGCCGATCATGGATCCGGTCTATGGCTTCGAGGCGGTCAATGTCGAGGCGCAGAGCCGCTCGCCTTCGTCACTGCTCAATTGGGTCAAGCGGCTTATCGCGGCGCGTCGCTCGCGGCGCGCTTTCGGCCGAGGCAGTCTGCAATTTTTGTACCCGTCAAATCGCAAGGTGATCGCTTATCTGCGCACCTATGGCGATGAGATTGTCCTGTGTATCGCGAATTTGGCTCGCACCGCTCAGGCGGTCGAACTCGATCTGTCCGACTGGCGCGGCCGGCAGCCGGTCGAACTGCTGGGCCGCAGTGCGTTTCCGCCGATCGGCGAATTGCCTTACCTCCTGACCTTGCAGGCGTACAGCTTTTATTGGTTCGAGCTACTTCCGAGCACCACCGACTCTGGCAACTACGGAATGGCGCCTCCTGAATTTATCACGCTGGTCATGCCGCGCGGCGGCTGGCCCGATCTGTTGCGCGAGCATAATCTACTGCAGCTCGAGCGCGATGTGATTCCGTCATTTTTGGCGCGCCAGCGCTGGTTTGGAGCAAAGGACCAAAGGATCAAGGCGGCCCATGTGATAGCGCGTGGCGAGATCGTTCGACCCGCTGAGGACGGGTCAGGTTCGGAATCTTTCGCAACAGGCGTCGTCGAGGTGGAACTCGCAAAGGGCGAACGGCAGCGATATTTCATCCCGCTGGCTGCGATCTGGTCGTCCGCCGAGACCGAATTGCGCCAGTCTCTGGTCCCCGTGACATTCGCCGAAGTGCGGCAAACCCGACGCGAAGGCGCGCTGGTTGATGCGCTGTCGCAAGACGGCTTCTCGTTGGCGTTGATCGATGCAATCCGGCAGGATGCAACCCTGCGGCTCGAGGACGGTGGAGAGATCCGCTGTCGCAAGACGCCGTTATTCGATCAGATCGCGGTGCCGGAACGCCTTGTACCACGCCGCAGCGGAGCAGAACAGTCGAACAGCTCGATTATGTTCGACGACTATGGGATGCTGAAGATCTATCGGCGCCTGCAGCCCGGTCCGCATCCGGAAATCGAGATGTCGCGCTTTCTGGTCGAGCGCGCGGGGTTCGCAAATACGCCGCCGCTGCTGGCCTTCATGGAATTCGACCTCGCCGGCGCGAATGGGCCGTCGACCCATGCTCTGGGAGTGCTGTTCGGCTTGGTGCGCAATCAGGGAGACGGCTGGACTCAGGCCCTGGACTACTTGAAACGGCATCTCGACGATGCGCTGTCGACAGGAACACGGGAAGCTGAGCTGCCCGATCCCGACGTGTTCTTCCTTTCATTAGCGCGTCAGCTCGGGATCCGCACGGCCGAAATGCATCGCGCATTGGCCGAGAGCGGACCAGACGATCCCGATTTTGCGCCCGAACCGATATCCGCCGAGGATGTCGCCCAATGGCGGCGCGCGCTGGAATCGGCCGCCGTCGACGTACTCGCAAAATTGGAACGCGAGCGGGCGAGATTGCCGAATGCCGCACAGGAGCTGGTCGAACGCGTCATCGCCGAGCGCAGTAGCTTGCTGCACTGCATTCGCACGCTCATCCCCGCCGGCGTAGAGGCGCAGAAGACGCGCTATCACGGCGACTTTCATCTCGGCCAAACTCTGGCGGTGAAGAACGACTTCTTTATCATTGATTTTGAGGGTGAGCCGGCTAGGCCTCTCGCCGATCGCCGGCTGAAGAGCTCGCCATTGCGTGACGTCGCCGGCATGATTCGCTCCTTCGACTACGCCAGCTTCACGGCAGTACGGCAGCTGGCCGAGGCGCGGCCCGCAGCGGAACCGATCATGCTGCAATTGGCCGAGCATTGGAGACAGCGCGCGGTGGATGGCTTCCGCGCCGCCTATCGCAAAGCAATGCGCGGCTGCCCGTCTTACCCGACGAGCAAGACTCAGGCGCGTAGGATTGTGCGGTTCTTCACCCTCGAAAAGGCGATCTACGAAGTCTCCTACGAGCTGGCGAACCGGCCCGGCTGGGTCGATATTCCGCTGAAGGGCGTGCTCGGCATATTGGCGCAGATAGAGGGGGTTGAGCGTGCTGCGGCGGCTTGATCCGCAAGTCGCGGCAGTCGTCGAGGCGCGCCACGGCGATCCGTTCTCGTTTCTCGGCATGCACAAAGCGCGGGACGGGATAACCGTTCGTGCGATGTTGCCGGGTGCCCAAGACGTTTCGGTGATTGAGTCTGCGACGGGCGAAGTCGCTGCAAAGGCCGTACAAATTCACCGCGACGGTTTTTTTGTCGCAACAATTCCCAACCGCAAGGAGGCGTTCCGCTACCGGCTGCGCGTGTCGAGCGGCGGCGCCCAACACGAATTCTACGATGTCTATTCTTTTCCGCCAGTGCTCGGCGAGATCGACATTCATTTGCTCGCCGAGGGAAACCACCTGGCGAGCTACCGCAAGCTGGGAGCGCATCCGCTGGTACATCAGGGTGTCGAGGGCGTCGCCTTCGCGGTATGGGCGCCGAACGCGCACCGGGTCAGCGTCGTTGGCGACTTCAACGGATGGGACGGCCGGCGGATGCCGATGCGAAATGTCGGCGGGTTCTGGGAACTGTTCGTCCCGGGCCTGCGCCCCGGCCATCTCTATAAGTACGAGATCCTCGGCGCCGACGGTCAGCTCCTGCCGCTCAAGGCGGACCCGCAGGCCGAGCGGGCCGAGCGGCCGCCCAACACGGCATCGATCATTGCCGAGCCGTCGCGACATCTATGGCAGGATGGGCGATGGATGGCCGAGCGCTGGGAGCGCAACGATCGCCAGGCGCCCATTTCGATCTACGAAGTCCATCTCGGCTCGTGGCGCCGCAACTTGGCCGAGAACGGGCGGTATTTGACGTATCGCGAGCTCGCTGACCAGCTCGTCCCGTACGCAGCCGAAATGGGTTTCACGCATCTGGAACTGATGCCGGTGACGGAGTATCCATTCGACGGCTCTTGGGGATACCAGCCGATCTCGCTGTTTGCGCCGACCAGCCGTTATGGAACGCCCGACGATTTCCGCGCCTTTGTCGATGCCTGCCACGGCGCTGGGTTGGGATTGCTGTTGGATTGGGTTCCCGGGCATTTCCCGACCGATCCGCACGGGCTCGGCCGCTTTGACGGTACAGCGCTTTACGAGCACGCCGACCCGCGGCAGGGCTATCATCCCGATTGGAACACACTGATCTACAATTACGGTCGCCGTGAAGTCGCGAATTTCCTGTTGTCGAGCGCGCTCTATTGGCTGCGCGAATTCCACATCGACGGCATCCGGGTCGATGCGGTCGCCTCGATGCTTTACCTCGACTACAGCCGCAACCCGGGGCAATGGATCCCGAACGCTTTCGGCGGGCGCGAAAATCTCGAAGCGATCGCGTTCTTGCGCAGAATGAACGAGCTGGTTTTCGGGGAGGCGGGCGCGACCTCGGTGGCTGAGGAGTCGACTGCCTGGCCAATGGTGTCGCGCCCGACTTATGTCGGCGGGCTCGGCTTTGGCTTCAAATGGAACATGGGGTGGATGCACGACACGTTGCGGTACATGTCGTTGGACCCGATCCACCGCAAATACCACCACAACGACCTTAGCTTCGGGCTGCTTTACGCCTTTCACGAGAATTTCATCCTGCCGCTCAGCCACGACGAGATGGTGCATGGCAAGGGCTCGCTGATCGGCAAGATGTCGGGCGACCGATGGCAGCGCTTCGCTAATTTGCGATCTTATCTCACTTTCATGTGGAGCCACCCCGGCAAGAAGCTGCTGTTCATGGGCGGCGAGTTCGCCCAGGAGCGCGAGTGGAACCACGATATCGGGCTCGACTGGCAGCTGCTCGGCGAGCCGTTGCACGAGGGGGTCCGACGTCTGGTGCGCGATCTCAATCATCTCTACCGCGGCACGCCGGCGTTGCACCGTCTCGATTGCGAGCCCGAGGGGTTCCACTGGATCGACGTGGCGAACGCGGCCGAGAGCATCATATCCTATTTGCGGCGCGGCCGGGATCCGCATGAAATCGCGGTGGTCATCTGCAACTTCACCCCAATTCCGCGCGAAAATTATCGGATCGGAGTGCCGCAGCCGGGGCGCTATCGCGAGCGCATCAACACCGACGCGGTGGAGTATGGCGGCAGCGGCGTCGGCAATGCGGGAGAGGTCCATGCCGACCCTCATCCGATGCACGGCCACCCCCACTCGATATGCTTGAACTTGCCGCCGCTCGGCGCATTGGTCTTTACCCCGGGTTAATCAAAGTCGCTCCCCATATTCCGCGAATGCCGGTCGCCTGCTGCCACTCACCCTTCCGCCGCTGATGGCTTCGCCATGGAAGGTCTGGCCGGGTCGTCCATACCCGCTCGGAGCCACTTGGGACGGTGAGGGTGTTAACTTTGCGATTTTTTCGGCGCATGCCGAGAAGATCGAACTGTGCCTGTTCGATCGCTCCGGCGGTCAAGAGGAGGCGCGCATCGTGCTTCCGGAATATACCGACGAGGTCTGGCACGCCTACTTGCCGGACGCCCGGCCAAACCTGCTTTACGGCTATCGTGTTTACGGGCCCTTCGATCCGTCGAACGGACATCGGTTCAATCCGAACAAGCTGTTGATCGATCCTTACGCCAAGGCATTGCAAGGGCGGCTTCGCTGGGCCGATGCGGTCTTCGGTTATCGACTTGGGAGTCCGCGGGAGGACCTGTCGTTTGACCGGCGCGACAATTCGCGCAACATCCCGAAGTGCCGGGTGGTCGAACCCGCCTTCACCTGGGGTGATGACCGGCGCCCCCAGACCCCATGGGAAGAAACAATCATCCTCGAGCTGCACGTGCGCGGCATCACCATCAAGCACCCCGATATCGAGCCCTTGCACCGCGGCACCTTCGCCGGGCTCGTTTCACCCGCCATGATCGATTACCTCGTCGGCCTGGGCATTACTGCAGTCGAGCTGCTGCCGATCCACGCTTCGATCGACGATCGCCATTTGCTCGAACGCGGGCTGGTGAATTACTGGGGCTACAATACGATCGGCTTTTTCGCGCCGGATCCGCGCTTTCTATCGACGCCGTCGATCGCCGGCTTCAAGACCGCGGTGAAGCGCCTGCACGATGCCGGGATCGAGGTCATTCTCGATGTCGTCTACAATCACACCGGTGAAGGCAACCACCTAGGCCCGACACTTTCGTTTCGCGGAATCGACAACGCTTCCTATTATCGTCTGCAAGCCGACCGCCGATTTTATTACGACGTGACCGGCACCGGCAATACAATGAACCTCGATCATCCTCGGGTGTTGCAGCTGGTCATGGATTCGCTGCGTTACTGGGCCTTGGAGATGCATGTCGATGGTTTCCGCTTCGATTTGTGCCCGAGTCTCGCCCGCGAAAACGGCGATTATAGCCAGGGCAGCGCCTTCTTCGATGCGATAAGACAAGACCCCGTGACGGCCGGGCTCAAATTGATCGCCGAACCCTGGGATCTCGGTTCCTACGGATATCAGCTCGGGAACTTTCCGCCCGGCTGGGCCGAATGGAACGGGCAATATCGGGACATCGTCAGGCGCTTCTGGCGGGGCGACAAGGGTCTCGTCGCCGATATCGCTTCGAGGGTGGCCGGCTCGTCGGATATCTTCGGATATCGCGGCCGGCGGCCTTGGGCGAGCATCAATTTCATTACCGTTCATGACGGCTTTACACTGCAGGATCTCGTCAGCTACGGCCAAAAGCACAACGAGCCCAATGGCGAGGACAACCGCGACGGGACCGACGCCAACTACAGCTGCAATTACGGTGTGGAGGGGCCGTCCGATGATCCGCAGATCGTCTCCCTTCGTGACCGCCAGAAGCGCAACCTGCTGGCCACTCTTCTGCTGTCGCTCGGCGTGCCGATGTTGCTGGCCGGCGACGAAATCGGGCGGACACAGCGCGGCAACAACAATGCCTATTGTCAAGACAACGAAATCTCCTGGTTCGACTGGAATCACATCGGACCGGCGGACGAGGAATTGGCCTGGTTCGTCCGCTATCTGATCCATCTCCGCCGCCGTCACCGCGTCTTTTCCCGCCCACGGTTTTTGCGCGGTGAGGTACTCTCCGAGGCTGGGGTCAAAGACATTACCTGGATCACTCCTTCCGGCAAGGAGGCAACGACAGAGGACTGGGAAAATCCGGTAGGGTTGGCCCTCGGATACGTCCTGAGCGGCGCGGCCGGCGAGTTCTTCACCCCGGGCGGCCAACGCGATATCGACGAAAGCTTTCTCGTAATGATGAATGCGCACAGCGAGGAGCTCGACTTTTGTTTTCCAATCCTTACTTCGCCAATGTCGTGGGAGCCACTGGTCGATACCGCAGAGCCGACCGGGCGCGCTGCCGCGGCGAAACGTTACGAAGCGGGGGAAATTTATCGGCTGCAGGCTCACTCGTTTGCGCTGTTCATTGACAGAGCACCGCGGCCGACATTGCCGCGCGGTGTCCCAATATTGACTGGTGGATTATTGCTCGACGGCGTTGCAGAGCAGAAGAGGGATAGATTGCGGTGATATGAGCAGCCGTCCCGACCTCCTTCAGCTCGCCGGACTGATCGGCATCGAAACGCGTTACACGGACGCGCTGGGGCAAACCCGAGAGGTGTCGGATGATACATTACTGGCGCTGGCAGCTGCCTTCGGCCTGCCATCCGACCCGGTGTGCGCTCGACGTCAGATCGAGGAGCAACAACGATCTTTGCCGCTTGGGCTCGAGGCTGCGCATCTGGTGCGCGTCGAGGATCGGCGCCCCGAGCTCTCGCTACGCCTGCCACCAGGCTGTCGCAGAGTTTTCTGGGGCTGCCATCTCGCAGACGGCGACGAGCACTCAGGCCGGGTGACGGTCGATGCCCACTCGAATGTAGAGCGCTTCGCATTGGCCCTGCCGAGTGGCTTGCCGCTCGGCTATCACCGGCTTGAAGTCGAAGCTGACGGCATTAACGCTTGTGCCGATCTAATCGTCGCGCCGGATCGCTGCCACCTTCCCGCCGAGCTCGGGCCGGGATCGCGCAGCTGGGGGCTGAGCTGTCAGCTTTACGGTCTACGCAGCGAGCGGAATTGGGGGATCGGAGATTTCAGCGATCTCGCGATGCTCGCCCGCACTGCGGGACGTTGCACCGCTTCGGTGGTCGGCATCAATCCGCTGCACGCGCTGTTCGCCGCCGAGCCGCGGCATGTCAGCCCCTATTCGCCTTCGAGCCGCAGCCAGCTCGACTATCTTTACATCGACGTGACGGCAGTTCCCGGGTTTGCCGAAGACGAGGCGATACGCGAATTGACCGGCGGCCAGTGGTTCGGGGCGACTCATTGGGCGGCCCGCTCGGCCGAGCTCATCGATTATGGTGCCGTCGCCGCTTGCAAGCGGTCGGTACTGGAAGCATTGTTTCGTCGGTTCCGGTCATTCGAGCTCGGCGTGAACGGGACGGCGACCAGCGTTGCCGGGCGGGCTTTCCGGGACTTTCAGCAGAGCGCGGGGCAATCGCTCGCTGATTTTGCCGTGTTCGAAGCGCTCCACGAGCATCACCTTCGCGAGAGCCGACAGTTTTCATGGCACAGCTGGCCGGCGCCGATGCGCAATCCACGATCGCGCCAGGTTGCCGCCTTTGCGGCCGCGCATCGCGATCGCGTCGAGTTCTTTCAGTTTTTGCAATGGGAGGCCGATAGGCAGCTCGCAGCCGCGTCGCGAGCTGGCCGGGAAGCCGGGCTCTCGATTGGACTCTATCGGGACCTGGCGGTCGGCGCCGACCCGAATGGGGCGGAAGCCTGGGCCGATCAGGAGCTGGTCGCGCCGGGAGCATCGATCGGCGCGCCGCCCGACGCGTTGAGCCGCGGCGGACAGAATTGGGGCTTGGCTCCGGTCAATCCATTGGTGCTTCGGCGTCAGGGCTTTGCACCGTTTATTGCGTCGCTGCGCGCCAATATGCGGCATGCCGGGATTTTGCGGATCGACCATGTGATGTCGCTCAACCGGCTCTATTGGATCCCGAGAGGAATGGAGGCGACAGCCGGCGCTTACGTAAACTATCCGTTCAAGGAGTTGATCCGGCTGGTCGCGCTCGAGAGCTGGCGCCAGGCCTGCGCCGTTGTCGGCGAAGATCTCGGCACTGTGCCCGATGGGTTTCGCGACACCATGCGTTCGGCCAACATTTTGTCGTACCGAATTTTTGTCTTTGAGCGCAAATCCGACGGGACATTCGTGCCGCCGGCCCAATACCCGGAGCTGGCTGCAGCTTCGGCGGCCACTCACGACATCGCGACTCTGAAGGGGTTCTGGCTGGGCACCGATATCATTTGGCGCCGGCGTCTCGGACTTTACCCCGACCGGCATGCTGAGGAAGCAGAGGCAGCCGAGCGCCACCGCGATCGCAGTCTCCTGCTCGCCGCGCTCGTCCGGGAAGGATTGATTGCACCCGCCCAAATCGGGGAGTTTCTTCCTGAAGGCAGCGAGCCGGTCTATACGACCGGGCTCGCGGACGCCATTCTCGCGTATCTCGGCCGCTCGCGTGCCCGTCTGATGCTGGTTCAGCTCGAGGATGTGCTCTCCGAGGTCGAGCAGGCGAATTTGCCCGGTACTACCGACGCGCACCCCAATTGGCGCCGGCGTTTGTCCCGTAGCCTCGAGGAGATCGACCGTGGGGTCGAGCTGCGCCGCGTAGCGGCACTGATTGAGGAGGCGCGCCTGGGCTCGGCGACGGAATGAACGAACTGACCGACTGTTTCACAGCGATTCGCGCCACCTATCGACTGCAGTTCCATCGCCGGTTCACTTTTCGGGACGCCATGCAGCTGGTGCCGTACCTTGCGGCACTCGGCATCAGCCATATCTACGCCTCGCCGATTATGGAAGCGCGTCCCGGCTCGACGCACGGCTACGACATCATTGATCACACCCGCCTCAATCCAGAAATCGGCACGGAGGCGGACTTCCGCGCGCTTCTCGATGCGCTGCATACGCGCGGCATGGGGTTGATCCTCGATTTTGTTCCGAACCATATGGGTATCGGCAGCGACAACGCCTGGTGGCACGATATCCTCGAATGGGGCCGAGAGTCGCCATTCGCCGCCTATTTCGACATCAACTGGGACGCCATCCGGACGGACCTCAAGGGCCGGGTCCTGTTGCCGGTACTGGGCGATCATTATGGGCTCATCCTGGAGAAAGGGGAGATTGCGCTTCGCTTCGATGCCGAGACGGGGAGTTTCAACGCGTGGTATTTCGAGCATCGGTTCCCGATCTCCCCGCGCTGCTATGCGATGATCCTGGCAGCTGGCGGCGAGCCGTTGGCCTCCCTGACCGCCGAATTTCGGGCCTTCGACGAATTCCGAACGGACATCGCGCGCGAGCGCGCGGCTGAACTGAAGCAATGGCTCGTCGAACGCGCACGCGAGTCGGGCTTCGCCGGCGGGATCGAGAACGCCGTGAGACGGTTCACCGGCCAACCCGGCGACCCGGTGAGCTTCAGGCGGCTGCATGATCTCCTCGAAATGCAGGCGTATCGGATCGCCTATTGGCGGGTGGCCGCAGAGGAGATCAATTACCGGCGGTTCTTCAATATCAACGAGCTGGCCGGCTTGCGCATGGAATTGCCTGAGCTGTTCGAGAAGACGCATCGACTGGTCTCGAGCTTGATCGAGCGCGGAGACGTGCAGGGCTTGCGGATCGACCACATCGATGGACTATTTGACCCAGAGGCCTATTGCGAGCAGCTGCACCGCCAATTTGGCGCGCGGCTTTATGTGCTGGTCGAGAAAATACTCGCACGGTACGAAACACTTCCACCCTGGCCGATCGCCGGCACCACCGGCTACGACTTCATCAATCAGGTTCTGGCGATTTTCGTCGACCCAGGCGGCGAGATGCCGATGACACGGCTCTATCGCCGGTTCGCCAATTCCGCGGACAGCTACGACGATGTCCTCTACGCCTGCAAGAAACGCATCACGAGAGTGAACCTCGCCAGCGAAGTGAACGTGCTCGCAAACGAGTTTCACCGCTTGTCCATGAGCAACTGGCGCACTCGAGACTTCACATTGAACGGCATCCTGTCTGCGCTCGAAGAGGTGATTGCGGCATTTCCGGTATACCGCACCTATGTGTCTCGAGAGGGCGCCAGCGCCGACGATCTTCGCTATATCGAATGGGCGCTTGCTCAAGCAAAGAAGCGTTGGCGGGTACAGGACCTCAGCATCTTCGATTTTTTTCACGCCGTACTCAGCGGCCAGTTGGGAGACCAGCAACTCCACGCCGAAGCCGATGAGGCACTGCGGGTGGCGATGCATTTTCAGCAGGTGACTGGCCCGGTGATGGCTAAAGCAGCGGAAGACACGGCGTTTTATCGCTATTTCCGGTTGTTGCCGCTAAACGAAGTCGGCGGTGATCCCCGGCGCTTCGGAATGTCGGTCGCCGCCTTCCATCACCTCACTCAGGAACGCGCCCGCTCCTGGCCACGCGCTATGATAACGACGGCCACTCACGACACAAAACGCGGCGAGGACGGTCGAATGCGCCTGGCGTTGTTGTCGGAGATGCCGAGGGATTGGGGACGGCGGGTGGCCCAGTGGGTTCGTCTCAACCGCTCGCGCCGATCCGAAATCGATGGGGAAATCGTACCTGATCGCAATGTCGAGTACCTCTTCTATCAATCCTTGCTCGGGGCGTGGCCTCCTGGCGTCGACCCGAGCGACATGGAGGGAATGAAGAGCCTCGCCGAGCGTCTCGAGACGTACATGATCAAGGCGGTTCGCGAAGGAAAACAGCACTCGAGCTGGAGCAACCCCAATGCCGCTTACGAAGCCGCCCTTCAGCGGTTCGTGCATATGGTACTCGACGTAACCCGGACCAATCCATTCCTCGTCGAGTTTCATTCCTTCGTCGAGTCGCTGGCCCGGCTGGGCGCGATCAATTCGCTGTCTCAACTGGTTCTGAAACTAACTGTCCCCGGTATTCCAGACATCTATCAGGGCGGCGAGATGTGGGATTTCAGCCTTGTAGACCCGGACAATCGCCGACCAGTCGATTGGAACGCCCGGCGGGCCTTGTTTGACGAAATCGTCTCCGCCTCGGTAGCCGAGCTTGCGCGAAGTTGGCAGGACGGCCGCGAGAAGCTGTTTTGCGTCCGCCGACTTCTAGCGCTGCGGCGGTGGCACCCCGAGTTGTTTGCCGAAGGCGATTATCAACCGCTCGAGATCGAGGGCGAACAAAGCAACCACCTGTGTGCATTCGCTCGGAACTACGCTGGCGAAGCGCTGGTCTCTGCGGTGCCGCGTTTGATACATCGGCTCTATCGGGGCGCTGCTGGGAATGCCGACTGGGGGGTGACCGAGATCTGCCTCCCGTCGGGAAGAGAATGGCAAAACGCGTTTACCGGCTGCAGAATTCACGGGCAGGATCGGGTCCGGGCAGCCGATCTGTTCGCCGATTTTCCGGTGTGCGTGCTGGTGGCTGGACCCCGAGCAAACCGATCTCTCGATGAAGCCGACGCCACAAAAAGGGGTTATATTCGCCTCGATACGAGCTTGGGTATGAGCCGCGGGATCCCGGGTTACCCCGGCGGTCTACCCAGGGGGTCGGCGGAGGAGGCGGGGCCCGTGCCTCCCCGCCCGCTCCCCCACGAGGGCCCCCTGCGAAGACCCGAGAACGCACGTGCCTTGGACCGGCGTGAGGTTTCCAGATTTGCACAAAACCGGCGGTTGTTGTAACTGGAGCGAAGGTATCGGGGTGGGCCGGCGCCGGGGGGACAGCATGGCCAAATCGACAGGTCGTAGCGTAGGTGCAGAAGCGCTTGCAGTTTTGAAGCAACGGCTCGCGGAGGCGTTCGGCTTCGCTCTGTTGCTAGCCTGTCTCTTGCTGTTCCTGTCATTGTTCACCTATGACCCGCGCGATGGATCGCTGAACACGGCGGTTGATGCGACGCCTCACAATTTCCTCGGCCATGATGGAGCGGTGCTGGCCGACCTCTTGTGGCAGAGTTCTTGGGCTCGCATGCTTTTTGATCCCGATTCTCCTGCTCGCCTGGTCGCTTCGCCTTATGCTGCACCGCCCTCTTCGGTCCGCCTGGGTTCGATTGGCACTTCTTCCGGCGGTCCTGACGCTGGGTGCGGTAGCGCTATCGATCCTCGATCTCGGAGCGCTCTCTCCGCCGGCGGGTCCCGGCGGCGCCATCGGCTGGGTCATGGAGCGGTTTCTGGCGCGCTCCGGTCTCGGCACCGCGGCATTGCCTATCTCGATGGCGGCTGCGGCAGTTGCCGGCCTCCTATTGCTGGCTACCATGGGGCTGTCTTTGCGAGATTGGCGCGCGATCGGTGCTGGCGCTGGCCGGGGGGCTATACGCCTGGAGGCGGGCTCACTCCTTGCTCGTGTTTGGTGCCGTTGGCAAAAATCGCATGTCGCGCGCACCCCGGAATCCGATCGCCGTTCCGACGCCTCCGAGGTGCGCCGTCCGCCAGTCGTCACTCCGTTGCCCAGCCGGCGCGAACCTCGGCTGAGCCAAGCGCAAATGGGCGCGCCAGCCGGCCCGCGGGACCGGGGTGGGCTCGTTCGTTTCATCGCACCAAGAGGGAGGCCGCCGGCGCCAGGAAAGCGTGCTGAAGAGGAACGTCAGCCGGCGCTTGACCTCGAACCCGAACAACAGCCCCTGTTGCCCTCACTCGAGCTCTTGATAAAGCCGCCGGCGGCCAAAGCCGAAGCGATTAACGAGGAGGCTCTCGAAAAAAACGCCCGGCTGCTCGAGACGGTGCTCGAGGATTTTGGCGTCCGCGGCCAAATCGTGCAGGTTCGGCCGGGACCGGTCGTCACCCTGTACGAGTTCGAGCCGGCTCCCGGCATCAAGGCGTCGCGGATCATCGGTCTTGCGGACGACATTGCTCGCTCGATGAGCGCCATTTCGGTTCGCGTCGCGGTCGTTTCCGGCCGAAACGTGATTGGCATCGAGCTTCCCAACCGCAAGGCGGAAACGGTGTTTCTGCGCGAGCTGCTCGATTCGCCGGTTTACGAAAGCCATCCCGGACGCCTCGCGCTAATCCTGGGTAAGGACATTTCCGGTGAGCCCGTGCTGGCCGACCTCGCGAAGATGCCGCATCTGTTGATCGCGGGCACCACTGGGTCAGGCAAATCGGTCGGCATCAACACGATGATCCTGTCGATCCTGTACCGAATGCCGCCCGACCGCTGCAAGTTCATCATGATAGACCCGAAGATGCTCGAACTCTCCGTCTATGACGGCATCCCGCACCTTCTCGCGCCGGTCGTCACCGATCCGCGGAAAGCGGTGCTGGCGTTGAAATGGACGGTCCGGGAGATGGAGAACCGCTATCGCAAGATGTCGAAGCTCGGGGTGCGCAACATCGACGGGTTCAACGCGCGCTTGGCCGATGCCGAGGCCAAGGGCGAGAGCGTGATCCGGGAGGTGCAGACGGGGTTCGATCCGGAAACGGGTCAGCCGATTTTCGAGCCGCAGCCGTTCGACACCAGCGAACTGCCGCTGATCGTCGTGGTCGTCGACGAAATGGCGGATCTGATGATGGTCGCGGGCAAGGAGATAGAGGCGGCGATCCAGCGTCTGGCACAGATGGCCCGAGCCGCCGGCATCCATTTGATCATGGCGACGCAACGCCCGTCCGTCGACGTCATCACCGGCACGATCAAAGCAAATTTTCCGACCCGCATCAGCTTTCAGGTGACGTCGAAAATCGACAGCCGCACAATTCTCGGGGAGGGCGGTGCCGAGCAGCTCCTCGGCCGGGGCGACCTGCTTTACATGGCGGGCGGCGGGCGCATCACCCGTGTCCACGGCCCGTTCGTCTCGGACGAAGAGGTCGAGCGCGTCGTCTCGTTCCTAAAAACGCGCGGGACACCGGACTTCATCGACGAAATCACCGAGGATGACGGCGTTCCGTCGGATCTTTTGAGTGAAGAAGAAGAGGGTCAATCGGCCGATAAGCTTTATGCCCAGGCGGTGGCGGTCGTGTGTCGCGAGCGCAAAGCTTCGACGAGCTTTGTCCAACGTCATCTCCAGATCGGCTACAATCGCGCGGCGCGAATCATCGAGCGAATGGAAACGGAAGGCATTGTCACTGCCGCTAATCATGTCGGAAAACGCGAGGTGCTGGCGCGCGGCGGCGAATGACCGCAATTGAAGCCCCAGGTGGCCGGGATCATCTACCTCTCGCTATTGGCGTAGAGGAGCGGAGGCGAGATGGCCGGTATCGAGGAGCGCCGAAGGCCTTGGCGATTCCCCGGCGATTCCGTCTCGATGAATTGTCGGCTCGTGCTCGCGGCTTACTTTGCATTTGCTGCAACGCATCTCTCGGCGGTAGCCGCTGCCCCTGCACCGCCGGCCGCTGTCGCGCTTACGTCGCAGGACAATGCTGATCTGCAGCGAATTGCTGCTTATTTGAACAGCATTCGCACGATGTATGCCAAGTTTCGGCAGGTTGCCTCGGGCGGCGGTATCGCCACCGGGCAGCTCTGGATGGCGCGACCTGGCCGGATGCGCTTTGAGTACGATCCGCCCTCGCCAATTCTGCTCCTCGCTGACATGTTTTACGTCTACTACGTCGACAAGGAGCTGATCCAGATGTCCAAAGTCGGGCTGAAGTCGACGCCCGCTTGGCTCCTTCTGCGTGATCCGATCACGTTTGGCGACCTGATCGTGACCGGCTTCGAGCGAGGGGCGAATACCATAAGGGTAACGGTTGTCGAAAAGGCCGAGCCGGACAATGGCAGTTTGACCATGGTGTTCAGCGATAACCCGCCCGCATTGCGGCAATGGTCGATCGTAGATCAGCAGCGTAAGACCACTACGGTTTCGCTCTACGATGAGCGATTCGGTATGGCGCTCGACCCCAAGCTGTTTGTATACCAGGATCCCTATGCCGCTTCGCGCCGCCAATCCGAACATTGAGCAGAGCGTAATGCCCGCCGGTCATGTGCCGATAATCGGTATTCCCACCTGCATGCGCACGGTCAACGAGCGGGTTTTCCATGGGGTCAACGAGAGATATCCGAATGCGGTCATCGCTGCGACCGGTTGTCTACCGATCTTGATCCCCGCCATTGGTTCGAGGGTCGATGTCTGCGTGATCCTCGACAGGCTGGACGGGTTGCTGTTGACCGGAAGCCCCTCGAACGTTCATCCGCGCCAGTACGGCGCTGAGCCGAGCCATTCGGAAATCCTGCACGATCCGGAGCGCGACGCGACGACTTTGCCGCTGATCCGCGAAGCGGTTCGGCGTGATCTGCCGGTTCTGGCAATCTGCAGAGGTATCCAGGAGTTGAATGTCGCGCTCGGTGGCACTTTGCACCAGCGAGTGCACGAGCTCCCCGGCCGTCTCAATCATCGTTCGCGGAAAGATTCGCCGGACGGCCCTTACGGCCCGGCCCATAGTGTGGCGCTGAGCCCCGGTGGCCTTTTGGCGTCGCTGGCCGGCACAACCGAGGTGATGGTGAATTCACTGCACTCGCAAGGGATCGACCGTCCCGGGCTCACGCTCCGCGTCGAGGCGGTTGCGCCTGACGGTCAAATTGAAGCGGTGAGTCTGCCGGAGGCCAGGTTCATCGTCGGCGTGCAATGGCACCCCGAGTACAAAGTCCTCGAGAATCCGCTGTCCAGAGCATTGTTTGCCATGTTTGCGCAGGCTTGCCTTCATGCAGCCTCCGCGGGAGCTGCCGTCGCGACCCGCGCGGCATGAGAGAGATGGGGTTTAGTTCCCACGTTCATATGCATTTTCGCCGATTCCGATATGCAGAAATGCAAGTTTGTTTTTTTTCGGCTGCACCCCATCTGCATCACTCGGAAGCGGAGAGAGTCATCAAGCTCTCTTTAGAACGGTCCCGTCTCCCCTGCGGGCCCGATTTCCCCCAAACGCTTCTGACATGCAGGCGCCCGGTCTTCCCCCCCGACCGGGCGCCGTTGTTTTTGCGGGTTCGGCCATTCCGGGAGCGCCAACAGGCGGAAAACCCGTAATGCTGCGCGTGGTCAGTTGGAACATCAACTCCGTCCGGCTGCGCGTCGAGAACGTCCGGCGGCTTGTGGCGGAATGGGCACCGGACGTCTTATGCTTGCAGGAAACCAAGACTCCAGACGAGCGCTTTCCGCGCGAGATGTTCGAGGCGATCGGCTATCGCCACATGCTGGTTCACGGGATGAAGGGGTATAACGGCGTGGCAATCATGTCGCGCGCTCCGTTCGCATCGGTTGGAACTAAGGCCTGGTGTAACCGCGCCGATTGCCGGCACGCCGTTGTCGAGTTGCCCGGCGGCATCGAGCTCCATAACATCTATGTTCCGGCTGGCGGCGATGTTCCGGATCCGGAAACGAATCCCAAATTCGCCCACAAGCTGCAGTTTCTTGACGAGATCACGGAGTGGTTCAGGGCAGAGCGGAAGAATGGCTCTGCCATGATCGCGGTGGGCGATCTCAACGTTGCACCGTTGGAGACGGATGTGTGGTCGCACAAGCAGCTCCTGACGGTGGTCAGCCACACCCCCGTAGAGGTGGAGCGGCTCGGAAGATTGCAGAAAGCGGGCGCTTTTGTCGACGCGGTGCGGCACTTCGTGCCGCTGCAGGAGCGTCTGTACACTTGGTGGAGCTACCGCGCCCGCGACTGGTCAGCTTCAAATCGCGGCCGCCGCCTCGATCATATCTGGGTGAGCCCGTCTCTCGTCGCCGCGCTCAGCGAAGCGAGGGTGCACCGTGACAGTCGCGGTTGGAGTAAGGCGTCCGACCATGTCCCGGTCATGGTGACGATTGGTGCCTGACGCGCCGGTATAGATTATATCGGTCGGGCTCGATCCCGCCCGGCAGTGGAAGAGCCCTCAATTGGTCGGCAGTTATGGCTGGTTCGCTGACCAGCACTCCGTTCAACTGCAGAAGTGGGACGATCAGCGGGGCGAGGTGGTCGGCAAGCGCCTTGCTCGCCGCGATCTCTCCGTTCCCGGGATCGAGATGCGCGAGCACCACGCGCTCGGCAAGCCGGGCGCGGACGGCTGGCAGGGTTTCGCGCATGTCGCCGAGTAACAGGAATTGGGGCGGTGGAACACAATCGGGGTGGGCTGCAACCCTCCGCTCGCAGACATAGATTTTGCGATGCGGGAAGAGCTTGCGAAGATGATCGTATGTCCGGCCGTTGCCGAGGCCGAGCTCCAGCACTTCACCGTCCAGATCGCCAACCAGATCGGCGGCCAATTCGAGGCAAGCGCGTTGTGCCTCGAGCCGACGAATAAAGCTGTCCAGCCGGCTCACCGGCACTCACGCGGCAGCGCCGGTGGTTTCGCGCAATTTTTTCAATTCGGCGGCAGCCGTGCGCAGCTGATTGTTCATCGATTCAACCCGGTGCGCCAGCTCCTGCATGATCGAGACCGCCATGTTCGGGAACTCGCGCACCATACGCATGAAGGGCTCCTTCGAGATGCGCAACGCGATGACGCGGTCTTTGGCGCGGACCGTCGCCGCGCGGGGCACATTACCCAATATGCCCATTTCACCGACGATTTCATTAGCGCCGAGCGTCGCTACGACTACTGGTCCGGCCGGCGTCTCGAGAATGACCTCTGCCCGCCCGTCGATAATTAGATACGCCGCGTCGGCCGGGTCGCCTTGCCGCATCAGATTTCTACCGGGATCGAACCCGACCCGCTCGCTCATGAACGCCAACAGCTTCAGCTTCGAGGGCTCGATCTCCGCAAAGAACGGGACACGCCGAAGCAGTTCGAATTCCTGTTTGAGGCTCATTTCCTCCCTCCTCGGGTTCGTTTTGCCATTGGCTCCGTCATTCGGCCGCGACCAGCAAGGACATCAGAGAATTGTTACCCTGCAATTCAGAGACACTACCCTGCTCTTGCAACTTGCCGCCGCTCAAGATGAGCGCTCGATCGAAATTCCGGGCGAGGCTCGCTCGATGCAGCACCCAGATGATCCCTCGGCCGGCAAATTCCTCTTTCAACCCATTGCTGATCTTGGTCTGGTCTTGACCGTCGAGCGCAGAGGTCGCCTCGTTGAGAATGAGGAGATCGGGACGTTTGAGCACGGCGCGAGCGATTGCGGCCTTTTGTCGTTGCGCCATAGATAAGCGTGATCCGCCGGTGCCAACGTTGTAGTCGAGACCAACATCGATCACGATCTGGCGGAGCGATAACCCGTCGATCACTTCGCCGAGAACCTTGGGGATTCGGGCCGGGGCATCCGCTTCGCCATAGGCAATCTTACCAAACAGGATATTGTCTTGGACAGAGGCGGCCGCGTTGTAGCGCTCGGGATCGAAGAACTCGATCTGCTGCCGCGCTTTTTGAGGAAGATTGGCGCGAAAAACCTTGCGTGCTTCGAGCAGCCGGCGTTGCATGGGGTCGTCGACAACGTCTAGCCGGTGTCGTGCCGGAACTAGCTTGAAGGGCAGAGAGAGAAGCTTCGCCCGATCATGCTTGGCGAGGGCAGCGGTTCCCCCCTCACCGATCCGGCCGAGGATGGCTACGAACTCGGGGAGATCATTGGCACTGATGAAGCTGAATTGCTCGAAGAATTCGTGATCAGCCGGCAGGTCGGCGAACAGTTCGATCATCGTTTCGGCCACCTGCTTGCCCGCGACGACCAGATCTTCGATCAGGCCCACCTGTGTCAAAACCTGCAGCACGTAGGCGTTGTCTGCGAGCGCTTCGAAATCGAAAACAGGGCCGATCGGCGTGCCAAACAATAAGTTCTCCGCCACCGACGCGTTGAGATTGAACCGCTCGGGATCATAAGTCTCGACGAGGTTGGTAATTCCGTCCTCGGCAAGCCGGCGATCGAGTGCCTTCCGGGCCTCCAGCAACTGCATGGCGGCTTTGGGGTCGACCTCCGGATCCAGTCGCCAACGCAATCCCAACGAGTAGATCGCCTCGTCGAGATCGAGACGGACGAGCACCTCGGTTATGCGCCGCGACAGCGCGTTGGCATCCTCAACCCCCGCGGCTTCGTAATCGATCCAGTCGGCATGAAGATCGAAATCGATATTCCCCGAACGTTGAGCTTCGTGGGTTTGCCGAGCCCGGCGTTTGACCGTTTCCCCGGTGTAATCGGCTGGGCGCACAGGAATGTGACGAAGACCGAACAACAAGTTGTCGCGCAGAGTACCAGCAAACAGGTAGGGCGCCGCGCCGACATATCCAATCCGACGCCCGATCACTGCGGTCGGCAGCTTCGCCAAGTCGAGACCACCGATTGTGATCCGCCCACCGGTAGGCGCGATCAAGCGGGCGAGCAGCAAGGCGAGTTCGCTCTTGCCGCTGCCGGTTTGTCCGATGACAGCGATGTGGTCGGCGAGCGAAGCCGTGAAGCTGATCCCATCGAGAACGCGGCCGCCGTCCTCCTCGGCGAGAGACAAGTTGATGACCGAAAGTTCTCCGGAGAGGGGTGTCGAAGTTTGCGGCTCCGCCATCTGCAAACGGGCGTCGATCATTCCGGCGGGTTGGAACTGTTCTATGATTTGCTCGTATTTGATGCGCGAATCCTCTTTGATCTGGTAAAAATCCAACAGTTCCTTCCAGGGCGAGGCCAAATCCTTGTATGCCGCCAGCACTGCAACTAGAGCGCCGAAAGAAAGATTGCCGCGGATAACCAGATACCCACCGATCGCATAGAAAAAAAACGGTGTAAGCTGCGCAATGAAATTATTGAGGAATTTTACGAAAAATTTGCGTTGATAAATCTCGAACCGTATATCGTAGATCGTGCCCAGAAGATGGGCAAAGGCTGTCAGCTGCCGTTTCACCGCATCGTTGGCATGGATATCGACAATGCCAGCCGCCGAACTCGTGAACCCGGTCGGCCACTTCGCGCACCGTGCGGACACGGCGTTTCCCGAGCTGATTGACCTTGCGTTGCAGTTTCGGGATCGCATAACCCTGCAGCGGATAAAGCGCGACTGCCGCTGCACCGAGAACCGGGTCCTGCATGAACATGAAAATTATGATCGTCAGTAGTGTTCCCCCCTGGAACACCGGCGTGACAAAGGCATCGCCGATAAAACCCCCAAGTGATTCGCACTCCGACGTGATCATCGGGATAATTTGTGCCGATGAGGTCTTGCTAAATTGAGATAGAGGGAAGCGCAGCATCCGATGATAAAGTTGGTATCGGAGCCGCCGAAGCATGCGTTCGCCAAGACGTCCTTTGAATGTATTTATATAATATTTGAATCCGCCATTTACAAAAACCAGGATCAAGAATAATCCGCATAGGATTAGAAGATATGTCACTTGATTAAAGTCGAAACCGAATAGACCTTGCGGAAATTGCTTGCCACCGATCGCTTTATTGATGATGGTTTTGGGCAAATTCAGCGACATATAGAGGAAAGGAAAGGAAACCAGCGTGAATAAGATAAGTATTATCTGTTGTGGCAAGCTGTGTCTAAGAACAAAACGGTAAATCGTTGGCTCCAGCGCGTTTGGCTCACTGGTTTTCGCTTCCGGCGATTGCGCGCCTGGTGAACCAGCTTGTTTCTGTGGTTCTAGCAGAACTCGAGGTGCAATTTGCGACGGCGGGAGCACGCCCTCCATAGGGCTAAGGGCCGCCGCGACTCCCTTCATCAATGTCGCCTTCATGAAAAGATCATTTCGCGATGACGCCGCTTATGCAATAGTCGGGCGGTCGATATGTGTGAGAGAGCCCTGTGTGACCGTTCGCCGTCATCACAAACGGGTGCTTGTCTACAGCCACGACAGCTTTGGACTGGGCCATTTGCGGCGATGTCGGGCCATAGCGAACTCGCTGGTCGAGGCCGATCCCGCGGTCTCGGTTTTGATCCTCTCCGGGTCGCCGATCATAGGCAGCTTCGATTTCCGTTCCCGAGTCGATTTTGTGCGCGTGCCCGGGGTCATCAAGCTCCGAAATGGCGAATACGTCTCGCTCAATCTGCACATTGACATCGATGAGACATTGGCGATGCGCTCGTCGATAATTCGCCACACGGCGGACATCTTCGACCCCGACCTGCTGATCGTCGACAAGGAACCCCTGGGATTGCGCGGCGAAGTGCGCGATACCCTCGATCTGCTGGAGAGGCGTGGAACCGCCCTGGTCTTGGGGCTGCGCGACGTCATGGACGATCCTGAAGCGCTCGAGAGCGAGTGGGAGCGCAAGCAGGTGGTTCCGGCCTTGGAGGAGTATTACGACGAGATCTGGGTCTATGGGCTGCCCCAGATCTGCGACCCGCTGGCGGGCCTGCCGGTGCCGACAAGCGTTCACGAGCGGATGATTTATACCGGGTATTTGAGGCGCACCGCCGGTGAGCTGCAACTCACACCGGAGATCGTGGGCATCGATAATTTCCTGCTGGTCACCCCGGGCGGCGGCGGGGATGGCGAGGCTTTGATCGATTTGGTGCTGTCAGCCTACGAGTACGACCGGACTATCCCCCATCCTGCCCTGCTCGTTTTCGGTCCTTTTATGCTGCCCGAGCAGCGGGCGGTTTTCGCCGCCCGAGCGGCCAAGCTCGACAATGTGCGGGCGATCACCTTTAACGCGCGGCTCGAAAACCTGATGGCGCGTGCGGCTGGCGTCGTTGCGATGGGCGGTTATAACACCTTTTGCGAGATCCTGTCTTTCGACAAGCGTGCGCTGATCATCCCGAGGACGGCGCCGCGTTTGGAGCAGTTCATCAGGACCAAGCGCGCCGCCGAGCTTGGCCTGTTGGCGATGCTGTCCGAGGATCAAGGGCGCGATCCTCGTGTGATGGCCGCTGCCATTCGCCGTCTCCCGCAGCAGCCGCCTCCGTCCGCCGTTCATATTCCCGGCTTGCTCGACGGCATGCCGCAGGTGAACCGTATGACCCGGTGGTGGCTCGACCAGGGGCGGGCCGGTTGCTTTGCGGCACGCGCGCGTTACGGAACCTGAGGAGTGGCGGCATCTCCGGCGGCAGCGGGACGGGTCGCCTTTGTCCTCAAAGGGTATCCGCGGCTTTCGGAAACCTTCATCGCTCAGGAGATTTTGGCTCTGGAGCGCCTCGGGCTCGAGGTTCTGATCGTTTCTCTGCGTCATCCCACGGACCGCGCGATCCATCCGATCCATCGCCAGATCAGCGCGGCGCTGCTTTACCTTCCCGAATACCTGCATCGGGAACTGGCCCGCATTTGGCGCGGCTGGTTGCACTCTCGCCGGCTGCCCGGATACTCCGCGGCGCGGGCCGCCTGGCTTTCCGACCTGAGACGCGATCCGACCCCGAACCGCATCCGCCGCTTCGGCCAGGCATTGGTGCTGGCGGCCGAGTTGCCGCACGACATCGGCCATATTCACGCACATTTTCTGCATACGCCGGCCTCTGTCGCCCGTTATGCCGCGCTGTTGACCGGGCTCGGCTGGACCGCTTCGGCGCACGCCAGGGATATCTGGACTTTGCCGGAATGGGAGAAGCGCACAAAGCTGGCGGAAGCAGAATGGATCGTGACCTGTACCGAGATCGCGCGCAGCCATCTCGCGGGCCTGATGTCGCGGCCGGATGCGGTAGGCCTCTGCTACCATGGGCTCGATCTTGAACGTTTCGCGGCGCCGCCGCGGGGTGCGAACTGGCGCAACGGCAGCGACCCGCACCAGCCGGTCCTCATCCTCTCAGTTGGTCGGGCGGTCGCAAAAAAAGGCTACGACGATCTGCTCGAAGCGCTTGCGCTTCTTCCTGCCGACCTCGAGTGGCGCTTTGTTCACATCGGCGGCGGTGCGCTCGCTGCGGCGCTGAGGCTCCAGGCGGAGCGACTCGGTTTGTCGCGCCGGATAGAGTGGCGGGGCGCCATGCCCCAACCGGAGGTGCTCGCCGCCTATCGCGAGGCCGACTTCTTCGTGCTCGCCTCCAAGGTTGCGAAGGACGGCGACCGGGATGGCCTGCCCAACGTGCTGATCGAGGCGCAAAGCCAGCGGCTCGCCTGCGTTTCGACCGACGTCTCGGCAATCCCGGAATTGATCGAGCAAAATGTGACCGGCTTGCTGGTTCCGCCGGGCAACCCGATTGCACTCGCCGAAGCGCTCGAACGCCTGATCCGCCATCCACAGGAACGGGCGCGGCTCGGCGCGGCCGGTGAACACCATGTGCGCCGCCAGTTTTCGATGGAGGCCGGCATTGATTTGCTGGCAACGCGCTTCGGGCTGACTTCCGCCTCTCCTTGGGGAAGCGATGCCGGTGAGCCTGACCTCCAATTCCCGAGGGACGTTTCTGGCCGGCGGCGGAACGCAGCTCAACTGGAATGCGTGTCGCATTTTACGCGCCGCTGAAACCTCCCGATCATCCGGTTCCTTCGGGAGATCGAAGGGTCGCGCAACTGTTCCTCGCGGCCTTGCGGATGGCTGGCCACGACGCCCTGATCGCCTCTCGATTTCGCAGCTATGACGGGCGCGGCGACCCGTTGCGCCAGGCTCGGGTCGCGTCTATCGGCGCACGGCTTGCGGCGCGTTTTGTTCGCCGCTGCCGCGAGTCGCCGCAAACTGCTCCGGAGCTTTGGTTTACCTATCACCTCTATCATAAGGCGCCGGATTGGCTGGGCCCGCAGATTGCAGATGTTCTCCGCGTTCCCTATGTCGTCGCCGAGGCCTCCGACGCGCCGAAGCAGGCATCGCGTGGCTGGGCGGCCGGTCGCCGTGCGGCGGAACGCGCGATCAGGCGGGCCGACGCGGTGATCGGACTGAACCCGGCTGATCGGGAGTGCGTCCTGCCGCTGTTGCGGGACGAAGGGCGTTGGGTAGCCTTCAAGCCCTTTATCGACGCTGCGTTCTATGGTGGGCAAGCACGCGCAAGGGCTGGGCCGCCACGCCTGATCGCCGTCGCGATGATGCGCTACGGAGACAAGCTCGCGTCGTACCAAATTCTCGGGAATGCCCTTTCGCATCTCCTCGATCTGCCATGGTCATTGGAGGTGATCGGTGATGGGCCGGCGCGGCACGCTGTCGAGGACGCGCTCTATCCGCTCCAAGAGCGGGTGACCTGGGCAGGAGAAATCGGCCCCATGGAAATTGCACGGCGCTTGGCCTCTGCCGATCTGTGCGTGTGGCCCGCTCTCAACGAAGCCCTCGGCCTGGCGCTGCTGGAGGCGCAGGCGAGTGGGGTGCCGGTGGTGGCAGGCGCCACGGGCGGTGTCAGCGAGATCGTCGCGCATGAAGTAACCGGCCTTCTCGTCCCGCCCAGCGATGCGCCGGCCTTTGCCCAGGCGGTGCGCAGACTGCTCGTCGACTGCCTCCGGCGTGCCGCCTTTGCGGAAGCCGCGCGGCGCCGTGTCAGGGCAGAGCACGATATATCGTCCGCCGCTCGTCGCCTGAATGCGATGTTCGACGCTATATCCCCGGGAAGCTGGGCGTAAGTGGGGAGCCGACGCATTCATGACCGGCTCCGTCCTGCTCTATGTACAGCACCTGCTCGGGATCGGGCATTTGCGTCGCTCGTTGCGAATTGCCGAGGCGCTGGTGCGAGAAGGTCTCAGGGTTACTCTGATCTCGGGAGGAGAGCCGCTTTCCTCAGTGGCATGCACCTCGGCCGAACGCATCGTCCAGCTGCCCCCGATCAGGGCCCTCGACGCGGGGTTCAAGGCGCTTGTGGACGAGTCGGGCCGGCCGATCGGCGACGAGCTGCGAACAACACGCCGGTCGGCGCTCTTGGCCGCCTTTCGGGACGAGCAACCTGATGCCTTGTTGATCGAAGCGTTTCCGTTTGGCCGCAGGGCGTTTCGCTTTGAACTTGATGGGCTGATCGAAGCCGCCCGGGCGCGACGTCCCCGACCGCTCATTCTTTGTTCGCTACGCGACATCGTGGTCTTGCCGAACGACCCGCGGCGTCCCACCGAGATCGTCGACCGGGTTCGCAATGAGTTCGATTTCGTGCTGGTTCATGGCGATCCCGCATTCATCCCGCTCGAAGACAGCTTCCCGCTTGCATCCGAAATCGGCGATAGGCTGATCTACACCGGCTATATAGCGGAGGCCCATGAGGCCGGTGAGGCGGCTGCCTCGGACGAGACCGCTGGGGCCGACGAGGTTGTGGTCTCGGTTGGCGGAGGTGCGGTCGGCGGTGCTTTGCTGAGGACCGCCATCGAGACCCGCCGACAGGGATGCTTGGCGAACCTGAAATGGCGCCTGCTTGGCGGCCCCAATCTGTCCGACCCGGAATTCGCGGCACTCGCCACCGCTCTGCCCGAGGAAGTCGTCCTCGAACGGTATCGGCCGGACTTTCCGCAAATTTTGCGGCGCTGCCGTGTCTCGGTGAGTCAAGCCGGATACAATACAGTGCTTGATATTCTCGCGGCCCGAGCAGCCGCTGTCGTCGTGCCGTTTGCATCAGGGCGGGAGACCGAGCAGAGCTTACGCGCGGAACGGCTAGCGGCCTGCGGGGTTCTCGAACTTCTTCCCGAGAACCGGTTGTCGCCCGAACAACTCGCTTCTGCGATAGATCGTGCGATTTCTGCTCGCCCGGCAACGATTGCGATTGACACCGGGGGTGCTCGACGAAGTGCCAGGCTGATAGCGGCCATGATCCGATCTCCCGACCGAGAATTTGGCGTTGCTCGGGACTGTCGATATGATCCACTCACAACCGGGTTGTTGCCGGGCCGATGATGGTGAAATGGCCGGATCTAATGGCCGAGTTCGATTATTGGGAGGAGGCGGGGAAGGTGGCGACGCTATGGTGGCGCGACGACGACGCGGTGGCACCGACCGCACGACTCGGCCGCCTGCTGTCGATCGCGTCGGGAGTGGCGGTCTCACTCGCGGTGATCCCTGCTGATGCTCAATGGGAGCTTGCTCAATGGCTCACCCAGCACCTGCGATCAGCGCCGAAGGCGTCTGTCGCGGTCCTTCAGCACGGTTGGCGGCATTTGAACCACTCGGGCGTCGGGAAAAAGAGCGAATTCCCCGCGGAACGCCCAAGACCAGAGGTGGCGTTCGAGCTGGCCGCCGGCCGGGCGCGCTTAAGTGATTTGTTCGGAACCCGAGCGCAACCGGTCTTAGTACCACCGTGGAACCGGTTCGATGACTCGCTTTTGGGTTTGCTCGGTCGTTGTGGCCTCACCGGGATTTCACGGGCGGGACCGCGGAGCTCTTCCCCGCGGGCACCGGGCGTCATCGAAGCGAATATCCATGTCGACCTTGTTGCCTGGAAAGGAAGTCGCGGGTTTGTCGGGGAAGATGCCGCGTTGGGTGGTCTGGTGGAACACCTGCGGGCGCGGCGTCTCTGCGCCGTGTGGGCGGACGAGCCGACGGGAATTCTGACCCACCATCTGCTCCAGGATGAGGCGACGGACGCGTTCCTTGACCGGCTGATCACGGTGAGCGTCGCCCATCCCGCGGTACTCTGGCTCGATGCAGGCAAAATCTTCGCCCCTGACATGCGTGATGTGGCATGACCCGGTACGTCTATCCGCCTTCGGCTGTCTACGGCGATTATCTTCGGGCCGCGGTCGGATTCTTTCCGACGATTGCGGTACTCGCGATCGTGCCGGTCGGAATTGTCGGCGGGATTATGGTGGGTGGGTTTGCAGCCCTTTTTGCGATATTTGGGATCCGGACCGCGCTTCGCCATTGCACCTCCATCGAAGTGACCGAGGCGGCTTTGCAATCTTCGGGTCTGCTGCAGACCTCGATCTGGTGGAACAAACTCGACCGAATGAAACTTTCCTATTATTCTACCCGCCGGGACGGGCGTGGCGGGTGGATGCAACTCAAGCTCCGCGCCGGGTGGTCGACCTTGCTAATCGACAGCCGGGTTGAGGGATTTTCCGACCTGGTGATCGCCTCGGCCAAAGCTGCCGAGTTGCGCTGCCTATCCTTAGATCCGGCCACATCGGTCAATCTGCAGGCTCTCGGCATCGAACTACGGGCTACAGAAACGCGGCTTGGGAACGCGGCCGGAGCCGCTGTATGACCGATCTCCTGCAGGTTCGCGATCTCCACGTCCGGTTCGCCGCACCCGGCGGCTTTATCCGCGCAGTCACGGGCGTTTCATTGCGCGTGCGCCCGCAATCGATAGTGGCTCTGGTCGGCGAATCGGGGTCTGGAAAGTCGGTTGTCAGCCAAACAATCCTGCGGATTCTCCCGCGTAGTGGCGTCATCACTCGTGGGCAAGTCTTGTTCGCTGATCCTCGGCTCGACGGCCAAGTTGTCGACATCGCGAAATTACCGAGTGACAGCGCTGAAATGCGTGCAATCCGCGGCGGCAGGATTTCGATCATCTTCCAGGAGCCGATGACGTCACTGTCGCCTCTGCATACCGTCGGCAATCAGGTTGGAGAGGCACTGCGGCTTCATCGGCCGGTCACTGGCGCGCAAGCGGCCGACCTGACTGAGGAGATGCTGCGCCTCGTCGGCTTCCCCGACCCCAGGCGCGCATCCCGCAGTTACCCTTTCGAGCTGTCTGGCGGATTGCGCCAGCGGGCAATGATTGCGATGGCGCTGGTCTGCCGTCCGGCGCTCCTGATTGCGGACGAGCCAACGACCGCACTCGACGTGACGATCCAAGCGCAGATTTTGAGATTGATGATCGATCTGCGGCACGAACTCGGCATGGCGGTGCTGCTGATCACCCACGACCTCGGTGTCGTCGCCAACATTGCCGAAGAAGTTGTTGTCATGTACCGCGGTGAGGTGATGGAGAGCGGGACGCTCGAAGACATCTTCCGCCGCGCGGAACATCCCTACCTGAAAGCGCTGCTTCGCGCGGTGCCGCGCTTCGACATGAAGCCCGGCGAGCGCCTGGTCCCGCTACGCGAGATAGCGCCCGGAGATGCTCCGCATTTGATGGCGGAGAAGAGAAAATGGCCGGCCGATGCGGTCGCCCCGCTGCTTGAATGTGTCGACGTGAGAAAGACCTATACGATCCGCAAAAGCGGGTTGTTCGGCAGCGCCAAATCGGGTCCTCGCGTAGTTGCAGTCGACGCGATCAGCCTCAAGATCGAACGTGGGGAATGCCTTGGACTGGTAGGAGAGAGCGGTTGCGGCAAGACGACCCTCAGCAAGGTTCTCTTGCGCGCCGTCAATCCGGACTCCGGCTCGATTATTTTTAACGATCACGGACGATTGATCGATGTCCTCTCGCTCGAGGGCGAGGATTTGAAGCAGTTTCGTCGACAAGTGCAGTTTGTCTTTCAGGATCCGTTCGGATCTCTGAACCCGCGCATGACGGTCTACGACATAATCGAAGAACCGCTGATCATCCACGGCATCGGCGATCAGCGCTCGCGGCGTGAGATGGTACACGAACTCGTGACCTTGGTCGGACTGGATTTGCGGCATGTTAAGCGTTATCCGCACAGCTTTTCCGGAGGCCAGCGGCAACGCATCGGCATCGCCCGCGCTCTTGCACTGCGGCCCGGCCTTGTAATCTGCGACGAGCCGACTTCGGCTCTCGACGTCTCGATCCAGGCACAAATTCTCAATCTGTTGATGGATCTGAAGCAAAAATTATCCCTGACTTACCTTTTTATTTCTCATAATCTCGCCGTCGTCGACTACATCGCCGACCGCATCGCAGTGATGTGCGCCGGACGGATAGTCGAAATCGCCGACCGTGCGATGCTGTTTCGCAACCCGATTCATCCTTACACGCAGGCCCTACTTACCGCGGTGCCGAAGCCGGACCCGGCGCAACGGCTGGATTTCAACCAGCTGCTCGCCGACAAGGCGTCGGATCCGGCGGCTTGGCCGGAGCCGTTTCGTCGCGATCCCGTGAACCCGCCGCGATTGATTGAGATAGCTGAAGGTCATTGTGTCGAGGCGAGCGCGCCTCCGGTCGTTTTGCCCGGCCGGGCAACCAGCCGCGTCCGGGCGTAAATCCACCACCGTCCATGACCGAGACCTATCCCAACCGCCGCGAGGCGATGCAACTGGGAATTGCGGCGGCTGTCGCGCTTGCCCTGCCGAACGAAGCGCCAGCCGAATTGCGAGAAACGCCAGCTCTTAAGAACGATGCAGGAAGTGGAGCCCTGCCCCGAGTCGAGGACCGGGTGCCGGAAGATCCGGCTGTGGCAGAGCTGGAAACCATCGGCACCCCGGGGGGCGAGTTGCGGATGCTCATGGGTGGCCCCAAGGACACCCGCATGATGGTGGTGTACGGCTATGCGAGGCTGGTCGGGTACACTCCCTCGCTTAAATTTGCGCCGGATATCCTCAAGTCGATCGAAATCGAAGACAATCGGATCTTCACGCTCCACTTACGCAAAGGGCATAAATGGTCGGATGGACAACCGTTCACCACGGAAGATTTCCGATACTGGTTTGAGGATGTCGCACAGAATAAACACTTGTCGCCTTCGGGATTGCCAATTTCGATGCTGCCGCAAGGCGAACGACCTCGCTTCGAGGTGTTGAGCGAGACGGTGGTTCGCTATAGCTGGGCACGACCGAACCCGCTCTTCTTGCCGGATCTGGCCGGGCCGAGCCCGCTCTTCATCTACAGGCCGTCTCATTATCTCAAGCAATTCCACGAGAAATATGCGGACAAGGCGGCGTTAGATGCTCTCGTAAAGGCGGCAAATCAACGCAATTGGGCGGCGTATCATAATAAATTAGACGCGATGTATCGAAATGATAACCCTGATTTGCCGTCTTTGGAGCCTTGGATACTTAAAACGAGACCGCCTGCCGACCGCTTCATATTCGAAAGGAACCCATATTATTATAGGATAGATAAGCAAGGAAATCAACTTCCGTACATCGATCGAGTAGCATTGTCGATAGCCGATAACAAGATCATTCCGGCCAAGACCGGCGCCGGAGAGAGCGATCTCCAAGCCCGCTATCTGCGCTTCGACAACTATACTTTTCTAAAAGCGAGTGAAGAGCGCAATCACTACAAGGTACGGCTTTGGCGAACTGGCCCCGGCAGTCAGCTGGCGCTTTACCCCAACCTAAATGTCAATGACGATGTCTGGCGTGGTCTCGTGCGGGATTTGCGTTTTCGACGCGCCTTGTCGCTCTCGGTCAATCGCCACGAGATCAACCAAGTTATTTATTTCGGGCTGGCCATAGAAGGGCAGAACACGTTACTACCGCAGAGTCCGCTCTATGATCCGCGGTATCGTTCGGCTTGGGCACAGTTCGACCCGCATGAGGCCAACCGCCTTCTTGACCTGATCGGGCTCGCCAAAGGAAGCGACGGCATGCGGCAGCTTCCGGACGGAAGGCCGGTAGAGATCATTGTCGAGAATTCGGGAGAGTCGACCGAACAATCGGACGTGCTTGAGCTGATCAGGGATTCCTGGCGTCACATTGGGATCAAGCTCTTCGCCAAACCGTCGCAGTTGACCTTGTTCCGGCGACGAGTATTTTCCGGCGAGGCGTTGATGTCGATCGATAAGGGAATCGAAAACGGCTTGGCCACCCCCGCCATGTCGCCCTGGGAGTTCGCGCCGACTACTCAGCAGCAACTCGAATGGCCCAAATGGGGTCAGTATTATGAGACAAAGGGCGGGGCCGGTGAACCCCCGGGTCTTCCCTCCGCCATTCGGCTGCTGCAGCTTTACGAAGAGTGGCTTGCCGCAGGGTCTGAGGAAGAACACACGCGCGTTTGGCATGACATGCTTCAGATCTGGGCCGACGAGGTGTTCTCGATCGGAACCGTCGCAGGGGTGTTACAACCCGTTGTGGTCAACGACAAACTTCGCAACGTTCCCGAACAGGGGATCTACAATTGGGATCCGGGCGCGTATTTCGGGATTTACAAGCCGGACGGGTTTTGGTTTGACCTATCCGAGACAACGGCGAAATCGGCGTCTGCAACCACCTCAGCGCCAACGCCTCGGTAGGAAGCGAGGCAAAATGCTCAGCTATATTGTGCACCGCATTCTGATCATGATCCCCACACTGATCGCGATCAGCATCGTGATCTTCACGATTATCAACCTGCCGCCAGGGGATTACTTTTCCACCTACATCGCCGAACTGCAAAGCTCGGGTGAGGCGGCGGACCTGGCCAAAATCAATTTCTTGAAAGCGGAGTATGGTTTCGATCGCCCGGTTTGGGAGCAATATATATTCTGGGCCGGCGGACTCCTCCATGGCGACATGGGCTACTCTTTTGCGTATAATCTACCGGTGAAACAAGTGGTCGGCGACCGTCTATTAATGACTTTCATTGTATCCTTAGCGACGATCTTATTCACCTACATCGTGGCGTTCCCGATCGGAGTCTATTCGGCAACTCATCAATACAGCTGGTCGGACCACGTATTGACCCTGTTCGGATTTCTAGGGTTGGCAACTCCGAGCTTTCTGCTGGCTCTCGTTCTGCTTTACTTGGCCAATGTGTATTTCGGCATTTCGATTGGCGGGCTAATGGATCCGCAATACGTCGATCAGCCTTGGACTTTCGGTAAGGTTCTATCGGTGGCGGCGCATCTTTGGATCCCGGTTGTCGTTATCGGCACGGCGGGAACAGCGAGCATGATCCGGCGACTGCGCGCCAATCTGCTCGATGAACTGCAGAAGCAGTATGTCGTGACAGCCCGCGCGAAGGGCCTCCACCCCCTCAAACTATTATTCAAGTATCCTCTACGGATGGCCCTCAATCCGTTTATCTCCGATATCGGGTCACTCTTGCCGCACGTCATCTCCGGTGCGGCGATCGTATCTGTAGTGATGTCTTTGCCGACGACCGGGCCGATGTTGCTCGACGCGTTGCGCAGTCAAGACATGTATTTAGCCGGTTCTTTTTTGATGTTCATGGCATTCCTCACGGTCATCGGCGTCTTCATATCGGACCTCGCGCTCGCAGTGCTCGATCCGCGTATCCGACTGCAGGCGGGCCGGCGCGAATGAGCGAGATGACTGTCGCGGGCGGCGTCCCACGGGACCGGGCTGGACCTCTGTCTGCTCCGACCGCCGACCGGTTGCCGCACTATATTTCCGACGCGCCGTTCGACCCCTATTCCGTCGAGAGAATGACGCCGGCGCAGG
The DNA here is from genome assembly GCA_963788085.1 of uncultured Alphaproteobacteria bacterium. Classification (GTDB taxonomy): domain Bacteria; phylum Pseudomonadota; class Alphaproteobacteria; order ATCC43930; family CGMCC-115725; genus AP-15. Next base: position 88,097 of record CAWBFS010000015.1, read on the forward strand.
AGCGCTTTTATATGGCGTCGGAGTGGCGAATGGTGTGGTGGAAGCTGCGCCGCCACCGCATCGCCGTTCTGTCCGGTGCGATCCTTCTGGTCATGTACGCATCGATCCTGATCTGCGAGGTCCTGGCTCCATATGACCTGGACGCCCGCAATACCGACTTCATCTATGCTCCGCCACAGCGGATCCGGATCTTCGACGAAGGCCGACTGGTCGCCCCGTTTGTGTATGGCTACGATTACCGGCTCGACATGAACACCCTCGAACGGGTCTATACGAACAACGGTAAGCGACAGCCGATCCGTTTCTTCTGCCACAGCGGCGAGTATCGCTTCTGGGGATTGATTCCAGGCGATTTCCACTTGGTTTGCCCGGCCGTGGGTGGGCAACTTTTTTTGGCTGGGACCGATCGGCTCGGCCGCGATCTCTTATCTCGAATGATCTACGGGGCGCGCGTATCGCTGACCGTCGGGCTTCTGGGCGTCGCTGTCAGCTTTACGCTCGGTATTCTGATCGGCGGGATTGCCGGCTATTATGGAGGCTGGACCGACATCCTGATACAGCGTGGAATTGAGGTCATCCAATCGTTTCCGCACCTGCCGCTGTGGATGGCGTTGTCGGCCGTCCTGCCGGTGAGCTGGAGCCCGATCCTCGTCTACATCGGCATCACCCTGATCCTCGGTATGATCGAATGGACCCATCTCGCCCGTGCAGTTCGATCGAAGCTCCTGGCATTGCGCGAGGAGGATTTTTGCACCGCCGCGGTGCTGATGGGCGCGAAGCCCGCGAGAATCATCGGCCGGCATCTGCTACCGAGCTTTATGAGCCACCTGATCGCCTCGGCTACCCTGATGGTCCCTGGCATGATCCTCGGCGAGACCGCACTTTCCTTTCTCGGCTTGGGGCTGCGGCCGCCGATGACGAGCTGGGGAGTGCTGCTCAACGAAGCCCAAAACATCAACGTCGTAGCGCTTTATCCGTGGCTGATGCTTCCCGTCGCCTGTGTCATCATCACCGTCCTTGCCTTCAATTTCTTCGGAGACGGACTACGGGACGCTGCCGACCCCTATCATTGAGGCGGGCGGAGGTCCGCGGGAAAAAGCGTGGCGAGCTGGTTCGATAGATCGAAGCCGCTCAAGAGACGCGCTTGGCTCGGCTTTATGACCCGCTCCGCCCTCCTGCTTCTAGTCTCGGGATCCCCAGCTCTGGCCGACGACGAGCCGGCCGCGAAGGCTCCGCTCCCGCCGCCGTTGCGGGGCGCTCCGGCGGAAACCGGGGAGCGGGAGGTACGGGACCCGGCGCCCAGTCGCAATCAGTCGACCCCCGGCACGCCTGCGATCAGGTTCGATCGACCAAGGTCCCAATTGTCCCAAAAGGAGCCTCGCCGCCACTCCGCGTCCTATCTGAGTACCTCGACGGCCAAGAAGCGAGAAACAGCTGCGCGGCTCGGGAACCATTCGATCGGCACCGTCTCTCACAGGCAAGGCCACCACACTGTCGCTTCCGAAAAAAGGCAAAGGCGGGACGGGTCCCCGGCCAAGCCTGCGCTTGGCCAGCTTTCCCCGCCCAACGACCATCCCGATCCGCCGATAGCGAGCGCCACCGGTTCCACAGCGGAGCCGCGGCAAGCTCCACCTATGTATTATCCCAATTTCTTTGCCGGTCCGCCCGCATATGGTTATGCGCCGAGCTATCCCTATGCCTGGACACCACCCGGGCCTGGGGTTTTTCGGTAAAGGCGGTCCCGCTCCAGAATGCCGAACGCCGCTGTGAGGAATTCAGCGGGACCCGCCTTTCAAGTTGATGGAGGTCAACAAACCGATGATCAAACGATTTCATGCACTCTATGTCGGTCAGATCGAACTGGACAACATCGGCCTGCAAGGCACGCCGGCAAACGACCGCCGGTATCCGAACGAGCGGCTCAGCGAGGTATTCTGGACGGCCCGCGATGTGGCCAGGGAGATGGACGAACTGGGCTATTACGCCTTCTGGACGGCCGAGCACCATTTCCAGCGTGAGGGTTATGAGTGCCTGCCCAACTTGATTCAGCTTGGCCTGTGGCTGGCCACCCAGACGCGGCGGCTGAAATTCGGCTGCGCCTTCAACATCCTGCCGATGTGGCACCCGATCCGCTTGGCGGAAGACTACGCCATGGCGGACATCGTGACCGATGGGCGCGTAATAATGGGAATTGGCCGCGGCTATCACACGCGCGAGGTGGAGACCTTTGGAGCACCTCTCCTCGACGCCGAAGCCAATCGTGAGTTCTTTGAAGAACAGCTCCAGCTCCTGCTGAAATGCTTCAACGAGGAAGCATTTCACCACAAGGGCAAGTTTTACGAGTGCCCGCCACCTGTGCCCTATCGGGGCTACGAGCTTGAGGAAATTACGGTGGTGCCACGGCCGAAACACTTGCCGGTCGAGATATGGATGCCGATAGCCAGCGGCAGGACCATCGATATGATGGCGAAATACGGCCTAAAGGCGATGGTCACCTTGAACGGCGAAAAAATCCTCGATGACGTGGTTCGCGCCTTCCACGCGGCCTGCGTCCGGCACGGACGTCCTTCACAGCTCGGTCAAGATATGATCTGGGGGGCGGGTGTTTACCTCGCCGATACCCGTGAAGAGGCGGTCCGACGCGTCGAGCCTTCACACGACGAGCGCTACAAGTGGTTCGCTCCGTTTGGCTTTGTGCGCTATGCCGATGAACAAGGCCGCACTTGGGGTACCCCAGGAGCACCGGCGCGGGTGCCATCGCTGCGCGATGGCGTTGAACAGAAGGCTTGGTTCTGTGGGCCGCCGTCGCAGATCGTCGAGGGGATCAAATCGATCGAGGCGAAGTATCCGGGGCTGGAGGATTTCATGATCCACTGGGCCGAGGGATTGCCCCCCGAGGAGTTCAAAGAGCAGCTCAGGTGGTTCGCCAAGGATGTCATCCCGGCGTTCAACCGCGGCTGAGCAAAGATACCGATAAGGCGATCTCGGGGTAATTCGGGGTAGTGCCGGCGACGGCGAAAGCCGCGGCGCGCATGGCCGGATGATAGGACCGGCGCTGCAGCGCCCCTTGTGGCATTCGTCGGGAGCTAACATCTTCTCGCCGATCACCGGAGTTTTGCGCATGCGTCCGTTGCAGCCGGTCCGCGGCACTCAAGACCTTCTCCCGGAGGCGGCGCGACGCCACCGGCAAGTGAGCGAGACGGCGCGCGCCGTGGCCGAGCTGTATGGCTTCGCCGAGATGGCAACGCCGATCTTCGAGTTCACAGAAGTTTTCGCGCGGCCTATCGGCGAGCATACCGACATCGTCGCCAAGGAGATGTACACATTTACCGATCGCGGCGGCGAAGAGGTGACGCTGCGGCCGGAGAATACTGCCGGGGTTGTCCGCGCGGTGCTGTCGAACAGCCTCGTCCAGAGCGTGCCGCTCAAATTCTTCTACAGCGGCCCGATGTTCCGTTACGAACGCCCGCAAAAGGGCCGATACCGTCAATTCCACCAAATCGGCGTTGAATTGATCGGCGTCGCGCAGCCGCAAGCCGATATCGAGGTCATAGCAGCGGGCCGCCGCATTCTCGACGCGCTCGGCATAGGCGATCGGATCGTGCTCGAACTCAATACGCTCGGCGACGTCGACAGTCGCGCCGCCTACCGCGAAGCGCTCGTCTCCTACTTTTCGGCGCGCGTCTCTGAACTTTCGGAGGACAGCCGGCGGCGGCTCGAGCGCAACCCCCTGCGCATCTTCGATTCGAAAGAGGAAACCGACCAGCGTGTAGCTCGGGATGCTCCCGCGTTTGCCGATTACCAGAATGCCGAGTCGGGCCGCTTCTTTGATCGGGTCCGCGCCGGGCTGGATCGGCTGGGCATAATCTACCGGCTGAACCCGCGGCTGGTGCGCGGGCTCGATTATTACACCCATACCGCATTCGAGTTCGTGACGGCCGACCTGGGCGCGCAAGGCACGGTGATGGGCGGCGGCCGATATGATGGGTTGGTCGAGATGATGGGCGGGCCTGCGCTGTCCGGAATCGGCTGGGCGGCCGGTGTCGAGCGATTAGCAATGCTGACAGCCGAACCGCCCCCGCCGCCACGCCCGATCGCCGTGGTGCCGATCGGGGACGCTGCGGAAGGAGAGGCGCTGGCTCTCGCAGAAGTGTTGAGAAACCATGGCTGGGCCGTGGATCTTGGCTATTCCGGGAACGTGGGCCGCCGCCTGCGGCGGGCCAACAATGTGAACGCGCGTGTAGCGGTGCTGATCGGAGAGGAGGAGATTGCGCGCCACGTAGTGGCCCTGCGTGATCTCGACAGCGGCGAACAGACCGAGGTGCCGATGGACCCATCCTCGAGCGAGTTGCGAGGCCGTCTGCGAGCGGTCTACGGCTGAGCGCGGTTATGGGAGCATCTCTCGAGGAGCATTTGGATCAACTCCTCCGTCGCCACGCGGAGTTGCGCGATGCGCTCGCCGGCACGGGCCTCGCGGGCGCCGATTTCGCGAAATCGTCCAAAGAATATAGCGACCTGACCCCGATCGTTGACGGGATCGAGAAATTGCGTCGCGCCCGCGAAGAGTTATCCTCGCTCGCAGATATCGCGCAATCGAGCGAGGATAGAGACCTGCGGCAGCTTGCCGAGGAAGAGTTGCAGGCGTTGCGAGAGCGTCTGCCGGATCTGGAACAGCAGGTGAAGTTGGCTCTGCTTCCGAAGGATGCCGACGACCAGCGAAACGCGATACTCGAGGTCCGCGCCGGTACCGGGGGCGACGAGGCCGCATTGTTCGCAGCAGAACTCTTTCGCATGTACCAAAGGTACGCCGCGTTGCGAGGGTGGCGCTTCGAAATCCTCGATCTTTCCGAAACCGGCCTCGGCGGGTCTAAAGAGGCGACTGCCTTGATCAGCGGCCGGGACGTTTTCGCCAGGCTCAAATTTGAGTCGGGGGTACACCGGGTCCAACGCGTCCCGGAAACCGAGGCGGCTGGTCGGATCCACACCTCCGCCGCTACGGTCGCCGTGCTGCCCGAGGCGGAGGACGTCGATATCCGCATCGACGAGAGGGACTTGCGCATCGATGTCTTCCGCGCGAGCGGACCCGGTGGTCAATCGGTGAATACGACAGACAGCGCGGTGCGGATCACACATATTCCGACGGGACTGGTAGTAATCCAGCAGGACGAGAAATCGCAGCACAAGAACAAGGCGAAGGCGCTGAAGGTTCTTCGCTCGCGCCTTTACGACCTGGAGCGCCGGGCGCGCGACAGCGCACGCGCTGCCGACCGGAAAAGCCAGGTCGGCAGCGGCGACCGATCGGAGCGGATTCGCACCTATAATTTCCCGCAAGGGCGAGTCACCGACCACCGCATCAACCTGACGCTTTACAAAATAGACAAGGTGATGAGCGGGGAGGCGTTGGACGAGATCATCGACGCAATTCTGGCCGAGGATCAGGCTGCAAGGTTGGCCACTGTTGAAACAGGCTGACGGGACGTGTGGCTGGCTCGTTGCCGAAGCTGCAGCAGCATTATCGGCAGCCGGTGTCGCCGACCCCCGGCGGCAGGCCCGCCGATTGATTTCCGGAGCTCTCGCGATAGCGCCGCCCGATCTCTTCGGCCGGCCCGACCGCGCGTTAGATGAACAACAGATCAGCCGGGTGCAGGCGCTGTTGCGTCGCATGGTTGCCGGTGAGCCTTTAAGCCGCATATTCGAAAGACGCGAGTTCTGGGGATTGGAGTTTAAGCTGTCCGCCGATACTCTCGATCCCCGACCCGAGACGGAGACGGTCATCGAGGCCGTGCTGAGGCGGGAGCCTAATCGAGACGCGGCCCTTCGTTTGCTCGATCTGGGCACTGGAACGGGTTGCCTCCTGCTAGCGCTCCTCGCTGAGCTACCGGCAGCGAGCGGCATTGGTGTCGATATCGCCGAGGGCGCGGTGAGGACCGCGGCTCGCAATGCTGTCTACCTCGGCCTGTCCGATCGGGCCCGCTTCTTCGTCGGAAATTGGACAACTGCGGTGTCGGGGAGGTTTGATGCCATTCTCGCGAATCCGCCCTACATCGAGAGCGAAGGGCTCGCCCTATTGCCTCGTGAGGTCGCCTGCCACGATCCATGGCGGGCTCTCGATGGTGGTGCAGATGGTTTGCGGTCGCACCGGGCGATAGCCGAAGCTGCACCGAGGCTTCTTTCCACCCACGGGATCTTGGCTACCGAAATCGGGGCCGGTCAGGCGGATGCGGTCGCCACCATGATGAAGGATAACGGTTTGATCGTGGACGGGATCGAGAAGGATCTTGCCGGTATCGCTCGATGCTTAATCGCGCATCCTGCGCCGCATGACAGGCGCAGACAGAAAAAGATTGGAATGCGCTGCGGTCCCGTCTAGGCTGCCTTCGCTTGGGGGTTAGGTGTCCCGCGATCCATGGCGGCAATATCACCTGAACCACTCGAGAGGGGGCTAGGGGTAATGCTCCTGCCGGACAAGGGTCCGATAATGTCCACCGCGATTAGACAGGTGTCATGAGACCAGGACCAAACAAACGCTCGCGCGGTCGCAACAACGGGGCCAACCAGCACCATAACCGCCCGCGAATGCCTCATCGGATTCAGACGTTTGACAGCAACGGTCCGAACATAAAAATCCGCGGCAACGCGTACCAAGTCTTCGAGCGTTATGTCGCGCTCGCACGTGAGGCGGCGGCGAGCGGAGACCGGATCGCGGCGGAAAATCTGTACCAGCACGCGGAGCACTATTTCCGCGTTATGAATGCGAATGGCGAGGCCAATTCTCAGGGCGGGGCACCGCCACGCCCGACCACTCCGGCCGATATCGAGTTGGGCGGCGCCGAGGGAGAGCGCCAAGAAGCAGAAGAAAGTCTGGGTCAGCCTCGGCCTCTCCCGCCGTCGGATGATCGGCCGCCCGGGTTCTGAGCAGGCCGATAACGGTCGGGCGAAGCTTGAGCACGGTCGGGGCGCAGGAAGCCGGCTACCCGGTTTTTCATCCTTCCTGATCGGAGCCGACGACTAGGTGGCATTCTCGCACCTCCTCGCGCGGAATTCTCAATGTGGCCGGAGGATTCAATTGGCGCAGGACAAGCGCGTCCCCCTCCCAGCCCACGAACTGCTTAATCAAAACCGCCTGTCCCTCCTTGTAAACGACCACGTCCCGGCCACGGATCGGTGGCTTGAACGGGTTCACGTGCAATAGCCAACCCGGTTCATAGCGTGGTTCCATGCTGTCGCCGACCATGTAGATAGCATAAGCCGAGCGCACGCCGCTCAAGTTGGCTGGCCGTGGTGTGTATCCGATCGGGCCATCTTCAAGAAACATCTCCTGATCGGTCCCTCCCCGCGCACCGCTGCGGATCGGTATCCGATCCGGCTCATGGAGCGGTCGCGGCGGCGAGGCGCCGGTTGTACTGGACCCGGCAGACGGCGGGCGACCTCGTCCGGGCCGTTGAACCTCGCCTGCTGGTGGACTGGCTGTGGTGTCGACTGCATGCCGCAAGACCTCGTCCTCCGGCACACGCAGGAAAGCGGCCAGATGCACAACCTCCAGCGGCTTCATCTGACGATCTCCCTTGAGCATGCGGGATACGGCTGATGGGGCAAGACGGAGATGGCGAGCGAGATCCGCTTGGGATGCACCGACACGCGCCAGGGCTTGGGTAAACCAGGAACCGTCCATAATGCGTCCTTCGCAATTTGCTGTTGTTGACACGGTAACAACGAAGGCCTAACATACCGGTGCATTACTGACAAGCCCATTGATGAACAGCGCATGAATATGACAAAGCTTCTTTCGTGTCTTGCCATCGAGGACTTAGAGAAGGATGGCGGTTGCGCCTATATAGTCGACGAATCGGGTCGTCCTTGCGGGGCCACGCGGCGGCCGTCCTCGTCCTATTGTCCGCACCACCATTCGGTTTGCCACATCGCGTGCGGCAGCAAGGCTGAAACCGACAGATTGCGCGAAGTCGAAGCCCTCGCAAGTGCTGTCGGCGGCCGACGCGCACGACAGCGTGCGGAGCCTACTCGACAATTCCTGAAACGGCTGGAGCAGGCTGTGCGCGAACTTTTTTGACCATATTGTTCATGATCTGTTCGGAGGGCGAATGACGCAAAAACGTGCCCGGCATGGGCAGCCAGTCCGAGAAATTGCCGATTCTATTCCAACGCCGGAGCGGAGCAACCACGGCCTTGTCGAGCGCTTAGAAAGAACGATCAGCGATACTTCCGGCCGTCCTGCTCGACCCTACCGCTTTGTCGACACGCTCGCGGTTATGGAAAGACGGGGCTCGATCACCGCGGGAATGCGGCAGGCCGGAGAGGATTTCCGAGATTGTTTTGCCGTCGCGCAACTCGACCCGCTGAGCGCCTTTGACATATCGCGCCCAAAAATTGGCGGCCGCAGCGGCTTTAGATCTGTGGAAGAGCCCGGGTCCCGAATCGAGAATGCGCGCAGGGTGGTCTGGCGCGCCACCCTTGCCGTTGGCGGCCTCGGCTCAGCCGGCGGTTCGTGTATATGGCACGTGGTCGGTTGGCAACAATCGCTGAAGCAATGGGCGCTCGAGCAGGGCTGGAACGGGCGGCGCGTGAGCCAGGAGGCGGCCTCCGGCATTCTGATTGCCTCATTGGGTACGCTCGAGGCATATTTCGCTCAATCGCTGACTTGCTAGGATGATATTTGTTGATTGACAATTCCGGATCGAGATGATATAGTTGTCGTACGCTGGCAAGGTTGGGGAACGGGACCAGTCGACTTCTACCGATGACAGGCGCCGTGCCCGGTAGGTCGGTGCGCAGGCGCTGGCGCTGCCGGAACTGCATATTGGGCGTGGTCGCGGATTTGACCGTTTCCGGCACTCAGAGCCGGCGCTGTCCCATCAAAGAGCCACACAAGAGATCAATCCTCGGGGCAATCGCCGGCATTCCCGGGTTCGCCACCAGCGCCACGCCTTAAACGTAAAATACAAAAGGATTTCTTAAAAGATGCGCGCGATGCGCTTGCACGCCACTTCGCTTGGCTCGAGAGCGGAGTTGCCCAGGAACGAGCTCATCGCCGCTCTGACACCCGCCGAAGCGCGGGCGCTGCTTTACGAGTGGGCCTTCTGGGCCCGGCCCAATCAGTTGCCGCCCAATGGAGAGTGGCGGGTATGGCTCGTGCTTGCGGGCCGTGGCTTCGGCAAGACGCGAACGGGCGCAGAAATGATCCGCGCTCGGGTCAATGCGCAAACCGCACATCGACTTGCGCTCGTAGGGCCGACAGCCGGCGATGCCCGCGATGTCATGGTCGAAGGAGAAAGCGGCATCCTGGCTATCTCCCCACCTTGGGAGCGGCCGCGGTATGAGCCGTCGAAGCGGCGTCTGACTTGGCCGAATGGGGCCATTGCCACGCTATTCAGTGCCGACGAACCCGAGCGCCTTCGCGGACCGCAGCATGACGCAGCGTGGTGCGACGAGCTCGCCAGCTGGCGCCATCCGGAAGCGTGGGACATGCTTATGTTCGGCCTTCGCTTAGGAACTGATCCGCGCGTCGTGGTGACGACGACGCCCCGGACGACATCGCTCGTTCGTGGGCTGATCGCCGATCCGACGGTCATTGTGACGCGGGGGACCACTTACGAGAACCGCGCCAATCTCGCCTCGGCGTTCTTCGGACAGATAATTCGCAAATATCAAGGGACTCGCCTTGGCCGCCAGGAGCTTGAAGCAGAGCTCCTCGAAGATATTCCGGGTGCCTTGTGGAACCGCGGCATGTTGGAAGGATCGCGAGTTCGCGCGGCCCCGCCGCTGATAAGAGTGGTTGTCGCTATCGATCCAGCGGCGAGCTCAACCGAGCGGGCTGATGAAACCGGCATTATTGTCGCCGGCAAGGATGCCGGCGGACGAGGCTGGGTGCTCGCCGATGCCTCGGGTCGCTATCAGCCAGCGGAATGGGCCAAGACAGCTATTTCGGTTTATCGTGCGCACAGGGCCGACCGGATCGTAGCCGAGGTAAACAATGGCGGCGACATGGTCGAGGCCACGCTGCGAGTGATCGAGCCAAACGCGCCCTTCTCGGCCGTGCGTGCTTCCCGAGGAAAGGTAACCCGCGCAGAACCGATTGCAGCGCTCTACGAGCAAGGCCGGGTACACCACCTCGGCGTGTTCCCGGAGCTCGAGGATCAGATGTGCGCCTTTACCGCCGACGCGCATGGCAACCTCTCGACCCGTTCGGCCGGCTACTCTCCGGATCGGGTTGACGCGCTCGTTTGGGCATTGACCGATCTCTTGGTCGAAGCGATGCCCGCAGAGGGGATTTACGAGGTTTATCGCCAGCTAAGTGGTCAACTGGCTGGCAATGGGAAACACGATTCTTAAACGCGCCTCGCCAATCATTACCGGGAAGGAGCCGATCATTGACGCTGCTCGTCAAGGACGCCAATACTACGACCCAATCAATTTCGACGCAGACCGACGTCGCGGGCAACCTCGTCCCGGTTCATGCGCCGGCTGCAATCGCAGGCGGCGTAGCGACTCCAGTCGGCCCGACGACCCCTCTTCCGGTTATCAATGCTGCTGGCTCCGCGGCGATCGACGGCAGCGGCACCGTCGTGACCGGAGGGACGGCGCAGGCGCTGTTTGCCGGCGTAGTTCCGGTCAACGGCTTCCTCGTCGCAAACAACTCTTCGGCCAGCCTCTACGTTTCCGATGTTGGTGCGGCAAGCGCCGGCGGGGGTTCGATCCCGATCGCACCGGGCGCAGTATTCATCACGCCGTCCGGTTATAAGCCGGCGGGCGCTATCAGCCTCTATGCCAGTTCGACTGGCCAGTCTTTTGCGGCTCGGAGATGGTGATGTCTCTGCCGGTATCAGCATCTGTGCCGAATCTGGCCATGACGATACCGACGGGCTTTGCCGCCGTTCTCGGAATTTGGTTCGCCACGGCGAGCGCCATATTATTCGCTGAGGCCGGATTGGCGCGCCGCATCGCTAAATTCCGGTTATTCAGCACGCGGCAAGCGCCCCCCGTCACAGAGGTTCCGGCTGCCTTACGGTTGGAGCAACAGTGCGTAGCTCCCGGACAGAGAAGGGGAGACCGCCCGGCTGACCGGCAGCCAGCCAGCGGATTTCAAATCAGCCGTATTCTTCTGCGAATTGCGGCGTTTGCTTTTGGGCTCGGTGTGGCGCTCCCCACCCTGGCACAGACGATCAGCGGCTCCTCACTCAACATCACGGGCCAGTCCACCCTGCAGGGTGACGTGGTAACGTGCTCCGGACACCCGTGGATCGATGTTCGTTGCAATGGCGCCGTGGGCGACGGGAATCATGACGACACGAGCGCCATAAACAACACTATTTCAGCCGGCATTGCGAATAACTGGCCGGTGCGAGTAACTGCGGGAACCTACAAGGTCACATCACAGATAATGATCGACTACGCCGCTCAGCCCGGGCAAGGATTTCGCCTCATCTCGGACGGCGCGGTCATCGACGGTCGAACGATCGCGTCCGGCCCGGTGCTGCAGATCCAATGCGGCGGCGGTACGACCAGCAGCCCGACCGGGTGTTTCTATTTTAGAGAAGAGGGTACCCTATTTGTCAACGGCAACACTCCGGCTTATGTAGTTGTGGTCGGCAAAACTGATTTCTCCGATGCGCACAATTCGGCAAAATTCGATCATCTGATTGTCAATAATGCCAACACTGCAGCAGCGGGAGGCGGCTGCCAGTTCAATTATGTACTGGATAGTGACGTTTACGCGGTTTGCGTTGCGGCCGGCGGGGCGGCCGGCCTCGCATTCGAGCAGGTCCAGTTTTCCCGTATATCCGGCGCGGGCACAGCGGCGGGCACCGGAGGGCGCGGAGTAGTTCTGGAGAACGGTTACAACTTCAGCAACACCTTCTTTGCTCTCGATCTCGAAGTGTCTCCGACCTGCCTGTCGATAACTTTCATTCACAATGGTCTCAACACTTTCGTATCTCCTTATTTCGACTGCGTCACGGCGGTGAATGCGACGGCAAGCGACGGCAATGTGCTGATCAATCCCAATTATGGTGGTGCAACGGTCAATTACGGACCGCTCTCGACGGGAATATCGGTAATCGGCACGGGATCGAGAGACAATTGGCTGTTTCCGGTGGCCGGATCTTATGTAGCAAAGCCGATCGATGATGGGCTCAGCATCTCGAACTATAATGCTCCCGGCGCATCAATGTCAGTGACCCTGCCTGCGCTTGCCACCGTCAATGCGGGGTGGAGCATGGGATTTGCTTCCGATAACGGCAAGGGCATGACGATCACGACGACCAGTGGTTCGATCATCTCAGGCGGGAAGAGCGTTGGATCGATCACAATGGGCGCCGGAAATTATGAATATGTTCGGCTGCAATCGGATGGGAACAACTTCCGTATTGTCTCGTCAACTCGAAATACACGGTTGGCGAACGGCTTCGAACCGCCGCCCTGGCCGAGCAATTGGCTGTTCCCCGCCAGTTCCGGTTATGCCGCCGACCTCAGCGACAACGGCAACGTCCTCTCAAGCTATAATAGCGCTGCCGGTCTGACCGTTACGCTGCCCTCGGCAAACGGGCTCCCCGACGGCTGGTCCATGGGCTTCGCTACCGACAACGACAAGGGCCTGATGGTCCAAGTGAACAGCACCACCGGTGGTCATATCGTATGGCCGGGGTCCGGCGGATCGCAAACATCATTGGTGATGGCGAACACCAGCCAAGGTGCTTACGAGTTCATGGTGCTGCAGTACGATGGCAACGGCAATTTCCGGGTGCTCGAAGCGACACCAGCGACTTCGCAGGCGATCGGCATGGTCGGCGCTGCGGGGATCAGCCGCTGGAGTTTCCCGACGGTCAGTTCTTACTCCGCGACGGTTGCCGACAACGGCAATGTAATATCCAGCCTCAACAGCCCGGCTTCCTATTTGGCGGTAACGCTGCCCTCGACGACAGCCGTGTCGATTGGCTGGACGATCGGGATAGCGACCGACGGCAACAAGACCGCCGCGGTGCAAACCAACTCCACCTCCGGCGCGCGCATTCTCTATCCGGGCAGCGGCGCAACGACTACTTCGGCCTCGCTCGCGGGAGCAAACTACGAACTCCTCGTTCTGCAGTTCGACGGCGGAAATTTCCGAGTTATCCAGGCGACACCGGCAACCGCCACATTGATGGGGATTAGCGGCAACGCCCCGGGAATCAATCGTTGGAGCTTTCCGGCGGTCGGCACATATGCCGCCTCCCAAAGCGACATCGGCAACGCAGTGTCCAGTTACAACACCCCGATCAGCTCCCTAACCGTTACCCTGCCGCCGACGACTGCGATCAGTGCCGGCTGGACGATGGGCTTTGCGACCGACAATGGCAAGAACATGACTGTTGAAGTCAACGGCGCCGCCGGCGGACACATCCTTTATCCGGCCGGGGCGACCGGCTCTGCGGGCAACTCGGTGACACTGGCGCCGACCAACTACGAATTTATGGCGTTGCAATTCGACGGCAGCAATTTCCGAATTGTGTCGATTACCCCACGCAGCGCCTCCGCGCTTGGCATGTTCGGGCATCAGATTACGACAGGGGCAACCCCGGCGCTCGGCTCGGGGTCTGGCGACTGTGGGACTTCGCCATCGATCGGGGGCAATGACAGTGCCGGGCGGATCACCGTCGGGGCTGCCAATGGTGGCAGTTGTACGATCACATTCGTATCGCCTTGGCCGAACCCTCCGGTTTGCTCGGTTTTCGACGAAACCACGGGGACTCTCGTACGTCCGACGGCCGCCTCGAATGCCACTGTGACGCTTACGGGGACATTTGCCGACGGCGACATCCTCGCCTACCAATGCGTCGGCTTTCAATGATCGAGGCTCTCACAACCGGGGGAGTTGGGTTTGAGCGAAGGTGCGCCTTCGGCCTGCCATCCTTGGACATCATGGAGTCGCTTTGATGCCTGCTTCTGACGCCAAGCGGACCTCGTTGGCATCATACACGTGGGGCGGCTGGGGAAGTCAGAACGACATCACTCGGTTTCGCAACATCTTCCAGCCAGACCCGGGAATTTTTTCACCCGGCTATCCGCTGGTTCCCCCGGAGCGCGAGCAGGTACGCCTCTGGGATTATCCAGTCGGCTACAATGCGATCTACACGCCGCGCTCTTATGAAGCGATCGGTTTCGACGAACTGAGGGCGCTAGCCGAAAGTCACGATATCACGCGGCTCGCGATTGAGACGCGGAAGGATCAGATCGAAAAACTCGATTGGACGATCAAGTCACGCAACGATAAAAGGCCCAGCGAAGACGCCGCCTCTCGAATTGACCAGCTGACCGAGTTCTGGCAAAGCCCTGATGGCGAACAACCCTTCGCAACCTGGCTTCGCGAAGCTCTCGAAGACGTCCTTGTGCTCGACGCGGCGGCATTCGAATTACGCCGTAACCGCGGCGGCAAAATCATCGGGCTCGACGTCGTCGACGGCTCGACGGTCAAACTGTTGCTCGATGATACCGGCCGGCGGCCACGGCCACCGGCCCCGGCCTACGAACAGATCATCCACGGGCGACCTTGGCGTCTCCTGACCAGCGACGAGCTGATGTACCTACCGCGGAACCCACGGCCGCACAAGGCATACGGTTTCAGCCCCGTCGAGCAGATCGTGACGACGGTCAATATCGCGCTGCGCCGCCAGGCGATGCAGCTGCAACATTTCACGGAGGGTAATGTTCCGCCGGGTCTGCTTAACGCACCGGACGGGTGGAGCCCTGAGCAGATCCGCCAATTCCAGGAATGGTTCGAACTCGATTCTAGCGGGAAATACGGGTAATCGCACTCGCCTCGTCTGGGGTCCCAGTGGCGCCAAATATCAGGCTTTCAAGGAGGCGCCGTACAAGGACGATTTCGACGAGTGGCTGGCGCGGATCGTGTGTTATGCATTCTCATTGCCGCCCACCGCGTTTACGCCGCAGGTCAATCGGGCCACGGCGCAGACCGCGCAGGAAGCAGCCCTGGAAGAGGGGCTCGCGCCGTTGCTCGGGTGGGTCAAGCGGCTAGTCGACGGCGTTATTCAGACCAGGATGGGCCATGTCGATCTTGAATTCGCATGGTCGAATAGCCGGCCGACAGATCCAAAGGATCAGGCAACGATCCTCAGCGGTTATGTGAAGGACGGGATTTTTGCGCTCAATGAGGCGCGCGACATTCTGGGAATGGCCCCGGTCGCAGGCGGGGACCAACCGATGTTTTTGACCGCACAAGGACCTGTGCTGCTGAGCGAAGCCGATAGAAAAAACCGGAGTGGGCAAGCAGGTAATTAGGTTCGCCTGCCGGATTCGTCGTCGAAATCTATCCCCAAGAGAGCCGCCGACTGCGCCAACTGACAAGGCGCGCCGTCATTGCGCATGCTTCGCTCCGCCTGGATCCTGTACGTGCAGTGATTTTGATCGCTGGTGAACGACGCTGCGGCCACCTCTCAACCTCGCACCGGTAGATTATTCGCCCAAGCACAGTGAATACGCACGCTAGGAGCCCTTCATGAGTGTACTGCCCTCCGATATCGTCGTGTATGGTTCGGCCAATATGCCTGAGGCGGATGGCGCGATCAACGGCGGCCCTGTTGATTTTAGCCGTCGTGTCGCATTCTACGATATCGTCCCGGCTGGCAACCTGGACGTGATATCGAGCTCGGCCAGTGACACGGCGACCAAAATTACCTTCTACGGTCGTGACGCGACCGGCGTGATCCAGAACCAGACCTTAAGCCTGAATGGACAGACTTGGGTTACCGGTTCTCAGTCGCTGGAACGGCTCCTGTACGCCGTTTTGTCGGGAGCCACCGCAAACGGTCCCGCCGCCAATCCGGGAGGCACGGCTGCGGTTGGCGACGTAGCGCTTGCAGCGCACAGCTGTGTATTGCCGACTGGTTCAGTCACCATTGACGCAACCGTTCGAACCGCACAGAGCGGATCCGCCAATCACACGGGGACGATACCGGCCTTGTTCAAGTTGCAGGCCGGCGACGGAGCGAGCATTTCTCCTGGACAGATGATCTGGATCAGGAGCGGCACCGGTGCAAGCCAGCTGCGCCAAATCATCTCCGCGTCAGGTTACGGCACCGATGTGGTGGCCGTCAGCCGCGATTGGGCCACGATCCCGGACGATACGACCAGTTACAAAATTCTCCAAGGAATGCTCTTTGAGATTTCGCCAAATCCCGTGACAGCCATTACCCGCTTGTTCTCAAACACAGCAGCCGACGGACCGGCCGGCGCGCAGCGCACCTATTATGAAAAAATCTTTATTGTCAACAACAACACGAGCACCGCACTGACCGGTACACAGATCGAGGTCGCAAGCGAGGCGCCGAGCCTACCCTCGGGCGCTCTGTTGGATCTGGCGTTGACTACGGCTCTAAACGACACCGGCACTGCCGGTAATCGTCAAACTGCACCTTCTTCGGGCATTGCCTCGTTCATCTCGCAACCCGCTTTCGTCAGTGTGCCTGGCCCGGGCAACCTGCCTTCGGGCGCAGCGCCCAACACCTCCGGTGCTCAAGGCGTGTGGTTGCGGTTGACCTTACCCGCCGGCACCGCGACCTATAAGGGCTGGGCCGACCTGCGGACTCAAGGGACCACGACGTAACGGTCTCACTACTCAGTCCGACCAAGTCTTAACGTCGACAACGTCCAGGTTGTCGGCCATTCTCATTCTACCCGCTCGCAACTAAATAACAGTGAAATCTGATCGTGACGATAGCTACCCACCTTGCGGTCTTCTACGCAACGAAGAGCAAAATTCTTCGTCGAAAGGTCATCCCTGATGACGATATGGCCGTTGCGCAGCTACGCGCTGAACCGGGCGAGAGCGTGCTTCTGCTTCCGCTCACCCGTTCCTATGATGACGCGGCCTGCCGAGCTGCAATTGCTGAAGCGACGGGTTGCAAGCCACCCAGCGGGCGGTGCTGCGTCGTCGACAAATCAGGCAACGTAGTTGCAGTCTGTAATGCCGACCCCGTGCTCGATTTACATCCGCATGGGCAGCTCATCGCAGATGACATTGCGGTGCCCGGCGACCGTTATATTAGCGGAGCGTTTTCGCGTCCATTTGAGCGATGATCACCTCGATCCCCAATTTCGCATCATCGAGACCCCAGCTCGCCATCATCGTTATGGCGCCCCGTAAAGAGTAAGACTGTATGAGTGTCTCGGCTCCGCTAAAAGACAAACGCGTCGACACTCCGCCTCTTCGATACGCCGAGCCTGTTGCCGTCACCTCGCCCGGGCTTCATAGGCTCGGCGGCGGAACCCGGCTGCCCAACAGCCTCGCGGTCCTGATGTGACGCAAATTTATATCATCTCCGGCACCTCCTGGACGGTGCCGTCGGATTGGTCCAACACCAACACGATCGAGACGATCGGCGGCGGCGGCGGCGGCCAAACCGCCAATGCCAGCTTTGCCGGCTCGGGCGGCGGCGGCGGCGGGTACTCGAAGATCAGCAATCTGGCGGGCCTCAGCGGTAGCATCACAGTCGCGGTCGGGTCGGGCGGTGTCGACCGGCGCGGCCGGCGGCGACACCTGGTTCAATGGCGCCAGTCTCGCCGCGCTCCTCGGTCGGCGCCAAGGGGGGCAGCGGCGGCGCAAATAATTCCGGCGGTCTCGGCGGCGGCAGGTCGGCAACACCGGGTGTCGGCACGACCAAAAACCTCGGCGGCAGCTGGCGGCACTCCGGGCGGTAACTGCTCCATACTCTGCTGCCGGTGGTGGCGGCGCGGCTGGCCCAAACGGCAACGGCGGCAACGGCGGCGGCTCCGAACAACAACGTACCACCTATGGCGCGGGCGGCGGCGGTGGCAACGGCGGCGGCAGCGAACGGCGTCAACGCCACAGACGCCAATGGCGGTGCGGGCGGCAACGGCAATGGCGGTCCGGCGGCGGCGTCCGGCGATACCGGCTCGGGGCCGGAAATGGCACGGCAGGAACCGGCGGCGGCGGGGGCGGCGGAAAATACGGCACAAACGACTCTGGCGGGTCCGGCGCTACCGGCAGCGAGTTTGACGGCTCGCATGGCTCGGCGGCGGCGGCGGCGGCGGCGGCGGCCGCGACCTGACTGGCGTAACGAACGCGGCTGGGAACGGCGGCGCCGGGGCGACTTATGGTGGCGGCGGCGGCGGCGGCGGCTATCCGCGGGACAATGTCAGCTTTGGCACCGCGGCGGCGGCGGCCAGGGCATCATCGTCATCACCTATACGCCCGTAATCAGCGCCACGATATTGGCGGAGTCTCGAAATGCAATGGAGCATCAAGCGGTCGGCCGCATAGATGCTTCTGCGGCGGCGGAGTTTGGCCTATCTGTCCCGAGCAATGTCGCAGTGGCAACCGAAGGACGCCGAGAAATTCGTTGCGAGGACGAAACACCGATTGAAGCTTCTAGTGCTGCTCTTCGCAGCTCGCTGATCCCGATCCAATGGGCGGGTTCCTTGGCCTTCTATACGGACGCGTTCATGCCGTTCGAAGCCGCCGCGGCGTTACACCGAGATGCGCTTGGCTTCGTCGAATTTGCCTGCGTTATCTCGAGCAACGTACAATTTCGCCTTGAGCTTCTCACTATTCCGAGCAGTGAGGCGCTCCTTCCTGCAGAATCGTTGACGAATGGCGCACGCATTTCAGCTGACGGGCCGCTCTGCTTGGAATGGGTTGACCCTCCGTCCCTGCTGATGGTTGCACCGGAACGGCTGTTGCGCTCACCCGGCAGGATCCGCTTACTTGCGGGGCCCGGCAGTATTCATCCGCTCAGAGGTGATTGAGGTTTTCACAATGCGCATTGCAACGCCTTTCACCCCGATCGAGATTGGTGAAGCCGATTATTTTGCCTTTGATTTTATGGCGGATGTGGGTGCGGCGACGATCGTATCGACGAGCTGGAACTGCGCGCTGGGCCCGTACGAGACAGCAATCGATCCGACGCCCCAATCACGGGTTTTCTCGGTTTCTCCGCAAACTACTATTCAAGTGCGTTCGCCGATGGACGGATCGCTGCAGACGCGGACGGGGGCGTTTTCCGTCGCCTTAATCGGGGGTATGCCGGCCTCGGCAGCCGGCGGTAATTACGTTCTCGAGGCCACCGCCAATTTGAGCGACGGACGTGTGCTGAAGCTCAATTCGACGTACAATGCAAGCTGCCGGGGCCCTAACTCTTCGCAGCCGGGTGTTCCGTACGCGCTATCAAACTAAATCCGATACTGACTGGGATTTCCAATTATGCGGCTTTACGGCGCAATCCAGAAGGTCGAGCCTCAGGACGACGGGACCGTGCGCGTGTACGGGATCGCGACATCCGAGGCTTTAGACGAACAGGGAGAGATTGTGCGGGCGGATGCCATCCGCGCGGCGATCCCCGACTACATGCGTTTTCCCGCTCTTCGCGAGATGCATCAACTCTCTGCCGCGGGCACGACGCTCGAAGCCGAGGTTTGCGAGGACGGCACCACCCGCATTGTCGCCCATGTCGTCGATCCGATCGCGGTGGCCAAAGTAAGAAATCAGGTCTATCGAGGCTTCTCCATTGGCGGGCGCGTCACACAGCGCGAGGCCGGCAACCCGAACACTGTCACCGGTCTCGTCTTAAACGAGATTTCTTTGGTCGATCGACCCGCGAACCCAGAAGCCATTTTTGACTGCTGGAAAGCAGCAATGCCGTCGGATGCTCCTCTCGGTGTCGCAGAGCCAGTCGTGAAAAGCGAACCCGTCGACACAGAACAGGCCCCGTCGGGACGGCAACCGTTCGACGCTCCAATCCAGATCTGGGCCTGTACTGTTCCCGATCACCGTCATCTGGCCAAAGCGGATGCGCTCAAATGCCTCGATAGCAACGCCGGAACAGCAGGCGACCGGCGATCGACTGCCGGCGCAAGGGAGAGCATGGCGAATGTTGAACCGTTCGTTTCGAAAAGTGTCCGTGAGGACTTCATCACTGCCCGGAAAGAGGAAATCGGCACCGAAGGCCCCTCCTCCGTCAAAGATCTCGACAAGACATCACGGGCTTCTGTGACGAAAGCTCTGCGCGATGTCGGCGAGGCCGCTCGCATGATTGCTGAACTCGAGTGGTTGAGGCATGCTCTGGAACTCGAAGCGGTCCTCGAGAACGATCAGTCGCCGCAGCCGGCGCGACTTCAGGCGATCATCACCGAACTTTGTGATTTCCTGGGCTGCTTAGCAAACGGGCAAATAGGTGAAATGCCCGGCGATGCGGAAACGGATGACTTGCCACCTGCGTCGGCAATGCCCGGGATGCTCGATATGGCCGATGGGTCCGACCTTGAACGCGCCTCTGTCTTTCGCCGAAAGGACCGGTCCAACATGCCGCAGCTTGCTCACGGCGCCATCGCGAAGGCCAAGCACTCGCGCGGCGACCAGGCACTGTTGGATACGGCCCATTTTGCGTGCGACCAATGTCTGAAACTCGGTGGGCTATCGGTCGATGAGCAAGCAAGCATGGATCGAGCATGCAACTATCTACAGAAAGCCGGCGCCATGCCGGCCCCACGCTGGACAGCCGGAAGGGCGGAGGATGAGGACCCTTCGCCAGCTTGGCTAGAACGGCCCGTGGGTGACAGTCCCGAGGTCGACACTGTGAAAGTGCTCGCCGCCGTGGCCAAGGTGCTATGCAAACGGGAGCGTGCCCACCAGAACCTGATGGATTTGGCTCATGAATGCCTCCAGGCGCTGACCGACGGGTGTGTTTGCGAAAAGGCCACAAAGCTGGGGGCGCGCCATTCAAAGGAGACGATGGAGCTTTTCAAAGCATCGCATCGTCATCTCGTTGGCGCCGGAGCCAGATGCGACGCCACAGGCGTCGACGAGCCGCGCCCGCCGGCCCAGCCGGCGTCCGAGACGGACACGCGCGCGGCAAAGCTAGCGAATGCGCTCCCCGATGGACCCGACGAAAAGGCGGCGCTGGCGAAGGTTCTGGGGCAGGTTGTTCCGATGATCGAGCGGCTTACAAAGCGAGTCGACGAGATCGCACGGACGCCATTACCGCCCTTGACCATGGCCAAGGGCACTATTTCAATATCGAAGCAGCAGGATCGCGGAAGCAATATTGGCAACGGCGACCCGGATTTGTCGCCGGAAGCGATCGCCGCCGCACTCGCCAAGATGAGCAAGGAGGAACAGACGCTGACACTGATAAAGGCCAGCTACGCGACTCCTATTCGGATCGCCGGCGCAGCTGCAGATCAACGTTGAAATCTGCGTTCGACCAACCGCCGGGAGCAACTCGCTCAAGGCGTTGACGATCACGCACACAGCACCATCCGGCCCAACGGCCGTCCCCGAGCCCGGTGCCTTGCCGGGCTTTTTGTTGCCCCCCTTCTGTGGGAGGAATTTGATGAACTCAATCACTCAAGAATTGCTGGAGCTCATGAAAGGGGCTCTGGCACAGCCGGATTTTCGATTGGCCAAATCGATTTCGACTGCGACCGGCCTATTGGCCTATGACCTTCAGGCGCCAGCGAAAAACCTTTATCCATTTGTCACTCCGCTCAGGAACATCGTTCCACGCGTCGGCGGTGGCGTCGGCTCCGCAACCAATTGGCGGCAAGTGAACGCCATCATCGGCTCGGGTTTCGATTCGATGGGGTGGGTGCCGGAAGGCCAGCGTTCGGGCCAGATGTCGTATTCGACCTCAAACAAAACCTCGGCTTTTGTCACGATCGGGGAGGAAGACGCGGCGACCTTCGAAGCGATCTCCGCCGGCCGGACCTTCGAAGACATTCAGGCACAAATGGCTTTCCGCCTTCTGCAAAAAATGATGCTGAAGGAGGAAATGGCGATCCTCGCCGGCAACGCCTCATTGACGCTCGGTACGCCTTCTAGCCCGACCTTGTCGGCATCAGGCGCCGGAGCAGTGCTGCCGGCCGCGACCTACTTCGTTAAAGTCGCAGCGCTGACCCTCGAAGGCTACCAGAATTCCACCGTCTTGGGTGGGGTCGCGACCTCGAAGATCGTGACCGGAGCTGACGGCAAGAACTTCACGCTGTCTGGCGGCTCCTCGAATATTAGTGCAGAAGCGAGCCAGGCAGTAACACTCGGCCAGACGCTGTTTTGCTCGGTCAGTCCGGTGCAGGGCGCGGTCGCGTATGCTTGGTATGTGTCGACCACAAGCAGCAGCGAGACGTTGCAGGCCATCACGACAATCAACAGTCTGGCTGTAGCCGCGCCGCTCAGCACTGGCACCCAGTCGCAAACCGTCATTACTGCCGACAACTCTGCCAACCCGAGTTACGCCTATGACGGACTTTTGACGACGGCGCTGAAACCGGGTTCGAACGCCTACGTCAATGTCATGCCGACCGGGACGGCAGGGACTGGCACGCCTCTGACCGCGTCGGGCCGTGGGTCGATCGTAGAGATCGACACGATGTTCCAGAAGATGTGGGACAATTTTCAAGTGTCGCCGACGGTTCTCTATGTCAACTCGCAGGAGTTGAAGAACATAACGACAAAGGTGCTGTCGAATGCTTCGGGTCCGCTGCTGCGCTACGATAGTCCCGCTGACGGCAGCGACGGTGAGTATCAGCTGACCGCGTCCGGAGTGGTTCAGTTTTATTATAATCCGTTCGCCTTGAATGGGGGCCTTCGCATTCCGATTCGAATTCACCCGAAGGTGCCGCCCGGAACGGTCATCGGTTGGGCGGAGAACCTGCCCATCCAATATCAGTCGAACGAGGTACCGAACGTCGCCGAGGTCAAAACACGGCAAGACTACTACCAAATCGATTGGCCGCTCGTGACTCGCCAGCGCCAGGTCGGTGTTTATGCCGAGACGGTATTGGCCGTCTATGCTCCCTTTGCGATGGGCGTCATCTGCAACATCGCGAACGGGTGACGCTAATGCCCGAGATCCCGGCGTTTTCTTTGAAAGCGTCTGTTGTGGCAACCCCCGGGTCGAACCCGGGGGTCTCGCTCGGCGGGGACCTGATACCGCTGCGCGCTGCTTTTGGCCAAGATGAGGCCAACCACGGGACAGCGCGTTATTCGGTCGATAAGCGACGGTCTGATCCAGGTGCCTCCGGAGGCTGTTGGTCCCCTGACGACGATCGGAGGGTTCGTATTGGCAAAGGACCGCGACAACGCGATTTCCGCCGGCGCGCTCACGCTGCACAACGACGATGCTACGGGATGTTCCTATGCCGGCCGTCAATATCTCGGCGATTCGAACGGGAACGTGCTCATGCCGGCCGAAGCCGCTTCCGAGCTGTCGGCGCATGGCTTCGTGCCCGTTTTTGACGCGACGTTGGTGGCCTTGAGTCAAGCAAAATCGGCGCCGAGCAATCGTCCCAAAAAGGGCTGATCCAGTGGCCTTCGGGGATCTGACCACACTCGCCGACGTTAAAGCGTGGCTGCAAACCGGGCAGGCCGCCTTACCGACAACCGACGATGCGCTGCTTACCCGTCTTGTATCGGCTGCAAGCCAATATATCCAGACTTGGCTCAACCGCCAGATCGCATCGGCCGATTACCTAGAAATCCGCGACGGAACTGGAGGCCACAGGCTGCAATTCGCGTGCGTTCCGGTCACCGCTGTGTTGTCGTTGACGATCAACGGTCACACTGTTCCTGCGGCGACCTCGATCAACGCGGCCGGTTATAGATTTAGTCCCACGCAGGCTTCGGTTCGCGGCTACAGGTTCAATCGAGGGGCTCAGAACGTCGTTATCTCGTATACGGCCGGGTATTCGACGACTCCGCCTGAAGTCGCCCAGGCATGCATCGAGCTCGTCTCGCTGCGCTACCGGGAGCGCACCCGCATCGGCGAAATATCGAGGTCTTTGGGCGGTGCAGAGACTGTCGCATATGCGCAAAAGGATATGAGCGATGCGATCAAAACACTGCTGCAACAATATCGTCTGGTGTCGCCGATCGCCGCGATCCAACAAGCACCGGCGGTAAGCGCCACCGATGCCGCGATAATATCCGGAATCCTATGATTACTGCCCGTCTCGTTGGTGACGACGCAGTGCTGGCCTGGCTGCGCGCCACTCCGGATCTGGCCGCTTCGGGGCTCGCCCGTGCGATCACCACGCTGGGTATCGAACTTCAGCGCAAGATCCAGGAGGATAAGCTCACTGGCCAAACCCTCGCTGCCCGCTCGGGATCGTTCGGATCGAGCACAAGTCTGCAACTCGATCAGAGCAACGACAGGATTGCAGCAACGGTTTCCAGCGACAGCGAATACGCCCACCCTCACGGATATGGTGCGATCGGCGTCGGAGCGAAGCTGCGCCGTGTCACAAAGGCGTTTGGTCGCCCGAGACCCAGGAAGGCGATCAATGTGCGGTCAGACCGTCGCCGGATAGACGTTTCGAAACGCTCTTTTTTGAACTCGGCACTGGAAGATATGGACCCTGCGATACGCGATGAGGTGGAAGCGGCATTGCGCGAGGCACTAATGCGATGATGATCGCTCGGCATATATTTTTGGCTTCCTCGTCCTCAGGGTCAGAAGCGACAGGTCTCGTTCTCTCGATTGGAATCTCGGCCGTGGATTGCCGCGACCTGGCATTCGAAGTCGACCGATGATAGTTCGTGAAACGATCTATGCGGCATTATGGGAGCTCGGCGCGAGTGCGGCGCAGTTCACCAGTGCAAATCGGCGTCTGCGACATTGGGCGGACGTCGCTCCGGCGGAGCAGCCGGCGTTGTTCATGAGCGAAAAAGGGGGACAAGCCGCAATAAAGAAGCTTGGCGCGCCGATCGTATGGACACTCTACGTGGAATTCTACGTGTACGCCCATTCAAGCGATCCCTATCTGGCGCCAGCGGCGATTTTGAACCCGCTGCTCGATGCTCTCGAAGCCGCGCTCGCACCGTCACCAACGACTGGCATCCAAAATTTGGGACTGCCTCAAATGGTTCAGCACGCCTATATAGCGGGCAAGCTTCAGACTGACGAGGGCGTACTCGGCGATCAGGCCATCGCGATCGTGCCCGTCGAAATTCTGTGCCTCTGACGATCGGCGGACAACCAAGGCGGACGTTTATTGAGCACGCTCGCCTCGATGTTTTCCTTCAATGCGTCTTTATTCGAAGGAGTGACCAATGGCCGAGGAAGATTACAGCACAAACCAAGCCGCCGCGCCTCCTTCGATCGAGCAGCTGATTGAACGGTGGTGGGCCGACCATTTCCCGGGCTCGGCGGTCGCCCGCGACACGCAGGCCTGGAACATCGCCCACGCCGCGAAAGAAAGGCTGAAGCGGCTCTTGAAGAGGAGTAAATGATATGCAATTAAGCTTCGGCTCCGGCGCGATATGGGGCGAACGCACCGACGTAATCGGGTCTGGGATCGGCCCACGACAATTCGGCGTGCTGCAAGACATACAGATCGATTTCGACTGGAGCGACAAAGAGCTTTACGGCCAACTGCAGTTCCCCGTCGCAATAGCCCGTGGCCAGGGGAAGATAACCGGGAAAGCAAAATTCGCGCAGATCCTCGGTTTGCTGTACTCGGACATTTTTTTCGGGGTGACGGCGGCTACGGGGCAGTTCGCCGTCTCGCAGTTGGAGGCCGCGACGGTTCCGGCGACGACGCCCTACACGGTCATCCCCGCCAACGCGGCGAGCTATAATGATGATCTCGGCATCAGCTACGCCGCAAACGGCAAGCGTTTCAACCGGGTGACCACGCCTTCGACCGCCGGCCAATACTCTGTCAACTTCGCGACCGGTGCGTATACTTTCTCCTCTGCCGACGCTAGTGCTGCGGTTTTGATCTCGTACACATACAACGTCGCCACAAGCGGCAACCGGCTGACACTCGCGAACCAGCCGATGGGTATTACTCCTACGTTCAAGGCGACGTTCTACACTGCCTACAACGGCAGCGGCACCGCGCTCCGTCTGAACGCATGCACGGCAAATAAATTGTCACTACCGACTAAGCTCGACACTTGGACGATTAGCGAACTCGATTTCATGGCTTTCGCTGACGCCTCGGGAACGATCGGCTATTTGAGCACGGTGGAGTGATGATCCCCGGTGTGGCGGTCGCAATGGGCGGCCAGGATTGGATAGTGCCGCCGCTTACCCTCGGCCAGCTCCGCCGGTTGATGCCCAAGGTAAGGCAACTGACAGAAATCGGCGCGTCGATGGGCGAAGCGCAAATCAACGTGCTGATCGACATCGTCACCGCGGCGCTGCAGCGCAATTATCCCGAGACGACACCGGACAAAGTCGAAAATTTGCTCGATCTCGGGAATGCGAGTGCCGTCCTGAATGCCGTCCTGACCGGCTCCGGCCTGAAGCCAGGGGGAGCCGCTATGGGGGAAGCACCTGCCCCCGGGACCAGCCCGGGGGCAGGCAATGCGAGCGCCAGGTCCGTTTCGGACATGGTTTCAGGGACGGAGACCCTTGGCGAGAAATCTATGGTCTCCTCGCGACCGCTTGTGGATACAGCTACCCCGTAATTGACGAGATGACGCTCTTCCAGGTCGAAGAGCTGACATCCTACTGGGCACAACACCCGCCGTTGCACTTGCTGGTCGCGGCCTATCTTGGCGTTGGCAAGCATAAAAACGCAGGGCGGCCGCCGACGTCGATGGGACGAGGACAGCCACCGAGTTCGGATTCGAGCTCGTTGCTCGCTCAGCTGGGGCCTGGGTTTGGTGCCGGAGACGTCAATGCCGGGCTTTCGCCCGTGGTCCTCGATTTTGGCGAACTGCGCCTTCGCGCGGCAGTTTCCCAACCAGCATCCGCAGGATCGGGGCGGCCGCTAAGTGCCGGCGAAGACCGTTTATCAGTAAGAGGCTATGATGGCGGATATTGAAACCAGCGTCGTTATCAGCGCCCAAATTGACGGTCTCCGATCCGGAATGGAGGCTGCATCGAATTCTGTTCAGGCGGCGACCGATGCGATGCGCGCTCAACTTGCCGGGCTCGGCGACATTGCCCAGCAAGCCCAGTCGCAGCTTAACGCCGCTACCGGCCAAATCGGAACCGGCATCGGTGCGCTGCAGAGCAAAGCGGCCGACCTCGCGGGGTCGATAGGCGCGGGCATGACGCCGAGTAGCGGGCTCGGAGATGCCTCCAGCGTTGTCCAGGCCAGTCCCGCGTCCGGCAACGGAAACGATGCTGCCGCTGATGAAAAGCTGTGGGGACGAAGAGCTGCTCGCTTACCAGAAGTTCCAGAGCGACAAGGAGAAGCTCGATCTTCAGGGAGCGCAGACCAGCCAAAGAACCTGGCAGAGCGTGATGCAGCCGATCCAGCGGGCCTTCGATACCTCGATCACCGGCATGATATTGGGTACGACGACTTTGCAGAAGGCAGTGGCGAATATCGGGCAATCGATACTTGCCGAATTCGTCAATCTGGGCGTCAAGATGGCGACGAACTGGATTGCCAGTGAGCTCGCCATGACGACCGCGACCGAGGCCGGCGCTGCGGCCCGCACTGCGGCCGAGGGCGAGGGAGTGGCGGCCGGGCTGGCGGTGAAGGCGGTAAATGCGGTCAAGAGCATCATGACTGATTCAGCGCAGGCGTTCTCGGGCATTTTTGCATTCCTTGCTCCGATAATGGGGCCGGCTGCGGCTGGGCCGGCTGCGGCCGGAGAAGCCACCGTAATGGCAGCCGCCGGCGGGATTGCCTCTGCGGCGGGGGGCTGGATGGTTCCGTCTGATCAGCTCGCTATGGTGCACCAAAACGAAATGATCCTGCCGGCGAATATCAGCCAAGGCCTTCAGAACATGATCTCCGCAAATGGCGGAGCTGGGGCTGGTGCGGTCGTGGTCAACGTTTCGGCGATCGACAGTCAGGACGTGAAGCGGTTTTTCCAGAGCAATGGCAGCCTTCTCGTCAATGCGCTTAACAAGGCAATGCGCAACGGTTCGATGCTGCGGACGGCGTGATGGCTCTGATTTTTCCGTCGTTGCCCGGGCTTGCCTGGAGCGTCACCAAGACGCCGACCTTTCAGACGCGTATCCAGCGCGCGGTATCCGGGCGCGAATTGCGGGCGCTCGACTATCCTTACCCGTTGTGGCAATTTGCACTGGTCTACGACTTCCTGCGCGACAATCCGGCAGCTGGCTACGACGAGCTGCGGACCCTGCTCGGATTCTTCATGCTCTGCCAGGGAGCATTCGGCACATTCCTGTTTCAAGATCCCAGCGACTGGCAAGTCGCCGGGCAGCAGATCGGCATCGGGGATGCGAGCACGCCCGCCTTCCAGCTTCAGCGTACAATGGGCGCGGCCCTGCCTGGCGGCGGCTTCTTGGAACCGATCGTCGCGCCGAACGTCGTACGCGCGATCTACTTCAACGGGATTACGCAGGATCCGTCGACCTACAGTGTCGACCCGACCACCGGGTTGGTGACATTCGGAACTGCTCCCAGTAGCGAGCTGATCATCACCGCCGATTTCACTTATTACTTCCGCTGTAGATTCATCGACGACAAATATGATTTCGAGAATTTCATGTATCGGCTGTGGCAGTTGAAGAAATTGACCTTTATATCGGTGCGGTCATGAAAGCGGCCAGCCCCGCCCTGATCGCGCTCCTCTCGAGCGCCAACCAGTTTATCATGGCGGACCTCTACACGATCACTCTGGTAGGCGGGTCGGTACTGCGCTATTCGGCAGCGTCGACTGCGATCTTCGCGAATGGCTACACCTTTGCGCTCGGCCCTAAATTCGAGCGCTCCAAAACCAAGATCGTCATCGGCACCCAGGTCGACGAACTCGAAGTCAGAATCTATACCGACCCCACAGATCTGATCGGCGAGGTGCCGTTTCTGCAAGCGGCCTGGCAGGGACAACTCGACGGCGCGCTCCTGCAGCTCGAACGAGCGTTCATGCCGACCTACGGCGACACGAGCCCGGGCACCGTGGTGCTCTTCGCCGGCCGCATTTCGGATATTGACTGTACCCGTACCGGCATCGACCTCAAATGCCGCTCCCATCTCGAGCTTCTGAATATCCAGATGCCGCGCCGGCTGTGGCAGTCATCTTGCACTCACACCTTCGGCGACGCGATGTGCCAGTTCGACCGGTCCAGCATGCAGATAACGTTTGCGGCCGGGCCCGGCTCTACGCAGGCGCAAATCGTGACCGCAGTCAGCCCGACCCCAGCGAACCTCTACGTTCAAGGGACGATCATCGGCGTGACCGGAGCCAATACCGGGTCGAGGCGCACCGTTGCGAACATGGGTTCCGGCGGGGTTTCCGTGAAGCTTCCATTTCTCTCGTCGGTTGTGACCGGCGACCAATTCCAGCTGCTGCCCGGCTGTGACCGTACGCTGGCGACCTGCACCAACGTGTTCAATAACGCCACCCACTTCGGGGGCTTTCCCTTCATCCCGACGCCGGAGACGGCGGTATGAACCCGAGGTCAATGGTTCTGGCCGAGGCGCAAACCTGGCTCCGCACACCCTATCATCATATGGGCCGGGTCAAGGGCGGCGGCACCGATTGCTTGATGCTGCTTGCCGAAGTGTACCGAAATGCGGGGGTGATCTCGCATATCGACGTGCCGTTCTATCCGCCTGACTGGCACCTGCATCGCGACGCCGAGCGATACCTCGAGGGGCTTGTGCATTACGCACGGGAGATAGAGCCTCCGCCTCGGGAAGGCGATATCGCAGTGTTCAAATTCGGGCGTTGCTTCTCACACGGAGCTGTCGTTGTCTCCTGGCCGAGGGTCATCCACGCATGGTGGGATGCCGGCGTCGTCTGCGGTGCTGCCGACCAGCCGCCGCTCAGCGGCCGCCCGGTCCGATTTTTCGACCCTTTTCCCATTCTCGAACTCTGAAAAACGAACATGGGCGGCATCGTCGGCGGCGGGTCTAATGCCAAGCAGCAAAAGGCGGTCGGCTCGCTGCAATTCCAGACCTCGCAACAGGGCGGGGTTATCCCGCTCGTCTACGGTACAACCCGCGTCTCGCCAAATCTCATCGACTACGATGATTTCAAGGCGGCGCCGTCATCGCAACAAAGCGGTGTAGGAAAAGGTGGCGGCGGCGGTAAAGGAGGCGGACAGCAATATAAATATAGTGCCTCGGTTATCATGGGAGTGTGCCAAGGGCCGATTTCCGGCATCGGCACGGTGTGGTGGGACAAAAATGTCGGAATGCTGTCCTCGTTGCCGGCCGCGCTTTACCTCGGAAGCGATGGACAGGCGGCAGATCCGTATTGGGAAACACATCATGCCGATAAGGCCCTCGGCTATTCCGGAACCGCAACTATCGTGGCCAACAATTTCGCGATGGGTAACACTGCCACCCTTCCGAATTTCTCCTTCGAGGTGGAGGGCTTACTGTCGCTGAGTGGGACCAACGGGTTCGATGCAAATCCCGCTGCTATCGTCGCCGATTTCCTCACCAATCCCCGTTACGGAGCCGGCTTCCCGGCGACTAGTCTGGGTGACCTCGGTCTCTATTCAACGTATTGCCAGGCCCTCGGCCTAGTGTTGTCGCCAATGCTCGACACTCAGCAAGAAGCGCAACAACACCTCGCAGACATCATCAAGATCACCAACAGTGCCATTGTGTGGTCGGGTGGACTGTTGAAGATTATCCCCTATGGCGATCAGCCCGTCACCGGCAATGGTGCGGCCTTCACGCCAGATACGACCCCGCTGTACAGCCTCGGCGAGGATGATTTCATCGTCCAGGAATCGAGTGTCGGGACAAATTCCGGGGTTGCACCGGGCGGGCCGGCGCTGCGATCGGGTTCAGGGCCGATCACCGGCGGTTTCGGCGATGATCCAGTCCATATTACACGGTCGACTCCAGCCGACGCCTCCAATTCGATCCAACTTGAGTGCCTCGACCGATCGAATAACTACAACACTGCGATTGTCGAGGCCTTCGACCAAAGGGCAATCGACCTTTATGGCATACGCCGCGACAGCTCGCTCAAGGCTCGGGCCATCGTCGATCCGCTTAACGTCGGCCCAATAGTCGCCCAACTTCTATTGCAGCGGGCGTTGCTATTTCGCAACACCTATACCTTCAAGCTCGGATGGAAATACTGTCTGCTCGAGCCGATGGACCTCGTTGAGATCAATGACCTCCGGCTCGGTGCTTCGGCGTTGGTTGTACCGGGTAACTGCAGTGGAGGAGGATGACGAGGGCACCCTGTCGATCACGGCAGAAGATTTCTTTGGCGGTTACTCGACGGCGACGCTGTATCCCAGTCAATTGAATTCCGGCTACGTCCCGAATTGGAACTCGCCTCCAGGAGATATCAACGCGCCGATCATTTTCGAGCCTCCTGCCGCGCTGCTGACAGGCAGTCTCGAGATCTGGGTTGCGCTTTCGGGCGGCGCAAATTGGGGCGGAGCCCAGGTCTGGATCTCCAGCGATGGCAACTCCTATGCCTTCGCCGGGACTGTGAACTCCTTGGCGGTGCAAGGGATATTAACGGCTGATCTGCCGCCGCATTCCTCACCCGATGCCACCAACACCCTCTCAGTAGATTTAACCGAAAGCCAGGGTCAGCTTGCCTCGGTCTCGACCACCGACGCCGCCAATCTCGTCACTCTTTGCTACGTCGGTGGCGAGCTTCTCGCATACCAAACTGCGACGCTCACCGCGGCCAGTAAGTACGCGCTGACCACACTTTATCGCGGCGCTTACGGTAGCACGATCGCCGATCACCCGGCGGGAACCTTATTCGCAAGGCTCGACGGATCCATCGGCCGTTTCTCGTATCCAAATACCCTCATCGGCCAAACGATCTATTTAAAATTCGCGTCGATGAATATCGTGGGCGGCGGATTACAGAGCTTAAACTCACTTCCGGTATACACATACGTCGTCAAAGGAACCGGACAGGCCTCTTCGATAATCGTGAACGGCTCGTCCAGTGGTAGGCCGACGGCTAACCTCGTACTCCAAAGTTTTATATTCGCCGCCGCGGCAACTGTGCCGGCCGGACTTCCCGGCAGCCGCGGCACCGCTGCGACAGCTGCAACCACGTCTACGACATTCAGCATTCAGAAGAACGGCTCGAACGTCGGGACTATAGTTTTCGCCCCCTCGGCTGCCACGGCCACATTCACGATGAACTCAGCGACTTTATTCAATGCCGGCGACGTGCTGAGCTTGGTCGCGCCTTCCGCGCCCGACGCGACGCTGGCAAATCTCGCATGGACCATCATGGGAATTATGCAATGAAGCTCGAATCCTGGCACAGCACCGAAGACAAACGGCGTTGGAAAATCGTACGTACCGACGACTATACCGACGTGGCGGGGGAGATCATCACGGCTGACGAGGCAACGGGTGAATGCTGCATTCAAGTCGGCGGCGAAACCAAAACGCTGAGCTTCGGGCCTCGCGGGATCCGGATCGTCGGTAGACGGAGGTGAGCGAAGTTCATAGGGAAATAGTCGACCGAGTCGATGTGCTGGATCGCTTGTACGATCAGTTCAGCGATCACGATAAGCTCGATCAGGCACGATTCTCTGAGATCAGGGATCGCCTTGCACGCATCGATCTCGCGCTATTCGGCGACGGCAATGGCCGTAAAGGAATAGTCGCGCACGTCGAGAGCCTTGTGGAAATTACGCGCGTGGGCCGCTCGACGTTCCGCGTCTTTATTTGGTTCGGCGCCGCGGTAGTCGCTATCGCCACAGCCTCCTGGCAATTTAAGCAAGCCATTACGGGGTTACTCCATTGACGAAGGCATATTTACCGCCCGTCATGGCGGACGTTATCATTGACCTTTCGCACTACCAGACCGTCAGTCAAGATTTCTCGGCTGCCGTAGCGTCTGGTGTAGCCGCAGTCGTTCTGAAGGCGTCGCAAGGAACGGGATTTATTGACCCGACATTCCTTCCGCGCGCGGAAGAAGCTCAAGCATCTGGGCTGTTGGTTGGCGCGTACCATTTCCTCGACGGAAGCAACCCATCGCAGCAGATGGCGCATTTCCTTTCCGTGGCGCACGATGAGGCGGGGTTGAATTGGTTAGCGATCGATTGGGAACCGTACCCAGCGTCGCCGGCAAGCGTGATGGGCGCTGCGCAGGCCGTTGCTACCGTCCACACCGCAACCGGCAAATGGCCTGTCCTTTATACAGGCCGATACATGCTATCGTCACCGAGCGCGGTTCTTTCGAATTGCCCGCTCTGGCTTCCAGAATATGGCACTAATCCGGTTTGTCCGCCAGGCTGGTCAAAATGGACGCTATGGCAGCACACCGACGGAAACGTCGGTTCTGATGTGGTGCCGGTCGCAGGGATCGGCCGATGTGACCGCAGCCGATTCGCCGGCACGATCGCTGATCTTGTCACTTGGTGGAGACAACCACAGCTTTGATATTACCCGGCCGGGCTTGCGACTGGAATCTCAATCGAGAGGAAATTACGGTGCCGATCGACCGTGCAGGGGTTATAGATCGCGATAGAGATTTACAGACATGTGGATATTTTCGAAGCCGGGGACCCACGCTGCGGCGATTGTCGGGGTTCTGGTGTTGACCGGCTGCAGCGTCGCGCGAGATACCTCCTGCAAATGTCCCAAACCGGTCACCTACGACGAGGCGACACTCAAAGAAATCTCACAGGCCTTGCGTGCTTTGCCGTCCGACAACGTCCTTCATCGCGCTATGGAGGATTACGAGAACGAGCGCGACGACCTCCGCTTCTGTCCGTAACAGCGATTTTCCGGGCCTCGAGGTGTCGTAGACCAGTTTCTACAACCATGCGAGTGTCGGGCGCCGACCCGCGCAGCAAATCGTCGCGCTATAGCATACCGCTCGCCAAATAAGGTTTGCAGGCCTAAAAGGGACCATTCATCTGCGCCCGAGACGCTATGCCCGAGGATTTCTACCGTATCAAGCGCCTTCCCCCCTACGTTTTCAGCGAGGTCAATGCGCTAAAGGCCCAAGCGCGAGCGGCCGGGCGGGACGTCATTGATCTGGGCATGGGAAATCCCGACGGCCCGACCCCGTCTCATATCGTGGCCAAGCTCGTCGAAGCGGCCCAGAATCCCAAGACCCACGGATATTCGGTGTCGCGCGGCATTGCGGGGCTGCGACGCGCTTGCGCGGGCTATTACGCGCGGCGCTTCGGGGTCGATCTCGATCCCGAGCGCGAGGTAATCGTCACGCTCGGATCGAAGGAGGGCCTCGCCAATTTGGCGCAGGCGATCACCGCACCGGGCGATATCGTCCTTGTCCCAAACCCTTGCTATCCGATCCACGCCTTTGGCTTCATCATGGCTGGTGCCTCAATACGCCATGTTCCGGTCGGTCCCGAATTCGATTTTCTCGGCGAGCTAAAAAAGGCGGTGCGGCACAGCGTGCCGGCGCCGCTTGCGATCGTTCTCAACTTTCCGGCCAATCCGACGGCACAGACCGTCGACCTCGGTTTCTATGAAGAGATCGTCGCGTTCTGCCGGCGCCACGACATTGTCGTGCTGTCCGACATCGCCTACGCCGAGATCTATTTCGACAGTAAGCCGCCGCCCTCGATCCTTGAGGTGCCGGGCGCCCGGGATGTCGCGGTAGAGTTTTCTTCGTTGAGCAAGACCTATTCGATGGCTGGGTGGCGCATCGGGTTCGCAGTTGGCAATGCGCGATTGATCACCGCGTTGACGCGGGTCAAGTCTTATCTCGACTACGGCGCGTTCACACCCATTCAGGTCGCGGCGACTGCCGCACTCAACGGTCCGCAGGACTGTATTAGTGAAATCCGCGAGCGTTATCGGGCGCGCCGCGATGTCTTCATCGATGGGCTGCACCAAGCCGGGTGGGAAGTACCGACACCCGACGCGACGATGTTCGCTTGGGCGCCGATCCCGCCCGCCTTCCGCGCGATCGGCAGCCTCGCGTTCTCCAAGCTGCTGCTCGAACAGGCCAATGTGGCGGTGTCGCCGGGCATCGGCTTTGGCGAATATGGCGAGGGGTTTGTCCGTATCGCCCTGGTCGAGAACCGGCAACGGCTGCGTCAGGCGGCACGCAACATCAAATCCTTCCTCTCTGGCCGCAACGATTTGCTCAAGCGCTCCCGCGACCGAGATTTTGCGGCGGCTTCGGGCTAACGGCATAGCCACGGAATTTCTCAAACGAGCGGGGGACCGTTTCCGAGGTTTGACTCCACCCAGGCTGCTCCCTATGTTCCGACCCTTACCAGGGCTACGGATATGAAGATCGTCAATTCACTCAAGACATTAAAGAAGCGGGACAAGAGCTGCCGCATCGTGCGCCGCAAGGGGCGAGTTTACGTCATCAACAAGGCCAATCCGCGGTATAAGGCGCGCCAGGGCTGAGCAAGTTATGCTCTCGGCGTTACGGCTCCGCTGATGAGGATGCCGACACCGGACGCGACGGTCCTTGAGCGTCGCGCCGACATCGTCGAGGCGCTCCGGCGTATTGTCCCGGGTGAGGGCGTCATCGTTTCCGAAGCCGAGCGGCGCGTATATGAGAGCGACGGGCTGACCGCCTACCGCCAGCTCCCGCTGGTCGTCGTGTTGCCCTCGACCGTCGAACAGGTTGCGGCGGTACTGCGTTATTGCAAACAAATCGGTGCCAAAGTCGTCCCGCGGGGCGCCGGCACCTCGCTATCCGGCGGCGCGCTGCCGTTGGCTGACGGCGTCCTCCTCGGCATGGCCAAGTTTAATCGCATTCTCGAAATCGATTACGAGAATCGGTGCGCCGTCGTTCAGCCCGGTGTCACCAACCTGGCGATCAGCAAAGCCGTCGAACACGCCGGCTTCTACTATGCTCCAGATCCGTCTAGCCAGATCGCGTGTACGATCGGCGGCAATGTCGCGGAGAATTCCGGCGGGGTGCACTGCCTCAAATATGGGCTTACGACAAACAATATCCTCGGCATCGAGATGGTGCTGATCGACGGAGAGGTTATCCGGCTCGGCGGCAAGCATCTCGACGCTGGGGCATATGATATACTGGGCATTATGACCGGCTCCGAGGGGCTGCTCGGCGTCGTCACCGAGGTTACCGTGCGTATCCTTCCCAAGCCGACTGCGGCGCGGGCACTACTGGTCGGTTTTCCGAAAACCGAAGATGCTGCCAATTGTGTCGCTGCGGTGATCGCCGCCGGAATAATCCCGGCCGGCATGGAGATGATGGATCGGCCGGCGATCCACGCCGCTGAGGCCTTCGTCAAGGTCGGCTACCCGCTCGATGTCGAGTCATTGCTCATCGTCGAGCTGGACGGCGCGCCTGCGGAGGTCGATTATCTAATCGGCAAGATTGAAGCGATCGCCCGCAACCATAATGCCACGACGATCCAACCCAGCCGCGACGAACCCGAGCGGTTAGCGTTTTGGTCAGGGCGCAAAGCGGCCTTTCCCGCTGTCGGGCGGATCTCCCCCGACTATTACTGCATGGACGGCACGATCCCACGCGCCCGGCTCGCGGAGGTCCTCACGCGGGTGCGATCGCTGTCCGAGCAGTACCGGCTCGCAGTCGCGAATGTCTTCCATGCCGGCGACGGCAATCTCCATCCGCTTATTCTCTATGACGCCAATAAGTCCGGGGAGATCGAGCGTGCCGAGGCCTTCGGTGCCGATATCCTCAAGCTCTGCGTCGAAGTCGGTGGAGTGCTGACCGGTGAACACGGGGTCGGCGTCGAAAAGCGCGACCTGATGGGAACAATGTTCGACGAAAACGATTTGGCGCACCAGGAGCGCCTCAAATGCGCTTTCGATCCGGATGGCTTGCTCAACCCGGGCAAGGTGTTTCCGCAACTGCATCGCTGCGCCGAACTCGGCCGTCTTCATGTCCATGCCGGTCGGCTTCCGTTCCCGGATCTGCCGCGTTTTTGAACCAGTTGGGGGCAATGAGCCGCTTCGCCCCCGCCAGTCTCGACGAGTTGCGCGATGCCATCGTCGGGGCGCTGGCCGTCGAAGAGCCGCTCGAAGTGGTCGCCGGCGGATCAAAGCGTGGGCTCGGCCGTCCCCTCCAGCTGCCCCGTATGCTCGATTTATCGCGTCTTTCAGGAATTCGGGACTACGCACCAAGTGAGCTGGTCCTGACCGCCGGAGCGGCAACCCCAATCGACGAAATCGATGCCGCGCTTGCCGACGCCGGTCAGATGCTCGCTTTCGAGCCACCAGATTTGGGGGCATTGTTCGGCCTGCCAGCTTCTGTCAGCAGCCGGCGTACCCTCGGCGGCGCGTTAGCATGCAATCTTTCGGGGCCTCGGCGTATCAAAGCGGGCGCTGCACGCGATCATTTCCTCGGCTTTCGAGGCGTCAGCGGGCGGGGCGAAGTCTTTAAGGCAGGCGGCAAAGTCGTCAAAAACGTCACCGGCTATGATCTTTGCAAGCTGATGGCCGGTTCCTTCGGGACGCTCGCCGCGCTCGAGGAAGTCACGGTAAAGGTGCTGCCTCAACCGGAAGCTCTCTCGACCGTGATGCTCTGGGGGCTCGATGCCCTGGCCGGGGTTCGAATCTTAAGCAGAGCGCTCGCCTCGCCGCATGAGATTTCCGGCGCTGCCTACCTACCTGCTCCCTCGACAGCCGGTTTGATGTGGGTATCCGGGTCGACCGCGGTCGCCGCGCTTCGCCTTGAAGGTCCCTACCCTTCGGTTGTATTTCGCCGCGAGCGGCTTTTGGCCGAATTGGGGGCGGATTGCGAGGCCAGCTCGCTCGACGACGAAGCTTCCATCGCATTCTGGCGAGCGATTCGCGATGTAATGCCCCTCGCAGGGTCCGGAGACCGCGCCATCTGGCGCGTCTCCGTCGCACCCAACCGGGGAGGCGAGCTTGGCGAGGCCATCGCGCAC
The DNA here is from genome assembly GCA_963788085.1 of uncultured Alphaproteobacteria bacterium. GTDB lineage: Bacteria > Pseudomonadota > Alphaproteobacteria > ATCC43930 > CGMCC-115725 > AP-15. The sequence goes on from CAWBFS010000015.1 coordinate 125,815, forward strand.
CGCCTTGATACGGGTTGGTATCTGGATTGGGCAGGCGGGCTTGTTTGGGCGGCGATCGCAGGAGCCGAGGACGGTGGCGCGGCGGTGATACGCGACGCGATCCGCAGGGCGGACGGGCGGGGCACCGGGCACGCCACTTTGATTAAGGGTTCGCCCGAGCTGCGCCGTTCGGTCCCGGTGTTCGAACCGCAGCCCCCGCCTCTGGCAGCGCTCGCCGGTCGGATCAAGGAAAGCTTCGATCCGCGCCGGATCCTCAATCCCGGGCGCATGCTCGACGGGTTTTGAAGCGGTGCGGACCGATTTCACGCCCGAACAGCTTGCCGATCCCGACGTGGTACAATCCGAAAAGGTGCTGCGGACCTGCACCCACTGCGGGTTTTGCACTGCGACCTGCCCGACATATGTCCTACTCGGGGATGAGCTCGATAGTCCGCGCGGGCGCATTTACCTCATCAAGGACATGCTCGCCAGCGGCAAAGTCACCACCGATACGGTGAAGCACATCGACCGATGTCTCTCCTGCCTAGCATGTATGACAACTTGCCCGTCCGGCGTGAACTACATGCACCTGGTCGACCATGCTCGGCGATGGATCGAACGCAATTACCGTCGTCCGTGGGTGGAGAGGGTCCTAAGGAGGTTGCTCGGCACGGTCTTATCACGGCCGCGGCTGTTCCGACTGGCCCTGCGCTGCGCGGCTGCCGTCGAGCCTTTGGAACGGTATCTGCCCGAGCGGCTCGCGGCGTTGCTAGCACTTACCCCCGATTCGGTACCTGCCGCCTCTCCAATGGATCGGTCGCAAGTGTTTACCGCGCAGGGGGATCGGCGGATGCGCGCCGTGTTGTTGCCTGGGTGCGCACAAAAGGTTCTGGCACCCGAAATCAACGAAGCGACCATCCGGTTTCTGACCCGTCATGGCTGCGAAGTGGTCGTGGCAAAAGGCAGCGGCTGTTGCGGGGCGCTCGCCCATCATCTCGGGCAGGAGGCCGCCGCTCTCGATTTCGCTCGCGCCAACATCGATGCTTGGGAACGCGAGCGCTTGGCGTGCGGCCTCGACGCCGTCGCGATCAACGCCTCGGGGTGTGGCACGACGGTCAAGGATTACGGTTTTATGCTGCGCGACGATCCTTCATATGCGGAGAAGGCGGCGCGCATCGCTGGGCTCGCCCGCGATGTCACGGAGGTGGTTGAAAGCCTGGGCTTCAGCAAGACCAATGATGCCGTTCCTGCGCGGAACCGGCGCGTCGCCTATCATTCTGCCTGCTCGATGCAGCACGGGCAGGGGATCCATGCAGGGCCAAAGAGGCTCCTCGCAGCGGCGGGTTTCGAGCCGCTAGACGTGCCGGAAGGGCATCTCTGCTGCGGTTCGGCGGGGACCTACAACATCCTGCAGCCGGATATCGCCGCCGCGCTGCGGGATCGCAAGTTGGCCAACATCGTGGCCACTCAGCCGGATCTGGTTGCAACCGGCAACATCGGCTGCATGACTCAGCTCGCGGCCGGTTCCCCAGTTCCGATCGTACATACGGTCGAACTCCTCGACTGGGCCACCGGCGGGCCGGAGCCGAAAGCGTTGCGGAGTGGTCATCGGGAACGCCGACGGAAATACACGGAGAACAGGAGCGATAGGGAAAGAGCGGCGAAACCGATCAATGTCGACTCGATCCAGCCGGCGCCGCCAGCCAGCAGCCGTTCCCCTGCCGCCCCGAGCTCGACATAGGCGATCGTTAGAGGCAATTGGCCAATCAGCGACCCGAAGGCGAACGCGCCGAGCGGCAGAGCGGTCACACCCAGCCCGTAATTAGCAACGCTATGCGGCATGATCGGGATCAGCCGCAATAATGCCACTGCGCGCCAACCGCCCCGCTCGACCCACCCCGACAGCGACCTCATGCGGGAGGCACGTTGGAAATCGATCAACCCCGAAATGACGTAACGTGCGAGCAGAAAGCCCGCCGCTGCACCGGCTACGCTGCCCAATCCGGCCCAGACGATACCCCATCCGGTGCCGAAGAGCAGCCCGGCGACAATGGCGAGCAGGGTGCGCGGTATAAATACCAGGCTTGCCGCGACATGGGCGGCTAAAAACCCCAATGGGGCTGCGGGATAGCGGCCGATCGCGGTGGTAATCGCGATCGGATCGAAAACTGTCCTCCAGTGCCAGGCTGCCATAGCAGCAATTGCGATGAGGCCGAGGACCATGAGGCTGGTTGCGCGGCGTAAGCCGATCAAAGGAACGGCCGTCGCCGCTCCTCCAATCTTCGGCGTCATCGCACCACCGAGATGCGAGCAGGGGTCGGAGCCGTTTTCGAAATCGGGCAACACCTCGTCGAGGAGGTTGGGACGAGCGGCTCGGCGCTTCAGCCAAATCACACCAAAAAGATCGACGACGCCGACGCCCAGCCGGTCGAAAACGCCGTATTTCGAGACACCCTTACGCCGCGGACGATGGTTGACCCGAATCGTCCGCACAATCCCGCCCTCGCGCAGTACGAGCGCCGGAAGAAACCGGTGCATATGGTCGAAGTATGGCAGGTCTAGGAAAAGCGAGCGCGGGAACAGCTTCAAACCGCATCCGGTATCGGGCGTGTCGTCTCGGAGCATCCGGCGCCGTACCCGGTTGGCGATTTGGGATGCGAAGCGCTTCGTCCAGCTGTCCTGCCGGCCTTCGCGATAGCCAGCAATCAATAGCGGAGGCGCCACCGGAGCGGTGAGCCCCATCCGCCACAATTTTGGAATATCGGCGGGATCGTTCTGGCCATCTCCGTCGAGCGTTGCGATCCAGGCCGCGCGCGCTGCCCTCACCCCGCTCCGGATAGCGGCACTCTGCCCACAGCTACGCAGGTGCCGCAGCAAGCGCAAATGCGGCGCCGCGGCTTGAAGCCGCGCGACTTCGGCGGCGGTCCCATCTTCGCTGCCGTCGTCGACGTAAACTATCTCATAATCCAACAAGCCGTCGAGCGCTGCGCGAAGCTCGGCGACGAGCGGCGCCACGTTGGCCGCCTCGTCCTTTACCGGGATCACGACTGAGAGGTCCATCAAGCTCCGCGCCTGTTTCGATCGATCTTGAGAATTTGCAGATTCATCACTCCCCTGGAGCCTGACAGCCGCACCTGGTCTAAAGCAATCCCCTGCCCGATGGAGGCGCCCCCTGATCCCCGCGACAGCAATCGTTGAGCCCCCTTAGTCACTCATTAACTTACTAGGGATCAGCGGTCGACCCAAGCGATCCTGAGGACGTTGGTTGCGCCGGGTGTGCCGAACGGAACGCCCGCGGTGATGACCAGCCGTTGCCCAGGTTCGGCAATCTTCTCGCGATGGGCAATCCGTACCGCCTGCTGCACCATATCACCGAAATTCTTCACGTCTCTGGTGTGTACGCAATGCGCGCCCCACAAGACCGCGAGCCGCCGCGCGGTTCCAAGGTTGGAGGTCAGCACCAGAATTGGGGCCTCGGGGCGTTCGCGAGCGGCGCGCAAGGCGGTCGCGCCGGACGTCGTATAGGAAACAATCGCTGCCGCACCGACCAGATTCGCGACTTGACAGGCGGCGGCGCTGATCGCGTCGGGAGCCGTGTGCTCGTGTTCGATCCGAGTACTCTCCAATGTCGAATGATAGAGCGGGTCTTTTTGCACCCGTGACGCGATGCGGTCCATAATCGCGACCGCCTCTACCGGATATCGTCCGGCCGCCGTCTCGGCCGACAGCATCACCGCGTCGGCCCCCTCGTAGACCGCGGTCGCTACATCAGAGGCTTCGGCCCGGGTCGGCGTCGGAGACCCAATCATTGATTCCAGCATTTGCGTTGCGACGATCACGGGCTTTCCGGCGAGCCGGCAAGCATGGATGATCTGCTTCTGCACGCTCGGCACGTCCTCGGGTGGCATTTCGACCCCCAAATCCCCGCGCGCGACCATCAATCCGTCGGCGAGCTCGATGATTTCAGGCAGATGCTGAATTGCCGACGGCTTCTCGAGTTTGACCATGACGCCGGCCCGGCCAGCTACCAGCTTTCGCCCCTCGGCGACGTCATCGGGACGCTGAACGAAAGAGAAAGCAATCCAATCCGCCCCGTGCTCGAGCGCGAAGGCGAGATCGGCACGGTCCTTCTCTGTCACGGCCGATATTGGCAACACGGCATTCGGCACGTTCACCCCTTTGCGGTCGGAAACTGGTCCTGCGACCAGGCATGACGTGTCGGCAAAGTCCGCGCCGCAGGTCTCAACCCGAAGCCGCACCTTGCCGTCATCGACAAGCAGTTCGGTGCCCGGGCGCAACGCATCGAAGATTTCGGGATGCGGGAGGGGGGCACGGCTGCAATCACCCGGTTGTCGATCGAGATCAACGCGAAACGGTTGGCCCACAGCGAGATCGACCCGACCCTCGGTAAAAGTGCCGAGCCGTAGCTTTGGCCCCTGCAAATCCGCGAGGATGCCGATCGGGCGCCCTGTCGCGCTCTCGATTGAGCGGATCGCCGCGAAACGGGCTTGATGATCCTCGTGCGTCCCGTGGCTGAAATTGAGCCGGAATACGTCTACCCCGGCTTCAAAGAGGGCCCTGATCCTCTCATTCGTCGAGCTCGATGGGCCAAGTGTCGCGACGATCTTGGCGCTGCGGAGGCGCCTTGTATTCATCTCCATACCAAACCGCTTCAGTGAAGCACCGATATCGCGCCGGAGATCGCTGACACAGGTGATCTAGGCGTGCTCGTCTCATTGAAGAGTGCAGCTTTTCGACGCGATCCTACTGGCAGCGACGTCTCTAGGACGTGTGAACATAGAAGACCGCTACCCAATTGTCTTTATCGATATCGGTCCCCGAGCGGGCCGGTTGGGTCATCGTGGCTCACCTTGCTGTTCCGTCTTGCCAAGCAGCCGGCGGCGATTGCATATCCCGTCCGCCGAGAGCCCATCCCGGAACTTCCGCACATCAGACGCGGACGAGTGGAAGGCGGCTCGTCAGAAAAGGAGTTATGTCTTGGCGTTTTTCGGCGCCCGAGGCACCCTCCGTGCCGCTTTGCTGACGCTGTTGTTGAGCGCGCCGTTGCCGGGCGCGGCCGAGGCGCCGGAAACCCCGTTCGCGGAGGTTTTCTCGCAACTCGCAGCGCGGTTGGGTGGTGTCGTCGTCAACATTTCAACGACCCAGGCGACCGCGGCGGCACCGGCAAAGGGGACGCCCGAGGCACAACTGCCGCCGGGATCATCGCTCGACGAATTCTTTCGTGATTTCTTCGGCGAGAAAGGCGCACCGGGCGGGCCAAATCCTCCTGCGCCGCGGGCTGCATCACTAGGTTCTGGGTTCATCATCGATCCGTCGGGGATAGTCGTCACCAACAATCATGTGATCGCCAATGCCGAGCAAATAACTGTGACGTTCGCGGATGATACGACACTACAGGCCGAGGTCATCGGGCGGGACACGGTGACTGATCTCGCCCTTCTCAAGGTCGAGCCGAAAACACCATTGCCGGCAGCCAGCTGGGGGGATTCCACAAAGACAAAAGTTGGCGACTGGGTGCTGGCGATTGGCAACCCCTTTGGCCTTGGCGGCACGGTGACGGCCGGCATCATCTCCGCCACGGCGCGGGACATTCACTCCGGGCCTTATGACGACTTCCTGCAGACGGACGCCTCGATCAACCGCGGCAATTCCGGCGGCCCGATGTTCAACCTCGCCGGAGAGGTGATCGGCATTAACACGGCGATCTTTTCGCCTTCCGGTGGTTCGATCGGTATCGGATTTGCCATTCCCTCGGCATTGGCTCGGCCGATCGTCGAACAGCTGAAAGCGACCGGTAAAGTAGAGCGGGGCTGGATCGGGGCGCGTATCCAGCCCGTCACCGATGAGATCGCCGAAGCGGTCGGCCTCGACAAAGGCCGCGGCGCGATGATCGCGGCGGTCGATCCGTCAAGCCCGGCGGCGCAAGCAAAGCTGCAGCCCGGAGACGTTATCCTCTCTTACGACGGCAAGCAGATCGATCGCAGCCGACAGCTGCCTCGGCTGGTCGCCGATACGCCGCCCGACACCCCTGTCAAGTTGACGATGTGGCGCGACGGCAAGGAACACGAAGTCGATCTCAAGGTCGCGGCGTTGAGCCTAAACCGCCCCGCGCCCCCTCAGCCGGAACCGGAAAAACCGAAGCCGCCCCCGAGCATCGACGTTTTGGGCCTCAAGCTCAGCAAGCTGTCTCCCGAGCTGCGAAAGCAGTTTTCGTTGCCCGAAACGGCGAAGGGCGTTGTTATTACTGAGGTACCGCAGAATAGTCCGGCAGCCGCGCAGGCCTTGCGCTCGGGAGACCTCGTGATTGCCGTCGGACATGAGGCGGTATCAGCCCCGGAGGAGGTGCAACAGAAAGTCGCCACCGCCAAAAAGAACGGACGCAAAAATGTACTGGTGCGCGTCGAGCGCGAGGGGAACTCCCGTTTTATCGCACTCCCGGTGGAAACGAGCTGAGTGAGCGGGGTGGCGGCGGCCTATTATTCCGCGGCAAGAGCGTGAGTGGGGGACGGCGAGCGAAAGCGGGTCAACAGCGCGGCCTCTCTTGCTTTCGCCCGGGTCAAATTGGCCTGTTTGACATGGCCGAAGCCGCGGATTTCGAGGGGCAATGCGGCGAGCTCGACTGCCGTTGAATGGTTCGCGGCGCACAAACGGCTGATGATTTCCTCGAGCACAGCCTCGTATTGGCCGATCAGGCGCCGTTCGGTTCGCCGTTCCTCGCTGCGGCCAAAGATGTCGAGGGGGGTGCCGCGCAGTTGTCGGAGCTTTGCCAGGATATGGAAAACGGAGATCATCCAGGGTCCGTAGATGCGTTTGCGCAGATGCCCGCTTTCGGGATCGCGGTCGGCAAGCAGCGGCGGGGCCAGATGGAAATGCAACTCGTAGGGGCCTTCGAAGCGATCGGCCACCCGCTCGAGGAAATCGGTCTCGGTGTATAGACGGGCGACCTCGTATTCGTCTTTGTAGGCCATGAGCTTGAACAGAGCGCGTGCAACCGCGTCCGTCAGGGCCGTCTCGCCCACGCAACTGGCCTCCGCTTCGCGGATACGCTGGACAACTGAGGCATAGCGGGCTGCATAGGCGGCGTTCTGGTACTCGGTCAGGAACGCCACGCGGCGATCGATCACTTGTTCGAGGGTTTCGGAAAGACGGTGAGTTTCCGGAACCGCGCCGCGCGGTGTCGCACGCGCGTCGACAAGGGCCGGATCGACCGCGGCGCGCCGTCCCCAACGGAAGGCGCGTTGGTTGAATTCGACGGCAACGCGCGTTCAATTCGATCGCCCGCTCGAGGGCGTCGGCGGACAATGGGACCGCTCCGCGCTGGTAGGCAAAGCCGAGCATGAAAAGATTGCTCGCGATCGAATCTCCGAAGAGGCCGGTGGCGGCGCGGGTGGCGTCGATAAACTCGGCGTTATCCGCTCCGGTCGCCTCGGCAATGCTGCGCTGCAGTTCTCGGCTAGGAAATGTTGAGATCGGGGTTTCGGGTGAAGTCGCCGGTGATGGTCTCGTGGCTGTTGACGATCGCGCGGCTGTGCCCGTGCTGCAGCTTTGATAACGCGTCGGCGCTCGCCGCGACTACAAGATCGCACCCCAGGAGCAGGTGAGCGCCGCCGGCGGCAATGCGCACTGCATGGATCTCCTCCGGCCTGCGGGCGATCCGCACATGGCTGTAGACGGCGCCCCCCTTCTGGGCGAGGCCGGTCATGTCGAGGATCGTGCAGCCCTTTTGTTCGAGATGGGCGGCCATCCCGAGGAGCGCGCCAATCGTGACGACGCCGGTTCCACCAACCCCGGTAACGAGAATGCCGTAGGGTTGGTCGAGATCCGGGTGAGCCGGCTCGGGCAGCGGCGCCAGCTCGTCCTCGCCTGAGATCGCCCGCTTTGCGCTGCTTCAGCGCACCGCCATGCACTGTGACGAAGCTCGGACAGAAACCTTTGACGCAAGAATAATCCTTGTTGCAGCTCGACTGATCGATTTCCCGTTTGCGGCCGAACTCGGTCTCGACCGGAACCACCGACAGGCAGTTCGACGCCTTTGAGCAATCCCCGCAACCCTCGCAGACCAGATCGTTGATGAAGACCCGCTTGGCGCGGGTCGGGAAAGCGGCCGCGCTTGCGACGGCGGCGCTTCTCGGCGGCGCAGGTCTGATCGTAAACAATGGCAGTTACGCCCTCGATATCCCGCAGCTCGCGCTGAACCGCGTCGAGATCATCGCGATGGCGCACCGTCGCGCCCGGTGCGAAATCGACGCCCGGCGGATATTTGTCGGGCTCGTCGGTCACGACGACGATCCGGCGCACGCCCTCGGCGGCAAGCTGGCGGGTCAGCACCGGCACGGTCAAGCCGCCGTCGATCGGCTGCCCGCCGGTCATCGCCACTGCGTCGTTGAACAGCAGTTTGTAGGTGATGTTGACCTTGGCGGCGACCGCCGCGCGTATCGCCAGTACACCTGAATGGGTGTAGGTGCCGTCACCGAGATTGGCGAATATATGCTGCGTTTCCGTGAATGGCGCCTGACCGATCCACGGCGCCCCTTCCCCGCCCATCTGGGTAAAAGTCGCAGTCGACCGATCCATAAATTGGGAGAGGTAATGGCAGCCGATGCCGGCGAGCGCGCGGCTGCCCTCCGGAACCTTGGTGGAAGTATTATGCGGGCAGCCGGAGCAGAAATAGGGAGTACGGCTGAACGGCACGATGTTGCCGCCCAGCTGCCGTTCCTTCGCCTCGAGAAAGGCAAGCCGTTCGGCAATCCGTGGCGAAGTGTGAAACCGAGCAATGCGCTGCGCTATGACGCGCGCGATCTGAGCCGGCGTCAGTTCGCCGTTCGACGGCAATATCCAATTGCGGTTTTCGTCGAACTTGCCGATGACGCGCGGCCGGACGTCTTCACGCCAATTGTAGAGTTGCTCCTTGAACTGATTCTCGATGACGGCGCGTTTTTCCTCGACGACGAGGATTTCCTCGAGCCCCTCGGCAAACTGACGGATGCCCTCGCGTTCCAGCGGCCAGGCCATCGCAACCTTGTACAGGCGGAAGCCGATATCCGCCGCATGCGCGTCGTCAATCCCGAGATCGTCGAGCGCTTGGCGCACATCAAGGTAGGATTTGCCGGTAGTGACGATTCCGAAGCGCGGCCGGGGACTGTCGATAACGATGCGGTCTAGCCGATTGGCGCGCGCGAAAGCCAATGCCGCGTAGAGCTTGTATTTATGCAGCCGGAATTCCTGATCGAGAGGCTGATCGGGCCAGCGAATATTCAGTCCGCCGGGCGGCATCTCGAAATCGTCGGGGAGCACGATTTCGGTGCGCTCCGGGCCGATCTCGACCGAGGCCGAACTGTCGACGGTCTCGGCGATCGTCTTAAAGGCTACCCAACACCCGGAGTAGCGCGACATCGCCCAGCCATAGAGGCCGAGATCGAGGATTTCCTGCACTCCCGACGGGTTTAGTACCGGGATGCAGGCGTCCATAAAGGCGTATTCGGACTGATGCGGCAGAGTCGACGATTTGCAGGTGTGGTCGTCGCCGGCAAGGAGAAGTACCCCACCATGCGGTGCCGAACCGGCGGCATTGCCATGCTTTAAGGCGTCGCCACTGCGGTCGACCCCGGGTCCCTTGCCGTACCACAGGGCGAAAACGCCGTCATATTTGGCCCCCGGGAATAAACCGATCTGCTGACTGCCCCAAACCGCCGTCGCGCCGAGCTCTTCATTGATTGCCGGCTGAAAGCGTATGTGGTTGCGCTCGAGAAACCGCCGGGCGCCCCACAGGCCCTGGTCGAGACCGCCCAACGGCGAACCGCGATAGCCGGAGATGAAACAGGCCGTGTTGAGACCGGCCGCGGCATCGCGCTGGCGCTGCATCATGGGCAGACGGACCAGCGCCTGGGTGCCGGTCAGATAGACCCGTCCCCTCTCCAGCGCGTACTTGTCGTCGAGGGTGACCGCCGCCAGCGCCATCACGACCTCCGAGCCTTGCCCTTGTAAGCCCAGGAAACGTAGTGCCTCACTGCTAAATGCTCAATGAGCGATGTCGGCGATTAGGGTACCGGACACGAAGGCATAGGCTGTCGCAGCTCATCTCCGGAGATGATCACGAACTGAGCACCTGGCAGCGAAGGGTCGCTTGCATCCTCCGGTTCGGCTCCGATGTTCTCTTGAGACCGAGGACCGCGGCGTCGCCGTTGCGGCGATGCCCCCGCCGGAGTAATTGAGACCTGCTGGAACCAGCTCCGGGAAATCGAGCGCCGTCATGTCCGCATCTGCCGCCCTTCACCATCTCCCGCTAAATGGATCACTACTCGCGTCATTACGCGAGCTGCTCGGTGCTCGGCTTTCCACCTCGGCGGCGGTCTGCGCGCAACACGGCAAAGACGAATCCTACCATATGCCGCATGCCCCCGATGCCGTCGCATTTCCCCACAGCACCGATGAGGTATCGGCTATCGTCAAGCTCTGCGCGGAATATAAAACACCAATGATTGCATTCGGCGCAGGGACATCCCTCGAGGGGCACATAGCCGCATTGGCCGGTGGCGTAAGCATCGACATGTCTGAGATGAACCGTATCTTGCGCGTCAATGCGCAAGATCTCGACGCCATTGTCGAAGCCGGTGTCACGCGCAAGCAGCTGAACGAGCATTTACGTGACACCGGTCTTTTTTTTCCGATTGACCCCGGTGCCGACGCCTCGCTCGGCGGGATGGCCGCGACGCGCGCCTCGGGAACCAACGCGGTCCGATATGGAACGATGCGTGAGAATGTACTGGCAATGACCGTGGTGCTCGCCGATGGTAGGGTAATTCGGACCGCGCGGCGAGCACGCAAGTCGGCAGCCGGCTATGATTTGACCCGCCTGTTCATTGGATCGGAGGGCACGCTCGGGATCATTACCGAGCTGACCGTTCGCCTATACGGAATTCCCGAAGCTATTTCGGCTGCGGTTTGTGCGTTTCCGAATATTGAGAGCGCGGTCGACACCGTGATCTCGACGATTCAGAGCGGCGTACCCGTTGCCCGGATCGAGCTGCTCGATGAAATTCAAATGGCCGCAATCAATAAATATTCGAAGCTCGATCATCAGGTGGCTCCCACGCTTTTCTTCGAATTCCACGGCACGCCGAGCGGAGTGGCGGAGCAGGCGGAGACGGTAAAGGCGGTCGCCGGCGAGAATGGCGGCAGTGATTTCCGCTGGGCGACCACCCCCGAGCAGCGTTCCAAACTGTGGCAGGCGCGGCATGACGCTTATTACGCGGCATTGGCGCTTCGCCCCGGGTCCAAGGGCCTTGCGACCGACGTCTGCGTGCCGATCTCACGGCTTGCAGAATGCATTGGCGAGACCAAGCGAGACTTAGCGCAATCGCCGATTCCCTATGCTTTGGTGGGGCATGTCGGAGATGGCAACTTTCACCTCGTTTTTATGCTCGATCCGAATCGCCCGGAGGAGTTGGCCGAAGCCAACCGGCTCAACGAGCGCATGGTCAATCGCGCTCTTGCGATGGAGGGGACCAGCACGGGTGAACATGGGATCGGTTATGGCAAAATGGACTTCCTCATCGCCGAGCATGGCGAAGCGGTCAGCGTCATGCGTACGATAAAAATGGCACTCGATCCCGACGGTATTCTCAACCCTGGCAAGATCGTCCGAATCTGATCAGTCCGCGAGGAGTCTGGATGTGGGATGCAGGTCTCCGCAAAGAAGCGCTCCGGAACTAAGAATTCCTCTTCCCCGTTCACTACGCAAGCGGTAATATAAAGGTTCTGAAGCAAGGGCTCGGGTTTCGGTGCTCCCGCGAGTTTGAGCGCGCGTTGCTCAGGTGCGTTCGTCACTCTAGCCGTCGATCTACTAGCCTATAATGATCAACGGTGTCAGTTAGACACCGCTGTTGAGATGTATGACTTTCTAAGCAACAACAGACAAACAAGAGCTGTAGCAAAAGGTCCGCAACATGGAGAGATCAAGTAAAAGAGGGAAAATACCCCAACAGGACTGGCCCTCGATTATCAAGAGATATGAAACCGGTGAAACTCTGGCGAGCATAGCTCGGACCTATGACTGCTCGCCGCCAGCTATCAGCTATATCTTAGGCCGAAGCCGCGCGCGCGACGCGACTGTGGATAGCACCGAGCAGAGCGGAATCGAATTGCCGGAACCGCGCCTGGTGAAAGGGCACCCGAACGATATGCCGACGAGAGAATTTATAAATGGAGCGCCGGAAATCGGCGAAGCGGCCGTGCTCGCTCCCACGGCCCAGGCCTCGTCTCCCATAGATGGCTCGGATCCCAAGCCTGTGTCCGCCGGACCAGATTCAGCGTCGAATGGGACGGCGGGAGCAAGCGAAATAGGCGCGGAAATCGCCGTGACGGAAGCTCCGGGCCGTCCGGCAAAGGGGGAAACCGAGGCGCCGGCTCAGGCCCCTGCCTTAGGAACCGGGAATTCGCCAAGCCCCTTTGGTACGGCCGACCCGCAGCGCCAACCTGGGGAGCCCCGCCGCACGCTTCACCTGGCGCTGTCGCACAACAATGCTCAACCCATGGAGACCCCGCACCATGGCGGGCAGGTCGCCGATATGGACGCTGCGGCGATTCGGTCGGTGGGGAACCAACAACAAGGGTTGAACCCGGATCCCGCCCAGCATCGCCCCACTCCCGATGCAGCGACCAATAACGGTGGAGCTGGCCGCTCAATGGCGGAGTCGCACAAAATAAGAGATGGCGGCACTTTCATAGATCGCGCATTGCGCGAACGAGTCGATGGCGACATCTCGGCGTTCCTCGCAGCGTTCGATGCTGCGTTAGCGGACGATACGATAGAGAGTCGCGCCGAACTCCGAGAGGCGACGGACCGCTTGCTGCGCGCAGGTGCCCGCACACGCATCGAACTGGAGCGTCTCGAGGCTCGCGTGCCGTTATCGGTACGGGACACAAGCGGGTACTCGGCTCCGAGTTGGCGTCCGCGCTGAACTGTCGACCGCACTCCTTCGACTGTGGATTATCGCTTCGACCCCTCCTCTGGAGCGAATGCGTTCAGAGGAGGGGTTGCGAGGGCGAGTGCGTGGCGGTTTAGCCCTGATTTGCGCCCAGGTTTACGCCGACATATTGTGCCACCCCGTGACGGTTGAGCAGCAGGAGAGCGCTCTTTTTTGGCGAGTTGGCGGCTTCCTTCAATTTCGCTGCTGCCTCCTGCGGGGTTTTGACCGGCTGCTGGTCGATCGCAACCACGACATCCCCCTCGCTCAATCCGACCTCGTCGGCGGCGCTGCCGGGGTCGACCCGGGTAATCACTACCCCCTGCACCTCTTTTCCAGTGTGCAGCTCGCGCCGAAGCTCGCTGTTCAGCGGTGCGAAATGCATACCCAGCGCGTCGGCGCGAGCTAACTCGTCCTGCTCACCCGTGGCCGAGGCCACCTGCTCGTTATTGGGGAGTTCACCCAACCTCGCCTGCAGCTCTGTTATCTGGCCGTTGCGCCAGACTTTCATCTTCGCATCAGTATCGGGTGCGGTCTCGGCCACCAGTCGCGGGAGATCGTGAAGCCGGCTCACCTCGCTGCCGTTGAACGACAAGATCACGTCGCCTTGCTTGAGGCCGGCCTTTGCTCCCGGACTGTCCGGGGTCACGACAGCAACAAGCGCTCCGTGCTCGCCCTGCAATCCCAGGCTTGCGGCTATCGCCGGCGTCACTTCCTGGATTTGCACGCCGAGCCAGCCGCGGCTCACCTTGCCATGCTCCTCCAGTTGCGCGACTATCGTTTTGGCAACATTGGACGGCACGGCGAAGCCGATACCGACGCTGCCGCCATTGGGCGAATAGATGGCAGTATTGATGCCAATCACCTGGCCGTCCAAATTGAACGTCGGGCCGCCTGAATTACCGCGGTTTATCGGCGCATCGATCTGCAGGAAATCGTCGAACGGGCCGGAGTGGATATCCCGCCCTCGCGCCGAGATGATCCCGGTGGTCACCGTCCCGCCAAGTCCAAAGGGATTGCCGACCGCCATGACCCAGTCGCCTACCTGGGCCGCGCTGCTGTCGCCGAATGTCACATAGGGCAGCGGCTTGCCGGCTTTGATCTTTAGCAGCGCGATATCGGTCTTGGGATCGCGGCCAATGATTTTCGCCGGGTACTTGCTATCATCCTGCAAAGTGACTTCGACCTTGCTGGCGTCGCCGACCACGTGGCTGTTGGTCACCACGTAACCGGAAGGATCGATAATAAAACCGGAACCGAGCGCGATCCGGTGAGCTTGCCTTCCCGGCATTTGCGGAAAGAGGTGCCGCTGGCCGTTTGGGTTCTGTTGATCGAAAAAGCGGCGCAGGAACTCGTCGAACGGCGAGTTGGGAAAGTCGGGCGATCCCTGTTCAGGCTCGTCCGCCGTTGTATCGGAACCCGCGCTCTGGGTAACCGAGATGTTCACCACCGCCGGCGACACCTTTTTGACCAGTGGCGCGAAGCTCTCATGTTGCATCAGCGCCACCGGAGAGGTCATCGTCTCTGTCGCGGTATTTCCAACCGGGGAAGGGTTGGTAGTACCGGTCGGGTTTTCGGCCCATACGAAGGGTGACAGCGCGAGTGTTGCGCCGAGTCCGAAACCGAGCGCTGCGGCGCGGCTCTTGCGCAGCCAGGGCCGGCGCCCATTGTCTTCTTTGTTTTCCACCAATTTGTCCTCCTGCGTACGGAGAATGCCCGGCGGGCCGCGGACTGCGACCAGCGAGAGCGGATCGCGCGGCAATTGGGTCTGCCGGGTGACAGGGGGCTTTCAGGCGGATTAATTCGCTGTAACCTCAATACGAGAGCGGCTTGTCACAGCGCACTACGGCTCGGCGGCAGCTAGAAACGGGTATTGCGAAATTTCCCCTTGCGCAAAGGTGGGCGGAACAATCAGAACGTAAAATGTATCACGACTGAAGTTCCGCCCCAATTCCACCCAGCTCCGCAGAGATAAGATTTTCACATATGCTTGCTGACCGGGCACGAGCGCAACGTCCCGGAATTGAAAGAGATCGCGTCCGTAGCTCTCGACCGAGACATGGTACAGCCCGGCGAGAACATCGCGATAGAACACGTAACCTTGCTCGGAAATACCAACGATCGCTCCATTCATGTAAATGTACGGCCGTCCTTTGCTCTCCGTCGGGTCATAAACCCGATAAAACCAGATACGCGCATTTCCCGGAGGAATCGGCGGAAAATCGACGGCTGAGACTGGCGGGAGTTCGAGAGCAACTCGCCGAGAGGAGCAAGGCAAGCCCGATGCAGGCTTTCAGCCGGATGGATGCGCCGGTGGCGCGTTTTCCGGGCACGAAGGCTCTACCCTCCCTTCTAGTCTAGCCTGTTCACGCTGTACCGCGCTCGCCCTCATCCACAGGGTCCGAAACGAAGGCGCGCAGCACCCGTTATGCCGGTTGCGGCAAACCCCGCTCGAGCAGCATGGCTAGGCGGCGGGCGAAAGCGGGCGGATCCGGGAGCTGCTCGCCTTCGACGATCCGCGCCTGGTCTAAAAGCAGCCAGGCAAATTCCGACAGCTGGTCGGATGCGCCAGGTTCCCCGACGCTCGCAGCCAGCCGCTCGATCAGCTTGTGGCGCGGGTTGACCTCCAGAATACGTCGGGAAGCGCTGTCGAGCTGACGGTGCTGTTTCAACATTCGCTCGAGGTGCATGTCCATATCGCCTTCGTCGGCGACGAGGCAAACGGCGCTGTCGGTAAGACGCTCGGAACTGCGCACATCCTTCACTGAGTCGCCGAGCGCCAATTTGAAAATCGCAATCAGGCTGGCTAACTTCGCCGGGGGCTCGGGCCCGTTCCCCTCGGGAGCCTCGGATAGCGGGATCTTGTCGAGATCGACGCCGCCGCGGGTCGCCGATTTCAACGGCTTCTCCTTGTAACGGCCAATTGTCGGGACCCAGAACTCGTCGATCGGGTCTGTCATCAACAGGACCTCAACTCCGCGCGCCCGAAAACCTTCGAGCTGCGGGCTTTTTTTGATCACGTCGAGATTGTCGCCGTGAATTGTGTAGATAGCGTCCTGCCCCGGTTTCATCGCGTCAACGTAATCGTCGAGCGAAACGAGGTGATCCCGGGTCGTCGACCGAAACCGAGCAAGTCCCAGTAATTCCTCGCGGTGATCGCGATCCTCGTAGAGACCTTCCTTGAGGACGGCGCCGAAATTATCCCAGAATTTGGCGTATTCGTCGGCCGCCTCGCCTGCCTTTTTCGTGAGCTCGCTCAATACTCGCCTCGTTAGCTGCTGGCGAATTCTCGCGACCATCGGGTTGGATTGCAGCATCTCGCGGCTGATGTTGAGCGGCAGGTCCTCACTGTCGACGATCCCACGAAGGAACCGCAGGTAGGCCGGCAAAAGATCGGTCGCCTCGTCGGTGATAAACACCCGTCTGACATAGAGTTTGATCCGGCTCTTGCGCTCCGGATCGAACAAATCGAAAGGTTTGGTGGACGGTACGAACAGGAGGTTTGTGTATTCGAGAACACCCTCTGCCTTATTGTGCAAGGTCAACCACGGGTCGTCGAAGCTGTGGCCGACGTGGTGATAGAACTCCTTATATTGCTCGGCGGTGATTTCCGATCGGGGGCGGGTCCACAGCGCCGAGGCAGTGTTGATCGTCTCTTCCTTGCCGCCATTCTTCAGGATGATCGGTAACCCGATATGGTCCGAATAAGTCTTGACGATCCGCCGCAGCGTTGCCGGGTCGAGATACTCGTCTTCCCCCTCGCGCAAATGAACGACAATCTCGGCCCCGCGCGCGGCCTCCGACAGCGGCTCGACCGTGAACTCGCCCTTGCCGTCGGACATCCAGCGCCAGCCCTGGCTTTCGCCGGCCTTGCAGCTCAAGACCTCGACTTGCTCGGCGACCATGAATGCCGAATAGAAGCCGACCCCGAACTGCCCGATCAAACTCATGTCCTTGCCCGCGTCGCCCGACAGTTGGCTCACAAAAGCGGCGGTGCCGGACCGGGCGATCGTGCCGAGGTTGTCGATCAGCTCTTCGCGGTTCATCCCGATCCCGTTATCGGCGATCGTCAGGGTGCGGGCGGATTTATCGGGGGTAAGCGTTACGCGATATTCGGCATCGCCTTCGGCTAATTGGGGCTCGGTCAACGCGGCATAACGCAGCCGGTCGCAAGCGTCCGAGGCATTCGAGATCAGCTCGCGCAGGAAGATCTCCTTCTCGCTGTAAAGCGAATGCGCGACTATGTCGAGTAGGCGGCTGACTTCCGCCTGGAAGCTTCTTGTTTCCTGGGTCATCGCTGCCGTCGAAAGGTTGGCGGGAACGCGCCGAGGATATGTGGCGGAATTCTTTGCTGCGCAAGCCCGTCAGCAGGGATCGACGAGGCTGGCTATCGCATTCCCCGCCGCCAACGTTCTACCGTGTGCTCTACAACCGAGCCGTCCACCTCGCTCGACCATCCACTCGCGAAGCATGCGGTGGCGCTCTTCGGCCGGCGCTCGTCGGGCGGAGGCGTAAAACATATCCGCATCGGCATAGACACACCCTCACCGACCGCGATCGCCTCACCGTTGCGTAGGGCCGGCAAGAAGTTCATCAGCCCATGAGAGGCCTCGGGGAGAGCGCGCCGGACGATCTCCTGATCCTCCTGAGCGGTCATCCGGAAGGCGAAAATGGTATTGCATTCCGAGAGCAGACCGGGGGCCAGATCAGACGGCCGCTGAGTAACCACGCATAATGAGACGCCGTATTTCCTGCCCTCCTTTGCGA
The DNA here is from genome assembly GCA_963788085.1 of uncultured Alphaproteobacteria bacterium. Taxonomy (GTDB): domain Bacteria; phylum Pseudomonadota; class Alphaproteobacteria; order ATCC43930; family CGMCC-115725; genus AP-15. Next base: position 143,547 of record CAWBFS010000015.1, read on the forward strand.
TCCGAAACAGCGCCCGTTTCGCCGCCTCGAAACCCAGCTGCTTATCACGCGAGGCATAACGGTGGGCCTCTTCGCAAACGATCGTTAGCGGAACCGGCGTTTCGTTCCAGACTGAAAAGTCAAAGGTGAGCCGGCAGAGCACCGAGACGACCACATTGACCACCTCCGATGGGATCCCGGATAGGTCAAGTATGGTCACCGGCTTGCCGTCTACCGGGATTCGAAAAAGTTGGGCGAGGATCTCAGTAAGTTCGTCACGCAATGTCAACCGGCCGCCAAACACGAAATCCATAGCGAGCATCATTCTGGAGGGCGAGGATTCTTGCCTTGACGGATTGATAGGAGGGGATGCCGTCGGGCCGGTTGAGACTGCCCATCGCCGTGTCTAGTGCGCGAACCACGTCTGACATACGATAAGGAGCCGGCGTGTCCACTGTCCCGAATTTGTCCAGGCCGGCCTTGGTGAAGTAAGACTGTTTAGAAGCAAGTATTGCCTCTCCAAGTATTTTAACTTGTTCGGCGTTGCGATCTGGCCCGATTACGATTTCGGTTAATTCTTCAAAATTGAATAACCAATACGGGAGCTGTAAGCCATTTCCTGGGCTGAGCACTATGGCACGACCACCAAAGGCTCGGGCGTATTCATTATGGGGATCCAGCAATACCACATGGGCGTTCGGACTTTGATCGATGACCGCCCTGAGGATGGTTGCGAGCCCACAAGATTTTCCCGATCCAGTGGTGCCGACAATACCGAAATGCTTGCCGAACAGCTCATCGATCAGGATATAGGCCGGTACCGCACCATTCTGGTGAATTGTGCCGACCGGGGTCGCAACCACCTTGGGGCGGGCATAAACCTGGGCGACGTCCTGTGCCGAGGCGAGATAGACGGGCTCGTCCAGCGCCGGATAGGCGGAGAGGCCGCGCTCAAAGTCGGGGACCGCGTCGGTGTCTCGAATCTCGCCGACAAGCTCCAGCTCGACGAGTCTCAGATCCTTATCGGAAGCCTCCAAACTCGGCAGCGGTACCCTCAGTCCTGTCACCATGCCGTACGCGATCGAGACTCGCGTCCGCATCTTGACCAGGGTACCCATCTCGAGTGGCAGATCGCGATCCGAGGCTGCGGAATCCGACCTTTCGAGTAACGCGACCGCTTGACAGGCCGACACCGCAATAACGCGCCCTAAATGCACGTCATCACATAGCGCGGGAGTGCAGCCGTCCATGTTTGCAAACCTGCTAAGCTTGGTTTTGGGGATGGCATCGTCTCGTTCAGCTGGTCGGGAGAGCCGCCGGTATTTGCGCGGAGGCTGCAACACTTCGCACTCGGTCGCTAGGAAGCCGAAGTCTTGCGGTCGTCCCCGCACCTGGTTGGCTGCTCAGAATCAGCTCGCCACCATGTAGTTCGATCAAGGCCTTCGCGATTGGCAATCCGAGACCGGTACCCTGATGTTCGCGGGTCAGGTGATCTGCGATTTGCTCGAAGGGTTGAAAAATTCTTTCGATCTGCTCGGGAGGGATGCCAATCCCCGTATCTCTGATCGAGAGCACCAGATCTCCGGTGTTGTTGAGCACTGAATTGACCTGAATACGACCTCGCGGCTCCGTGAATTTAACGGAATTCGATAACAAATTGAGCGTGACTTGTTTTATTTTAGTCGGATCGACGTAAATCATCGTCCACGGCTTTTGGATATCGCAAGCGAGTTCTATAGATTTCCGTTGAGCGATCGGCTTTATAGTATTGATCGAGGACTGAAGCAGCTCGCCAAGCGTAATAAGCTCTTCCTGAAGAAGGACCCGACCCGCTTCAATTCGCGCGAGATCGAGAATACCGTTGATGATATCGAGTAAAATTGTGCCTGCATCGTGGATGTATCCGGCATATTCTGGATAATTTTGCCGCATCCGGAATTGATCGAGCTTGATGACTTCGGAAAAGCCAATGATTGCATTTAGCGGCGTGCGCAGCTCGTGAGCCATATTAGCGAGGAAGTTGCTTTTGGCGCGGTCGGCGGCCTTTGCCTTCAACATCGCTTCATGTGCGACAGAGGCGGCCTTTTCAGCTTGTTGTTTCGCCTCCAGAAGGGCGAGGCTGGAGTACCGGTGTTCGACCAAGCTCCCCAGCCGGGAACAGTAGCTCTCTAGCAGCATCCCGTTGTTTCTCTGGACAGCCTTCACTTCGCCGCAAATTGTGCCGTGGTATGCCGAGTTGAGCAGAATCTCCCTAACCAGCTGTTAAGAGGAGCCCACGGAAGCTTGGTCCAACTCTCATGCGCAGCGTCGCACCGCCGATTTTGTTCGGTTCGCCCTTGCCCTGGCGGCGATTCCACCCGATACCTTTACACCATGGCCATGTTCCGCCCCGCTCCGCGGCTCGTCGCGGTCCTTGGGCCGACCAATACCGGCAAGACGCATCTCGCCATCGAGCGAATGCTGGGCCATCGCAGCGGCATGATCGGGTTCCCGCTGCGGCTGCTCGCCCGCGAGAATTACGATCGGATTGTCAAGCTGAGGGGCGCACGCTCGGTTGCGCTGATCACCGGCGAAGAGAAGATCCTGCCGCCGAACCCGTCCTACTTCGTTTGCACCGTAGAATCGATGCCCCTCGACCGCCAGGTCGATTTCCTGGCAGTCGACGAAATCCAGCTGTGCGCCGACCCCGAGCGTGGCCACGTCTTTACCGCGCGCCTCTTGCATGCGCGCGGCTCGCACGAAACGATGTTTCTCGGCGCCGACACGATAAAGCCGCTGATGCGGCGGCTGGTCCCCGAGGTCGAGTATGTGAGCCGGCCGCGCTTCTCGACACTGTCCTATACGGGCTACAAAAAGGTGACCCGGCTGCCGCCGCGTAGCGCGGTCGTCGCCTTCGCTATTTCGGATGTCTTCTCGCTCGCCGAGCTGATTCGCCGGCAGCGAGGCGGCACCGCGATAGTCCTGGGGGCGCTGAGCCCCCGGGCCCGCAATGCCCAGGTCGGGATGTTCCAAGCCGGCGAGGTCGATTATCTCGTCGCGACCGATGCCATCGGCATGGGACTAAACATGGATCTCGACCATGTCGCCTTCGCCCGGATCGGCAAATTCGACGGGCGCGGCCCGCGGCTGCTGACCGCAGCCGAAATTGCCCAGATCGCCGGCCGCGCCGGGCGGCATATGAGTGACGGCACATTCGGCACCACAGCCGAGCAGCGTCCGCTCGACGCCGAAATCGTCGAAGCGATCGAAACGCACAGCTTTGAGCCTTTGACCCGTCTAAACTGGCGCAACAACCTTCTGCAATTCGGATCGGTCGCAGCGTTGTTGAAGAGCCTCGACGAGCGGCCTTCCGTGCCTGGGCTCGTCCAGGCCCGCGAAGCAGACGACCAGCGCGCCCTCCAAACCCTCGCGCGTAACCCGGATATCGGCGAACTGGCCACTCATCCGGCTGCGGTTCGGCTGCTTTGGGAGGTCTGCCAGATTCCCGACTTTCGTAAAGTCATGAGCGAGAGCCACACACGGCTGCTTGCCCATTGCTTTCTTCACCTCGCGGGACCCGAGGAGCGGCTTCCGATCGCATGGGTCGCCGGGCAGATGGCGAACCTCGACCGCGTCGATGGCGACATCGACACTTTGATGGCCCGCATCGCGCACATCCGCACCTGGACCTACATCACCCATCGCGGCGACTGGGTCGAGGATTCAGCGGAGTGGCAGGAGCGCGCACGCGGTATCGAGGATCGGCTTTCGGACGCGTTGCACGAAAGCATCACTCAGCGCTTCGTTGACCGGCGATCGGCGTTTCTGGCGCGCCAGCTCGCTTCCGAGGGCGAACTGATCGCCGCGGTATCAAAGGCGGGTGAGGTTCTCGTCGAGGGCGCTTATGTCGGCCGCATCGATGGTTTGCTCTTTGTTCCCGATTCGGTCGATGGCGTCGAGATGCGGATGCTGATTGCTGCGGCGAGCCGGGTTCTCCGCAGCGAGGTCGCCGCCCGTATCCGGCTTCTCGCCGCTGATGCCGACGACGCTTTCGCAATCGGCGCCGAGCGGGGAGCTGCGTTGGCGCGGCGCTGTGGTCGGCCGAATGGTGGCTGGAGCAAAGCTGGTGGCGCCCAGGGCGGAGCCGCTTGCCGGGGAGTTCCTCGAAGGGGAGGCGCGCGAGAAGGTGCGCCGACGTCTCCAGGAATTTCTGCGCAATGAGATCGAGCGCCGGCTGGCCCCGCTTTTCGCCGCCGAAGCATTGCCGCTAGGTGGTGTCGGGCGGGGGCTTGTGTATCAGCTGGTCGACGCGCTCGGATGCTTGCGCGCGCTCGACGTTGCGGGCCAAGTCGGCGCCCTGAAACCGGCGGAGAGAAAGGCGCTGAGCCGGCTTGGCGTCCGCTTCGGCACCGAAAGCATCTATTTCGAGCCGCTTTTGCGCGCCGATACGATGCGCTTTCAGGCGCTGCTCTGGGGGGTACGACAAGGCCGACCGGTGCCGAGACTGCCGTCGGCGCGTCGTCTTGCCAAGCCGATCGAAATCGATCCGGAGCTGCCGCCCTCGTTCTATGCCGCGATCGGATTTCGGGTCCTCGCCGGTTTAGCCGTGCGACCTGACCGACTGGAGCGGCTCGCCGCCGCGGCGCGTCGTCTCTCGCGCATCGGCCCCTTCGCACTCGCGCCCGAGCTCGCGGCGATAGCGGGCGTCGAACCCGCGGTGCTCCGTGGGCTGCTCGCGGCGCTCGGGTACCGGGCGGTGGTGGCTGGGGGAAGGGAAACCTTCATGCCGAGTGTGCGACAACGGCGCGCAATGCACAAAGGCCACCGCCTGCGAGCGCCGGCAGAGGAAGGAAATCCCTTTGCCAAACTGCGGGAGCTGAAATTCGCGTGAACGGCCGAAGGCTGGACCAGTGGCTCTGGTTCGCACGTCTCGTCAAGAGCCGCTCTCGCGGCGCGCACCTCTGTGCTGCTGGGGCGGTCGCAGTAAATGGGATGACGGTCACGAAGGTAAACCACATTCTTCGGATCGGCGAGATGGTTACTGTGCGGCAGGGGGCGCTCTGCCGCTCAGTTCGAGTGCTGGCGCTCGGAGAGCGTCGCGGGCCGGCGTCGGAGGCGCGAATATTATACGAGGAGACCGCGCCTCCGGTTCATCAGTCCGAGCTCACGCCGACGTGGACTCCGCTGCTCTCGGAGGAGGATGGCAGTTCCACCTTATAGCGCGACAATCTTCCCCGGAATGATCCTCCTATTGGGTTAGACGGAGCGCGATCAACGACTTTGCGATGTTGTTGAACACCGTCTGGAGGTTGCTCGGGGTCGCGGCTTCGAAGAAGCCGCCATTCGCGGCGCAATTCTGCAAATCCGTGTTGCTGGCACCGTCACTTCCGAGGCCGATCGTGTAGATCACGATGCCGTCGGCGGCCATGTTGGTGCATACACTGCTCAAGCGGGTGCCGAGGTTTGTCACCGCGGTGGCCGTGCTGCTGGAGGTGCCGATTTTGCCGTCGGCGATCTGCCCGAGCCCGGTCATGTTGGCGGTCGACGGCCATTCTTCTGTGCCGTCGGTCATCAGCACGACGACTTTCTTCCAGGCCGTGGTGGTGGCGTCGGTATAGCTTAGCGGGTGGCCGTTATTGGCAGTAAACGGCCCGTTCGGCGACAGCGAACGCCAGCCCCAGATCATGCCGATATGAACTTGGGTGCCGCCGGAGTCACGCGGCCACATGCTGGCGATCTTATTGAGCACCTTGGTCTTGCCGGTCGAGCTGGTCACGTCGGTTAGTGGCACCAACGAAACCGGGCAGCCCTGGTTGGGCCCGTCCTGAGCGATCCAGTCCGAGACCACGTTGCCCTGGATCTCGGTCGTGGTGTCCTGCCGGTCCGGGCTCCCACTCGCCCAGTTGTTCGCATTATCCGTCGCCCAATAAAACGGATACCAGCTCGTCCCGCTCGCCGGCTCGGAGGTGTCCGGATTGCCCGAGACGGGGACCACGCCGGTGCCGGAGGCATTCTCGCCCGAGCTCGTCGGCTCGATCACGCAGCCGCCCCAGTTTGTCGTGGTCGAGGAACCCGCCGGGCTTGCCGTGTTGTATGCCGAATCATAGGTGAGCGGCGTGAATGCGACCAGCGTGGTGTTGCAACACGTGCCCGTCGCACTGGAGAAGTTGCTCGGCGTCGTGGCGTTCTGCGAGATCGTCAGCGTGCCGGTACCGGCCGCGAATTGTGCCGCGGTGCCGGTGACAGCGGTTATCGTCGTGTTCGCCGGGATGCCGTTGCCGATGATGATCTGCCCGACCGCGGGGACCGTTGAGAAGGAAGCGTGGGAGACTGTCGTCGACCCGGTCGTGGTCGTCGCCCCGAGATTGGTCAGCGTTACGATCTCGTTGCTATTCGTCGACGTCGCGTTGGCCGACATCGTGAGTGATGTCGGCGGTGACCCGGTGGTGCTGGCGACGTAGGCATTGGCAGGAACCCCGGTTCCGGAAATGGGCATGCCGACGACAATGCTATTGAGGCTCGCAGTGGTACCCTTGAGGGTGGTGATCGTCGCGTTGCCGCTCGTCGTATTACCAGCCAGGCTGAAGGTTACCGACTTATTGGTCTGCGCCTGAGTTGGGAGCTGTGACAGCGGCACCGTGCTACCACTGGGCGTGGAGACCGTAGTGGCGGGCGAGGTTTTAATGCCGGTGCTCGAGCTGGTAACGACCATCCCAGCCACTACACAGGTATTGGCGGTGTTGCCTACCGAGGTGAGCTGCGCGGGGTTGCTAGTCGTCCAAGTTCCTGTTGTGTTGCACGTCGTCGGGTCGGTGTAGGGGGTGCTCGTGTTGCCGCTGGTGGGTCCGACCGCCAGCGAGTTGCCGGTAAAGGTCAAGGTCGCATTCGACGAAATCACAATCGACGAACTGTTGACGGTGCTGACCGTCGCGCCACTCGGTATGCCGTGTCCGTATATGAACATTCCCTGCTGAATGGCGGCAGTACCCGAAACCAACGAACCGTTTCCCATAAATGAAACGCTCGAGATCGTGCTGCTGCCGCTGGTCGTATTCCCGGTGATCGGGGTTACCGGCATCATGTTGCCGCGCAGATCGGTAAAATTGCCGCTCGTCGCAGTGATGTTGGTGCAGCTGGTCGCACCGCTGCAAAAGCTGTCGCCGACATTGACCGTCGTCACATAGGGCACGATGCTCAAGTAGAGCTGTTGAGACGAGGTTATGGCGCTGGTCAACGTGTTAACAAATGTTGTCGAGGCATTGATCAGGGTGCAGATGCGACTCTGGTTGCTGGAATCAGTGCAGGAGGTGTCGCTCGCTACGACGCTTCCGCCGCAAGTGCTATCGGAATAATTGGGCGCCCCGTCATTGGGACCGCACAGCATCGAGCCGGTGTTGTCGAGCACCACCGCAACTTCTAAGCCGGCGGTCTTCTTGGTCTGGGCACTTACCGTCACGTCAATGCTGTTGACCCCGACTAGCTGCATGAAAGTCATCGGCACGGTAGCCTGTGCCTGAAAAGTCACCGTGGAGGCGGTGAGGTCGGCGTTCGCGGGAACCGGCGTGACTGTGACGTTGGTGCCAAGCGCAGTCGCAGGATAATTAGCAGTGAAATAGTTTTGCAGGGTGGTCGTCAGTTGACCCGGGGTCTGGTTGGTCTCCGATCCGACCGCCAGCGCTGCTGCGTCTAGCGCGGCTCCCAGTCTGATTTTCACCATATATGCGCGTCCGACGTCGATTGCCATGCCAGCGGCGATGACGGCGGGAATTGCGCAAAGGCCGAATATGATTGCAACGGCCCCGTCGCGTCGCCCGGCGAGTTGCCGCAAGGCGGTGATGATGGTGGTAATCATGTCGAAGATGCCTCGTTTCTTTTAAATCATCCGTCTGGCTTTTACGGGCACGCGCTGCCGGTGTTCAGATAGGTCGGCACGCAGTTCATATAACGGGGGCGGTTGAAGGCCAATTCAGTCAGCGTGTAGGACGAGCTCAGCATATAGGTGGACGGTGAGCTGTAGCTGTATGTGAGTGTCACGATAATTACGCTGTCCGCTGAGCCGCTTGCCTGATTGCCGAGATTTGCAAGACTAGCATTGTTCGGTATGTTTGCCGTTGTAATGGGAGTTGCGCTGTTGACCTCGGTGTGCCAGTCGATAACCGCGCTGCCGGTGTTGTAAGTCACGCTCGCAAAGGCTATCTTCAGCAGAGTCCCGCTCGTCGGAAGAGGGGTTAGAACTTGTTTGGCGGCATTTGTGATGTTGGTAAAATCCGTGCTCTGGAGAACCGTATTCACTCTGGTCTGGGCGACCAGATCGGCTGCTGTCTCCGCAGAAGCCTCCAATTTCATATAGGCGAGAACGAGGTTGGTAGTCTCGAAACTGCCGAGAAACAGAAGGAGCATGATCGGCAAAATCAGCGCGAACTCTACTGCCGCAATGCCCGACTGATCAAACCGGAGATTCCTGCCCCGCATTATCCAGCCGCGGTGATCATGAGAATGGTTCGTTCTGAAAGATAACCGTGCTCGTCAAGGTCACACTACCAGTGCCGGGGTTGGTCCCGTTGGCCGTGCCCAGGCCCGCCCAGCAAGTGCCGCCGCTCAGGCAAGCTCCGACCCAAGGGATTATAAAGGGGCGTGGATAGCTGGCTTGAACGCCGACAATACTACCGCCAGTGCCCGCCGAGAAAGAGCAAACCGTTCCGCTCCCGGTCTGGCTAGCAGTCTGGGTGCAAGGCGTGAAGCTGACGTTGCCGAAACTGGAAAAAACCTGCACCTCAAAGACGATTTTGGTAGCACAGTCCGATGCGCTAATGAGGGAGCTCACCTCTGAGCAAAGGAGATTCTGGAAGACGGTGATCGGGCTGCTCTGCGATTGGACTTGGCCCGTGCGGATGAGCCGGGCCGCATCGCGCGCCGCGCCATCCAGGAGCGACTGAGTGGTGAGAGTCAGGCCGAGTTCAAAAATCGCCCCCAAAAGCAATAGAAACGGGGGTCCGACAAACGCGAATTCGATAGCGGTGATACCCTCTTGATTGCGTAGGAACGGTCGAACGAATTTCACGGAAATACCCTCGCGTTTACCAGAAACTGCGCATAGGGTTTGGGATGTATCTATTGTCCAAGCTCAAGCGACGTTCTGCGATTGGCAAAATCAAACATTTGAGGTATCGTAACAAGCAACGATTACTAATAAGTAAAACACCGGTAGCGTGGCGAAATTAAGCCGGCTTCCTCGATCAGAGCCATGGCAATCTGCGGCGGCTCCCGATTTTTGGACAGCGCGATAAGCTAAGGCTGACCGGTCCAAAAAGGGGCATGATAAGTGGGCGTAAAGAGGAAGCAGCACAGCGCAGAGTTTAAGGCGCGGGTGGCGATGGCGGCGCTTTCGGGGGAGAAGACCCTGGCGGAGCTGTCGGCGGAGTTTGGGGTTCATCCGACGATGATCAGCGGCTGGAAGCAGGAGCTGGTGACGCGTGCGGGGGAGCTGTTTGCGCGCGGCAGCAAGGCGCCGGCGGCCGCGGATGCGCAGAAGGTGATCGACGATCTGCACCGCAAGATCGGGCAGCTGCAGGTCGAGTGCGATTTTCTTGCCGGGCAGCCCGCCATCTCCCGATTACTGCGAGGCGGGCGATGATCGCGCCGGGAGCGGGGCTGTCCGTAAGCCGGCAATGCGCACTGCTCGCGGTGGCGCGCAGCAGCTTCTACTACCGGCCCCGGCCGGGATGTGCGGAGGAACTCGAGCTTCTGGAGCGGCTCGACCGGATTTTTACCAATGATCCGGTCTACGGCAGCCGCCGTCTTCAAGTGGCGCTGTTGCGAGAGGGGATTTCGATCGGGCGTCGACGCGTCCGGCGGCTGATGAGAAAGCTCGGGTTGTGGGCGGTCAGGCCGAAGCGGAACACCAGCAAGCGGCATCCCGGGCACCAGGTCTACCCGTACCTCCTGCGCGGCAAGACGATCGACCGGGCGAACCAAGTGTGGGCTGCTGACATAACCTACATACCGATGCGGCAAGGGTTTTTGTACCTGGTTGCGATCATCGACTGGGCGACCCGACGAGTGCTGTCCTGGCGGCTGTCGAACACGCTCACGGCAGGGTTCTGCGTCGAGGCGCTGAACGAGGCCCTCGTCCGGTTCGGCAAGCCCGGCATCTTCAATACCGATCAGGGGGCGCAATTCACCAGCTTTGAGTTCACCCAGATGCTGCGGGATCATGGGATCCAGATCAGCGTGGACGGACGCGGACGCTGCCACGACAACATCTTTGTCGAGCGCTTGTGGTGGACGGTGAAGCACGAATGGGTCTACCTGCGACCAGTGGCCGACGGCATCGAACAGAAGCGCAGCCTTGGCGAGTTCTTCGACTGGTATAATCTGCGGCGTCCGCATCAGGCACTCGGCTGGCGAACACCGGATGAGGCTTACCTCGGCCAATCGATGGCGGCGACGGCACTGGCCGCCTGACGCGATGCCGAGGTGGTGCTATGAATTTGTGGACAGTCGGCTGCGCCGGTCCCCGCCTGACCGCGCCAGCGCGGTCCCCTATGGGCAAGCCGGGGAAAACGCCATGCGTTTCCCCCACCTTGCCCACAGGTCGGCGGCTGCCCACAAGCTTCACAGCACCCCGCAACAAGACAGGATGAATTTGATTTCGGGGAATCTTGAAACCAGCAGCCGGCTACCGGTCTTTAGCTTCTTCCTCCCCGGAAGCTGTCCAAACTACCGGGACCGTCGCAATCAGCCGGTCATATCCGACACCAAGTGACATTGTGGCGATTCACGATTCGAACCGGTGATTCTGCTGGCGCTCCGTTCCTGAGGGCACAAACTTGCCGTAGGTGCTTGGGGATCTCCTCGGTGAAAGCCGGCGCAGCGGTAAAATTGCCACATTCGCATTCTATGCTGTGGTTCTACGGCGGCGGGCGCTCGGGAGGGAATGGACGAGCCTGTAAATATCTTGCAAAAACAGGTGGACGGCATCCGGAATAGCCGAGAAGCCGGCCGCGTTGTCGTCAGCTGAGGGTGCAGCCGAGCTGGTTTGCTGAGGATGCGCTAGGCGTGGGATGCATTGACGTCCGAGCGAGGATGAGTGGCTCGGAGCACTGATTCGGGCCTCGATGCTTATGCCGGCGCCCGGGCGGTCATTACCGGCGGGTTGGGCTTGATCGGCTCGGCGATTGCTCGGCGTCTCGTCTCGTTTGGGGCCGAGGTACTCCTGGTCGACAGCATGATCCCGGATTATGGCGGCAATCTCGCCAATATCGCCGATATCCGCGATCGGGTGACGGTCAATATCGCCGATATCCGCGGCGGATTTGCCTTGCCGCACCTGCTCGCCGGCCAGGATTTTCTTTTCAACCTGGCGGCGCAGACCAGTCATCTCGATTCGATGTCGTCGCCGGAAGACGACCTCGCGATCAACTGCACGGCCCAACTGCAGCTCTTGGAAGCATGCCGGGCGGTCAATCCCGGGATCGCGATCGTGCATGCCGGGACGCGGCAGATCTATGGCCGGCCCGAATATCTCCCGGTCGACGAACACCACCCGCTGCGCCCGGTCGACGTGAACGGGGTCAACAAAATGGCGGGCGAGGCCTATCACCTATTGTATCGCGATGTTTACGGCATCAAGACTCGTTCCCTGCGGCTGACCAATGTTTACGGGCCCGGAATGCGCATCAAGGATGCCCGTCAGACCTTCCTCGGTATTTGGCTGCGCCGGGCCATCGAAGGCGAGCCGTTCGAGGTCTGGGGCGGCGAGCAGCGCCGCGACCTTCTGTATGTCGATGACGCTGCCGACGCATTCCTCTCCGCTGCGCTGATCCCGCAGGCCGAGGGATTGGCGCTCAATGTGGGCGGCGGCGAGCCGATCAGCCTGGCGGCTCTAGCGGAAGCCATGATCGAAGCGAATGGCGGCGGGAAGTACGACATTCGGGAGTTTCCGCCGGAGCGCAAGCGCATCGACGTTGGAGATTTCCTGATCGATGACCAACGTTTTCGGACTTTGTCCGGCTGGCGCCCCCGCGTCGGCATCGCTCGAGGTCTGCGCCGTTCCCTCGAGTACTACCGCAGCCATCTGGCGAGCTACATCTAAGAGCCGATGACCACCAACCGACGGGCCCCCGCGATCCCGCAGACCGACCCCCGAGCTGGTTACCTCGCTCAACGGACCGCTATCGACGCCGCCATCGCCCGCGTTCTCGACAGCGGCGTCTATATTCTCGGCAGAGAAGTCGAGGTTTTCGAGACCGCATTTGCGGGTTTCGTCGGCGTTGCGCACGCGATCGGCGTCGCCAGCGGGACCGATGCCGTCGAGATCGCATTGCGCGCATGCGGGATCGGTTCGGGGGACCTCGTCTTCAGTGTGTCTCACACCGCGGTTGCCACTATCGCGGCGATCGAGCGGGCCGGCGCGACCCCGGTGCTCGTCGACGTAGAGCCGGGTACCTACACGATGGCTCCACGCGAGCTCCTGCGTGTCTTGCAGTCGCCGCCAGCCGGCCGACCGGCGGCGATCCTGCCGGTGCACATTTACGGCCAGCCCGCCGAATTGTCTGCCCTCGTCCAGATCGCCTGGACATATGGCTTGCGGCTGATAGAGGATTGCGCACAGAGCCATGGCGCACTCTATCGCGACAGGGTGGTAGGATCGTTTGGTGATATTGCTTGCTTCAGCTTTTATCCGACAAAGAACCTTGGCGCGCTCGGCGATGGCGGCATGGTCGTCACGAACGATCCCGGGCTCGCTGCGGCGCTGCGCGAACTTCGGGAGTACGGCTGGCGCGAGCGTTATCTCAGCGCACGGCCCGGCATCAATTCGCGTCTCGACCCGATCCAGGCCGCCATCCTCGGCGTCAAGCTCAGATCGTTGGAGGCTGACAATGCTCGTCGGCAAGTAGTGGCGGACCGTTATAATATGGGTCTCAGCGGGCTGCCGCTGGCGCTTCCGGTGCGCCGGCCACAGGCAACACACGTGTTTCATCAATACGTGATCCGGCTGGCCGCGCGCGATGCGTTGCGGGAGGCTTTGCAGGCTGCCGCGATCGGCAGCGGAATTCATTATCCGGTCGCGGTGCACCAACAGCCGGCCTACAGCGGCCGTCTCGCCTGCGGTCCGTCAGGTCTCGGCGTAACCGAGCGCGCCGCACCCCAAATTCTGAGCTTGCCGATCTATCCGCAGATTTCAGACGAGGCGGTAGATCGGGTCATCGCCGAGATTTGCAGTTTCTTCGCTTGAGCCAAGCTTCAGTGCTGATGAATCAGCAACACGCCACTGCCGATCAATACGATGCCCGCCAGCTGCGGCCACCCGAGGGGCTCGTTCCACAATATATGTGCGAGCACGGCGACGACTGCATAGCTCGCCGCAACCGAAGGGAAGGCGATCGAGACGGGGATTTTCTTGAGAGCCAGAATGTAGCAAAGCGCAGCCACGATATAAATTCCGAGGCCCATTATCGTCAGCGGATTGAGAAATTGAGCAGTGATCGTTGCCGATTGTTCGGCAGCCGATTTCAGTGCGATTTGCCCACCAATCCCAAACAATATCGCCGCCACGAGACTTGTGTAATAGACCGACATCATCTTCCTGCGTTCTCGCGTAGCCAAACCGGCGGCCGTGCCTCGGCGGTGCGCGAGAATTGGCTGCGCCGCACCTCCCTGATCACCGATTGAGGCTTTCGGTTGGCCGTCAGGTAGAGCCGGCCGAGATACTCGCCGACGATCCCGAGTATCACCAGCTGCACACCGGAAAGCAGCAGCACCGCCGCCATCAGCGAAGCCCAGCCGGCCGGCGGGGACGAAGTCAGCGCCTCGGCGATGACCATCGCGCCGGCCAAAGCTCCGATTCCGCTCAGGACAAACCCGGTTATTGTGCTGACCCGCAGCGGCATAACCGAAAAATTGACGAACATGCTCGCCCACAGCCGGAGAAGCCGGCGCAAGGTATAATTGCTGCGCCCTGCAGCGCGCGGCAGATGCCGCACCATCAGCCGATCGATATCGTGGGTCACCTGTAGGATCAGTCCATCGACATAGGGGAAGGGCCCATCGTAGCGGGTGATCTCGCGAACGACAAAGGCACTCATACAACGGAAGCTGGAGAGATAGAGACCTCTCGGTTTTTCGAGCACGAAATCGGCAACCCGGTTGGCAAAGCGGCTCCCGAGGTTCCGCCAGATCGGGTGCTGCTTACCGTCATAGAAGGTATAGATGACATCCTTTCCGGTTTCCTGAGCAAAGACGAGCAGTCGCTCGACCTCCTCCGGAGGGTTCTGGAGGTCGTCGTCCATTGTAATTACGTGCGCTCCGCTCGCATGGCGCAGCCCTGCCATAACGGCGTTGTGCTCTCCGTAGTTTCGTGCGAGTTTGATCAATGTAATGGGCACACTCGCATCGTCGATGAGAGCGCAGCACACATCGAGGCTGTCGTCGGGACTGCCGTCATTGACGAGTATGATCTCGTGTCCGCCCTCGATCCGCAGCTCTTCTAGCGCTCGAACCAGCTCGGCGATACTGCCGGCGCCATTGTATACCGGGATCACGATCGAGAGCGCCAGACCCGACATGGCGCTTTTCGGAAGCGTCTGGTCTTTTTCAGTCACGATTGCCGCCTTCCTTTACAGCGATTGCGAGAATTGACCCGCCGAAGGGTAGTCTGATTCCACGGCGCAGGAGCGCGGCTTCGAGCGCCATCGCGGCTCGGCAAACCATTTCCACCGAACGAGGGTACAGTTTGACGTCGCTGATCACCCCATTTCTTTGGGGAAAAAACTTGCGGGTGATGACCATCAGGGGAAACGGCACTGCGTTCCAGTAGGAGATGTACACCGGGCGGAACCCGACAGCCTTCAACAGGCGGCGAAGACCCGTCGCGGTATAGCGCCGAGTATTGCTCACCGCTATATCGTGCCGCGACAGCATCCAGCGATAGGCCGGTAGATTGAGGATCAGCCGGCCGCTTTGGGACAGACAGCGGTGGAATTGCCGCAGAGCACGACATTCGTCGACCCCTTGGTGGCATAAGACATCAGCGCTAAAAATGGCGGCGAGAGCACCATTTGCAAACGGCAGGTCGTTGACCGAGCCCGCACATACCGGCCGGGCGCTCTTGATAGCCGCACGCGTGCAGGCCTGAAGGTCGAGATCCAGTCCAATCACCGGTTTCCCCCAATATTTCACAGCTAAACGCGAGAGAAGCCCCCCGGTCCCGCACCCAGCATCCAGAATGGGGCAATGGAGTCTCATCGATCTCTGATCGCTGCGCCGCCGCGAGCAGGTTAGCGTGCAGGGCGGCGAACCACCACATCCGGTCTTCGACCCGGTCGAGCTTGTCGTACTCGGAAGGTTTCACTCGAGATCTATTCTACGGCAATGGGCGCAAATTCAACGGCGGCGGCGATCCGGGGAACGGTCTCAAAGGGGACGCCATAGAGGCCTGCTTCGCGGCCCGTTGCTCCGCGACGAGATCGCGCCGATCCACCACCAGAGACAGGAGCGCACCCATCCTCTCGACCCGATAAATCGCCGGGCCGGGCAGTGATCGATCGCAGTTATCCTTCGTGAAGGCGATAAAAAAATCCGCACGGGCGCGATCGCGAACGAACCGAAAATTCGGAGGAAAATAATAGCCCGCGGAGATCGGCGGCCCACAAACGGCGACGGTAAATTCGTGGTCTTCGAAATCTGCACCATACTCGGCGCGCAAATAGTCTTCGAGCCCCTGCACCGCCTCGGCATAGGAATTGGCCCAATAATCGAGCTTGAATTTGTGCTGGGCGCCCTCGACCCCGCCCGACGAAGGCATTGTAGTAAACATATTGATCGGGGTGCAGCATCGCCATAATCGAAATATGCGCGCAGCCATAAAGAGCGAGCACGCCCCAGACCGCCCGTCGGTACGGGAATCGCGACAACCAATCGAGACCCCTATCTGCGGCAACTGCCGCCGCAACAGCGATCAGTGGCAGTATAAAGATGAAATGGCGCATGCCGTCGAACAACACGGCCTTGATGACGATGACATACGCGACGGGGAATACGATCCCGATGCCGAGGACGACGCTCGCGAGCGCCTGCTCTCGAACTACGCGGAAATTACCGCGCCAAAGCGCGACCACCGTCGCAACGGGAATACAAAGCAACAGGACGAGAACGAGCTCCGGCAGCGCGAGGGCGATATAAGTCGGGAGATAGGTCCACGGCAGGTCGTCCGCCGGCACAAACTGCCCGTCGAACAACGTGTAAAACGGGAAAGACTGATGGCTAAAAAAAGCAAGGGCGCGTAACGGATTCTCGATCGGGTCGGTCTGCCCCCACGGCCAGAACAACAACATGACCGGATAGGCAATGCCTGCGACCGGGACGAAAACTCGCCAGAAACTGACCCAAGCCGTGCTGGCCAGCACACCGATGCGTTTGGCGGCGGCAGCGCGCCAAATCCCGTCCAGGGCCAAGAGGAGGCCCAAATAGCACATCAGCAACAGGCCGCCGATCCTCACACCCATCGTTATACCAATCGCCGCACCGAGTTTGGCCAGCGTCCTTAAAGGAGGCCGGGGCAGCGTCGTCACGATGCGGATCATGTAATAAGTGCTCCATGCAATACCTACCGCAAACGGTATGTCCTTTGGATTATTGAACATCTGTCCGTAATAATTCGGAGTCGCAATCAGTAATAGAGACGCAATAAAGCCGGCGCGGGGGCCGGCCAGCACGCGGCCGAGCTTCCAGCAGCCGATCAGTCCGAGAATTCCGACCAGGCCGTTCAGCAGATGTCGGGTCTCATAGACGCCGATCGGGGACGCACGGTTCAGCGCCGCCGCAATCATGTCGAACACCGCGCCGTAGTTATAGAGGTCCCGCCAGTGCAGCGCAGTCTTGTCGCCGAAAAGGGACAGGTAGTAGTCGAGGACGAAATTCCCGTACCAATTGTGGGCATCCTCGTCCCAGCTGACGCCGTAGTCGCGGAAAGTGGACAGGACAAGGACGACGCCGACCAACCCGATACCCAGCGACAGCGTGTCCCACCATGATTTCACACCGCACCGGAACCACGCCGCTTTGTCAGCCAGACCCGTCGTGGCAAGGGGCTTGGCAGCGAGCCTGGTCAAAACGCCCATGCTCTGGTTCCTGACGCGTTGTCGCTGTCGAGGTTGATCCGAAACGGATTAATAAATGCCTTCTTGTCGGACCCGCCCTCGATGACGTTAGGGGAGCACCCCGGACCGGGCTCGACACCGACCTGCCTGCGCTGCTTTCCCTTGCGCGGAAGCATCTGAACGTCAGCTTACCCCAGCTGTCAAGGCAAGGGGTGATCGCCTCACAACCCGCAATCCGCCAGTAGCGCACCCAGAACGCGATCCGGCGCGAAATATTCCCTAGCCAGTTCGCGCGCCGCCCGACTGTTGCTGGAGTAGTCCGCGGCAACTGCATCGATGCCGGCAAGTGCCTCCTCATGATTGGAATACTCAAACAAGCCGGCCCCGACGGGGCAAAATTTGCTGAAACCCGTGCGCATGGTTATCACCGGCCGGCCGGCCGCGAGATAGCAGACGCTGCGATCGCTGAACCATCCGCTGTTGGGTCGAACATAGATATCCTTCGCGACCGTCAGCTCGCCGCGCGAACAGGCGATGAAGTTGCGATAGGACCGCATGTCGGCCGAAATCGGGCGCGGATCGACGAGGTCCCAGCCGCCGCCAGTGACAACGGCGCGTACCCCATCGTCCGGCGGCAGCATGGCTATGCGAAAACAGCTGTCCGGCCGGTGCCTCGGCAAGTCGAGAAATCGAAGAAAGTTCACGTGCTTCGACCAAACGTAGCTCGCGCCGCCGTACTCGATATTCTTGCCCTTGTTCTCCCAGGTGGCAATCGTCGTGAAGCAGCCCGGCGCGTCGTGCGGTTCGGGCCACAGGTCGACATCCACGGGAGGCCGGGTTGGGCGCCACGAGACACCGCACAAAGGCACCGGGCAGTCGTAGGACCCGAGATTCTCGCCATAGGTGAAGAAATGAGTGTGCGCATCCAAATAGGCGCGCGACTCTCGGTCGGCACTCGCATATTTGAGTTGTTCGTACACGGGATCCGTGTCGATCATGATCCGGACCGGGCAGGCGAGATGCTCATCCCGCAATCGCGTCGCGCCGCAGAGATTGATAAGAGCATCTGCTTGTCGATAGAGGGCGCGCACTTGGCTCCGCGACAAGCCGTAATGCAGATCGTGAATTGCGTCCCAATAGGACCAGCGTTGACCGAACCCGTATTCCCCCATCGCCTGCTTTAGACACTGAACATTGTAGTCACACGCCATGACGATGCTGTTTACGCGAGGGTCGAAGGGATTGGCGCCGCTATCCTCGACATACCAGCATCGGTATCCGAGCCGTTCGAGTCCGACCAGGTAATGCATAGCCTGCCACGCAATGCCGGCCAGCGGCATCTGACCGGCGAAATGAAGAACGATGATGTCGCCGCGTTTTGTCACGATCGCATCCGCCAGCGGTTTCGGGTAATTCGCTGACAACGGTTGACGCGGAAGGTGATTTCCATAAGCGTCACTGAACCCATGAAATTATTCCGGAAAACCCCCAAACCGCATAGGGTTGCCCCGACGCGACCCACGTGTTAATCAAGGAGATGATTGACAGCATCCGGGCGTGGATCAGCGGCAATTCGCCGGATCACCGGAAGGAAACGGGCAGGCGGCAGGAGGCGTTGCAGCTCGCCCTGGCGGCTCTGCTGATCGAAGCGGCGAATAGTGACGACCGGTTCGACGAGACGGAGCGCGGGGTCGTCTCGCGGTTGCTGAAGAGCCGCTTTGGTCTGTCTTGGTCCGATGCGGATGAGCTGCTCGCGGCCGGCGAAACAGCGGCTTCCGAATCGGCCGAGCTGTTCCATTTCACCAGGATCGTCAATGAGCGACTCTCGTTTGAGGAGCGAGTAGAACTCATAGAAATGCTTTGGGAAGTTGCATATGCTGATGGGGTGCTCGACGTGTACGAGGACAGTCTGCTGCGCCGCGTCGGGGGACTGATCTACGTCCCGGACCGCGAGCGCGGCGAGGCCCGCCATCGTGTGCTGAAACGGCTCGGCCTCGACCAGGCGACCTGATCCGTCCGACCTGATCCGTCCCGGGGCGAAGGCGCTCGAAGTTCAGGAGAAGAATCGACGACCATGACTTATGTTGTCACTGAATCCTGCATCCGTTGCAAATACATGGATTGCGTGGAGGTTTGCCCCGTCGACTGCTTCTACGAGGGCGAGAACATGCTGGTGATCCACCCGGACGAGTGCATCGACTGCGGGGTGTGCGAACCGGAATGCCCGGTGGAAGCGATCATTCCCGACAGCGAGCCGCCGGCTGAGCGATGGCTAGAGCTCAACCGCCAGTACGCGGCGAGCTGGCCGAATATTACGCGCAAGAAGCCTTTCCCGGAGGATGCCGACGATTTCAAGGAGGTCACCGACAAGTACGACAAATATTTCAGCCCCAATCCCGGCGGACGCTGAAGCCGGCATAACGTTGCCGAGACAAGGGGCGGCTGCTGATTTGCGCAGGGGATATGCGCCCACCGGCTGGCACGAGGGCTATTTTCATGGTATTGTAATTATGGTGCTGTCGCCTGTTGACCATGCGTGCCGCGCTCCTCAACGACGTCGCGGGCGTGACCGTCGCCCAGCCTGGCGACCAACTGAAGCGTCCGGGCGGCGCCAAGTGGGTCGATTGTGAGAGACGGATATGAATTCCGAGAAGCCTCCCTTTGCCACCGGTGATCTCGTAGTCTATCCGACCCATGGGGTCGGCAAAATAGTTGCGATTGAGACACAGGAGATCTCCGGTTACACGCTCAGCGTGTTTGTAGTGCATTTCGACAAGGATCGGATGACCTTGCGGGTGCCCCTCGCCAAAACCAAGGTGTCCGGCCTGCGGCGCTTGTCGAGCCAGAAGGAGATGGACGCCGCGCTTGCGAAATTGCGTGGGCGATCGCGTGCCAAGCGGACGATGTGGAGCCGGCGCGCCCAGGAATATCAGGCGAAGATCGCGTCCGGTGATCCTGGTTCGATCGCCGAGGTGGTTCGCGATCTCTATCGCAACACCGGCCAGCCGGAGCAATCCTATAGCGAACGGCAGATCTATCAGGCGGCTCTCGACCGGCTGGTGCGCGAGTTTGCCGCGGTCGAACGCATCGACGAGTCCACCGCAACCCAGCGGGTCGAACAACTGCTGACCGCCTAAGCGCTCGACGGTGACGAGGTCCGCGCCGGGCCGCGGCGCAGGAGAATCGAGGCCGGATCCGAGATTTGCCCGGTTGCGGGCTGCCCGCCGGGTATGGGCGATTGCCGTCATTAATGGCGAGACGCGACGCCTCGCCCAGCTGCACGACACGATCGGCGACCGGTTCCAGGCGGGTGACCGGGTCGTCTATCTCGGCAATTATGTCGGGCATGATGGTGCGGTCTTCGCCACCATCGACGAGCTCCTCGATTTTCGTCGCCGCGTCCTCGGACGCCCGGGCGGAGCCGCCTGCGATGTCGTCTTTCTGCGCGGGTCGCAAGAAGAGATGTGGCAAAAGTTGCTGCAGCTCCAGTTTGCGCCCAATCCCTGGGAACTCCTCCAGTGGATGGTGCAAGCGGGAATGGAGAGGACGATTCGGGCCTATGGCGGCGACCTGCGGCAAGGGTTCTCGGCGTGCCGCGATGGCGCCCGCGCAATCACCCGGTGGACGAGCGCTTTGCGCAGCGCGATGAATGGGACCCCCGGTCACACCGAGCTGTTCGCGGCCCTCCGGCACGCCGCCTTCACCGAGGATCGCGGCCTTCTCTTCGTTCATGCCGCGATCGATCCATCGCGGCCGTTCTCCGAGCAAGCAGACGCCTTCTGGTGGGGGCGCGAGGACATCCTTCAATTGAAGCAGCCGTTCGGAGATTTCAAGCGCGTCATCAGGGGCATCGACCGGGACCGGCGCGGTGTCATCGAACGCGACTTTGCGGTGTCTGTCGACGGCGGCGCCGGCCACGGCGGCAGATTGATCGCCGGCTGTTTCGGCCTCGACGGTGCCCTCATCGACATTGCCGAGACGTGATGCGCCGGTGAGTTTCGGCTCGGCCTCCGCTCCGGCCTCTCAGACCGCGGTATAACCGCCGTCGACGAGCAGATCGCTGCCGGTAACAAAGCTCGAGGCGTCGCTGGCGAGAAACAGCGCCGCCGCCGCAATCTCTTGCGGCCGGCCGAGGCGCCCCAACAGGTGCTTCGGGCCAAGCTTTTGCCGACCCGCCTCAAAGCTGCCGTAACGTTGCAACGTTCTCTGCGTCTCCACCCCTCCCGGGGAAAGCGTGTTGACCCGAATATTTTGTCCGGCGTGATCGATCGCCATGACTTTGGCTAGTTGAATGAGCGCTCCTTTAGTCGCGCAATAGGCAGCGCGGCCCGCGCTCCCGACGCGACCGAGCTGTGAGGCGATAAAGATGATCGAGCCGCCACCGCCCTCGATCATGTAGGGCAGAGCCGCGCGGCTCAGCAGGAATGAGCCGGTCAAGTTCACCGCCAGGACGCGGTCCCATTCGGCAAGGCTCGTCTCGAGGACAGTGCCGCTGGCATCGTGAGGAGCGGCCCCGCTCACCAGGATATCGAGCCGCCCGAACGCCTGGTGCGCTGCCGCTACGGCAGCTTCGGTCTGCGCCTGAACGGAAACATCGCAGGGCTGGGCGATTGCACGCCCTCCGGCATTTCGGGCAAGACGCGCGGTTTCTTCAGCCGAGGTCCCATCGATATCGCAGCAGGCTATCGCCGCCTCGGCTTCGGCGAAGGCGAGACAGATCGCCCGACCGATACCGCCGCCGGCTCCGCTGACCAGCGCAACTTTTCCGGCGAGCTTCATCGCTGCCCTTCCGACGCAGTCAGAGCATCACGGTGCCGCCATCGATGGCGATCGTCTGGCCGGTGACAAAACGGCTTGTATCCGAGACCAGCCAAATGACCGCACCGACGAGGTCGGGCGGGGTCAGGTTGCGCTGGATCGACTGGCCGGTCTTGATAACCTCGAGCGCGCGGTCTGCCTTCTCACCAAAGAACTCCCGCGTGCCGTCGGTCAGCACCGCGCTCGGCGCCAGGGCATTGACGCGGATCCCGTCTCGCCCGAGCTCACGGGCGAGCCCCCGCGTCAGACCGATCACCGCCGCTTTCGAAGTTGTATAGTGCAGCGCGAACGGCATGCCGTAAGTCGCGGCGAGCGAGGCGAGATTGACGATGCTGCCGCCGCCGGCTTGGCGCATGGCCGGCACCACTGCCTTGCAGCAATTCCAAATGCCTTTGACATTGACTGCCATGGCGGCGTCCCAATCCGCCTCGGCAATCGCATCGAAGCGTCCGCCGCGCAGCGCGCCGTAGAGCGCGGCATTGTTGATCAGGGCGTCCACTCGCCCAAACGCCCGGGTCGCTGTGTTGGCCATGTCCGAGGCGGATTGGGCGTTTCTCACATCGAGCGCGACGCCGATCGCCTTCCCGTTCTCCGCCTTCACGAGCTCAAGCGTCGCCGAGCAGTCGTTGGTGTCCGCAGCAACGACCAAAGCTCCTGCCGATGCCAGGCTTCGTGCGAATTCCTGCCCAATTCCGCGCGCAGCGCCCGTGATGACGACGACCTTGTCGCGAACGGCTAATTCCGTGGTGCTCTCGGCCATCGCCTCATTTCCCGAAGTTTTCGCTGTTGCGTGTCCCGGGATCCTGGCTGTTTTTGCTGTTTGGCCCGGGAATTATCAGCCAGCGGACCCTAGATTTCCGCAGAAATCCTTGGGAGAAGGGGTCGCTCCGGACGGAAGAACAGCAGATCGCTGGCTGTTTTTCCGCTGAAACACGCTGAACCGCACCGAACCGCAGCCTGCCCCTCTCGCAGCTTGTTGTCTCCGCAATTTTTTCTTTGAGAATACCGTAATTGCAGAGATTCGTCAACGACAAACACCGACGCAGCGCGGTCGGCAGCATTCGACAGCACCGGATGGGATCGCAGGGGATATCCGCTTTAGATCACCAATTCGGTGCGCGGGTCGATTAGGTGCATCTGGTTGAGGTCGGCGATGAGCCGCATCGGCTCTCCGACGTTGCCGGCGGTGATGGGATCGACCCGACCGCAGACCTCGACTCCATCGACGATGAAATAAACCATCGTCTCCATGCCCATCGGCTCGACGACGTCGAGCCGCGCCTCGAAGGCGGCCGAGCCGGGGGGTATGTCGCCGCGTCCTTCCCTGATATGCTCGGGACGAAGTCCGAAGATAAGCTCGTGGCCGACCCGCGGGCGATACCGCGCTTCCCGCGAAGCCGGCACCGGGAGAGCGAGCCAGTCGGAGAGCCGCACAGTCAGTCCGGCGCCGTTCTCGACTAGCCGGCAGGGCAGGAAATTCATCGTCGGCGAGCCGATGAAGCCGGCGACGAATTGCGTCTGGGGGCTGTGATACACCTGATGGGGCGTGCCGATCTGGTCAATCCGTCCGCCGTTCATGATGACGACCCGGTCGGCTAAGGTCATCGCCTCGACCTGGTCGTGCGTGACGTAAACCGTCGTAGTCGTGACCGTCTGATGGATTTTCTTGATCTCGGTGCGCATCTGGACGCGCAACTTGGCATCGAGGTTCGATAACGGCTCGTCGAAGAGGAACACCTTGGGGTTGCGGACTATCGCGCGCCCCATCGCGACGCGCTGACGCTGACCGCCGGAGAGCTGCTTCGGTCGGCGGTCGAGAAGATCGGTTATGTCCAGAATGCGGGCGGCGGCCTGCACGCGCTCTCTTATCTCCGGCTTCGGGAACTTCTTGAGCCGAAGGCCGAAGGACATGTTCTCGAACACCGTCATATGCGGGTAGAGCGCGTAGTTCTGGAACACCATCGCGATGTCTCGATCCTTGGGCGGCACATCATTGACCAGCTGATCGCCGATATAAATCTCGCCCGAGGTCGCTTCCTCGAGCCCCGCGATCATGCGCAAGGTGGTGCTCTTGCCGCAGCCGGACGGCCCGACCAGGACGATGAACTCTCGGTCGGCGATGTCCAGGTCGATCCCCTGAACCGCAGGGGTGCGATCAAACGTCTTGACGATGTTGCGGAGCGCGACTTGCGCCATCTTTTACCCTTTCGTGGCGCCGGCGGTCAGGCCGGAGATGTAGTAGTCCATTAGAAACGCGTAAATGATCAGTGGTGGCGCCGCCCCGAGCAAAGCGCCGGTCATGATCTGACCCCAGGCATAGACATCGCCGCGGATCAGCGTCGTCACGATCCCGACCGGTAGAACGAGCTGGTCGGCCGACGTCGTAAATGCCAGCGGATAAAGGAAATTCGCCCACGAGACCGTAAAGGTGAAGATCATCGCCGCGATGATCCCGGGGATTGCCACCGGGATGAAGATGCGGGTCAGCATCTGCATATAGCCGGCGCCGTCGATCAGCGCCGCCTCGTCCAATTCCTTCGGAATGCTCGAGAAATAGCCGATCATGAGCCAAGTCGCGAACGGAACCGTCAACGTTGGGTAGAGAATGATCAGCACCCACCAGTGGTTGATCAGCTCAATTCCGGTCTTGTCATGAATGTAGGCGAAGGTTTTGAACAAAGGGATGAATAGCAGCGATTCCGGTATCAGGTAGGTCAAGAACACACCTGTCGCCAAAGTCGCCGAACCCCAGAACCGCATTCGAGCCAAAGCAAACGCGGCGAAAATGCTGACCACCATGGTGATCGACACCACGCAGACCGACACGATCGCCGAGTTGCGGAAGAATATCAGAAATTGGTTCTGGGTAAGCAGGTCGATGTAGTTGGAGAGGGTGGGATGATAAACCCACCACGGGTTGGTTGCCGCCGAGATCTCCGCGCTCGATTTGAGCGAGGTGATGAACATGTAGACGGGCGGCGTCAGAAAGAAAATCACGAAGAGGATCAGGAAGAAATAGGACCAGAAAAGCGCTCTGCGCCGGCCGCGTGAAATGCTGCCGTAACGGGCTCGACCGACTTGGCCGGCCGCCGCTTCTGCCGTTGCCGTCGTCATTGTCATGCCTCGTTTCCGCGGCGGCGCACGTTGCGCAAGATGAAGAACGCCGCGATTGCCAGGATCGGGGCCATGAACAGCGAAACCGACGCGCCGAGAGGAATATCATTGCCCCAGATCGCCAAAGTAAACGCCCACGTGGCGAAGACGTGGGTCTGGTCGACGGGGCCGCCATTGGTGAGGATCTTGACGATATCAAAATTAGCGAAGGTCACGATCAGCGAGAACAATGCCGTGATCTGGATGATGTTGCGCATCATCGGCAGGTTGATGTACCAGATCTTTTGAAGCCAATTGGCTCCGTCGATCGCCGCTGCCTCGTGCAGCTGTTCGGGCACCGATTTGAGCGCGGCGAGGTACATGATCATGAAGAACGGCGACCCTACCCACACATTGACGAGGATCACGCAAAAGCGTGCCCAATAGGGATTGCCGAGCCAGGCCACCTGCGGGATGCCGAGATGGGCGAAGACCCAGTTGAACGCGCTGTACGAGGGATCGAACAGCCAGAGCCAGGCGAGCGTGCTCATGGCCGGGGGAATGACCCAGGGGATCAGCAACATGCCGCGCCATTTGCGCTGCCCTTTCGCCGGCAGGTTGTGGACGAAATGGGCGACGATAAAGCCGACCACGGCCTTGAAGATGACGGCGGTAACCGCGAACAGCAGCGATTGCTCGACCACCATCCAGAATGTATTGCGCCGGAACAGGAACTCGAAATTGCCGAAGCCCACAAAGTGCTGCATCGACTTGTTCAAGGTCGCGAGATGGATCGAATAGAATGCCGGGTAGACGACCAAACACAGGACGATCGTGATCAGAGGCAACGCCATCAAGAACGCGATCGTCGATTTGCGGCGCGCGAACTTGTGGAGCGTAAGCTGTCCACTTCTCGCGGGGACGCGAAGATCACGGGCTACGACGTCTGCCATCCCTCAACTCCTTTTGCGGCGCCGGCCGGCGCGATGCCGGCGTCGCCCTTTCCAATCGCCTAGAGGCAAGCTTCCTACCGCCTTTCGCCCGAATGAAAACCCCGACTCGGCCCAATCGATCGCGTTGTTACCGGTGCGCCGCCCCGCGCGCAATGCCCGGGGTCATCGCCTCACAACGGCGGTCATCATGCAGGCAGTTGTTTCAACACCATGCGTCTTCTCGGCGAAGGTCATCTCCTCTCCAACCCGAGCCCTCGCTTAAACCCGCTCGGCTCGACAGGCTCGCATCTATTCTAACGCAGCGCTGCGAAATTTCGTCATTTTTTTACGGTTGCTTGGGCGCGGTCGGCTGATCTCCGGAGGCGGGACTGAATATACCCGCATCGTCCAGCCGGCCGCTGCGATGGCGCTCGAGCTCGTGGGCATAGCGGCGTAGAGCGTAGGCTTCGCTCATATAGCCGATGATCCGGCGATCCTTTGGGTTATCGACAACCGGCAGGGTCTCCTGGGCCGTTTGGCTGAACCGATCGAGCGCCGTGCGCAGATCGTCGCTCGGCAACAGAAACGACGCCGGCTGGGAAACCAGATCACCCACGGTCTTGCTCGCCTCTGAGGAATTCACGACGCTCGCATCGCCGGGATCGATGATGCCGCAGAGCCCGCCGCGGCCGTCGACGACAAAAACCTGTCTGATGCTGCCGGCTGGAAACCGTTTGTGGAGCCCGTCGACAGGCAGCTCGGCGGCGATGACCGCCGGATCGCGCCGCATCATCGGCCCGACCAGGAGCTCGTTGATCCAACCCACATCCTCGGGACTGCGTATGCTCAAGCCGCGCAAGTGAAAGCGCCAGGTCGCGAAGGAATAGCCGAACCAATGACGCACCGCGATCGCCGCGGTAACGACCCCGACCATGACGCCGATCATCGCCGAAAAATCACCGGTCGTTTCGAGCACGATCATGATCATCGTGACCGGAGCGCCGACGATCGCAGCCGCCACCGCGCCCATGCCGACCATCGCATAGACCAACGGGTCGGCGCCGAGCTGCGGGGCGAACCGGACCAACGCGGCGCCGAAAAAGCTGCCGAAGAGGCTTCCGAGGAAGAGCGAGGTGCTGAACAGGCCGCCGCGAAACCCGGAGCCGATCGATACGGCCGAGGCGACGATTTTGGCGATGATCAGCCCGGCGAGATAGGGCAGAAAGAAGCCGGAATGCAATACCCGCATTATGCCGCCATGCCCGCTGCCGAGAATTTGCGGAAATGGCACGGCAATGGCCCCGATAAGGAGGCCGCCGATCGCCGGCCGCGCCCAGCGCGGCACCGCGAGCGAGCGGAACAACGCTTCGGTCGAGGTCACGCCCTTCATGACCAGGATGCCGAGCCCGGCCGAGGCCAGGCCGAGACAAAAAAATGCCGGGTAGTCGGAGGCGGAAATGTCGATTTCGTGCCAGACGACAAAGATCGGGGTCGAGCCGAGGAGACCCCGGACGACCAACGCGCCAGTCAGCGCTGCGATGCCGACCGGCGCCAGGGTCTGCAGCGTATAGCTGCCGATAATCAGCTCGAAGGCATAGAACGCGCCGGTCAGCGGCGCATTGAACGCGGCGGCGATCGCGCCGGCCGCACCGCATCCGACAAGCGTGCGGACATCGTCACGGCGCAGTTCGGCCGATCTGCCGAGCCGCGATGCGAGAGCCGCGCCGAGCTGGGTGTAGGCAGCCTCCATACCGACCGAGGCTCCGAACCCGCCGGACAGCAGGGTCGCGGCGACCAGGCCAAGGCTGTCGGAAACCGACATCCGGCCACCGAGCAGCGCGTTCGCCTCGATCGCGTCGACGACCTCGCGCGGCCGCCAGCGCCGCAACAGCATCAGAGTGAGTCCGACGAGCAGCCCACCGAGGACCGGCATCGCTAGGACCCGTGCCGGACCGAGATCGATGTCGATCAGATGTTCGTCAAACCCGACTGCGAAAGCGATCCTACGCAGAACAGCGAGCAGCAGGTCTATCAGCACCACCCCGAGGCCGGCCACGACGCCAGCCGCCAGCGCGAGCGCGAGCAAGAACAGCTCGCTGTCACGCAACCGCCGCTCGGCGGGGAGCACGCGCTCCACCGGCGCACCGGTCCGCTCCGTTCTTTCGGCAGGCGCAATGTCGGCCACAGGCGAGCGGATAGGCGGTTCGCCGCGATGTGGCAAGAGCGCAGTATGAACGAGCTGTTGCGGCAGAAGGGCAGAGCGACGGGGCCGGCTAGCCCGATCCGCGCCTCACTTTCGGTTAGTTCGCGCTCCGGCTTCTCAGCTCCGTCACGCCTTCTTGCCGTCCGCGCGCCGGGCCAGCATACGGTCGACCATTGCTGGGGCGGCGCCGAGATAATTCGCGGGCTCGGTCAACGCACGCAGCTTCTCCGGGCCGAGCGGGTCGGCGACGGCAGGGATCTCGAGCAGCACGTCGAGCAGAGGCCGGTCGGTCTCGATCGCGACGCGGCAGGCATCATAGACGAGATCGTGTGCCTCGTTGCGGCCGGTGTGTGGCGCCAAGCCCATCATCACCGCCTCCGCGACGATCAGCCCGTGCGTCATCGCGAGGTTCTTCGCCATGCGGCCGGGATCGACGATCAGCCCGCCGAGCATGAAACGCGCCTGGTGCAGGGCGCCGGCGGCAAAGCCGAAGGCTTCGGGCAGACGCCACCCATTCGACATGCCAAGGGCCGGTCGCGCGCTCGAAATCGGTGACGACCGCGTCGAGCGCCAGCCCCGCGTGCTGGCGCAGCACCTTGGCCGCGGCGAGGATCAGCTCGCACGAAATCGGGTTGCGCTTCTGCGGCATCGTCGAGCTCGAGCCACGGCCTTCGATGAAGGGTTCGGCCGCCTCGCCGAATTCGGTCGCCGACATCAGCATGACATCGAAGGCGATCTTGCCGAGACTACCGGCCAGCAGCGCCAGGACCTGGACGGTCTCCGCAATGCCGTCGCGGACGACGTGCCAGGTGATCGGCGGGTCGCTAAGCCCCAGCTCGCGCGCCAGCTCGGCGCGGGTCTCGAGGCTGCGCTCGCCGTTGCCGAGCGAGGCAAGGGTCCCGGCGGCGCCGCCGAACTGCACCAGCAGCACGCGCGGGCGCAGCTCGCGCAGCCGATCGGCATGGCGGTCGAGAGCGTAGAGCCACACCGCCGCCTTGTAGCCGAACGTCACCGGCAGCGCGTGCTGCAGGTGGGTGCGTCCGGCCATCGCCGTGTCGCGGTATTTGCGCGCGAGTTCGGCGAGGTGGCTGCGTGCCGCCGTCAGATCCTGCTCGATCAGGGCGAGCCCGGCGCGGATCTGCAGCACCACGGCGGTGTCCATGATGTCCTGGGTCGTGGCGCCCCAATGCAGATAGCGGCCCGCTTCACCGGCCAACTCGGCCATCTGGCGGACGAGCGGCAGGATCGGATAGCCCACCGTCTCGGTCTGGTTCTTCAGGCGCGCCAAGTCGAGCGCCTCGCGGCCGCTGGCCAACGCATTAGCCGCGTGCGAAATCGCGTCGGCTGCCTCGCCCGGGATGATCCCGAGCCTTCCCTGGGCCCGCGCGAGAGCTGCCTCGACCTCGATGCAACGCGCGAGAAAGGCCTCGTCGCCGAACACCTCGCGCATCGGCGCGGTGCCGAACATATCGGCGAAGATCACCGAATCGAGAGCGCCGATCGCCATCGCGCGTCAGGCTCCCGCTACCCGGATCCCTTCCTCGCGTGAGCGGTGTTCAAAATCGGTCCAGGCGCCATCGGCCAACCGCTCGAGCGCCGGGAAACGAGCCTTGTAGGCCATTTTCGGGCTGTCGGCGATCCAGTAGCCGAGATAGACGAAGGGCTGCCCGTGGCGCCGGCATTGCTCGACGAGCCACAGGATGCTCCAGGTGCCGAGGCTGCGTCTCGGCTGCTGCGGATCGTAAAAGCTGTAGACGGCCGAGACCCCGTCATCGAGCAGGTCGATCAGCGATGCCGCGACGAGCTCTCCGGAAATATCGCGAGAACTCGACGATCGCTGTCCGTACCGGCGTGTGTTCGACCATCCCGCGGTAGTCGCCATAGCTCATCGACGCCATGTCGCTGTCGCTATGACGGGAACGCTGATAGGCCGAGAACAGCCGGAATTGCTCTGGCGTGGCGCGCGCGGCGAGCAGTCGGCCGGTGAGGTCGCGATTGGTGTTGCGGATGCGCCGGGTCGAGCGGGTATGGCTGAAGCGATCGACGGCGATCCGCACCGGCACGCAGGAGGAGCAGCCGCGACAGGCCGGCCGGTAGGCAAAGCCGTGGCTGCGGCGAAACCCGGCGCGGGACAGATCATCATAGAACAGCGCGGCGCCATTGCCGCCGAGCTCGACGATCAGCTTGCGCTCCGCGCGGCCGACTATGTAAGGGCAGGTAACCGGCGATGTCGCGAAGAACTGTCGAAACGCAGCGAGCGAACCCTCCTTCGCCGACGCCGAGCGCGCTTCTCGCCGGAGCCATTCGCGTTTTTGTCGGTTTTCGGCCCCGGGCTTCAGATCCATCGCCCCGTCTCCTCTTCGCACCGCGCGCTCGGCTCGCTGGGATTTCGATTATGGCCGAGAGCAGGCCGCAGGGGCCAGCCCCGAGTGAACCCTTCAGTGCGTCGGTCCGGCTGTCCACCGAAATCCGGTCAGAATATTCTCGTCAAACCGGCACTCGACCGCCAGATCCTGCGGTACAGGCCCGCCGGGCGGCAGATCGGTGCGGACCCCCTCGGCGTTTGCGACGATCGTCGTCAGGCTGGTGGCCGTCGCCTCGCTCTTGGTGATGTCGATTGCCGCGCTCGGATAGGCGCGCCGCATAGTGTCGGCGCAGCGCTCGGCGAGACCCACATCGCGCGGGATGCCGCATGCCGCGGCAACAGAGCAGAGGGCAGCGCAGAGGAGTGCACTCGAAGCTTGTCGGAGAGCCGCCATGGCGCCGATACTGCGCGGCCGCCAGGATAATTTCAAACGCGGCCGCCCTTGATCGCGCTACGGGGGGTTCGGCTTGAAGGACTTTTCGCGACGTGCGAACAAATTGCGCCGGCGAGTCTATCGGGAGATACCTGCCGCTTCCGCGAACCGCACCGCCGAGCTCGATCACCGGATGTGCTATGCGGACATGGCCGCAATCCTGGCGAACGCCAGGCTGGGCGCGTCGTCGGCGGGTGCTGCGCTGGCTTTGTGGCGAGCCTGTAGCGAGCACGGGCTGCGTGCCTGGTGCTACCGGTTCGGCTTCGCCGAAAGCCTGACCCAGACCGTCACCATCGTCGACATCGACGGCGCGCTGCAAATTCATGACGCATTCTTCAATTTGAGCTACCCGTCCGGACCTCTACGAGGTGCTGGGTTCGCTGCGCAGCGGAGAGGCGGTGACCGGCAAACGCGAGGTGCGGGACCGGAAAAACTACATCATGGATCCCGCCCGTGAGCCCAGCAGAACGGTGCGCTGGCTGGAAGAACATGCCGACCGCGAACTCGAACC
Source organism: uncultured Alphaproteobacteria bacterium (assembly GCA_963788085.1). Taxonomy (GTDB): domain Bacteria; phylum Pseudomonadota; class Alphaproteobacteria; order ATCC43930; family CGMCC-115725; genus AP-15. The sequence goes on from CAWBFS010000015.1 coordinate 174,959, forward strand.
GGTGGACGGCCTGCGCCGGTTCGAGCTGCTTTGGAACCCGGAAGCGTTCGTCGCCACGCGTCCGGCGATCGAACCGGTGTTTCGTGATCTGGCTGTCCGCGGCTATCCCGCCGACCTGCAATTCTCGATGCTTCATCCGGTCGCCGTTTTCGACGGCACAAAATGGCATCGTAACCGCGCGAATATGCCTCTGTTGCGGGGGTACAATCTGGAATCGCCCATAGCGGCACTACGGGTGGCATCTCGCGAGCTGGAGACCGAACGCGCGCGCCTCACCGAAACGACCGCGACGATAACCCGCCTAGAAGCCGATCTCGGCGAAGCGAAGTCGCAGTCCTCGGCCGCGGCCCGGCGCTTCTCGGCGGAACGCGAAACATGGCTGCAGCAAAAGACGGCGCTGCAAGCCGGCAACACGGCCCTAAAGGGCGAACTCGCGGAGACGCAGTCTCGGCTGTCCTCAGCCGTCGATTTGCGGGCCCAGCGCGACAGCCAGATTGCACAGCTGCGGGCCGAGATCGAGGACGCCGCCCGGCAGTCGGAGCTGCAACAAAACGCACTCGACGCCCTCCAGAGCCAACAGCGCGAGTGGGACGCGGCGCGGCATCGCCTCGAAACCGAAATTCGCGATCTTCGGGCGCAGCTCGAAGCGCGATCGCACGAGAACGAGACAACTGCGCCAGAGTGCGGCGGCGCTGACGAGCCGCGTGGAGGCGGCCGACGAGCAGGTGATCGCGATCAGCCACTATCTCTCGCCGCTGATCGACGAAGTCGGCCGGCTGCGCTGCGAGAGGGACGCAATATCTCGCGAGAAGGAACTGCTCGCCGCGCAGATCGCGGCTTCACCTCAAGCGCGTCTGCGCTCTCTTTGGCGCCGGCTCACCAACCAGGCGGGAACCGGCCATCTGATCAGGCGCGCCACGGGTCCTGTGCGGCGGCCCAGCGGACCGGGAAACGCCGCACCATGACGGTGCCGGCCAACATGTCGTGCAGCGTGCGCTTATGCCGGTTGAATAGAACGAGCAGCAGGATCAGCGAGCAGGTCGCGCCGACTGTGATATAAAATAGCGCAGTCTGTATCAGAGCCTGCAAGAAGCCGGGGCGCTCGCCGGTCACCGAGCGCAGCTCGACATCGAAGAGCCGCATGCCGATGGTTGCGGACCGCGGACCGCTCAACAACAAGGTATGATAAGCGAGCGGGATCAGTCCGAAAGAAAACCACAGGACCGGTCCCAACAGTCCGAAGCTGAGGAGCCAGAGCACGGCAAAGATGATCCAGCAGAGCACGGCGATCACGCCGATGACGCAAAGATCGACGAAATAGGCCAAAGTCCGGCGCCACAGCACGCCCTCATACGCCTCGGGCAGCGCCATCGGGTCGGGCATTCCCGCGGTGATCATAAGGGGTCGAGGCGTAGCCAAAGCTTGCCATAATCAGCACCATGCGCGGCGGAGACGGCGCAGCATGTAGTGATCGTCGCCGTCCTGGCAAGGCTCGGGATAAGATGGCGCGTTCGCATTCCGACAGGAGCTTGCCATGCCTGCCTACATCATCGCCGAGATCCAGGTGACCGATCCCACAGCCTACGACGGGTATCGGCCGCTTGCAGCGGCCAGCGTCGCGCGGTTTGGCGGGCGCTTTGCCGTACGCGGCGGCAAGGTCGATCTGCTCGAAGGCGGGCCCGAGCCGGAGCGGATCGTCGTCATCGAATTTCCGGATGCGGATACCGCCCGCCGCTGGTACCGCTCCGAGGAATACCAAAACGCGCTAAAAATCCGTCAATCCGCTTCGCGCGGTCGCGTATTCCTGGTCGATGGGGCCTAGACTTCGTCCCCGTCGAACCCGCCATTCGGCAGCAGCTGGGTCGGGAAGCCGGCCGCGACCAATGCTGCGATCAATACCTCGACATGCCGGCGGTTCTGGGTCTCGACGACGACATCGAGCTCGGCGCGCTTGACCGAGGTATCGTGAAAGAGGCGCTGGTGGTGGACTTCGACGATGTTGCCGGAATGCTTGCCGATCACCCCGGACAGCCGGGAGAGGGCGCCCGGGATGTCGGGCAATTCCGAGCGCAGCCGGACCAGCCGGCCCTCGCGCACCAGACCGCGCATCAGGATCGAAGCGAGGAGACGCGCGTCGATGTTGCCGCCGCAAATGACGATCCCGACCCGCCGGCCGCGAAACCGCTCAGGCGCCGTCAGCACGGCGGCGAGACCGGCAGCGCCGGCGCCCTCGACGACCAATTTCTGTCGCTCGAGCAGAACCTCGATCGCGCCCTCGATCGTCACATCGTCGACCAGTAGGATATCCGAGACAAAAGTCTTAACGATGCGCCGAGTGAGCCGGCCCGGCTCCTTGACGGCGATGCCCTCGGCGAGGGTCGCGACTGCGGCCGGCGGACCGGGATCTTCGCCGCGCATCAGCCGGTACATCGACGGATACAGAGTTCGACTGGACCCCGACGATCTCGATGTCGGGCTTGAGCGCCTTGGCGGCGACCGCGATCCCGGAAATCAGTCCGCCGCCGCCAATCGGCACGACGATCGTGTCTAGATCCGGCTGGTCGGCGAGGAGCTCGAGCGCGATGGTGCCTTGACCCGCCATGACCACTGGATCGTCATAGGGGTGGATGAGAACCAGCCCCTCGTCGCGGGCGAGCGCGTCAGCCGCCTCGCGGGCGGCGACGAGGCTGTCGCCCTTGAGCACGACCTTCGCGCCGTACGCCTCGGTGCGGTCGATCTTGATGAACGGCGTGCCCTCGGGCATTACGATCGTCGCCGGGATGCCGAGCCGCCGAGCGTGGTAAGCGACCCCTTGCGCATGGTTGCCGGCCGACATCGCAACCACGCCGGCGCGGCGTGCGCTCGGGTCGAGCCTCAGCAGCCTGGCGAGCGCGCCGCGCTCCTTGAACGAGCCGGTGCGATGCAGAGTCTCCAGCTTCAGGTGGATCTCGGCGCCGGCGAGCTCGGAGATTGCCGGCGCCGGTATCACCGGCGTGAGCGCGATTGCACCCTTGATCGCCGCGGCGGCCTGCCGGATCGCCGCAATAGTAACCGGCAGGTCGGTCATCGCCACGCTCCCGCCCACGAGTTCATGCGGCCCGAGAACTCCGCGACAGATCTCGCAGCCCGAATATCCCCCTCTCCGCCCTCGGGGGCGGAGAGGGTCGGGGTGAGGTGGGGGGAGCCCAGGGTTCGGAACAGCGGCGCGACCCACCTCACCCTCCCGGCGCTGCCGCGCCGGGCCCCTCCCTCTCCCCCCGCAAGCGGGCGGAGAGGGGCAAGGCGCGCACGAGGGATTTGCGGGGCGCGCAATGTTTGCATGCCGTAGTGCGACCGCGGGTGCCCACGGCCTGCACCTGGGTTGACCACGGGGACGACAGTCTTTCACGCTCAGATTGCTCATCGCTCGGGAACAAGGAGGAGGGTGGAGACCGCCGTGGATCGGCCCGGTACGAGCCAGCCGAAGTCTCGCCAGCGCTGCAGCAGATCACTGTAATGGGCGGAGAGCGGGTCGCCGGATTGTCCTGGCGTGGCGATCATTCTGGAGTCCTCCGGCGAGGCCAGATCGGTGATCATGCGCAACCCCGCGCCGTAGCGGTGCTCGAACGGTTTTGCCTCGTCGCGGATCGTGCTCGGGCCGCGGTTGAGCGTGTCATATGCCCCCGGGCTCGGGATCGCGATCTCGAACCAGTCTCGCAGCACCGGGATCCGGCTGAACACCGGGTTCGCAAAAACCGCAACATGCGCTCTGCCCCATTTCCATTGCGCCATATCAGGGCCGTAGTCGCGGTGCAGCCGCGCGAGAGCGGCTTCGAGAGCTTCGGCGAGACGCGACCCGCAGCTCTCTTGGCCGGGGCGCTTCGGGTCGGCGCACCAATCCGGCCGTTCAGCCAATACGGCCTCCATGACCAGGGGCCGCAAATCCCAGTAATCGGATACGGCATCGCCGAACCGGCCGATCAGGATCGACCGGCTGAACTCGCGCAGCCATGCGGTGAACAGAAGCGGCTCGACTTTGTCCATATCCATGTGAAAGTCCCAGCGGCGCAGCCGCTCCACCGCCTCGCCAGTCGCGGCGTTTTGCGCCACCGCCCCCGTCATTAGCGGCGCCAGGTGCTGGGCCATCAGCGACAATGTGTCGGCCTGAATCGCCGCGCTCGACGCGGCGCTCTGCACCCGCAGTCGCGCCGAGCAATGCCTCGATCCGCTCGACTCGGTTCGGCAAATCCCAGTCGCGGCTGATGAAATGGGGATAGCCGTCCGGCACGATCTTGTTATTGGCTGTGGCGAAATAGCCCGAACTCGGATTGACCGCGCTCGGCAATGCCTCGAATGGGATGAATCCGATCCAATCATAATCGCCGGTCCAGCCTGGCGCCGCGAGCCAGCCCTGCCCGTTGCGCCGGATCGGGATCAGCCCAGGCGCAATAAAGCCGATCGTCCCGTCGACATCGGCATAGACGATGTTCTCGATCGGTCCGACGAAGTGCCGCAATGCCTCTCGGAAGCTCGGCCAATCGGTGGCGCGGTTGATCTCCCACACCGCCTCGGCGCTGCGGTCATCGGGGATCGTAAAGGTCGCGGCCAGGGCCAGGACAAATCCTGGCTCCGCGGCGCCGGGCGGCAAAACGTCCGAGATAACCGGACCGTGCCGGGTCTCGCGGATCGTCATGTCGACCGGTGATGCTCCCTTTGCGATGATCGTCTCGCGCCGAGATCGGAACGGCTCACTCCCCTGCGGCGTCAGATAGCGCCCGGGATCGGCTGGATCGACCTTTTCGATGAAGAGATCCTCGACATCGGCCGTCGTTGTCGTAAACCCCCAGGCGATGCGCTCGTTATGGCCGATAACGACCAGCGGGACACCGGCAGCGGTGGCGCCGGCCATTTTGTGCTGCGGTGTCTCGAGTCGCGCGAGGAACCAAACTCCCGGCGCAGCAAAGGCCAGATGCGGATCGTTGGCGAGAACAGGCTTGCCGCTGGCGCTGTGCCGCCCATCGACGACCCAGTTGTTGGAGGCGAAGTTCGGCCCCACTATCGGCGGCAGCGCCTCATACAGATCGTCGAGCGCCAGGCGGCTGTAGATCGGGACCATCTCGGCGAGCGTCGTCGGCGCGTCTCTCGGGTATTCCGGGAAAAGAAAGGCGAGGTCCGCCGCCGGGATCGTCCGCGCCATCCGCGCCCGCAGCAATTCCCCTCGATAGTTTCCGCCGACCTGAACCGCCATCAGCTTGCCCCAAATGAGGCTGTCGGCGGGGCGCCACGGTTCGGGGGTAAAGCCCAGCAACAGGAATTCAGGTGGCAACGCACCCCGGCGCGATTGGAGAAAAGCGTTGACACCCGCAGCATAGGCGTCGAGCGCACGCTTCATCGCCGCCGAAAGGAACGGGATCTCGGCCTCGGCCGCACGATAGAGGCCGAGAACCCGCATCTGCCGATCGACGGCGACCGCCTGCGGTCCGAGAATCTCGGCAAGCCGCCCGGCGCCGTAGCGCCGCTGCAGCTCCATTTGAAACAGCCGCTCCTGGGCATGGACAAACCCGAGGCCGAAGGCGAGATCCTCGTCGTCCTGCGCCATGATCCGCGGCACGCCGTCGGCGTCCCGCTCGACCCGGATCTCGGCTTTCGGCCCTGTTGAGGACGATGCGGCCATTGGTCTGCGGCAATGCCGAACGAAGGTACAGGTAGAAGCCGGCGCCGAGGACGACCAGCAACAGACCAAGCAGGCTTGCCCCCACCCTGACCCTCCCCCGCCGGCGGAGGAGGGAATGGGAGGGAGGCGCCACTAGAGACCGAGTTCGCGAAGGATCGCGTCGCGGTCGGCGTCGAGATCGGGGGCGGGCGAGCGGGTCGGCGGATCGGCGAAACCCGACAGCTTCATCGGGTTGCCGGCGAGCTGCAAGGGACCGGTGACCGGGTCATCGACAGAAATCACCATATTTCGCGCCGCGGCCTGTGGGTGGGCAATTGCTTGCGCGACATTGTTGATCGCGCCGCACGGGATGCCGGCCGCCTCCAGCACGCCAATCCAGTGCTCGGTATCGGCGGTTCTAAGCACGCCCTCGATCTCGGCCCGCAACGCCTCCTGGTGCCGGTTGCGCAGGTCGTTCGTCTTGAAGAGTGGGTTTTCGGCGAGGTCGGCCCGGTCGAGGGCATGCGCCAGCTTGACGAAGAGCCCGTCATTGCCGGCCGCTATGATCAGATGGCCGTCCTCGGTGTGGAACGCCTCGAACGGGGTGATCGAGGGGTGGCGCGCGCCCATCGGCCCCGGGATCTCGCCGGTCGTCGTGTAGCGCATGATCGCATTTTCGAGCAGCGCCAACTGGCAATCGAACAGCGCGACATCGACCTTTGTCGCTTCCCCGGTCCGCTCGCGATGCAACAGGGCGGCATTGAGAGCGACCGCCGTATAGAGCCCGCCGGCGAGGTCGCCGATCGAGGTGCCGATCCGGGTCGGCGGCATTCCGGGGTGGCCCGTGATGCTCATGATGCCGCCCAAACCCTGCACGACCATGTCGTAGGCCGGGTAATGGGAATAGGGGCCGCTGTGCCCAAAACCCGACGCGGCCGCATAGACGAGACGCGGATAGCGCGAATGCAGGCTGTCCCAGCCGTAACCCAGCTTTTCCATCGTGCCGGGGCGGAAGTTCTCGACGAGCGCGTCGGCCTTGTCGAGCAGCCGCTCGAAGATGTCGCGCCCGGCGGGCGATTTGAGATCTAGCGCGATCGACTCTTTGCCGCGGTTGACGGAGGCAAAATATGTCGATTTGCCGTTTTTGAACGGGCCGTAGTGGCGCGCGTCGTCGCCTTGCCGGGGCGGCTCGACCTTGATCACCCGCGCCCCGAGTTCGGCGAGCAGCAAGGTGCAGTAGGGACCCGCCAGGATGCGGGAGAGATCGACGATTGTGAGGCCGGAAAGCGGCCCGGACTGAGCCATCGCTCGTCATCCTTTTTTTGCGATGCGAGAGCCGTCAATAGCGTAGAGCGGGGCGGGGTCGCAACGGCGCTCGTGCTCGGCTCTCCGGTTGTGACCCGTCGCCGGCAGGACTATTGTCGGCAGTCTCGCAAGCCAGCAATGTCGTTAGCAGGCCATGGATAATCGATCCGAACACGGCGAGGACGGAGCCGACCAACGAAGGTCGGCGGCGCTGATCGGGTTGATCATCATACTGGCGCTGGCGATTGCCGGGGTGGTTCTCGTCAGAGAACTCAGAGAGCGGTCCCGCCTCGAAGATTGCCTGATGTCGGGACGCACGAATTGCGCCCCTATAGAGGTGCCTCTGCGCCGATAGGCCTGTCCGGCAGGCAGACTGCGGCAAAAAATCCAGGGATAGTAGCCGGGAGTGACTCGTATAGTTTGTCTATGATAGACCCTCGTGATTGGGTAAGGAGGCGCTCGGGATGATGAGGCGTGCGATCGGCGCGGCCGTAGTTCTCGCGCTGGCGGCCATCGTGGCGATCTGGCGCCTGAATGTCGGCACCGAGGTGCCAGTGGCGGCGGCCCAGACAGCCACGCCGGGCGTGCCGGTCACTGCGGGAACTGTTGCCGCCCAGGATGTCCCGGTCTTCCTCAATGGGATCGGCACGGTCCAAGCCTACAACATGGTCGCGGTCAAGAGCCGGGTCGACGGACAAATAGTCAAAGTCGATTTCAAGGAAGGCCAGGACATCAAGACGGGGGATCCGCTTTTCCAAATAGACCCGCGTCCCTTTCAAGCGGCGCTCGAGCAGGCGCAGGCGGCCAAACAAAAGGACGAAGCGCAGCTGGTCGGCGCTCAACTCGATCTCGACCGGTATGAAAAGCTGATCGGCTCCGGATGGCAGACCCGGCAGAGCTACGACCAGCAAAAGGCAACGGTCGGGCAGCTGCAGGCATCGATCAAGGGCGACGAGGCGCAGATCAATACCGCCAAGCTCAACCTCAGTTATGCCGATATCCGTTCGCCGATCGACGGGCGCCTTGGAGCGCGGCTCGTCGACAAAGGCAATCTCGTGCATGCGAACGACAACACGCCGCTGGTGATGATCACCGAGATAAAGCCGATCTTTGTCAGCTTCACGCTGCCGCAAGATAATTTCGACGATATCCGCGAAAACCAAACCAAAGCGCCGCTGGCGGTCTTCGCCTATAGCAGCGATGGCAAGAAGCAGCTGGCCGAGGGCAAACTGACGCTGATCGACAATGCGATCGATCAGGCGACCGGGACGATCCGCCTGAAGGCGCGCTTTGAGAACGAAGACGAGCGGCTTTGGCCCGGCGAGTTCGTCAGCCTGCGGGTAGTCCTTTCGACGCGTCGGGATGTTGCAACTGTGCCGTCGCAGACCGTGCAAGCCGGCCCAAACGGGCATTACGCTTACGTCATAAAGCCGGACAACACGGTCGAGCGGCGCGCCGTCGAGGTCGCCTCGATCCAGGACGGCATCGCCGTCGTGACAAAGGGGCTGACGCCGGGCGAGCGGGTCGTGGTCGACGGCCAATACCGGCTGACCAACGGCGCCCGCGTCAATCCGCAGGCCCCCTCGACCCCAGCCGGCGCAGCCGGGTGACAAGCACGGCAGCTCTCAAGCCCACCAAGCAGCCGGCCAATCTCTAATAAACGAGAAGGCGATCGCCGATGAGCATTTCGGAGCCCTTTATTCGCCGGCCGATCGCGACCTCGCTGATGATGCTGGGCGTGCTCGTGTTCGGCATAGGCGCCTATGGCCTTCTCCCGGTAGCAGCGCTGCCCAAGGTCGATTTCCCGACGATCGCCGTGACGGTCAATTATCCCGGAGCCAGCCCCGACACTATGGCGTCGGCGGTCGCGACGCCGCTCGAGCAGCAATTCGCAGCGATCCCCGATCTTGATCAGATGACATCGACGAGCGGTGTCGGGACGACATCGATCACCTTGCAATTCGATCTCGCACGCAACATCGACGCCGCAGCACAGGACGTTCAGACCGCCATCAATGCGGCGAGCGGGCTGCTGCCCAAGGACTTGCCAAATCCGCCGACTTACCGGAAAACGAACCCCGCAGACCGTCCCGTACTGATCTACGCTGTCCATTCCGATGCTTTGCCGGTCTACCGGATCGACGATTACGCCTACACGATTCTGGCGCAGAAGATCTCCACGGTGCCGGGCGTTTCGGAAGTCCCGGATTTTTGGCCAAAAGCCATATGCCGTGCATGTTCAAGTCAACCCCGGCGCGCTTGCTGCTCGCGGCATCGGTCTTGAAGATGTGCGCAACGCGCTGACAGCGGCGACCGTCGACCGGCCGAAGGGCAGTCTGGAAGGCGCCCACCAGAGCTTTACGCTGGACACCAACGACCAGCTCTTCAACGCCGCTTCTTTCGGCAACGTTATCGTCGCGTGGCGCAACGGCGCGCCAGTACGCCTCAAAGACATCGCGGATGTCGTCGACTGGCGTGCAAAACGAGCGCACTCGGCGCCTGGTTCGGAAATACACCCGCCGAAGGACTGGCCATCCAGCGCCAGGCAGGCGCCAACACGATCCAACTCGTCGACACCATCAAAGCGCTCCTCCCGCGTCTTCAGGAATCGATCCCTCCCTCGGTCAAGGTCGACCTGATATCCGACCGCTCGCTAGTCATTCAGCGCGGCGGTGCACGACGTGCAGTTCACGATGATGCTGACGATCGCTCTCGTCGTGCTGGTCATCTTCCTGTTCCTGCGAACGCTGTGGGCGACGGTGATCCCGAGCATGGCCGTGCCGCTTTCACTGCTCGCCACCTTCGGGGTGATGTACGCCGTCGGCTACAGCCTCGACAACATCTCGCTGATGGCGCTGACGATCTCGGTCGGCTTTGTCGTCGATGACGCCATCGTGATGATCGAGAACATCGTGCGCTACATCGAGCAGGGCGATCGCCCCTTCGATGCCGCGCTCAAAGGGGCGGGTCAAATCGGCTTCACGATCATCTCGATCACCTTTTCGCTGATCGCGGTGTTCATTCCGCTGCTGTTCATGGGCGGCATCATTGGACGTCTGTTCCGCGAGTTCGCCGTTACCGTATCGGTAGCAGTCGTCGCCTCGGCGTTCGTTTCGCTGACACTGACGCCGGTCTTGTGCTCACTTTTCTTGAAGGAGCAAGGGCTGCATCCGGCCGGACGCTTCAATCGGATGGCCGAAGGCTGCTTCACGGCGATGCTGGGCGCCTACGACAGAGGGCTCAACTTCGTCTTCCGCCATCAATTGCCGACGCTGCTCTCGACTTTGGTCCTGATCGTCGTGACCGGCTATCTCTATGTCACGATTCCCAAGGGCTTCTTCCCGCAACAGGATACGGGGTTCATTTTCGGCCAGGCCGAGGGGCGGCAAGATTCTTCCTTCCCCGCGATGGCGGCCATCTCTCATAAGATCGCCGATATCGTTCGCCACGATCCGGGCGTTTCCGGGGTCATTTATTTCGCCGGCGCCTACAGCTACAACCCTACCGAGAATACCGCCCGGATGTTCATCCAGCTGAAGCCGCACGACCAGCGCGATGCGACTTCCGATCAGATCATCCAGCGCTTGAGGCCGAAAGTAGCCGCGGTCGAAGGCGCGAAGTTCTTCATGCAGTCCGGGCAGGACATCAGCATCGGCGGGCGGCTGAGCCGTACGCAATATCAGTACACACTAACCGATACCAATCTCGACGAACTCAATCATTGGGCGCCCATCCTTGAAAAGGCGATGCAGAAGTTGCCGGAACTCGAGGATGTCGCCTCGGACCAGCAAATCGCCGCGCCGCACATCGCAATCGAGATCGATCGTGATGCCGCCTCGAGGCTGGGAATTTCGCCGTCCTTGATAGACGAGACGCTCTACGATGCATTCGGCCAGCGCCAAGTCGCAACGATGTATACCCAGACCAACCAGTACAAGGTGATCCTCGAGGTCAAGCCCGAGTTTCAGGATGATCCGACCGCGCTGTCAAAGATCTACATCTCGGCCCCAGGCGGGGCGCAAGTGCCTCTGAGCTCGTTCGCGCATTTCGAATCGAAGGTCGAATCGCTGTCCGTCAGTCATCAGGGCCAGTTCCCGGCGATCACCTTGTCGTTCAATTTGTCACCCGGGGTGGCTCTCGGGCAGGCGGTGGACAAAATCCAGACGCTCACCGCCGCAGCTTCGCATACCGCCGACAGTCAATGGCTCGTTCCAGGGTACGGCGCAAGCATTCAAAGCTTCTTTGTCCTCGACGCCGTTGCTTGTCGCTTCCGCGATACTCGTCGTCTACATCGTTTTGGGAATGCTCTACGAAAGCTACATCCATCCCGATTACGATCTTGTCTGCGTTGCCGTCGGCTGGGGTCGGCGCATTGCTCGCGCTGATGTTGCTGCATTACGATCTGAGCGTGATCGCAATGATCGGTGTCATTCTGCTGATCGGCATCGTGAAGAAGAACGCGATCATGATGATCGACTTCGCGCTCCAGGCCGAGCGGATCGAAGGCAAGAGCCCGCTGGAGGCGATCCACCAGGCCTGCCTGCTGCGGTTCCGGCCGATCATGATGACGACATTCGCCGCGCTGTTCGGCGCGCTGCCGATAGCGCTGGGACAGGGTCCGGGCTCCGAGCTGCGGCGCCCGCTCGGTATCGCGATCGTCGGGCGGGCTGCTCGTCTCACAGTGGCTGACGCTCTACACCACGCCGGTCATCTACCTCTACCTCGAACGGTTCGCTCGCTGGATCGGCCGTCCATACCGCCCGTCGCGCGCGCAGGAAGCACTTTCGGACGCTCACGGACCGGCTCTTGCGGAAGGCCGCCATGGCGCAGAATGACATGGCGCATCCGCCGCCGCTGCCTGACGGCAGGCTCGAGCGGAGCCGGACCGAGGTCGGGCGAGCCTTCGGGTTTCTCGTCCACGACGTCTCACGGCTGCTCAAGAGGCGGTTCGAGCGCCGGGCGCGGCAGATGGGGTTGCCGATCACGCGTCAGCAGGCGGCAGTCGTGCTCAACATTGCAGGCAATGAGGGTATGAGCCAAGCCGAAGTGGCGGCTTGGCTTGGCATCGAGCCGATCGCACTCGTTCGCATGCTGGACAAATTGCACGAGGAGGGGCTGGTCGAGCGTCGACCGCATCCGACCGATCGCCGTGTGCGAACCTTATGGCTGACACCAGCGGCTCGGCCGGTGGTCGGGCAAATTCTCGCAATCAATAAAGCAATCCGCGAGGAAGCCTTTGCCGGCATGGCGGCGCATGCGCGCGATACAGTGATCGACATCCTCGACGGGATCAAAGGGAACCTCGCGCTCCGAGAGGGAACAGACGACAGCCCAGCGGCCCCTGCCACCGGGCCTGACGGTATCGATATTGCAAAGCTCCCGGTTGCGGCTGGCTGAGCCGCCAAGTTTGAACAAGAGAGCGGGCAAGCGCCGATGAGCATCTCGGAACCGTTTATCCGACGCCCAATCGGGACCTCGTTGCTGATGCTGGGGGTCCTCGTCTTCGGGATCGGCGCCTATGGGCTGCTGCCGGTGGCGCCGTTGCCGAATGTCGATTTCCCGACGATCACGGTCACCGCCAGCTATCCCGGCGCGAGCCCGCAGACGATGGCTTCGGCGATCGCGACGCCGCTCGAACAGCAATTCACGCAGATCCCGGCGCTCGACCAGATGACGTCGCTCTCCGGCATCGGGACGACGACGATCACCTTGCAGTTCGACCTGTCGCGCAACATCGACGGCGCGGCGGTGGATGTGGTGACGGCAATCAATGCCGCGGCCGGGTTGCTGCCGAAGGATCTGCCGAGCCCGCCGACCTACCGGAAGGTGAATCCGGCCGATTTTCCGATCATGATCTATGCCGTTCATTCGGACGCGGTTCCCGAGTATCGCCTCGACGATTACGCCAACACGGTACTTGGGGAGCGGCTATCGACGGTGCCGGGCGTCGGCCAGGTGTCGATCTTCGGCCAGAAATTGTATGCCGCGCGTGTACAGGTCAACCCATCGGCGCTCGCCGCGCACGGCATCGGTCTCGAAGACGTACGCAATGCGCTCGTCAACGCGACGGTCAATGAACCAAAGGGCGCGATCGAAGGCTCCGACGAAGTGGTCGCGCTCGAGACGAACGATCAGCTGTTCAACGCTGAGGCTTACGGCAACATTATCATCGCCTATCGCAACGGCGCGCCGGTGCGCATCAAGGATGTCGGCAATGCGCTCGAACTCGGTGCAGAACGCGCGCGTCGGCGCCTTCTTCAACAACAAACCGGCCGAGGGGATCGCGATCCAGAAGGCGCCCGGCGCCAATACCGTCGCATTGGTCGACACGATCAAGGCGTTGATGCCGAAACTCGAGCAATCGATCCCGCCCGCGGTCCACGTGGATCTGATGCTCGACCGCACGCAGGTAACCCGCGCCGCAGTGCGCGACGTGCAACTTACGATGATGCTGACGATCACCCTCGTCGTCATCGTTATATTCCTGTTCCTGCGCACGCTGTGGGCAACCGTGATCCCGAGCCTCGCGGTGCCGTTGTCACTGCTCGCGACCTTCGCGGTGATGTACGTGGCCGGTTTCAGCCTCGACAACATCTCGCTGATGGCTCTCACCATTTCAGTCGGCTTCGTCGTGGACGATGCGATCGTCATGATCGAGAACATCGTCCGCTATATCGAGCAGGGATTGACCCCGTTCGAAGCCGCGCTCAAGGGAGCCGGCCAGATCGGCTTCACGATCATCTCGATCACCTTCTCGCTGATCGCGGTCTTCATCCCGCTCTTCGCGATGGGCGGCGTCATCGGCCGATTGTTCCGCGAATTCGCGATCACCGTGTCTGTCGCCGTGATGGCCTCGGCGGTCGTGTCGCTGACCCTGACACCGGTCATGTGCTCGCTGTTCCTGAAGGAGCAGGGCCTGCACCCCAAGGGCCGTTTCAACCGCGCGGCCGAGAGATTTTTCGAACGAGTGATCGGGGCTTACGACCGCGGGCTCAATTTCGTCTTCCGCCATCAGTTCGCGGCGCTGGTGGCTACCTTGCTGCTGATGGTGGCGACCGGCTACCTCTATGTGAAAATCCCCAAGGGGTTCTTCCCGCAGCAGGACACGGGCACTGTCTTCGGCGAAATCGATACCCGGCAGGACGCGTCGTTTCTAAAAACAGTCAAGATGGCCCACGAGATCGTCGATATCGTCCGCAACGATCCGAGTGTGGGCGGCGTCTTCATGCTCGCCGGGGCCTATGCTTACAACCCGACCGAGAACGCGGCGCGGGTCTTTTTCGCGCTGAAGCCGTTCGACGAGCGCAATGATACCGCCAATCAGGTCGTGCAGCGCCTGCGCCAGAAGGTACAGCCGGTAGAAGGCGCGATTTTCTACATGCAGGTACCGCAGAACATCACGGTTGGCGGGCGCCTCAGCCGGACGCAGTACCAATACACGCTGACCGACACAAACGACGCCGAACTCAATCACTGGGCGCCGATCCTTGAAGGCGAAATGCGCAAATTGCCGGACCTCCAGGACGTCGCCTCGGACCAGCAAAACGCTGCGCCGACCATGACCATCGATGTCGACCGCGACGCCGCTTACCGGCTCGGCCTATCGGCCTCGCTGATCGACCAGACGCTCTATGACGCATTTGGGCAGCGGCAGGTCGCGACGATCTATACCGCGACCAATCAATACAAGGTCGTTCTCGAAGTTCAGCCACAATTCCGGAGCGACCGGACGGCGCTCTCGAAAATCTATGTTGCCGCGCAGAACGGGGCGCAGGTGCCGCTTTCCGCCGTTGCCCATATGGTCTCGAAGGTGACGCCGCTGTCGGTCAGCCACCAGGGGGTGTTTCCGGCGGTGACGCTGTCATTCAATCTCGCCCCCGGGGTCGCGCTCGGCCAAGCCGTCGAGTTCGATTCGGGCGGCGGCTGAGCGTCTGCACGCGCCGCCGACCTTGAACGCCTCGTTCCAAGGCACTGCCCAGGCTTTCCAGGCCTCGCTGTCATCAATGCCGCTGCTCGTCGCCGCGGCAATCCTCGTCGTCTACATCGTGCTCGGGGTGCTCTATGAAAGCTACATCCACCCGATCACGATCCTGTCGGCATTGCCCTCGGCCGGCGTAGGCGCCCTGCTCGCATTGATGCTGCTGCATTACGATCTGAGCGTCATCGCGCTCGTCGGCGTGATCCTGCTGATCGGCATCGTCAAGAAGAATGCGATCATGATGATCGACTTCGCCCTGCAGGCCGAGCGGCAGGAGGGCAAGAGCCCGCGCGAGGCGATCCACCAAGCCTGCCTGCTGCGCTTCCGGCCGATCATGATGACAACATTTGCTGCACTGTTCGGCGCCATGCCGATCGCCTTCGGCCAGGGCGCGGGCTCCGAGCTGCGCCAGCCGTTAGGCATCGCGATCGTCGGCGGGCTGCTTGTTTCACAATGGTTAACCCTGTATACGACGCCGGTGATCTACCTCTATCTGGAGCGCCTCGCCTCCTGGATTGGGCGGCCCTATCGCCCTTCGCGCATACAGGAGGCGCTCTCGGATCGCCCGACGCCGGCATTGGCGGAAAGCCGCCGTGGGGCCGAGTGAGATGTTGGCCCCGCCAACACTGCGAGGTGATTCGTCCGACAGCAGGCTCGGACGCAGCCGGACCGAGGTCGGCCGCGCCTTCGGCTTTCTCGTCCACGATGTGTCTCGCCTGATAAAGCGGCGATTCGAGCGGCGTGCGCGGCAGATGGCACTGCCGATCACTCGCCAGCAGGCGGCAGTGGTGCTGAACATCGCCGCCAACGAGGGTGTGAGCCAAGCCGAAGTGGCGGCCTGGCTCGACATCGAGCCGATTGCGCTGGTACGGATGTTGGATAAGCTGCATGAGGAAGGGCTGGTCGAGCGTCGCGCCCATCCGACCGATCGACGCATCCGGACGCTATGGTTGACCAAGGCGGCTCATCCCGTGGTGGCGCGCATCCTTGCCATAAACGAGGCGATTCGCCAGGAGGCGTTCGCCGGTCTGCCTCCCGCGACGCGTGATGTCCTGATCGATGTTCTCAGTCACATCAAATGCAATCTCGCGCTCAAGGAAGAGGTCGCGTGCGACCGGTCCAGCGACGGCTCCTCCACCGTAGTCGGGAGCGCCTCCGGCGATTAGCCGCCGGGTTGATCATCGCCGCTGCGGCGGCAACAACGCCGCTCGATCCATCCGGCGGGGCCGAGCTCACGGAAGGCGCCGAAAACGAGATCCGCTCGGTGATCGAGAATTGGCGATCCGCATTCAACGCCCGTGATGAAGAACACGTTTGCGATCTCTTCGCGCCGGATCTTGTCGCCAACTATCAGGGTGAACCCGAGCGCGATTATACTTCACTATGCGAGATGCTGCGCACGGCATTACGAGATCCAGATAGGACATACCTTTATTCGGTGGAAATCAAAGAAATGGTGGTTTATGGCGAGACGGCGGTCGTCAGATTGGTATGGGCGCTCGAAATCGTGACGCCAGGAAATCCAAAAGAGACGATCGAAGAGCCCGCGGTCGATATATTCCACCGTCAGGTAGACGGCAGTTGGAAGATCTCGCGATATCTTGCCTATCCGGCCTCCCGCTGAGAGCTGCGCCGTCAGAGGGCCGCCGGGAGATCACCGCTTGCCGGGTTCCTTGGCGATCCGGCGTTCCCCCCTTATAAGAAGCCGGCCAAGGCGGTCCGTCGAACAACCCCCGCGCGCCCTCTCATGCCTCTCTTCGTGATCCCATTTCCTGCGATCGATCCAGTCGCAGTGTCAATCGGACCCTTTGCGATCCGCTGGTATGCGCTCGCCTATATCGTCGGGCTGCTGATCGGCTGGCGATATTGCCTGGGACTGGCCGGACGGCCGCCGCATCTTGTCGCGCGCCAGGATGTCGATGATTTTCTGGTGTGGGCGACGCTCGGTGTCGTTCTCGGCGGCCGTATCGGATATGTCCTCTTCTATAAGCCGGGCTACTATATCTATCACCCGATCGAGGCGCTTTACGTATGGCATGGCGGGATGTCCTTCCACGGCGGCGCCCTCGGCGTCACCATCGCTATCATCTTGTTCACTCGTGCCCGAGGAATACCGCTCTTTGCCTTCTCCGACATCATCACCGAGGCGATCCCGATCGGTCTGTTCTTTGGTCGGATCGCCAACTTTATCAATGGCGAGTTGTATGGGCGGCCGAGCAGTGTCCCCTGGGCGATGATCTTCCCGAACGGCGGCCCGGTGCCGCGCCATCCAAGCCAGCTTTACGAAGCTTTCTGCGAGGGCATTCTGCTCTTCATCCTGCTCTTCGCCGCCGAGCGGCTGCATGCCAGAGAGCGCCCGGGCGTCGTCACCGGGTTGTTTCTGGTGGGCTACGCGGCTGCCCGCATGTCGGGCGAACTGTTTCGGGAGCCGGACCCGCAATTGGGTTTCCTGATTTTCGGCACGACGATGGGTCAGCTGTTGTCGATCCCGTTGCTGATCGCCGGCATCCTGATCATCGCCTGGGCGCTGCGCGCGCCCGTTCCTGCCCGGTCGTGAGCGAGGAAATCGCCGACAAGATCGTCAGGCGGATTCGCGCCGAGGGCCCGCTGACGGTTGCGGCCTACATGGCCATGGCGCTGCACGACCCCGCGGGCGGGTATTATGCAAAGCGCCGCCCGATCGGAGCCGCGGGCGACTTCACGACCGCGCCCGAGATCAGCCAAGTTTTCGGCGAGCTGATCGCGCTGTGGTGCGCCGAATTATGGGAGCGGATGGGCCGGCCGGATCCGGTGATCGTGGCGGAGTTGGGCCCCGGCCGCGGTGTGCTGATGGAGGACCTGCTGCGCGCCGCCGGCACCGTACCGGAATTACGCCGCGCCTTGCGCATCTGTCTGGTCGAGACGAGCCCGGTCCTTCGCGGGGAGCAGGAACGGCGACTCGGCCAAGCGATGCCGAAATGGGTTACGCGTATCGAGGAGCTGCCCGAGGGTCCGATGCTGATGGTCGCCAACGAGTTTCTGGATGCGCTGCCGATCCGGCAGTTCGTCTGTGGATCCAGCGGCTGGTCGGAACGGATGGTCGCGGTCGATCGCGAGGATCGCCTGGTCTTTGTCAATGGTCCCGAAAGCCTCGCGGCGAGCCTGCTCGTGCCGGGAAGCCTGCGCCACAGCTCGCCCGGCACGATCGTGGAGATTTGCCCGGCCGCCCTCGCCTTGGCGGGTGCGCTCGGTTCCCGTTTGGCCCGCCAACCGGGTGCTGCACTCTTCATCGATTATGGTTATTTCCTGACTGCGCCCGGATCGACCCTGCGTGCGCTTCAACGTCATCGCCCGGTTTCCGCGCTCGCGGCACCGGGATCTGCCGATCTCAGCGCCCATATCGATTTCGCGGCATTTGCAGAGGCCGCTCGCACAGCCGGCGCCGAAATTCACGGGCCGATCGGCCAAGGCCGGTTTCTAACGGCGCTCGGCGCCGGCCTGCGCCTCAAGGCGCTGAGCGCGCGGGCCACACCAGCGCAGCGGCAGTCACTCGAAGCCGGGGTGAGGCGCTTGCTGGATCCGGGCGAAATGGGCGATTTGTATAAAGTCGTGGCGCTGGTTTCGCCGGGCCTGTCACCGCCCCCGGGCTTCGATCCGAGCGTCGATACAGATGAGCCGACGCAGCAATGATCACCCTTGATCTTCTGGATTACGATCCCGGAATACGCCATGCCTTCTTTACCCGCCAGGGTGGGGTCAGCGGCGGTCTCTTTGAATCTTTGAACTGCGGGTTCGGGTCGGGCGATGCAGTGGAGACGGTTGCGCGGAACCGCGCCATTGCAACGGAGCGGCTGGGCTTTTCACCCGACCGCCTGGTGACCTGCCATCAGGTCCACAGCACGACGGTGGTCACGGTAGAAAAGCCTTGGCCGCATAATGCGGCGCCTCGGGCCGACGGCTTGGTCACGGGCGGCTTCGGCATCGTCCTCGGCATTCTCACCGCTGATTGTGCCCCAGTCCTGTTCGAGGATGCAGTCGCCAGGGTCATCGGTGCGGCGCATGGCGGCTGGCGTGGCGCGCTCGGCGGGATCATCGAGGCTACTCTCGACCGGATGGAGGCGCTGGGCGCAGGGCGGGCCCGCATACGCGCTGGCATCGGCCCTTGCATCGCCCGGAGCTCCTACGAGGTCGGGCCGGAATTTCCGCAGAAATTTCTCGCGCATGACCCAGCCAGCGCGGCTTATTTCGCGCCGGCATCGCGAACCGGCCACTTCATGTTCGACCTGCCGGGCTATATCGAGCGCCGGCTGGCTCGCGCGGGGGTCGCGACGATCGAGCGAGCGCCTCACGACACGGCCGCCGAGGACGCGCATTTTTTCAGTTATCGGCGTGCCTGTGTGCGCGGCGAGCCGGTCTATGGCCGCGCCCTTTCGGCGATCGCGATGCGCGCTTAACCCGCGAGACCTTTGGACCGATACCAATAATCTCTCTGTAAGTGGCTCATCCAATCGCGTTCGGCCCGATTCGGCTTCTTCTCGGTGCGGTGCTCGCCTTCCTGCTGCCGACGACGGGCTGCCAGCCGCTGCCGCACCCGTTTGCCGACGACGTGCCGCGGCGAGGAGCGCCGATCTTGACCTTGCGCGACAGCACCAGTGTCGCGATCGCTCCGATAGAAGGGCTGCCGCGGGCGACAGCCGAGAAGCTCGGACCAGCGATGGCGGGCGCATTGCAGGAGCGGGAGATCGCAGCGAGCGACAAGACCACGAGCATCGGCAGCTATGAGCTCGTTGGGAGGATACAGGAAATGGCACCGTCGCAAGGCAAAGCTGCGCTGGTCGTGCTTTGGGAGTTGCGCGACCCATCGGGCCGGCGCATCGGCGAACGCGCCGAGCGGCTCGATGCTCCGGCCGAGGATTGGGATGCCGGAACTGGGGACGCGGTTGCGCGTCTCGCCGCCGCCAGCGCTGTCCAAATCGCAGCCTTGCTTCAAGACGAGGCCCCGAGTGAGACCGAGATTGGCGGGCGTACGCGGCTCTTGATCCGCGCCGTGGCGGGTGCGCCAGGGGATGGTGATCAAGCGCTGGTCAGCTCGATTACCGAGGTATTGAAGAAACAGGATCTGGCAATTGTCAGCGATCCGCAGGCCAAGGCGGATCTCGTGCTCGACGCGGACGTTGCCGTCGGCAAGCCGAAAGGCGGCAAGCAGAACGTCAAGATCGTCTGGCATGTGCGCCGAAAGGACGGCGGCGACGAGATCGGCACCGTCGGACAGGAAAACGATGTTCCTGCCGGTCTGCTGGACGAAGCCTGGGGCGATGTCGCCTACATGGTCGCGGTCTCGGCGCAAGAAGGAATCATGCAGCTCGTCGCGCGCGGCGCGCCGCAACCGGCTGGAAAATCCTGAGCGCTGCCGGAGGAGGGCTCGCCGTCAGCGACGAATAATCGCGTCCGCGCGACATCGCGTGCTTAGAGCACCGTGATCGCCCACGAAAGCAGGATCAAAGCATTAGCATTGACAAGAAGAGTCCGCACCCAATGCGTGTTCAATATCTTTGCAAGGTAGGGGCCGTATGGACCCGACGGATCCTGCGCAAGCCGTGCCTGCCACCGAGGACGATCGAGAGCGCCTCGCACAGGACTACTCCTGCGACGCACCAAAGCGGTGAGTTGCCGGGGTGATACCAGATGAGGACGATACTGCCGAGCAACGAGAGGCCCACGGGCGTAAGGACCCAATACGGGAGTTTCCGCCAGTGGACGCGTTGCACTGCGTGGAGGCTGCTCGGATCGAGCAGCTTCCACGACCGGAAAATGTCCACTTCATGAGCCCAGATCGTGCCGACATTATAAAAGGCAAGCGCGAGATTGAAGAGAAGAAAGACTTTCGGCTCCAAAACCAACAACCTTAGCCGACAGCAGTCCACCGATGATCCAAGCGGGGATCAACCCGGCCGTGTTCGCGAGGTTGCACTAGCATTGCCAATCGGTTACAAACCCGTGAATGAAGCCGCCGGGGCGAACCCGTCGGCACGGCGGGTGTTATCCGGATATGAAGATCCTCGCCTGCAACGGCAATCGGCCGCTCGCCGAAGCGATTTCCGGCTGTCTCGACCTGCCGCTCACCAAAGCCAGCGTGCGGCGCTTCTCGGACATGGAGGTGTTTGTCGAGATTCACGAGAACGTGCGCGGCGAAGACGTCTTCGTGATCCAGCCGACTTCGTACCCGGCAAACGACAATCTGATGGAATTGCTGGTCGCCCTCGACGCGCTGAAACGCGCCTCGGCGCGTCGGGCCACCGCCGTCGTGCCCTATTACGGCTACGCCCGGCAAGATCGAAAATCGGGCTCGCGCACCCCGATCTCGGCCAAGCTCGTCGCCAATATGATCACCACCGCCGGCGCTGATCGCGTCCTCACCCTCGATCTCCACTCCGGGCAGATCCAGGGGTTCTTCGACATCCCGACCGATAATTTGTATGCCTCGCCGGTATTCGTGAAAGATATTCTGGACCATCATTCGCGGCAGGATCTCGTCATCGTCTCGCCCGATGTGGGGGGCGTCCTGCGGGCCCGGGACGTCGCCCGCCGGCTCGATGCGGATCTCGTCATTGTCGATAAGCGTCGCGAGCGGGCTGGCGTTTCCGAGGTTGTGAACATCATCGGCGACGTTACCGGGCGACGCTGCGTGCTCATCGACGACATTGTCGACACCGCCGGGACGCTGTGCAACGCGGCGGTGGCTCTGGTGGAAGCGGGAGCCTCCAGGGTCTATGCCTACGTTACCCACGGGGTATTGTCGGGGGGTGCCGTGCCGCGGGTTGCCTCTTCGCCGATCGAGATGCTGGTGATCACCGACAGCATCGTCGCAACCGAGGCGGTTCGTGCCGCGCCCAACATCCGTCAGCTGACGATTGCCCCCTTGATGGCCGAGGCGATGCAGCGGATCAGCGAGGAGCGATCGGTCTCCAGCCTGTTCGACTGAGTTCCGAACCGGCTCGGCACGAGGGCGGCAAGCGTCCGGGGCGCCAAGCGTGCGGGGCGCTCGCATCAAACCAATCCCGTCCTTATCTTAAGCTGGCTTATCTTAGCTGGCTGATTATCAGACGCTGTTGAGGAGCGACGACCAATGCCCGAGATCACCACCCTGAGCGCCGAACCGCGCGCCCGCGCCGGAAAGGGAGCCGCCCGGGCGACACGGCGTGCGGGACGCGTTCCGGGCATCATTTACGGCGACAACCAGGAGCCGGTGTTGATCAGCCTGGAGCCGCGAGAATTTTCGCGCGCTCTTGCCAGCCGCGGTTTCTTCGCCACCCTGGTCGACGTCAGGGTGGAGGGGGTCGTCCACCGCACCTTGCCGCGCGACGTGCAATACCATCCGGCAACCGACGCGCCGCTGCATGTCGACTTTATGCGGCTCGGCAGTCATGCACGGGTCACCGTGACGGTGCCGGTCGTCTTCACCAACCCGGAAATGTCGCCCGGCATCCGCCGCGGCGGCATTCTCAATATTGTCCGCCATGGGATCGAGCTGAACTGCCCAGTGGATCGCATCCCCGACCATCTGGTTGTCGAGCTGAACGGGCTCGAAATCGGCGATAGCCTTCACATCAGCAGGGTCGTCATGCCGGAGGGCTGCCGACCAACGATCACCGACCGCGACTTTACGATCGCCACCATCGCCGCGTCCTCGGCGGTGCGTGAAGAAGCTGCGGCGGCCGCCACAGCGCCGCCCGTGCCCGAGCAGCCCGCGGCGAGCTAGTTCTTTAGCCACGGCCTGTGCTGCGCTCGCGGTCGAGTGCTGATGCGCTTAGTTGTCGGTCTGGGCAATCCGGGTGGCCGCTACGCCCGCAACCGTCACAACATCGGCTTCATGGCGGTCGAAGCGATTGCCCGCAGGCACCGTGCCGCGGGATTCCGCAACCGCTTCAAGGGCGAACTCGCGGAGGCGTCGATCGGCGGTGAGCGGGTGCTGCTGCTGAAGCCGCAGACCTTTATGAATGCGTCCGGCGAGTCGGTCGGCGAGGCGGCGCGGTTTTTCAAGCTCTTGCTTTCCGACATCATCGTCATACATGACGAGATCGATTTGCGCCCGGGCAAGGTGAGGGTGAAGCGGGGTGGCGGCAACGCCGGCCATAACGGGCTGCGGTCGATCGACGCTCTGCTCGGACCGGATTATTGGCGGGTGCGGATCGGGGTTGGACATCCCGGGGTCAAGGAGCTCGTTCAGCCCTACGTCTTGCAGAATTTCTCCGGCGAGGAACTGACCGGCTGGGTCGAGCCGCTGCTGGGCGCGGTGGCGGAGACGATCCCGCTGTTGCTGTCCGACGCCCCGGACGCCTTCATGAGCGAGGTGGCCCGCCGATTTGCGCCGCCGGATGAAAGCGCAGAGCCGGGTCTCGCGCAGTCTTAAGAGGAAAAGCTCCAACATATGGGTTTCAGTTGCGGCATTGTCGGATTGCCGAATGTCGGCAAATCCACGCTGTTCAACGCGTTGACCGCGACCGCCGCGGCAGAGGCGGCGAACTACCCGTTCTGCACGATCGAGCCCAATCTTGGGCGAGTGGCGGTTCCCGACGAACGGCTCGAGATCGCCGCCCGCCTCGGCAAATCTGCCAAGATCGTCCCGACCCAGCTCGAATTTGTCGATATCGCCGGGCTGGTCCGCGGCGCCGCCCGCGGCGAAGGGCTCGGCAACCAGTTTCTCGGGCATGTTCGCGAGGTCGACGCCATCGCCCATGTGATCCGCTGTTTCCCCGACGGAGATGTCGTTCATGTGGAAGGGTCGGTCGATCCGATCCGCGACGCCGAGACCGTCGAGACGGAGTTGATGCTGGCCGATCTCGAAAGCCTGGAACGACGCGTGCTGCAGATGGCGAAGCGGGCGCGCGGCGGCGACCGCGAGGCCAAGGGTCTGCTCGATGTCGCCGAGACAGTGCTGGAGGCGCTGCGTCAAGGCAGGCCGGCACGCGATGTTGTCGTTGGACCCGAGCGGCTGAGGGAGCTCAACGGATTGCAGCTGTTGAGCGCGAAGCCCGTTCTCTACGTCGCCAATGTCGAGGAGGCGAGCGCCGCCTCGGGGAATGGCGAAAGCGACCGCCTCGCCGAATATGCTGCCCGGCGCGGCGCCGGCTCAGTCGTCATCTCGGCGGCGATCGAGGCGGAGCTGGCGCAGCTCGCCGATGAGGACGAAAAGCGCGAGTTTCTGGCAACGCTCGGGCTCGGCGAGCCCGGTCTGGCGCGGGTGATCCGAGCCGGCTACGCGCTGCTCGATCTGATCACGTTCTTTACCGTCGGCCCAAAGGAAGCGCATGCCTGGACGGTGCAGCGGGGCACCAAGGCGCCGCAAGCCGCGGGCCGCATCCATACCGATTTCGAAAAAGGGTTCATCCGGGCCGAAACGATCACCTTTGCCGATTTTGTCGCGCATGGCGGCGAGCAAGGCGCAAAAGACGCCGGCCGCATGCGTCTGGAAGGCGCCGACTATATCGTGCAAGACGGCGACATCATGCACTTCCGTTTCAATCTATAATGACATCGATGCTGATTCTGAAGCTAAAAGGGCGATAGCAGTCTGAAAAGATCTTCGCCGCCGGGTAGTCGCTTCGCCCGCTGCAATAATCGACATCAACTGGCCGCATTGAAAGATCCGGGCTAGCGCTCGTTCGCAGGCGCGCGTAGGGGAGAGGGTTGACCGCAGCAGGCGGGTGAGAGGGCGGAGCTGTGGATGTGATAGATCATAGCTCATGACCCGACCCACCGATCGAGTGCCGCGGCGGGTGCTGGTGCCGCATGCGCCGGTGCTGGTCGCCGGTTTTCGGGAAGTGCTGTGGCTCGACCCCGACGGCGAGATCGAAGTGCTTGCCCCGACCGACGCGCGCAGCCGCGTGGAGCGCGAAACACCGATGCTGTGCCACGGCCCGGCCACCGCACGGCGGCTCGATATGCCTGGGTTCCCTGCCCTCGATCTGCTCGAGCTCTTCGCATTCGTTCATCCGGCGCGGTTCTGCGTGCCGACGCCACGCGGTCTTGCCGAAGTCCTCGGCCTGCCGCCGCCACGCAGCTCGCCGGAGGCCTGCGTCACCCTCGCCACGGTTGCGCGCGCCCTGCTCGAAAAGCTTGCGGAAGAGGTCGATCCCGAGGTTCGCGCGATCGCCGAGGTGATGGATCGCGGCGGGTGGCTGTGGGGCCCGGCGGTGCTCGCCGCCTTGCCGGCCGTTGAGGCCGGCGAATCGCGGAAAGCGGCGGGGCTGCGCGTGTGGATAGGGCTCGACGAGTGGTCGGAGCCGGCCCCGGCGCCGCCGCCCGGCAACGAGCCGGTGAGCCCCGAGGAGGCTCGCTCGCGGCTCGTCGAGCTGCTCGGCGCCGACGCCGAGCAGCGGCCGCAGCAAAGCGACTACGCCGCGGCGGTTACCCCCGCCTTTGCCCCGCGCGACCAACCTGACCAACCCCAAGCGGTTCTTGCCGAAGCCGGGACCGGTGTCGGGAAGACGCTCGGCTACATCGCGGCCGCCAGCCTCTGGGCAGAGAAGAACCGGGGCTCGGTGTGGATCTCGACCTACACCCGCAACCTGCAGACCCAAATCGCCGGCGAGCTCGACCGGCTCTATCCCGATCCCGCGCGCAAACGCCGCAACGTGGTGATCCGTAAGGGGCGAGAGAATTTTCTGTGCCTGCTGAATTACGAGGACGCCCTCGGCGCCGCGATGGGCCGGCCGGGCCGGCCGGCCGGGCATCTCGGGCTGATCGCCCGGTGGATCGCAGCAACCGCGGCCGGGGACTTGGTGGCGGGCGATTTCCCGGGCTGGCTCGCCGAACTCATCGGTCGCGGCCGGGTCGGTTGGCTGGCCGATCGCCGCGGCGAGTGCATACATTCGGCCTGCCCTCATTTTCGCCGCTGTTTCGTCGAGAAGAACATCCGTCAGGCGCGGCAGGCGCGCATCGTCGTAGCTAATCATGCGCTGGTCATGGCGCAGGCCGCTCTAGGCGGACTCGACGATGCGACCGTCCCGACCCGCTATGTCTTCGACGAAGGTCACCACCTGTTGGATGCCGCCGACAACGCCTTTTCGGTGCGCCTCTCTGGCCAGGAAGGACGTGAGCTGCGACGCTGGATCGTTGGCGCCGAAGCCGGCGGGCGCTCGCGCGCCAGAGGCCTGCGGCGCCGGATTGGCGACCTCGTCGAAGGCGATGATGCTGGCGCCAAGGCATTGCTCGACGCTCTCGCAGCCGCCCGCGTTCTCCCCGGCAATGGCTGGGCGCAGCGCGTCGCCGAAGCGCGCGGACACCAGGGATTCGAAAAATTTCTGGTTCTGGTCCGCCAGCAGGTGCTCGCGCGTGCCGTGCTGGCCGATAGCGGTTATGGCCTGCAGGCGGAGGCGCGGCCGCCGATCGAGGGGCTGGTCGAGGCGGCTCTGTCGCTCGCCGAGAGCCTGGAACGGCTTCGGGCCGCGCTGCTGAAGGTATCAGAAGCGCTGCGAGCCCGCCTCGAGGATCTCGACGACCCGCCCGAGCCCGGTTTGCGGCAGCGCCTCGACGCGTCGATCCGCAGTCTCGACCGCCGCGCCGGACTGCAGCTCGCCGCCTGGAGCCGTTTGCTTCGCGATCTCGTCGAAGCGTCCCGGGCCGATACGATCGAGTGGTTCGCCCTCGACCGGATCGAGGGTTTGGAAAGCGATGTCGCGGTCAACCGCAACTGGGTCGATCCCGGCATCCCGTTTGTCGCGCTGGTGGCACAGCCGGCGCACGGGCTCGTCGTCACCTCGGCCACCCTAATCGATGATGCGGCCGATCCCGAGTTGGCATGGCGCGGCGCCGAGGCCGGCACCGGTTTGCGGCACTTGCCGGTGAGCCCGGCCGCCGCCCGGATCGCCTCGCCGTTCGATTATGCGGAGCAGACCCGGATCTTTATGATTTCCGATGTTCCACGCGACGACATCGGACAGCTGGCGGCTGCTTACGCGTCCTTGTTCGTTGCGGCGCGCGGCGGAGCACTCGGCCTGTTCACCGCGATTGCGCGGTTGCGCGCCGTGCACCAGCGCATTGCGCCCGCCCTCGAGGCGCGGGGCCTGATGCTCCTTGCCCAGCACGTCGATGCGATGTCGACGGCTACCCTCGTCGACATCTTTCGCGCGGAGGAGGATTCATGCCTGCTCGGCACCGACGCGGTACGCGACGGCATCGATATTCCGGGGCGCGCGCTGCGCCTCATCGTTTTCGATCGGGTGCCATGGCCGCGCCCCGACGTTCTGCATCGCGCCCGCAAGCCGGTCTTCGGCGGCGCGCAGTACGCCGATCGCATCGCCCGTCTGCGATTGCGACAAGCCTATGGCCGGCTGATCCGCCGCGCCGACGATCGCGGCGTCTTCGTCATCCTCGATCGCGCCCTGCCTTCGCGCTTACTCTCGGCCTTTCCTCACGGCGTTGCGATTGCCCGTTTGCCGCTCGCGGAAGCGGCCGAGGCGACAGCCCGGTTTTTGGACCCGACGGCGGATACGCCTTGACAGCCGCGCGCGGCTCCTGATCTCTGAGCGCGCCAACCGCAACAGGAGCCCGCATGCTCGACCACCACCGCGCGCTGATCTACACGATGGTCATCGTGTCGGCGGCCGACAGCGATCTGCCTGATGCGGAGCTGCGCATCATTGACGACATCGTCAAGGACTTCCCGGTGTTCCGCGATTTCGACCGCCACGACCTGTCTCGGGCGCTGAATGACTGCACGGAGCTCATGGGCCGAGAGCACGGGCTCGAGGAGACCTTGAAGGCGATCAAGGCTGCTCTGCCCGCTAAGTTGCGGGAAACCGCCTATGCCATCGCCTGCGATCTCGTCGCTGCCGACGGCGAGGCGTCCCAGGAGGAGCTGCGCATCCTCGAGCTGATCCGCGACCGCCTCAACATCGACCGGTTGATCGCGGCCGCCATCGAACGGAGCTCCCGAGCGCGGTTTCAGACACTGTAAATCCGCTGTTGAGCGAAGATCAGTGGGACGTCGTCGCCTTTCTGAGGGATCCGTCCTCCTACGGGCCAGGCGTGGATCGCGTCGAGGTCATCGAAACGCATGCTTCATTGCTCTTTATCGCGGGCGAGCGCGTCTTCAAGCTGAAGCGCGCAGTAGCGTACCCCTATCTCGATTTTTCGACCGTGAATTTGCGGCGGCGGGCCTGCGAGGCGGAGCTGGTCCTCAACCGGCGCACCGCTCCGGCGCTTTACGAGGAGGTTCGCGGCCTCTTTCGAAGCCCCGGCGGCGCCGTCAGCTTTGCGCCGAACGGGGAGGCTCTCGATTGGGTCGTCGTGATGCGGCGTTTCGATCAGGCCTTATTATTTGATGCACTCGCCGAGACGGGTGGCCTCGACCGGCACACAATGGATCAGCTTGCCGACCATATTGCGCAATTTCACTCTTCCGCCCAGCGGCACTTTGACCATGGCGGCGCGGCGGAAATGGCCGAACTTGCCGAGGTGCAATATCGCTGCCTCGCAGCACCGAGCCGTGCCGGCTTCAGCTTGGATCGAGTGGAGAGCGTTCGGACGAAATGGCAAGAACGGGTTGCGGTTTTGGCGGAGCTGCTCGACCAACGCCGTGCAGCCGGCAAAGTGCGCCATTGCCACGGCGATCTGCATCTTCGGAATATCTGCCTTTTGGACGGCAAACCGACACTGTTCGATTGCCTCGAGTTCGACGAGGCCCTCGCCAGCATCGACGTTCTCTACGACCTCGCGTTTCTGCTGATGGATCTGGAACATCGCGGGCTCGGGCATTTTGCCAATCGCGTGTTCAATCGTTACCTCGACCGCAGCGAGGAAGATGAAGGCCTCGCAGCGATGCCGTTCTTTCTGTCGTTGCGGGCGGCGATCCGCGCCCATGTTACTGCGACCGCGCTGGAGCACGCCGCCGGTGCGAAAGCGGGCGCGAAACTGGCCAGCAATGCGCGCCGCTATCTCGATCTGGCGGAACGATTTCTCGAACCGCAGCCGTGCCGGCTCGTCGCAATCGGCGGGCTGAGCGGCGCCGGCAAATCGACCTTGGCGGAGGGCCTTGCTCCCGAACTCGGGTTACGCCCGGGCGCACGCCTGCTGCGCAGCGATGTGACACGCAAGCTGCTGCTGGGCGTCGACCCGGAGGAACGGCTGCCGGCCAGCGCGTATACCCGTGAGACCTCGGCCTGGGTCTATGACACGCTGCGCCGCAAGGCAGCACTGGGGCTCGCTGCCGGGTATGCGGTCGTAATCGACGCAGTGGCGCTGATGGCGGAGGAACGCAATTCCTTTGCCGAAGTCGCGCGTAGCGCCGCCGTCCCGTTTTCGGGTCTCTGGCTCGAAGCGCGGCCGGAAGCGATGGCAAACCGCATCCGCGGGCGTGTTCGTGACGCATCCGACGCATCCCCGGAAATCCTTGCCGAACAGCTGCGGCACGACACGGGGAAGATCGACTGGGTACGTATCGACGCCGGCGGGGGGACGGAAGATTGTCTCGCCGCCGCCCGGCGCGCGCTCGCTGCGGGATAAAAGCGCTTGCGCCAGACCTCAGCCCCACAAACGCGAGGTGGCGATACGCGCGCCTTCGGCTAGCGCCGCCAGCTTTGCCCAGACGACTGACGGGGCGACGGCGTTGTTGACGAATGCGAAGGTTGCAAAGCCGCAATCGGCGCCGGCGATCACTCGCTCGCGCCCCACAATTTGGGCGTATTGGCAGATCCGCTGCGCGACGAGCCGGGGATGCTCGACGAAATTGGTCGTCGAATTGATGACGCCGGGGATCAGGATCTTGTCATCGGGGATTTTCGCACTGCGCAAATCCTCCCATTCATGCGCATGGCGCGGATTGGCCGCCTCGAATGACAATCCGGCCGGCCGCGCCCGCATGCACACGTCAAGGATCTTGGCGAGCGGGATGTCGTGAGTGTGCGGGCCTTCGTAGTTGCCCCAGCACAGATGCATGCGCATCGCTTGCGGCGGGATATTGGCGGTCGCCTGGTTGAGCGCGGCAATGTTGCGCTCCGCAATGCGCAGGAACTCGCTATCCGACAGATGCTGATACTGGTTGTGACGGGCCGAGCCGAGATCGGGCGCATCGATCTGCAGGATGAAGCCCGCCTGCGCGATCGCCTCGTATTCCTCTTTCAGCGCATTGGCCAGCGCGTCGACATAAGCGTCTTCGTCCCGGTAATAGCGGTCCGGCACAAATTTTGTCAGCACGCCGGGGGAGGCGGCGTTCATGAAGGCTTCGGCCGGCTTTACCGCAGCGCAGGCCGCGGCGAGATTTCGCAGGTCGGTTTCGAGTGGCGCACGGTTCACGTACGCAACTGGACCCGTGCAGCATGGCACCGCCTCGCGGCTGAACCACGCGGTGCCGCCGCGCGCCTGGTTGAGACGCTCCATAAAATCGGGGTGGTCGAGGAGGTCGCGGTGGGCCGCGGTCTGCGGCGGCCTCTCGATCTCTCCGCCGCGCAACGCCGTAATGCCCGATAAACGATGGCGGACGTAAAAGGTGTAGGAAATCTTCCCGAGCTCGCCGTCGCACACGCTGTCGATGCCGGCTGCGACCTGCTTCTCGACGATCTCGCGCACCGCCAGGCTGAGACAAGCGTCGAACGCTGCCTGCTCGAACGGCCTCCCGATCTCGCGCGCCTCCAGGAACTCCAGCAGTTTGGGCGGTCTAGGCAGGCTCCCGACATGAGTAGTGAGAATCCGCTCGGCGCTCGTCTTCATCCCAGCAATCTCCTGTGCGCAATCTCGACCCAAACTGGTGCTCAGATTCAAACACAAAACATACACCAAGACCGTCATGGCCGGGCTTGACCCGGCCATCCACCCGTCGCGGGCGGGCTGATGCTACACCAGTTTCCGTGGATGCCCGGCTCAAGGCCGGGCATGACGACTGAGATGATACTGAATCATCTGGATGCGTCAGAAGACTAGCTGCCTCAGTGTCGATTGAGGGTCATGCCGGTCGCACGATAGCACTTGTTGTCAGGATTGATCTCGGTACTTGGTAAGGCACGTTTCCTGCACGGGTCCGTCGACGGCGGCGATCGAAAGGGGAAGCGGTATGCGGACGAGCCCGGCAGTCGAGACCGAAGACAAGGATTTGCCTCTTCGCGAGGATATCCGGCTGCTCGGCCGCATCCTCGGCGACACGATCCGCGAGCAGAGCGGCGAAGCAGTCTTCGACACCGTCGAGAACATTCGGCAAAACTCGGTCCGCTTCCGCCGGGACGAGGATCTGACGGCGCGACGCGAGCTCGAAGCCACACTAAACTGTCTGAAACCGAAGGACGCGCTGCAGATCATCCGTGCCTTCGGCTTCTTCTCGCATCTCGCCAATATCGCCGAGGATCAGCACCATATCCGCCGGACCCGCGCCCATTCCCGCGCCCATTCCCTGAGCGCCGCGACACCACGCGAAGGCACGTTGGCGCATTCCCTCGCCCGCACCCGTGAGGCGGGCATTCCGCCGGCGCGCCTCGGCGCCTTTTTTGCCGGCGCGATGGTGGTGCCGGTATTGACCGCACACCCGACCGAAGTGCGGCGCAAAAGCACGATCGACCGCGAAATGGAGGTGGCCGAGCTGATTGCGGAACGCGACCGGTCTGCTCCCACCGCGGCTGAACTCGCTGCGAACGAAGCGGCGCTGCGCCGCGCCGTGCTGACCTTGTGGCAGACCAATCCGCTGCGCGGTACCCGGCTGCGTGTCATAGACGAGGTGGCCAACGGCCTTTCCTACTACGATAATACCTTTCTCGCCGGGCTGCCGCGGTTTTACGCTGATCTTGAAGAGGAGCTTGCCGGCGCGGGCGTGACCATCGCGCAGGGTCTGCCTTCCTTTCTGCGGCTGGGCAGCTGGATCGGCGGGGATCGCGACGGCAATCCCTTTGTGACCGAGAGCGTATTGCGCGCGGCATTGCAGGCCCAAAGCGGCCGCGCCCTGAATTACTACCTCGACGAGCTGCACAGACTGGGCGGCGAGCTGTCTCTCGATGGCCGCTTAGTGGGCATTTCGGATGCGCTCGCGGAGCTCGCCGCACGATTGCCGGATCGGTCCGCCAACCGAGAACACGAGCCCTACCGCCGCGCCATCACCGGGATCTACGCGCGGCTGGCGGCGACGGCGAGTGTGCTTGATGACCTCGCAGTGCCGCAGCATACCGCCAGCGATGCGTCGCCTTATCGCGATAACGGGGAATTGCTGGCCGATCTTTCAACCCTCGACAGCTCACTTGTCGCCAATGGCTCCGAGATCCTAGCCGCGGGTCGCTTGAAAAGCTTGCGCCGTGCCGTCGACGTCTTCGGCTTTCATCTGGCCGCGCTCGATTTGCGCCAGAACTCCGATGTGCACGAGCGTACGGTCGGCGAGATGCTCGGCCTTGTGCAACCGGGTCTCGATTACGCCGCTCTTGCCGAGCCTGAGCGCATGCGCTTGCTGCTGACGGAGCTGACGACGGCGCGCCCGCTGTCTTCCCCGTTTCTTTCCTATTCGGCCGAGACCGAGAGCGAAGTTAAAATTCTGTGCGCGACTGGCGACGCACATCGCCGCTACGGGCCGGCGTCGGTTCCGCATTACGTGATTTCCAAAACGACCGGTGTCTCCGACATTCTCGAAACCGCTGTGCTGCTGAAAGAAGCAGGTCTCTTGCGGCCGCGCGACGGCGCGCTCGATCTCGACATTGTTCCATTGTTCGAGACGATCGAGGATCTGCGCAATTGCAGCGCGGTCATGGACGAACTTCTGGGCCTCCCGGAATACGCGCGCCTGCTCGAAAGCCGGGGTAGCGTGCAGGAGGTCATGCTCGGCTATTCGGACAGCAACAAGGATGGCGGTTTTCTGACTTCCGGTTGGGAGCTCTACAAGGCGGAGATCGCGCTGGTCGAGGTGTTCCGCCGCCACGACGTCAAGCTGCGCCTGTTCCACGGCCGCGGCGGTTCGGTCGGCCGCGGCGGCGGGCCCAGCTACCAGGCGATCCTCGCGCAGCCCGCCGGCGCCGTGCAAGGGGCGATCCGAATTACCGAGCAAGGCGAGGTCATCGCCAGCAAATACTCGAACCCCGAGCTTGCCCGGCGCAATCTGGAGATCCTCGCTGCGGCGACGCTCGAAGCCACACTGCTGCAGTCCGAGACAACCGACCCGCCGGTCAGGTTTCTGGCGGCGATGGACTATCTTTCTGCCGAGGCCTATCGGGCCTATCGCACCCTCGTCTACGAAACCGACGGTTTCGACCGCTTCTTCCGCGAGTCGACGGTGATCGGCGAGATCGCGAACCTGAACATCGGCAGCCGTCCGTCGTCGCGAAAACCTTCGGAACGCATCGAAGATCTGCGCGCCATCCCGTGGGTATTCAGCTGGGCGCAATGCCGCCTGATGCTGCCGGGATGGTATGGTTTTGGCAGCGCGGTGAAAGCGTGGCTCGAGTTGCAGCCCAACGGCGGCATGCAGATGCTGGAAGCGATGTATCGCGAGTGGCCATTCTTTCAGATGCTGCTGTCCAACATGGACATGCTGCTGGCAAAGAGCGATATCGCGATCGCCTCGCGCTATGCCGAGCTGGTGTCCGACATAGGACTACGCGATCGTGTCTTTTCCCGGTTGCGGGTGGAGTGGCAGAGCACGGTCGACGCATTGCTGACGATCATGGGCCAGCAGAGCCTGCTCCAAAGCAACCCGCTGTTGGCGCGCTCGATCCGCAACCGTTTCCCGTATCTCGATCCGCTCAATCATATGCAGATCGAGCTGTTGAAGCGTTACCGCGCCGGCGATACCGACGAGAATGTCATTACAGGGATCCACCTGACGATCAACGGCATTGCTGCAGGTCTGCGCAACAGCGGGTGAGCAGAGCAAGCCCTGCAGTGCGCTTGCGTGGAGGTAGTGCCGGTCAAGACTCGGCTGCGGATGATTCGGGGGCGCTTCCGCCGACTGCCGGCGGTGTCTCTGCAGGATGAAATTCGAGTGACACGCCGTTCATGCAGTAGCGCTGGCCGGTTGGTTCGGGACCGTCGTCGAAAACGTGGCCGAGATGGCCGCCGCAGCGCCTGCAATGCACTTCGGTTCGGGCCATGAAAAGGCTGCGGTCGGTCTCGGTTTCGACCGCCTCGTCGAGCGGCGCCCAAAAACTCGGCCATCCGGTGCGACTGTTGAATTTGGTATCCGAAGAAAAAAGCGGCTGACCGCACCCCGCGCAGTGATAAATACCGGCACCATACTGCTTGTCGAGCGGGCTCGATCCGGCACGTTCGGTGCCGTGCTCCCGCAGCACCCGGTATTGCGCCGCCGACAGCTTGCCCCGCCACTCCTCCTCGCTCAGCGTCAACCGGAAATGACTTCCGCGGCGAATGTCCGCGACCGCTCAAGCGGCCGAAAAGACCCTCTGCCATGCCCTTCCTTTCGGATTCGAAGTACAACCGATCGAATATCGGATCGCCCGCGCCTCCCGTGAAGGGGCCGGCTAGGAGACGACTGCAGGAACTCAGTGCACCCGCTCGTCTTCACCCGGGATCGGACGCAGCAATTCCGCCGTCGAGCGGGCGATCCAACACCAGACGACGCAGGTCAGCTCGTCATCGTCGCTGCGCAAGCGCTGCGCCTCGCGGTGCGCAATTTCCGCAGCGGCAGCGCCGTGCCGGCGAACGAGAAGCAGTACCGCTTCCCATATCTTGCGCTCGTTGGTCATCATCGCCGGGGTCATCATAACCGTAAATCCGTCAGCTCCGCGAGAGTTCCCTCCGCCACCCCTCCCAATGGGGCCCTGAGGATCGGCCCGAATAGCTGTGCCAAACGGCTCGATCCGTCAAAGCTCTGTCCAATATCTTGTGGTGACAGACGCTCTCCATACTTCATCCTGCTTGCAGGAACGTCAGCCCTCCGTATATTCGCGCCATGCCCGATCTCTTCGACACGCCGCCCGCGAAACCCGGCGACAGCTATTCCGCCAAGGATATCGAGGTTCTGGAAGGTCTCGAGCCGGTTCGCCGCCGCCCCGGCATGTATGTCGGCGGCGCAGACGAGCGCGGGCTCCATCATCTCGCGGCCGAAATCCTCGACAATGCGATGGACGAGGCGGTCGCCGGCCATGCCACCCGCATCGAGATCGAACTCGGCAGCGGCAACTGGGTCACCGTTCGGGACAACGGCCGCGGCATCCCTGTCGACCCGCATCCGCGGTTCCCGGACAAATCCGCCCTCGAAGTGATCCTGACGACCCTGCATTCGGGCGGCAAGTTCGGCGGCGAGGCCTATCGGACTTCGGGCGGTCTGCACGGTGTCGGCGTTTCGGTCGTCAATGCGCTCGCGGACGAGTTCGAGGTCGAGGTCGCGCGCGACCGCCGGCTGTGGAGCCAGAGCTACTGCCGGGGGATACCGAAAACGAGCCTCTTGGATCGCGGGCCGGTGCACAACAGGCGCGGCACGACGGTGCGCTTCCATCCCGACCCGGAAATTTTCGGCGAGCTCGGCTTCCGCCCGTTGACGCTTTACCGCATGGCGCGTTCCAAGGCCTACCTCTTTCGCGGGCTCGAAATTCGTTGGAGCTGCGATCCTTCCGTGCCGCGTCCGGAAGGCGTCCCGGCCGAGGCGAAGCTTCACTTCCCGGGCGGGCTCGGCGATTTCCTGGCGGCGAGCCTCGACGGCCACGCCCTGCTGACGCCCCGGCCGTTCGTCGGACAAATCGACTTCGCGGAAGGCGGCGGTGTGGAGTGGGCGGTTGCTTGGCCCGAGGACGAGGAGGAAGGGTTCAGCCATTCCTATTGCAACACCATCCCGACCCCCGAGGGCGGCACGCACGAGGCGGGGCTGCGCAGCGCTCTGTTGCGCGCCGTCAGGGGCTATGGCGAGCTCGCCGGCAACCGCCGCATCGCCCAGGCGACCGGCGAAGACGTTACCAGTGGCGCGGCGATGCTGCTGTCATTGTTCATTCGCGACCCGCAGTTCCAGGGCCAGACCAAGGAGAGGCTGGCCTCTGCCGAGGCAACTAGGCTGGTCGAGAGTGCCGTCAAGGATCATTTCGACCATTGGCTCAGCGCCGATCCGGCAACCGCACGGGTGCTTCTCGATCGTATCGCCGAGCGCGCGGAGGAGCGCCAGCGGCGCCGGCAACAGCGCGAACTGGCGCGCAAGACTGCGACCCGCAAGCTGCGGCTCCCCGGCAAGCTCGCCGATTGCAGCCGCGACAGCGCCGCCGGCACCGAGATTTTTCTCGTCGAGGGCGATAGTGCCGGCGGCTCTGCCAAGCAGGCACGCGACCGCGAGACCCAGGCGATCCTGCCGCTGCGCGGCAAGATCCTCAACGTGGCGAGCGCGTCGGCCGACAAGATGCGCGCCAATCAGGAGCTGTCGGACATCATCCTCGCGCTCGGCGCCGGCTCGGGATCGCATTACCGCGAGGAGGGATTGCGCTACGAGCGCGTCATCATCATGACCGACGCCGATGTCGACGGCGCGCACATCGCCTCGCTCCTGATGACGTTCTTCTTTCGCGAGATGCCGAAGCTGGTCGAAAACGGCCACCTCTTCCTCGCGCTGCCGCCGCTCTACAGGCTGACGCAGGGCGACGTCACCCATTACGCGCGGGACGATGCGCATCGCGAGGAATTGCTGCACAGCGCCTTCAACGGCCGCGGCAAAATCGAGATCAGCCGGTTCAAGGGTCTCGGTGAAATGCCGGCGCGTTATCTGAAGACGACGACGATGGACCCGGCGCACCGCACATTGCTGCGGGTGACCCTGCCGGCGAAACCCGATCCCGCAGCAATTGAATTGCCCGCCGAGGAATTCGAGCGCACCAAAGCCTTGGTCGAGACGCTGATGGGGCGGCGCCCCGAGCTGCGCTTCGACTACATCCAGAAAAACGCCCGTTTCGCCCGCGATCTCGACGTGTAAAGCCCCACCGATTTCCTCCTCTCCGCTCTTGGGGGGCGAAGAGGGTTGGGGCGGGGCTCTCTGCGCGCCGGAGCCGGGTGGTGCCATCCGGAATGAAAACGGCTTTTTATTTCGTCGGGTCATTCCGGGGCTCGGGCTCCGCCCGCGAGCCCGGAACCCTATGTGGACGGCCCCGCTCGCATGAACCCCTACTCGTCGAATGGGGCGGTGAATTTTCCGTTGCTCGCGCCTGTCCCGTGTCCGTTGGTTTGAGGAGCGGCGGAGAGGCCGATTGCCCAGCGTCCCCCTCCACTGCGAACCACCTGGCCGTCTTTCTCCATGCGCTCCAATGCCACCTCGGTTCGGTCGGCAAGGTACTCGATGGCTTTAGCGATCTGGGCTGCCGTCATCGGCTGGCCGGAAAACGACAACTCCCGCACGATCAATTCGCGGATCGGCCTTCGCCGACGCCGGCGACGCGGTTCATCGGCGTCAGCTGCCCGCTCATCGCACTCTCTCGGCTTTTCCGATGCGGTCGTATCGGTGAACGTGTGGCCGCCGAGCAATTCCAGCGCCGTTTGAAATCCTTCCTGCCGGGCCTTAATCAGCTTGGCTTCCTCGGCTTGTTGTTCGCTCAGGGCTAGTGCCGCCACTCGCTCAGCTTCCAAGCTCGCCAGATACGCGCGAGCTCGCTCAAGTAGTGCGTCCATCGTATTACACCCCTGTCCCGTTAGTTGTGATCGTATTAAACGATCCGGCATAGAAACGCTCATCAAAAGAGAGGGTTCCGAATGCGACAGCGTGTCGCGCATTTAGGTTAATTTTGTTACGGTTGCATGACGGTCAGAGAGTAGGTTGGCGCTTTACCTCTGTTTTCATGGCAAACGGGGAACTCCGCACTCCGAACAGCGGCGCGACCCGCCTCAGCCTCCCGGCGTTCCGCGCCGGGCCTCTCCCTCTCCCCCCTAAAGGGCGGAGAGGGGCAGTGCAATATTTAGATAAGCCTGCCCATCCCAGGCGAACTCGACTTATAACTCGGAGACGCAGCCTGGCGGCAGCGGAGGTTGAAAATGCGCGTCGCGGTGATCGGCACTGGCGGCATCGGTGGACCGTATGGCGCCTCGCTCGCCGAGGCCGGGGCGGACGTGACCTTTGTCGCGCGTGGCGCCCATCTCGCGGCGATCCGCGAAAACGGACTTCGCATCGAAGGGGATCGCGGCGAAACCCATCTCCGGCCGGCACAGGCCACAGACAACATTGCCGGGATCGGCGCCGTCGACATCGTTTTGTGTTGTGTCAAATTATGGGACCTCGAAGCCGTCGCCGGGCAGATACGGCCGATTGTCGCGTCGCACACGGCGGTGATCCCGCTACAGAACGGCGTCGACGCCCCTGAGCGAATGGTTGGTATTCTGGGGGATGCGGCGGTTATGGGCGGCGTGGCATTCGTCACCGGTACGATCATTGCCCCCGGCGTGATCCGCCAGACCGGCACCTATCAGCGGATGACCTTCGGCGAGCTCGATGGCCGGATCAGCGAGCGGGGCCAGCGCCTACGGGATCTCTGCGAGGCTGCTGGGTTCGAGGGCGTGCTGAGCCCGGATATCATGGTCCCGATCTGGGAAAAGTTTATCGGACTGGTCCCCCTGAGCGGGCTCAATGCGCTGACCAGGCTGGCGCTGGGAAAGTGGCGCGATGATCCCGACCTCTGGGCCCTCTGTGAAGCAGCGTTGCGCGAAACCGTCGCCGTCGGCCTCGCCCAGGGTGTCAGGCTGCCGCCTGACTGCATCGACCAGACCCTCGCACTGATGCGCTCGATGCCGGCGCACCATATGACCTCGATGGGGAACGACCTGATCCGCGGCAACCGGCTCGAATTGCCCTGGTTTGCCGGCAAGGTGGTCGAGCTCGGCCGCCGCCACGGGATCAATACGCCGGTGAATGGTTTTATTTATACGGCGTTGAAGCCCTATGTTCACGGGGTCCCTGCTTGAGAGAACGAGGGCGGTTCGGGCCGGCGCTTGCCCTAAAGACCACTTGCGCAAATCTGCAGCCGCCCTTAACTAAGGCCCGTCGACCCGTTTGGGTTCGGCTTTCCGGCCTGCGTTCCTCTGCGATCGTCCGACCGTGTCTCCCGAGCCAATCGATGTCCGATGCGCTGCGCGCTCGCGTGGCGTCCTAGAATGCTAATTGGAGTTACTGCTGATGGCGACCGGTACGGTCAAATGGTTCAATGCGCAAAAGGGGTATGGGTTCATCCAGCCTGAAAACGGCGGCGCTGACGTGTTCGTTCACATCTCGGCGGTCGAACGCGCCGGGATGGACAATCTGCGTGAAGGTCAGAAGCTCAACTATGAGCTCGAGCAGGGCCAGCGGGGCCGGGTCTCTGCGGTGAATTTGCGCGCGGTCTGAACCGGGCGATTATCTGCGGGGGCGCCCCGACGGGCGCCCTCCTCTTTCCTCCAGGAGATCTCTTTGGCTAAGGAAGATTTGATCGAGTTTGAAGGTACAGTACTCGAGCTGCTTCCCGACGCACGCTTTCGTGTGAAGCTCGATAACGGGCACGAGACCCTTGCATATTCCTCCGGCAGAATGAAGAAGAATCGAATACGAATTCTTGCAGGTGATCGTGTGACGGTAGAAATGACGCCGTACGATCTTACCAAAGGCCGGATTAATTTCCGCCACAAGGACGAGCGGGCGGCACCGGCAATGTCGCCCCGTCCGCAATACCGGCGCCGCTAAAGCGCGACAGTCGTCGATCGATCCGGCATCTGCCTTGTGGCGATGGCATACCTGATCGAGCGAAAGAGTTTGACATTTGTTGCGGCCACCCCAACTTTTCTAAGTAGGTAAAAACACAGCAATTGTTACAATAAGGCTACAACGTCTCGATGGATTTTTCTGAACTCGACCTTTCGCCTGAGGTTCTTCAGGCGGTTTCTGACGCCGGCTATACCAATCCCACTCCGATCCAGGAACAAGCGATCCCCCACGTAAAGCGTGGCCGGGACGTTCTCGGTTGCGCCCAGACCGGAACCGGTAAAACAGCCAGCTTTGTGCTGCCGATGGTCGACATGCTGGCGGCCGGGCGGGCCCGGGTGCGAATGCCGCGCTCGCTGATCCTCGAACCGACGCGCGAACTGGCGACCCAAGTCGCCGCCTCCTTCGAGCTCTACGGCAAGCATCACCGCCTGACGATGGCGCTCTTGATCGGCGGCGAAAGCTTTGTCGATCAGGAGCGCAAGCTCGACCGGGGGGTCGACGTCTTGATCGCCACGCCGGGCCGCCTTCTCGATCTTTACGGGCGCGGCAAGATCCTGCTCTCCGACACCCGTATTCTGGTCATCGATGAGGCCGACCGGATGCTCGACATGGGCTTTATCCCGGATGTTGAGCGGATCGTCGGCTTGTTGCCGGAAACCCGTCAGACGCTGTTCTTTTCGGCGACGATGCCGGCGGAGATTCGCAAACTGGCTGACGCCTTTCTGCGTAATCCGATCGAGGTCTCGGTGGCGCCGCCGGCATCTCCGGCCGCGCTCGTCGTCCAGTCGCTAGCCGTTGTCGGTCCGCAAGACAAGCGTGAGGCGCTGCGGCGGCTGATCCGCTCAGAAGACGTCAAGAACGCGCTGATCTTCTGCAACCGCAAGCGCGATGTCGACATACTGTTCCGTTCGCTGACCCGGCACGGCTTCGACGCCGCGGCATTGCACGGCGACATGCCGCAACCGAAGCGCACCGAAACCCTGGACCGCTTTCGGAACGGTGAGGTCCGGCTTCTCGTGGCCAGCGACGTCGCCGCGCGCGGCTTGGACATCAAAGGCATGAGCCACGTCTTCTGTTTCGACGTGCCGATCCATGCCGAAGATTATGTCCACCGCATCGGCCGAACCGGCCGCGCCGGTCTGGAGGGCCGGTCTTTCATGCTCGCCTCGCCGGATGATGGCGACTTCGTCGCCGCGATCGTCAAATTGATCGGCAGGGAAATTCCGCCGATCGTCATCGAGGGGATCGAGGCAGCCGAACTCGAATATGGCGAGCGTCGCGCGCGGCGCGGGGCACGCCGGCCCATCAAGTCCGATCGTGGCAAGTCCGATCATGTCAAGTCCGATCGCCGCCGAAACCGAACCGATGCCTCCCCACGGGGTGAGCCGGCCGAACGGGAGCCGGCCGAACCTCGCGCCCCGCGACGAGAGCGCCGGCCGAGCGTAGAGGAGGCGCAGCAACAGCTTCCCCCATCGAACGTGACCGCATTCCCGCGCGCCTCGGTCGCTCGCGTTCCGCGCCGGCCCGAGCGCCAACCAGAGCCGGATCGGGATCGGCAGGTCGTCGGTTTCGGCGACCATCTGCCGGCGTTCCTTGCCCGGCCTCCGCGGATCGTCGCCCGCCCCTGAGTTCTGCTCTGACCGATGAAGACGATCTTTGTCATGGTCAAATGCGACCTGGGCAAGGCCTATGACGTCGCCGACGAGGCCGTTCTCAACATCGAGCAGGTGTCGGAGGTCTACTCGACCTCCGGCCAATTCGATCTGCTGATGAAATGTTATCTTCCGGAGGCGGTCGATATCGGCCGTTTTGTGACCGAGCGGCTGCAGACGCTTCCCGGGGTGAAGGATACCTTTACGATCATCGCATTCAAGGCGTTCTCGGAAAATACTTCCGTTTAGTCTTTGGAGGTGAGATGAGCGCGGACGAGGCGGGCTGGGTCCGAGCGGCCAACCGTGGCGAACTGGCGGAAGGCGAGCCGCTCGGCGTCGAGGTCGCCGGCCGCTCGATCGCGCTTTACGACGTCGACGGCGCTCTTTTCGCGACCGACAACATCTGCACCCACGCCTATGCCCGGCTTTCCGATGGGTGGCTCGACGGCGAACTGATCGAGTGCCCGCTGCATGCTGCACGCTTTGACGTCCGCACTGGAAAGGTGCTCGACCCGCCGGCGACCGAAGATCTGAAAACCTACCCGGTGCGCGTCGTCGACGGGGAGATCCAGGTCAAGCTCGACTGAGGAGGGCAAGCGACGAGGCGCTGCTCGATTGTCAGCCGTACACGCGGCGATAGAGGTCAATGATCTCTTCGCTCGAAGGCACCCGCGGATTGTTTGCCGGCGAACCCGACGCGAGGGCCTGGGTCGCCATGACCGGCAACAGCTCCTCATAGCGCCCGGCATCGATGCCCCAGGCGCGCGGGGTCGGGACCTGCAGATCCGCGTTGAGCCGCCGCAGCTCGTCGAGCAGCCGCGCGACGGCGGCCTGGCTCCCCTCACCCTCTTCGGCTATTCCCATCGCGCGGGCGCAATCGGCATAGCGCTCGAGCGCTGCCGGCGCTGAGAACGCGGTGATCTCGGGCAGCAGCATCGCATTGGACAACCCGTGCGGCACGTGAAAGAAAGCGCCGATCGGCCGGCTCATGCCGTGGACCAAAGCGACGCTGGCATTCGAGAACGCCATCCCGGCGGTCGTCGCGCCGAGCATCATCGCCTCGCGCGCGGCCCGATTGCCGGGCTCGGCGCAGGCGGTGCGGATGTGACGCGCGATGAGCCCCATCGCGCTCTTGGCGAGCCCATCCGTAAACGAGTTGGCGCGGCGGCTGACATAAGCCTCCATCGCATGGGTGAGACTGTCGAGCCCGGTATCCGCAGTCAGGCGCAACGGCATCGTCAGAGTGAGCTCGTAATCGACAATCGCCGCGGCCGGGCAGCAGGCGAGCCCGGCGATCAGCATCTTCTCGTCCGTCTCGGTGTCGGTGATGACGGTAAAGCGCGTCACCTCCGAGCCGGTCCCGGCCGTCGTCGGGATCGCCACGACCGGCGGACCCACCTTTGGAATCTCTGCCGGAACCTTGTAATCCCTCATCTGCCCACCATTCGCGGCAAGCACCGACATCGCTTTCGCCGTGTCGATCGAACTGCCGCCGCCGATCGCAACAAGACTGTCGTAGCGGTCTTCAGCGAGCCGGCGCGTGCCCGCTTCGACGACCGCCGTCGTCGGATCCGCCACGGTGTCGGAAAACACCCTCCAAGGGATACCGCCATGATCAAGGATCTGGGTCATCCGGTCGAGATGCCCGGAGCGCATCAGGAATGGGTCGGTAACGACCAGCGGTCTCGTCAACCCGAGCCGCTGCAATATGCCCGGAAGCTCAGCCAGCGCACCGCCGCCGATGGCCATCAGGCGCGGCATCGTGATGATTGGGACCATGAGGGCGCCCTCAGCCGGGTTTGCGCATCCGAAAACGTAGAACACCACGCGGCTGCTCGCTCGCTTCGAGCAGTACGCATCCGGTCGTCGCACAGAAGTGCTGGAAATCCTTCGTGGCGCCGGGGTCGGTAGCGATGACTTCGAGCACGGCGCCGGGGGGCAGCGGCTTTAGCGCCCGCCGCGCCTTCAATACCGGCAACGGGCACAACAGCCCGGTGGCGTCGAGGGTAGCGTCAACCGTCATCTTGTCCGTTTGCGTCATCGCCCGGCACCCTACAACAGCCACTCCGCGCGACTTTAACAAACCGGGACCCGGACTGCAGCTGTCTCGGGCAAAATTGACTGGTCCCCGAACCTAGGGCGCACGCCGGGTGTTTTCGCATGCAACAAA
Source organism: uncultured Alphaproteobacteria bacterium (assembly GCA_963788085.1). Lineage (GTDB taxonomy): Bacteria > Pseudomonadota > Alphaproteobacteria > ATCC43930 > CGMCC-115725 > AP-15. The sequence goes on from CAWBFS010000015.1 coordinate 218,288, forward strand.
GGTGCACAACGATGCGAATCCACCACCTCAGCTGCGGTTCGATGTGTCCGTTTGGCGGCCGGTTATGGGACGGTCATAGCCCCCTTCTCGGACCCGCCGAAATCGTCTGCCATTGCCTGCTGATCGAAACCGAAGTCGGGCTCGTGCTCGTCGACACCGGGTTTGGCATGCGCGACGTGGCGCAACCGCGACGGCTCAGCCCGTTTTTTCGAATTGCTAATCGTGTTCGGCTGCGCGAGTCGGATACCGCTCTGCGACAGGTCGAAGAGCTCGGTTTCACGGCCGCCGATATTCGCCACATCGTACTGACGCATCTCGACTTTGACCACGCCGGCGGCATCGAAGATTTCCCGAATGCTACGGTGCACGTCTTTGGCGCCGAGCTGGACTCCGCGCGATCGCAAAATGGCTGGCTCGATCGCCAACGGTATCGGCCGGCGCAATGGGATCAAAATATCGATTGGCAGCGCTATACGCCCGAGGGAGAACGCTGGTTCGGCTTTTCTTGCGTCCGCGAACTGGTCGGCATGCCCCCGGAAATCCTGATGGTGCCGCTCACCGGGCACACCCTCGGTCATTGCGGGGTGGCAGTGCGCGGCGCGGATGGTTGGCTCCTCCACGCCGGGGACGCCTATTTCTTCCGCGACGAGATGGCTCTCGACGGATATTCCTGCACCCCGATGCTGCGTGCCTACCAGCGTCTGATGGCGGCCCATAACGAGAGCCGGCTGGTCAACCAGACACGCCTGCGCGAGCTGAAGCGCGCCCATGGCCGGGAAATCCGGTTGTTTTGCGCCCACGACGCCAAGGAGCTCGAAGAACTTTCGTCGGCCCGGTTGGAAGCCCCGCCGATCATCGCCCCGCCGCTTACGGCGCACGCTTAGTGATCCGCACCCGCCGCCGCGGTCAGTGCTTGGTTAAATTCTCGGGTTGACACGGCACCGAACCGCGCGTAGAGAGGCGCGCATGAACCACTTTGCGCGGATTCCGATGGCTGGACGCTGGACCATGGCGAACGGCCGCTCGCAGCGAGCGGGGCTCAAGGGAGACGTGCGCGCTGAGTAGTCTGCGCAGATAGACGGTTTCCAGGGCCCCGCCGGACACGGACGGGGCCTTTCTCTTTTCTGCCCGATTTGTGCCCGGCGGGGCCCTGCGATCGAAGGACGTGGGGTCATGTTGGAGGAAGTCTGGCCTGAGATAGGCAACGCCTGGGTCTCCGGAGTGCTGGCCGGAGGTGGATCCATTCTCGTGCAGTGGCTGGCGCCCAAGGCGGCCCGGCTGTTCAAGCGGCTGCGGTCGGCCGATCATCGGCGGTTCGAGCGCCGGCTGGCGGCGATCCTGGCGGCCGACGTCGTCGGCTATTCACGCTTGATGAGCGCCGACGAGGAGGGCACCCATTTCCGCCTCTTGGCCTATCGCCGCCAGGTCATCGCGCCAAAGGTCCGCGAGCACCGCGGCCGCATCGTCAAGCATACCGGCGACGGGGCTCTCGTCGAGTTCGGCAGCGTCGTCGATGCGGTGCGTTGCGCGTTGGATGTGCAGCGGATCATTCGCGCGCGCAATGCCGAACTGCCGGCGGACCGCCGGATCGAGTTCCGCATCGGCGTCAATCTCGGCGACGTCATCGTGGCGCCGGACGACATCTATGGCCACGGCGTCAATGTCGCGGCACGGCTCGAGGGTCTCGCACCGCCCGGCGGCATCTGCATCTCCGCCGATGCCTGGCGCCATGTGCGCGGAGCGGTTGCCGCCGAGTTCGTCGACCTCGGCGAGCAGCGGCTGAAGAACATTGCCGACCCGGCGCATGTCTTCGCCCTCTCTCCGGCGGCGTAGGGGGCACCGAGCCCGCCCCACCCTAACCCTCCCCCGCCCGCGGGGGAGGGAATGGGAGGGGCTTGGCGGGTGAGGCTGGCCTTTCGTCCTAGCTTGACGTACGTTTGCGCCTTGGCCCCACGGTCGACGGGAGGCGTGATGCCGGCGCGGACGGGAAGACAATATCTCGCTGGGTTGCGCGAGCAGGAGCGCGAGGTCTGGCTCGAAGGCGAGCGGGTCAAGGACCCGACGCGCCACCCCGGCCTGCGGGGCGGCGCGCGCGCCATCGCTTCGCTCTATGACATGCAGTGCGACCCCAAGCTGCGCGACGAGATGACCTATGTGTCGCCGATCGACGGGCGACCGGGTCGGGCTGTCGTTCATCATCCCGCGCACCCGCGAGGATCTCGAACAGCGCCGCGCCATGATGCTCAACTGGGCGCGGACCACCTGCGGCATGATGGGCCGCTCCCCCGATTTCATGAACGTGACCTACGCCGCCTGGGCCGGCGCGGCGGATTATTTCGCGCGAGGGACGCGGACGCCCGGAATTCGCCGAGAACATGCGGCGCTATTACGAATACATCCGCGAAAACGACCTGACCCTGACCCATTCGCTGATCAACCTGCAGCGCAGCCGCACCGTCTCCGGCATGTTCAATCTGCAGGAGGGGACGGCATTGCAGGTGGTGCGCGAGACCGATGCCGGCATCGTCGTGCGCGGCGCGCGGATCCTGGCGACATTGGGGCCGCTCGCGGACGAGATCGGCGTCTATTCGCCGCGCATGGCGCGGCACGCCGAGAACCCACAGCCCGTTCGCGGTCAGCTTCGCGATCCCGTGCGGCACGCCGGGGCTCAAATTCCTGTGCCGCGAGAGCTTCGATCTGGGCCGGTCGCATTTCGACCACCCGCTCGGCTCGCGCTTCGAGGAGATGGATTGCGTCGTCTTCTTCGACGACGTGCTGGTGCCGTGGGAGCGCGTGTTCCTGCTGGGCGATGTCGACCTGCTGAACCGCACCGCCAATGTGACGCATTCCTCCGCGCATTCGGCGCATCAGGGCGCGGTCAAGAACCTCGCCAAGGCCGAGTTCGTATTGGGTGTGGCATTGCTGATGACGCAGACACTGGGCAATTCGCAACTGCCGCATGTCGAGGAGCGCATCGGCGAATTGATGCTCTACACCCAGCTGACCCGCGCCTGCATGCGCGCCGCCGAGGCCGATGCGGAGCTCGACGAATGGGGCGTCATGTGCCCCGACCTGCTGATGGTCGAGAGCCCGCGCAACCTGTTCATGACGGCCTATCCGCGGATGGTCGAGATATTGCAGCTGCTGGGGTCGAGCAGCTTTATGCTGACCCCGACCGAGGCCGACATGAAGGGGCCGCTCGGCCCGGCGATCGAGCAGTATCTGGCGACCGACAATTCGCCGGCGAAGGACCGGGTCAAATTGTTCCGCCTGGCTTGGGATATTGCCGGCACGTCGTTCGGCAGCCGGCAGGTATTGTACGAGCGGTTTTTTGCCAGTGACCCGTTGACGCGAGCCCGCGCGCTGGCGTCGATCTACCCGAAGAAAGAAGTGATGGACCGCGTCCTGGAGTTTCTCGGGCGCAATGACGACGCTGAATGAAGGAGGAGAAGAGATGACTCACCGGCCAATGTATCTGGGACATGTCAACATCTACGTCCGCGACGCCGAGCGCTCGCAGAAATGGTACGAGGAGGTGTTGGGGCTGCACACCTATCACAAGCGGCCCGGCTGGGCGGCCTTCATGGCGGCCGATCTCGACCAGTCCCATGAGGTCGCCTTGATGCAGTTGGGCGACGACGCTCCCGGCCCGCAACGCGGGCAGGTCGGACTGAACCATATGGCGTGGCGGGTGGAGAGCCTCGACGATCTGAAGGACTTCTACCACCGGATGAAGGACAAGAACGTGCCGATCGACCGGATCGCCGACCACGGCGTCTCGTTGGGCATTTACTTCCATGATCCGGACGGCAACGGCATCGAGGTCTATTACGAATTGCCGCGCGCAGGAATGGCCGCGGCAGGAGCAGATCTTCGCCGCCGACATGATGAACCGCGGCCGTTTCCCGGGCCCATGGGAGGCCGAGCTGACCGCACAGCGCGCCGCGGCGGAGTAGCAGATGGAACACCGTCATTGCCGGGCTTCGAGACGGCCGTTCGCGGCATCCCCAGATCGGATCACGTAATGCCAGTGATGAATGCCCGCAGGTGAGGAACGCCCGTAGGGCGTGATCGAAGCACGTACGACGGCGATGTAGGTGATCGACCGAGACGAACAGATCACCCTCCTGCTCCTCCAACAGGAGATCGAGGAATTCCTTTATCGCGAGGCGGATCTGCTCGACGAGCGGCGCTATGAGGACTGGCTGGCGCTGGTGGCCGAAGATGTGCGCTACTGGATGCCGATGCGGCGCAACGTCAAAGTCGGCGAAGCCGAGCGCGAATTCACCCGCGCCGGCCAGGACATCAACTGGTTCGACGAAGGCAAGGAGACCCTGACGCGGCGCGTCAAGCAGATCCTGACCGGGATGCACTGGGCCGAGGAGCCAGTCTCCCGCATCTCGCACATGGTCTCGAATGTCCGGCTGCTCGAGGTCACCCCTTCGATTGTCGAACCCGAAGAAGTGGCCGTCAGGTGCCGGTTCCTGATCTACCGCAACCGGGTGGAGACCGAGACCGACATACTCGTCGGCAAGCGCGAGGATCTACTGCGCCGCGCCGGCGACGGCTGGCAGATCGCGCGCCGCAAGATCGTCTTGGACCAGAACGTGCTGCTGACCAAGAACCTAACCTTCTTTTTTTAGTCTTTAGTCGTGAGCAACCTAATTCGTCTTCCCGGCGCAGGCCGGGATCCATAGCGGAAATGGGCACCGGCCTTCGCCGGTGTGACGAACTCCGTTGGAGGTCATCATGACCGCAGGTGAACAAGGGTACCGGCCGGGTCTCGTAAACTTGAAGGCGGGGCAGATCAGCCGGGAGATCTTTGTCAACGAGGAGATCTACCGGGAAGAGTTGGAGCGGCTGTTCGCGCGCGCGTGGCTGTTCGTCGGCCACGAGAGCCAGATCCCGAAGCCGGGGGATTTCTTTGTTTCGGGCATGGGCGAGGAATCGGTGATCCTGTGCCGCGATCGGGCGGGCAAGGTCCATGTGTTTCTCAATTCGTGCCGCCATCGCGGCATGAAGGTGTGCCGCTACGACGAGGGCAGCACGCCGGTCTTCACCTGCCCCTACCACGGCTGGAGCTACGGTACCGACGGCAAGCTGGTCGGCGTGCCCTATTTCCGGGAGGCCTACCACGAGAAGCTCGACAAATCGCAGTGGGGCTTGGTCGAGGTCCCGCAATTGTGCGTCTACAAGGGCACGGTGTGGGCCAGCTGGGACCCGTCCGCCCCGTCTTTTTTCGAATATCTCGGCGATTTCGTCCGCTATCTCGACCTCACTCTCGACGGCTGGGACGGCAGCGAGGGCGGCACCGAGATACTCGGCGGCATCCAGAAATGGCTGATCCCGTGCAACTGGAAATTCCCGGCCGAGAATTTCTGCGGCGACAGCTACCACAATATCAGTCACCGCTCGGTCGATCTGGTCGGCATCGGCCCCAGCGGCAGCGGCCGCCGCGACATGCAGGAGCGGCAGATGGCGCGCCGCCTGCACGTCGCGTTCTATGACCGCGGCCATCAGACCGGGGTTTATCTGTTCCCCAAAGACCAGCCGATGCCGCCCTCGTACCAGCACTCCCCGCTGGTCGCGGAATATTTCGCCCATTGCGAAGAAGAGCGGCGCAAGAAGCGCGGCGAATGGGCCCGTGTCATCGGCAGCCCCGGCGAAATCTTCCCGAACACGGCATTGCATCCGCGCCAGCCGCGCACGATCGCAGTCTGGCATCCGCGCGGGCCGCACCAGACCGAAGTGTGGCGCTGGTACATGGTCGACAGCGCCGCGCCCGCAGAGGTCAAGGACTTCCTGCGCGACTACTACATCCGCTACTCCGGTCCCGCCGGCATGACCGAGCAGGACGACATGGAGAACTGGAATTACGCCCATGCCGCCAGCCGCGGCACGATCGCGCGGCGCTATCCGTACAGCTATGAGCAGGGTCTCGGCTTCGAGACCGAGAGATACGAATGGCAGGGGCTGCATATTCCAGGGACGGTCATGGACATCACCGAGGCCAAGTCCAGCGAGCACAATTTGCGCAACCTCTACCGGCGCTGGGCCGAGTTCATGGAAGCCGAAAGCTGGGACGAACTCGCCAGGTGGCGGATCGCGCGTGCCGCGGAATGAGCGAGCCGATCAACATCCGGTTGCTCGGCCCCGGCACCCGGATCGTGCTCGACGACGGCGCGACCGCCGAGATCGTCTCCAACCCGCTCGACGGCGTCTGGGTCTTCGCCCGCTATCTCACATCGCCCGACGACCCCACCCGGATTGGCAGCGAGGAGATGATCTTCGCGCAAGACATCGTCGAGATTCAATAACCCGGCGAGAACCGGCGCTAGGCGTGGAAGCGTGCTGTCAGATCGAGCAACGCGCGCTCGGCAAAGGCGGGAGCGATCAACGAAACCCCGAAGGGGAGCCCGTTTTTGCGAAACCCGGAAGGAACCGCAATCGCCGTCAGATCGAGCAGGTTCACGAATGACGTGTAAAGACCGAGATTGGTATTGAGGCGAAACGGGTCCGCTGCAACCGCAGCCTTCTCGTAAATCGTGCCAGTGGTCGGCAGCATCAGCACATCGATCGACTCGAATGCGAGATCGGCCTCTCGCTTCAGCCGCGCCAGCTCGTATTGGGCCCGATAGGCGTCAAGCGCGCTGTAATGTCGGCCCTTCTCGATGATCGAACGGGTCACCGGGAGAATTGCGTCCGGATCGTCATCGAGAAGCGCTTGCGTGGCGTGCAGGCGCTCGGCCAACCACGGGCCACTGTAAAGGAGACGCCCGGCATCGCGAAACGGCGCGAAAGCTGCCTCCGCCCGAGTTCCGCCGATCTCCTCGAGTTTGGCTGTCGCCGCTGCAAAGAGGGATTCGGCCTCGTGATCACCAAAGAACTCGAGATCGGACGCCGGCGGCACCCCAAATCGGGGCCGCGGGCCAAAACGCCGCAATTCCGACGACGAAGCCTTGCGGGCAAGAGGATCGTGGAGATCGAAGTGCGCCGCGACATCTAGCACCGCGACGGCGTCCTGCGCCGAAAGCGCAAAAATCGAGACGCAATCGAGCGATCTGCAGGCCGGGACGACACCACGGGTGCTGAGCAAGCCTCGCGTCGGCTTCAGCCCGACGATGTTGTTGAACGCCGCCGGAACGCGTCCCGAGCCGGCCGTATCGGTGCCGAGCGCAAAGCTGGCGAGCCCGGCAGCGACGGCCACCGCCGAGCCGGAGCTCGAACCACCGGGTATGTAGCGCGCATCGAAGGGATTGCGGGGCACGCCGTAGGGCGAGCGGGTGCCGACCAATCCGGCGGCAAACTGATCGAGGTTGGTTTTGCCGACCAGCACGGCGCCGGCAGAAAGCAGTTGCCCTACGACCGGGGCGGTTTCCGATGGGGCATAGGCGAAAGCGGAGCACGCGGCGGTGGTCGGCATGCCGGCGACATCGATATTGTCTTTGACGGCAAACGGGATGCCGAAGAGCGGCAGGCGCTTGATCAAATCGGGATCTGCAGCTGCCGCCTCGTCGAGTTCGAACGCGCGCTGCCTCAGCGCGGTATCGCTCGTTCGGGCAATCCACAGGGCCGGATCATCCCATTTTGCGATGCGTGTCAGCACCTCCTCGATCAGCTCGCTCGCCGAAAGCTCGCCGCCGAGAAAGGCGGTCCGCAGACGCCCGATTTGCAAGGGCTCTTCAACCATCAAATTTGACGCCACACTCATTGGCACAGCATTTGAAATAGTCGGGTGAAATAGTCGGGATCGAGCGTCAACAAACGGATAGCGCCATGGCCGAACGGTACGTCACGGCCGAACCGTATCCCTGGCCGTTCAATGGGGATCTGCGGCCCGAGAATACGGCTCTCATCGTAATCGATATGCAAATCGATTTCTGTGGCATCGGCGGCTATGTCGACCGGATGGGGTACGATCTGTCGCTGACCCGTGCCCCGATCACGCCGATTGCGGCGGTGCTGGCAGTAATGCGCCGCGGTGGCTTTCATGTGTTCCACACCCGCGAGGGTCACCGACCGGACCTTGCTGATCTGCCGGAAAACAAGCGCTGGCGCTCACGGCGGATTGGTGCCGGGATCGGCGATCCCGGCCCGTGCGGCCGCATCCTGGTGCGCGGCGAGCCCGGCTGGGAGATCATCCCCGAGCTGGCGCCGCTTCCGGGCGAGCCGATCATCGACAAGCCCGGCAAGGGTTCGTTCTGCGCCACCGATCTTGAATTGATGCTGCGGCTGCGCGGCATCGCCAACCTCGTGCTGACCGGCATCACCACCGACGTGTGCGTTCACACGACGATGCGCGAGGCGAATGACCGCGGGTTCGAATGTCTGCTGCTCGAAGATTGCTGCGGCGCGACCGACCGGTCGAACCATGAGCACGCGATCAAAATGGTCAAGATGCAAGGGGGAGTTTTTGGGGCGGTCGCGGAACTCGGCGGCACTGCTGACCCGTTTTCGCTAGTCTCGGCTCAGCTCTCGCCGAAATCGCGACCCCGCCGCAGAGTGGCGGTCGATTTTTGAGCATGCGCCTAAAAATAAGGACAACGACACGTCAGCCGGCTCCGCCGCTACGATTATTCGGGCGCAGTTCATAGTGGCACGCGCTTTGCCTAACCAGTCACAAAATAAATACATATCCAATTGCAAGGAAGTAACACGGGATCAGTGCCAAATTGCCGAGAAATTACCCGCAACAGGGGAGGGGAATCATGTCGATTATCGATGCGGAACCTTATCCCTTCGACCTGATCGCGGCACGAGCCGGCCTTGTGATCATCGATATGCAGAGGGACTTCCTCGAGCCTGGCGGCTTCGGAGCTGTGCTCGGCAATGACGTCTCACTGCTGCGGCGAACCATCGCGCCGACCCGGCGTCTGCTCGATGCGGCGCGAATGTCGGGTTTGACCGTCATTCACACCCGCGAGGGGCATCGCCCCGACCTCGCCGATCTGCCGCCGGCTAAGAAGGCGCGCGGAAGACTCCCAAATGGCATTGGCGACCCGGGCCCAATGGGCCGGATTTTGGTACGCGGCGAGCCGGGACACGACATCATCCCGGAGCTCTACCCGGTACCCGGTGAGCCGGTCGTCGACAAGCCGGGCAAGGGCGCGTTCTACGCCACCGATCTCGACGCGATGCTGAAGAACCGCGGCATTACCCAGCTCGTCGTTTGCGGCGTCACCACTGAGGTTTGCGTCAACACCACGGTCAGAGAGGCCAATGACCGCGGCTACGAATGTGTGGTCGTCGAGGATTGCGTCGGTTCGTATTTCCCGGAGTTTCAGGAGATGGGACTGCGCATGATCAAGGCGCAGGGCGGCATCTTCGGATGGGTTGCTTCATCCGAGGCGGTCATCGCGGCACTCCTCGAAATCCGGCTCGTGAGGAGACGCATGAAAACTTCATCCGACGCGCCGCGCTGGTGGGTACCAGGCGATTGGAACGGGTTTTTCGGTCTGTTCACCAACGTCGTTCTGAACGTCATCGTGCTGACTGGGCTTTGCCTGCATGTCGTCAACCTCCCGGCGGATATCGTCTACGGCCGGATCCTCCCCGCTCTCGGCATCGCATTGCCGCTCGGCAATCTGTACTACGCCTACCTCGCTTGGCGGCTCGCCAAGAACGAAGGCCGCAACGACGTGACGGCGATGCCGTACGGGCCGAGCGTCCCGCACATGTTCATCGTCGTCTTCCTGATCATGTTGCCGATCTATCTGAAGACGCACGATCCGCTGCTGGCCTGGCAGTCGGGTCTGGTATGGTGCCTGATCATTGGCGCTATCGTATTGTTGGGCGCCTTCGTCGGGCCCCACGGTGCGAAAATACACGCCGCGCGCCGCGATGCTCGGCACCCTCGCCGGCATTTCGATCGCCTTCATTTCGATGCGGCCGGCATTTCTCGGCTGGGAGGATCCTTGGCTCTTCATGCTGTCGCTGGCCATCGTCCTGGTCAGCTGGATGGCCGGCATACGCCTACCCTATGGCCTTCCGGGCGGGCTTGCCGCGGTGGTGTTGGGGACGGTGCTTGCCTGGCTCGCCAAGCTGGTTCACCTCGACGATCTGATGCAGCCCGCCGAAGTCGTCTCCGCCTTTAGCCAGTTCGGTTTGCGGCTGCCGTACCCGTCGACCGATTTCGCCAAGGCGATCGGCGACATCGGCCCGCTGTTGGTTACGGCGGTACCGCTCGGCATCTACAATTTCACCGAAGGCATGAACAACGTCGAGAGCGCCGCCGCAGCCGGCGACGATTACAGCCTGCGGCAGATCCTGCTGGCCGACGGCACCGGCGCGATCGTCGGTGCGCTGCTAGGTAGCCCGTTCCCGCCGGCCGTCTATATCGGCCACCCCGGATGGAAGGCCGTGGGCGGGCGGATCGGCTATTCGCTCGCGACCGGCGTCGTCATCGGCATCGTCTGCTTTCTTGGGCTGACGGCGCTGCTGCTCGCGGTCATTCCTTTGGTCGCGATCCTGCCGATCCTGCTCTATATCGGCTTGGTCATCGGCGCTCAGGCTTTTCAGGCGACGCCGCTCACGACATGCCCCTGCGATCGTGCTGGCGATCCTGCCGAACATCGCCGCCTGGGCGCAGACCCTGATCGACGGGGCGCTCGGTGCGGCGGGCACTTCAGCCGAGCAAGTGGGCATGGCCAAGCTCGGCGCCACTGGGGTCGTCTATCACGGGATGGCTCTGCTCGGCGGCGGCGCCGTGCTCGCCGGATTGATCCTCGGCGCCATCGCCGCTTTCATCATCGACCGGAAGTTCGAGTGGGCGGCACTGTTCGCGGCCGCCGGTGCCGTGCTGTCGTTTTTCGGCTTCATCCACGGCACGTCGCTGGGCATCGGCAATTCGGCGCCGGTGGCGCTCGGCTATCTGATCGTCGCCGGCGTCTGCTATGCGCTCAGCAGGCAAAGCTACGCGGAAGTCCTGATTTCAACCGAGGAGGAGCCTGCGCATGCCGTCGGAGAGGACTGATCGCCGGTGAGTGACCGAATTCTATATTAGGCTGCGGTTGCCGTCTCGGCCCGAACAGCGACTTCCGGGTAATGGCATGCGACCGAGCGGCCGGCGTCGAATGGCCGCAGCTCCGGCATCATTGCTGCGCAATTGCTCTGGCCTTTGGGACAGCGGCCATAAAACCGGCAAGTGGCGGGGTCAGGATCGATCGGGCTGCGTGGTTCGCCGCTCAGCCGCAGCCGGCTGACCCCACGCTGATCGAGCGACGGGATCGCCGCCACCAGCGCCTTTGTATACGGGTGCGCTGGGCTGCCGAAGACTTCCTCGACAGGCCCGCTCTCGACGATCTTGCCGAGGTACATGACCAGCACGCGGTCGCAGAGCAGGCGGACGACATTGAGGTCGTGGCTGACAAAGAGGTAGCTCATCCCGAGGCGACGCTTCAGCGTCTCGAGCAATTGCAGGATCACGACCTGAACCGAGACGTCGAGCGCTGCCGTCGGCTCGTCGAGGATCAGAAGCCGCGGCTCGAGCGCGACAGCGCGGGCAACGCCGACCCGCGCCTTCTGACCGCCAGATAATTGATGCGGGAAGCGGCCGAGCAGTTCGTCGGGGAGGCCGGCCAAACCTGCCGCCTCGCGCACTCGCGCCGCTAGCTCTGCGCCGCGCCGCCGGCTGAGCCGGCGTAACGGATCGGCGATGGCCTGGAACGCCGGTAAAGCGCGGGTTCAGGCTCTCCCCGGCATCCTGGAAGACCATCTGGATGCCGGAACGTTGCGTCACGCGGGCGAATTTCCGCGCGGGGATGCCTCCGATCTCGGTGCCATCGAACCCGATGCCGCCGCCGCTCGGATCAATGAGGCGCGCGACGAGCCGCACCAGGGTCGACTTGCCGCAACCGGACTCCCCGACTAGACCCACTGTTTCGCCAGGTCCTATCGAAAAATCCACGTTATCCACTGCGTGGAGCCAGCTTTGGCGTGCGCGGCTCCAGAAATGGTGCTCGGCCGCGCTTCACCGGGAAATGCTTGGTCAGGCTGCGGATATCGAGAACCGGTTCGGTCATAAGGGCTGCCAGCAAGCGACCACGTGTGATTGGCCAACCAAGGTCAGCGGCAGTGGCGCCTCGCATTTCGCCTGGTGCCGCTCGCAGCGCGCGCTGTAACGGCAGAGCGGCAGGTCGGCGCGCCTGACATCGGGGAGATTGCCGGGGATCGCGGTGAGGTCAGCGAGCAGCATGTCGGGTTTGGGTGTCGCTGCGATCAGCTTTGCCGTGTAGGGGTGGCGTGGGTGGGAAAACAACTCGCGGACCGGCGCGATCTCTACAACATGGCCGGCGTGCATGACGACAATCCGGTCGGCATATTCGCCGGCGAGCCCCAGATCGTGGGTGATCAGGATTGTCGCCATCCGGGATGCGGCGGCGAGTTCAGCAAGCAGATCCATAACCACCGCCTGGGTCGTGACGTCGAGGCCGGTGGTCGGCTCATCGGCGATCAGCAAGGCCGGCGAGCAGGCGAGCGCCAGGGCGATTGTCACACGCTGGCACATTCCTCCCGACAGCTCGAAGGGGTAGGCGGCAACGCGGCGTGCAGGATCCGGGATCCCGACTTTGGCCAGCATTTCCACGGCGCGCGCTGGCGCCTGTGCCCGGGTGACGCTGCCGTGCCGGACCAGCACATCCTCGAGCTGTTTGCCGACCGGCCGGATCGGGTTCAGCGCGCCGCGCGGGTTCTGCGAGATCAGCGAGAATTCGCGTCCCCGCATTTCCTCGAGCGCACGCTCGCCGGCGCGCAGCAACTCAAGGCCGCCAAATATGACGCGGCCCGAAGTGACCTGCGCCGCAGGATCGAGCAACCCGAGCAGCGCATAGGCCGTAACCGACTTGCCCGAGCCGCTTTCGCCGACCAATGCCACGGTCTCACCCCGCGCAACCTCGAAGGCGACCTTTTCGAGCGCCCGCACTATGCCGCTGCGGGTCCGGAACTCGACAGAGAGATTGCTGACTGCGAGCAGCGGGGTCGCCTCACTCACGTGCGCCTCCGCGGATCGATCATGTCGCGCAAGCCGTCCCCCAGCAGGTTGAAGCAAAAGACCGCGAGCATCAGCGCAAGGCCGGGGAACAGCGCGACCCACCATTCCCCGGAAATGATGTTGCTGGCGCCTTCCGCCACCATAATCCCCCATTCCGCTGTCGGCGGGCTGATGCCAAGGCCGATAAAGGAGAGGCCTGCGGCGTTGAGGATCGCATAACCCATCGTCAGCGACATCTGCACCGCCAGCAGCGGCATTGTGTTCGGCAGAACCTGTGCCAGCAGTATACGCATCTCGCCATTGCCGCCGAGCCGGGCTGCTTCGATAAACCCGGCCTGGCGCAGCACGCTCGCCTCGGCTCGGGCGACGCGCGCGTAAAGCGGCATGTTGATGATCGCAGTGGCGTAAACGATGTTAGCGACGGTATTGCCGAGCGCCGCGACGATACCCATCGCGAGGACGAACAGCGGAAAGGCCATGATCGTGTCGGCGATGCGGCCGACGGCGCGCTCGGTCCAGCCGCCGAAATAGCCCGCCGCCAGCCCGCCGACCGCGCCGATGGCGAAGGACAGCACCACTGCGGCGAAGGCGATGCCGAGGTCGAGCCTGGTGGCGGCGACGATGCGGCTCAATATGTCGCGCCCGACGGCGTCGGTACCGCACCAATGAGCGGCCGATGGCGGCGCAAGGGCGTGCATCGCGTCGGTGGCGAGCGGATCGTATGGCGCAATCCAAGGCCCGAGGAGCGCGGTCGCCACGAACAGGACGAAGAGCGCGAACGCGGCCAGGGTTACCGGATTTTCGCCCAATACGTAGCGCAGGTGGCGCAGCGTCTCGCTCATGCCGTGACCGCGGCCCGCGGATCGATCACTCCGTAAAGGATGTCGATCGCGAGGTTGAGCAGGATGTAAACGATCGCCATGGCCAGGACGAAACCCTGCACCGGCGCGTAATCGGAAGCGATCAATGCCTCGATGGCGTAGGAACCGATGCCCGGCCAAGCGAAGACCTTCTCCACCAGCACATTCGCTCCGAGCAGAAACGAAAACACCATGCCGAGCGTCGTCAGTACCGGCAGCATGGCATTGCGGAACGCATAGACATAGACGATCCGTCGCTGCGACAGGCCGTTGGCGCGTGCCGCACGGATAAAATCGGCGCTCAATACCGAGAGCATCGCCGCGCGCGTCATGCGTGTGATCGGTGCCAAGGTGAAGATCGCCAATGTCAGAGCCGGCAATGCGATCTGCCGCAGAGCGGCAAGGGCTGTCATGCCATCGCCGGCAAGCAAGCTATCCACAACGTATAAGCCCGTCCACGCAGGCGGCGGCGAATACATAAGATCGAGCCGACCGAGTGGTGCCGGCGCCCAGCCAAGCAGGTAGTAGAACACGTAGACAAGAAGCAGCCCGGTAAAGAAGGTCGGCAGGCTCACCCCAGCGGTCGATACCAGACGGCACAGATGGTCGATCCAGGAGTTGGGCCTCTGGGCAGCCGTAATGCCGAGCGGCACGGCGACGGCGACCGAAAGCGCCAGTGCGAGCAGTGTCAGCTCGATCGAGGCCGGCAATCGCGTCAGCAATTCTTGTATGACCGGCTGACCGGTAGAGAGCGAATTGCCGAGCCGCCCGTGCGCCAGATCTCCGACGTAGACCAGAAACTGCTCGAGAAGACTGCGGTCGAGCCCCAACGAATGCCGGATCTCAGCGATCGCCTGCGGGGTGGCGGCCGGTCCGGCAAAATAGACCGCAGGATCGCCCGGTAAAGCCCGCGTCAGAAGGAACGTCACAATGACGACCCCAATAACGCTGGGAACCGCCGACAACAGGCGAGTTCGGATCAGTCGGACCATTGAATTGTCCGCGTCGGTGCCGCTGCGCGCTGGACGTTTCCAAAACCCTCCCTCTCCGCCCCTGGGGGCGGAGAGGGTCGGGGTGAGGTGGGGGGAACCCCGGCTCCAGACCGTAGCAGGACCCACCTCACCCTCCCCGTCGCTGTCGCGGCGGGTCCCCTCCCTCTCCCCCCGCAAGCGGGCGGAGAGGGCAAAGTTTTAGAGCAGAAGGGAGACGCCTTGGATGGGGACAATTGTCGAGCCCCTGGCTCAGCTCTTTTCTAGCTGGCGGAAGTCCAGCTGGCGGTGAAACCAGTAGGTATAACCCTGGATGTTCTTCTGCATGCCGACGACCAGAATTTGCTGATACAGCGGGATGCGGGGTACGTCTTCCATCGCAATGCGGACGAATTTCTTGACTTCGTCGTCGTAGGCTTCGGGGTCCGCCTCGAAACGCGCGGCGTCGATAAGCTTGTCCATTGCCGGGTTCTGGTAGGACATCGTGTCGAACAGCGCGTTCTGCCCGTGATAACCCCAGAAGAAATAGTAGTCCGGATAATTGAGCCAGCCACCAAAGCTGGCGATATGAATAGGGCGGTTCTTCTCCAGCATGGCATTTCGGAAGTTGGCGCCCGGGATCTTCTCAATGCGGGTCTTGACACCAAGCTCGGCGAGCGAATTCTGCAACAGGACCGCAGTAGGCTCGGATTGGGTGGCGTCCCCGAGGTCGATCGAAATCGTGGTTTCGAACCCGCCCGCGAGGCCGGCCTCGGCCAGCAGCGCCTTGGCCTTTTCCATGTCGCGCTTATAGGGGAAGGGCTGCGGCCAGGCGGCGGTCTTCGGCGCGTCGCTCGGACCGCCCGACATCGGAATGCAGATGTCGTAGACGACGCTCTTGTAGATCTCCTCATACGGCACTGCCCAGGCAATTGCCTGGCGCACCCGAACGTCATCGAACGGCTTGGCCTTGGTCACGAGACCGACATATTGCAGCGAGTTCTCTACTGGCGTTCCAACGACGCGGTAAGCGCCGGATTTCTTGATCTCTGCCGCGTCCTTGAACGGCATGTCGATCGACAGATCTGCGTCGCCCCGTTCCATCAGCGCGCGCCGGTTCCCCGCTGCCGGCACCTCGCGCAGTACGACCCTACGGACTTTCGGCAATGGTCCGCTCTTCCATTCGTCGAAACGGACAAACGCGGTCTCCTGACCCGGCATCCACCGTTCGAGCTTGTAAGCTCCGCCACCGGCGTCATTGGTCTTCATCCATTCCAGTGCCCAGGGGTCCTTGTCGGTCGCGTGGCTGCGGGCGAGCTTCGAATTGAAGATCGCCGGCACGACCACCGCAAGGTCGGGAAGCGTGAGCTTGTCCTTTTGCAGAAAGTCGATGCGGATCGTGTGATCGTCCAGGACCACAAACTGCTCGGGCTTCTTGAGGCTGCCCGCGGCCATCTGAAAGGTCGGGAAGCCGCCCACGGTTACCGCCCGGTCGAGCGACCATTTGACGTCTCCCGCCGTCACCGGCGCACCGTCGTGAAAGGTCGAGTCGCGGCGCAGTTTAAAGGTGACCGACATGCCGTCGGGCGAAAGTGTGAAACTTTCGGCGAGTTCGGGCTCGATCTTGGTGTGGTCGTAGGAGAGACCGCCGTCCGGCAATGTCTTGCGGCCGAAAGTCAGTAGCCGGTCATAGAGGTTCCAGCACGCGACATAGCTGCGGAATGTCGTTCCGACGCCGTGGATGTCGAGACTGTTGGGGCCATTCTCGACGAGGACCAAAAGGGTGTCCCGGGGCGTTTCGGACCGGGCGGCTCGAATGCCGCCGGCCATCGATGCGGTCCCGGCGAGCGCTGCAGTGCTCTTCAGAAAATCCCGCCGCTTCAACTGCGCCTCCGCAAAGTCGCTTGATCCGCCCGGCCGCGAAGCGCTCGGCTGCAACTGCCATGCCATGGTACGGCAGCTACTGGGGCCCCGCCGCTCAGCATTGCGATTTGCCTCGAAAAGCGAATGCGTAGATGTCAAAGGCTCAAAAGATGAGCACTCGGTTGGCCCGCCGCCGCGTTCGTGTTACGAAAATGGGCTCGGCGTGAAAGATGCTCCCCGAGCGGCGGAATACACTGCGCTCTTCCGCCCCACACTGTTCCGGGTATGACAGACGGGGAAGGCAAATGTCTGACACCGTGAAATATCTGCTCGATGAGAGCCGGCTGCCGAGGGAGTGGTACAATATCGTGGCCGATCTGCCGCGTCCGCCGGACCCGGTGCTGCACCCCGGCACCTTGCAGCCGGTCGGGCCCGCGGATCTGGAGCCGCTGTTCCCGATGGCGCTGATCGCGCAGGAAGTGGCGACGGAGCGGACGATCGAAATTCCCGAGCCGGTCCGCGAGATCTACCGGCTTTGGCGCCCCTCGCCGCTTTATCGCGCCCACCGGCTGGAGAGCGCGCTCGATACTCCGGCGAAGATCTACTACAAATACGAGGGCGTCAGCCCGGCCGGCAGCCACAAGCCGAACACCGCCGTGGCGCAGGCCTTCTACAACAAGGAGGCTGGCGTCAAACGGCTCACGACCGAGACCGGCGCCGGGCAGTGGGGTTCGGCGCTGGCCTTTGCCGGCGCCCTGTTCGGGCTCGAGGTGCGCGTCTACATGGTGCGCGTCAGTTTCGACCAGAAGCCCTACCGCAAGGCGCTGATGGAAGCTTGGGGCGCACAGTGCGTTGCCAGCCCCAGCGACGAGACAAATGCCGGGCGGCAGATCCTGGCGGAACATCCGAATTCGCCGGGCAGCCTGGGGATCGCCATCAGCGAGGCGGTCGAGGTCGCCGCGCAGCACGCCGACACCAAATATGCCCTCGGCAGCGTGCTCAACCATGTGTTGCTGCACCAGACCGTCATCGGCCAGGAGGCGATGGCGCAGCTCGAGATGGCCGGCGACTATCCCGACATCATCGTCGGCTGCACCGGCGGCGGCAGCAATTTCGCCGGCATCGCCTTTCCGTTTATCGGCGCGGGCCTGCGTGGCGCCCCCAAGCCGCGCGTCATCGCCTGCGAGCCCTCTGCCTGCCCGAGCCTGACGCGCGGCAAATACGCCTATGATTTTGGCGACACCGGGCATCTGACGCCGCTTGTAAAGATGCACACGCTCGGCTCGACCTTTGTGCCGCCGGGCTTCCACGCCGGTGGGCTGCGGTACCATGGGATGGCCCCGCTGGTCAGCCTCCTGCAGGAACTCGGGCTCATCCAATCCCGCGCCTATGCGCAATCCAGCTGCTTCGAGGCCGGCATCCAGTTTGCGCGCACCGAGGGCATCCTGCCGGCGCCGGAAGCCAACCATGCGGTGCGCGGGGCGATCGACGAGGCGCTGCGCTGTAAGTCGGAGGGTGTCTCGCGTACGATCCTGTTCAACCTTTGCGGTCACGGCCACTTTGACATGCAGGCCTATATCGATTTCCAGGCTGGCAAGCTCGAGGACCGTTCCTACGACGAGGCCCAGCTCGATGCCGCGTTCGCCAATCTGCCGCGGGTGGCCGCCGAGTAGAGGCTCTCGGGCGTTCCCACGACGCTGCGCTGCGGTTGGGGGGTTGACGCGACGGGCGCGATGCTTATACTGCCCGCCCTTGCGAAAGTGCGAAGCAGCCCACATCTTTGTTCTTTGAGGAGAAGCGCGAGTGGCGCGGATCGCTGGCGTCAACATTCCTAATCAAAAGCGGGTCCCGATCGGGCTGACCTACATTCACGGCATCGGGCGGACCAAGGCTCTCCAAATCTGCGGCCGGGTCGGCATCCCGATCGAGCGGCGCGTGCACGAGATGACCGATGACGAGGTCTTGCGCGTCCGCGAGCTGATCGACCGCGAATACACCGTCGAGGGCGACCTCCGGCGGCAGGTTGCGATGAACATCAAGCGGTTGATGGATCTCGGCTGCTACCGCGGACTGCGTCACCGCAAGGGACTGCCGGTGCGGGGCCAGCGCACCCATACGAACGCGCGGACACGCAAGGGTCCGGCCCGGCCGATCGCCGGCAAGAAGAAATAACGGCCCAGCTCGAACTAACCTCGAACCAACCGGCGGAAAGGAATACATGGCGAGAACGGCGGCAGCGGCGCCGCGGCTGCGCAGGCGCGAACGAAAGAACATCACATCGGGCACGGCCCATGTGAACGCCACGTTCAACAACACGATGATCACGATCACGGATGCCCAGGGCAATACGATCGCGTGGTCCTCGTCGGGCAGCCAGGGTTTCAAAGGTTCGCGAAAATCGACCCCTTACGCCGCGCAGGTGGCTGCCGAGGACGCCGGACGCAAGGCCATGGAGCACGGCATGCGCACCCTCGACATCGAGGTCAAGGGACCCGGTTCCGGGCGCGAATCCGCATTGCGTGCGCTACAGGCGGTCGGCTTTGCGGTCACCTCGATTCGCGACGTAACGCCGATCCCCCATAATGGCTGTCGTCCGCCCAAGCGGCGTCGAGTCTGACGCGAGAAGCCTGCCCGGCGACTGGGGCGGGCCTGTCGAGAAAACGCCGGACGCTCTTTAGCGGCCGCCCGGCTGATGCTGCGGATGGAAATCCGCATTAAATGACCGAGGTACGACTGTGCTTCAAAGAAATTGGCAAACACTGATTAAACCGAAACAGCTGTCGGTTGAGCCGGGCGACGACCCCAAGCGGGTTGCCACAGTCGTCGCCGAGCCGCTGGAACGCGGGTTCGGTCTGACATTGGGAAATGCGCTGCGGCGTGTGCTGATGTCGTCGCTCCAGGGTGCGGCGGTCACTTCGATGCAGATCGAGGGAGTACTGCACGAATTTTCTTCGCTCCCTGGCGTGCTCGAGGACGTGACCGACATCGTCCTCAACGTCAAGAGCATCGATTTGCGGATGTATGGCGAGGGTCCCAAGCGCATGCGGCTGCGTGCCAACGGACCCGGCGAAGTCCGCGCCGGCGCGATCGAGACGGGCCATGATATCGACATCATGAACCCCGAACTCGTGATCTGCACGCTCGACAGCGGTATCCGAATTGCGATGGAGCTCAACGTCGAGAACGGCAAGGGTTATGTCCCGGCGACGCAAAACCGGCCCGAGGACGCGCCGATCGGCCTGATCCCGGTCGATGCGCTGTTCAGCCCGGTGCGCAAGGTATCGTACCGGGTCGAGAACACCCGCGTGGGTCAGGTCACGGATTACGACCGGCTTGCTCTCAGGGTCGAGACCAACGGCGCGGTAACCCCCGAGGACGCGGTCGCTCTCGCTGCCCGCATCCTGCAGGATCAGCTGCAGCTCTTCATCAATTTCGAGGAGCCCCGACATCCTTCGGAGGATGTCCGCCCGAGCGAGCTGCCGTTCAACAAGAACCTGCTGCGCAAGGTCGACGAGCTGGAGCTTTCGGTGCGCTCGGCCAATTGCCTGAAGAACGACAACATCGTCTATATCGGCGACCTCGTTCAAAAGTCCGAAGCCGAGATGCTGCGGACCCCGAATTTCGGGCGCAAGTCACTGAACGAGATCAAGGAGGTGTTGGCTCAGATGGGGCTCCATCTCGGCATGGAGATCCCGAACTGGCCGCCCGAGAACATCGAGGAATTGGCTAAGCGCCTCGACGAGCCCTATTGAGGATCAAGATCCGATGCGCCATCGCCTCCACGGCCGCGGCTTCAGCCGCAAATCCGCCCATCGCAAGGCGATGTTCGAGAACCTCGCGGCGGCCCTGATCAAGCACGAGCAGATCAAGACGACCCTGCCCAAAGCCAAGGATCTGCGCCCGATCGTCGAGCGGCTGATCACCCTCGGCAAACATGGCGGTCTCGCCAACCGCCGCCGGGCCATCGCTGCGCTGCAGGATTCGGGCTTGGCGGACAAGCTGCTGACGACCCTGGCCGAGCGCTACGCGAACCGTCCCGGCGGCTACACCCGCATCATCAAGGCGGGCTACCGCTATGGCGACAACGCTGCGATGGCGGTCATCGAGTTCGTCGACCGCGACCCCGAAGCCAAGGGCAAGGATTCCGGCCCGACCGGAACCGAGGGCGAAGCCGAAGCGGAAGCGGCGTAGGGCGGAAAAGCGCGGCGCATTTCCGCCGCGTGCGGCATCGACGCCATCGCGGAAATGGCGGAATACGCTTGCGTCTCTCCACCCCACGCCCCTGGTGTCATTGCGAGGCGCGCCCTTGCGCGACGAAGCAATCTCGACGTGACGTGCGGCTTAACGGGGCGAGATTGCTTCGCTGCCGCTCGCAATGACGATTTGAGACGGGGAAATCCTGCTCTATGCTGCTAGACGCAGCTTTGCGTCCACAGTTTGGCGCCGTCCGTCGTTAGTTGGACGGCGGCCACCCGTGGCCGAGATACCGACGCGGCGCTGCTGTCAGATCAGGCTGACTTCCCCCCAACCGCGCCAGCCGGCGTGCGCTCTCGCGTTCGATCAACGCTCTGAGCCCCTCGCAGACCAAGGCGGATTCTTCGCGCAGGCCGGTGTAGGTCTGTGCTCTCTTCACCAACTCATCGTCGAGCGTGACGGTTATACGCATTCGCCATCCTTTCGACCCAATCGGCATCATCGCTGGCATCGTTTGATGCCCTTTTCAATGCCGATGCCATGCGCGAGAAGCAGACACCTGTAGATTTGCTACAAGAACAGGTGGGCTCCGGGACTAGGATGGCCGAAACCGAAGAGGGGGCGCGAGATGCTATTCAAATGCCTGCCGCCTGGAGCGGAGATTCCGGGGCGTTTTCCGGGGCCCGCTCATGCCCGTGGCAAATGGTTCACCGTCGACATTCATTGTCATGTGCTGACGCCGAAGGCCGCGGAAATGGTCGCGGGTCACGCGGCTGCGACGCGGCATCCGCGGGAGGAATTCGCCAACGCGCGCACCCGCCAAGTCAACCGCGAGCAGGCGGAGCGCACCCGCATCCAATTCACGTCGGTCGAAAAGCGGCTCGCCGACATGGACCGGATGGGGATCGACATCCAGGCGATCTCGCCTTCGCCGAACCAGACCTATTACGGCGCCGACCCCGATCTCGGGATCGCTACCGCGCGCGTCGTCAACGACAATCTCGCGGATATTGTCGGCCGTCATCCCGACCGCTTTACAGCGCTCGGCACAGTGCCGTTCCAGGCGCCCGAGCTAGCGGTGACCGAGCTCGACCGCATTCATAACGCGCTCGGCTTTCGCGGCATCGAGATCGCGACCAACGTCGCCGGCGAGGATTTCTCGGCCGAGCGGTTCCGCAAAATCTTCGCCCGCATCGAGGAACTCGGGCTCCTCATTTTCATGCATCCGACGGGATTTCCCGAGGCGCGGCGGTTTGCCGACCATTACCTGGTCAATGTGATCGGCAACCCGCTCGATACGACCGTCGCGGTCCATCACCTTATCTTTGGCGGCGTGCTTCACGATCACCCCAACCTGAAGCTCGTGATCGCGCATGGCGGCGGCTATCTGCCGGCCTATTCCGGCCGCATCGACCATGCCGCGGCGGCGCGGCCCGATTGCTGCGAGAAGATAAACCGGATGCCGACGACTTATCTGAAGCGGCTCTATTTCGACACGATCGTCTACACGCACCACCAGCTCGAATATCTGGTCGAGCAATACGGCGCCGATCATGTGCTGATGGGCACCGACTACCCCGCCGATATGGGGGAGGTGGACCCGATCGGCTTCATCGAAGGTGCCCGCGCGCTCGACGACAACGAGCGCCGGGCGATCCTCGGCGGCAATGCCGCACGGCTGTTGGGCATCGAGATCCCGAGGAGGCCGCAATGAGCCGCGCCGGAGAGGACATCCTCTTCAAATGCCTGCCGCCGGGAACGGAGCCGTTCGCCGGCCGGTTTCCGGGCCCCGCCCATGCCCGCGGCAAATGGTTCGCGATCGACATCCACTGCCATGTCCGCTGCGAGAAGGCGGCGGCGATGGTCGAAGGCAATTCCGATGTCTCGCGGTGGTTTCTCGAAACCTCGGCCAATGCGCGCAGCCGCGAGATCAATCGGCAAAACGGCGTGAGGACCGACGGCTCAGGGCTCTTCGCCCGAGAAACGGATCGAGGACATGGACCGGATGGGGATCGACATCCAGGCGATCTCGCCGGCGCCGCGCCAGACCTATTACGGCGCCGACCCCGATCTCGGCCTCGAGGCGTCGCGCGCCGTCAACGATTTCATCGCCGATATCTGCGGCCGCTACCCGGACCGCTTCGTCGGTCTCGGCACGGTGCCGTTCCAGGCGCCCGAGCTGGCGCTCGCAGAGCTCGACCGACTGCACAAATCGCTGGGCTTCCGCGGCATCGAGATCATGACCCATGTCGCCGGTGATGATTTGTCGGCCGACCGCTTCCGCAAGATCTTCGCGCGCTGCGAGGAATTGGGCCTCGTCGTCTTCATGCATCCGGACGGGTTTACCGAAGCGCGGCGGCTCGCCGACCATTACTTCAACAACGTGATCGGCAATCCGCTCGACTCGACGGTGGCTCTGCATCATCTGATCTTTGGCGGCGTGCTCGCCGACAATCCAAACCTAAAGCTGGTCGTCGCTCATGGCGGCGGGTTTCTGCCGGCCTATCCGGGCCGCATCGACCATGCCGCCGTCGGCGCGTCCGGATTGCTGCGAGCGCATCCACCGGATGCCGACGCACCTATCTGAAGCGGGTCTATTTCGACGCGCTCGTCTACACCCATCACCAGCTCGAATACCTGGTCGAGGAATACGGCGCCGACCACATCCTGATGGGCACCGATTATCCCGCCGATATGGGCGAGGTCGATCCGATCGGCATGATCGAAGGCACGCCGGGCCTCGACGATGTCGAGCGCCGCGCGATCCTCGGCCGCAATGCCGCAAGGCTGCTCAACCTCGAAATCCCGGCGGCCTCGCGCTAGGATGATCGCGCGATGGCGATCATGCTGGCCAAAACCTACCAGGCTCTCAAGGCAGCCGGGGCGCCCGAAGCCGACGCCATCGCCGCTGCCGAGGAATTGGCCGCCTACGAAAATCGTCTTGGCGGTATCGAAAATCGGCTAGCAGCCGTCGAAGGGCGTCTCGACCACGTGGAAAGCCGGCTTGACCGCGTGGAAAACCGGCTTGACCACATCGAAGACCGGCTTTCGGCGGTCGAGACTAGAGTCGCTGCGCTGGCTGGTGAAATCGCTGCTCTGGCTGGTGAAATCGCTGGCATGACCGGGAAGATCAACGTGCTGACCTGGGCAGTCGGCATCAACGCAGCGGCGACGATCGCAATTCTGGGTATGTTGTTGAGGGGCCACGGGTGATTACCATGATACGGCGGAGGCGCAGATGAAATTTCTGACTGACGAGCAGCTGCGGGAATTGCAGCCGGCCGAAACATCGTCGTTCCCGTCGCCGGTGCCGACGCAGATCGTGTCGAGCGACGAATACATGCCGGTGCCGCAGACCGAGAAGCAGCGCGAGGTCGAAGCGCGGCTCAAGGAGTTGAGCGACCGGCTCGCCCGGCGGCAGGGGCTGTCGCGGCGGCGGTTCTTTCAGACCGCCTCCGGCATGGCCGCCTCGTTCCTGGTCATGAACCAGGTCTTCGGCCGCCTATTCGAGGTCAGCGAGGCGGAGGCGGCGACGCCGGATATGGCGGCCGAGCGCGCCGACGCCTTGTCGACAGCAATTCATCATCGACGGCCACACCCATTTCCTGCGCGACGACACGCGGCTGATGGGCTTCATCAAGGCGCGCGAGGCGGTCGGCAAGGCCGGCTGGAACAAGGAGATCGGCGACAAGGAACAGACCATCGACGATCTCAAATACGCCAACTACGTCAAAGAAATTTACATGGACAGCGACACCAAGGTGGCGCTGCTGTCGAACTCGCCGTCGGAGGTGCCCGAGGACTGGTTCATCCCGCAGGAGCAGGTGTTCAAGACCCGCGAGCAGGTCAACAAGGAGGCCGGCTCGCGGCGGATGATGGCGCATTTCACGATCACCCCGGGCTGGCCCGGCTGGCTCGACCAGGTCGACAAGGCGATCGAGAGTCTACAAGCCCGATTCGTGGAAGGGCTACACCGTCGGCGACAACACCCACAAGGAGCTCGCCAACTACCCCTACCACCTCGACGACGAGAAGCTGATGTACCCCTTCTACGAGAAGGCGGTGAAATCGGGCATCCGGAACGTCTGCATCCACAAGGGTCTGTTCGCGCCCGCCGTCGAGGAAAAATTCCCGCGGCTGCGGCCCTATGCCGATGTCAGCGATGTCGGCAAGGCGGCCAAGGACTGGCCGCAGCTCAATTTCCTGATCTACCACTCGGGCTATCGCTGGATCGGCGCCACCCCGGCCGAGGGCATGGCGGAATTCGACAAGACCGGCCGCAGCTCATGGACCAGCGACCTCGCCGAGATCCCCGAGAAATACGGCGTCACCAACGTCTACGGCGATTTGGGGCAGCTTTTCGCCTGGACCGCGGTCGCCGAGCCGCGCCTCGCGGCGGCACTGATGGGCATGCTGGTCAAGGGGCTCGGCGCCGACCATGTGCTGTGGGGCACCGACGCGGTGTGGACCGGCGCGCCGCAATGGCAGATCGAGGGGCTGCGCCGCCTCGAAATCCCGGAGGAGATGCAAAAGAGATACGGCTTCAAGCCGCTGGGTCCGGCCGACGGCCCGGTCAAGAACGCGATCTTCGCCGAGAACACGGTGCGCCTCTATAATTTCGACAAGCACGCCGAACTCGCCAAGCCCGACCGCTTTGCCGAGATCAAGGCCGATTATGTCAAGAACGGCCCCGGGCGCAGCAACCTGCGCTACGGCTGGGTCCGCAACGCGGTCTGAACGCGGCCTGTCAGGGCGGCGTGTGTTACGCCGCACCCTGGTGCGGGCGGCGCTCTCCGGCGTGGTCCTCGGCCGGGCGACCACGCCGGCGCCGGCGCAGCAGAAAATGTCGCAAGCCGCCGCGGAATATCAGGACCGGCCAAAGAACGGGCTGACCTGCGCCGCATGCAGCCTGTTCCGTAAGCCCCGCTCCTGCGAAATCGTAGAAGGCGACATCAGCCCCGCCGGCTGGTGCAAATTTTTCGATCTGCCCGATTGACGACCATGGTCAATGCCTGCGTGAATGGCGGTTCAGGAGGCACCTTGTCGACGACAATGACGACGACACCGGCAGCGCGTGGCTGGCGAAGCCTACTCAATCTACAACTAAAAGGCGATGAATGCGCTTGTCTCAGAAGGGATGTTCCAGCAAAATTGACCAACCTTAGGTTGGGTTAGGGTGAGACATTTCACCCACAATGTCGGCGCAAGATAGAAATGTCACCCGGCGTGCAAAGTAGAGATGACACTCGCGTTCCCGACGGGCACGAGGAGCGCGACTTGGACTGCATCTCCGCGGGGAGTTGAGCAGCGCATTTGGATTGCCGCGCTGGGTCGGGATTGAACTACTATGTCGGTGACCGGTGAAGCGGAAGCGGGCTCTGCTGGGGAGCAACCCGCCGAGGAATAGCCGGTTGGAGACTCACTGCGATGAACGGGAGCCGATCGGAACGGGTCGGCTCCCGCCACTTGGCGGTTGCCAAGCTATCATCTCTTCTCTTCGAGCATCGTAGTAGATCTTCCGATCCCTCAAAAACCCACCCTCGCCACGGCGCGATGGTGGCCGGCTTGGGGGCGATCGGCCGGCGCTGCGGTAGCGCCATGGCGTGGCGCCCGCCCCTTTGACGGCAGACCCGGCGCCTCGAGGTTGTTCGGCGGTCGCCGACGCGCCACGTGCCCTCGCTGCTGACGCGCCGGGTAAGCGGCCTGTTGCACCTTGATTTGCTCCAATACGGCCGACAGCCGCTTGTTGTCGACGATCGCGCCGGGCTGCACGGTCTGGATTTTGTCGAATACCTTGAAACCGAGCATCGCTCCGTTGAACTGAACCGCAAACCGGCCGTCCGGGTAGTTCACTACCTCCACCTTCTTGCGTACCAAGCCACGGGTCAGCGGCGTCGGCTCCAGGATCAGCATCATCCGGTCGTAGTGCAGGGTCAGGTTGCGCGTGACCGTTCGCTCCTCCCGCCAGGCCAAGAGCTCGTCCAGATCATCGGCTGGCGTCAGCGGCCGATGCAGGTCCTTGGCATTCGCCGGGTCGCGGCCGAAACGCGTGTTGTAGGCGGTGATGAACCCAGGCAGCCAGGCGTTCGCCGCGGCCATCGACGAGACTCCCGCCAGCCGCAGCTCCTTGACCATGCGGTCCTGCAACGTCCCAAACGCGCGTTCGACGCGTCCCTTCGCCTGCGGGCTGTTGGCACAGATGATGTCAATGTTCAGCGCCAACAGCGCGCGACCGAACTGGGTCACTCCGCCACCGCCGGCAGCCTCCTTGCGGTTCACCCGGAAGATGCCGTGCTTGTCGCTGTAGAACGCCACCGGCTTGCCGTGCTCCTCCAGATAGGCGCGCGTCGTCCGGAAGTAATCAAACGCCAATTCCGAGGTGACGAACCGCAGCTGCATCAACCGGCTCGTCGCGTCATCCACGAAAGCCAGCAGCGTGCACGGCGCACCGCGATCCTCGAACCAGGCGTGCTCCGAGCCGTCGATCTGCACCAATTCGCCCAGGCACTCGCGTCGCCGGCGCGGCTGATGCGGCGCGGGCAGACGATGCCGACGGTCCTGCCACAGCCCGTCAGCGATCATCCAACCGCGCAAGGTCTCGCGGGATATCGGACAACCGTGATGCTCTGCCAGCTTCTCCGCCGCCAGGGTCGGGCCGAAGTCGGCGTACCGCTCGCGCACGATCGACAGCGCCAGGGTGCGAACCTCAGCGGGGAGCCGATGGTTGCTGGGTTTGCCCCGGTGCTTGGAAAGCAGGCTCCTCGTACCGTCCTGCTTGAGGCCACGCAGCAGACGAAACACCTGGCGCCGCTGCAGCCCGATCAGCGCACAGGCGTCACCGACGCGCAGATGACCCGATTGAACCCGCAATAGCACGTCAAGGCGACTGAACTCCTGCTTGCTCATCGACACCACCGCCACGGCGCACCTCCCGGGACCCCAGAACCCGGGGGAGTGTCACCTCTACTTTGCAGAGGGGTGTCGTCTCTATATTGCGCCTACATCAAAAAGACGCGATAAGGGGGATTCTGGAAAATCACGGGAGAAGAGATTTAAGGCGTGATTGGTGACGATCCCGCCTAATCCTTTTGCAGAGCTTCTGGCCGCCATAAACGCCCAGAAGGACGATCCCTAATATTATACCGTTTAGGGTCATCTCCCCTAGGCGATAGATTACATACGAGAAGTGGGTAGCCGCCCAGTAGAGTGATTGGTATGCGCTCCGGGTAAGTCCCAAGATAAATAGCAAGCCAAGAATGGAGAAGACTATGATACCTACCACCTGTATCAGGCGATTAGCTAGGGACGCAAGAAAGGTTTTCTCTGTAGTCCCTAGACGCGTTTTAGGCGTCCACATGCTACAGTCCTTGATTACCTAACACGTCCATTTTAGCACTGACGCCACAGACCACGAATTTCTCTGCAAAAACATGCCGAAATATGTATAACCCCGTTAATCCCACTTGGGAGACTTTGTGCATCGCAAATTCGACTACGCTAGGGTTTGGTTGCTGCGCGGCAAACAGGATGACGGGCGCGCGTCAATCGGGATGAGGAAGTGTCGCCGGATGCGTGACGGAGGGAGGGCGTAGCCCGACTGAAGTCGCGAATCTGGCGAACGGCGCGGCCCCGCAAGGGGCCGTGTTGTCTGGCGGTCGCGGCCGGCCGATAGGAAGCGGGTTCTTCATGCCGATGAGGAACCGCAGTTTGCCCGGCCGCCACATCACCGACTGCCAGATGAGGCTGTATATGAGTTTCCGCCAAACCGAGACGCCGAGCGTTGCCGCGGCCAAGGCCGGGTTCAGCGCCGCCACCGCCTATCGTATCGAGCAGGATCCGCGGCTGCCGTCGCAAAAGAAAGCGCCGCGCGGCCGCCGACGTCGGGATCCGCTGGCGCGGTTTGGGATAGCGAGGTAGTGCCTTTGTTAAAGAGCGCCCCAGGCCTGCGGCCGGTGGCCATTTTCGACGAGATCCGGCGTCGCCATCCCGAGATCGGCGCCGGTGTTCGCCGCACGTTGGAGCGGCGCATCCGTGCCTGGCGGGCGCTGAACGGGGCCGAGCAGGACGTCATCTTCCGGCAGGAGCACCCGCCGGGTCGGCTGGGGCTTTCCGATTTCACCGACATGGGCGATCACGGCGTCAGCATCGCCGGTGTGCCGCTGGATCACCGGCTCTATCACTTCCGTCTGGCCTTCTCCGGGTGGGAGCATGCCCATGTCGTGCTCGGTGGGGAAAGCTTTGTGGCATTGGCGGAGGGTTTGCAGAACGCGTTGTGGGCGCTCGGCCGGGCCCCATTGCAGCATCGCAGCGACAGCCTGTCGGCCGCCTTCCGCAATCTCGACGCCGACACACGGCAGGATCAGACGCGCCGATACGAGGCACTGTGCGCCCATTACCGCATGGAGCCGACCCGCAACAATCGCGGCGTGGCGCATGAGAACGGCTCGATCGAAAGCCCGCACGGCCATCTGAAACAGGCGATCGAGGACGCGCTGTTGCTGCGCGGATCGCGCGATTTCGACACCTCGAGGCTTATCGCCGCTTTGTCGACGAGATTGTCGGGCGCCGCAATGCTCGCAACCGCAAGCGGCTCGATCTCGAACGCTCGGCCCTGCAAGCGCTGCCGGCGCATCGGACGACGGATTACGAAGAGACCATCGTCACCGTCACCTCGACCAGCGGGTTCACCCTCAAGAAGGTGTTCTATTCGGTGCCCTCGCGCCTGATCGGCCATCGGCTTCGCGTGCGGCTATATGACGATCGGCTCGAATGCTTCCTCGGCGCGACGCCGCTGATGACGTTGCGCCGCGGGCGACCGCATCCCAGCGGCAAGCACGGTCATGTCGTCGATTATCGGCACGTCATCCATGCCTTGCGCCGCAAGCCAATGGCCTTGCTCAATCTGGTCTATCGTGAGCAGCTCTTCCCGCGCCGCTCCTATCAACGCGCCTTCGAAGCATTGCTGGCCGGTGACAGCGAGAAGCAGGCGTGCCGCACCATCGTCGGACTGTTGGCGCTCGCTCATGATCGTGCTTGCGAGGCCGAGCTCGCTAGGGCCATCGACGCCGAACTCGATGCCGGAAGACTACCCGATCTCGACACGCTCGGCCGCCGCTTCGCGCCTCATCCAACCGCTATTCCCGACATCACGGTCGAGGCGGCGCCGCTGCATCTTTATGACGAGCTCAGCACCGTCCAGCTGGTTGATGCAGCATGAGAACGACCGATCCTGGCGACGCTGCCCGTATCGAGCTGCTCCTCGCCGAGCTGCGGCTGCCCGCCATAAAACTGGTCTGGGCTTCGCTCGCCGCTCAGGCCGACAAGGAAGGCTGGCCGGCCGGGCGCTTCCTGGCAGCATTGGCCGAACATGAGATTGCCGAGCGCAGCCGACGCCGGCTCGAACGCCACTCGCCGAAGCCCGGTTGCCGCCCGGCAAGACCCTCGACAGCTTCGACTTCGAGGCCGTCCCAGTAATCAGCAAGGCACAGGTCATGGCGCTCGCCGCCGGTGACGCCTGGTTGAACAACGGCGCCAATTTACTGTTGTTTGGGCCCCCCGGCGGCGGCAAGAGCCACCTGGCGGCAGCTCTCGGCTTCGCTCTCGTCGAAAACGGCTGGCGCGTGCTGTTCACCCGCACCATCGATCTCGTCCAGCGGCTGCAAATTGCGCGTCGCGAGCTCGCTCTCGAAGCCGCCATCGCCAAGCTCGACAAATTCCACCTGCTGATCCTCGATGACCTCGCCTACGTCACCAAAGACCAGGCCGAAACCAGCGTGCTCTTCGAACTGATCAGCGCCCGCTACGAGCGGCGATCGCTCCTCATCACCGCCAACCAGCCGTTTGGCGAATGGGGCAAGATCTTCCCGGACCAGGCAATGACGGTCGCTGTCGTCGACCGCCTCGTTCATCACGCCACCATCTTCGAGATGAACGTCGAAAGCTATCGCCGTCGCGCCGCGCTCGAACGCAAGCGAGGCCGCGGCCGACCGCCGACCCACGCGACAATCACCGCCAACGCCTGATCGCCGCGCCGCGACAATAAAACCTCTCTCGACCCTTGCGCGACAATCACGTCGCGACAATCATGCCAGTGCCGCGACGCCAGATTCCCATCCTGATTGTCGCTCCGTTCCTATCCAGATCGCCGCGCCACAGTTTGGTGCTAATGCAAAGGTAGTCATTCCAGTCAGTTGTTCTTCTACATCTTTGCGAATGTCCATTGATCCAATCATCCCGTGCGGGTTGGGATGTCCGCCGTAATCGATACTACGATCGTACATATCTTTAAAAATTTCGCTGAGCTTTAAATCAAAGCTCGCGATGGCTTTCATCATCGAATTCATTCCAAATTTTTTTCTCTGGGCTTTTTTGCTGGCATCGCTGACATGTCGATTTAAGAACACTTCTTCTAGTCTTACTGCGTCAGTAATCGGGGATTCTCGCTATCTTGCGAATTGGCGTATTGCAGCAGGGGCATCTCGGCAGGGTCCTGGCGAGGGCGATAATGAGGCGCTTTCGCATCGTGGCGATCGAGTTGGGAATATGCCGCTCGGGTCGTATGGGCGGCGCCTCTGGGTCGATAACCCTCGGGAACGGCAAATCCCGAGAGCTGCGCGGAGAAACCTGGTACTGAGGGGGGAAGGGCGCCGCGTTCGGCGATCAAAAAGCCATATGCCGCAATACAGAGGCTGGCATGGTGGTGGAAGCCGCGCCACCCGCGCCCTTCGTAATCGCCGAGGCCGAGTTCCTGCTTCAGCTCCTGGTAATCGCGCTCGATCCGCCATCGCAACTTGGTGAAATCGACCAAACCCTCAAAGCTGAGCTCCTCGGGCAACGTGGCAAGCCAATACTTGGTCGGCTCGGCTTCTCCTTCCGGCCACTCGATCAGCACCCACTCTTCGGCGCGCGGCTGGCTCAGCTCAGTATCGCGATGCGCCGGCCGCACGCGCTGGCGCGCCAAGCGCGATGACAACCACTCCGCGGTGCCCTCGCGCCAGGTAATGGTTTGCCACGCTTCTGCCGGAAGGCTGAGAGCGAGCGCCTTGACCGAGACCGGCTGGTGTTGCTCGTCGCGTCGCAGCAATTTGGGTGGTCGGCCCATACCCTTACCGGGCGGCGCCGGCAAAGGCCCCGTGCCGGGCGGCCAGACCGAGGTGTTGGGACCGATGCCGGCCACGTAGCGCAGGCCGAGAGCGGTGATCGCGGTTCGCAGCTCGGTATCGTTGCCGTAACCGGCATCCATCAGCACCACGCCCTCGGGCAGGCCCGCTGCTCGGGCTGCCTTGATCTGCTCCAAGGCGATTTGCGGCTTGGTTTGGAAGGCAATCGTCTCCGGCACCTTGGCCTTGTGCCGTCGCACCGGATCGTTGGCCCAATCCTCAGGCAGATAGAGCCGATACGCAATCGGCAGGCTGGCATCATGATTGGCCAGCGACAAGCTCACCGCAACCTGACAGTTGTCCTGCTTGCCGAGCTGACCGCAGTATTGCCGGGTTACCCCCACCGAGTGCCGCCCCTTCTTGGGAAAGCCCGTGTCGTCGATGATCCAGGCCTCGATCGGCCCGCTGCGTGTAATCGCCGGCAGCACCAGCTCGCCCACCTTGGCCAGCATCGCCGTGTCCGACCACGGCGCATTCCCAACAAAATGAAGCAACGATTGGTGTTTTGCGGCGACCTGGGCCGGTGCCGTCACCGCCGCCATCGGTTCAACGCTCTTGCGCGCAATCGGCATCAACAGCCCCAGGCAGTAGTCATGCATCGGCTGCTGCCGATCGGCATGACCCAGAACGCCTCCGAGTGCCTCGACATAGGATGCAAAGCGCGCTTCACTCCCCTCGCTTGATCCCCCGTCCATTCCGGTCCCCCGATCCGGATAAGATGGGCCTGATTACTACACTTTGTGGTTGATGTCTACCGTTATACACCATGTTGGGTTTTTGTGACTCAGTAAGACTAGGTGCGGGTCGGTGAAAATCAGAAGCGCATACCCTGCGTATTCGAGGCACGACCGCATCATCACAAACGATCTTCGGAGAACTGCCCTGATAAGGTCATACCTGCGGCGGCCTTGTATGCGTACTGTGACCTGATAAAAACATGGGGCCGGTGAATATCGGTTTTACATCGCCTAAATGTGGGCCCGCCACAGTGAAGCAATGATCTACACCTTGCATTGTAGCGTATCGCTCCGGAAATTGTTGTCGGGAAGCTTGTTGGTTGCGCTGGAGCGTTTCAAAGAAAAGGGTCAGAGATTTGTCAGTGGTTGAGGTCGTCATTTGATGGAACCTGTCGGTGGAGGGGGTCTTCAATATGGCGTCCAGCCGCCGGTTGACAGACGATGAAGCGAAATCATGGATGCATTACAATCGCGTTAAGGGCGCGCGCTCATGCCGCCCGAGTCGCGCGGCGCATGGTGGATATGCTGCGGTCGTAGCTGTCCGCCAATTCTTGCAGGGTCGCGCCCCGCGCGCGGCGTCTGGTAGCCTCTTTCTGCTGGGCCGGTGTTGAGGGAAGGGGGACGGCCCATGTGCTTTCCTTGGGCCTTGGCGCGGCTTAGGCCTTCGGCGGTGCGAGTGCGAATGAGGTCGCGCTCCACGTCGGCAAGCCCGCCGAGTACCGCAAGCATCAAGCGCCCGGTGCTGGTGCCGGTGTCGGCCCACGGTTCCGCCAAGTGACCGGAATTGCGCCTTGGCGTCCACGATCTGCTTGACGATGCCGAACAGGTCGAAGGTGCTGCGCGCCAGCCGGTCAACCGCGTCACCGTCACCACGTCGCCGGGTGCCAGTTTGCCGAGCATCCGGTTAAGCTCGCGCCGGTCGGCCCGCGCGCCCGTCACCTTCTCGCGATAGATGTTTCGGTTGTTGCATCCGGCGGCGCGCACGGTTCTTAGAGGGGTGAGCGGCAGCGATGCCGCTCACCTACTCGATAAATCGGCGGCGGCCTTTCAGTGGTGCGTGCGTGCTTGCCAGTGAGTTAAGAGATACCACAACTGCCTCAATCGCGAGGCCCGTATTCTGCTAAAGGCAGCTAGAGAGAGATAGGGTCTAAGGCTGTTACGCCCTCTGTCAATGTCCTTCATGAAAGAAGTACCTGATTACGCATTATCCTCAGCCAATTTGAGGAGGCGATATGGCATCGGCGGGGTTCGGACTGCGACATAGCCGAGGCGTGGCATCATGGCGGCGAGATCGTATCGGCGGTTGAAGCGGTACTCGAATTCGGCGAGGTAGCGGGGTACATGCTTGTCGCGGATGGTGCGGTAAGTGCCAGTGATGGCGCTCTTGATGTTGCCGAGGGTGGTGTTGACCCACTTGAAGGCAGGGTTCAGGGCGGCCTTGCGACCGGATCCAGTGACGATCGGCTGGTGGACGCAGCCGGCGTTGCCGACCCCAGTGAAGCAATGCAGGCCGTCACTGACAACGGTGCTGGCGGGATGGAAATTGCGCTGCGCCAAGGTCGCGATTTCGGCACGGCGGAAACCCTTCACGCGGCGCAACTTCAAGCGGATTGGCTTGCCCTCTGGTGTGGTTTCGACCGCCGCCACGATCGGCGTCTTGCCAGGCGAACCGCGGCCCCGCTTGCCGCCGTTGCGCTCGCCGCCGAGATAGGCATCGTCGATTTCGATCCGTCCCGTCAGGCGCTTTGTGGCGTCCCGCTCCATCATCGCCTGCATCAGCTTGTGCTTGATCTTCCAGGCGGTGGTCTGGGTGACGCCAAGCCGGCGGCCCAACTCAATGCTGGAGATGCCGCCCTTGCTCTGAGTGAGGTGGTACATGGCGCGAAACCAAGTGCACAGCGGCACCTTGGTTGCTGCGAAAATCGTTCCGGCGATCACGGATGTCTGCCGCCGGCAGGCGGTACACTGGTAAAGCGCCCGGGTCTTGACGAAGCTGTGATGCTGCCCTGCGCAAACCGGGCAGACAAAGCCGGATGGCCAGCGCCAGCGCATCACCGCCTCCCGGCACTGATCCTCTGTTCCGTAAAGAACAGCAAACTGGGCCTCGCTAAGCCCCTTTTGAAATTGCACCTTGTTGCGCGCCATCGTTTAAACCCGCAGAAACAGCCGCGTGTTCCTGTTTTGTACCACGACTTGATGGCTGAGGATAGTGCGTAATCGGGAAGAAGTAAGAGCAGTCACGGTTTCTTCCGACATTTCGTCGGGCCTGTCGGGTGGACGAGGAGCGCCAGCTATGCGGTTGACGTGGTTTACCGCACGTACCGCCAATAGTAGATCCTGCCAAGCATCATATGGAAGATGAGGGGTAAGGATATTCTGGAATTGCGCCAAGCTTCTGTTCCAAGCTCCTCAGGGAGGAGATCGAGCAGAACCGGGCGCTTCACGCCGACCTCATCGGAGCGCCACCAATGTTTCCGCCCAAGGGCAAACTCCACAGTGTGATGGTTCGCCTGCAATTCAGCCGAAATCAGGCGACATGCTGTTGTAAATTCCAACCGCTCCCGCCTTCTGGCAAGGAAGTAGTTGCCCCACGTGACGATGCTGCCGCCCACAACGGTTCCCAATAGGGTTCCGCTTACGCTGATGATCGCCACGAGGATCGGTACGTCCATCGCTTTCGCGTCCCTCTGGGAATGCAAGCTAGACTAATCACAATGCGAGTCTCGAAATCGTCGCCAGCCCGACATGGTAGCTCTCAGCCAGTTCCTTGAGCGTCGCACCCTCGGCGCGGCGGCGGCGGGCCTCCACCTTCTGCGCGTCGGTGAGTTTCGAAGGGCGGCCCATGCGCTGCCCGCGTGCCTTGGCGCGGCTGCGTCCCTCCGCCGTGCGGGTGCGGATCAGGTCACGCTCCACGTCGGCCAGACCGCCGAGCACGGCAAGCATCAAGCGCCCGGTGCTGGTCGAGGTGTCGGCCCATGGCTCCGCGAGTGACCGGAATTGTCCGCCCGCGTCGACGATCTGCTTGACGGTGGCAAACAGGTCGAAGGTCGAGCGGGCGAGGCGGTCTATCCGCGTCACCGTCACCACGTCGCCGGGGGCGAGCGCCTTAAGGAGCTTGAGCAGCTCGCGCCGATCGGGCCGCGCACCGGTAGCCTTCTCGCGGTAAATCCTGGCGCACCTTTCGGCGCGCAACTGGTCAAGCTGCGCGTCAAGCGTCTGCCCGTAGGTGCTCCCGCGGGCATAACCGAGGCGGCGGGTTTCAGGGGGCGTTTTGGCGGTGGTTTTCAATTTCGTTCCGATCATATGTTGCGGAAAACGTAACCCATTGATGGACAGGGGCAAGAAAAGTTTCCGAGTTCTGAGCGTGCGGCCAAATTGCTCTGCGTGGTCGCCTGCGTGCCAGTCAGCCCGCATCGATGTGCCCTAGCCACCTTAAAAGCGAACATCTGCGTCGCAATATAGCGACGACCCCACGTCTCTATGCGAGGACGCGGTGGGACTGTGGGACTGTCGAGCGCTTGGCGCGACGGGAGGTAGAAAGGAATTATTGATTGTCAGATCCGGACGCGGCAGAAATAGTGGCTCGCCTGATTAGGCTTAGCCCGTCGAAGGGAGATGTAAGCGAGCTTCAGCATTTCCTCTCGTGGGCTGATGTCTACTTCTATGTTGAAGACTATCCGGGTGGCCGGCGCTACATACTTGCGCGGCGCGATCCCTTACGCATCAGGATGTATAAAGAAACTCAACACGCGCGACCGCATATTCACATCGACTATGGCAAGGAACGTCACATTGCTTCGTATGCCCTTGATACCGGTGAACGGTTAGCTGGCGATCTCGACCGTAGGTAGCAAGGCGATCTCAGCATGGATCGCGAAGAGATCAGGAGCGGTTGTTCAACATATGGACGGCGATTCAGAGTTCAATCGATCCTGAATTTCTCATCGCCGAGCTACAAGGGGATGATGAATGGTAGGGCGCTCTCGCCCTTTGTCCAAAAGTCGCATAATTGCCCATTATGGAAAGCCTCGGCAAAGTCTATCTGAAATGCGCGCTGCACTCGTGAAGGAAGAGACATAGTGGGTACAGTCTATCGCCTCGTTTCTAGGTCGGTCTGGCGCTGCGAAATACTCCGCCGAATGAGCCGTTACTTGACAGGTGGGGGACACAATATCTATGGCGGCGGGAACCAATCGGGGTGATGTGGTTGAACTCTGAGGCCGCGGAACCAAAGATAAGATTTCCGCCGGGATCGCACGATGAATGTGCGTGCACCCATGTGGTGGTGTCGGCCCATGTGTTGCGCTAGTCCGATCCCGCTCGGTTTCAGTCGTTGCTATAACGGCAACACTAAAATTGCCATAATGTTCGTGTTTCATGTCGCTCCGGGAAACGCCGAGGGCTGGCGTCCGCGACCGAACGAGGTGAAGCGATGACTGATATTTCGCTGCAGAAAACAGCAAAAACAGCGAGGAGAGCCCGCGGGCGGCCGTTTGCCAAAGGACAGTCCGGCAATCCTGGCGGCCGGCCTCGCGGCTCGACCAACCGGGCCACTCGGGCGGCCGAGCTGTTGCTCGACGGCGAAGCCGCTGCACTGACCCGCAAGGCGGTCGAACTGGCTCTCGCCGGCGATCCGGCGGCATTGCGGCTCTGTCTCGACCGCACCGTCGCGCCGCGCCGCGAGCGGTCGGTCGAGCTCGCTCTGCCGCCGATCCGCAGCGCAGCCGATATCCTGGGCGCGATAAAGGTGGTCTCCGGCGCGGTCGGGCGCGGCGCCATCACCCCCGGCGAGGGGGTCGCAATTTCCCAGATGATCGAAAGCTTTCTGCGGGCAATCGACGCGAGCGACTTCGAAAACCGGCTGCGGCAATTGGAGGAAAATCAGGCAGCGAGCCGTCCAGATCCTTATGGGCCGGCCATCCGCTACGGTTGAGCCGGGATTTGATTAGCGCACGATCTCACCAATCGGAATGCTGTCACTTGCCGAGGGCGCCATGCCGCTCGACGAGTGAAAGACCAAGATCGACCCCTCACCCTCCCGCTTCGCGGGCCACTCCCAATGACTACTCTGCCCGCAAGCGGGGCGAGGCGATACCGGCCTACTCCCTCGCCCTGCTTGCGAGGAAAGGGCTGGACGGTGAGACGGCGGCTCCGCGGTCAAGAAGCGAGATATTCGGCGAAATATTCCTCGGCGGTGACGAGGCGGCTGACGATGCCGAGTTCATGCGCCTGCCGGCAGAAGACGTCGATTACCTTGCGGTTCTGCTCGAAGCCATGGGGGTGGAAGTCCTTCCCCATCACGGCTTCGGTCTCTTCGAGCTCGGCTTCGAGCCAGGGCGAGGCGTATGGGAAATTACGCTGCGCCGCCGCAAACTGGTCGTTGCTGCGGATGAAGGCATCGGTCAAGTTGCGCGCGATCCATTTGTTGTGCTCCCAAAGTTCTCGCCGCAGGATCACGAGGTGCTGCGGCGGGAAGCAGGCGGTTTGCCGGAAGTAGTCGCGCTCGATTGCTCGGATGTCGGGAAAGAGCCGGACGATCGGCCCGTTGACCGGATGGTAATGCCGCGGCCGCGGCGGGCTATAGATCGCGTCGAGCTCCCCCGCGATCAGCATTTCGGACAGCGAGCGCCCGGCCGGCGGCCGGTGCACGCCGTCGGGCAAATCATAAAGATGTGTGGGCGCCCGCGGCGTATCGATGTCGCCGATCCACCATTGGAGGCGCTCCGGCGGCACATCGATGAACCGCAGAAAATGCCGGTACCAGATCGAGCCGCTGGCCACCCAATCGTACATGCCGATCCGCTTGCCGATCAGATCGGCCGGCGTCTTCACCGGGCCGCCCTTGCGCACATAGAGGTCGCGCGCGGTGAAGTTGCGCAGCGGAAAGACCGGCAGCCCGACATGGCTGCGGTCGCCCTTGTCGAGGCGGCGCAGATGGCCCGCCATCGATCGCCTCGCCGCCCTGCACCATCGGATCGTCGAGCGCGCGGCGCAGCATTTCCGCACGCATCTCCCAAGATCCGCCGGTGCCGTGTATCAGGGTCAGCGCGATGCCCTCGGGTTTGACATCGCCCGTGGCGAGCGGCATCACCCGCGCGTAATCGGCGCAGGTCAGGCTGATCGGGAGGTCGGCCATCCGCGCCCGCGCCGCTCACAAATAGCGGGTCGGGCGGATCAAGGTGCGCCACATATGCGCCGACGGGCTGCTGTCCCAGCCGAGGCCTTCCGCCGGCTGCTTGAAGTTGCGGCCGATGATGTCGGTGAATTCCTCGAGTTCCACGACCACGTCCGGGTCGAAGGAGTAGATGTCATGAACCGTGATCATCCGCGCGGTCATGTACCATTTGTGGTCGCGGGCCCGCTTGTATTCTTCCTCGATGTAGGGGTCGGGCCGGTAATCGGCGCCGAAATTCTTGATGTAGGATTCGGGATAGGAGTAGCCGACCAACTCGTCCGGATAGAAGCGCAGTGCCTGATGGGCGCGGATCGCCCAGGAGACCTCCTCGTCGACATAGGGCGCCACCATCTGGGCGCCCCAATAGCCGTGATCGGCGCGGATAAAGCCGATGACCCCGATATCGTGCACCAAACAGGCGAGGACGACCTTCTCGTCCATGCCGGCTCTGACCGCATGCCGCGCGCTTTGCAGCAAATGGTTCGCCGGCCCGAACCGATACTTGAAAAAGTCCATCAGGGTCGGTTTATCGGGCATCTTGGGCAGGCGCGGGTCGTCGCCCATCAGCATGTGTTTGCCAGGATTGGCCGCCAGCAACTGCCGGGCCGTTCGGGATGCTCATATCCCCGTCGGCGAGTTTGAACAGACGCGATTTGACGATGATTGCGTCGAGTTCGCGCATCATTCGGTGCTCGAGCGCGTCGGCGCGCTCGGCCAAAGTCATCGTGTCGTTCATTTTCCGGTATCCTTTCTGATTGATTGAAGCGATCGGCAACCGTAGCAAATCGCGGGTGTTCGCTGCTAGTCTGACGACCCGCCCGGCTCACCGAAAGGCCCGCACATGATCCGCCATTTCGGCGTTTTGATCCCTTCCACCAACACGACCGTCGAGATGGAATGCCGGCTGCTGCCGCCGGCCTACCAGGCGCATATCGGGCGGCTCATGACTAGTACGCCGGGCCAGACCTTTTCGCCGAGCCGGGACGAGGACATCGACTACCAGTCGCGCCTGCTCGGGACCGCCAAAGTCGAATTGGTGATCCTGGCGCAGACCTCGGCGAGCCTGTTCGCCGACGACTACGATGAAGGAGTGACGCAAGCGCATGAGCGCCGGCGCCGGGGTTCCGGCGATCACTTCGGCGCAGGCGGTCGGCCGGGCGCTGCGCGCTTTGCGGGCGCATCGGATCGCGATCGTTTCGCCCTATTCCGACGCGGTGAACGAGCGCGCCGCGCGCTATTTCGAGACCAAGCACGGGCTCGAGACCGTCGCGCTCGAAGGCTTTGGCGCGACCAATTCCTACGCGATCGGGCAGCTCGGTCCGGAGAACGCCCGCGAGGCTTTCGCCCGAATAAACCGGCCCGAGATCGAGGCCTTTGTCGTCCCCGGCGGCAATTTCCCGACGATGAGCCTCGATCGCCGCCTGGGAGCAGGAGTTCGACAAGCCTGTCGTGACCACCAATCAGGCTTCGTTCTGGGCGATGCTGCGCGCCTTCAACACCGGCGACCGCCTCCCCACCTTTGGCCGCCTGCTTGCGGAGGTCCCGCCCGGCTAGGGCAAGTAGTAAGCGAACACTACGGGGGAGACGAAGGCCCAGGTCTCGATGAATTCGGAGCGGTCGGGCTTGCGGCCGAGCTCCTCCATCGCGCCCAACAGGCAGAACCAGTTCAGCACCTCATGCTGGCCGCTGTCCTCGATCTCGTCCGTCGTGTAGCGGTGCCAAGTCACGTA
This sequence comes from uncultured Alphaproteobacteria bacterium, assembly GCA_963788085.1. Classification (GTDB taxonomy): domain Bacteria; phylum Pseudomonadota; class Alphaproteobacteria; order ATCC43930; family CGMCC-115725; genus AP-15. The sequence goes on from CAWBFS010000015.1 coordinate 258,962, forward strand.
GTCGCCCGTTTCCAATGCCCCATAAAGCCGCCGGTCGGCGGCGACATCGGGCCAGAGCTGGTAATTTTTCTCGGTCAGGAACGAGTGCGACCAGCTCGACGAGGCGACGATTGCAGTTCGCCACGGGCTTTGTGCCATCACCCGCGCGGTGGCGGCGCCGACTGCCATGCAGCGCGACGGGCTCGGCGAGGGTGGGTCGAGGTCGCGGATGCTGTCCCGCATTGCCAATGGCAATCGCAGCCCGCGGGCGGCATTGACCCGCCGGCCATAGCAATTCACCGAAAACGGGATCAGCGGATAGTCGAACCCGACCCGGTCGTGATCCAATAACAGGATCGTGTTCTCAAAAGCGTGGCCGAGTGGGTGGTGTAACGGCTTGTAGGCATAGGCAGCGTCGATCCCTGCCTCGAGTAGCCCCGAAGCCAGGTATTTGCCGGCTCGGCGGTGGCCGCGCAGCCGGAAGGATTTATCGGCGGGCTCGTTCCACGGATTGTAGCTCGACCGGCGGTGCTTCCAGGGTTGGATGTCCCGGTCCTCATAGGCCAGCACGGCAAAGGGCGGAACGATGTCCTCCTTGAAATTCTCGTACTGGTCGTCACCAAACATGACAATGACGTCGGGATTGAACGCGTCCAGTGCCCGCCGCGCTTCGGCGAAATGCCGGCGGAACATCTGGCGCGCCTTTCCCGCTGAAGTAGCGCCGAAATCGTCGCCGAGCTCTTCGCGGAGCTGCGCGGGCCAGCGCGACGGGTCCTTCATCTCCGCCGGCATGTCAGGGTCGTCGAGCGAGGCCCGCATCATCACGGTCCAATCCTCGTCCCGGCGCAGCATCACGGGCCGGTGCGTGCACCCCAGTCCTAGAATTTCTGCCATTTATTTCTCCATACTTGCCCCCACCCTAACCCTCCCCCGCTCTGCAGGGGAGGGAATTGCGCTCCCTCCTCCGTGCCAACGGGGGAGGGTTGGGGTGGGGGCTTATCCCCGCGGCCTAAGCCTGGTTGGCGTGGTAGTACGAATTGCGCAGCACCCGGCCGGGCAATGCGCCGGTGTGCTTCCCCTGCTCCAGCAAGACCTGGCCGTTGACGATCGTCGCGTGGACGCCTTCGGCGGGTTCCTTGATGCGCCAGCCGCCGGCCGGGAAGTCGTGTACGACCTCCTCGTGACCGCACTTCACCGTGGCAGGGTCGAAGATGACGATGTCCGCCGCGAGCCCCGGCCGCAGCATGCCGCGATCGTAGATCCCGAAGGTCGAGGCCGAGTTCGAAGGTGAGGCGCCGCACCGCCTGCTCGAGGCTCATCACCTGCTTCTCGCGCACCCACTCGCCGAGCAGTTTGGTGATGTAGCCATAGCCGCCGTGGAACTGCACATGCGCGCCGCCGTCGCCGAGCCCGATCACGGCGTTGGGATGCGTCAGGATCTTGGTCAGCGCCTCGTCATCGACATTGTTCTCGGCCTGCAGGAAACGGGTTTCGAGCTTCTCCTCGACAACCAGGTCGAGGAATGCGTCGATGACGCGCTTGCCCTCTTTCTCTGCGATCTGGCCGATCGTCTTGAACTGCATCCACTTGTTCTTTTCGAGCGCCGGCTGGTTGACCCACATGTAGTTCCACCAGGTCTTCGAGAAGCCGACGGCGCTTTCCGGCTTGTTGACGACCGCCTCGTCGTGCAATTTGGCGCGGATTTCGGGGTCGGCGTAGAGCCGCAATTTCTCCTCGTCCGACATTAAGAGGATCGGATGCCAGGTCGGCAGGCCGCGGAACACCTGGCAGTTCTTCATCGTGAAGTCCTGGGTGATCCGGTTCGGGCTGCACATCGGGTAGGCGCGGATGCCGAGCGCCGCGGTCTCCTCGACCCGCGCCATATGCACCTTCCATTCGTCCGGCTTGCGCATCGTCTGCGACAGGCTGTTGTAAACGACGGTGCGGCCGGTCGCCTCGGCGAGGCGGCGGATCATGCCGTCCTTCAGCTCGACATATTGGCCGCCGCCGGCCTGGATTGTGCCGGTGCCCATCTCCCGCAAGACGTCGGCGAGCGCGAAGATCTCCTTCTCGTCGGCCCACAAGGCCGGGATGTGCACACCCTGCGGGTCATAATGCCCCTTCTCGCGTGACACCGAGAGGCCGAGCGCGCCGGCCTTCATGCCGTCACGGACGACATCCTGCATCGCCTTGATCTGGTTGTCGGAGGCGCCCGGCTTCTGGCACTCGTCGCCCATGACGTAATGGCGCACCGCAGTATGGCCGATCAGATTCCCGACATTGATGCCGAGGCGCTTATCGAGATGGTCCATGTATTGGCCGGTCGTTTCCCAGTCGAACTCGACCGTACGCAATATATCCATCGGGATCGCTTCGACATAGGACAGGAATTCGGCGAGCCGCTCCTCGGCGCCCTGGCGCACCGGCGCGAGCGACAACGAGCAATTGCCGAATATGACGGTGGTCGCGCCGTGCTCGGGGGAGAATGTGCAGAGCGGGTCCCAGGTGACCTGCGCGTCGTAATGGCAGTGATTGTCGATGAACCCGGGCGCGACGGCGCGGCCGTCGGCGTCGATCGTGCGGCTGGCCGGCCCGCTCAATTTGCCGATCTCGACGACCTTGCCGCTCTTGACGCCGAGATCGCCCCGAAAAGCCGGCATTCCCGAGCCGTCGACGACAAGGCCATTCTTGATCAGCAGATCGTACGCCATCGGTATTCTCCTTGGGGCGGTGATTTCGACGGCAAGTGTAGCCTCTCCGGCGGCGGACACACACCCTGTGGGGGCTCTGAGCCATGACGCAGACGCGGGTGTGGTAATCGTAAAGCGATGGCGGTAGTGGCCGGGACAGCGGTTCGTGCTAAGGCTGTGCCCAGCCGACGCTGCGTAAGGAGTTGCCAAGCCATGACACTTTCCGCCGACGAATATCACGATCATCTCAAGACCACTGCGGTGCGCGCCGGCTTCAGCTTCGACGATGTCGTATTGCCGAGCGACAAGACCGTGCTCGTCGGTCACCTTCGTTTCCGCTACCTCGATTGGGGCAATGAAGAGCTGCGACCGCTCCTTTTCCTGCATGGCGGCGCATTGACCGCGCATACCTGGGACCTGTGCTGCCTCGCATTGCGCGACGAATTTCATTGCATTGCGCTCGACCAGCGGGGGCATGGCGACACCGACTGGGCCCCGGACGCCGATTATTCGATCGCGGCGCAGCGCGAGGACGTCAGAGGCTTTGTCGACACGCTCGGCCTCGACCATTTCGTCCTCGCCGGGATGTCGATGGGGGCGATCAATGCGCTCGCCTTCGCCATCCACTACCCGGAGAGGCTGTCCCATCTGGTGCTGATCGATGCCGGCCCCGAGGTCAGGCGTCCCGGGTCGCGCCGCATCCGCGATTTCGTCAATGGCGGCGCCAATCCGGAGCCGCTCGACGCGATCATCGAGCGGGCGCTCGCCTTCAACCCGCGCCGCGATCCCAAGGTCCTGCGCCGCAGCCTGATGCACAATTTGCGGCAGCAGACCGATGGAAACTGGACGTGGAAATACGACCGCCGGCGCTTTCAGCAGATGGGCGAGACGCACACTGCGGAGCGGCGCAGGCTCGCCGAAGGCCTCGCCAAAGTAACCTGCCCGACCCTGGTCGTGCGCGGCGCCGAAAGCGACGTCTTCCATGAAGAGGATGCCGAGCGGCTGGCGGCGCGGCTGCCGGATGGCCGCTACATCACGATCCCCAAAGCCGGCCACACGGTGCAGGGCGACAACCCGAAAGACCTCGCCGCCGCGCTGCGTGAATTCCTCAATTAAATCGTCAATGGCCGGACTTGATCCGACTTGATCCGGCCATCCACGTGCTCACGGAAAGACGTGGATTACCGGGGCGAGCCCGGTGATGACGAAAAATTGTAATCAGTCCCTGAGTTCGGGAACGATCCATAATGGCTTCTGGCCGCGGGCGACGCGTTCGAAATTGTCGAAGGCGTTGCGCCAGCGCTTCCAGTGATTGTCCCAGGTCGGCCCGGCGCCGTGCGGGGAGAAGATCGCGTTCTTCAAGGTGAACAGTTCGTGGTCCGGCTTGGGCGGCTCTTCGACCATGACGTCGAGCCCGGCGCCCAGGATTTTCTCGTCGCGCAGCGCCATGTAGAGCGCCTTCTCGTCGACCACCGGGCCGCGGCAAGTGTTGATCAGGATCGCGGTCGGCTTCATCATCCCCAACTCGCGCTCGCCGATCAGATTGTGCGTCGATTTGTCGAGCGGCACGTGCAGGGTCACGATGTCGGAGGTCTTCAACAGCTCGGGGAACAACGCAAAGCGGACGCCGAGCGTATCCTCCTGATCGGTCGTCAGCCGGTTGATGTCGTAATATTTGATGTGCATGTCGAAGGCCTTGGCACGGCGCGCAACCTTCTTGCCGATATTGCCGAGCCCGACAATGCCCAAGGTCTTGTCTTCCAGCTCGTATAGTTTGGCGGAATTGAAGTCGTTGCCGCGCCAGCGGCCGGAGACCACGCCCTCGTGCTGCCAGATCAACTTGCGGCACACCGCCAGCATCAGCAGCATTGCATGCTCGGCGACCGCCGTCGCATTGGCGCCGCCATTGTTGCAGATCGGCACGCCAGCGGCGCGAGCCGCCTCCAAATCATAGGTGTTGTAGCCGGCGCTCAAGGTCTGCACGATCCGTAGCTTCGGCGCCGCCTGGTAGAATTCCGGCCCGTGTTTGAACTGCCCCGACCCGATGTAATACTCAGTGTCCTTCAGCAATTCAAAGAATTCGGGTCTGCCATGCGGGGCGGTCGCCAGCTGCCAGCCGGGCGGCAGCAAGTCATGGGCGATCGCGAGCGTCTCTTCGGGATGGGTGCTGGGCGTCAGAATGCGAGGCATATAGCGTCTCCTCTTCGGGGGATTGTCGCGCCTGGTTGGCAAGAGCCGCATCGTAGCGATACCTTGCGATCCCCGTCAAATCAGCCCGGAAAAACAGAACCATGGTCGAGTCGCTCGAAAGCCGCTTCCAAAACCTCCACGAGTTCGTAACCCAGGCACGCACCAACCTGGACCGCAACAATTGGGACTACCTGATCGGCGGCTCCGAGACCGAGACGACCCTGGCGCGCAACCGCCTGGCGCTCGATGCAATAGGTTTCCGGCCGCGGGTATTGCGCGATGTATCGAATGTCGATTGCAGCGCCGCGCTGTTCGGCAAGAAGCTGCGCATCCCGGTATTGTGCGCGCCGGTCGGCTCGCTCGAAGTGTTCGAGCCGGGCGGGGGCGCCACTGTCGCCGAAGCGACGCGCACCTTTGGCAACGGAATTATCCTGAGCTCCGTGTCGCATCCCGGGCTCGACAAGACTGCTGAGGCTTCGGGCGACGGTTTCAAGATCTTCCAGCTTTACGTTCGCGGCGACGCCGCCTGGGTCGACGACCATGTCCGGCGCGCGATCGACAAGGGCTACGACGCGTTTTGCCTGACCGTCGACACCGACAGCTACAGCCGGCGCGAACGCGACATCGCCAAGCGGCACCAGCGCCGGCGCGTACGCGTCGCCGATGCCCGCATCTTCCAGGCGCAGTTCAACTGGCGCGACGTCGAGCGCATCAAAAAGGGTTTCGACATCCCGCTGATCCTCAAAGGCATCGCAACCGCCGAGGACGCCAAGATCGCGGTCGAGCACGGGGTCGACTGCGTCTATGTGTCGAACCATGGCGGGCGCCAGCTCGATCAGGGCGTCGGGTCGATGGATGTGTTGCCGGAGGTCGTCGAAGCGGTCGGCGGGCGGGCGCGCATCATCGTCGATGGCGGCATCAGCCGCGGCACCGATGTCGTCAAGGCGCTCACCCTCGGTGCCGACGCGGTCGCCTGCGGCCGGCTCTATGTTTACGGCCTCGCCGCGGCGGGCGCCGAAGGGATGGTGCGCCTCTTCGAGATCCTCGAAGACGAAATCCGCATCTGTCTCTCGCTGCTCGGCGTCACCGGCTATCACGAGCTCGACAAATCCTACATCCGCCCGGCCCGCCAAGTCGTCCCGCCGCACGTTCACAGCGCCTTCCCGCACCTCAACCTGGCGCGCGAGACGTATTGAGATTCGGACCGGCCGGACTGCCCGGCGAGGCCCCCGCATCGGCCCGGTGCCTCCTATTCCCCTGTTTCTGCAGGGAATTTACAGGAGGGACCCGCTTCTCGCCGGAACCCACCAATATGCAAGAATAAAATGGGAATGTGGCAACTTTGCAGTTGGATAAGGCGGGTCGTTACCCTTGCCGAACCAAGCCCCCCAGGGTTCACTCCCGAATGGTCAGCGTGCTATCCGAACCCAACCTCGTGAGCAGTTTGAGAAGAATGCTTCGGCTCACGGCGATACAGCCGTCGGTCGGTGAGAAGTTGGGACGGGCGATGTGGAGGAAAATAGCGCTGCCGGCACCCGGTTGCGTCGGATTCATGTTGTAGCCGACCACGACCAACAGGTCGTAAATCCCGTCGGTTCGCCAGAGTTGCTCTGTGTGTGAGGGATAGGGAAGTTCGACCAATTGATTATACTTCGGGTCATTGGGATCGTCGACCCAAGCATGCGCCTCCCGCAGCGGCGTCATTGGGAAGTCGGTAGAGGGAAGCTTGATCCGGTCCTGGCGGTACATTCCGAAGGGGAGTGAAAACGTACCCGCGGGGGTCGCCCGATCGCCTTCTTTCTTGTTCTGGCGTACGCCGCCGGCTCCAATCGCTGCTCGGGCAGTACCGGATGGCCAATGCAAGTATCCGCCCTGGTACTCGATACTCACATGCCTTCCTGCGCTCGCTGGCGGGCCTTCGCACCCGACTAGCACCCCGAAAGCGCCTCTCAGCAAAGCACGGCGCGACATCTGCAGGTCACGCGGACTCGCTTCCACTAAAGCCCTTTTCTCTTGTATGAAATTCAGGTTGTAATACCACCCCACCCTCATCGCATTTGCTAATCTGTCGAGAGATAATCGTTGTTCTCACGGATAAGCCATTTTTGGTCCCGCGCGGAACATTCCAGCACGTATTTCTCCCCTACTTTGTTTTCACTGACTACTCTGCCATCGACTCTGGTAAACCGCATAGTGTAGACGTTTTCAACAATGGCTTTGGTATGGTCGACAAAGGCGATCTTGGGGTCCACGGCTACGACATCGACGGCCCGATATTGCGCGAAATCCGCACGGCGACGGGGACCGAGATCCGCAACTTTGCGTACGTAATACTTCGATCGCGCAATCGCATTTGGTCCCCATTGTGCCAGATATTCGTCAACGTCTAGTTTTCCCCAGGCCAGGAAAAGGGCCCGGATCGGGCGCAGAACATCAGCCGGCGCGGTCGAACACTCCGGCCCGACCGATTTGTCGAGCGGCACCGAGATGCCCTTTTCTCGTGTGACGGCCCCTTCGAGCCTGTCAAGCCGGTCGAGCTTCTCGGCATCGGACATGCCGCTCGGCAGCAGAATTTGACAATACATGCTGAGTAGGGTGGTCGCGATGGCGACCTGGTCGGCATGCGGGTACTTTTCAAATACGTCGTGGGTGACGGTACCGGCCTTACTTTGGAAACTGTCCTTGGTCGCCTCCGATAACCTGGTCACCTTCTCGCTGACATCTTGGCCGAGCTGCTCGCTCGGGTGCGGGCATTCAAACGCCGAAGCCGTCCCGCAACTCAGCCCCAGGATCGCCGCACCAATCCAGAGCGAACTGTGAACCGAGAGGGGCCCCATCAGGGACCGGTAGTCATCATGCCAATGATCGATTGGTTCACCGTTTGCAGCCGGTCTAGTTTCTCCTGATCCGAGAGAGCTGCGCTGTTGTCGATTTGTCGACAATAAACGCTCATCATCAGCGTGGCGACTGCTACGCGGTCGGCGTGGGGATATTTCTCGAACAGGTTTTTAGCGGTCACCTCGGTCCGATTTTTGAGGGATCCGCCAATCAACGAGCGCAACCCGCTTACGTTCGCCTCAGTGTCGGTGACGATATCCTTAGCTACGTTCTGCGGAGGAGCCGGGCAGTCCATCGCCGCATGGGCTGTCCCGACCTGAGCGGCGATAAGGAAAGCGGAAGCCGAGATTCGCAACGCAATCATGGCACCGGCTGCCTAAATCGCTAACCAAAAATGCCATAGCTTCAGGAATCGCAAAGACGGCGCAATATTCACATCGGAATCCCTGGTGATAGCAGACGCCATGCCGGCGCCGGGATTACGCCGGGCGGTGGCGGGAGGCCTGCGGCGCCGCGGCGGCCATCGCCGCCGCGATCTTGTCGGGGCGGGTGAAGGCGAGGTATTCGGCGGCGAATTCGGGCGGCAGGATTTCGACCATCGTCTCGTTCTCGACCCAGACTTCGATCACGTGGAACGGGCCGCGGTTGCAGCGGAAGCATTGCCAGCCCTCACGGGCTGCGATCGCGTCGACTTTGTCGGCCTCGGTGGCGACGCTGAGCGCGAAATGGGTCGGGCCGTAGCCGCGCGCTTCCGGCTTTTTCACAAAACCCCCGCCGTCGCTGCCGCCCGGCTGCAGCTCGGTTCCCGCGGGATAGACCTCGACACCCGATCCGTGCTCGTCGAGCTGAAGCGCAAAAAAGCTTCCCGGATTGGGCGGGAACGGCACCGCCTTGCCGCCCATCAGCTCGGCCAAAACTCCAGCGACATGTTTCGGGTCGCGCGCAGCGATCGATAGATGATGGATCATCGGTCCCTCATGAATGTTCCCGAACGATGGATAGCATTAAATGGCCGCAGGAGCGACGGGCGGCAAGATGGGCTATAAACCGGCTATGATGCGCCTCCTGCTCGCCCTCATGCTCGTCCTCGTTCCTTTGTCATCCCGGGCGCAGCCCGCGCCGGGCGGGCCGCCGGCGGTCGGGAGTGGTGCGCGCCGAGCGCCAGCAGATCACGCAGACCGACGAGTTCATCGGCCGCATCCAGTCGGTCGGCCGGGTGGCGCTCGTCGCGCGGGTCACCGCGTTTCTCGAAAAGCGGCTCTTTGTCGAGGGCGCCGAGGTCAAAAAGGGCGATCTCCTTTACCTCCTCGAGCAGCCGCCGTTTCAGGCGCAGGTAGAGAACAACAAGGCCAATGTCGCCCAGCTCGAAGCGCAGCACCGCAACGCCGAGCTGACGCTCGAGCGGGCGCAATATCTTTTGAAGACCGTCGCCGGCCAGCAGTCGAATGTCGATAGCGCCCTCGCCTCGGAACGCGCTCTGGCGGCGCAGATCGAAGCCGCCAAGGCCCAGTTGCAGATAGCTGAGATCAACCTCGGCTATACCGAGATCCGCGCGCCGATCGACGGCAAGATCAGCGCCACCGAGGTCACCGAAGGCAACGTCGTCTCGCCTACCAGCGGAACCCTGGCGAACCTTGTCAGCCAGGACCCGATGTATGTGAACTTTGCGGTCTCCGTGCGCGCGGGGTTGGATCTGCGCAACCGATACGAGGCGAAGGGCGGTTTCAACGCGGTGGTGCTCAAGCTGCGCCTGCCGGACGGGCGCATCTACGGCCAGGATGGCAAGCTCGATTACGTGTCGCCGACGGTCGCGACCAACACCGACACGATAACGGTGCGCGGCGTTTTCCCGAACCCGCTGCTTCCAGGCATCCCAGCCAACGCGCCAGCTCCGCGCGAATTGTTCGACGGGGAATTCGTTACCGTGCTGCAAGAGGGCGTGGAGCCGATCACGGTTCTCGCTATCCCGCGCGCCGCGGTGCTGTCCGATCAGCAAGGCGATTACGTCTATGTCGTCGATGGGCAAAACAAAGCACAACGACGGTCCATCCAGCTCGGCCAGTCGACCCCTTCCACCGCCGTGGTAAGCAACGGGCTGAAGGAGGGGGAGCTGGTCATCAGCGAGGGGCTGCAGCGGGTCCGCCCCGACCAGGTCGTATCGCCCGGCCCGGCAACTCCGCCGCCGGCGATTTCCCCGGCGGCTGAACCGGCTGCTGAGCAGGGTTCGAGCGATGGCGCCGGCAACTCCGCGGCCGGCAACGGGCCGGGCGCGCCGAAAGCGAAACAATGATCTCGGCGATCTTTGTCGATCGGCCGCGGCTCGCGGTCGTCATCGCGCTCGTCATCACGATCGCCGGCGGCCTGGCGCTGATGCGCATTCCGGTCGCGCAGTTCCCGGACATCGTGCCGCCGCAGACCGTAGTTTCGGCCACCTATCCCGGCGCCTCCGCCGCCGTCGTCGAATCGAGCGTCGCGCAGCCGATCGAGGCGCAGGTCGTCGGCGTCGACAAGATGATCTACATGAAGTCGACGAGCGGCAATGACGGCAGCTACAATTTGACCGTCAGCTTTGTGCTCGGCAGCGATCCCGACATCAACACCAACGCCGTCAATAACCGGGTGCAGACCGCCCTCGCCCAGCTCCCTCAGGAAGTCCAGCTGGAGGGGCTGACGATCCAGAAGAAATCGTCGGCGGTCCTGCAATTCATCATGCTCTATAGCGAGAACGGCAAGCAGGATCCGCTGTTCATTACCAATTACGCGATCATCAATGTGCTCGACGTATTGTCGCGCACACCCGGGGTCGGCCAGGCGCGCTTGTTCGGCGCGCTCAATTACTCGATGCGCATCTGGTTCGACACCCAGCGCCTCGACAATCTGCAGCTGACGCCGGCCGATGTGATCGCGGCGATCCAGGCGCAGAACGTGGAGGCGCCGGTCGGCCGGATCGGCGCGCGCCCGATCGGCAAAGACCAGCAATTTCAGATGAATGTGCAGACGCAGGGCCGCCTGACGACGCCCGAGCAGTTCGGCAACATTGTATTGCGCGCCAATCCCGACGGCTCCTTGCTGCGCGTACGCGATGTCGCGCGGGTCGATCTCGGCGCCCAGAACCAGGACATCGAAGGCCGCCTCAACAGCGAGCCTGCCGTGGCGATCGGCATCTATCTCTCTCCCGGCGCCAATGCCGTGCAGACCGCTGCTCAGGTCAGGGCCAATCTGGACCGCTTGAGCCAGCGGTTCCCAGCGGGTCTCAAATATCTGGTCAATTACGACACGACCACCTTCGTCCAGGCGACGATCCACGACGTGCTGATCACGCTGTTGATCGCCTTTGTGCTGGTCGTGATCGTCGTCTTTGTGTTTCTCGGCAGCCTGCGCGCGACCCTCATTCCCGCAATCGCGGTGCCCGTCAGTTTGATCGGCAGCTTCGCGGTGCTGCTGGTGATGGGCTATTCGGCCAATACGATCTCGTTGCTCGCGATGGTGCTGGCGATCGGCATCCTGGTCGACGATGCGATCGTGGTGGTCGAGAACGTCGAACGCGTCATGGAGGAAGAACCGAACCTGTCACCGGGGGACGCGACAAAAAAGGCGATGGCCGAAATCACCGCGCCGATCATCGCGATCACGTTGGTCCTTCTGTCGGTGTTCGTGCCGATCGCCTTTATCCCCGGTATTTCGGGGACACTGTTCCGGCAATTCGCGGTGACGATCAGCGTCGCGATGCTGATTTCGGCATTGAATGCGCTGACCTTGTCGCCGGCATTGTGCGCCGTTTTCCTTCGCCCCAGTGGCCCGAAGCGCGGGCCGATGGGCTGGGTGTTGCGGCGCATCGACAATATCCGTGACGGCTATGCGGCGATCGTGCGTCGTCTGGTGCGCGTCTCCATACTCGGACTTGTGGCGATTTTGGCGAGCGCCGCCGGAGTTTATTTCCTGTCATTGCGAACGCCGACCGGGTTTCTGCCGGAAGAAGACCAGGGCGCTTTCTTCATCTCGGTGCAATTGCCTGACGGCGCATCGGTCAGCCGCACCCGTGACGCCGTCAAGCGCATCGAGGCACTGCTGAAGCAGATGCCGCAAGTCCAGAACATTTTCGCGATTGTCGGATTTTCGATCATCGACAGCGTCAACGAGCCGAATACGGCCTTCATCGTGCCGACCCTGAAGCCGTTCGCCGACCGCGTCGGCGCGGCGAATTCGGCACAGGCGCTGATCGCGCGGGTGTTCGGCGAGGGACAGCAGATCCGCACGGCGACCGTCATTCCGTTCAACCTGCCGCCGATCATCGGCCTCTCGACCACCGGAGGGTTCGAATACGAGCTCGAAGGGCTCGAGGGGCAGGATCCCTCCGCGATGAACAGCGTGATGCAGGGGCTTCTCGCGGCCGCCAATCAGGACCCTCGGCTGACCCGCGTGTTCTCGACCTTCACCGCCAGCAATCCGTCGATCTATCTCGATATCGACCGCGAGAAGACGCAGGCGCTGGGCCTCGGCATGAACGACGTGTTCAGCGCGTTGCAGGCGACATTGGGCGGCATCTACATCAACAACTTCAACCTGTTCGGACGCGTCTGGCAGGTCAACATCGAGGGCGAGGGGGCGGACCGCAGCGATGTCTCCTCGCTGTGGCAGATCTACATTCGCAACAAATTCGGCGCCGATGTGCCATTGCGCTCGATCGCCGACGCTCGGCGTCGTCGTCGGGCCGCAGGTCATCACCCGCTACAACAACTACCGTGCGATCCCGATACAGGGCAGCCCGTCGCCGGGCACCTCCTCCGGCACGGCATTGGCGGCAATGGCGGAGGTCTCGGCCAAGACCCTGCCCTCGGGCTATGGCTATGAATGGACCGGGACCGCCTATCAGGAGTTCGCGGCTTCCGGGCAGACCGGCCCGATCCTGGGGCTCGCCGTGCTGTTCGCGTTTCTGTTCCTCGTCGGTCTCTACGAAAGCTGGATGATCCCGGTCCCGGTATTGCTGTCGGTGCCGGTCGGGGTGCTCGGGCGCGTTTCTCGGAGATTTTGATCTTTCACCTGTCGCTCGACCTCTATGCCGAGATCGGGCTCGTCGTGCTGATCGCGATGGCCGCAAAGAACGGCATCCTGATCGTCGAATTCGCCAAGGACCGGCGCGAGGAGGGGATGGACATCCGCGAGGCCGCGGTGCTCGGCGCGCGGATGCGGTTTCGCGCGGTCATGATGACGTCCTTCGCCTTCATTCTCGGCGTCTACCCTCTGGTCACGGCGCAAGGCGCCGCCGAGATCAGCCGTCACGACGTCGGCACCCCGGTCTTTGCCGGGATGATCGCGGCCAGCGCCGTCGGGCTCTTTGTGATCCCGATGCTCTATGTCACGTTCCAAAGCCTGCGCGAGCGCAGCAGCGCCCGCTTCCGCCGGCTGCGGCCGCGCCCCGTTGAAACTGACTAGCGCTAGCCTGGGACTACCGCCGCCCAAACAGCCTCTCGATGTCGGCGAGATCGAGCGCGATGTAGGTCGGGCGGCCGTGATTGCATTGGCCGCTGTTGGGGGTCGCCTCCATCTGGCGCAGCAACGCGTCCATCTCGGGGGGCGAGAGGTGCCGCCCGGCGCGCACGCTGGTGTGGCAGGCGAGGGTGCCGCAGACGGTCTCGATCCGCTCCTTCAACGCCAGCGTGTCGCCCCACTCGGCGAGCTCGTCGGCGAGGTCGCGCACCAGGGCGCCGACATCGAGCCCCGGCAACAATGCCGGGATCTCGCGGACGACGATCGCACCGGGTCCAAAAGGCTCGAGCACGAGCCCGAATTCGGCGAGCTCCTCGGCGCGTGCGGCGAGCCGCGCCGCGCCGGTCTCGTCGAGCTCGACGATTTCGGGCAACAGCAGAGCCTGGCGCGCCACGCCCTGCGCGGCGAGCGCCTCCTTCATGCGTTCGTAAACGAGCCGCTCATGCGCCGCATGCTGGTCGACGAGGACGATCCCGGTCGGGGTTTCCGCCAAAATGTAGGTCCGGTGCAGCTGCGCGCGCGCGGCGCCGAGCGGCGTCTCTGCCGCCGCAACTTCCTCGGTCGGCCGCAGAAAATTGTTGGCGCTCTCGGCGAGCGCCAATGACGGGGTCGGCGGCGGCAATGGGAAGGCGAAGCGCGGTGGGCTCGGCGCTGGGATGCCGGACCCGGGGCGGAACGCGGCGACCGCCCCGGCAGCGACGGTCGACGAGGCGCGGTGCCCGGCGGCGGCCAGCGCGTTGCGCAACGCCCCGACGATCAGGCCGCGCACCAATGCGGCGTCGCGGAACCGCACCTCGGCCTTCGCCGGATGGACATTGACGTCGATCTCCTCGGGCGGGCCGTCGACGAACAACGCGACCATCGGGTGGCGGTCGCGCGCGAGCACATCCTGGTAGGCGCCGCGGACCGCACCGACCAGCAATTTGTCGCGCACCGGCCGCCCGTTGACGACGAGATACTGGTCGCGCGGCGCGGCGCGGTTAAGGGTCGGCAACCCGATCAGCCCAGTCAGACGAAAGCCGCCCCGCTCGGCATCGATCTCGACCGAATTCTCCGCGAAGTCACGCCCCAACAGCGCCGCGAGCCGGGTGCGGCGCGCGATTGCCGGTTCGGAGTCGCCGGCCGCGGCGAGCCGCAACAGCACGCGCTCCTCGTCGCCGATTACCGTGAATGAAATTCCGGGGTAGGCCATCGCGAGCCGGCGCACCGAGTCGACCGCCAGATCGCGCTCGGTGCGCGGCGTCTTCAGGAATTTGAGCCGCGCCGGGGTCGCGAAGAACAGGTCGCGCACCTCGACCCGCGTCCCTGGCGGATGGGCCGCCGGCATCGGAGCCGCTTTGGCTCCGGCTTCCACTGTAATCTCCCAGCCGCTGTCGGCGCCAAGCGGCCGCGAAGTGATCCGCATCCGGCTGACCGCGCCGATCGACGGCAATGCCTCGCCGCGGAAGCCGAGCGAGGCGATGCGCAGCAGGTCATCCTCGGGCAATTTCGACGTGCAGTGCCGCTCGACCGCCAAGACCAGCTCTTCCGCGGTCATGCCGCCGCCATTATCGGCGACCGCGATCAGTGCCTGGCCGCCTTCCCTCAATGTGACGTCGATACGGGATGCGCCAGCGTCGATCGCGTTCTCGACCAATTCCTTGACCGCTGCGGCCGGCCGCTCGATGACTTCGCCGGCGGCGATGCGGTTGACCAGGACCGGAGGCAGAAGACGGATCGCCATCGACAGAGTTTATGCTAACGGAAGGCGCGATCATAGGAAGTAGGAGCGAGGAATGCGGTCGACCGCAGCGGCTGATCCGGGCATCGAATATCTCGAGCGGGCGCGCGCTTTTGTTCCCGAGCTCGCCGCCGCCGCGCCCGAAATCGAGCGCCAGCGCGAATTGCCCGAGCCGGTCGTCGCGGCGATGGTCGAGCGCGGCTTCTTCCGGATGCTGCTGCCGCGCTCGTTGGGCGGCGCCGAGCTCCCGCCTGCACCGTATGTCCGGGTCGTCGAGGAAATCGCCAAGGGCGATGCCAGTGCGGCGTGGTGCCTGAACCAGGGTGCCGGCTGCTCGATGACCGCGGCCTATCTCGATCCGGCCGCCGCAAAGGAGGTCTTTGGCGGGCCGCGCGGTATCCTCGCCTGGGGGCCGGGTCCCGGCAAGGCGCGAATCGTCGAGGGCGGCTACCGGGTGACCGCGAGCTGGAGCTTTGCCAGCGGTAGCCATAATGCGACCTGGCTTGGTTGCCACGTGCCGATCTACGACGAGAACGGCACGCAGCTGTGGCACTCGGACGGCAGCCCGGTCATCGGCACGCCTATTTTCCCGAAATCCTGCGCCGAGATGACCGACATCTGGCGTGTCATCGGGCTGCGCGGCACCGGCAGCGACAAATATTCGGTGACCGACCTCTTCGTGCCGGCAGCTTTTGTCGCGGCGCGGGACGACGACAGCACGCGCCGCGAAGACGGCGTGCTCTACCGCTTCAGCAGCCTGCAGCTCTATGCCTCGGGGTTTGCCGGGGTAGCTATGGGGATCGCCCGCAGTACCCTCGACGCCTTTCTCGAACTGGCGCGCGACAAGGTGCCGTTCCGCGGCAAAAAAACTTTGCGCGACAACAATGTTGTCCAGTCAGAGGTCGCGCAGGCCGAGGCACGCCTGCGCTCCGCCCGCGCTTTCTTATACCGGTCGCTCGACGAGATCACCGGCGAGGTCGAGCGATCGGGGCATATCACCCTCGAGCAGCGGATGGTGATCAGACTGGCCTCGACCTTTGCCATCCACCAGTCGATGATGGTCGTCGATATGGCCTATCACGCCGCGGGTTCGACCGCGATCTTCGAAGAGAACCCGTTCGAGCGCCGCTTCCGTGACATCCATACCGTTTCGCAGCAATTGCAGGGGCGGCGGGAGCATTTCGAGACGGTGGGGCAATTTCTCCTCGGCCTCGACTCCGACACTCTAGCCTGGTTGTAACAGAGTTTGTTGCGTGTGCTGCCTCACCGCCGATACTGTCGGCGCGGAGCTTGGGCAAGGAGGGAGGCATGCAGGTTCGCGACGGTTTTGTCGGCACCGTCGGAAAGACGCCGCTGATCAAATTGCGGCGAGCCTCTGAGGAGACTGGGTGCACGATCCTTGGCAAGGCGGAGTTCCTCAACCCCGGCGGCTCGGTCAAGGACCGCGCGGCCCTCTACATCATCAAGGACGCCGAGGAGCGCGGCCTTTTGCGCCGGGGCGGCGTCATCGTCGAGGGCACGGCCGGCAATACCGGGATCGGCCTCGCGCTGGTCGGCAATGCCCGCGGCTATCGCACCGTCATCGTGATGCCCGAGACGCAGAGCCAGGAAAAGAAGGACATGCTGCTGTTGTGCGGCGTCGATCTGCGGCTCGTGCCGGCGGTGCCCTATGCCAACCCGATGAACTATGTGCGTTATTCCGGGCGCCTCGCCGAGGAAATCGCGCGCCCAGGAGCCGAACGGCGCGATCTGGGCCAACCAGTTCGACAATCTCGCCAACCGGCGCGGCCATTACGAGACGACGGGCCCCGAGATCTGGGAGGAGACCGACGGCAAGGTCGACGGTTTCACCTGCTCGGTCGGCACCGGCGGCACGCTTTCCGGGGTCGGGATCGCGCTCAAGGAGCGCAACCCCAAGGTCCAGATCTATCTCTCCGACTGCATGGGCTCGGGCATCTACAGCTGGTACGCGCGCCGCGAGTTCAAGCCCGAGGGCAACTCGATCACCGAAGGCATCGGCAACAACCGCGAAACCAAGAACCTCGAGGGTTTCACGCCCGACGGGCAATACCAGATCACCGACGCGGAGATGCTGCCCATCCTGTTCAGCCTCGTTCAGGACGAGGGCCTAGTCCTCGGCGGCTCCACCGGAATCAATGTGTGCGGCGCCATGCGGCTCGCTCGCGAACTCGGCCCCGGCCACACGATCGTGACGATCCTCTGCGATTCCGGCACCCGATACCAGTCGAAGCTGTTCAACCCGCAGTTCCTGAAAGCCCGCGACCTCCCCACCCCGCCATGGCTGTAATGAGCTGAAACCAATTACCTTACTATCCCGGCGAAGGCCGGGATCCATTCTGTTAGCTGCACGATGTATTTTGTCTATCTCCTGGCGAGCAGACCGTATGGCACGCTGTACATCGGGTGGACGGCTAATCTTGCCCGACAAGTCTGGGAACACAAAAGCAAGGTGGTACCTGGATTTACCAGCAGATACGGGGTGGACCGCTTGGTATGGTTTGAGAGCTATGAAGAGAGGGAGGCGGCGCTGCGTCGAGAAAAACAGATCAAGGGCTGGAAACGACACTGGAAGATCAATTTGATCGAGACACAAAATCGGTATTGGATCGATCTCTATGACAACTTGCCCGGCGCGTAACGGCTGCCGCACTATGGATCCCGGCCTTCGCCGGGATGGTGCTTCTGGGGGGAGGCGATGACGGAGCTGTTGTTTCGCGACGACGGTTACCTGAGATCCTGCACTGCGCGGGTGATTGGCGCCGATGAGCGCGGCATTCGGCTGGACCGCACGGTGTTTTATCCGATAGGCGGCGGGCAGCCGGGCGATACCGGCGTGCTCCGCCTCCCGTCGGGGCAAGAGATCGCTGTCCTCGACACGATAAAGGGGGGTGATCCCGACGAGGTGATCCATGTCCCGGCGGCGGGATCGACGCTCCTGGAGACGGGGACCGAACTCGTAGCCGAGATCGACTGGGAGCGGCGGTACCGGCTGATGCGCATGCACACCTGTCTGCATCTGTTGTGCAGCATCGTCCCCGGGGCGGTGACCGGCGGTCAGGTTTCGGACGGCAGGGGGCGGCTCGATTTCGACGTGCCCGGATCGAGTCTCGACAAGGAGGTGCTCTCGGGCCATCTCAACGCGCTGATTGCAGAGGCGCACCCGGTCGGGCCGCGGTGGATCACCGACGCGGAGCTCGCCGCCCAGCCCGAGCTCGTCCGCACGATGTCGGTCAAGCCGCCGAGCGGGATGGGGCAGGTGCGCCTCATTGAAATCTCGGGTATCGATCTGCAGCCCTGCGGCGGCACGCATATCCGCAACACCAGCGAGATCGGTTCGGTCGCGGTGACCAAGATCGAGAACAAGGGCAAGCAGAACCGCCGCGTGATCCTTGCTTTCGCGGAGTGAGGGAGGGGAGGAGCCGCATGCCCTACGCCCATCCCGAGGCGCTCGTCGGCACCGAGTGGCTCGCCGCCCATCTCGACGACCCGCATGTCCGGGTCGTCGACGCTTCTTTCAAACTGCCCGGGATTACTCCGACGGCGCGGGAGGATTACGACCGCGGCCACATCCCGGGTGCCGTGTTCTTCGACATCGACGACATCGCGGAGCCGGGCACGAGCCTGCCGCATATGATCCCGTCGCCCGAGCTGTTCGCGCGCAAGATGGAGGGGCTCGGCATCGGCGACGACGGCCGGGTTATCGTCTACGACAGCGCCGGCCTGTCTTCGGCGGGGCGCGCCTGGTGGATGCTGCGCCTGTTCGGGCATCACAATGTCGCGCTCCTCGACGGCGGTCTGCCCAAATGGAAAGCCGAAGGGCGGCCGCTCGAAACCGCTGTACCGAACCCGCCGCGCCGCCGTTTTTCGGCGCGGTTCGACCCGGCGCTGGTCCGCGACAAGCAAGCGTTGCTCGACAATCTGTCGACGCGGCGGGAGCAGGTCGTCGATGCCCGCGCCGCGGGCCGGTTCGACGGCATCGCCGAAGAAACCCGGCCCGGCTTGCGCCGAGGCCATATTCCGGGCAGCCGCAACCTGCCCTACGACCGGGTCACCGATCCGCAGACCCATCGGCTGCGCGATGCCGACGAGCTCTCGGGCCTGTTCCGTGACGCGGGAGTTGCGCTCGACCGCCCGATCGTCACGAGCTGCGGTTCGGGGGTCACCGCCTGTGCGCTCGCTTTTGCGCTGCACCTGATCGGGCATCCGGGTGCGGCCGTTTATGACGGCTCGTGGTCGGAATGGGGGCTGCCGGGCGACACGCCGGTCGAGACCGGCCCCGCGCCTGCCAAGACGCCGTGACCGCACTCGAAGACGTCATCACCTATCTCGAAATGCTCGAGCGGCCCGCCGGGAAGCGGGTTCCGGCGCCGCTCGATAAGCTCGCGCTGATGCGCGCCGAGAACTGCACCGTCTCATTTTACCGTTACATGTACGATACGGTCGGCCGGCCGTGGCTGTGGTTCGAGCGGCGGCTCGTCGACGATGCGGCGCTGGCGGCCATCATTGCGAAGCCGACGATCGAGATATTCGTGCTGTACGTGCGCGGGGTCCCCGCCGGCTTCTTCGAACTCGACACGGCGGCGCCGCGCGAAACGAAGCTGTGCTATTTCGGGCTGATCCCCGAATTTATCGGGCGCCGGCTCGGCCCCTATCTGCTACAGGCGGCAATCGATCAGGCCTGGTCGAGACCGCTCGACCGCTTTTGGCTCCATACCTCGACTTTCGATCATCCAAAGGCGCTGGCCACATACCAGCGGGCCGGCTTTGTCGTCTATGCACGCCGCCGGGTTTCGTTCGACGACCCGCGCGACCTCGGGATACTGCCGAAGACGGAACAGAGCTAGCCCTCTTGCTCATTGCGGCTTGGTGCCGACGGCGCAATGCAGCGGGTGGGCCATGAAGAGCAGCCCATCCTGCGCCGCCCGGTCGCGCTCGGCTTGCCAGATCGGCAATTCCTGCGCCGACAGCTGGGATAGAACGTGGTCCTCGCGGTTGCGCCAGATCGGTCCACCCGGGCGGTCGAGCGTCACCATTGTCGGAAAGCAGACGAGATCGACCAGACCGGCCTCGCGCATGCGCCGGTAGAGGCTGCGATCGGCAACACCGCCCGGAGCCACCGAACGCGGCGGCATTGTGACCTTGCGCATGATCGCCTCGGGCAAGCCGAGGTTCCACCATTGCGGCATGTCGAGCGCGCGCACCACCAGACCGATCCGCCCACCGGGGCGGATGACGCGCACCGCCTCGGCGATCGCCCGATCTGCATCGCATTCCTCGAACACGGTAACCGAATAGGCGCAATCGAACGAATTGTCCTCGAAGGGCAGTGCCTCCGCATTGCCATCGGTGAATCGGATCAGCTCCCCGAGCCCCTCCGCCTCGGCCAACTGCGCAGCCTCTCGCAGCAGAAAAGGGTTCACATCGGCCCCGGTTATGGGGTTGGCATTGCCCAGCCGTCGTGCCAGCAGGCGAACCAGCGAGCCGGCGCCGCAGCCGATTTCGAGGATCGCCTCACCGCGCCGCGGCCCGATCTGGTCGATCAGGGTTCGGAACATCGCCTGGTACGTCGGCATTCGGGCCCGGTCCTCGAGCGAAGCGACGCCGCCCAAATGGGGGCCGCCGAGGGTCACGACCGTGAAGTGCTGGGCCAGGCGCGGAATTGCCGGCGCCCATTGCGAGGGCGCCAGAAAGAACGGCAGCAGCATCAGCGCCGGGCCGGAGCCCTCGATGCGGTAGGAAATGCCGGCATGCGTTCCTTCCGCCGTGGTTGGACCAGGCCCGTCCGGACGCGTTCCATTAGCCGCCAAACCGTCGAGAAAAGCGATCATCCAATCAGCGATCTCGTCGGTGCGGTCGGCGACGGCGTCGCTCCAGCTGCCGGGAGCGTCGTAACCGGGGAGCACCACGCGCTGCGCGGCCGGCAAGCGAGCTGTTGCACGGGCGGTGGCCTCCGCCGCCGGCCCACGCTCGCCGGCGATCATCAGAACCCGATCGGCGACGCCCGAGAATGGGGCCGGGTCGAGGCGGCTCGGCACGCACAGCACGATCCCCGCCAGCCGTTCGGGATATCCCGTCGCCAGCCCCGAGATGTCGCGCGGGATCGGCGTGCCGAAATACGCCGAGCCGAGACCCAGATGGTTCATCAACGCGACCAACCGATCGGTCGGCGATAAATTGGTACCTTGCGGCGGGTTATCGTGCATCTCAGGTCATCGGCAGCAGCGTCACCAACGACGCCAATGAGATCATCGGTAAAATCGACGACCCGCTCGTCAGCTCGATGGAAAGGATTCCTTTGCCGTGCCGTCGATCGGTGGCTTTCTTGCCATTGTCTGTCACTCGGTTCCGGTCCCTACGACGGTCTGAATTTGTCCTGCCTCCGGCCTTGCTGCAAGCCGTTGGCGACCGGGCCAGTCGGGCAATGCATTGGGACTTCGGGCCAGTACGGCGAGGCGATGCGGTTGGCTAAAGTGGTACATTAATTGGCGTCCCCTACCGGATTCGAACCGGTGTTGCCGCCGTGAGAGGGCGGTGTCCTGGGCCTCTAGACGAAGGGGACGAGACCGTTTGCCGTTATTAGCAGCTGGTCTCCCCGCAATCAAGCGCGCGACCCGAGGCGCCGCGCCGAGACGACCCTCGGCGAGCCGGTCGCCCTCCCTCATACTCGTCTCCGGCAGGCCACTTGTGGGGATTCACGCGTCGCATCTCCTAGATTTCGACTAACTTAGTCCGGCCCTGGTTCCGATCAACAGCACACAGCGAGGGTGGTGCCGGTAGGGACGACGCACTAAATTCCTTCCGGTCGAGATCAGGTCCCAGTTGTCGCCGGACCTGCGGCACCCTCGCCTCTCCCGTTGGGAGACAACCAGCGCGCTGCGCGCGCACCACGCTGGGAGAAAATTTGACCGCCGCAAAAGACCCTCACCCGCCTCGGTGCGCTCGCCACCCTCCCACGCAATGCGGGAGAGGGGCTAGTCAGCACAAATCTCCTCTCCCGCACCGCGGGATAGGGGTGGACCGAGCCCCTACGGGTCTCCGCAGGAGGACCAGGCTCCGGGTTTGGTGGATGAGGGTGGGCGCCGCCTTCCAGCGAGTTGATCGGAATTGTCTGCGGATGACTGTACTCCCCTCCTCTGTCGACGACACGCTGGCGCTGCTCGGCAGCGCCGATTACATCGCCGATCGCAGCCTCGCGACGGCGGTCCATCTGGCCTTGCACCTGAACAGGCCACTGTTTCTCGAAGGCGAAGCCGGGGTCGGCAAGACCGAGATCGCCAAGGTGCTGGCGAGCGCATTGAAGCGCCGGCTCATTCGCCTCCAGTGCTATGAAGGGCTCGATGTCGCCTCGGCGGTTTACGAATGGGACTATGCGCGGCAAATGATCGAGATCCGGCTCGCCGAGGCGGCCGAGGAAGACCGCGGCGAAATCGAGAGCACGATATTTTCCGACCGGTTTCTGATCAAACGGCCGCTTTTACAGGCGCTGGAGCCGGATATCGCCGGCGCGCCGGTATTGCTGATCGACGAGCTGGACCGCACCGACGAGCCGTTCGAGGCCTACCTTCTCGAGCTGCTCTCCGACTTTCAGGTGACGATCCCGGAGATCGGCACCATTCATGCCGAGCATCCGCCGATTGTCATCATCACCTCCAACCGCACCCGCGAGATCCACGATGCGCTGAAGCGGCGGTGCTTCTATTACTGGGTGGACTACCCGACCGCGGCGCGCGAGCTCGAAATATTGAAGCGCAAGGCGCCGGGCGCGAGCCAGCATCTGTCGCGCGAGGTCGTCGGTTTTGTGCAGAGGCTGCGGACGATGGATCTCTTCAAGCTCCCCGGCATCGCCGAGACGATCGACTGGACCGAGGCCTTGATGCAGCTCGATGTACTGGAACTGACGCCGCACGCGATCAACGACACGTTGGGCGTGCTGCTCAAATACCAGGACGACATCGCCCGCCTGCACGGCAGCGAAGCCGCCCGCATCCTCGAGCAAGTCAAGGCCGAGGCCGCGGCGGCGGAGGCGTGATCCGGTGCCAGACGAACCTGATCTCCCCCTCTCCGCCCCCGGGGGCGGAGAGGGTCGGGGTGAGGTGGGGGACGCCCGCTCCAGAAGACGGCGACGCAGCCCACCTCACCCTCCCCATCGCCGGACGCGATGGGTCCCCTCCCTCTCCCCCCGCAAGCGGGCGGAGAGGGCAAGTGCCGGAACACGGCAGGCTGCTCGCCAATCTGATGCATTTCGCGCGCACGTTGCGCGCGGCGGGGCTGCCGGTCGGGCCGGGCAAGGTCATCGACGCGGTTGCTGCGGTTTCGACGGTCGGCATCACCGATCGGCGCGATTTCTACTGGACCCTGCATGCCGTCTTCGTCAATCGGCCGGATCAGCGGCTGATCTTCGACCAGGCTTTTCATGTCTTTTGGCGCAACCCGGATCTCCTGAAAAAGATGATGGGGCTCGTGCTGCCGGAAATGCGGATCGACGGTGCCGAGGACGAGGGCACGGCGATGGTGCGGCGCCTCGCCGAGGCGCTGCACCCGGATATCGGCAAGGAGGGCGAAACCGAGGAGACCGAGACCGAGATCGACGCCGCGATGAGCTTCTCCGACCGCGAGCAGCTGCGCGGGATGGATTTCGAGAAGATGTCATTGGAAGAGCTGGCCCGGGCCAAGGCGGCGATCGCGAGGCTGCACTTGCCGGTGCAGGACGTCCCGACTCGACGTTTTGCACCGGACCCTCGCGGCGCCCGCGCCGATCTGCGCGCAACTCTGCGCGCGGCTCTGCGCTCGGGCGGGCTCATCGAGCTGAAGCGGCGCAGCCGGCGCCGGCGACCTCCGCCGCTAGTCGTGCTGTGCGACATTTCTGGCTCGATGAGCCGCTACAGCCGCATTTTTCTCCATTTCATGCATTCGGTGACCAACGACCGCGACCGTGTCCATACTTTCGTCTTCGGAACGCGGCTGACAAACATCACGCGATATCTGCGCCACCGGGATGTCGATCTGGCGCTCGAGCGGGTGGCCGAGGCGGTGACGGACTGGTCGGGCGGGACTCGCATCGGGCATGCGCTCTGCGAGTTCAACCGGCTGTGGTCGCGGCGTGTGCTGGGTCAGGGCGCCATCGTGCTCTTGATCACCGACGGGCTCGACCGCGACGCCGGCGCCGGTCTCGCGCACGAAATGGATCGGCTGCACCGCTCGTGCCGCCGGTTGATTTGGCTGAACCCGCTGTTGCGCTATGAGGGGTTCGAGCCAAGATCTCTCGGCATGAAGGCGATGATGCCGTATGTCGACGAGTTCCGCCCGGTGCACAATCTCGAAAGCCTCGAGACGTTGATCGAGGTTCTGAGCGCGCCGACCACGCGGCGGGGGACGGCGGCGATGCCAAGGCGCGCAAACCAAGAGAAGGCAGCATGAGCGCGGTTCTCGTCGCCCCCGCGAAAGCGGGGGTCCAGAGCAACCGCGCCGGGACCCTGGAGCTTGGCTTCCCACTTTCGCGGGAATGACAGATACGGAGAGGGCAGCATGAGCGATACGGCAGAAATTCTGGAACAGGCAGCGCGCTGGCGCGAGGCGGGGTCGGGCGTGGCGTTGGCCACCGTCGTCACGACGTGGGGTTCCTCGCCGCGGCCGGTCGGGGCCAAGCTCGCGGTCAACGATGCGGGCGCCATGGTCGGCTCGGTCTCGGGCGGCTGTGTCGAAGGCGCGGTTGTCGAACAGGCGCTCGAAGCGATCCGCGACGGCAAGCCCGCGACTGCTCGATTTCGGCGTCACCAACGACCAGGCATGGGAAGTCGGCCTCGCCTGCGGCGGCAAGATCCAGATCTTTGTCGAGCGCGTCGAATGAAAGGACGCATTCTCGACCGGGTGGTGGCGGCGGAGCGTGAGCACCGCAGCGTTGCTCTTGCAACCGATCTCGCGACGGGCCGGCAATTGCTGTTCGAGGGTGAGCATGCCGAGGGGGATCTGGCGCTGGACGATGCGGCGCTCGACCGGGTGCGCGAGGCTTGGCGCACCGGCCGCAACCGGACCATCGAGACTGCAGCCGGCCGCGTGTTTCTAGAAGTGCTCACGCCGGCGCATCGCTGCTTTATCATCGGCGCGGTGCATATCGCGCAGCCGTTGGCGCGGATTCTGACGATGGCCGACTACGCCGTGACCGTCATCGATCCCCGCGGAGCGTTCGCGACGAAGGCACGGTTCCCGGATGTCGAGCTGACGCAGGAATGGCCCGACGAAGCGCTCGAACGGTTGCAGCCGGACCGCGGCTCGGCGGTCCTGGCCTTGACCCATGACCCAAAGCTCGACGACCCGGCGCTGGCCGCGGCGTTGCGTTCGGACTGCTTCTACATCGGCGCCCTCGGCTCGCGCCGCAACCACGCAGGGCGCTGCGCGCGGCTCAAGGAACTGGGCTTCAGCGATGACGATCTCGCTCGCATCCACGGGCCGATCGGACTTGCAATCGGCGCGGTGTCGCCGGCCGAAGTGGCGATCTCGATCGCCGCCGAGATGACGCAGGTCCTGCGTCACGGCGAGGCGGCGGAGGCGGCGTGAAATTCGGCGAGGTCCCCGTCGCCGAGGCCGAAGGGGCGATCCTCGCGCACAGCCTGAAGCTCGGGACAACGGCGCTGAAGAAGGCGCGGGTCCTGTCGCGTGCCGATATCGAGCTGATCGCTGCCTCAGGCCTGTCACGGATCGTCGTCGCCCGGCTCGAACCCGGCGATGTCGGGGAGGACGAGGCCGCCCGCCGGGTGGCTGAGGCCGCAGCCGGGGCGGAGATCGAAGCGGCGGCCCCGTTCACGGGCCGCGCCAATCTCTTCGCCAAGACGCGGGGACTTCTGGTGTTCGATCCGGAACGGCTCGACCGCCTCAACCTGGTCGACGAGACCGTGACGCTCGGCACTCTGCCGCCATTCGCGAGAGTCGAACCCAAGCAGATGGTCGCCACGGTCAAGATTATCCCTTTCGCAGCGCCGGAGACGGCGGTTGCGCGCTGCCTCGAGGCCGCGGCCGCGGACGGTCCGCTGCTGCGGGTTGCTCCGTTTGTGCCGCGCTTGGTCGGGCTTGTGCAAACACGCCTCCCCGGGCTCAAGGAGAGCATTCTCGACAAGACCCGGCAGGTGACCGAAGGCAGGCTTGCCGCACTGGGCTGCCGGCTCGTTTTCGAGGAGCGCTGCGGGCACGCCACGGGTGAACTGGCGTCAACGATCCGCGATGCATTGGGCCACGGCATCGAGATCATGCTGATTCACGGCGCCTCCGCGATCCTCGATCGGCGTGATGTCATCCCCGCCGCGATCGTCGCTGCGGGCGGCCGGATCGACCATTTCGGGATGCCGGTCGATCCCGGCAATCTGCTGCTCCTCGGGCATGTCGCGGAGCGGGTCGTGCTCGGCCTGCCCGGTTGCGCCCGCTCGCCCAAGGTCAACGGCTTCGACTGGGTGCTCGAGAGGCTGGTCGCCGGGCTGCCCGTCGGTTCTGCCGAAATCATGCGTATGGGCAGCGGCGGCCTTCTCGCCGAGATTCCTTCGCGGCCGCTCCCGCGCGCCGAAGCGAACCAGCCGAGGAAAAGATGCCCGACGCGCAAGCCTGCCGGCCCCCGGATCGGCGCTCTCCTGCTCGCGGCGGGGCAATCACGGCGCATGGGCGGTCCCAACAAACTGCTTGCCGAGCTCGACGGCACGCCGATGGTGGCGTATGTCGCGCGCAGACTGCTCGCCTCCCGGGCACGGCCGATCATTGCGGTGCTCGGCAATCAGGCCGACGCGGTCGACGCGGCGCTCGGTAAATTGCCGGTCGAACGCGTGCGCAATCCCGAATTCGCCGGCGGCCTCTCGACCTCCCTCAAGCGCGGCATTGCCGCACTGCCGCCCGATCTCGACGGCGCTCTCGTTTGCCTTGGCGACATGCCGCTGATTTCCGGCCGGCACATCGACCGCCTGATCGCGGCGTTCAACCCGCTCGAAGGCCGCGCGATCATTGTCCCGACCCGGCGCGGCAAGCGCGGCAACCCGGTCCTCTGGTCGAAGCGGTTCTTTCCCGATATGGCCGAGCTCGCCGGCGATGTCGGCGCCAAGCACTTGATCGGCGAGCATGCCGAGCTCGTCGCCGAGGTCGAGATGGACGATGATGCCATTCTCGTCGACATCGACACGCCCGAGGCGCTCGAGGCACTGAGACAAAAGAGCAATCGAACTCCGGGAGCTTCCGCCAGCCCCCTCCCATTCCCTCCCCCGCAGGCGGGGGAGGGTTAGGGTGGGGGCATTCAGGGGGTAACAGCAGATGCAAAGCGCGCGTGAACCGATGCCGTTTCGGCCTTATGAGCCGGGAACACAACCCGCTTACGATGTCCCGGCCTATGGCAGCACTCACAAGCGCCACCCGCAGGAAAGCCTGGTGCGGCTGCCCCACACGATTACCGAAACCGACGGGCCGCGCTTCAGTACCGCGCATTTCCCGCCAATTCCCGATCTGTCGATCGTCGACGGGAAAACGGCGCTCGGCGAGCGCATCATTGTGCGTGGCCGGATCACCGACGAGGAGGGCAGGCCGGTCCCGCACACCATCGTCGAGATTTGGCAGGCCAACGCCTCCGGCCGCTATCAGCACCCGGCGGACGAGCATGACGCGGCGGTCGATCCGAACTTTCGCGGCGAGGGCCGGGTTTATACCGACGATGAGGGCTGGTACCGGTTCACCTCGATCAAGCCCGGCGCCTATCCCTGGCGCAATCACCACAATGCGTGGCGGCCGAACCACATCCATTTCTCGTTTTTCGGGTCGGGTTTTGCCGCCCGGCTGGTCACTCAGATGTATTTCCCGGGTGACCCGTTGCTCGAGCTCGATCCGATCTTCCTGTCGGTCCCCGATGCGGCGGCGCGCAGCCGGCTCGTCTGCGCGCTCGACATGGAGGTGACCGAGCCCGAATGGGCGTTGGGCTATAGGTGGGACGTCGTACTGCGCGGCCGCGAGGCAACGCCAATGGAGGCTTGAGCCGTGTCGAGCGCGACCAGCAGCCAGACCATCGGGCCGTTTTGGCACCTGATCGAGCACACGGAATGGGCCGATTTGACGCGGTTCGGCGCCGCCGGCCCGCGGATCACCTTGACCGGCTCGGTCATCGACGGCGACGGCGATCCGGTGACCGATGCCGCCGTCGAGCTGTGGCAGGCCGATCCGCCGGCGGACGAGACTTTTCCGGGGTTCGGGCGCTGCCGCACTGATCAGCGCGGCGAGTTCCGCTTCAATACGGTGAAACCGGGGCCTGTGCCCGGCCGCGGCAACGCGCAGCAGGCTCCCCACTTCGCCATCTGCCTGCATGCGCGGGGTCTCCTCAAGGCCTTAATGACCCGCGCCTATTTTGTTGGCGACCCGCTCAACGAGACCGACCCGCTGTTGTCCTCGCTCGAGGATGCCCAGCGTCGCGCCACCCTGCTCGCCCGACCCGAGAGCGAGAGCCAGTGGAGGCTCGATATCCGGCTGCAACGTGGCCCACGCGGCGAAACGGAAACCGTGTTCCTGGATATTTGAACCGCGCGTCTAATGCCGGAAATGGCGGATGCCGGTAAAGACCATCGCAATGCCGGCCGCGTCCGCCGCGGCGATGACCTCCTTGTCGCGCACCGACCCGCCTGGCTGGATGACAGCGGTAGCGCCTGCCTCGATCGCTGCTTCGAGTCCGTCGGCAAACGGGAAGAAGGCATCCGAAGCGAGCACCGACCCGATTGTCGGCGATTGCGCCAATCCCGCTGATCTCCCCGCCTCGGCCGCCTTGGCGGCGGCGATCCTGACGCTATCGACGCGGCTCATCTGACCGGCGCCGACGCCGACTGTCGCTCCGCCGCGCGCGAAGACGATGGCATTGGATTTGACGTGCTTTGCAACAATTTCGGCGAACAACAGATCGGCGATTTCGCTCTCGCTCGGCGCTCGGCGGGTCACGGTGCGCAGCCTCTCCCGTCCGACCGAGATCCGATCGCGGTCCTGGACGAGGATGCCGCCGGCTATCGTGCGGAAGCTGCGGCCGGCGGCGCTGGGGCCGGGCATCGCGCCAGTGACGAGGAGCCGTAACGCCGTCCTGCGGGTGAGAATCGCTCGGGCGGCCTCATCGGCCTCGAGGACGATCACGACTTCAATGAGCAGCCGGCCGATCGCCTCGGCGGTCGCTCCATCGAGGCACCGATTGAGCGCGACGATGCCGCCGAAAGCGCTGACCGGATCGCAAGCGAGCGCCTTGTCCCAGGCTTCGCGCACGTTGTTGCCGATCGCCGCGCCGCAGGGGTTGGCGTGTTTGACGATCGCAACGGCCGGAGACGCAAACTCGGCGACCAGCTCAAAGGCGGCGTCGGCGTCGCCATAATTGTTGTAGGACAGCTGCTTACCCTGGAGCTGCTGCGCGGTCGCCACCCCGGGGCGCGGATCGCCGGTACGGTAGAACGCGGCCAGTTGATGCGGGTTCTCCCCATAGCGCAGCCTGTCCGCGAGGCGTCCGGTAAAGAGCAGGATCTCGGGAAAGGAAAGCGGCTCGTCGCGCCCCATCCATTCGGCGATCGCGGCGTCGTAGGCCGCGGTCAGCGCGAAGGCCTTGCGCGCAAGCGCGCGGCGCATCTCGGCGCCGACCGCACCGTCGCCGGCGGCCAGCTCGGCGAGAAGACGGTCGTAATCGGTGGGATCGGTCACGACCGTGACCGCATCGTGGTTTTTCGCGGCGGCGCGGATCAGCGCCACACCGCCGATGTCGATGTGCTCGACGCAATTCTCGGGGCTCGCACCCGACGCGACGGTCTCGGCAAACGGATAGAGGTTGCAGACGAGGAGGTCGATCGGGGCAATCCGGCGTTCGGCGAGCGCCGCGAGGTGATCCGGCCGGTCCCGCCTGGCGAGGAGCCCGCCGTGAATGGCCGGGTGCAAGGTCTTGACCCGGCCGTCGAGGAATTCCGCAACCCCGGTGACCTCCGCCACCTCGGTAACCGGAATTCCCGCGGCCGCGAGGGCTAGCGCCGAGCCGCCGGTCGATATCATGGTTACCCCATGCGCGGCCAGCGCTCCGGCGAAGGCGACGATCCCCCTCTTGTCGCTGACCGAGATCAGGGCGCGCCGGATCGGGAGAGAAGTTGCCGTCATGGCCGAGGATATACGGCTCTCACGGAAGCCTCGGCAAGCCTCAGGACCCGCGGGCGAGCGCCGCCAGCAGGATCGCGACGGTAGCGGCAGACAAGCCGAGCGAGGCGGGGCCCCACCCGTTCTCGGCAGCCCAGCCGCAACCGACCAGGACGAGATTGGCGGCGATCACGCGCCTTGCCACGGCCGCGTGGCCGAGGCCCCGACGCACGGCCTGCTGGTAGAAATGCTCGCGATGCGCCTGCCAGACGCGCTCGCCGCGCGACAGGCGACGAGCGAGGGTGATCGTCGCGTCGGCGAGGAAATAGAGCGGCAGAATCAGCGCGATCTTCCAATATCCCCGAACCGCCAGCTCGAGCAGCATAAAACCTAGGAGATATCCCAGCGGCACGCTGCCGACGTCGCCGAGAAAAATCCGCGCCGGCGACCAGTTCCAGACGAGAAAACCGATGGCCGCTCCGGTCACAGCGGCAGCGAGCGTCCGCAGCGCGGGATCGGCACCGGCTCCGACGCTTGTGAACAGCAGCAGACCGGCACCGATTGCCGCAGTTTCGCTGCCGGCCAGCCCATCGATCCCATCCATAAAGTTGAACAGATTGATCCACCAGATCCAGACGAGACCGATCGCGGCGAGGTGGAAAAGGTCCTGCGGCCCGGGCAGGATAAAGATGCCGATCGCCACGGCGGCGGCCTGCGGCAGCAGCCGCATGAGCGGCGAGAGGCCGCGCAGGTCGTCGACCCATGAAACAGCCGCCAGCAAAACCGCGCCGAGGGCGATTCCAAGGACGCCTGAGGGCGCCGATTCGGCTCGGGCGAGCACGATCCAGGCAAGCAGTAGGAAGCCGATCACTGCGATCCCACCACCGCGGGGTGTCGGCACCCGATGCGACGATCGCTCGTTCGGGCGGTCGAGAATCTCCCGGTGGGTAAGGATCGGAATGAGCACTCTGGTCGTCAGGCAGGTCAGCAAGCCGGTCGCGACAGCGACCGCCGCGGGCCAGGCGGCCTCACCCATCGCCGGGCGGCTGATCCCCGGGAGAGGAAGCCTTCGCGGGCGGATTCTGGGGGGCTTCATCCCCAGGAAACTTATCCTCCTCGGCCCGATCCGCGATGGACCGGCGCGGCTCTCGTCGAATCGCCCAGCGCACGGTGACGCCGCCGGGTGGCACGGTCCCGCTCAGTACAACCTGCTGCGTCCTCCTCGCCTCGCCGGAGCCGAGATAGATGCTTTCGCCGAGGCCGATCTCGCCGCCGGCGGCGCGCAGCCGCCACACGATGCCGCTCGGCATTCGCAGCAGCGCTGCACTGCCGTCCCGGACCAGCCCAGCCTGAACCGAGGGATGCAGGTGGAAGCGAACCGCAAAGGCCGCCCCGGGAAGCCCGGTCAGCCGGTCCTCCCCGCGCAAATCCTCGCCGTCCGCGGAAAGGAAGAGCTGGCGTGCATAGATCAGTCCGAAACGCTCTCGGTAGCCGTCATGCGTCGCGGAGATCCATTGCTGACCCTCGTGCTCGGCTCGCTCGCGAGCGACCGAGGTCGGGCTGCGGCCGAGCGTTCCGTCCGCTCGGATCTCGACCGAGTTGGTATCGGCGACGACCATGACCGAGTGTGCGGCGCTCGCCCGCGCGACCCGCCACCAATTCGGTTTCGGGCCCCGATAGGCACCACAGTTGACGATGATCCGCTCGCGCTCGTGGCTCAACTCGAAAGACAAGGGGCCGGCATGGGCGTGGTCGTCGAAGCCGCGCGGTGGCGGCTTCCCGGTGTCGATCAGAACGAGGCTCTTGAAGGCCTGCAGCCGGTCGAAGCCGATGTCGGGCGCATGCGACGGCGCGCGCCCCTTGGCCTCGGACCGTGTCAGAACGAGGTCGATAAGAACCCCGTCTTCCTCGAGCGAATCGTTGAACAGCGCCAGCCGGCGGTCGCCATGGCGAAAAAAGCGCAGCATCGGTGCCATTCGCTCGATGGCATCTTTGAGCGCGGCCGGGACTTCGATCTGCGCCGACCGCAACACCGCGCGCGTATCGATCAAATCCTGCAGCACCTGCAGTTGCAGAGACGGGCTGCGCGATAGGTGCCCTCCATCGGGGAGGATCTGAACCGACAACTCGCGCTCGAGGCTCCTGAGCACTCTCGCTAAGCGCGGCTCGAAACCGCCGAGCGCCGCCATGCCGGCGATCAGGCCTTTGAGCGCCCGCACCCGGCCCGCGCCGGCGGCCTCCCAGGACGCGGTTCGCGCCAGGTGGCGGAGCTGGGCGATGAGGCTCGTCAACATCGCCCGGCGCAGCGGATCGTCCTGGTCGCGCTTCACGATCTCGTCGAAATGCGCAATCCAGGCAAAGACCCGTGTTGCCAGCACGTCCGACCGCCATCCGATACCGTTCCAACCGGTATTCTCATCGATCCAGCTTCGCACCAGATCGCGTGTTGTTTCGCGCCCGCCGCTGCCCGCCGCGGCAACATCGGCGATCCATCCGAAGCCGTGCCATGCGGCGAGCCATTCCTGCCCCGCCGAGGGCGGAGACCAGCGCGGCGCCGGGGCGCGGACAAGCTCGCCGGCGAGTTCTATCTCACCGGCGGCAATCGCCGTGCCGCGCTTGGCGTCACCCGGCCAGCGCTGCGCGATCCTAAGTTTGAGGTCGGCGGGAACCCGTCCTATCAGGGTATGCCGATAGAGCGGACCCGCGGCGAGCGCCTGGAGGGCGTCGCGGCGCAGCCGAGTCAACAGCCCGGGCGAATCGGAGCCAAGGCGACGTCCGGCAATCGGTGGCCTACCTTTTCCGCCTCCGCTCGCGGCTGCCGTCATCCGGCCGTCCCTCGCTGCCCAGCCTGGGCCGGCCGGGCCGGAGGCCGGTCGCAAAAGCCTTGCCGGAGACGAAACCCCATGTGGTTTCGTAACAAGGAAAGCCACCCGCCGCAAGCCGCAGCCGCCGAGCGCACGGGCAGGTAGAGCAGTTGGCGGAGCCGTGAGTCTGGGGCTGCGGGCGAATTCGTTTAGGCGCTGCGCTTTACCAGCCGAGCGCAGTAGAAGCCGTCGATGCCGTCATATTGGCCGAAATGGCAGGGCAAAGTTCGCAGATCTCCCTCCGGGGTAATCCATTCGGGATTCTCGCCGACCTCGTCGGGTCGGATCTCGCGCCGCTCGACCGGTACGCCGGCGTAGAGCAGAGATTCGATGCGTTCCAGCCCTTCTTCCGGCTCCAGCGAACAAGTGCAGTAGACCAAAGTGCCCCCGGGCTCGAGCATGTCGACGGCCGCCCGCAACAAATTCTCCTGAACCGCCGAAAGCCGCGCGACATCCTCGGGCACTTTAAGATGCGGCACGTCGGGGTGGCGGCGGATCGCGCCGGTCGTACTGCACGGCGCGTCCAGCAGCACCGCCTCGACCGGATGCGGCGGACGCCAAGTCAAGGCATCGGCCCCGACCGCGTCGACCGGCAAGTCGAGCCGCTGCAGGTTAGCGACGAGCCGATCGAGACGGCGGGTTGAGCGGTCGACCGCCGTCACGCGAGCACCGGCGGTCGCGAGCTGCGCGGTCTTGCCGCCAGGTGCGGCACACAGATCGATCACCTCGCGTCCGGCAATATCGCCGAACAGTCGCGCCGGCAGCGCCGCGGCCGCATCCTGGACCCACCAGGCGCCCTCGGCATAACCGGGCAGGGTCGCGAGGGCGCCGCCCGCCGCCCGGCGCAAGGTCCCGGTCGGCAACAGGACCCCGTCGAGCGCGGCGCACCAGGTCTCGGCATCGTCGCGCAATGTCAGATCGAGGGGCGCCTCCTTCAAATGTGCGGTAGCGATCGCCCGAGCGGTCGGTTCACCGTAGGTCCTCTTCCATGACCACCACAGCCAATCCGGCGTGTTGAGTCGCGGGGCATCCTGCTCCTCGACACGAGCGGCGCCTTCAACGCTCAACCGCCGCAACACGGCGTTGACCAGCCCCTTATGCGACACAAACCCGCAGCTTTGCGCGATATCGACGCTGGTCGCCACCGCAGCATGCGGCGGGGTGCGCAAGAACAGCAGTTGCGCGACGCCAAGCCTCAAGATGTCCTGCACGATCGCCGCGCGAGGCGCCAGCGGCATGTTGAGGCAATCGGCGATCAACGCATCGATCTGGCCGAGCCGGCGCAGCACCGTCGCAACCAGGAGACGTGCAAAGGCGCGGTCGCGGCCGGACAGCTGATGCATCGCTGAGCTGTCTTCGATCGCATCATCGAGCGGTCGCTTGCGGCGGAGCACCGCACCGATCAGGTCGAGCGCAACATGGCGCGCGGTCACCGCTTCGGGCATCAAAGTTCTGATAAAGCCATTTACCGGGTGACACCCGATCAGACGATGTTGCTCGCTCGAACGCCTCGTTTCAATCTTTGTTCCCGCGCTCGGAAACAAACCTCGAATGCGTGCGTCCCACACGGGGCTTTTGTTTCGGGCGCTCGGATAAAGCGTTATTTGAGGAACGGCGTTGCTTTTTATTCGGTTGTTCGGCCTAACTCTGCGAAATGAATTTCGAATCGGGGAGGAAAATGAGTTGCTTCTTCGGCGCGCGCTTGTCGGAAGCGGGCGGCGTCACGATCACCGGTCTCGATCTCTCGAGACCGCTGCCGCCGAGCCGGCGGGAGCAGATCCGAGAGGCGTTTCGCGTCCATCACGTTGTGGTGTTCCCCGAACAGGTGCTGAGCCGGGAACAGCAATTCGAGTTTATCGCCAATTTCGGGGAGATCGAGCGCCACGGCGTGCGAAACGCACAGACAAAGCGTTATGCCGCCGCTCACGTGATCTCGAATCTCGATAGTTGCGGCAATCCTGTAGACCGGTCCGCGTCGCCGGTCAGCAACTACCGCTGGCACACCGACAAAGCTTACTACCCGGTGCCGCCGATGTTGACCGCGCTCTATGCGGTCGAAATGCCGCCGCGCGGCGGCGACACGGAATTTGCCAACACCGCCATGGGCTATGCCGCGCTGGCCGAGGCGACGAAACATCGGATCGAGGGATTGCGGGTGGTGTTCTATTGGGGAGCAGGCGCCCGCAAACCGGAGGGAATCCCGCGTTCGTCGGCGGATTTGCGCGAACACCCGCCCGTCGACCATCCACTCGTGCGTACCCATCCGGAGACCGGCAGGAAGGCGCTCTATCTCGGCAATCATGCCTCGCACATCCTCGGGATGCCCGAAGCGGAGGGAAGGGCGCTCCTCGACGAACTGCTGGAACACACGACGAAGCCGCAATTCGTCTATACCCACCGCTGGCGCATCGGCGATCTGGTGATGTGGGACAATCGCTGCCTCCTTCACCGCGCCGTCGCCAATTACGAAATCGGCCGATATCGGCGCGTCCTACACCGCAGCGTGGTTCGCGGAACGGTGCCGGTATAAGTCCTTCGGCTGACGCTCGCCGGACCCGTTGATGAGCTCCCGGGCACCCCTCGGCCTTCTGGTCGCGGTGGCCGCGATCGCGCCGGCCGCGCTGCACATGCCGGTGCCGTCGCTGCCGCTGCTGGCCAAGGTATTTGCGGCCCCCGCCGGAACGGTCCAGCTGGTATTGACGCTCTTTCTCGCCGGCATCGCCGTCGGGCAGCTCGTCTATGGTCCTGTCTCCGATCGCTTCGGGCGACGCCCTGTACTTATCGCCGGGCTCGCCCTGTTCCTTGCCGGGACGGTGGTGTGCGGGCTCGCCTGGTCGTTGCCGATGCTGATCGTCGGCCGCGTGATCGAGGCCTGCGGCGGGTGCGCCGGCATGGTGCTGGGCCGGGCGATCGTGCGCGACCTGTTCGACCGCGAGCGCTCGGCGAGCGCCATTGCGACGATCGCGATGGCGATGAGCCTGGCACCTTCGATATCGCCGGCGATCGGCGCATACTTGGCCCAATGGGTCGGCTGGCGCGCCGATTTCGCGCTTCTCGGCGCGCTCGGTGCGGCGGTGCTGGTCCTGACGGCGGCGCGTCTCGAAGAAACCCATCGCAATCCCGCGCCGGCCAATCTGGCAGCCATGGCCCGGTCCTTCGTGCTGCTGCTGCGTTCCCCGCCCTTTCTCGGCTTTGCGTTGACGACCGCCTTCACCAGCGCCTCGTGGTTTACGTTCTTGGCGAGCGCGCCTTACCTGTTGTCGGAGGTGCTGTACGAGCCGCCGAGCACCTACGGGTTGATGATCCTGCTGCCAATGGCAGCCTATATCCTCGGCAATGCCGGCGTCGCGCGCTTGTCCGTCGCCGTCGGCAGCTCCCGTCTTCTGATCGCCGGCCTGATGCTGTCTCTCGCCTCGGGTGCAATGCTCGCGGTGTGGTGTCTCGTCGAGCTGACGCCCTGGGCGTTGTTCGTGCCGATGGCGATCAGCTCCGTCGGCAATGGTCTGAGCCAACCTCCGGCGATTGCGGCTGGCCTCAGCGTCCATCCGCGCATTGCCGGCGCTGCTTCCGGGCTGCTGGGGTTCTTGCAGATGATGATCGCGGCACTCGGCACATTGCTGATCGGCCAACTGCCGCAACACAGCGCTCTGTGGATGGTTATCGTCGTCGTCGCATCCCTGGCGCTCGCCCTTGTGTTCGGCCTCCTCGCCCTGCGTCGGCCCGGCGCAGCCCCACACCCGGCTCGCTCCGCGCGGCTTAGTCCGGAGGCCGCGAAGCGATCCTGAAAACCCCAATTCGCGTTTCTGGATCGTCGATGCGCGCAGCCCTCTCCTCGCCATCGCCTGTTTTACCTGTTTTATCAGGTTGAGATCAGGTATCGCCAACTCCCATCAAAATAAACCTTCCAAAATAACCTTGGCAGACCGCAGCCGCCGACACCGACGAAATTACCATGCGATTGTGGCAACCACATGGTGGATCGGCCTTCACCGGGCGATGGCAGCGTCGGAGCCCCAAGCCGGACGCCTCAGGAGGGCTCGGGGGTCTCGTTGAGCGTCGGCAATGGGTGGAAAGCCGACCTTCGCTCGCTGCGGAGTGGGCCTGTCTTTATCTTGACTTCCCGCGGCAAGGGGCCGCCCTCGGATCGATTGGACGAGTCTCGGAGCCAGCCGATGTCGTCCCGCTAAAGTCGCGAGAGAGGCCAATACTGCCAGCTTTTCCGCATCCCGGCCGAAGCGGATCGCTATGATCACGCGGCGATGCCGGAGGCTCTGAAGTGCTCGGGCTTGCTTCAGTGGCCCGTCGGCTCTCGATCCTTCCATTGGCTGGAGAACCGTAGCAGCTGGTATTTTATTCTCGAACGAAGATGTGAGACTTTATCTTCCACTCTCCGTCCGACTGACGCTCAAGCAGCCTCACCGTGCTGCCGCTAATAGGTCTCGCCTCCTTATTCACCACTAATGTCGCAGTGAAATGGGAAGTGACATAGGCGAAGTTTCCTAGAGCTACCACATTAACCAACTCAAGCTTATGATTTTGAATACTTCTTCCGCGCCCTGCAAAGAAATCGCGGATTGCCGTCGGGCCGGTGACCGGCTGCGCGCCAGACGGCATCAAACTGGCATCCGAGGTGTACATTGGTAATAAGGCATTGAAGTCCGCGCTGGAGCTATCGCCGAATTCTTGGTGATGGCCTGAGGGATCAGGCGGCGGCTTGGGCTTGAGGCGCGGCAGAATTGCCGATCACCTCGATCCCGTCAGTGAACCTGATACCCTGGATCAGTTTTGGCAACTGGTTGTGGCCGTCGATGCGGCGCCAATTCTTTTGGGCGCCTTCGACCAGCTTGAAGACCATGGCGAGCGCCGTCTTGTTCGATAGACAGCCTTTTGACCGGATGGTGCGGTGCCGGACGGTTGCAAAGGTGCTTTCAATGGGGTTCGTCGTTCGTAAGTGCTTCCAGTGCTCGGCCGGAAAGTCGTAGAACGCCAGCAGCGCATCGCGGTCCTTGATCAGGCAATCGGTCGCTCTCTTGTATTTGACCTGATAGGTTTCGACAAAGGCTTCCAATGCCTTAACGGCATCCTTCTTGGTCTCCGCCATCCAGATCTCCTGCAGCGAACGCTTGGCCTTGGTGTGCAGGCTCTTCGGCATCTTGTTCAAGATGTTCGCGGTCTTGTGCACCCAACAGCGTTGCTCGCGGGTTGTCGGCCACACCTCGCCGAGCGCCTTCCAGAACCCGAGCGCGCCGTCGGCGACCGCAATCTGCGGCGCCGTTGTCAGCCCGCGACGCTTCAAATCGAGCAGCAGATCGCGCCAGGATTGTGAGCTCTCGCGCATGCCATCGGTGAAGCCGACAAGTTCCTTCCTGCCTTCAGGCGTCGCGCCGATGATGACCAGAATGCACTGCGCCTGCTCCTCGAGCCGAGCCTCCAAATGGATGCCGTCGGCCCAGCAGTAGACGTAGCGCTTTGCTGACAGATCGCGCTTCTGCCAGCGCGTATGCTCCTCGGTCCACGCCTCCTTGAGGCGGGCGATGGTCGAGGCCGATAGACCGCTCGCTTCCTTGCCGACGAGGGCCGCCAGCGCTTCCTCGAAGTCGCCGCTAGAGATGCCCTTCAGGTATAGGACAGGGATCAGCACCTCAAGGCTCTTCGATCGCCGCGCGTACGGCGGCACGATCGAGGGCGAGTACCGGATGCGCTCGCCCTCGGCAGCTTCGCGGTCGCGTACCCGCGGCTGGCGAACGGCGACCGGCCCGATGCCGGTCATGATCTCGCGTTGCGGAAGATGGCCGTGGCGGACGACCCGCTGCTGGCCCGTCTCGGTCTTGAGATCGGCATGGGTTGCGAGAAACTCAGCAACCTCCGCCTCGACCGCCTGGGTCAGCAGCGCTCGCGCCCCATTGCGCAGGATCTCGGTCAGGGAATCGGTAAAGGCCCCTGGCTGGGCGAGCTTGATCACTTGACTGTCGGACACGGCGTATCACTCCTTCATTGGAGAAGTGGAGCGTTGAACACCACCACGATACGCCGCCTTACCACGTCACGCCGTCACCAACTTCCGGCGATAGCTCTCCGCGCTGTTAATCGCAGCATCCCATCGGGCGTTCATCGACGCCATTTCATTTGAAAGCGGATCTGCTAACGCCCCAGTGACACAAGTCATGACCAGGACGAGAGCGAATGAAACTAGTGAAGTGCGGCTCACGTTTACCCCCAATAGATGTGGTAAGCGCCCGCTGGCGCATCCGGATGGCTTTTCGCCAATCCTCGACACCATGACTAGTGCAGATTCTGGACTAAGCAGGACGCGCGGTTTTGTTCGGAGAGGGAATAACTCAAGACACAGGCAGAGGGCTTTTATCGGCATATTTGCTGAGGGGAAACCAACTCGACATGCCCCTGATAAGATCTTTTGGCCCATCGATCTCGATCTTGCCGAGTTCGCGTGCGCGCGCTAGAGACAGCTCCCCTATAAAGATCTTTACGAGTGTCAGCAGATCCACGTAGAGGCTGATGTCGACGTCAAAGCCCGGATCGTCCCAACAGAGATCGACCTCGCCGTCCTTGATGACAAACCACCAGCACCTGAAGTTGTGCGTCGATGATTTCCGTATAGAGCACGAGGCCGCTGGGCGGAAGGCTCTCCGGGTTGAACGACCGGCGCATATTCCACATCAGCCTGCCGGCATCGAGTTCGTCGGATGTGAGCCGGCTGCGGGCCCACCTTTGCCCCCAATGGCCCACTGCGTCGATAATGGGCCCAAGTTCCTCGGCGGCCTGGGTCGGGTGATACTCCCAGTGCCCGTTGGCGCCGGACCTGCGCGAGACCAGCCCAGCCCATTCCAGCGTCTGGAGGCGCTTGGATAGCAGGGTCGGCGACATCTGCGGGATGCCGCGGCGGAGATGGTTAAAATGGCATGAGCCCAAAAGTAACTCGCGAAGAACGAGCAGCGTCCAGCGCTCGGTTAGGATCTCCGCAGCTTTGGCAACGGGACAGAATGATCCATAGCCCTTCATATTGAAACCTTAGCATCAAGAAAGACGGCGCAGTAGTCCAGTTTCTGGACTATCGCCGTCGTCGCAGGATTTTTCCCGACCATCGTGGGCCGCGTGCCAAAGAGCGTCTTCGAGCGCTCTGTCGATGTTGCGCGCTACTTACGGCGCGGTGCGTGCAACGAATGGCCGCTTAGGGTCGAAATGCGTCA
>CAWBFS010000016.1:0-96555 GCA_963788085.1 uncultured Alphaproteobacteria bacterium
CAGATCATCGCCAGCGGCAGACGCGCCTGGCGCAGCCGCTCGCCCGAAAGAGCGGCACAAATTGGCGCCGTTCAGCCAGATCTCGCCGGCGGTCGGGCGTAGCATCCGCGGATGCAGCGCAACAGCGTGGTCTTCCCGCTGCCGTTGCCGCCCAGCACGACGACGAGCTGCCGCCGGAACGTCGATTCGAATTCGGAAATCGCCACTTGCCGTTGGGTAGCGCATCGACAGGTCGCGACCGCAGCATGAGACTGTGCCCGGCCCTTCCCGCGGTCAGCTCAGTTTCTCCAGGTCGATATCGAGCGTCTTGACCAGGTCGCGGATGCCGTCATAGGCGCCGTCGCTCTGTGGCACCAGCCGAGTGATCCCCGCTCCGACCATGATCTTGCGGTCGGCCGGGTCGAGTATCGAAAGATCGAGGTTCTGCAGTACCTCGTCACCCGTTCCTTGAAGCCCGCCGGCAGATCGCCGCGTACTGGAACGGGTCGGTCGGATCGGATCCGATTTCCACGAAAGACCAGATCGCCATCTTTGTAATGGCCGCGCTGCTTGGCTGATTCGAGTTGTCGCTGTTCAATTCGCCGGCGTCGACCTTCTCGTTGTAGAGCGCCTCGAAGGACGAGGTGTGGCTGCCGGCGTAGATTGCCTTGATGTCCTTGTCGGGGTCGATGCCGGCCTTGCGCAGCCCGTAGGCGGAAAACAGATGCCCGAGGTCGAGGCCGGGTCGGAAACGCGAAGCTGTGCCCCTTGATCTCGGCAACCGTTTTGATGCCGGAGCCGGGATAGGTGACGATGCTGGCCCAATAGGTGTCGGGCTTGCCATCCTTGGTGCCGAAGGCGGCGACGGCTTCCGCTTTGGCGACTTGATGGGCGAGCACGTAGCCGAGCGGGCCGAATTCGCCGATTTCGAGCTTGCCGTTGCGCATCGCTTCGATCTCGGCGTTGTAGCTCGTCGCGACGAAGACTTCGACCTCGCAGCCGAGCTTTTCGCCGATCAGCTTTCCGACCGCCTGGTAGATCGGCACGAGCCGGGCGGCGGTATCATAAGGTTCGACGCCGAAACGGATCTTGCCGCCATTGGGACAGTCGTTCGCTGCCGCCATCGCGGCGGGAGGCCTCGCCAACAACAGCGCGACGGCGACAGCCGTGATCCAAAGAGATGCTCGGGACATCGCTTTCTCCCTGGCGGATGCGGTTTTGCGGGACGGGCACAGACGGAAAACCTCGGCTGTTAAACACCCGTTTGATGACACTCCTGTGATGGTTCGGTGACGGTCTCCCCCCGTGATCTCTAAACCGGGCTACCCGGGCGTAGCAGGATCGGGATGCAGCTGCATGAATGCCGCTGTCGCGCTGGCGGCCCGCCGCTCGGCCTCGGCCGGCTCGGGCCTCGCGGCGACCCCGAGCAGCAAGCCCACCATCAGGCCCTCCCAGACAAGTCCCAGATATTGCATCGCCATCTCCGCCGGCTCTCCCGAGCCTATGAGCCCGGTCGATTGGGCACTCGCTAATAGTTCCGTAAGGGCGCGCCGCGCCGCATCCCGGCCGGCCGAGTCGAGAGCTTGGGCTATCTCAGGCGAGCGTGTCGCCTCGGCGATCGCCAAACGGAACGTCGCGATCACCGATGGGTCGCAAACCTCGCGCACCAGTTTCGTCGCAAAGCTGGTGAGCGTCGACGCAAGCATCTGCCGGCTGCGTGGGGTAGGCAGGTCCGGCGGCAGCCGCATTCGCTCGGCGCGGCTCATGATGCAGGCGACGAGCACCGCATGCTTGCTGCTGAAGTTCGCATAGAGATCTCGTTTCGAGATTTTGGCGCGCTTCGCGATATCGAGCGTGCTGGTACCGGCATAACCCTCTTCTGTGAACGCCTTGAATGCGGCGCCCAGGATGCGGTCTTGCATCGGGTGTTCGGCGGAGGACTGATCGGGGATGACGGACTTTTTCATGGCCTATCTTATTTTGGTACCCACTCGTACCCCTTATTTGAAGGTACGGACAGGTACCCAGAGCTTGCACGGAGTTCCCCATGAGTGTCCAGGCTTCCCGGTCCACGGCTGTCGAAATTCGCGAGATCGCCCGGCGGCGCGGCGGGGTCGCCACCGCCCACCCCTCGGAAACGCCGAGGGAAGCTTGGCTGATCGTCGCGCTGTTGTTCCTGTTCATGCTGATCAACTTTGCCGACAAGGCGGTG
Source organism: uncultured Alphaproteobacteria bacterium (assembly GCA_963788085.1). GTDB lineage: Bacteria > Pseudomonadota > Alphaproteobacteria > ATCC43930 > CGMCC-115725 > AP-15. The sequence continues at coordinate 2,192 of CAWBFS010000016.1, forward strand.
ATCGGGATCGCCGCCGTGCCGATCATGCAAGAGCTTCAGCTCAGCCCACGCCAGTTCGGATTGATCGGCTCGAGTTTCTTCCTGTTGTTTTCGGTTTCGGCGATCGTTACCGGCTTCGTCGTCAATCGAGTGCAAACACGCTGGGCGTTGCTGACCATGGGCCTCGTCTGGGCGCTGACCCAGTTTCCGATGCTCGGGACGATCGGGTTCGCCACGGTGGTCGCCTGCCGGGTTGCTCTCGGCGCCGGCGAGGGACCGGCCTATCCGGTGGCCCTGCATTCCGCCTACAAATGGTTTCCCAACGAGCTTCGCACACTGCCGACCGCGGTCATCGCGCAGGGAGCCGGCATCGGCATCATGGTGGCGCTGCCGCTGCTCAACTGGGTCATCGTCAATTATTCTTGGCACTGGGCCTTCGGCGTGCTCGGCATTGCCGGCCTCGCCTGGACTGCGGCGTGGCTGGCGCTCGGCCGCGAGGGTTCGCTGACCGCCGCCACCGCGAAGAATGCGGCGCCAACACCACCAAGGCTCGCCTACGGACAGCTTCTGCGCAGCCCGACGATCATTGCGGCGTGGTGCGCGAGTTTCGGCGCCCAGTGGGGGTTGTCGCAAGCCCTGACCTGGCAGGGGGCGTTTCTGATCAAGGGGCTCGGCTTTGCGCAGGGCTCGATCGGCCTATTGGGCGCGCTTCCGGCGGGGGCCAGTGTGATCCTGGTAATTGCCGCCGGCTGGTGGTCGCAACGCCTGCTCACTCGGGGAGTGCCGAGTCGGGTGGCGCGCGGGATCTTTGGCGGCGCCTGCGTGGCGCTCGGCGGCGCGGCGCTGGCGATCATGCCGTATGTGCCGGGCGTTGCCGCCAAGATCGCGCTGACGACGATCGGGGTGGCGCTGCCTTCGGTCATCTACGTGATCGGCAACGCCGTCGTCAGCGAAATCGCGCCGGTCGCTCAGCGCGGCGCCATGCTCGCCATCGGTACCGCTGTCAGCACGTCGGCCGGGCTTTTGGCCCCCTACGTCATGGGCAGCGTCGTCGAGTCGGCGGCGACGCCACTCGACGGCTTCAACACCGGCTTCATGATCTGTGGTGTCGTCATGCTGGTCGGCGGCGTCATCGGGATGGCGCTGATGCGTCCCGAGCGCGAGACGATGCGGTGGGCGAGCGAATTGCCAGAACCGGCAGTTGGGTCCGCTTGAGACGGCGCCTGCCGCACCCGAGGAGAGGGATCAGCTCTCGCCAATCGTGCTCATCTTCTCGACAGCAGTGCTCCGAGGCCAGTCTTTGATCCAGATCAAGGCCAAGCTGCGCGTAGTTGGTTGAATGCCTGGTTGCGGCATGACGCGCAGATAGGAGGGGGAAAGATGGACGCGGTTTTGCACGATAGGCCAGATTACGTCGCGCGGGCCCGCTCGCTCGGCCAATTCTCGCATCAGCAGCTGACGAGATCGATCGAAACCGTGAACTGCCGGAATGGATCGTGTCGGCGCTGATCGACAATGGTCTCTTTCGCCTGTTGCAGCGGCGTTTCCTCGGCGGGGCCCAACTCGACCCGATGACCTACATTCGAGTGGTCGAGCAAATCGCCCGCCATGACGCCAGCACCGGCTGGTGTGTCGAACAGGCGAACGGCTGCTCGATGGTTGCCGCCTTCCTCGACCCCGATGTCGCACAGGAAATCTTCGGACCGCCGGACGGCATCGTCGCCTGGGGCCCCGTCGGGCCGGCCGAGCTGTGCGTCGTCCCCGGCGGGTTCCGCCTAACCGGCGCGTGGAATTTCGCCAGCGGCAGCCATCATGCGAGTTGGCTCGGCGCCCATGTCGTGACGCGCGGCCCCGACGGCGCGCCGCTGTGCCGCGCGGATGGCGGCGAAATCCTGCGCACCTTGCTGTTTCCAAAAAGCGAGGCGACGATGACGGACATCTGGCATGTCGTCGGTCTGCGCGGCACCGGCAGCGACCGCTATTCGGTGACCGATCTTTTCATCCCTGAACGCTGTACCGTGGTGCGCGATCCCAGGATTGCGCCGCGCCAGCCGGGCCGGCTCTATTGTTTCAGCAGCAGCAATCTCTACGCCTGTGGAGTTGCTGCGGTAGCGCTCGGCGTCGCGCGCGGCATGATCGGCGACTTCACCGCACTCGCGACAGAGAAGGTGCCGCGCGGCGCCCGTCAACGGCTGTGTGAGAACCAAGTGATCCAGTCGCAGCTGGCGCAGGCCGAGGCGCGGCTCGGTTCGGCGCGCGCCTACCTGCTGAGCAGTCTCGCCGAGATCTGGGAAGCGGTCGGCCAGACCGGTGAGCTGAGCCTCGAGCAAAACACGACAATCCGCCTTATTTCGACCTGGGCGATCGATCAGGCGCGCGAGGTCGTCAACACCCTCTATCACAGCGCCGGCTCGACCGCGATCTTCGACGACCGCCCGTTCGAGCGCCGCTTCCGCGACATGCATACCGCCTCGCAAGAGGCCCAAGGGCGGCAGGCGCATTACGAGACGATCGGCCGCATCCTCTTCGGCCTCGCGCCGGATACCGCGATGTTCGCCTTTTAGCGCAACGCGAAATCGTGCAATTCTCGCGCTGTCTCTCTACATTCTTCCCAGCCTCTTACAAGAAAGGAGTGTCCGGACATGACACCAGCATCACAGAAATTTACCGCCGGCCCCCTGACATTCGTCGTCAGGCACGAGTTGTGGGACGGCAACATCCAGGATCATGCCGACCAGGGTGTCTCGATCGCCGTGATGGCGGATGTCGCCGGCAAAGCGACGACCCTCTTGCGGTTCAACTGCTTCGACTTTGAAAAAAGCTACGAGTACGGCCCGGAAAATCCCGATCTGAAAGTTGCCGGGCCGGAGATGCTGGGTGGCGCATCCCTGACGAACCTCTACCGGATGGACCCCGTCACTGACGGGAACCCGATCGGCTGGACGATCAAGACGCTCGGGACGAAGCTGCCGAAAATGCTGGAGCGGGCCGGCTATCCGCAAATCGCCAAGGCGACCGACATGTCAGAGGTTCGGGATATCCTGCCCGATCTGGAGGCCTGCGCTCGTGAGCTCTATGCGACCAAACGGAATACGGTCAAACACAACCGCGGCACGCACATCTTCGAAGCCGGCAACATCCGGTTCGGGCTCGAGATGCGGCGGCTGCCGATGGGCGATGGCGGCCTCGCGATCCATGTCCTGGCCGATATCGGCGGCACGCCGGGCAAGGCCTACACGGAAGAAACCGAGCTCCTGGCCTTCGACCATTTCTGGAACGGCGCGCATTACCACTACGGGCCCCGCAACAAGAACCACCGCATCTATTGGGACCGGACATTGGTCGAAGATCCGCTCGCCTGGACCTTGGAGCAGTTCGAGACCGGAAAATTGCGGGCGATGATCGAGCGCGCCGGCTATCCGGGGATTGCGGCCGATCTCGATGCGGACAAGATCGCCTCCGTTCTTCCGGCGATGAAGAAGCAGGCGCTCGAGATGTGGGCGGAAGGCGAGAGATTGACGGGTCACCCGGGGTTGCCGCTCGAGCCGACACCCAACCTGGCTGCCGCCGCCGAATAAGCGCACGACGCAGAGCCGCGCGTCTGCACCGGAGGCCTTGCTCAGACAACCCGGCTCGACGCGGCCGGGTTGTTGCGCTCTATAAACCCAGCCACGCATCCGTAGCACCCTTGGAGGTTTAGGAATGACCGACACACCCGAATACACGCCGCCCAATGTCTGGACTTGGAACAAGCCGAGCGGCGGCAGATTCGAGAACATCAACCGCCCGATCGCGGGTGCCACGCACGAGAAAGAGCTGCCGATCGGCCGCCACCCCCTGCAGCTGTACTCGCAGGGCACACCGAACGGTGTCAAGGTCACGATCATGCTCGAAGAGCTGCTGGCCCTCGGTCATAAGGGCGCGGAGTACGATGCCTGGCTGATCCGGATCGGTGAGGGCGATCAGTTCAGCAGCGGCTTCGTCGCGATCAATCCGAATTCGAAGATCCCGGCGCTGGTGGACCGCAGCGGCCCGAAGCCGATCCGGATCTTCGAGACCGGCGCAATCCTGATGCACCTCGCCGAGAAATTCGGCGAGTTTCTGCCGACGGAGCCCGCCGAGCGCGCCGAATGCCTGTCGTGGCTGTTCTGGCAGATGGGGAGCACGCCCTATGTCGGCGGCGGCTTCGGCCACTTCTACGCCTATGCACCAGTCAAGATCGAATATGCGATCGACCGCTTTACGATGGAGACGAAGCGCCTCTTGGACGTGCTCGACCGCCGCCTGGCGGAAAGCAAGTATGTCGCGGGCCCGGACTACACGATCGCCGACATCGCGATCTTCCCGTGGTATGGCGGGCTGGCGAAATTCAACCAGTACGGGGCGGCCGAATTCCTCGCCGTCCACGAGTACAAGAACGTGCAGCGCTGGGCCGACACGCTCCTCGAACGGCCGGCCGTGAAGCGCGGGCGCATGGTCAACCGCACCGCCGGCGAGCCCTCGAGCCAGTTGCACGAGCGCCACGACGCCAGCGACTTCGAGACGAAGACGCAGGACAAGCTCGCCGCCGCCGCGGAATAAGCAAGGTGCCTCCCTCTCTGCCCCTTAGGGGCGGAGAGCGCGCAGACTGTGGTCAAGGCAGTTGTCAAAGCCCTCCCCCTCGATGGGGGAGGGTTGGGAGGGGGTGACACCGCAAGTTTTCGGCGATCGTCGAACGCACGCCTTCGAGGTTCGACAGCACCTCGTTATTCCAGAAGCGTACAACCCGGTAGCCCTGGGCTTGGAGGAAGCGGGTTCGCTCTGCGTCCTGCGGCGCCGACCCTTGGTGTGGGCCGCCGTCAATTTCGATAATCAGGCGCGCGTCGTGGCAGACAAAATCGGCAATGTAACGCCCCAGAGGCACTTGCCGGCGGAATCTGTGTCCGTCGATTTGATACAACCGCAAGATCCGCCAGACGCTTTTCTCGGCGTCAGTCATATCTCGTCGTAAGGATCGGGCACGCTCCCGCGCCCCGGCAATCGGACGCTTCTTCATTTCGGCATTAGCCTTTCCACTTGTCACCCCCTCCCAGCCCTCCCCCATCGAGGGGGAGGGCTTAACCGCTCCCTCCGCCTTGATGGGGGAGGGCTGGGGTGGGGGTGATGTGGCGCACGGGTCCTGATCATCGGGATCTGGGATAACGGCGATTGAAATCATCGGCTCCAGCGCTCTGCGACGGCGGTCAGCCGGCAGCATCGAGACCGGCGGGGCTTTCGAGGTTGTCGAGGAGGGTGCGTGCGGCTTGCAGGTCGGCGGTGTCGAGGCCTTCGGTGAACCAGGCGAGGATCGGGGCGAGCAGGGCGACCGCTTCTTGCGGCCGGCCCTGCTGTCGGCGCAGGCGGGCGAGGCTCATGGCACCGCGCAATTCCCAGGACTTTGCGTTCTGCCGGCGCGCGACGTCAATGCCCTTCTCGATGGCCGCCTCGACCTCGCTCACCGTCCCCGCGCCGGCGAGCAAGGCCTCGCCCCTGAGCCGATAAAGCTCCGCTTCGAGCGGCGCTCCCCCCGCCTTTTCGACCGCCTTCAGCCCGGCAGCGGCCGATACAAGCGCCGCTTCGGGCTTGCCGATCGCCAATTGCGCATCGGCCTGGAACGCCAACAGCATATGTTGGCAAGACCCAAGACCGTAGCCGTCCACCCCTTGTCCAATTTGGGCCAGTCCCTTCTCGCTTTCGCCAGAGGCGCCGAGCGCCCATCCGTTCGCGCAAAGGGCGACCGCGTGATACTGCGCGATGCGGTGCTCCTCGCAGATCCTCAAAGCCCGTCCGGCATAGTCGGCGGCCGCCGACGGCTCGCGGCGAAAGATGTGAACGAACGCAACGAAACACAGCGTTTGGGCGAGGGTATACGGGTGCCCGAGCGTCTCGGCGCTTCTGACCGCTGCTCTCAGCTCATCGAGGGACCGATCCAGGTAACCGAGCATCCAGGAAATTTGCGCCAGGTAGAACTGGCATTGCACGCCGGGGTTAGCACCCGGCCAATCCGGGAATCCCATGTTCAGATCGAACATCTCAAGGCCACGCCGAAATTGTGCAAGCGCCAGCTTGAGTTTCCCCTGCCAATACAGCGTCACGCCCACCATCATGTGCGCCCCGACAAGACGGGCCGCATCGTCAAGCCGTTCGGCGACAAGCAACGCCTCCTCGGCGAAATGCTGCGCCTTCTCCATTTCGAGTAGGTTCAAATGGTTGAGCTGCAGGCCGCGGAGCGCCGTGAACTCGCGGGAGTGATCCCCGAGTCTGCCGACAGAGTTCCCATGCCCGCGCATAGGCTCGGCCGATGTCGGGGTGGCGGAGATTCTTGGTCGCGACCAGGGCGGGACCAAGCGCCATTTGCAAGTCCAGCTCGCGCTCGGCCCGCTCGCGCATATCCGATAGCGCTTCGACCAGCGCCAGGCCTCGGCGAAATTGGTCGATCGCTTCGAGGTTCGCCGACTTGCTCGCCGCGGCCACGCCGGCTGTGAGCCAGTACGCAATCGCCTGCGCCGGGCAGTTCGCTTCGGTGTAGTGATGCGCCACCAATTCCGGTTGCGTGCTCGCCACCTCGGGAAAGCGCTCCTCCAGCAGCTTTGCCACCTGCTGGTGATATTGCTGGCGGGTGCGCTTCAGCAGCGATTGGTAGGCCGCATCCTGAATCAGCGCATGCTTGAACAGATAGCGCGACCGCGGCGGGCGGCCGCGCTGGTAGAGCAGCTCGTCGACCACCAGCTGGCCGAGACCGCTCTGCAACATCTCTTCCTCGATCCCGGCCAAGGCGCTGATCATGTCATAGGCAAACTCGCGTCCCAGCACGGAGCCCAATTGGGCGACTTCGCGCAGCCGCGGCGCCCGATCGAGCCGCGCCATCAGCAAATCCTGCAATGTCTCCGGGATGTGCAATTGCGCCAGCGCGCCCCTGAGCACGTAGGCCTCGCCGCGGGCCTCGAGCACCCCCGAACCGAGGATGGCCTTGGTCAGCTCCTCGACGTAGAGCGGCACGCCGTCGGCCTTGGCGACGATATGATCGACCACCTCGCCGGGCAGCGGCCGGCCGCCGGAGAGATGACTGACCATCGTCTCGACCTCCGGCCGCTCCAGGCGGTTGAGCGTGATCGGAATCATGTGCGAGCGTTGCGGCCAGGGCGGCGTCAATTCCGGCCGATAGGTCGCGACGACCAGCATCGCCGCGGTCGGCGCCTGCTCGATCAGCATGCCCAACGTTTCCAATGTCGTCGGATCGGCCCAGTGCAAATCCTCCCAGGCCATCAGCACCGGGGTGCGCTCGGCCGTTTCGATCAGCCAGGCAACGATCGCATCGAGGGTCGCATCGCGCTGCTGCTGCGCCGTCATCTGAAGGCGCGGATAGCGGTCCTCCGGCGCCGGCACAGACATCAAATCGGCGAATAACCTGACACTCTCGGAGCGGGGCAAGGTCTTGAAGCCGGCGAGCCCGGCTTCGAGCTTCGCCAGGTGCTGCGGTGCGGTATCCTCCGGCTGCCAGCCGAACACGCGCTTCAAATGTTCGATGATCGGATGGAAAGGCGCTCGCCGTGTGAAACGGCGAGCAGCGGATCGCCACCCAGATGTGGTCCTTGCCGGCCGCCTCCCGCAATCCTTCCACCAGGCGGGACTTGCCGACCCCGGCTTCCCCCTGGATCAGCACGACCTGGCCGCGGCCGTGGCTACTGCCGTCCCAGGCGCGCAACAGCAGCCCCATCTCCTCCTGGCGCCCGACGAGGGGTGCGCGACTCCCGGTCCGGGTTGCGGCAAACCGGCTCTCGACATCCCGCGCCGACAGGACGCGCCACGCCGGCACCGGCTCGGCGAACCCCTTGAGCTCATGAGGCCCCGAGATCCTCGAGGTCGAAGTGATCGCCGAGCATCGCGCGCGTCGCCGCGCTGACGACGATCTGGTTCGGCTGCGCCAATGCCTGCAGACGCGCCGCCAGGTTCGGCGTCTCGCCGACGACCGCGGTCTCCGATGCCGTTCCTTCGCCGATCTGGTCGCCGACGATCACCGGTCCGGTGGCGATGCCGATCCGCACCGCGAGCTCGACCCCGGGCGGCCTCGGGACCGCGGCATTCAGCTCCGCCATCGCATCGACGATATCGAGACCCGCCCGCGCCGAACGCTCGGCCTCGTCCTCATGGGCGCGCGGGTAGCCGAAATAGACGAGGATGCCGTCGCCCATGTACTTCGCGACAAAGCCGTCGTAATGCCGGATCGCCGCGCTGCACCGGCTCTGAAACGACGCGATCACATCGCGCAAATCTTCGGGGTCCATCCCGGTCGAGAGTGCGGTCGACCCCACCAGGTCGCAAAACATCACGGTCAGCTGGCGGCGCTCGGCCTCCGGCGCCGCGGCGATCGCGGCCGGCGCAGGCGAAACCGGCGGCAGGGCGATCGGCGCGGCAACCGGTGCAAATGCCGGAGGCGGGGCATCGCCGGTCTCGAAGAGGGCCGCGCCGACGAAGGCAAGCCCTTGTCCGCCCTCGTCGACCGCCAGGCGCTTGACGATCAGCTCGTGGCGGACGTCCTCGAGCGTCTCGTCGTCGAGCCCGAATTCCTTCTGCAGCCGCCGATAGCTGACCCGCTTCTCCAGGTACAGCAGGCCGACGACGAAGGTCAGGGTCTGCGAGAAGTTGTGATGGCGCGCACCCGCTCCAATTTCAGTCCAGCACTTCCTTGTTGACGACGTTGTCGCGGATCGGCTTGCCGTCGAGGACGCTGAGGATGTTCTCGACGGCGGCGACGCCCATGCGGTCGACGGCCTCGCGCGTGACGCCGGCGACATGCGGGGCGGCGATGAAGTTCGGCAGGGTCAGGAGCGGGTTGTCCTGCGGGGTCGGCTCCTGGTCGAAGACGTCGAGCGCGGCGCCGGCGATGCGGTTCGCCTTCAGCACCTCGTAAAGCGCCTTCTCGTCGATGATGCCGCCGCGCGCGGTGTTGACGATGAAGGCGGTCCGTTTCATATGCGCGAGCCGTGCGGCGTCGAAGAGGCCGGTCGTCTCCGGCGTTTTCGGGCAGTGGATCGTGATGAAATCGGCGCGCGCCACCGCCGCGTCGAGATCCTGTACCGGCTCGTAGCCCATGCCATGGATCGTCTCCGAATACGTATACGGGTCGTAGACCAGCACGTGGGTCTCCATCGCCGCGAAGCGCTTGGCCGAGCGCGTGCCGATCTTGCCAAAGCCGATGATCAGCACGGTCTTGCCGTAGAGATCGACCGGCATCTCCTTGTAGCGGTCTTGCCAGCGCCCTTCCCTGACCAGCCTGTCCATCGCCGCGCCGCGGCGGGCCAACGACATGATGAGGAAAACCCCGGCCTCGGCGACAGTGACCGAATTGGCGGTGCCGCCGATCATCAACGGGATCTTGCGGCGGGTAAGCGCCGGCACGTCGACCGCGTCGTAACCGACGCCGATGCGCGAGACGACTTCGAGCTCGGGCGCGGCGTCGAGCTCGGGGTCGCTGAACGGCTGCACGCCGAGCGCGACCCCGGCGACATCTTCCAACAGCCGGTGGAGCTCGGCCTTGGGCACGGTAGGCACGAAGGAAACTCCCTCGACATCGTCGCGCCCCTCGACGAGCGCCCATCCGGCCTTCGACATCGTCGTCGGCAGCAGCAGCTTTTTTCTGTTGGTCCCCGTGGTACTGGTCGCCATTTTCGGTCCTCGGATGGTTGGGGTTAGAGGTTGCGCGAACAAGAAAGCAGCACTGCGGCGTCTGGCCTGACCCCGACCCGTTCAGCCTAGGTCCTGCCCCGTCTGGGGTCCTGCGTCTGATAACCGGGCACATCCGTCGCCGGCGCGCGGAGCTCGGCGCCGGCCATCGCCTCGAGGATCCGCGCGGCGATCGGAAAGCCTTCCTGCCCCCAGCCCCGCGCCTGGGCGCGGCTCAGCACGTCATGCGCGAGGAGCCCGAGATGGGCGGGCGCACCGACCTCACGCGCCAAGCCGCAGGCGAGGTCGAGATCTTTCGCGACGATGTCGAGGGTTCCGCCGGCGGTGAACGTACCCGGCAGAACCGAGCGCGGGATATTGTCGAAGGTCCGGCTGGCACCAGCGCTCACCGGAACGATCTGCGCCAGCACGCCGAGATCGATGCCCGCCTTGGCGCCGATCAGCATGCCTTCGAGCGCCGCGATGAAATTGGTATAGCCGAGATACTGGGTGACCAGCTTCGCGATGCAGCCGGCCCCTGCCCCGCCGACATGGAAGATGTTCCCGGCCATCGCCGCGAGCAGCGGCCGGTAGCGAGCGAAGGCCGCCTCGTCGCCGCCGACCATGACCGTCATCGTCGGGGGACGACCGCTGACCGGCGCGTCGAGCATGTCGACGCCGCGCGCCCGGCAAGCCTCGGCGACGCGCCGCGCCACCGATGGCGCATTCGTGGTCATATCGATATAAGCGCCACCGTCCTGCTGTAATCCGGCGAGGATCCCGTTCATGGGGTCGAGCGCGGCATGCTCTACCTCGGTCGGGCCGGGCAATGAGGTGAACACGACCTCGCTCCGGCGGGCGACGGCAGCCGGATTTTCGGCCGAGCGTGCGCCACGGGCACAAAGCTCGGCGATGGCATCGGACCTGACATCGTAGACCGTCAGCTGGTGGCCGGCATCGATCAAACAGCCGGCCATTGGCGCACCCATCGTCCCCGTACCGACAAAACCCAGCCGCATCGGATTTGCCTCTCGCTCGAGGCAAAGAAGCTAACCTGCGGCGTCGATCGAGACAACCGGCGGCCGGCAGCCGCTAGTCGCGGAAATTCACGTATTGCAGCGGCTGCTCTATCTTCATGCCGCGGGCGACAGAGATCGCCGCCTGCAGATCGTCGCGCTTCTTGCCGGTGACGCGCAGCTCGTCGCCCTGGATCGACACCTGCACCTTCAGCTTGCTGTCCTTGATCTCGCGGATCAGCTGCCTTGCAAGATCGGCGTCAATGCCTTGCCGCAGCACAATCGTTTGCTTCAGTGTATTGCCCGACGCCTTCTCCGGCGCCTTGTAGTCCAAAGCCGCGGGATCGACCTTGCGCCGCGTCATATGCACCTTCAACAACTCATGCATCTGCTTCAGCTTGAGATCGTCGTCGGCGATGACGTTGAGCACGCTTTCCTGTCGCTCGACCTTGCATTTGCTGCCCTTGAAGTCGAAGCGCGTGCCGATCTCGCGGGTAATTCCGGCAAGGGCGTTGTCGACTTCGGCAAGCTCGATCCGCGAAACGATGTCGAAGCTCGGCATGGCCGCCTCCTCCGCTTCAAAAACATTTCTGCCCGATATAGCGCGCCGGCGAACCAAAATCAGCGCCGATCAGGTGGCTCCTGTCCAGGTCGAGTAAAGACCGGCTGATCCATGATCGATTGAAGGTAAGCCTTGATCCGCCGGTAGCCGGCGTCGCACGGCAACCGCCGTGGCGGCACGGTCGTCGCCTCGCCGCTTTCGGCGAGCCGACCCCAACGCGCGACCGCCGCGCGCAGCTCCGGGTCGGTCAGAATGAATTCCACCACCTGGTTCTGCGTACCCAGGCTGGGGGCGCCATTCTCCTCGCTCAACTCGCGGTAAACCTCGATGGCATAGGCGAGCGCTTGCCGGATCAATACGGTGTCTTCGGTGATGGCGGGCATGGGGTCTCGGTTCTGGATGCTCTCATTGCGAACACCGCGGCACCCGGCGGGTTCTCGTTACGACCGGTCGCGAAAGGCTGTTGCCGTCGCTGCCAGCCCGATTTCCGGCGAGACCGGAGGCCGCCAATCGAGCGCGGCGCGGGTCTCCGCGTCATCGACCTGCAGAGAGAGGGTTAGCCGCGTGAACAATGGCCCTAGCATCGGAAGACGGCGAAGCACAGCAAATGCGGGCTGTGGGACGCCGAAGAGTCGGGCCGGCCTGTCCAATCCGGCGGCCAGAAGCCGGATCAGCTCGGGTGTCGACAGGTCGGCTGCGTCGCGCGCCAGCAGCGCCCGCCCGGATGCGCCGGGATGCAGACAAGCGCGGCCGACGAGATCGATGAGGTTGTCGATGAAGATCAGGCTGCGGCGATTGTCGATCCCGGCGAGAGGCAGCGGCAGCCCGCTCGCGACGAGGCGCATCAGCGCCCGGAAATTTGCCTTCACGCCGGGACCGTAGACGAGCGGCGGGCGCAGAATGACGAGCTCGATCCCGCTTTCCTGCGCCGCGGCCTGCAAGGCGCGCTCGATCGCGAGCTTGCCGCGGCCATAAGGATCGCGCGGGCGCGGTGGGTCGGTCGCGCGAAGTGGCGCTCCGGGCGGCGTGGCTTCGCCCATCGCGCGGACCGAGCTCATATGGATCAGCCGGCGCACTCCGGCTTTTGCCGCAGAGTGCGCCAGGATTTGCGCGGCCTGCGCCTCGTTATGATCGCCTGGCTCCCGCCCGGAGCGGTGCGCGCGGTTGGCGAGATGCACGACGATTTCGATGCGGTCGAGATGCCCCGACCAGTCGGTCGTGGGGCCGATATCGCCGATGGGGCGAAGTTCGATTTCCGGGATTGGTTCCGCCGGACGCCTGGATAATCCGAGCACGGCATGGCCACGCTCGACGAGGCCGACGCAGAGCGCGCGGCCGATGAAGCCGGCCGCACCGGTCACTAGGATGCGTGCCAAGCGCCACCCTGGGCCCGACCGCCTCGCCGATTGTCCAACCGATCCGGACGCAGATGCATTAGAGAGATCCCGGTGCCGATCCGACCCTCAGGCGTTTCGACGTGGCCCTATCCGTTATCACAGAACCGCTGAACCTGCGGACATCGCCCACGGCTCCCGCTGCGGCGCGGCGGCCAAAGCTGCTCTTTCTCGTCACCGAGGATTGGTACTTCTGCTCGCACCGTCTGCCGGTGGCACGCGCCGCCCGGGCAGCCGGCTTCGACGTCGTGGTCGCAACACGCGTGCGCGCGCATGGCGATCGCATCTGCGACGAAGGTTTCGGCCTACGCCCGATCGGATGGCGGCGGCGCGGGGACGGGCTGATTGGCGCCGCGCGGGCAATCTCCGAAATCGCCGGGCTCTATCGCGCCGAGCAGCCCGACCTTGTGCATCAGATCGCGCTGAAACCGGTGCTGTTCGGCGGTATCGCCCTGCGTCGCGCCTTCCCCTCTCCGGCAAGTGCTCCGGTGGCGATTGATTCGATCATGGGTCTGGGTTCCCGTTTCTCTGCCGCGAGCTTTGCCGCGAGGTTGCGGCGACCGTCGCTGGGCATCGCGCTGCGCCTCGCGGCACCTAGAGAGCGGGGTTGGGTCATTGTGCAGAACCCGGAAGACCGCGACGCGCTGATCACACTCGGGATCGCGCCTCCACAAATCGCCATGATTAGAGGGTCGGGCGTCGACTGTAACCATTTTCGAGCGCTACCTGATCCGGACGCCAGGACCGTCACAGTTGCCGTCGTCTCGCGTATGCTGCGGGACAAGGGCGTGCTCGACGCTGCCGCCGCAATCCGCCTGCTCCGACGGCGCGGCCTCGCGGTCGAACTGTTGCTCGCAGGACCGACCGATCCCGACAACCGTGGCTCGTTGACCGTGGAATTACTGGTCTCGCTGACTACCGAGCCCGGTATCGAGTGGCTGGGCCCTGTTGCCGATGTCCGCGCCGTGTGGGGCCGGGCGGCGATCGCGGTGCTGCCCTCGACCTATGGCGAAGGCGTGCCGAAGGCGTTGCTCGAGGCGGCCGCCTGCGCGCGTCCCATTGTCGCCAGCGACGTAGCCGGCTGCCGCGAGATCGTCCGCACCGGCGAGACCGGCCTCCTGGTGCCGCCACGCGATATCCAGGGACTGGCGGAAGCCATCGCTGCGCTCGCCGGCGATCCGGTACGCCGCAGAGCGATGGGGCGTGCGGGACGCGCATTGGTCGAGCGCGAGTTTGACGAGGATATCGTCGCGCGGGAGACGCTCGCGGTTTATGCCGCTGCCTTGCGCGAAAAGGCGGTGCGATGATGATTCGAGCGTGGCTCCTTGCGGCGGCCCTCGGCGGGTTCCTGTCAGTCGCGGCAGGCGCCGCCGCGGCGCATTTCGCCGCCGGCGACCGAGTCGCCGAATTGCTGCGGGCGGGCGCCCTCTACGGCATGGTGCACGCCGCGGCGCTGATCGCCGTGACGGCGATCGCGCAGTCTCCCGGCCGCCTCGGGCTGGCGCTGACTATCGCGGGTTGCAGCTTTGCCGCCGGCATGCTGTTGTTCAGCCTCAGCCTCTTTGCGCTGGCACTGACCGGACGCGAATGGCTTGGCGTGATTACGCCTTTCGGCGGCGCGGGTTTACTCGTCGGTTGGGCCGCGCTCGCCTTTCATGGCTCGAGCCGCCGCTAGGGAACAGGCGCGCCGAGCCTGTGGTCTTCATCTAAACGGGTGTGCGACACTCGGCCGGCTGCGAGGATTCTCCGATGACGACATTGCTTTATACGCACCCAGCCTGTCTCGACCATGATCCCGGCCGGCATCATCCTGAATCGCCGGCCCGGTTGCGGGCGGTGCTGGCGGCGCTCGACGATCCGGAATTCGCCCGGCTGGAGCGCTGCGAAGCGCCGCAAGCTGCCCGCGACGATCTGCTGCGTGTCCACCCCCGGCGGCACGTCGAGGGTATTCTCGGCGCCGTGCCCAAAACCGGCCATATCGCAATCGATGCCGATACGGTGCTGTCCCCAGCATCGGGAGAAGCGGCGTTGCGCGCCGCCGGCGCGGTCGTCGCTGCAGTCGATGCGGTCGTGGCAAAGGAGGCCGACAATGCGTTTTGCGCGGTCCGGCCGCCCGGCCATCATGCCGAGCCGCAACGGGCGATGGGGTTTTGCCTCTTCAACAATGCGGCGATCGGCGCGCTGCGGGCGCGCGAGGTGCACGGGTTCGCCCGCGTGGCCGTGGTCGATTTCGACGTCCATCACGGCAATGGCACGCAAGCGGCATTCGAGGCGGACGGCACTCTGTTCTACGCCTCGACGCACCAGTATCCATTCTACCCTGGAACCGGTGCGGCGAGCGAGACTGGGGTCGGCAATATCGTAAACGTGCCGCTGCGCCCGATGGCCGGCTCGAGCCAGTTCCGTCTCGGCGTGACGCAACGCATCCTGCCGGCACTCGATGCGTTCCGGCCCGAATTGGTGCTGGTCTCGGCGGGTTTCGACGCTCACAGGAGCGATCCGCTGGCCCAGCTGATGCTCGACGAGGCTGATTATACCTGGGTGACCGAAAAGTTGCTCGAGATTGCCTATCGCCATGCTGCAGGTCGTCTGGTCGCTACTCTCGAGGGAGGCTACGATCTGCCGGCGCTGGCGGCCAGCGTCGCGGCGCATGTCCGCGTGCTGATGTCGATGTGACGGAGCGGCCGTTCGTGCTGTTGTAATTCGGCAACAACAGCCTTATTTCGCGCTCTCGTCATCTGCTAGATGGCAGAACCACTATCGCGTTTTTTGTTAAGAAGAAAGTAGATGGTCGACCCAGGCGTTCCCCCCGATATCGCCGCGATGAGTTTCGAGGATGCGCTTGCCGAGCTCGAGCAGATCGTCCGCCGGCTCGAAGGCGGCCAGGTCAAGCTCGACGAAGCAATAATGTCTTATGAGCGCGGAGCTCAACTGAAGCGGCATTGCGAAAGAAAGCTGAACGAGGCGCAGCAAAGGGTGGATCGAATTGTTATCGGCCCCGAGGGCGCCATCGGCGTGGAGCCCGCCAAACTTGACTGAAACGACGTGGTCCGAACCGATTTTTTTCCCGCGCGCTTTGGACGAGGCAGCCAAGCTGACCGACGCTGCATTGGAGCGGCTGCTCGTCGTACCCCCCGGTCTCGAGGCCAGGGTTTATGACGCGATGCGCTACTCGGCCCTGGCGCCGGGGAAACGGCTGCGACCCTTTCTGGTCCTGGCCGGCGCCGGGCTTTTTGGGGTCGCCCGGCGCTGCGCCCTGCAGGTAGCGGCAGCGATCGAGATGGTCCACACCTATTCCCTCGTTCATGACGACTTGCCGGCGATGGACAATAGCGATTTGCGCCGCGGCCGCGCGACCTGCCACAAGCAGTTCGACGAGGCGACGGCGGTTCTCGCCGGAGACGGTCTGTTAACCGCGGCCTTCGGGGTGCTGGCCGATCCGGATACCCACGGGGATCCTGCGGTGCGCTGCGAACTCGTCTCGGAGCTCGCCACCGCCGCCGGTGCGGCGGGTATGGTCGGCGGGCAGATGATCGATCTAATCGCCGAGCGCCAGACCTTGGACATCGGTGCGATCACCCGACTCCAGCGAATGAAGACCGGCGCGCTGATCGCCTTTTCGTGCGAAGCCGGAGCGATTCTCGCCAAGGCGCCTGGTGAAGCCCGGATCGCGCTACGCGGCTACGCCCACGATCTGGGGCTTGCCTTCCAAATCGCCGACGATCTTCTCGATGTGGAAGGCTCGGCGGCTGAGACTGGGAAGCCGGTGGGCGCCGACGCCGCGGCCGGAAAAGCCACCTTCGTCTCGATACTCGGGGCGGACCGCGCCCGAGCTCAGGCCGAGCTGCTGATTAACCAAGCGGTGGCCCACCTTGATTTGTTCGAACAAAGAGCGGAACTTTTACGCGAGGCGGCGCGATTCGTGATAACCCGCCGTACGTGAGGAGCGCAGAATTGGATTCAAACCCAACACGCCCGATTTCCAATCGGACGCCGTTGCTCGACCAGATCGATGTTCCGGCTGATCTGCGCAAGCTGCGGGAAGAAGATCTGCGGCAGCTCGCCGACGAGTTGCGCGCGGAACTGATCGATGCGGTTTCGATCACCGGCGGTCATTTCGGCGCCAGCCTCGGGGTCGTCGAGCTGACTGTGGCGCTGCACTACGTCTTCGACACGCCGCATGACCGGCTCATTTGGGACGTCGGTCATCAGGCATATCCGCATAAGATCCTGACGGGCCGGCGCGACCGTATCCGCACGATCCGGCAGGGCGGCGGGCTTTCGGGTTTCACGAAACGGTCGGAGAGTGAATACGACCCGTTCGGCGCCGCGCACGCTTCGACCTCGATTTCCTCCGCGCTCGGCATGGCCGTCGCCCGCGACTTCCGCGGCGAGCAGCGCAACGTCATCGCTGTGATCGGCGACAGCGCGATGAGCGGGGGGATGGCCTACGAGGCGATGAACAACGCCGGGGCGATGGATTCGCGGCTGATCGTCATTCTCAACGACAACGACATGTCGATCGCGCCGGCGGTAGGCGCGATGAGCGCCTATCTGTCGCGCCTGCTGTCTTCGAAGTCCTTCATGTCGCTGCGCCACATCGCCAAGGAGGTGGCGCGCCACTTCCCGAAGCCGCTCGAAGATGCGGCGCGCCGAGCCGAGGAATACGCCCGTGGCTTTGTCACCGGCGGGACATTGTTCGAGGAACTCGGCTTTTACTATGTCGGCCCGATCGACGGCCACAACATCGATCATCTACTGCCGGTCCTGAAGAACGTCCGCGACAGCCAGGAACCGGGACCAGTGCTGATCCACGCAGTGACCGAAAAGGGCCACGGCTATCTGTCGGCCGAGCAGGCCGAGGACAAGTGGCACAGCGTCGCAAAATTCGATGTCGTCACCGGCGCCCAAGTGAAATCGAAGTCGACCGCGCCTTCCTATACTAGCGTGTTCGCCAAATCGCTGATCAAAGAGGCCGAGGCCGATGACCGTATCGTCGCGATCACCGCGGCGATGCCGTCGGGAACCGGGCTCAACCTGTTCGGCGACAAATTTCCGAAGCGGTGCTTCGACGTCGGCATCGCCGAACAACACGCGGTGACATTCGCCGCCGGCCTTGCCGCCGAGGGCATGAAGCCCTTCGCCGCGATCTACTCCACCTTCCTGCAGCGCGCCTACGACCAGGTCGTCCACGACGTCGCGATCCAGAAATTGCCGGTGCGCTTTGCCATCGACCGCGCCGGTCTGGTCGGGAATGACGGCCAGACTCATGCGGGCTCCTTCGATGTAACCTATCTCGGCTGCCTGCCCGGGTTCGTCATTATGGCTGCGGGCGACGAAGCCGACCTTTTCCACATGGTGGCGACCTGCGCGGCGATTGACGACGCGCCCTCGGCGGTGCGCTATCCGCGCGGCGACGGCATCGGCGTGCGGCTGCCGGAGCGGGGTGTGCCGCTCGAGATAGGTCGTGGCCGCATCATGCGCGAGGGCACTAAAATAGCGCTTTTGAATCTGGGTGGGCGCCTTACGGAATGCATGAAAGCGGCGCAGGAGCTCGGCACATATGGGCTGTCGACGACGGTCGCCGATGCGCGTTTTGCCAAGCCCCTCGACACCGAGCTGATCAATCGCCTGGCGCGCGAGCACGAGGTCATGGTTACGGTCGAGGAGGGGGCGATCGGCGGCTTTGGTAGCCACGTTCTGCACCACCTCGCGATGACCGGGATGCTCGACCACGGGGTGAAGATCCGCACGATGGTGCTGCCCGATGTCTTTCTCGACCACGATTCCCCGCAGGCGCAATATGACCAGGCGGGGCTCAACGCCCGCCACATTGTAGCAATGGCGCTGTCGGCGCTCGGCCGCGAACTCACCGAGCAGCCGGCCCGCGCCTAGCCCGGGTCGTGATCCTTCATTTCCGCGAAAGCGCAGGGCTGCCCGGGGCAAATTTGCGGGTCGGATCAAGCGAGGAAATCGGCCGGGCCAACTTCTTCTTGGCCGGCTTGGCCCGGCCACGCCTCGGCATCTGAAACAAAGGCGTGGATGCGCGGATCAAGTCCGCGCAAGACGACTTGGGGTTGATCCCTCCGGGGCGCCCCCCAGGTGAGGGTGCCTATAAGCGGATCACCGGCCCTTGAACGCCGGCTTGCGTTTTTCCATGAAAGCGGTGCGGCCCTCGGCGTAATCCTGGCTGGCGAAGCACTCGTCGACCAAGCGCTTGCACAGTGCCAAGTCGCGAGTCGACTCGTCCTTGAGCGCCTCGCGGACGGCGACCTTGGCTGCACGCACGGTCAGCGGCGCGTTGTGCGCGATCATCGCGCAATAATTGTCGACATACGCCTCCAACTCGCCGTCCGGCACCACTTGGTTCACGAGGCCCATGCGCAACGCCTCCTCGGCGGTGAACTGGCGCGCGGTAAAGAAGATCTCGCGGGCATGGGCCGGGCCGACCAGGTCGATCAGCTTCTTGATGCCGTCATAGGCGTAGCCGAGACCGAGCTTGGCCGCGGGAATGCCAAATTTCGAGTTCTCGGCGGCAATCCGCATGTCGCAGGCAAGAGCGGTGCCGACACCGCCGCCGATGCAGTAGCCGCGGATCATCGCGATGGTCGGCTTCAGGGTTTCCTGCAGGCGCATCCGCGCGCCTTCCGAAATCTTCGAATAGGCGGCAGCCGCTTCTTCGGAGGCGCGCCGCTCCTTGAATTCGGAAATGTCGGCGCCGGAGACGAAAGCCCGGCCACCCGCTCCACTGACGACGATGACCCGGATCGCGTCGTCGCGCTCGAAATCATCGATGATATGCGTCACCGCTTCCCACATTTCGAGCGAGACCGCGTTGTGCCGCGCCGGGTTGTTGAAGATCAGGCGGCCAATACCGTCCGCCTTCTCGGCGATCATCTTGCTGGTGATGGGCTGGTCGAGCATGGGTTTCGCTCCTTAAACGACTTCGCGGGCGCGCAGCTCGGCGATCGCCGCGTCGTTGTAGCCGAGCCCGCGCAATATCTCCTCGGTATGCTGGCCGAGATCGGGGGTCGGCCGCAGTTTTGCGGGCTCCGGGGTGCGGGTCATGTTGATCGCCTGGCCCACCACTTTGATCGGCCCGAGCTTCGGATGATCGACGGGACGGGCCATTTCGAGGTGCTGGACCTGCGGGTCGGCAAAGGTCTGGTCGATCGTATAAATCGGCCCGCACGGCACACCGACCTCGTTCATCAACTCGACCCAATAGGCGGACGGGCGCTTCTTGGTGATTTCGCCGATCCGTTCGTTGAGCGCCTTGCGGTTCTTTGAGCGTTGTGCGCCGGTCGCATAATCGGGATCGTCCAGCAACGCCATCGCATCGGCCGCCTCGCAGAAGCGGCGGAACATGTGGTCGCCTGAAGCGGCGATGTTGATCTGCCCGTCCGAGGTCGGGAAGACGCCGGTCGGGATGCCGGTCGGATGGTCGTTGCCGGCCTGCTTGGCGACCTCGCCAGCAATCAGCCAGCGTGAGGCCTGGAAGTCGAGCATGAAGATCTGCGCCTCGAGCAATGAGGTGTGGACCCATTGCCCGACGCCGCTCGTTTCGCGCTCGATCAGCGCCATCATCATTGCCTGCGCGAGCAACAGACCGGCGCAGAGATCGTCGATCGGGATGCCGACCCGCACCGGCCCATGGCCCGGCAAGCCGGTAATCGACATAAGCCCGCCCATGCCCTGGGCGATCTGGTCGACACCAGGCCGCTTCGCATAAGGCCCGCTCTGGCCGAACCCGGAAATGCTGCCGTAGACGATGCGCGGATTGACCTTCTTGACCGAACTCGTAATCGACGCCGAGGCGGTATTTTACCTCGGAGCGGAAATTCTCGACGATGACGTCAGCCTTCTCCGCCAGCTTAAAAAAGATTGCCTTGCCTTCCTCGGTCTTCAGGTTGAGCGTCAGGCTGCGCTTGTTGCGGTGCAGGTTCTGGAAATCAAACCCGTCGCGCCGCGAGCCGGTGACATCGCCTCTGGCCTCGCCCGGCTGCTCGATCTTGATCACATTGGCGCCCCAATCGGCGAACTGGCGGACCGCAGTCGGCCCGGCCCGGGCATGACACAGATCGAGAACGGTGTAGCGGGCGAGAGGCAGCGATCCGATGCTCACAACGAGGTTCCTTTGGTCTTGGTGGAGTCAGTTGCCGAACTTACACCCGCCGCGCGCGGCAAGGTCAAGTATCCGCGCCGATCGCGCGACGGAAGCGGTTCTTGAGGAAGACGCCGTCGCGGGGCGGCAGAACGCGCGGCGGTTCGTCCGCGCGGATCGCGACGCGTGCGAACAGACTGGCCGCCGAATTGTGGAGTTGGGCAGCGAATTCGCGCAACCCGACTTCGTCGTTGATGTCGAAAGCCTGCTTGAAGCCGCAGGCCCGGGCGACTTCGACCAGCGAGACACCCTCAGCGGTATGGCTCGCCTGCATGCCGGTTTCGCCGTAATGACCGTTGTCGAAGACGGCAATCGCCAGGTTTGGCGGGCCCTGCACGCCGATGGTTGCGAGCGCGCCGAGCCCCATCAGCATCTCACCGTCGCCGGTGACGACGAGAATGCGGCGTTCCGGCCGAGCGATCGCCAGCCCCAGTCCGACCATCGCCGCCGCTCCCATGGCACCCCAGAGATAGAAATTGCGATCATCGTCGGTGACCGAAGCGGCATCCCAGGTCGTCGAGCCGAGCCCGGTGACGAGCAGCAGATCGCCGCGATTTTCGAGCAGGATGCGGATTGCCGCGCGGCGGGCGAGACGCTGATCAAGTCGGGGCTCGTTCGAGATCATTTCACCCACCGTTTTGCGCCGATGAGCCGTTGCGACAGCAGTACCGCCGTTGCGAGATCCCCGTTGAAGGCGATATCGAGCGCGGCGGCGACCGTCTCAGCGGCGTCTTCGGGCCGGTCGACCCGGTAGACGAGAACATCGCACAGTTCGAGAGCCGCCTGGGTCCGAGACCCCATCGGCACCTGCCAGGGATTGAATTCGGCCCACTCGCCGCGCATCGTCACCAGCATCGTAAGCGGGAAGCGGCAGGTTTTGGTCATCGACAGCATGTTGATGCAGTTGCCGACCCCGCTCGACTGCATCAACAAGGCCCCGCGCTGACCACCGAGCCACGCGCCGGCGAGCAGCCCCACCCCCTCCTCTTCGCTCGTCAGCGGTACCGCGCGGATTTCCGGATCGTCTCGGCACAACTCGATCAATCGCGCATGCCCGGCATCCGGGACGTAGCCAACCTGCTGAATTTCGGCGGCCTTCAGCGCCGCGAAGATCTCTTCCCGCCAGTCGGAGCCTTCCGCCGCCGTGGGTTCGCGCATGCTGGAATCTTCCCGCCACTCCGAGATGGCAAACCTAGCACGATCCCTATCTTCATTGAATTCCAACACCGGATCGTCCATACGGGTGAGCCGTGAGCGAAGAGCCCGATGACTTGGTCCTCGTTTACCTGCGCAGGATCGACACGAAAGTCGATCGGCTGACGGATGATGTGCAGGATCTCAAGCACCGAATGAGGTCGCTAGAGGGGCAAGTCGCCGGGCTGCGCAGCGAAACCGCGAGCATCCGCGGGACATGGCGGGCGGCGATGTCTCTGAGGATCGACCGCATCGAAACCCGGCTCGATCGGATCGAGCGGCGGCTCGACCTCGTAGCTGCACCTACAGCTTAGTTCAGGAACCCTCCGCAGGCTGCGGGCCGGTATAGCGCGCACGGGGGCGGATCAGGATGCCGCTCTCGTATTGCTCGATCGCGTGGGCGATCCAGCCGACGGTGCGGCCGGTGATGAAGATTGCGAGCGCCGCGTTCCGCGGCAGGCCCAGCGAGGTGGCGGCCGCGGCGAGGGCAAAATCGACATTCGGGTGACGCCCGGTCAGGCGCGTACCCGCGGCAGCTGCGCTTTCGATGAGGGCGCGGGCTTCCGGTGATGTCCGCGTGATGGCCGTCAGGATCGTTGTCGCGCGCGGGTCGCCGGCCGGATAGAGGAAATGACCAAAACCCGGCAGATCTTCGCCGCGCGCGAGACGGCCGGCCATCACGGTCATCGCATCGCCGCCTCGGGCGAGTTCGGCAAACAGCGCCTCGGCGCGGGCCGAGGCGCCCCCATGACGCCGGCCGGAGAGGGCGCCGAGCGCCGCCGACACCACCGCGTAGGGCGTGGCACCGGTCGAGGCGACGCAGCGCGCGACAAAGGTCGATGCATTGAGTTCGTGATCGGCGATCAAGCACAAGGCAGCGCCGCAGAATTTCCGCTCCCGCCTGATCCAATCTCCAGGCCGCGGCGAGCCGGCGGTGAACGGGTTCGGGCAAAGACGGCAGGAGGGCGACGCTCGCGGCGAGCACGCGCAGAATCCGCCGCCCGGTGCGGATCACGCCGGTTCGGGTCAGGTCGACCGCCGGCAGATCCTTGTCTGCCACGGCGGCGAGATTTATTTGACAGCGCTCGATCAGACCGGATGCCGAGATGTCACCGGGGAAGGCGTCGGGGCGGCCGTCATCCAATTCGGCGCCTTCCTCGGCGCGCCAGAGCAGGGTGGCGACATCCTCGAGCGTGGCCTCCTCGGAGAGGCGGATCGCATCTTTCCCCCGGTAGAACAGGCGGCCGTTCTCGATCAGGCAGATCGACGAGCCGATCACCGGCATCAGCGCCTCGGATTCGGCTGCTGCGGGCCGGCCTCTCACCCTCGCGCGTGGCCAGCAGGGCCTCGACATCCTCTACCCGGTAACGCCGCTCTCGGCTGCCCGGCAGGCTGACCGACTGCAGCCGGCCGCGGCTGACATAGGCATAGAGCGTATCGAGCTTGATCCCCAGCCGCTCGGCGGCCTGTCGCGCGGTGAGCAGATCGAAATCGGCCATATTAGGTTGATTGATACCGACAATCAAGGTTGACAGACTTGAGATATGCCCGTCTATTCAACCTCTCTATCGGAGGAAGCCATGTCTGCAATGCTAAAACTCGACCCGCTGAGCGCACAAACTCTCGTTGGCTGAATTAAGGAGCAAGTCCCATGAAAAAACGGATCGATATGTCCGCGCTGACCTCGGTCGTCGGCACCCTTTACCCGTCGCCATACGACGTGCCGTGCCGCCCGCGTGAGCGCACCAAGCTCGGCGACGCCGCCGGGCTGACGCAATTCGGAGTGAACCTGCTTCGACTGCCGCCGGGCGCGTGGTCGAGCCAGCGTCATTGGCATACCCGCGAGGACGAGTTCGTCTATGTCCTCTCCGGCGAGGTGGTGCTCGTTACCGACGGCGAGGAAGAGGTCCTGCGCGCCGGCGACTCGGCCGGGTTCCGGGCCGGAGACACCAACGGGCACTGCCTTCAAAACCGCTCGGGCGATGACGCCCGGGTGCTCGAAATCGGCACTCGTGTTCCCGGCGACTCGGCGTTTTATCCGGATATCGATATGGTTGCGCCGGCCGATGGCAAGCCCGCCATCTACACCCGCCGCGATGGCACACCCTACCCGGACATCAGACGGCGTGGCCCCTGAGCGCATTGCAGAACAGCGAATTCTCGGCATCGTGATAGACTGACGCGGGCGGCAACAGTATCGGAGTCGGAAGTGCCGAGCCTTCATCCACAGATCCGGGAAGTGTTGAGGGTGATGGCCGAGGCGAAGCTTCGGCCGATCGAGGAAATGACGCCGGCCGAGGCGCGCGAGCAGATGGAAGCGACGGCCCGGGCGCGCAAGGCCGAGCCGCTGCCCGTCGCCCGGGTCGAAGAACGCATGATACCGGGCCCCGCCGGCGAGATCCGCTTGCGCCTCTACTGGCCGCGAGCCGCGGCGCCGGTGCCGGCGATCGTCTATTACCATGGCGGCGGCCATGTGATCGGCAGTCTCGACACCCACGATTTCGTCGCCCGCAACCTCTGCAGCGGGGTCGGGGCATTGGTCGCCTCGGTCGATTACCGGATGGGTCCCGAGCACAAATTTCCCGCGGCGGTGGACGATTCCTGGGCCGCCCTCCAGTGGGTCGGCGCGAATGCCGAAAGCCTCGGCGCCGATCCGGCCCGAATGGGCGTGCACGGCGACAGCGCCGGCGCCAACCTCGCAGCGGTGGTGGCACTGCTCGCCCGCGATGCCGGCAGCCCGAGATTGTCGCTGCAATCGCTCGTCTACCCGATCGCCGATTACGGCCTGGTCGGCGACAGCTATGAGAAATACGCCAATGGCTATGGCATCCTGACCAGGGGCGCGATGGAGTGGTTTCGCGACCACTATCTGCGCAGCCCGAGGACGCGCAGGATTGGCGCGCCTCGCCGATCAAGGCGGCCAGCCTCGCCGGAGCGGCGCCCGCAATTGTCGTAACTGCCGAGTGCGACGTGCTGCACGACGATGGTCAGCGCTATGCCGAGGCGCTGCAACGCGCCGGCGTGCCGGTCGAATACAGGGAGTTCCCCGGTATGATCCATGCCTTCTTTGGCATGGTGCCGGCGGTCGACGATGCGATGAACGCCCAGCGCCTCGTTTGGGCCGCGTTCAAACAGGCTTTCGCTGGCGCTTGACGTATCCGGCGCTGCAGCGCGCGGGCGTCGCTGTGTAGTGCACCCCAAAAGTGAGACACGGAAAATAGGGGACAGTTTCTCGAGGAGAGGAACTGATGAAGCACCGGGAGTATGCGACGGCATTGAAGCAGGCCGCGCTGGCGCGCCTGGCGGCAGGGGAGAGCGTCGCCGCGGTTGCGGGGGATCTGCAGCTTCGGGGGCGGCTTTTGTATGCGTGGCGGGACAAGGTTCGCAAGGGTGGGCCGGCGGCGTTGCGCGGGCTGGGCCGCCCGCGTAAGCGAGCAGCGGCGGTGGCGGGCCCGGCGGCATGTGAGGCGGCCGAGATGGGCGAGGACGAGCTGGCGCGGGCGCAGCGGCGGGTCGCCGCGCTGGAGCGCAAGATCGGCCAGCAGCAGGTCGACCTGGATTTTTTTCGGCGAGCCTTGCGGCATGTGAGGGAGAGGGTGCGACCCAGCGTCGTGCCTGGCGTCGTGCGGTCTACGAAGTCATCCAGACGATGACGAGCGCGATGCCGCAAGGCCAAGTCACGATCGAGCGCCTGTGCCGGCTGGCGCGCGTGAGCCGCGCCGGCTATTACCGCTTCTGGCAGACCAGCGCGCCGCGTCAGCACGACACCGCGGCGCGCGACACGATCCAGCGGCTGGTGCTGGCCAACGGCCGCTATCGTCGCGGCTACCGCTACATCACCCAACAGCTGCGCCGCGAAGGCCTGATCGTCAACCACAAGCGCGTGCTGCGCCTGATGCGCGAGGACAATCTGCTGGGTCTGCGCCGGCGGCCGTTCGTGCCGCTGACGACCGATCGGCGGCACCCCTGGCCGGTGGTGCCAAACCGGGCGCGCGACATGCAGCTCAGCGGTCTGGACCAGCTGTGGGTCGCCGACATCACTTACATCCGGCTGCAGGAGGAATTCGCCTATCTGGCAATCATCCTCGATGCCTTCAGCCGCCGCGTCGTCGGCTGGGCGATGGCCGATCATCTCGGCGCCGGTCTGGCGGTACGGCGCTGACCATGGCGCTGACGGCGCGCCGCCCGCCCTGGGCAGCCTGGTCCACCATTCCGATCGCGGCGTGCAGTAGGCCTGTGCCGAGTACACTCGCCTGCTCGACGCGCACGGGATTGCCGCCAGCATGAGCCGGGTCGGCAATCCCTACGACAATGCCAAGGCCGAGCGTTTCATCCGGACGCTCAAGAGCGAAGAGATCGATCCAGCACCCGGTACCGCGATCACCGCGACGCGGCGGGCCGTCTCGGCGCCTTCATCGACCACGTCTACAACAGCCAGCGCCTGCACTCGGCGCTCGACGATCAGACGCCCGTCGCGTCGAGGCCGAGCACCGAGCGCGGTCCCGCGCCACCGCGCTCTCTCACCACGGTGGGTTTTCAAGGGATACGGAAATCTACGGTGATGCCCGATGCCAACCGACGCCATGAACGCCGACGCCGGCGAGCATCGCCCGTCGGCGTCGGCCGCATCACCGTGAGTTTCCGGCCGGCTATTCCTCGGCGGGTTGCTCCCCAGCAGAGCCCGCCTCCGCTTCGCCGGCCTCGCCAGTGTACGTCCATCACCATTCCGGCACAATCCAACGCCGGTCAACCTGTCCTCATTTTCCTGTCTCACTCATGGGGTGCAGTTCACTGATATCGCTGTAAATCCCGCAAAATACAGCCAGGAGGCCGGCCTCAGCCGCAGAAACCCTCGCATTTTGACTGGCGCCAGCGGCAGATAACAGCCAGGAACAGCGAGCAAGAACAGCGAAAAAACAGCCAGCAAGCGCCGTCATCTCGGTACAACGCGATTCGAGTGCTAGCGCGGGCCGGCGAGGGCAGCAGATCGCATTACGATCCCGGTCCTTCCGCACTCGCCCTTCGAAAAAATTGCACTACCCGATATCACGAAAAATATCCTCTCAATCCGGCCCCGCAGCCACAATGTTCACGTTCAAGCACTCGGTACCATGCCATTATGGCAACTTTCGGGTCCGCGTGTGCGCTCGCCGCTCGCCCTCCACCTGAACGAAGCCTCTCAGTCTAAATAATTTCTGCTGTCGACCCTGAGCGCCACGCGGCCACCGCCGTCGAACGGCAGGATTTGCCCCAAAGCCGACCCCTGTGATCACCCTCACGAACGGCGAGGTAGGGTGGAAAGCTGCCCTCGGCCGGCTGCCGTGAAGCGGACCTTTGAGACCAAGTCCCGAGACACCATCATGTCCTACTAACGGTGATTGTCGCGGTGTCGCGAAGTGCGATTTCAGGCCAGACGGGTTTCAGACTGGGCGTTTTGCCACGCCCTGATCGGAGCGATTTCCAAGACACGATTTGCAGCCGGTTGCATGGCCCGGAAACCAAACAAAGCGGAGCCGGCTCTTCGCGGCTCTGAACTCGGTCGAGATGATCTTCAGCGGCCCGTGGAGCCTCATGGCGGTCTTTCCCGAGACCCGAAGATGACGCTCTACTGGCGGCGGATCCGCGCGCCTCCGCGGCGGCTAGCAACGCACTTGAAGCGCGAACAGATCGTGATGCATTGTTTTTATTCGATCACACTTCCCATTCTTGGCGCTGCGCCAGTGCGAGCGTCCTTGTGGATCTTGCCGTCCTTCATTATGACGACAAGGTTCTTGTCCGGTTCGGCGAGCAGATTGAGGTCCTGGAGCGGATCGCCCGCCACCACGAGCAGGTCGGCGTAGGCGCCGTCCTCGATAACCCCGAGCTTTCCAGGGTAGGGATGCGCGGACCGGACAGCGCCAGCAGCTCGGCGTTGCCGGCCGTTGCCATCCTGAGAGCCTCGGCGTTGCTGTACCAGCGCGACATATGAGTCGAAGCACCCCCTGCCGCTCGGCGACTTCAGATGAGAAGAGCAGGTCGCTCCCCCACGCCGTCTTGATCCCGTACTTCTTGGCGTATCCGTACATAGTGGGAGTTCCGGCCAGCACCTGCAGCAGGTTGATGCGGCTTTGGCCGGTCATCGGCGCGTTGTCGGTCTCGTCGATGAACGGCTGGGTACTGAGCCACACGCCCTTGTCCGCCATCAGCTTCGCGGTCGCCTCGTCCATCAGGTGACCGTGCTCGATGCTTGGCCCCCGGCATCATCGCCCTTTTATGGCGGCCGGGGGATAGGCGTGCACCGCGACGTAGGTGTTGCGATCGGCGGCCGCTTCGACACCGACGCGCAACTCCGGGACCGTGAAGGTCACCATGTCCAGGGTCGTACGGGCGAGGCGACCCCACCGCCGCTAATCATCTGGATCTGCGAGGCCCCGAGGAACAGCTGCTCGCGCACGCGCAGGCGCACCTCGTCGGCGCTGTCGGCGATGGCAGCGGCGCCCAGGCTTCGAGTTGGCTCAGGGCCGCCGGGGCTTCTCGGAACATCCGAATTCATGCGCATGTCGCCGTGGCCGCCGGTCGTCGTGATCATCGCCCCGCACGGATAGATGCGAGGACCGACGGCCAGCCCGGAATCGATCGCCTTCTTCAGCGGGAAGGAGGGTCCGCCCAGATCCCGTACGGTCGTGAAGCCCCGCATCATAGTTCGCTCGGCCTGGGCGCTGGCGGAAAGGAAGACGAAGCCGATGTCGGCCGTCAGCAGCTGCGCCGGGTTCAGGCTGGCGAACATCACGTGCCAGTGCGCGTCGATCAGGCCAGGATCAGCATGCGCCCGCCGCAATCGATCAGCCGCGCGCCCTCAGGCGCGCCCTGGCCGGCCCCCAAATCTGCTTCCATCCGTCCGTCCTCGATCCGCAGGCTCTGACCACCGCGCAAACCGAGGATTTGCCGTCGAACAGCTGGAAAGTTAGTGATGACGGTCGGCGGCGCGGCCCGCGTCGCCTGCGCGCTCGCCCTGGGCGCGAAACCGAGGCCGGCGAGCGCGCCGGCCGCGCCTGCGAGCATACCGCGGCAGAAAGCTCCCGCGTGATCCGTCGATCCGCGGATCGTACCGTCGGTTGGCAGCAAAGGCAGTCCGCCGCGACCGCGTCGGCCTCGCCATCCGCAACGCAAGTAAAACAACGGCGACCTCACTGCCAGAGAAAGACGCCTGCCGACTTCCCGGGTATCATTGGCTCAATGCGTGGCTCGGGAGTCGCCGTCTCGCTCGCCCCAACCTGTACCGGAGAGGGGGACTGGGTTAATTAGGCGAAACACCTAGACGCCCAGGTGGCCAAGGCGCCCCGAGGGACTGGCGCGCGTTGGAGACTCGACGTCGGGGGAAAGGGGCGCCGCAACCCAGGCCGCAGCCTCGCTCACCGCAAAACCAGGGTCTCCCAAGGTCGGCTGTGGGTCGGCCTCCAGCGGTTCGATTGCGGTCCCGCGAACGGCGGTTTCGGCGCTACCGCGGCATCCGATAAGCAGCAGCGCGGGTCGGCTCGCCACCGTAGCGGACTTGTAAAGGGAGACCTTGCCGCTTTGAGATTGGCCGAGCCGCCCCGATGGCGTTATTAATGCTGGCTTGCCTCAGCTTAAGCCCGCCTCATGCAGGAGCGAAGGTGACCCGCCCCCGTGCTGCCGATCGCGCCGGACCCGAACGCAGGCGCTGCGGCCGCTTATCGACGTCGAGAGACGATCGAAGGAGCGGCGCGAGGGCGCGCCGCCCGCGCCGCCGCCCTGCGTGCCGACGATCTTCTGAAGCGGCAAGCCCGCCGTCAAATCGCCATCCAGCCGCCATCGACATTGTAGGCGGCGCCGGAGACATAGCTCGCGCGGTCGGAGCAGAGCCAGACGACCATTTCGGCGATCTCCTCGGGGTTCCCCATGCGGTGGAAGGGGACCTGCGCGAGGATCGCCTCGCCGCGCCGGCGCATGGTTTCCTCGGTCATCGGCGTCTTGATGTAGCCGGGGCACACCGCGTTCACCCGGATATTGGCCTCGGCATATTCGATCGCGGCGGTTTTGGTCAGGCCGAGAACGCCGTGCTTGGCGGCGACATAGGCGGACGAGGTCGGCAATCCGACGAGCCCGGCGATCGAGCCGGTATTGACGATATTCCCGCCGCCCTGGGCCTGCATCTGCGGGAGCTCGTGCCGCATGCACAGCCATACCCCCTTGAGGTTGACCGCGATCATGCGGTCGAAGGCCTCCTCGGACCATTCGGCGGTCTTCTTGCCGGCCGCTTCGACGTGCCAGCCGGCGATGCCGGCATTGTTGAAGGCGCAGTCGAGCCGGCCATAGGCGCCCACCGTGCCTTCGATCATGGCGCGGACATCCGCGTCGCGGGTCACGTCACCCGACAGCGATATCGCCTGACCCCCGGCCGCGTTGACCTGCGCGACGGTTTCGCGGGCGGCTTCGGCCGACACATCGGCGACCGCGACGCGCGCGCCTTCGCGGGCAAAGGCCAAGGCCGTGGCGCGGCCGATCCCGCCCCCGCCGCCTGTGATCAACGCCGATTTCCCGTCGAGCAACCCGGCCATCGCGCCCTCCCATCCGATCCGCTGCGATCCTGCCATAACCGCCGCGGCCGTGCCCAGGGCCGAAATGAACCCGCCCCGGCTGATTGGGAATGTGAGCTATCTCACACTCCGCGACTGATCCGTGAAGCATTCTGTTCAGCCGGCCCAAATCGGACAAGCCGGGCAGCACTCTCAGGGAGGAACCCATGGTTGACGACGCGAAACTGCATCAGTTTATGGGACAAATGTTGTCGGATCTCGGCGGCGCGGCGAGCGTTGCACTGGTCCGGATCGGTGATGCGTTGGGGCTCTACAAAGCTCTGCACGAGCGCGGCCCAATGACCGTAGACGAGCTTGCTGCCGCGGCCGGCAGTCAACCAGCGCTATCTGCGCGAATGGCTGTCGCATCAGGCAGCCTCGAACTATCTCTCATATGACCCGGCGACGCAGAAATTCACTCTGCCGCCGGAACAGGCGATGGTCTTCGCGATCGAGGACAGCCCCGTCTACATGATGGGGGCGTTCGACCTGATGACATGGATAACCGAGAGCAAGGATCAGATCCAGGCGGTGTTCCCGGCCGGCGGCGGCGTGCCGTGGAGCGACCACACGAGCTGTTTCTTTTGCGCGGTCGCGCGCTTTTTCCGCCCCGGCTACCACAACAATCTGGTGAGCAACTGGCTGCCGGCGCTTGACGGCGTCGTCGAAAAGCTCCAGCGCGGTGCCAAAGTCGCCGATGTCGGATGCGGCCACGGCTGGTCCACCGTGCTAATGGCCAAGGCCTTCCCCAATTCGCAATTCATCGGCTACGACTTCCATCCGAATTCGATCGAGAACGCGGCGGCGCATGCTCGTGAACACGGGGTCACGGCGAACACCCGTTTCGAGGTCGCCACGGCCAAGGGCTATCCGGAGAAAGACTTCGATTTCGTGGCTTTCTTCGACTGTCTGCACGATATGGGCGACCCGGCTGGCGCGGCCGCCCACGTTCGGCAATCTTTGAAGCCGGACGGTTCGTGGATGATTATCGAACCAATGGCGGGCGATCGGCTCGAAGACAATTTGAACCCGGTCGGGCGGATCTATTACGCGGGCTCAACGATGGGCTGCGTGCCGACCTCGCTCTCGCAAGAGATTGGCGCCGCACTCGGCGCGCAAGCCGGCGAGGCGAGACTGCGCGATGTCATCAGCACGGGTGGGTTCCGCAGTGTCAGACGCGCCGCTGAAACGCCGTTCAACATGATCCTCGAAGCGCGCCCGTAATCCCGACAAGTCGGACGCTCGTGCAGGTCAGGCGGCGCGAGATGGAAGCAGACCGAGCGCGATGAGCTCCTCCCGCAATTTCGCTGGCGTCGTGAAATGGATAGTGTGGATGCCGAAGGGACGCGCGGCGGCGACGTTCGCCTTGACATCGTCGATGTAGACGGCGCGCTCCGGCTCTATCGCGAACCGCTCGATCAGCAGCGCGAAAATCCGCGGATCCGGCTTGATCACCTCGACCTCGCCCGAGACCAGAATTCCCCGGAACCAGCGGAGAAACGCAAACCGCTCCAACGCCGCCGGATAGGTTTCGGCCGACCAATTGGTGAGGCCGTAGAGCGGCGTGCCGCGATCCCGCAGCTCGGCCAGGATCTCGACCGAGCCGGCAATCGGGCCGGCCAGCATCTCGTCGAAGCGGTTGCCATAGGCCTCGATCAGCTCGGCCTTGTCGGGATGGTCGGCCTTCAGCAGTCGGGCGCCTTCGGCGAAGCTGCGGCCGGCATCCTGGCAGCGGTTCCATTCATGAGTGCACACCGTTGCCAGAAACTGTTCCATCGCCGCCTCGTCGCCGGCGAACAGCTTGCGGTACAGATGCCGCGGGTCCCAGTCGATCAGAACCCCGCCGAGGTCGAACACCACGATGCTGCGGCCCGCCTCGG
This sequence comes from uncultured Alphaproteobacteria bacterium, assembly GCA_963788085.1. Taxonomy (GTDB): domain Bacteria; phylum Pseudomonadota; class Alphaproteobacteria; order ATCC43930; family CGMCC-115725; genus AP-15. The sequence goes on from CAWBFS010000016.1 coordinate 34,638, forward strand.
TCATTCAGAAGCGGCCCTTGGCTCGGTAAGCTGAAAACCGAAAAGCTCGTGGTGCCCAGGGGCGGAATTGAACCACCGACACACGGATTTTCAGTCCGTTGCTCTACCAACTGAGCTACCTGGGCGCGCCGGCGAGGGGCGCTTATAGAAGAAACGCCGCAACCCTGTCCAGCCGGACGTTCCCTCCTCAATCGAAGACGATGACGCCGCGGGCGACCTCGCCGGCCAGCATCAGCGCGAAGCCTTCGTTGATCTCGTCGAACCGGTAGGTCCGGCTGATCAGATCGTCGAGGTTGATCTTCTTTTCCAGGTCGAGATCGGCGAGGATCGGGAAATCGATGTTGGGCCGCACCGAGCCGTAATAGGTGCCGCTGATGACCTTCTCGCCATAGACGATCTGCGACGGGTTGATCGGCGCCCGGGTCGCGAAAGCCGGGATGCCGACCAGCACCGCCCGCCCGCCGGGCGCGACGGCGTCGATCACCTGCAATGCAGTCTGCTCGCTGCCGATCGCATCGAAGGCGTAGTCGACGCCGAGCCCTTCGGTCATCTCCCGCACCCGTTCGACGACGTTCCCGTCGGTGGCATTGATCGTGTGCGTCGCGCCAAAATTCCTCGCATAGTCGAGCTTGTTGTCGCGTAAATCGCAGGCGATGATCGGGTTTGCTCCGGCGAGTTGCGCGCCTTGGACGACGTTGAGCCCGACGCCGCCGCACCCGACCACCAGCACGCTGGAGCCGGCCGGGACCCGGGCGTGTCGGATCACCGCGCCGATCCCGGTCGCGACGCTGCAGCCGATGATCGCGGCATGGGTAAACGGCAGGTCGTCGCGCACCTTGACGACCTGCTCGGCGGGACAGACGACCTCTTCGGAGAACGTTCCGATACGCGCCATCTGATTGACCGGCTCGCCGTTCAGCCTGACGCGGGCCGTCCCGTCATGCATGCGCCAGCGCGGCGTGTCGTTGTGGCCGATGCACAGCACGCTCTGGCCGGAAGAGCAATAGCGGCAGCGCCCGCAATGTGGCCGGAACGAGAAGATGACGTGGTCGCCGGGCCTCACATTGTCGACGCCCGGCCCGTTCTCGACGACGATGCCGGCGGCCTCGTGCCCGAGCACCATCGGCAGCGGCAACGGCCAATCCCCGTTCATGATGTGCCAGTCGCTCATGCAGACGCCGGCTGCCTTGACCTGGACGCGGACCTCTTTGGACTTTGGCGGCTCCTGCTCGAGATCGAGGATCTGCAAGGGTTTGTTAACTTCCGTGAGAACCGCGGCGCGCATGAAGCCCTCCCTCGGCCGGGATTAGCCGGATCGAACGGCATATAACCTTAGTTCCGCACGCCATCGGGTTCGCGTCAACTGGCCAGGCGGGCGGAGACGTCCAGCCCCTCGCGCCCGGATTCGCAAAATCGGCCGGATTTTAGTTGACTTGGTTCCTGATTCGTTCTAGGGTCCAAAACATAAACATGCAGTCCGAATTCAACCGTGGCGACCGCTTTTTCAATCTGCGTTGGGCCGAGGCCGTTTCGATAAGAGGGACAAACGGGCCGGCAGATACCGCGTCATTCGCATAATCATTTTCATTCTGGAGTACTATGCAATGTCACATATTTCTAATATCGACTTGACTGAGCGCGAGGAGATCGCGCCGCGCTCGGACGCACTCGATGAATTCCCGGTCGCGATAAGCAGACTTGCCGAGCAGCATCGCCCGTCGCGGATGCCATTTTTCCGCAATCTCGCGGCCCTCGACCACGCGGCCGCCAGCGATCCGGCATTTCTCGGTCAGATACATCTTGTCTATCAGGCGGCGATGCACGCCACGCGTGCCGCCGTCTATTATCTGCCGCATCTCGACAGCCCGGCCCTGCGCAAGCGCAAGCTTCAGATATTCGTCGACGACGATGGCCTGCCGGGCGGCGATACGCACCATTACCAACTGACGCGAGCCTTTCGCAATATCGGCGCCAAATGCGTGCTCGACGACGAGGCGTTCGCGGAGCCGGAGGAGTTGTGCCGCCATCTCGATGGCGAGGCGGCCCAATTCGTGCGCCTCGCCAAAACGCTCTATTCGCGCTCGCTGGGCCCATGGTGCGCGATCGAGGTGATGTCGGTCGATTGGATGCGCGCGCTTGCCGATGCCTTGTCGGTCCATTTCCCGCAATTCGCCGATGAGCCGTATTTTGCGGAGTGCTTTTCCGAGATGGTCGAAGAGCGCCACGCCGAGGAGTCGCTGTCGGTGACCCAGATGGTCCTGAGCGCGCGCCCGGACTTGCTGCCCGCAACGATCGAGGACGCCAAGATCATGGCCGAGGCGCTCGACGGGGTATGGACCCATCTCGACCGAATTGTCGAGATCGCCCGACAATAGGCGGCGCAGTCGTACTAGCGTATTGGCCTGAGTTGCCGGCGCGGTCCTAGCAGGATCTCGACCCCCTGCCGCTTCTGGCCTGATAGCAAAAGCGGTCAGCTGCAGCCGCGACGCGGCTAGTGGCGGTCCACCGGCAACACGCGGGGCGGCTGCTCCGGTGTGGCGCCCGGACGGCCGCACATCGTCAAGGACTCGATTTCGATGCGAATTAACGCACCGGCCAGATTGGCCGTGGCCTGGCTGACCATGTTTCTGGTCGGAACCGAGCTGTTCGTCTTTTCTCCTTTGCTGCCAGTGCTGGCGGCCGATTACCACATCGCTCCGGCCTTGGCGGGGCTGTCGGTGACGATGTTCTCGGTGGCCTATATGGTGAGCGCTCCGCTGTTCGGGTATTTCTCGGATCGGATCGGACGCCGGCGGGTTTTGATCTGTTCCCTCCTCGCCTTCGCACTCGCCAATATCCTCACCGCCGGCGCCGCCGATCTGGCGTCCCTGCTCGCAGTCAGGCTTTTTGCCGGCGCCGCGGCGGCGGGTGTGTCGCCATCGATCTATGCGCTTGTCGGCAGCGCCGCCCCGCCAAGCCGCCGGGCCACCTGGCTGGCGCTGGTGGTCTCCGGTCTGTTGGTCTCCCTTGCACTCGGCGCGTCGGCGGGCGGCGTGGTGGGAGTCCTCTTCGGCGGTCCGCCGGTATTCCTCGCGCTCGCCAGCCTCGGTCTGGTGCTGGTCTGGCTGAACCGATGGGTCTGGCCATGCGATCACGGCAGCGCCGAAGCCGGTCTCGACGCCGCCGCTCGCGATCCGCTTGCGGCTCTTGTTCTGGTGCGGCGCTTGATCCCGATGGTGCTGTGGAGCACCGGCCTTTACGGCGTCTACACCTACCTCGGCGCGGGCCTCGCTGCCGTAGGGTTCTCGACCGGACAGACCGCCGCGGCCATCCTATTTTATGGCTGCGGCGCAATTGTCGGGGTTCTTGTCGGCGGCCGCGTGGCCGATCGGCTCGGCTGTCGATTTACCGCGACCGCGAGCTTTGCCGGCCTGTGCGCTTGCCTGCTGCTGGTGCGGCTGGCGCTCGACGCAGGCAGGTTGGTCGAACCCGCCCTGGGCGTCAGCTCGGCGGTCGCGCAGCTGTTCTTTCCGGCCCAGCAAGCCGGTCTGGCAAATGATTTCCCCCGCCAACGCGCTGCGGTGCTCGCCTGGAACAACAGCGCGCTGTTCTTGGGCATTTCGCTCGGCTCCCTTATCGGCGGGGAAGCGATTGCACTGGGAAGTTTCGGAGCTGACTTGATCATCTCTGCCGGCATCGCTTTGGCAGGATGCATTATCAACGCGATCCTGGCCCCGGGTCGGGTACGAGCGAGCCGGTGACGCACCGCACCCAGACGGTTTTTTGACGCCGTGCTGACACCGAATTGACGAATATACGATAAATTTGCATGAAACCGGTTGCGACAGCGGCCTGCCCGCTGCGCCCCGGCGGCGACGAAGCTCTCGCCGGGGGCATCAGTGGGCAATATGGATAACGAAATCACTCCCGAAGCGCGAAACCGCGGCGCGTCGATCTGCTCGATGGTGCAAACGGCGCTGCGCCAAAACCGGCTGCTTTTCGCATTCCAACCCGTGGTTTGCGCGGCGACGGGAGAAACGGATTATTTCGAATGCCTGCTGCGCATGCGCGATGTGAGGGGAGGCATCATCGCCGGCGGCGAATTCATCACGCCCATCGAACAACTGGGTCTGATAGGATTCATTGACGATTACGTTCTCGAACTCACTGTCCGGGAACTCGCCAGGCATCCCGGGCTAAGGCTCGGGCTGAACATATCCGGGCTCACGGCATGCATCGGGCCGTGGCTGCAATCTTTGGTTTCGGCGTTGCAGTATCGGCCCGATGTCGCCCACCGGCTGGTCGTGGAGATCACGGAAACTGCGGAACTGTCCGACCTCGAAGAGTCGGCGCGCTTTGTCGCCGCGCTGCGTGGCGCCGGATGCCGGGTGGCGCTCGACGATTTCGGCGTCGGTCACGCCTCGTGGCAGCACCTCGAGAATTTGTCGGTCGACACCGTCAAGATCGACGGTTCGTTTGTGCGAAACCTGGCAGATAGCCACGAAAGACGCGTTCTTTTGCGGGATCTGCTCCGACGCATCAGCGGTCTCGGCTGCATTACCGTGGCCGAAGGAGTGGAGAACGCCGCCGACGAGGCGGCCGCGCGGGCAGAGGGGTTCGGCTATCTGCAGGGTTATCATCTGGGTGCGCCTACAATCGAGCGCGCTTGGCTCGATCAGACATCGACCGCTGAATGGCTGGCAGCGGTCCTGCCCGGATGATCGAAGGCGAGCGCCGATCGAGGCCTTGGCCCGTGGTGCGGATCGGTTTGACCGGAAGGATCCTGATTCTGGTGATCTTTGCCGTCGTTCCGGCGCTCGTGATCCAGGCCTGGAACGAATACGATCTGCGCATCGCTCGTGAGTCCGATATCCGCCAGCAAGTCGTGCAGACTACCAAGCAATTCGGCGAGGAAATCGGCGAGCTGCGTGAAGGTGCTCGCCAACTGCTTCTAGCACTTGCTCAGCTGAACACCGTCAAAACCCGGCAACCGGGCGCTTGCAGCCCGCTTTTCGCGAAACTGAAGGCACGCTTTGCCAATTACGGTCTGCTCGGAGCGGCCGACACCAGCGGCCGGATCTTTTGCACCAGCGAGCCGACATCGTATTCGTCTGTTGCGGACCAACCCTTCTTCGGGCGTGCTATGGCCCAGCCCGGGCTCGCCGTCGGAAATTATTGGGTCGATCCGGCCAATGGCCAGCGGATGATCCATTTTGCCGAGCGCTTCGAGGACGACGAGGGCCGCACCGCCGGTGTCGTATTCGCCGGCCTCGACTTGGCGTGGCTTTCCGACCACCTCGCAAAGCGCGGCTTGCCGCCGACCGCCTCGATCTTGATCGCCGATCGCGAGGGCAACATCATTGCGAGGTTACCTCATCCGGAACTCCTCGTCGGCAAGAACATGAGGAAGTCCCATGAAGCCATCATGGATGGGGAGCAATCGGGATGGGAAGAATCGGTCGGCGTCGATGGGACGACGCGGATTTTCGGATATCTCCCGCCTGCTTTGCCGCCGAAGGATTTCTTTCTCAGCGCCGGCCAGACCAAAGCCGAAGCCTTTGCCGCGATCGACAGCGCCACTCGGCGCGGCGTTGGGCTGATCCTGGCCGGTCTCTTGGCGGCAGTGTACGCGGCCTGGGCGGGGGGCCGCAATTTCATCCGCCGGCCGATCGGAGGGCTGCTCAAGGTCACCGCCGAATGGCGTAAAGGCAACTACGCCGCGCGCGCACATCTGGAAGACCGGTCTTCGGAAATCGGCCGACTTGGAGCGGCGTTCAATGAGATGGCGGACGCACTCGCGGCGCGGCATGCGGCTCAGCAAAGCGCCGAGGAGGAGCTGCACGGGCTGAATGCGACGCTCGAATCGCGGATCGAGCAGCGCACCGTCGAGTTGGAGGGAGCGGTTCGGGCCAAATCGCAGTTCCTGGCCAATATGAGCCACGAAATTCGCACGCCGCTGAACGGCGTCCTCGGCATGCTCGAACTCGTCCGCCAAACCGAGCTTGGACCGCCGCAGCAACGCTTTATCGAGACCGCACGACGCTCCGGCGAGACCTTGCTCGGGGTCATCAATGGCGTTCTCGACCTCTCCAAGATCGAGGCCGGCAAGCTCGAACTCGAGCAAAGCGCTTTCGATCTGCGGATCGTTGTGGAGGAGGTGACCGAACTCTTCAGCGAGTTGGCGTATGGCAAAGGGCTCGAATTGGCCTGCTTCGTCCCGGCAACTGTGGAAACCGCATTGATCGGCGATGCCGGACGCTTGCGCCAGATCTTGACGAACCTGATCGGCAATGCAGTCAAGTTCACCGAGCGAGGAGAGGTCGGTGTTCGCGCCTGCGCATTGGAACGCGATGCATCCTCGGTCTTGATGGCCTTCGAGGTCGTCGATACCGGGATAGGCATTCCGGCCGAAAAGTGCCGGCACATATTCGAAGCGTTTGCCCAAGCCGACAGCTCGACGACACGCCGATACGGCGGAACCGGACTTGGGCTGTCGATCGCCAAACATTTTTGCGAGACGATGGGCGGTTCGATCGACGTCGCCAGCGAGCCGGGTGCCGGGTCGAAATTTCGCTTCACCGCCAGGCTCGGATTGCAGCCGTCTGCGGCCGATAGAACCCGGTCACCTCTGCGGCCTCGAGCCGGAGAACCGGCCTTGGTGGTCATCGGCAATGTCCTCAACCGAGAGATACTGGACGACCAGCTGTCAGCCGGGAACATTGCGATGACGCACGCCCAGACCGGCTTGGCCGCCCTCGGCGCGCTGCGCACCGCAGCCTTTAACAACGAGCCGTTCGGGCTGGTGATCATCGATCACTCGCTGCCCGACATGACGGGCGTCGAGCTGGCGGATGCCATCATTACCGCCTCCGAGGGGGTCGATCAGCAGATCATTCTCCTCACCTCGCTCGATCAGGACCTCCGACAGATGGCAGAAGGTGCGCTCAGGCGCCTGACGAAGCCGATACGACAATCGGCGCTGTGGGATTGCATCGCGGCGAGCGTTCAGCCGGTTCCGGCAATTACCTCTGTGCCGAAAGCGCCGGCGGCGGATCAGCCCGGTAAAGGCCGGGCGCCGGTCCTCGTAGTGGAAGACAACCCCGTCAACCTGGAAGTCGCTGTCGCCATTCTCGAGAGCATGGGGTGCATCGTCGAGACCGCGGCCCACGGGCGGCACGCGCTCCACCGTCACGCAAGCGGCGAATACGGCCTGATCTTCATGGATTGCCAAATGCCCGAGATGGACGGGTTCGAGGCGGCGGCAGAAATCCGCCGGCGCGAGGCCCTCTCCGGGAGGCATACCCCGATCGTTGCACTGACTGCGAGCGTTGTGGAGGACGGTCGTCGGAGGTGCCTAGCGGTGGGTATGGACGACTATCTCGCGAAACCGTTCACGCTGGAGCAGATGAGGGCAATGCTGACGACGTGGCTGGGTCCGCGCGAACGCCCGGCTACGCGAGAGCACTTGTCGCTCGTCACGCAGGCGGTGGCAGCTCCCGACCCGATCGATGAGCAGGTATTGGCTTCACTGGGGCGACTGCAAACGGAGGGGCGGCCCGACATCGTGCAGCACCTCATCGAACTGTTTTTCAAGGACGGGGCAGATCTCCTGATGGATTTGGAGAGCGGCGCGGCAACAGGTGACGCCGCGCTCCTCTACCGCGCCAGTCATGCGCTGAAGTCGGCGAGCGCGAATCTGGGGGCGATTGCGTTGTCGGCGCATTGCCAAGAGCTCGAAGCGCTCTCGAAATCGGGCACGGTTACGGACGCCGCGCGGCTGGTCAAGGCAATCCGCGAAGACTATCGCACCGTCGAAGCGCGACTTTCTGACCGCCTGCCACAGGTCGCCTGAATCCAAGTCGCCTGAATCCAAGTCGCCTGAATCCAAGTCGCCTGATAGCAAACGGATGGTCAGCGCACCGATCCCGTCGCGCTGCTCGCCGGATGGTGCGAGGCGGCCTAGGCTAAACTTGCGGAATTTCGCCAGTCCGATGCGGCAAAGGTCTCTCTCGATTTTCCGGTCCCGACGCCCAGAGGCCGGAGCGAGATCCTGGCGAAGGACGTTTTTTTGACGGATCTCGGCGTAGCCCCGGCGTGAAAATGTAGACGGGCGACGCATTTTGCGCTCGAGACGGCGCCGAGCCCAACGCCGCGGAAAGATGGGCGAACCAGAGGTTTCTCAATGAACAACTTCTACCTCGAAGTGATTTCGCTGGTCGAGCGCCTTCATCGCCAATTCTTGGAGGTCGTCAAGCTCGAGCTGGAAGGACTCCGCGTCCACGACATCAACAACGTCCAGGCAATGATGTTGTTCAATATTGGGGACGCGGAGATGACGGTAGGCGAGCTCACCTTGCGCGGCTGCTATCTCGGGTCCAACGTCTCCTACAACGTCAAGAAAATGGTCGAGAACGGGTATCTGGCGCATGAGCGCTCGGTGCACGACCGGCGCTCGATCCATGTTCGATTGACCGAGAAAGGGGGCAAACTGCGGGACCGCTTGAGCGCCATGCATCAGCGCCACGGCCAGATGCTTTCACAGGCGACGCTCACCGGCGACGATCTGCAGAATACCAGCGTTACGTTGCGCAAACTCGAACGCTTCTGGATCCGCGCTGCCGACTTGGTTCAGCGCGCACCACCACAGTTTGAGGCGAACGTGGCCGAGGTCCCCGCTTCCGGCACGAACCCCAACCGCAATGATTTCGGCCCCAGAATCTCTTCCGGAGGCTAGAATCTCCTCCGGAATCTGACTGACTATTCTTCGGCTGCAGCCTCTCCCGGGGCTGCCATCATCGCTTCGGCGACGAGACCGGCATTGCCGCGTATCGCGTGCTCTATCGTCTCGCCGATCTCGGCATGCTCCTTTAAATGAGCCTTGGCGTTTTCACGTCCTTGGCCAATGCGCTGGCCATCATAGGAAAACCAAGAGCCTGACTTCTCGACGACGCCAGCCTGAACGCCCAGGTCGATCAGTTCGCCACGCTTCGATATCCCCTCGCCGTACATGATATCGAAATCGACGACCTTGAAAGGCGGCGCCATCTTGTTCTTGACGACCTTGACGCGGGTTTGGTTGCCGATGACCTGGTCCCGCTCCTTGATCGCGCCGATGCGCCGGATGTCGAGACGGACCGAGGCATAGAATTTGAGGGCGTTGCCGCCCGTCGTGGTCTCCGGATTGCCGAACATCACGCCGATCTTGTGGCGGATCTGATTGATGAAGATCACCATTGCGCGGGAACGGGCGATCGAGCCGGTCAGCTTGCGCAATGCCTGGCTCATCAGCCGGGCGTGCAGCCCCATATGGCTGTCACCCATTTCGCCTTCGAGTTCGGCGCGCGGGACGAGGGCCGCCACCGAATCGATGACGAGCACGTCGATAGCGCCGGAGCGGACGAGCGTGTCCGCTATCTCCAGCGCCTGCTCGCCGGCATCGGGCTGGGAAATCAGCAAATCGTCGATATTTACGCCAAGCTTGCGGGCATATGCCGGGTCGAGCGCGTGCTCGGCGTCGATGAAGGCGCAGGTGCCGCCGCTGCGCTGGGCTTCGGCAATCACATGCAGGGCAAGCGTCGTCTTGCCGGAGCTCTCCGGCCCGTAAATCTCGATAATTCGCCCGCGCGGCAGTCCGCCGATGCCGAGCGCGATGTCGAGACCCAAAGATCCGGTCGATATTACCTCGCTATCGGCGGCCGCCTCGCGCGATCCGAGCTTCATGATCGAACCCTTGCCGAAAGCGCGTTCGATTTGCCCGAGCGCCGCGTCCAAAGCCCGCTGCTTGTCCATTGCTTCCTTGTCCAAGAGGCGCAATGCGGTCTGCATTGTTCCGTGTCCTTATTCCATACCCGATGATGCCGTGCAACGCGGCCCGGGAACGCCGCCCGGACTACCTGTGTACACGTTTTGTTCGAACAACGCAATACCCGGAAGTATGCGCTCTACGCGACCCCTGCGGCGAGAACGTCTCTCACCTTGGCCGCGAGCTCCTTCAAGCTGAACGGCTTGGGCAGAAACTCGATACCTACATCGCTGTCGAGGCGCTGACGGAACGCGTCCTCGGTATATCCCGAAATGAAGATCACTTTAATTTCCGGATTTATCTCCCGCACCTCACGGACGAGCCCGGGCCCGTCCATATGCGGCATAACCACATCGGTGATTAACAGATTGATCCTCTCTGCGGCGTTGCGAATCAAATCGAGAGCCGCTTCGCCACTTCTCGCCTCTATTACCTTGTACCCTTTGTTGCGCAGAGCGCGGGCGCCGAAGATCCTGACCGGATCGTCATCCTCGACGAGCATGATGGTACCGTGCCCGGTCAAATCCTTTGCCGCGGCGACTTCAACCATATCGGGCCGGGCGGGCTGTGCCGCATCCGCCGGCTCGCAGCGCGGCAGGTAAATCTGAAAAACCGCGCCTTGGCCCGGCGCGCTGCTCGCGAAAACGAAACCCCCTGTTTGCTTGACGATGCCGTAGACCGTCGACAAACCAAGGCCAGTTCCGGAGCCGACTTGCTTGGTCGAAAAGAAAGGGTCGAAAATGCGAGCCAAGTTCTCCTGGGAGATGCCGACCCCGGTATCCGTCATCTCGATCAGTACATAGTCGCCGGCCGGCATTGAGTCGTGCCCGCGTCGCAACTGACGCTCCTGGTGAACATTTGCCGTGCGAATTGTGAGCGTGCCGCCGCCGGGCATTGCGTCGCGCGCATTCACCGCAAGATTGATGACAACCTGTTCGAACTGCCCTTGGTCGACCTTTACAAGGCCGAGATCGCGCCCGTGCACGACGTTCAGGCCGATGTGTTCGCCGATCAGCCGTTCGATCAAGTGCCGTAATTCGTAGAGAATGTCGGTAATGTTGAGGACTCGCGGCTGCAGCGTTTGCTGTCGTGAGAAGGCGAGCAGCTGCCGCACGAGATTGGCGGCGCGGTTCGCATTCTGCTTGATCTGCATGATGTCCGCGAAGGACGGGTCGCTCGGTGGCGAGCGCAGCAGCAGCAGATCGCAAAACCCGATCATCGCCGTCAACAGGTTATTGAAATCATGGGCGACGCCGCCGGCGAGCTGCCCAATGGCCTGCATCTTTTGCGATTGCGCGAATTGGATTTCGAGATTCTTCTGCTCGGTGACATCGATGAAATGGAGGGTAAGTCCCTCCCCCGGTTCAACCCCAGCGTCCCCAGTGCCGACATCGGGGCGAAGCGCCCCATCCGCGGGGTCGTCGAGGCGGCCGAGATACACGACCAGAGTCTTATCGCCAGGCCGCATGGGCCGGACCTCGACCGGCTCGGGATCCGCCGGCCCATCCGCAGCCGCGGCAAGCTTGGCGGCGATGCGGTCGCGGTCCTTCGCGTCCAACAACTCGATTAGCTGCCGCCCCTTCAGAAGTTGCGGTGTGGCGCCGAACAGCTCACCGACCGAGCGGTTCGCCTCCTCGAAGCGCCCCGAGGGGTCGAGCAATGCGATGCCCACCGGGGCGTTGGCGAAACAACGCCGAAAGCGTTCGGACGATCTGAGGGCAGTCTTCCACTCGCGCTCGGGCGTCAAATCGCACACGACTGACCGTGTATTCAGCTCGGCACCCGATCCGACGACGTTCTGCGCGATCCAGGCCGGGACCATCCGGCCCTGACGGGTCTTGAGCACGACCTCGCCCCGTTGCGAGCCCGCCCTCTGCGCACGAAACGGATTCCAGGCTGCTGTCCCAGCAGCTGGCGGGCAGGCCAGAAAATCACGCAACCGAAAGCCATTGGCAGAGAATTCCGAGGGAGTGCTGCCAAGCCATTGCGCCAGTGTCCGGTTTACAAAGCGGAAGCGTCCCGCATCATCGACCGAATAGAATCCGATCGGCGCATTGTCTAGAAGGTCGGCAAGAATCTTCCGCTCCTCTCGGAGCGCCGCCTCGGATCGATGAGACGCGCTGACATCCTGAACACTCCAGAAGCTAAATCCCGGATAACCTGCGATCGGGTCCATCCTGACTTTCAAATGGCCGGTCTCAGCGGTCGATGTCTGGCTCAAGGAGAGGATTGCGGTGGCCGGGACTCCAGCGGCGGCACGGCCGCGGAGCCGGCGAAATTGCGCCTCTGATTCTGCATCCGAGCATAAGGCTTGCCTGACACGATCCAGGGCCAACTCGGCGGGGTCGGGGAAGAGTTCGCAGAAGGCGCGGTTGGCATATTGGATACGACCGTCCGCCGCCACGATCGATTGTGCCTCGGAGGCCGAGTCGAGCGCCCAACTCAACATCTCGAGGCGAGACGCAAGCGCCATTAGCGCCATGTGGCTAGCAAGAGCCGCGAGCCCGGCAAGGCCGAGCATTGTAATTACTGCCGCCTCGGCAGGCCAAGCCGCAATGAGCCGCCCTATCCGGGAAATTTCGAGAATGATCGCGACGGCGATCAGGAGCAAGCTCGCCACCGCCAGATAGCGGATCCACGAAGCCGTTGAGCGCTCGCCCATCCAACTCGCCCACCCATCGGCCCGCACCGCTTTGGCGACCATTGGCTGCATCCGAGTGACAGGAGCATCGGAGTGACAGGGATTGTCACGCAATCTGCTGCCGCAAATGGGGAAGCGGGGCGCGATCTCAATCGATTTTGGCCGCAATGCTAGAGAATTACTGGGGTGACGCCCCGCATTGGCCAGCGATGCGCAGCGCGGTGTTGAAACTCCCTCGAACCGAACGGCAGAGGTTGGCCCGTCAGTCGTCGCGGTGAGTGCGTTCCATCCGCTCGTGCCGCTCTTGAGCTTCGATGCTGAGGGTGGCGATGGGCCGGGCTTCGAGACGGCGAATGCCGATCGGTTCGTCTGTGTCTTCGCAATAACCGTAGGTGCCGTCGTCTATCCGATGGAGCGCCGCTTCGATCTTGGAGATCAGTTTGCGCTCGCGCGCCCGGGTGCGCAGCTCGATTGCGCGCTCAGTTTCGAGCGATGCGCGGTCCGTCAGATCGGGTTTGAGCAAACTCTCTTCCTTTAAGTGCTGCAGCGTATCCGACGACTCGGCCAGCAACTGGGCTCGCCAGCGCAACAGCTTTTGGCGAAAATATTCGACCTGGAGCGGGTTCATGAATTCTTCAGCATCGGACGGATGGTAACCTGGCGGAAGTGACGGACGCATCGGTCTCCCCGAAACTCCGTGAACGAAGCGGCGCAGAGTATATAAATCGGGTCTCTCTCCATCAAGCCGGAGGATCGGATCGAGATTATTGATTTGGCTGAGGTTTCGGTAATGGCGGCGAACCGGGCCGAGGGTGGCCTGCGCCCACGGCGGGGACCGCCGACCCCGGATTTGGCTTCGAGGCTGCGGCTCCGGCCGGCGAAAATCGAGCGCGCCGCCAAGTTTCCACTTAGGGCTTCTTTAAGGTCTCCCGCTCTACTCTACCGCCATGGACCACAATGTTGAGATGTATGAGGTGCTTCAAGATGAAACTTTGGCGCGCACCGGCGCCATCGCAATGGATTTGCCGCCTCCCAACACGAAGCGCTGGGTCGCCCGGCGCAAGGCGGTGGTGGTCAACGCGGTGCGCAGCGGCGCCATCAGTCTGGAGGAAGTTTGCCGCCGCTATGAGCTTTCCGTGGAAGAATTTCTCGCTTGGCAGCGCGCGATCGATACCCACGGGGTTGCCGGTCTGCGGGTGACCCGGCTGCAGATCTATCGCGATACCCCTCCCGCTCGGCTGGCCAAACCCCGTTTTTGAGCTTTTCTCTGTGCCGCCCATCTCTGTGCCGCCTGCGGTGAGCAGTCGCGCATGCGGTACCGATCGCCGCACGCGGTCGATCCCTCCAGCAGTTGCACCCATCGTACTCCTTTTACAGTCGAACAATGTATCACTCCAAGGGGCTGAGCCCTCGCTCGGCTGTATCGGCCAAGGCGACGGCATTTCTCATGTTGTTACAAAGCATTGTTAAGGCTTTCTAATTTTAGCTTTTTTGATTATATGTGGAGCTGAGGCACGTCTGGACGCGACGACACCGAGCCCATGGCGCAACCTGATGCAACGGGATCGCTCCCCATGTAGCCGCGCAGCAAATTCACGCTCGCCGCTTTGAGAGGACGAGTTCCTGGCCGAGCTGCTTTCGCCAATTTAAACAGGGCGGGATAAATGGCAAAGAATATTGATTAATTTTAATTCAATTGGTTACCAAGTGATAACAATAGGCTTGACCCGGCCGCGAGTCCCGCCGCATTTGAACCGGTGGTTTAAGTAGACCGGGATCGCGCTTCAGATCGCAAGCTCGGTTCGGCAACCGCAATGCCTCGGCTAGAGGGATTCGATTGCCTTTAAATAATGCTCGATCTTTACGGTTTGTCGAGGCCAGTGGACCGGACCTGAAATTCCTGGAAACTGCGGTCGCGCGGTTCAACTCGAGACATCCTTATCTATTGTTCGGTGAGCACGCTATCTCCTGGATTCGCGCACGTGCAAACAGCAATTCAAAGCTTATAACGCGGCTGAAGGCTCATTGCGCCAGACAGGCTCCAGCGTCGGCCGAACAAGAGTTGCGCGCCAGGATCAAGCGCCAGGGCCGCTGCCTGATACATACGGCTTTTTTGGCGTTAATCAGCGATGGCGAGACTAAAGCCGATGCGCTGTACGCCACGCGCACGGCATTGGCGCAGCTGAGTGCCGAGCCGAGCTGGAAAGCTCGGCCGGTCATCAAGTCCTTTCTGGATTGCGCTGAGATCGCTGTCGCCGTTTCTCTCGCCTATGATTGGCTCCACGATGAGTTTTCGGACCAGGAGCGGGGGATTTTCGAGGATTCGCTTTTCCGCCACGTCCTCGCGCCGGCGCTTGCCGCATACGACGATCGCTTCGCGCAATGGCCGAGGCGAAGAGACAATTGCACGCTGGTGTCGAATTCGGGCATCCTGGTTTCGGCACTCGCAGTTCTCGATCGGTATCCGGATATTTCACGACAGCTGATCCAGAAGAGCCTCGTCTCGGCCTGGAACGCCTTCGACGGGTTGGCGCCGGACGGCGCTTGGCCGGAAGGGCCGAGCTATTGGTCGCTCGCCATGCGTTATGCCGGTCTGATGGTTGCGGCACTCGAGAGCACGCTGCGTTGCAGCTTTGGCCTCGCGGATCGACCGGGGTTCGCGCAAACCGGAGACTTTGCCTTGCATGCCGTCGGGCCGTCCGGCGCCGCGTTCAATTTCGGGGATTCCGAACCTCGGTTCGATATGGCACCGCTCGCCTGGTTTGCGCATCGGTTTAGGCGGCCGATCGATGCTTGGCTCGTGGACCAGTATGACGGCTGGTATCTTCCGTTCACCGTAATATGGCCCGACCGATCGAAGCCCAAGCCATCGGGGATCAAGGTGCCCACGGGAAAGGTATTTCACAGCAACAATCTCGCATGCTTTCGCAACACTTGGTCGAGCGACCCCGCGGCGCACCCGGTTTTTCTGGCCATCAAAGGTGGAAATGTCTCTTGGCCCGGCGCCCGATCGCCGCCGCTATCCCGAAGACGTCTTCTTGCACAACCAGGCGGATGCCGGAAGTTTCATCCTCGATGGCGCGCGACAACGGTGGATCATCGATCTCGGGGCGGACGATTACGATCTGCCCGGTTATTTTGATCACGGCGCGGATAATCGATCCGGATCGCGTTGGCGTTATTACCGTACGCATACTGCCGGCCACAACACCTTGGTCATCGATGGGAGCAACCAAATACCCGACGCGCGCGCGCCGATCGTCGGCAATTGCGTCGACGGGGACTGCAAATGGGCAGTTTTCGATTTATCGGCGGCTTATGGAAAACCGACGGGCTCCATTTGGCGTGGAGCGGCTCTGATAGGCCGGCAGGTGGTCATTCAGGACGAGGTTCGCACCGAATTATCCGCCAAAATCATATGGGCCGTGCATACCAGCGCAGAGCCGATTTCGGTGGCCGGTTCCGTTGCTCGGTTCCGCTCGGGTGACGATCGGTGCGTGTTGCGCATCCTCGAGCCGGCGACGGCATGCTTCGAGATCGGCTTCCCGCCGGAGCCGCAAGTCTTTCCCATTGCCGATGTTCTACAGCTGCACGGTCGGCCGCTGCCTGATGGCAATGCTGCCCAGGTGGCGGAGTTGCCCCGCCGCGTCGATGATGAAGACAGGCGCGCCGCGGGTGCCTTGATCAGGCGATTACAGATCGTCTGGCCGAAGGGGACGCGCCGGTTGAGCGTCGCATTGTTGCCTGATTGCGATGACGACGATTTGGTCCTGCCAGTCACTCCGCTCGACGATTGGCTCGCCAGGCGACCTGTGCGACTGGCGTCCTATTCGCGGCGCGCTTCCCCGATCAGCGCCGCCCGGCATGCCGCGAGGGGCGCTTCGACCGGTTTAGCGCCACTCCACGGGCGCCTCGTTCGCAAGCCCGCTCCCGAGAGAGCAGCTCTTCGGTGATCGAACCGAGCGCCGGGTCGGTTGGATCGCAATGTGCAGCGCAACTCATTCTATTCCGCTTCCGGCGCCCGCCGGATGGAACCCGCGAACGGCAATCGCGGTTCGGTTTCCGGAAATGGTCGAGCTCGCCCGGTCAGCAGATCACGAGATCCGAAGCGCGGAGACTGTGCTGGATCGGCGTGAGGCCGGCGGGGGCGATACTTCCTGCCCGCGGCAAATCCTGCGGGAGCTGCGCTGGCGGCTCGAATACACCGCCGATCCGAGCGGCATCCGCGCCACGCTCGCGCGCCTGCGCACCCGGGCCGCGTTGTCGTTGTCGCCCGCCGCGATCTCACAGGAGGCCGACGGAGCTCATGGCGCCTGCACCGATGTATGGTTTTTGAAACTCGACGCCTGCGTCGATGACATGCTCGCTGCCGATTTCGACGAACAAGTCAGGCCGCCGCGTTTTCTCGATCGCATCAACGACCCCGGCCGGCTGAAGGATTACCTCGAAAGTCTGCTCGTCTCGCGGCTGGACGAGGACGGGATCGACCGCCGCAAAGAGCTCAACTTCGCGACCGCCGACCTCGTTCGGCTGATCTTATGGCGGCGTCCGCGGAATTACCCCTGGGATGCGCGGCTCGAAACCGTCATCCGCCGCTTCATCATCGAGTGGCAGGACCCGAGCACTGGGTTCTTTGGCGCCGATTATCTGGTCGGCGGACGGCGGCTGCGGACAGCCGACCTCAGCCTTACCTTTCACATGGCTCGCTATCTCGAGGGCGCGATCGGATACTGGCCGCAGCTCATCGACACCCTGTTCGCGATTCGTGACCACCGGTATCCCAATGGCTGGCTCGACGAGATCGGATTGTCGAACCACAACAATTACGATGTCGCGGTCCTGTTGCAGCTCGGCTGGCCGCATATGCGCGCTGACCAGCGCCGCCGAGCCGCAGAGGAGCTTGCCGGGCTGCTCGATTGGTGCCTGACCACGGCAATTTCCCCGGACGGCGAGATTTTGGCGCGCGCGGTCGGCAAGTCGCTTCCCGAAAGCTACTACTTCACGATCGCATTTCTCGACACCGTCGGCTATTTCGATCGCCGCAAAGCGGTTCTGGACCGAGCTCGATTTTCCGGAAGCGCCGGCGGTCCGGGAGCGGTTGAGGACCGTCTTGTTAATGCTGCCGAAAGGCGATCCAATGGCCCGCATGGCATTTGAACGCCTGCGCCGCGCCGACTGATGAGGCGGTTGACGGCAGAGCAACAGCAAGAAATCGCTGCGCAGCAGGGCGCAGCGCACGAGACGCGCCGTGCCACGGTGCCGGCGCTCGAAGCGATCCTTTACGAGCCGCTGCCCGTTCTCGATCACGGGTTTGTCCGCGTCATCGATTACATGGGCGACGATGCGGCGATCGTGCAGGCGGCCCGCGTCTCCTACGGCCGCGGCACCCGCAGGGTCAGTGAGGACCAGGGGCTCATCAATTATCTGATGCGGCATCGCCATACGACGCCGTTCGAGATGTGCGAGATCAAATACCACGTAAAGCTGCCGATTTTTGTGGCGCGGCAGTGGATTCGGCATCGCACGGCGAATGTGAACGAATACTCGGCGCGTTACTCGATCCTCGACAAGGAGTTCTATATCCCGCCCCCCGAGCACTTGGCGCTTCAGGCGACGACAAACCGCCAGGGCCGCGGCGCGGTGCTCGAAGGGGAAGCGGCGCAGCGCGTCCTCGACCTCTTGCGCCGAGATGCGGAGCACGCCTATGCGGGCTATGCCGAATTGCTCAACGAAGGCGCATCGGGCTCGCCGATCGATCCCGAGCGGTCAGGTCTCGCCCGCGAGCTCGCCCGCATAAACCTTTCACTCGGCTTCTACACCCAGTGGTATTGGAAGACCGACCTGCACAATCTGATGCATTTCTTGTCGTTGCGCGCCGATCCCCACGCCCAATACGAGATCCGCGCCTATGCCGAAGTCATGCTGGAGACGCTTGCGCGCTGGGTCCCGATGGCCCACGCCGCCTTTCTCGAATACCGGATGAATGCGGCAACGATTTCGGCGACCGGTGTCGCCGTCATTCGCCGGATGATCGAAGGCGAGCAGGTGGACCAGACATCGAGCGGCCTTTCGGCGCGGGAATGGCGCGAGCTGATGGCAGTGCTGGGCCGCACCCGTTAACGGGGTGCGACCCGTCGCGTTGCCTCCCCCTTCCGCCGCTTGCTTTCGGGGAGAGCGAAAACGGGGCAGCGGAAGGGATACCTATGCGATGACGATCCGGGACGACGACGATCCCCTCCCCGCTGGCGGGAGAGGGCTAGGGCGGGCATCGCCACCGAGACTGGGCGATGACCCAGCGGGGTCAGGCGCGATGGTGCCGATGGTGGTGGGCCCCGATCAGCTGATTGGCCATTTGCTGCTGTTCCGGCGACAAGCTGGCGTATAGCGGCTTGAATGCAGTCAGAAGACGGGCGTCGTTGTCGGCCCGCATTTTCGCAAATTGCTCGCGCAACTCGAGGCGCTGTACTGCGTCCATGCCACTGCGGTTCTGTCGCGCGGTGCCAATGCTCTGATCGAGATTCTTAGCGTTTTCGCGCATTGCCGCCTCGACCTGCTGCCATTGCGTCTCCTGCGCCGGCGTGATCTTGAGCTCGGCCTTTAAGAACGCGATGCGTCCATCGACGAATTGTCCGGGCATCATCCGGCCCATCTCGTGATGGCGCGCCTCGCTTGGCGCCGCAGTGGAATTCGCCGGCCCCGGCGGGGTTTGCGCCAAGGCGGGAGTCAGTCCGACCCCAGCAACGCCGGTAAAGAGTGCCGCAGCGAGTAACGGCGTACGCAACCTGATCATTTCCGACCTCTGTTATGAACGGGGCTCGTGCCCCTCATCCATGACTTACGGACCAGCGGATCGGCGCATACCCGGCAAAATCGCACATTACAGCGATTTAATAAGGCCGCCGGCGGTTTACACCACCGTGACCGGGTAGCCCACAATAGCGCTGAAGTTCTTGCGCATGTTGTTGTACCGCGGTTCCAGTGACTGCACGCGGCCTACCTCGTCGGTGGCCCGGGACATCAGACTGTACGTGCCCCTCCGGCGGGCATCCCAGCGATAGGACCAGCGCACCCACATAAACCGGTCGCGCGGCTGTTCGATATGGGCGCAGTGCCAAGTTTCTCCGCCGTCGACGCTCACCTCCACCTGGTCGATGGCGCCGGCGCCGCTCCACGCGTAGCCCCGGATCATGTGGATGCCGGCGGACATCGTCTCGGTATCGTCGTTCGGTTGGGTAATAATGGATTTCACGCCTATGGTAGTGATCAGCTCCTTGTTGGGGTCGTCAGCCGAGTTGCCGTAGTAGTAGAACTGGTAGTGGTACCAGCAGTTCGGCTCCGGTTCCATGATCTCGATCTTGGTGAGCCACTTCACCGACCAGTTTCCCGACCAGCCCGGCACCAGCAGACGTACGGGGGCGCCGTGGAGGTGCTCCAACAACTGGCCATTCTGCGCCCAGGCCAGAATGGTGTCGGGGTGGAGCGCCTTTTCGATGGGCAAACCCTTGTCGTAATAGAAGGGTTTGGTGCCCTCGGCGGCCGTGGGCGGCACACCGAGATCGTTGCCCTCGGCCCGCACGTAGAGCGACTTGGCGGTCAGGCCAGCCTCGTGCAGCACGGCCGCCAGTGGCGCGCCGGTCCACTCACTGGCGCTCAGGATCATTCCTTCTTGGGTGCGAGAGGGTCGCGGGCCTTCGCCCTTGAGATACTCGAAGAAGGTGGCGTCGCTGCCGGAACACTCCATGACGGTGCGGACGCTGCGCCCAGGGAAGCGCCGCAACTGATCGAAATTGAGGGTCAGAGGAGACTTGACCTCACCGACGATCTTCAGCTCCCACCTGTCGGTCTCCACAACCGGCGGCACTGCGAAATGCTGGACGGTATAGTGCAGGTTGGTCGGCGTGATGAGCCCCTCCAGGTCCATTACCGGCGTCCTGATCCGCACCGTGCGGCCCTCGTCGTCCGTCAGAACGACCGGGTTTACGTCTTTGGTAGGCCAACCGTGCCAGCTGCCGGTCTTCTTCGCGTTGGCCGGGTCCGAACTGACCGGTTGATCCATGCGCAGAAAACCGGGGACTGCGCCTTCCTCTTTCACCGCAGCCATGCTCCCTCCCTAGCTCGGCGAAAGCTTCCGCAGAAACCCGGTGCGCTGGGCCGCGCCGGCCGCCATAAAGGCAGCGTCCTGGCCCGCCAGGATGAAACGCGCGCCCATCTCGATATAGCGCGGCATGATCGTCTCGTTGTAAACGCCCGCCATGCCCGGAAACTTTCCGTGCTTGCGCGCGGCCGCAATCATCGCCCGATAAGCGTCTGCCACGCGCTCGTTGCCGAAATCCCCGTGGATGCCCATTTCGGCGCACAAATCGTTGGTGCCGATCAGCAGCACATCGACTCCAGGCACGGCAGCGATCTCTTCGGCATTGGCGATCGCGGTCGGCGTCTCGAGCATGACGACAGTCAGATTGGCGGCGTTGAGTGCGGCTGAGGCTTCGCCCGAGCTCGCGGAGCGCAGCCCGTAATGCGGCCCGATGCCGCCCATCGAGCGGTGGCCGACTGGCGGATATTTCAGCCGGTTGACGACCTCGCGGGCTTCGGCCGCGGTATCCACATGCGGCATTACGATGCCGAGCGCGCCATTGTCGAGCGCCCGTGTGGCGATGGCATATTCGCCGTTGGGCACGCGCGCGATCGGCGCAATGCCGGCATCGAGCGCGGCGGTCGAGATCTGCGCGCAGGCTTCGAGCGACATGACGCCATGCTCCATGTCGAGAAACAGCCAATCGAAGCCGGCTACCGCCATCGCCTTGGCGATTTCGACGCTGCGCGTCATGCGCACGCCGACCCCGAGTGACAGCTGGCCTTGATCGAGCTTTTCGCGAGCGGCATTGCGGACGGTAGCGGGCATTGGTGGCTCCCTTATGTCAATGTGGCGATGGCGGTGGCGATGACGCGGTTCAGACCCGCCAAATCCATCGGATAATCGGTCTCATTGGCGACCGCTACCGTCAAGCGGTGGCGGCGCAAGATGAAGATGCGCTGGTCCGACGCGCCGGATGCCCAGGCAGTCTCCGGAGGCAGATCCGGGAACAGGCGGTCGGTGTTGGCGCGGAAGCACGCCGCGTAGCTGGTGCCGGTATGTGTCGGGGTCAGCGCGTAGTCAGCCCATCCGGGCGGCAGCAGGCGCTCGCCATCCCAGACGCCGTCTTGCAGGTAGAGAACCCCAATCTTGGCGTAATCGCGCAAAGTGGCAAAGCCAGCGCCAGAGGCGATCAGGTTCCCGGCGATGTCCGCGGAATGCTGATAGCTCGCCATGCCGAGCCGGTCGGCGAGCAAGCCATAGACGGTCCGGTGATACGGCAGGCCGCGGCGCGCGATCTGGTCGCGGATAACGGCGCCGAGCACATTGGGTCCGGCATTGATGTAGCGGAACACCGATCCCGGGATCGTCGCAACGATCGAGCGCTGCGCCGCCTCGAACGCGTCAGTCGCGTCCTGATAGACCGAGCTGTTCTCGAACCCGAGCGTCGTCCGCCCGTCTTCGTGTTGCACCGGAAAGCCGAGCCCCGAGCGCATGCGCAAGAGGTGATCCAATGTGATCAGCCGATGGATCGGCGCGCGGGTCGCGCCACAGCGGCGCCGGTGCCGGATCATAGACCGAGGCGAGCCAGCCCTCATGGATCAAGCGGCCGAGCAGGGTGCAGGTGATCGCCTTCGTCATGGACCAGCTCGGCGTCGCGCGACCGGCCATGCCGAATGCACTGTAGCGCTCGCATAAGATCCGATCCGGCGTCGCGATCAGGATGCCGTAAGCACCGGCCGAGTTGGCGAAGAAATGGTCCAGGGCATCGGCCAGCGCAGAGGGCGCCGGCGGCGGTGTTTCGACCGCCGCGCCCAATGGCCACGGGCGCTCGGCATCCGGCAGCTGACGCGCGATCGGCTGCGGATCGAACAGCGGCGCGGGATGCTCGCCCAGCAGAATGCCGCCATAACCGGGGCGGGCGATCGCCGCGCCCAGCACCGGCTCGCCGAAATCGGGATCGTTCCACACGATCTTGACGCGGCGATCGCCGTGGTCGGTCTCGATCGTGATGTCTCCGGCGCGATGGGCCGCTATCAACGGAGCGGGGTCGTCAGCCGCGGGGCGCGAGGCGAGGTCTCCGGGCGCGGCGACCGGCCGCCAGCGAAAATGCCGGTCGGCCGTCTCGCGATCCAGGCCGCTTACGTAAAGCATGTCGACCATGCGCTTGGCGGCGAAATTCACGGTGCGCTGGCGCAGCGACCGCGCCGACGCATCGCATACGATCGGATCGGGCGGTCCGGAGCCGAAGGGCTGCGGCGTACGGTCGAAGGTCGGCTCGACCGGCTGCGTCGGAGCCGCAGGTTCGTTCTTCATATAGCCGCCTCCTCATGATGGGCGAAGGATCCCACGGAAATCTTGGAATCCGTGGATTAGCTTCGGGCTTTGGATTTGTTCAGGTTCACGGCCGCGCGAATGAGAGTTTTCAACGCCTCCTCGTTTATCTTCTCGCCCTCCCGAAGTCGATGGCACGCCTTGTGTTCCCACAAGACTGGAGTTGAAGAGGCCCGAGGGATCCTTCAGAGCCGCCCCTTTGGCGAAGGTCATCTTCACGACGTTTGCGGCGGCTCCGGATTTTTGGACAGCGGGAGAAGCTAAAGGCTGACCGGTCCAGAGGGGGCGTGAGACGTGGGCGAAAAGCGGAAGCAGCACAGCGCAGAGTTCAAAGCCTGCCCCGGCGAAGGCCGGGGCGCGGGTGGCGATGGCGGCGCTTTCGGGGGAGAAGACCCTGGCGGAGCTGTCGGCGGAGTTTGGGGTTCATCCCGATGATGATCAGCAACTGGAAGCAGGAGCTGGTGAAGCGTGCGGGGGAGCTGTTTGCGCGCGGCAGCAAGGCGCCGGCGGCCGCGGACGCGCAGATAGAGGGTGATCGACGATCTGCACCGCAAGATCGGACAGCTGCAGGTCGAGTGCGATTTTCTTGCCGGGCAGCCCGCCATCTCCCGATTACTGCGAGGCGGGCGATGATCGCGCCGGGAGCGGGGCTGTCCGTAAGCCGGCAATGCGCACTGCTCGCGGTGGCGCGCAGCAGCTTCTACTACCGGCCCCGGCCGGACTAAGGGGAGGAACTCGAGCTTCTGGAGCGGCTCGACCGGATTTTTACCAATGATCCGGTCTACGGCAGCCGCCGTCTTCAAGTGGCGCTGTTGCGAGGGGGGACATCCGATCGGGCGTCGACGCGTCCGGCGGCTGATGAGAAAGCTCGGGCTGTGGGCGGTCAGGCCGAAGCGGAACACCAGCAAGCGGCATCCCGGGCACCAGGTCTACCCGTACCTCCTGCGCGGCAAGACGATCGACCGGGCTGAACCAAGTGTGGGCTGCTGACATAACCTACATACCGATGCGGCAAGGGTTTTTATACCTGGTTGCGATCATCGACTGGGCGACCCGACGAGTGCTGTCCTGGCGGCTGTCGAACACGCTCACGGCAGGGTTCTGCGTCGAGGCGCTGAACGAGGCCCTCGTCCGGTTCGGCAAGCCCGGCATCTTCAATACCGATCAGGGGGCGCAATTCGCCAGCTTTGAGTTCACCCAGATGCTGCGGATCATGGGATCCAGATCAGCATGGACGGACGCGGACGCTGCCACGACAACATCTTTGTCGAGCCCTTGTGGTGGACGGTGAAGCACGAATGGGTCTACCTGCGACCAGTGGCCGACGGCATCGAACAGAAGCGCAGCCTTGGCGAGTTCTTCGACTGGTATAATCTGCGGCGTCCGCATCAGGCACTCGGCTGGCGAACACCGGATGAGGCTTACCTCGGCCAATCGATGGCGGCGACGGCACTGGCCGCCTGACGCGATGCCGAGGTGGTGCTATGAGTTGTGGACAGTCGGCTGCGCCGATCCCCGCCTACCCGCGCCAGCGCGGTCCCCTCACGACAAGCCGGGGAAAACGCCATGCGTTTCCCCCACCTTGCCCACAGGTCGGCGGCTGCCCACAAGCTTCACAGCACCCCACAACAAGACAGGATGAATTTGATTTCGGGAAAACCTGAAACCAGCAGCCGGCTACCGGCCTTTAGCTTATTCCTCCCCGGAAGCTGTCCAAACAACCGGGACGTCGCTAGTTCTTTCTAGGTCTCGCCCGTGCAAATCATCCCGTCGCGATACCAGTTGGGACGCCTCGCCATTTCCATTCCTCAACGACGTCGGGCACTGCCTCCTTGATCAAGGTACGGAGCCGGCTCAGCATCTCGCCCCGCCAATCGCCGAGCTCCTTGATTCTGGCGTTTATCAGCTGAGAGGGAGATTTGCCTTTCTGCGCGACCTGCTCTCACTTCCGGTCCTTCTTTTGCATCATCCGATCAGGTTGCGTCTGCCTCATCGCCGCCGCGGAAAGCGGGGTCCAAACGTAACCGTGAGGTCGCTTTCCCCTACGTTCCCGCCTTCGCGGGAATGACGAACCAATATGGTCGGAAGCCGACTTGGTCCCGAGGCTAAGACGACGACGAAGTACGACCCCCATCGCAAGCCCGGCCTCCCCGTCACCCAACTCCATGATCCCAGCTTTCACCCGTTCCGAAGAGCTTCAATCTATCCGCGCCAAGACCTGCTCCAGGCCCGCAAAGAACTCTGCCACCCGCCCTTGGCGCCCTCGTAGTACTGCGGCTGATCCGGCCGGAAGCCCGACTGCTCCATGCGCAGGTGGGTCCCCGTGCTCGTAGGGGTGAGAATCCAGGTGACGACACTCTCGAGACCATAGGCCGCCCACGTATAAGACAGCGTTTTGTTCGGCTCGACTGCCAGAACCTGACAGTCGACAGCGCCCCAGTCTGCGCGAAGATCGAAACGGTGACCGACAATTGGCTCGAAGTCGTTCTTCATCAGCCACTCCTCGATCAGGTGTGGTTGCGTGAGCGCGCGCCAGATCTTCTCAGGCGGATAAGGGATTTCTCGTTCGAGAATGACGGAAAGCGCTCCGGTCGCGGGTTTGCTCATTGGTCCATCCTTTTGAGTAGGTCTTCGAGGTGGTCGAACCGGCTCTGCCAGAACCCGACCATGTGGCTTGTCCAGTCAATCAGCGGGGCCAACGCGCCGAGTTGCGCGCTGTAGTGCGTCCGGCGACCTTCATGGCGGTCGCGCACCAGCCCAGCCTGCTTCAGGACCCCCAGATGCTTCGAGACGGCCGGCTGCGAGACCCCGGACCGAACCGTCAGAGCCCGGACGGTCTGGTCTCCGTCCCGACACAGCCGCTCGAAGATGGCCCGTCGCGTCGGATCGGCGAGCGTTCTGAAGAGCACATCGTGATCGTTCGGCATTTGGAATCGATAACCTGCAGGTTATTGATTGACGTATAACCACTGAGATATGTATGGGTCAAGCGGGAGCGTGGAGCGGCAACAATCGGCATCCTCGCTCGTTTGTGTTTGCTTTACTCACATGAGGATTCGTTGACAAATTAGCAAAAGTCTGCTAATATTGAGGTTGGCAATGATCGGGAGTTATCGCCGCGGAGCGTGACCGATTATCGCGCTAATTGTCGTCGGGCGCCGCCCACGTTTTTCAACTCATCGGGAGAACTTAACCTGATATGCACCTGCTAAAACAGGTGGAACAGGTGACAACGTCGGTTTTGGGAAGGACCGGCGGGCGCTGCACCAGCATCCGGCGAATGGGGATCACAGAGGCGGTCGGTTTGTTTGTTATTTCGCTGCAAACAACAGCAATAACAGCCGGGAGGGCCGGGGACGACCGGTTGGGAAGCTACCTAATTCCGTGCTTTTGCCCAAACCGGATCTTTTGATATCGGGGCTCGATGAGAGAACTGGCGCTCGAAGACATTGAGGCGCTGGCGGTCGGCGCCTGGATCCTCGGCACCGGGGGCGGCGGCAGCCCTTATCTGGGGCTCCTCAACATGCGGCGGCTCTATGCCGAGGGACATCGCGTGTCGCTGATGTCGCCGCTCGACCTTGCCGACGAAAATTGGGTGGCGGTGGTCTCGAATATGGGGGCGCCGCTCGTCGGCCAGGAGCGGCTCGCCGACAGCCGCAACATCGCCCGCGCCGTCGAAATCCAGGAAGGGTTGCTGGGATCGAAGTTCCGCGCGGTGATGCCGCTCGAGATCGGCGGCGGCAACGGCATTCAGCCGCTGATGGCGGCGGCCCATCTCGGGCTGCCGGTCGTCGACGCGGATACGATGGGCCGCGCCTATCCCGAAGCGCAGATGACCAGCGTCGCAGTCGGCGATCTTCGCCCCTATCCTTGCGTGCTCTACGATCCGCGCGGCATCGAGGCGGTGGTGACCAAGGTGCCGAGCTGGAAATGGATGGAGCGGGTCAGCCGCAAGATCTGCGTCGAGCTCGGCTCGATCGCCTCGACCTGCAAGGCGCCGCGCACCGGGCGCGAGGTCAAGGATTGGGGCATTCATTTCACTGTGACGAAAGCAATCGGCATCGGCCGGCGCGTGCGGCAAGCGCAGCGGCGTCACGAGGACCCGGTGGACGCGATCCTCGACGAAGGGCACGGCAAGCTCATCTTCCGCGGCAAGGTCATCGACGTCGCCCGCCGCACCACGGAGGGGTTTCTGCGCGGCCGGGCGGTGATCGAAGGCCTCGACGAAGACCGCGGGTCGCGGCTCGATATCGCGTTCCAGAACGAATGGGTCGTGGCTTGGCGCGACGAGGCGCCGATCGCGATGTCGCCCGAGCTGATTTGCGTGCTGGACACCGTATCGGGCGAAGCATTCGGCACGGAAACAATCGGGTATGGCCGGCGGGTCTCCGTGGTCGTGCTCCCCGCGCCGCCGGTTTTCCTGACGCCGAAGGGGCTCGATCATGTCGGACCGCGCGCCTTCGGTTACGATCTCGACTTCCGCTCCGTCTTCGACCAAGGGCGCGTAAGTGATCGCGCGTAAGCCGATGCGGCGGATCGGCATCGATGTCGGCGGCACCAATACGGATGCTGTTATGCTCGAGGACGGGAGGGTGGCGCACGCCGTCAAGACGCCAACCACGCCGGATGTCACCGCCGGCATCGTGACGGCGCTCGCGGAGCTGACGCGCCGCCCGGAAATCGCGCGCAGCAGGATCGACGGCGTCGTGATCGGCACGACCCATTTCGTCAACGCCGTCGTGCAGCGCCGCGATCTGGCGCGCGTCGCCGCGGTGCGGATCGGGTTGCCGGCGAGCGCCTCGCTGCCGCCGTTCTGCGACTGGCCCGCGGATCTCGCCGAGCGGGTCCGTGGCGAGGTCTTCATGATCGAAGGCGGGCACGATTACGACGGCCGGCCAATCGTGCCGTTCGACGAACTCGCCATGCTGCGGGTGGCGCGGCAAATCCGCGCCAGCGGGATTCGGTCGGTAGCGATCGCCGCAATTTTCTCGCCGCTCGATCCCGGCTGCGAGGAGCGGGCACGGGCGATCCTGTCCGAGGAGTGCCCGGATGTTTCTGTCACAATGTCCCACCGGCTCGGCCGCATCGGTCTCCTCGAACGCGAGAATGCTGCGCTCCTCAACGCCGCGCTGATCGATCTCGCTCGGGCGACGATCGCGGGGTTCATCGCCGCGGTGCGCGGGGTCGCGGCTCCGCTCTATCTGACGCAGAATGACGGGACGATGATGCAGGCCGAGATGGCGGCGGCGCTGCCGGTCATGAGCTTTGCCTCGGGCGCCACCAACTCGATGCGCGGCGCGGCCTTCCTCTCGGGGCTCACAGACGCAATGGTCATCGATGTCGGCGGCACGACGACCGATATCGGCCAGCTGCGCCGCGGATTTCCGCGCGAGGCGAACTCGGTCGTCGAAGTGGGCGGCGTGCGCACGTTGTTCCGCATGCCGGATCTGTTGTCGATCGGGCTTGGCGGCGGGAGCCTCGTCTCGGCCGATCCTCTCTCGGTCGGGCCGCGAAAGCGTCGGTTACCGGCTGATCGAAGAGGGACTGGTCTTCGGCGGCAATACCGATGACTGCGACCGATGTCGCGGTCGCAGCCGGCCTCGCTCGAGATCGGCGACAAACGAGCTGTCTCCGATCTCCCGCGCGATCTTGTGCAAAGGGCGCTGGATCTAACATGGGCAAAAATCGAGGACTCGGTCGACAGGATGAAGACCGATGCTCGCGAATTGCCACTGATCGCCGTAGGCGGCGGCGCGTTCTTGGTGCCCGACCGCCTCGCCGGCATCTCGCAAGTGAGCCATGTGCCGCATGGCGACTGCGCCAATGCCGTCGGCGCCGCGATTGCCCAGGTGAGCGGCGAAACCGACCAGGTCTATCGCGACCTCAGCCGCGAAGAAGCGATAGCGGTGGCCGAAGCGCAGGCGAGAGAACGCGCGATCGTCGCCGGCGCCGAGCGCGGGACGCTCCAAACGGTCGATGTCGAAGACATTCCGCTCGCTTATCTGCCGGGCAATGCGCTCAGGGTGCGGGTGCGCGTCGCCGGCGAATTGGCTTCATCGATAAATCAGAGCGGGTCGAGCCCGGTGTCCCAATAAAGATAGTCGCGGCCAGCGCGGCTCCTTGCCTGCGTGTATTATCCGTAACCGGGCAAGTGGCGTAAGTTCCGTTGGACCGTTGGCTCACCTGGCCGAACGCCGCGAATTCCGTCGACGCGGGAGGTCCGGTACCACTCGTAAGTTTGGCGTATTCCCGCCTCGAGGCTGATGCGCGGGCACCAGCCGAGCGCGGTCAATTTGGCGACGTCGAGAAGTTTGCGGGGTGTTCCGTCCGGCTTTGAGACATCGTAGACAAACCGTCCCTTAAAGCCGACGATGTCTGCGATAAGCTCGGCGAGTTCGGCGATTGTGACATCTGTGCCGGTTCCAATGTTGATCGGCTCCTCGTCCGACCAGGATTTCAGCAAAAAAATCACCGCGTCGGCCAAGTCATCGACATGCAGAAACTCGCGGCGAGGCCGGCCGCTGCCCCAGATCTCAACCGTATCCCGGCCTTCCTGGACGGCTGCATCGATCTTGGCGAGCAGGGCCGGCAAGACATGGCTGGAGAGCAGGTCGAAATTGTCGTTAGGGCCATAGAGGTTCGTCGGCATGACCGACACGAAATCGCAGCCATGCTGGCGGCGGTAAGCCTGGCACAGTTTGAGCCCGGCGATTTTGGCAATCGCATACCACTCGTTGGTCGGCTCGAGCGAGCCAGTCAGCAAGCAGCTTTCCGGCATCGGCTGCGGCGCGAGGCGCGGGTAAATGCAGGACGAGCCGAGAAACAACAATTTTGCGACGCCAGTGCGCCGAGACGCTTCGATCACATTTGTCGCGATTGCCAAGTTGTCGTGGAGGAAATCGCCGGGATGGGTGTTGTTGGCATGAATGCCGCCCACCCGCGCCGCGGCGAGCAGCACCGCCTCCGGGCGATGCTCGTCGAACCAGCGGTTGACTGCCGGCTGGTCGCGGAGGTCGACCGTATCGCGGCCGACAGTCAAAATCTGGCATTCCTCCTGCCTCAATCGGCGGATCAGCGCCGAACCGACCATGCCGCGATGGCCGGCGACGAATATGCGCCGTCCGCTAAGCGGGAAGAGCGTCGGCGACGTCATGTCTCTAATCCCTTCCCGCCACCGCGGCGCCTCGGGCGGTGTCGGCAAACCCAGCCTGGTTCACGGTCCGCTCGCGGCGCGCGAGTTCGATATCGTGCTCGACCATCATCTTGACCAGCTCTGGGAAGCTAACCCGCGGCTTCCAGCCGAGAACGTCGCGCGCCTTGGTCGGATCGCCACACAAGGCATCGACCTCGGTCGGCCGGAAATAGCGGTGGTCGACCTCGACATGGCGCCGCCAGTCGAGGCCAGCCGCCGCGAAGGCGAGCTCGACCAGATCGCGCACGCGGTGCGCCTCGCCGGTCGCTATGACGTAGTCGTCGGGGTTTTGCTGCTGCAGCATCAGCCACATCGCCTCGACATAGTCGCCGGTAAAGCCCCAATCGCGCTGCGCTTCAAGATTTCCAAGATAGAGCTTGTCCTGAAGACCCTGAGTGATCCGGCCGACCGCGCGGGTAATCTTTCGCGTGACGAAGGTCTCGCCACGGCGAGGGCTCTCATGATTGAATAGAATACCGTTGCAGATGAAAAGGCCGTGGGCTTCGCGGTAGTTGACCGCAAACCAGTGTGCCGCCAGCTTGCTCACGCCATAAGGACTGCGCGGGTAAAACGGGGTCGTTTCGCTTTGCGGCGGCGGGGCGGCCCCGAACATCTCAGATGAGCCGGCCTGATAATAACGCACCGGGCGGCCACCATGCAGGACATGGTCGCGCACCGCCTCGACGAGCCGCAGAGTTCCGACGGCGACGACTTCGGCAGTATATTCAGGGATATCGAAGGACACCTTGACGTGGCTCTGGGCGCCGAGGTTGTAGACTTCGTCGGGGTTCACTGCTTCGAGCACGCGCCGCAGTCCCGTACCGTCGGTGAGGTCGCCATAATGCAAGGTCAGCCTGGGGCCGGCGAGATGCGGATCGTGGTAAAGGTGATCGATGCGATCGGTATTGAAGAGGCTGGCTCGCCGCATCAGGCCGTGCACTTCGTAACCTTTCGCCAGCAGGAACTCGGTAAGGTAGGAACCGTCCTGCCCGGTGATGCCGGTGATCAATGCCCGCGTTTCCATGATGCAGTCTATCGCGCTTCTGTCGCCAGGTCATTCTGAAAACGGAGCCGGGCTCACACTCGAAGTGACTGTTGTAGCGGCGGCATTGGTGGCGACGAATATGGGCTGGAGATTCGAAATCTCTTGCCGGCATGGCGCGGATATTGGAACTGCTCCTTATGGCATTGGTGAAGGTCACTCTCGAACCGTAACGCTCGAGTTAGCGTCCACGCTCGTGGTGGAGTTTCGGGTCAATCCGCAGCGTGAACGGCGTCGGCCGGGTTCCGGCGCGACCGGCGCTCATCACTGGCAAGCGGCGCAGTTTTCCCGGCCAAAGAGTGACATTTGCGATTTGAGACGGGAATATGGGAAATGTCAGATAAGATCGCCCGTTAATGTCGTCGGGAGGGGAGCATGCGTCGATGCGCAAGTTTTTGGCCGTGCTATTGGGGCTGGTCATGACTGTAGCGTCCGCCGCGGCGCAGTCGCCGACAGCGGATCCGGCGCTGATCGAGGACCTCGTCGCCGCCAATCGCATCCTCTATGATCAGGGCGTCGTCGACGGCTTCGGCCATGTCAGCGTGCGTCACGACAAAATCCCCGAGCATTTCCTGCTGGCGCGCAGCATGGCTCCCGGCCTGGTTACCGCCGCCGACATCATGGAATTCGACCGCGACGGCAATGCGATCGACCAGACGGGCCGCGCTGTCTACCTCGAACGATTTATCCACAGCGAGATCTACAAGGCCCATCCCGAGATCAAGGCGGTCGTGCACAGCCATTCGCCGGCGGTGATCCCATTCGGGGTGACCAGCGTAAAACTTCGGCCGGTGTTTCATCTGAGCTCGTTCCTCGCGGGCGGGGCGCCGGTGTTCGAGATTCGTGAGGTCGGGCGGCTTCGCCACCGACATGCTGATCCGCACCCCCGAACTCGGCGCGGCGCTGGCCCGCACACTCGGAGCCGCGCCGGTCGCGCTGATGCGCGGCCATGGCGATGTCGTCGTCGCCCCCTCCCTCCAGGAAGCTGTCTTTCGCGCGGTCTATACCGAAGTCAATGCCCGGCTCGAAGCCGAGGCGCTCCAGCTCGGCCAGGGCCAGGTTGTCTTTCTGAACGACGAGGAAGCGGCCAAGGCGACCGCGACCAATGCCGGCGTCCTGGTGCGCGCCTGGGATTTGTGGAAGGCAAGGGCGCTCGCGGCGGCACGCTGATCTATACGCCCCGCATATAAAATTAGACCGACAACACGTCGCCAAGATCGCCGGCGGGGAGTGCCGGACGGTGGCTGAACTGCACGCAGGCGACCGCGCGGCCGGGCTCTGAGCGGTAGAGGGTAGGCTGCGCACCAAGGCAGTCCGGGCCGGCGAGCGGGCACCGATCGACAAAGCAGCAGCCCGCGGAGGTGGTAGTAGCGGCGGGAGCAGCTCGCCCGGCTTCGCCCTCCGCAAGCCAGTCGCGCGCCACTTGGGCACGCGGGATCGCCGAGATCAGCAGTTGCGTGTAAGGGTGCTGGGGAGCCTTCACCACCAGCTCCACCTTGCCTGCCTCGGCGACGTGAGCGCGGTAGAGCACGATGATTGTGTCGCTCACCTGATAGGCGGTGGCAAGATCGTGAGTGATGTAGAGGATCGAGATGCCGCGCTCGTCGGTGAGCTTGCGCAACGAGCCGAGGATCGTCGCCCGCAGTGAGGCGTCGACCATCGAGACCGGCTCGTCGGCAACGATCAGCTTCGGCTCGAGCAGCAGCGCGCGCGCCACCATCACGCGCTGGCGCTGGCCGCCTGACAGCTGGTGCGGGAAACGGCCGAGGATCTCTTCCGGCTGCAACCCGACGACGCGCAGGGTCTCGCCGATCAGCTCCCTTGCCTGCGCGCGCGAGGCGGCAAGGCGGAAGCGGCGCACCGGCGTCGTAAGCACGTGATCGACCCGATAGAACGGGTTGTAGACGCCGTAGGGGTCCTGAAACACCGCTTGCACATCGCGACGGAAGGCGCGTCGCTCGTCGCGCGTCAACTTGCGCAGATCGCTGCCCCGATACCGGATGGAACCGCCGCTGGGCTCGGTCAGGCCAAGGAGCAGGCGGGCGAGGGTGGTCTTGCCCTGAGCCGCTTTCGCCGACTACGGCGATGATCGAGGGTTTCTCGGCATGGATCGCGAGCGACAGCCCGGCGAGCGCGAGCGTGCTCTCGCGCCCAAGCCCGCCGGCGAAGCGCTTGCTGACGTCGACGGCTTCGACTAGCGAGACCATGCGATCACGCCAGATGGCACGCCACCTGAGCGCCGTCGATATCGCGCAGCTCGGGTTTTTCGGTCCGGCAACGGCCCACCGCCAGCGTGCAGCGCGGATGAAAGGCGCAGCCGCCCGGCAGGTCGCGCAGCAGCGGCGCCAGACCGGGGATGCCGCGCGAGGGCGCCGCGCGCGTCGAGCGAAGGCAGCGAGGCGATGAGCGCCCGCGTATAGGGATGGCGCGGCCGGGTGATGATCTCGGCGATCGGCGCCACCTCGACCAGGCGCCCGGCGTACATGACGGCGAGCCGGTCGACGAACTGCGCCATCAGCCCCATGTCGTGGCCGACCAGGATCACCGCTGCGCCGAGCTCCTGCTGCACTCGCGCGAGCGTCGCCATGACCTGGCGCTGCACCACGACATCGAGCGCGCTCGTCGGTTCGTCGGCGATGATCACCTTGGGGCGCAAGCAGATGGCAATGGCGATGCAGGCGCGCTGCTTCATGCCGCCGGACAGCTCGTGCGGATACATCCGCGCCACACTCTCAGGCAGAGCCGACCTCCGCCAGCAACGCAGCGATGCGCCGTTCCGCCTCGCCGCGAGTTAGAGGCAGCCCATGCTCGGCGAAGGCATCGCCGATCTGCTCCCCGATGCGCAGCACCGGGTTGAGCGAGTTCATCGAGCCCTGCGGTACCAGCGCGATGCCGGCGAGGCGCAACGCACGCATCCCATCCTCGTCGAGGTCCCCGAGCCGGGTGTCCGACAACCACACCTCGCCCGCCTCGATCCGGCCAGGCGGCTTGATCAAGCGCAGGATCGACAACGCCAAGGTCGACTTCCCCGAGCCGGACTCGCCGGCCAGCCCGAACCGCTCGCCCGGCGAGAGCGCGAAGCTGACATCGTCCACCGCCCGCACCAGGCCCTGCGGGTGGTCGAAAGCGACGCGCAAGCCCTTCGACCCGCAGGACAGGCTCGCTCACGCGACTTCGCCTCAGGCGAGGATTGGCGATCTCGTCGAGCCCGACAGTCACAAAGAACAGGCCGAGAAAGACCGTCAGGATGATCACGGTCGGCGCTGTCCACCACCACCACCAGCCATTGATCATTGCAGCGTTGAAATTGACCCAATAAAGCGTCATGCCGAGTGTCGGCGCGTCGATCGGGCCCAGCCCGAGCACTTCGAGCCCGATCGAGGCGAGGATCGCGGCGGAAACCGAGCTTACCAACGTCGCGGCCAAATAGGGCAGCAGGTTGGGCATCAGCTCGAAGAAGATGATGCTCGGCCCGCTCATGCCGGAGAGGCGCGCCACTTCGACATAGCCGCGCTCGCGCAACGACAGCACCTGGGCGCGGATCGTGCGGGTGGGATAGAGCCAAGCGAGCGAAGCGACGACAATCGCCATTTGATTGACGGTCAAGGTTCCCTTGATCGAGACCGCGATAATGATCAGCACCAGCAGCCCGGGCACGGTCAGCCCGATATCGGCTATGCCGCGAATGATCGTATCGATGAGGCCGCGGTAAAATGCGCCGATAAAGCCAAGCACGGTGCCGATGCCGACGCCGAGAAAGCCGGCGATAAAACCTATGCGCAGCGTCAGCGGCGTGCCGGCGACCATCACCGCAAGCAGGTCACGGCCCTGCCGGTCGGTGCCAAACGGATACTCCCAGGAGGGCGGCCGCAGCGTCGGCACTGACAGCGGCCTCGCGTCTTCGGTGTCCACCAGCAGGTTGCCGATAATGACAAAGAGGGCGAGGACGGCAAGCAGCGTTATGCCGACGGTCAGCGACGGGTTGCGCCTGATATAGCGAAGGGCGCCGCGCGTCATACTCGGCGATAGGAAATGCGGGGGTCGAGCCAGGGGTAGATCACGTCGAGCACAAAGGTCGTAAAGCCGAGCGCGACGATGACGGTGAAGACGATGCCCTGGATGACGAAATGATCGTTCTCGCGGATCGCCTGGTACAGCAACGTGCCGATGCCGGGATAGCCGAAGATCACCTCGACCAGCACCGCGCCGGAGAGGATCTGGCCGAGCGCCAGCGCGAGCGCCGTCACCTGCGGCAGGATCGCGTTGCGCACGCAATAGCGCATGAACACGGTTGGCGCCCGCAGCCCCTTTGCCTCGGCGAAGAGGACATAGTCCTCGCCCATTGTCGTGACCATCATGCCGCGCATGCCGAGCGCCCAGCCGCCGGTCGCGACCAGGATGATCGACAGCGCCGGCAGCAGCGCGTGCTGGAACACGTCCCAGACGAAGCTCCAGCGCAGGGCGGGGGTGACCCCCGCGGAGTAGCCGCCGAAAATCGGCAGGCAGCGGCACCTGGAACGCCAACAGGTAGGTCAGGATCAGCCCCAGCAGGAAGAACGGGATGGCGTGCAGTGCCCAGAGCGGCGGCATCAGCCAGGACATCCAGCGCGGCGCCCGCGGCCACGCAAGCAGCGCTCCGAGCAAGGTGCCGATGCCAAAGGACAAGAGCGTCGTCGTGCCGAGCAGGCCTATGGTCCAGGGTAGCGCGTCGGCGATCAGTTCGCGGACGGTGCGCGGGTAGTTGGCGATCGAGTAGTTGAAGTCGAGCCGCGACACGTCTTGCAGATAAGTGAGGTACTGGCGCCACAGCGGCTTGTCGAGCCCGAAGCGCTGCTCATACTCGCGCGTCATCTCCTCGATGCCGCCCTGCACATAGCCGCCCAGCGCCGCCTGCTGCAACAGCTTGGTGCGCACCGGATCCTGCCCCGAGAGGCGCGGCAGGAAGAAATTGAGCGTGGCGGCGAGCCAGACGATCAGCAGGAAAATGCCGAAGCGCCGCGCGACGTATGCGGCCTGCATTTATACCAGAGTGAGGATGAACGCGGCGCTCAGGCGGGCTGCAGAGCTCCATAGCACCATCGCAAAGGTCAGGTGCCAATGCGCTCCGTTGACGTACGGGTTCTGCTCGGTGGGCCAGTTCTTCCAATAAGTCGTGTTCCACGGGATGCGGTGATAGTTCTGCACAAGCTGGATGTCGGGCAGTTCGGGTAGCCAAATCTCCATTGCGCGGCGCCATACGTCGGTGAGCTTTTTCGTGTCGTCCGGCGCAATGCCGTAGGCCTCGTCCACCAGCTTGTCGTATTCGGCGTTCTTCCAGCGCGAGAAGTTCGCCTGGTGCGCGCCCGGAACCGCGATCGAGGCGCTCTGATAGAGCCGCATCGTCGCATAGGGCTCGTTGACGGAGCCGCCATGGCCGTAGATCGCGCCGTCGAACTGCCCCTTCTGGAACCGGTCGTCGAAGTCGGGCGGCAGCGCCATGCTGGAATCGATCCCCCGGCGCTTGAGCATCTCGACCAGGACCGGGCCGATCGCCGGCCCCGATGCGCCGAACCCGATGATGTTGACGGCCAAGTGCTTGCCTTCGGCATCGGTCCAGAACCCGTCGCCGCCTTTCTTGAACCCCTTGGCCGCGAGGAGGCTGTCGCCCTTTTTGGGCGCGAATTCGTTAGTGTCGTATTTGGCCAGCAGGTCTTTGACCGCGTCGAAATAGGGGAGCAACGGCGGGTAGGGCGGCATCGGCAGTTTCGAGGGGCTGTTGGCGCCGAGATAGCCGACCTCGATCAGTTGCTGGCGATCGAGGTAATAGCTCAAAGCCCAGCGCACATTCTTGTCGTCGAAGGGCGGACGCTCGTTGTTGACGTAAAGCGAGATCGGCCACCAATCCATGTAGCCGTAAGGGGATTTCTGGCGGGTGTAGGTGATGATCTTTGGGTTCTGGCGGAACACGGTCGGGAAGGTGGCGGGCTGCAAGGCGTTGCCGGCATCGAGCTGGTTGGTGATCAGCGCTTGCGCCACCTGCTGTTCGCCGGCGAAGGGCAGAGAAATGTTGCGTTCCACCGCTGGCAGCGGCGCCAGGTTGCGCTCGGCCGCCCACCAAGTCGGACGGCGGTCGAAGACCTTCTGCTGCTGCGATGCGTCCGCGACCTGCCAAGGGCCGGTCGTGACCGGCCATTTCTTGCTCAAGTCGAAATGTTTGAAGGTCGTCCAGTCCTGCCCCTCGAAAATGTGCTTTGGCACGATGTAGACGCCGATATCGTATTTGTAGGTCATGAAAAAGAAAAACCGCGGCGCCGGGATCTTGAAGTCGATCACCACGGTATTGGCATCGCTCGCCGCCGCGTTCTCTACCGCCTGCTGCACATCGACGCCCCAGCGCACTTTGGGACCGAGGTCGCGCAGGGTGTTGAGCGTGTAGGCGACGTCCTCGGAGCCGAACGGCGCGCCGTCGCTCCAGGCGATGCCGCGGCGGGTCTTGATGGTCAGGCGTTTGAAATCGGGCGTGAACTCGTAGCTCTCGGCGAGCCACATGTAAGTCTTGTCGGCAAACGCGCTGTAATAGGCAAGCGGCTCATAGACGAGGTTGGGACCGTTTTGGTGGTTGGAGCCGACCGAATACGGGTTCCACAAATCCCAATCGACCCAGCGGCCTTCGCGGCCGCCCCAAACCAGGACCACCGTGCGGTTGCGCGCGACCTGCGGGAGGTCGGCGGGCGCGCTTTCCCAGGGCAGGACGGCACTGACACCTGCCAGAATGCCGGCCTTGATTACGTCGCGCCGGCCGGGATGGGAAGACGGGAAACGATCGGGCATTTGTCGGCGCTTTCCTCTCCCGGTCACACGCGGCGGCTTGTCGGTTGAGGGCATAGCGCAACGCGAGAACGCCGGCTGTCAAGAAACCTTTGCTCGCCGCCGCCGTGCCCGGCGCCGCGCTGCACGAGCCGCGTATCGGCCTGGACGAGGCGAAACCTCTCGAGCGGCAGACCGAGCAATGACGCGGCATCGTCGGTTTAAAAGTATCAGCGCCATTATGGTTAATCGGCTGATTTGCAGCCACTGCACGTGATCAAATCTAACTGGCTCTCAACCCTTATTCGATGACGATGCGCGGCGGCGGGCGGCGATCGGCGCTTTCGCCGGTGACCTTGTCCCAGATGCGGGCGGCCATACGGCGGAAGACGAGCGCATGCGGGTTGTCGGGGTCGGAGACGGTGATCGGGCGACCATCGTCGGAAGTCTCGCGGATCTTGAGGTCGAGCGGCACCTCGCCGAGAAATTCGGTGCCGAGGCGCTCGGCTTCCCGTCGGGCGCCGCCATGCGAGAAGATCTCGCTGCGGCCGCCGCAATGCGGGCACAGGAAATAGCTCATATTCTCGACGATGCCGAGCACCGGCACGTCGACCTGCTTGAACATGTTGAGCCCCTTGCGGGCGTCGAGCAGCGCGATGTCCTGCGGCGTCGAGACGATGACCGCGCCGGCGAGCGGCACCTGCTGCGCCATTGTCAATTGCGCGTCGCCGGTGCCGGGCGGCATGTCGGCGATCATGATGTCGAGCTCGCCCCACTCGACCTCGCGCAGCATCTGCTGCAAGGCGCTCATCACCATCGGGCCGCGCCAGATCATCGGCGTGTCCTCGGGCACGAGAAACCCCATCGACATGCATTTGAGCCCGTAATTCTCCATCGGGATCAAGGTCTTGCCGTCGCGCGAGCGGGGCCGGCCGGAGATCCCGAGCATGCGCGGCATCGAGGGCCCGTAGATGTCGGCGTCGAGCACCCCGACGCGCAGCCCGTTGGCCCGCAACCCCAGCGCCAGATTGGCCGCCACCGTCGATTTGCCGACGCCCCCTTTGCCCGACGCCACTGCGACGATCGCACCAACCCCGGGCACGGCCCCCCGCGCCGTACGGACGCCAGCCGGCCCCGGCGCCGGTGGGGCATGGCTAGGAGCCCCGCGGCCCCGCGGCGCCGCCTGCGCCGTCAGCACCGCGGTCACCGAAAGCACGCCGGGCAGCGCCTCGACGGCCTTCTCGGCTGCCTTCCTCAGCGGTTCGAGACGCGGGCCGCGCTCGCTCTCGACCTCGATTGCGAAGGCGACATTGCCGTCGCGAATTACGAGACCCGATACCATGCCAAGCGAGACGATGTCGGCACCCTTGTCGGGATCGGCGATATGGCCCAGCGCGTCGAGGATTTGCCGTTCGGTGACCTCACTCATTTCATGCTCCCGCGCGGCGACGCCGGAAGATCACGGCTGATCGATCGTGGCGCTTGGTTCGGAGCGCCGGATGAGGCAGACTGGCGATCGAGTAAGCCGGTGGCCGGTTCACGGTAGGACGCACTTCGTTCATCGTGACCGGACCATGAGCGCCGCCGGATATGCGGGATTTGGGACCGGCGACCCGACTTGACAACACCCGCTCCCGCTCTCTATCGGGTCGCGCGTCTCGCGCGTCGCAGCCATCGGGAGCCCCGAGGAAAAGCCGACCCAGGCGAAATCCCGGGGGCGATATCGCGGAAAGGTTCAGGGTCGATGTTCTGGAAAAGTCAGGGCGGTGGCCCATGGGGCAGCGGCCCGCGCGGCGGCGGACCCTGGGGCGGCAACCGCGGTGGCGGTGGACCGGGCCCTCGCGGGCGGGGTCCGCAGCCTCCCGACTTCGAGGAGCTTTTGCGGCGCGGCCAGGACCGCTTTCGGCGCGTGTTGCCGGGCGGCTTTGGAACAGGCACCGGCATCGCCATCGTCGTGCTCGGCATCGTCGTCATCTGGCTGGCGAGCGGGTTCTATCGTGTTTTGCCGGATGAGGTCGGCGTCGTTCTGCGGTTTGGCGCCTATAATCGGACGACACAGCCGGGTCTCAACTATCACCTGCCGACCCCGATCGAGACGGTCCTCCGGCCGAGCGTGACCCGCGTCAACCGGACCGAGATCGGCTATCGCAACGCCGAGGGCCCGGGCCGCGGCCAGGTCAGCCGCCAAGTGCCTGAGGAGGCGCTGATGCTGACCGGCGACGAGAACATCGTCGACATCAACTTTACCGTCTTTTGGGTCATCAAGGACGCGCAGGCTTACCTCTTCAACATCCGGGATCCCGAGGCGACGGTCAAATCCGCCGCCGAGAGCGCCATGCGCGAAGTGGTCGGCGAGACCCCGATCGCGCAGGCGCTGTCGGAGGGCCGCGGCAAGATCGAAACCGATACTCAAGCCCTGCTGCAAGGGATACTGAACGTCTATAACGCGGGAATCGAGCTCACCCAGCTGCAGCTGCTCAAGGTCGATCCGCCGGCGCCCGTCATCGACGCGTTCCGCGACGTGCAGCGCGCGCTCGCCGACCGCGAGCGGTTGCGCAACGAAGCAGAATCCTACCGCAACGACATCATCCCGCGGGCGCGCGGCGATGCGGTCCGGATCAAGCAGGAGGCGGACGCCTACCGGCAAGAAATCACGGCCCGCTCACAGGGCGACGCCGATCGCTTCCTCTCGGTCTACAACGCCTTCAAGGCGGCTCAGGACGTCACCCTCCAGCGCCTCTACCTGGAGACGATGGAAGAGATCCTGAAGAACAGCAACAAGGTAATCATCGACAAATCGGCGGAGGGCGGGAACGGGGTCCTGCCTTATCTGCCGCTCCCGGCCCTCGGCACCGGGACGGGCAATGCAGCGCCTCCGGGAGGCGCTCCGGGGGGCGCCTCGGGAGTGGGCGGCCCGTCCTCCGGCGCGACGCCGTCTCCGGCGCTCGCCGTGCCCCCACTGCGCCGGCAATGAGGAGGGGATCGTGAACCGTCGTATCCTCGCCGTCGTTGCCGTCGTGCTTATCGTCGCCGGTATTTTTGCGATGAGTTCGCTCTTTATCGTCGACCAGACCGAGGAGGCGCTCGTTCTGCAATTGGGCCAGCCGCGACGGGTCATTCGCGAGCCGGGGTTGAAGGTGAAGCGGCCGTTCATCGAGAACGTCATTTTCTATGACAACCGGCTGCTCGATTTCGAGCCCCCGCCGGAGGAAGTCATTGTTTCCGACCAGAAACGGCTGGTCGTTGACACCTACACCCGGTACCGCATCACCGACCCGCTGCTGTTTTATCAGACGGTGAGCACCGAAGCCGCCGTTCGCGCGCGGCTCAATGCGATGGTCAGCGGCAGTTTGCGGCGCGTGCTCGGCAACGTCACTTTGTCGGCTCTGCTTTCCCATCAGCGCTCGGCCATCATGGCTCAGATCCGCGATGAAGTGAGCGCTCAGGGGAAGTCCTTTGGCATCAATGTCATCGATGTCCGCATCCGCCGCGCCGATTTGCCCGAGGAAAACAGTCAGGCGATCTTTGCCCGCATGAAATCCGAACGCGAGCAACAGGCGGCGCAATACCGTGGCGAGGGCGCGGAAGCGGCACAGACGGTCCGCGCCAATGCCGACCGCGAACGCACCGTGATTCTCGCCGAAGCTCAGCGCGACGCGCAGAAGGTCCGCGGTGACGGCGATGCCCAGAGCATCAAAACCTACGCCGACGCTTTCGGGCAGGACAAGGAGTTCTTTGCCTTTTACCGCTCGATGCAGGCCTATCGCGACGCGCTCAACGGCCGCACCACTTCTTTCGTGCTGACCCCGGATAGCGGCTTTTTCCGCTTCTTCCAGAATCTGGACGGTACGGCAGCCAGGCCCACACCGCCAGGGCCCACGGGTCAGGGCCGACCACTGGGGCGACGGCTGGTTCACGGTGAGCCGTCCGACGGATCGCGGCGCGTCGATCGGTGTCGGCGCGCCACCTGCCAGGCAATGAGGGATTTGTGGACGGCACTCGCTCTCGTCCTGGTGATCGAGGGTGCTCTCTACGCCCTGTTTCCGGAAGGCATGAAGCGTGCCGCGGCGCGCGCTCTCGCCGTTCCGCCGCAAACTCTGCGGCTGGCGGGGCTGGCGGCCGCCTGCGCCGGAGTCGTCCTTGTCTGGCTGGTGCGGCGGTGATGTTGGCGGTACTATCGGCCGGTATGCCCAAGGCTTCTCCTTCATCTCGGATGCAGCCCGCAACTGATACCCGGTGATTGTTTGAGACACCCAACCTTTTGCTTTGCTCCTAGGAGTTGACTCTGGTGCCCCTTCTGCCATCGAACCTGGCGTGCCGCGCGGCTGCGAGCGTGGTCGCGGCTTTTCTGCTCGCCGCTCCGGCGACACTCGTCCCGACGCCTGCCGCGGCCCGGCCGGCACCCGAGAGCTTCGCCGATCTTGCGGAGAAGCTCCTCCCTTCCGTGGTTAACATTTCGACCACACAAACTGTGAAATCCGAGCACGGGCGTGAGCACAGCGGACCCGAGATGCCTCAGTTCCCGCCGGGCTCGCCGTTCGAGGAGTTCTTTCGGGACTTTTTTGAGCATGGCGTGCCCAAGGGGGGCCGTCAGGAGGCTCAGCCGCGCAAGGGCACCTCTCTCGGCTCCGGCTTTATCATCGACCCGGCGGGTTATGTCGTAACGAACAATCACGTGATCGCCGACGCCGACGAGATCACCGTCATTTTGCACGACGACACCAATCTGAAGGCCGAGCTCGTCGGGCGCGACACCAAGACCGATATCGCGCTGCTGAAGGTCAAGACCGACAAACCGCTGACCGCCGCTACCTGGGGCGACAGCGACGCCTCGCGGGTGGGCGATTGGGTGCTGGCGATCGGCAACCCCTTCGGCCTCGGCGGCAGCGTCACAGCAGGCATCCTGTCGGCCCGCCAGCGGGATATCCAATCCGGCCCTTACGACGATTTTCTGCAGACGGACGCCTCGATCAACCGCGGCAATTCCGGCGGACCGATGTTCAACATGGACGGCCAGGTCATCGGCATCAACACGGCGATCTACTCGCCGTCCGGCGGCTCGATCGGCATCGGTTTCGCGATCCCCTCCGCTCTCGCCAAGGCGGTCGTCGCCGAATTGCAAGGCGAGCCCGATCACAACGTGCATCGCGGCTGGCTCGGTGTTCGCATCCAGGCGGTAACCGAGGAGATCGCCGAAAGTCTCGGTCTCGATAAGGCCAAGGGTGCGCTGATCGCCAGCGTCAGCGACAATGGCCCCGCTCAGGCCGCCGGAATTCAGGCCGGCGACGTGGTATTGAGCTTTGACGGCCGCGAGGTGAACGACATGCGGCGGCTGCCCCGGCTGGTTGCAGAGACGCCGGTCGGCAAGACCGTCCCGCTGACGCTCTGGAGGAAGCGGAAAGAGAACACGGTGCAGGTCACAGTCGGCAGGCTCGACGAAAGCGATCAGCAGCAGGCGAACGCACAGGACTTACCCAAGAAAGCCACCCAGAGCGACACCGGGGTCGTCAAGACCCTGGGCCTGACGCTGTCAGGGATCACGACGGATCTGAAGGATAAATTTTCGCTCGCCGACGGTTCGAAAGGGGTCGTGGTCGTCGATGTCGCCAAGGACAGTCCGGCGGCCGTCAAGGGGGTGC
Organism: uncultured Alphaproteobacteria bacterium; assembly: GCA_963788085.1. GTDB lineage: Bacteria > Pseudomonadota > Alphaproteobacteria > ATCC43930 > CGMCC-115725 > AP-15. The sequence continues at coordinate 78,127 of CAWBFS010000016.1, forward strand.
GCCCGGGCGACCTGATCATGGAAGCCGCGCAGGAGGAGGTGAAGAGCCCGGGCGAAGTCAGCAGCAAGATCGAGGAAGCGAAAAAATCGGGACGGAAATCGATTTTGCTGCTGGTCGAGCGTCAAGGCGACCTGCGCTTCATAGCGCTCAGGCTCGATCAGGGGTGACTTTTGAGTGGGGACCTTGCCCTCACCCACTAAAATAGAACAGTTTCAGCCCCTCTCCCGCACCGCGGGAGAGGGTGCCGAGCGCAGTGAGGCGGGTGAGGGCTTCAGCCGATGATTTCGTCCCGTCGATACCCTTGGGCGTAGAGGAGACCGGTCAGGTCGGCGTGGTCGAGCCGCCATCGGGCGCTCGAGGCGACGGCGGGTTTGGCGTGGAAGGCGATACCGATCCCGGCGGCCGCCAGCATCGGCAGGTCATTGGCGCCGTCGCCGACAGCCATCGAGTGCTGTAGTGGAACGGCACGTTCGGCGGCCAGGGCGAGCAGCGTTTCCCTCTTGCTCTCTCCGGTCACGATCGGTGGAGCCACCGTGCCGGCGATGCGCCCTGCCGTCAGATCAAGCCGGTTGGCAACGACGTGATCGAACCCGAGTTCAACGGCGACGGCTTCGGCAAAAATCATAAAGCCGGACGAAACGAGCGCTGTGATGGCTCCGGCGCTTCGCATCGTCGCGATCAGCTGCCGGGCCCCCGCTCTCAGCCGGATACGGCCGGCCGCCTCTTCGAGCACGTGATCCGGCAGACCCGCGAGCAGACTGACCCGTGCCTCGAGCGCGGCGGTAAAGTCGAGCTCTCCATTCATCGCGCGGCTCGTGATTTCGGAGACTTCTGGCCGGCGCCCGATGAAATCGGCGAGCTCGTCGAGCATCTCATTCTCGATGATCGTCGATTCCATATCGGCGACGAGAAGGCGCTTGCGCCGATTTGTGGCCGGCTGAACCAGAACGTCGATTTCGGCATCGCCGATCACGGCGCGTGCGGCCGCTTCGGCAAGCGTCGGACTGGTCGCATCGAGAACAAGATCGCAGGCGTCGTCCGCGAGCCAAACCGGCTCTCCCGAAATCCCGACCACGCCGGCGACCGCGCGGGCCAGGTGGGGAAGGGTTTGCCGGCCGCGGGCCCCGGCGATCAGGGTGAGGACCATCGTCATGGATCGTCCTCCTACTCCGCCACTCGGCCCGGTCACAAGCGGGCTCGCACCAGCCACGACAGCCGGCCCCCGGTTGTCATCATCGCCGGACCGACGGCGAGCGGCAAATCGGCGCTCGCGCTCGAACTGGCCGACCTATGCGGCGGCACGATCATCAACGCCGACAGCCTGCAGATCTATCGCGATCTTCGGATATTGACGGCGCGGCCCGGCCAAACGGCGCAAGCCCGAATACCGCACCGGCTTTACGGCTTCCTCGACGCCGGCGAGCGCGGGTCGGCCGCGCGATGGCGGGCGCTCGCGCTGGACGAGATCGCCGAGGCGACAAAGGCCGGCCGCCTGCCCATTCTGGTCGGCGGCACCGGGCTCTACTTGCGGGCGATCGAGGGGGGATTGGCGCCGGTTCCGGAGATCCCCGCCGAGATCAGGCAAGAGGCGATCGAGCTTCATCGGGCGCTGGGCGGCGTCGGGTTTCGCGAGCGGCTGGCCCGGCTCGATCCGGCGGCTGCACAGCGGCTGTTCCCCGGAGACAAACAGCGGCTCGTCCGCGCCTTTGAGGTGGTGCGGGCGACCGGAGTGACCATCGGGACTTGGCAGCAACAGGCAAAATCGGAACCGGCTTACCGGTTCGGGACAATCCTGCTCGCGCCGCCGCGAGACCGGCTTTATGCCGCGTGCAATGCCCGGCTCGTTCAGATGATCGAGGCCGGCGCTCTGGCCGAGGCTGAGGCGCTCGCCAGACGCCGCCTCGATCCGAGCCTCCCCGCGATGAAGGCGGTGGGTCTTCCCGAACTCCTCGTCTTACCTGCGGGGCGACATCACGCTCGGTACCGCGATAGCTGCAGCGCAGCGCGCCACCCGGCGCTACGCGAAACGCCAAATGACCTGGTTTCGTCATCAAATGACGCCGGACCTTGTACTCAGCGCGCAATTTTCGGAAAGTTTGCTGCACTGCTCGCGCCATTTTATTGATCGGTTTTTGTTGACCGAGCCGTCATAGCTGACTACGTTGCGCCCCCGCCTTGGGGCACTAACTCCTCGGCGGCGCGCGTCTGTTTGCGCCCGATTTTGCTGCCGATGGAGGTTGTTATGCCGGCCGAGCCGTTGAGCGGAGCGGAAATCGTCATCAAGGCTCTGGTCGATCAGGGCGTCGATGTCGTATTCGGCTATCCCGGCGGCGCCGTCCTGCCGATCTACGACGCGCTCTTCAAGCAGAACTCGCTGCGCCACATCCTGGTGCGGCACGAGCAGGGCGCGGTCCACGCGGCTGAGGGCTATGCGCGCTCGACCGGGCGGGTCGGGGTTGTGCTGGTGACGAGCGGCCCGGGCGCGACCAACGCGGTCACCGGCTTGACCGACGCGCTGATGGACTCGGTGCCGATCGTCTGCCTGACCGGCCAGGTCCCGACGCACCTGATCGGCAATGACGCGTTCCAGGAAGCCGACACAACCGGTATCACGCGGCCCTGCACAAAGCACAATTACCTCGTCAAGGACGTCCGCGAACTGGCCCGCATGCTGCACGAGGCCTTTTATGTCGCCAAAAGCGGCCGCCCGGGGCCGGTCGTCGTCGATCTGCCGAAGGATGTCCTGTTCGCGCCCGGGCCTTACACCCCGCCCGAAGAGGTGCGTCACAAGAGCTACCGTCCGCAGTTGCAGCCCGATCCGGCCCGGATCAACCAAGCCGTCGAGATGATCGCTCGAGCGAAGCGCCCGCTTTTCTACGGCGGCGGCGGGCTGATCAATTCCGGGCCGGAGGCCTGCGCCCGCTTCGCCGAGCTGGTGCGGCTGACCGATGTGCCGTGCACTCTGACCTTGATGGGGCTCGGCGCGTTTCCGGCGGCAGACCCGCATTTCCTCGGCATGGTCGGCATGCACGGCACCTACGAGGCGAACTTGGCCATGCACGGCTGCGATCTGATGGTCGCCGTCGGGGCGCGCTTCGACGATCGGGTCACCGGCCGTCTGAATGCCTTCTCGCCGGACTCCAAGAAGATCCACATCGACATAGACCCGTCGTCGATCAACAAGAACGTCCGCGTGGATTTGCCGATCATCGGCGATGTCGGCGAGGCGCTATCGGCCATTCTGGCCGCTGGACCCGCCGACGCTGCGCTGCCGACGACAGTCGCGGCGAGAGGCAAATGGTGGCGCGCAATCGAGAATTGGCGGGCGCGCGATTGCCTGCGTTACGACCGCAGCCGGCGCGATCTGATCAAGCCGCAATACGCGATCGAGCGGCTTTATGCGCTGACCCGCGACCGGGACGTCTACATTACCACCGAAGTCGGCCAGCACCAGATGTGGGCCGCTCAGTTCTTCAAGTTCGAGGAGCCGAACCGCTGGATGACCTCGGGCGGTCTCGGCACGATGGGATATGGCCTGCCGGCGGCGATGGGCGTGCAGATCGCCCATCCCGACGCTCTCGTCATCGACATCGCCGGCGAAGCCTCGGTGCTGATGAACATTCAGGAAATGTCGACCATCGCCCAGTACCGGCTGCCGGTCAAAGTGTTCATCGTCAACAACCAGTATATGGGCATGGTGCGGCAGTGGCAGGAGTTGCTGCACGGCGGCCGCTATTCGGAGAGCTACACGGCGGCGCTTCCCGATTTCGTCAAGCTCGCCGACGCCTTCGGCGCGGTCGGGCGGCGGGTCGAGGATCCGGCGGAGCTCGACGATGCGATCCGCGAGATGCTGGACACCGACGGCGCCTTCATCCTCGACGTCGCGGTCGACCCGGCGGAGAATTGCTTTCCGATGATCCCGTCGGGCGCGGCCCATAACGAGATGCTGCTCGGGCCCGAGGACGAGGCCGAAAAACCGGTCTCCGAGGAAGGCATGGTGCTCGTCTGAGGCGCGGCGTGACGGAAATCGAGCGGCACACCATCGCCGTGCTCGTCGACAACGAGCCGGGCGTGCTCGCCCGCGTCATCGGGCTGTTCTCCGGGCGCGGCTACAACATCGAGAGCCTGACCGTCGCCGAGGTGGACCGCGCGAACGGCCTGTCGCGTATTACGGTCGTGACCACCGGAACCCGGATGATCATCGAGCAGATCAAGGCGCAGCTGTCGCGGCTGGTGCCGGTGCACAAAATCCACGATCTGACCGACGAGGGACCCTTTGTCGAGCGCGAGATGGCGCTGATCAAGGTTGCCGGCAAAGGCGAGTCGCGCATCGAGAGCCTGCGCCTCGCCGACATCTTCCGCGCCCGCGTCGTCGAACTCGACGACGGAGAGCTTCGTTTTCGAGATGACAGGCTCGAGCGAAAAGCTCAACGCCTTCATCACCTTGATGGAACCCCTCGGCCTCGTCGAGATCTCGCGCACCGGCGCGGCGGCGATCTCCCGGGGGCCTGCGAGCTTTTAGCCTCGCTTCACCGGCGAAGGCCGGCGACTATCGGACATGGTCCCGGCCTCCGCCGGGATGACAGGTGAGAGGAGAGCGAAATGCGGGTGTATTACGACCGGGATGCCGATGTGAACCTGGTGAAGTCGAAGAAGGTCGCCATCATCGGCTATGGCAGCCAGGGCCATGCGCACGCCAACAACCTGCGCGACAGCGGGGTCAAGGACGTCGTCGTGGCGTTGCGGCCCGGCTCGGCTTCGGTCAAGAAGGCCGAGGAGGCGGGGCTGCGCGTGATGACCTCCGCGGAGGCCGCGAAATGGGCCGACATCGTCATGGTGCTGACCCCCGACGAACTGCAGGCCGCCCTCTATGCCGGCGAGCTGCGCCCCAACATGCGCGAAGGCACCGCGCTCGCTTTCGCGCATGGTCTCAGCATCCATTTCCGCCTGATCGAGCCGCGTCCCGACATGGACGTGTTCATGATCGCGCCAAAGGGGCCGGGCCACACGGTGCGTTCGGAATATCTCCGCGGCGGCGGCGTGCCCTGCCTTGTCGCGGTCGAGCAGAACCCCTCCGGCAACGCGCTCGAAATCGCGCTCTCCTATGCCTCGGCAATCGGCGGCGGCCGCGCGGGGGTCATCGAAACGACCTTCAGAGAAGAATGCGAGACTGATCTCTTCGGCGAGCAGTCGGTGCTGTGCGGCGGCCTGACCTCGCTCATCCTCGCGGCCTTCGAAACCTTGGTCGAAGCCGGTTATGCGCCCGAGATGGCCTATTTCGAATGCTGCCACGAGATGAAGCTGATCGTCGACCTGATCTACGAGGGCGGCATCGCGAACATGCGCTACTCGATCTCGAATACCGCGGAATACGGCGACTACACGCGCGGCCCCAGGCTGATCGACAGCCATGTCCGGGCCGAGATGAAAAAGATCCTGGCCGATATCCAGTCCGGCAACTTCGCGCGTGAATGGGTGCTCGAGAACACCGCCGGACAACCCAGCTTCAAGGCGCTCCGCCGCCGCGCCGCCCAGCACGAGATCGAAAAGATCGGGGAAAAACTCCGCGCAATGATGCCGTGGATCGCCGAGAACCGCCTCGTCGACAAAACAAAGAACTGAGCGGTCCCTGCCGCGCTGAGCTCAGCCCGGAGACCGGGCAGGCGCGGCTCAATCGCGGGTCACGACAGCCCGTCTATTTTGCGCCTGGGCTGCTTCGCCGGTACCCACGATTGCCGGCCTCGAATGCCGAGCGCCTTTCGGTGGCCCAAATGTCTTGCGCCCAGGGAGAGGCCAATGTCGCTAACACGTTCGGTCTGCCCGCCAATCTCTGCGATGGCTACATCTTTCCCGACGCGCTCTATCCGCATCTGGAGGTTGTGGAGGCGCGACTTGCTGCGGTATCGACCCCGACTGGATCGACCCCGCCGACGACCCGCACGAAACGGCTTGTCCGGCGCCACCCTCAGCAGTCGCCGACGGCTAGCTCAGCGCCTGGTGCGAACGCTGGAATCAACATACGGCAAGCGAAGCGGCGCTGTTCGGCGAACATCCTGCGCGCGATTGGCGCGGCGCGGGAAAGGGGCCTCACCGTCGTCGGCTTCTCGGGAAGGGCCGGGGGAGAGATGGCCTCGCTATGCGATTATTGCCTGCATGCGCCAATCGGGTTCGACGCCGCTCATTCAACAGATCCGCATCACTGCCGGACATATCATCTGCGGGCTCATCGAAGAGCGCCTGTTTCCTCGGGCGCGCACCTAGAGAGCGACGCAAAGGTCAGCGTCGGCGAGGCCGCTTCTGCCACGATGGGGAGGCGTAGAGCCGAGTTTCGTTCGGGCTACCGCGGCTGTTTCGATATCGGAGTTCGCGAATATTCCAAGCGCCAAGTCAGCGCGATCGCCAACGCTCATGGATTTCAGAGTTTCGGAACACGCGGGACACGCCTGCGCGCGCAAGGGCGACCGCAGCCAAATCGTTATCTCTATTCTGGGGGACGGTGTCGATCACCCAAGACCCTTCGCTTTCCCCCGTTGCCGACCCCCGGGGAAACACTGGCAGCGGCTTGTCCGGCAGCAAGTTTGCGATCGGTATACTCAGCTGCATCCGCGGCGTCTCAGGCCTTTGCCCGAGCGATGGCGGCGGGGAATAATTGGCTTTGTTTGGCAAAAAAGAATTTTTCGGCCTGCAACAAAAGCTGAAACAGAGCGAGCAAATGCTGGACCAAGGTGCGGGCCTTGGGCGCGCTCGCTGATGTGTAGATCCTGCCGGAACTCGTCATTCTGTATCTCCTGCGGCCAGCGTAACGGCATCTGAAATCGGAGATGAAAGACGATTCCAGCGTTTGTCCTGTATCTGGCGAAGCTCGTCTAGGGCCCGATGGAGCGATCGTTCCAAGCTCCTCTCATAGCGGGCTAGCTTGCCGAAGGCGTCCCCCTCTTTGGCGTCCGCGTCGATCGCCCGTCCGAGGAGGACCTCGTCCCGGTCCCGCTCGTGTCTAGCGCGCCCAAGCGCCTCGCTCGCTTCCGTATGCGCCGCTTCGTCCGTGATGGTCCGGAACGAAAGCGTGGGGAGGATCTCCTTCTCATAGGAACAGACTTGTGTAGCGAGCCGGTCCGCCTTGAGCCCGTGCATCCGCGAATGGAGCAACGCAGTCTCCGCCCGCCCCAATCGCTGGAGCCTCCACATCGCGTTGACCACACGATCGACGAGGAATTCCTCGACCGGCCCCATCGGCGAGAGGTTTGCCCTGACCTGGTTCCGGAGGTCCTCGAAGGCATCCGCCTCTTCTCCTGGGAGGACAACGTCCTGGGCAAGGAGGCCGTGCCGGAACGCGTTGAATCGGACGACGGCTTTGCCCTCTGGCGTCTTTGGTCCCGTGGAGTGGAGAGCGTTGGCCCGGTTAGCGGCCTTCTGTCGTTCGCTCGTCACGGTCCCCGCCTTCGGCTGATTCTCGAAACATGCCCAAGCACGCGATCATCGAAAAATATGGTGATAAAATCATCATTTTCATTTACGCAAACACCTACAACCAAGGGAAATTTGTGCAATTATGCCATACTGGGAACGATTTGTCAAGATAGTAATTAGTTTTATCCCACGAGTGGGACATCTGAACAGTCGTCCGACGGTGATCCACGAGGCGCTGGATCGGCACCGTGTCCACCCCGGCTGGTCGATCTAGTGCAGGCGAGGGGCCTGTCCGGGACCAGCGACTGGGCAGATCGGCCCTAGCCTCGCGGGCGCTACTTTACGGTACATCCGGTGTCGGGGGCCCACGGCCCGACGGTAGGCACGCCCATGATGATTAGCGGCCCGTCATACATTCCTTGCGCCGGAAGCTAACACTTTAGCCTGTTTTATCGTGACCCATCCTTCATTAAGTCAATCCGCTGGCGCGCTCGGAACACGATCCTCTCCCCGGCCTTCACATCTCCCGATACCGTCCACAGCCGAAAAGCTACATTGAGTGGATCGATGCGCAGGACGCTCCAGAATGTCAGTTCACCGAACTGGTGTTGCAGCGCATGACAGCCGGTGCAGAGAGATACGGAGTAGCGATCCGACGGCTTCATCCCCGCGCCGGCGTCGGATGCCGAGCGCAAATGCGCGGCCTCTGAGGGGGCTGCCTTACCGCAGGCGACGCAAGGAAGCTGTCTGACAAAGGCTAAGTGCTGCATGCGCCTCCGGGGGGCCGGCTTGGGCTTTCCGCGGGCCACGGTGCGCGGGATGCGGGGTGCGGGCATGAGTTACGGCACAAATTCAACGAGGTTTGGTCGTTGGGCTCTGCGCCCAGTCGCGAAATCATCGCGACAATGGTCCCAGACGCTGCGGGCCCGTGCCCTGATGAGACGGGCGATATACCTCAACCCCAAGGCGTAGCGGATCATGGATTAATCTCGACGCTCGCGCGCAGCGCTGCCCTAAGCGCCAGTCTGCTCGGCGGGATCGGCAGTTCATTCGTAGCGCGGATCTTCTCCATCACGCGCTCGATGAAGTAGTTGAAGATCTGGAGCTCGCGGTCGAGGGCTTCAATAAACTTTTCATCGGGCTCAACCCGCATGACAACTTTAGGAAGCACGTCGTGCCAGCACACGATATCGACCCAGCTCCGTTGCGAAACGTAAAGCTGGCCCTGAAGCTGAGGCCGGAAGCGTTCATGGACCTCTCCGGAAATCCAGTACTCCACCTGAGTTTGCGGTAGGGGAGCCTTGATCTCCAATAGGCCTTCATCGCCGACGAGCCGATCAGGACTGCATCCGATCGTGTGATTGTCATCGGTGATGAAGCCAACCCTCTCAGCCGTTACGTCCTGATCGAATTCATACCAATCAGCAGCGTCGGCCTCGACGATCAAGCCCCGCTCCATAGCAGGCGAATTATAAAACTCGATTTTTCGCTGCAGGATCCGCTCGGCGATCAGGACGCAGGCGTATTCCCGCCACTGTCTCGACGGCTTGCCTTGGGGGGTGATGACCTTGTGGAAGTGCGAGCTTGTCGGGATCCCCAGCTTGAGGCGGTCATACTCGTCCGAGTATTGTGCCACGTTACGATGAAAGATTGGCATGACTGGGCTCCGCCTTACCCATCTGTTCCTCTAGAGTGCTTATGGCCTTGCGATAGTCCCGGGCTGCGATCGTCGCTACGGCAGCATCGAGAGAACCAGCTTGCTCGACGCTCTGGGCCTTCATGTATTTCAGAAACTTCGGCCCGACTTTGGCCTTCTTGATCAGATCAAGAATTGTTTTGATCTGGGCCTCGTCGATTGTGCCTCCGGCTCCGTCGTCATCATCCCCGACAACCACGATGTTGAAGATGTTGCAGGCGACGTAGCGGCGGAGGAAGGAATTGGTGCTCCCCACTGCCTGCACGTTCGACTTGCCACCCGTGGTGTCCAGCGGGGCCGGCATAAAGGAATCTTCATAATGGCCGCCCGGCAGGTGCTTCAGACGACCGCGGATCAGGATGCCGCCGCCCTCCCGCGGTTCGTCGGAATAGGAGAGATCTAGATCCTCTTTCGCCAATAGCGGGCGCAGATGTTTATCGATCTCCTCCAGGGGGGCGTATTTGAAGGCTTCGTAGGTGCCCTTTTGAGGCTTTCCCTTCTCGATTTCGTATAGAGCGGACTTGTTCTTGACGATCTTGATGCGGGCGAGCTTTTTCAGGATCCGGCCCTTCGCCGCGTTGTATGCGAGCTCGGCCTCTTTCGCCTTGAGCCGCTCGTACATCGCCATCATGCGTTCGAGCTTTTCGACATCGGCGCGGGGGTCAAGCGCCACCCTTTCAATCAACGCCAAAACCGTGGAAGGGCTGTCCGATGGTGGCGCGGGCAGTAGCCGCTCAACCGGCCGTTCGCTCTGCTCGGTCTCTAGCGTGAGGCTAGCCTGCTCCTCCATAAGAATTCCTCCTTTGTCCGGCCCGGTATCAGCGTCGTCCCGCAATTGGAAGTCGCTGCACCAGTCATAAAATTGACAAACGCGTCGCCCAGTAACCCCGCTTCAATGTCGGCATCGCGCGGCCCGTTACCGGCGGCATCGCTGCCCACAGCGCGGGCCGTCGCGGCCCAGTGCTTCGAGAATTTTTTTCTGATTTATTGTTCTGTCTGCGTACCCAGATTAGTTCCGTGCGTGTAAGGCTTCGAATGTCATGACTGCGACTCTTCCATGATGAAGCCGGCAATATCGGAAGCCAGTCGGTTGCCACCACCCTTCTGCAGCAAGAGAACCGCATGCATCGCACCGCCAAAAAAGCAGTTGCGCATCAGGGGAAGGATGACCTCATTCAAGGGACCGTCGCTCACGCATCTATCGAGGGTGTGGAACCATGCCTCGTTTAGCGAGGAAATCGGGCCAGTCGATTGCCCAAGCCGGGGATCTCCGGGCGGCAGCTTGCCTATTCCGCCATCGTCAGGTAGGCCCATCGCTTCTCTCCCCGGTGCGCGTGTTTGGGAGAGAATTATTCACAAAATCCGTGATGCCGTCAAATAAAAATTCACATTCGGTGATGATTAATGTTGAGGATCGGCGGCTTCGATTTGCGCGATCTCGATAGCGAGATGATGGGGAAGCCTCGAGCGATCGCCCCGATAGAGCCAATCAAGGGTGACGCCGTATTCGTCGCAGATTTTGTGGGCTGCCTCGATCGTTAGTGGCCGAGCTCCCGTTTCGTATTGGCTATATCGGTTCGGTTTCAGATTGACGCGGTTGGCGAATTCCCGTTGATTAACGCCGAAAGCCTGGCGGGTATGGCGTAGTCGTGTCGCGATATGCTCGGTTTTCCTAATAACGCGAATTCCCTTCCTCACCGCAGCTTCACTTTAAGAGTGGGCTCACCCTGTGTGAAGTCTGTTACCAATCAGGATCACGATGCGTGAATAGCTTGAGAGCCGCGGCGCTGTCGCCGCTGCTTGGTCGGCTGTGAGCCAAATCGGGTTTGCTTAACAACAGCTGGATCCGCTGTTGCAATATCTCTCGGTATCAAGGAAAACAACGTGGGCGGTCAAAGGCTTCTCAAATTGCAATGAGCGTGCGATTGCGCCTATGATACATTGATCCAGCAGCGGGTTCCTCTGCCTCGGCTGTCCCGGGCGTGTTCTGCTTGCGATTTCGATCCCGGATGTTCGCCGACATATTGCGGGCGATCAGCTCAGGCATCTACAAGGGGTCGGTGAGGTTGCCGGCTTTCAATTGCTGCCGCGCCCGCTGGGTCGTCGAACGAACTCTGGCTTGGCTCAATCGAAACCGCCGCCTGGCAAAGGACTTCGAGGCCTCAATCGCGAGCGCCAAAGCGTGGGTTACGTCGCCTTGGTACAGCTCCTTATCGGAAGATTATCTTGATCAATACACAGCTCTACCTCATATATCAGAACCTTTCCGATTAAGATGTCAGACACTCAGATATGATGACGGCGCAGGGCTATCCATTCGTATGTTTGAAGCGGAATAAGGAACCTCTAGTCCAACCCATGCTTTTCCGGTTGACACCCAAGAGCACCAGATTTGGTGACGATCTCGTCGGTACCCTAGCTCACTGGATGCTCGCCAGGCTTTCGCCGTTGCATTTTGGATGTTGCCATGAACCGGTGTACAGCCCGTCATACGTCGGAGCCAGCGCCTGCCCGCTGATCCCCAGCAATGACCGGAACGCATTGAACGGGTAAAAACGGCGATTGAACCGGAACGTGAACTCGTTGAGATAGGCTTGAAGGTGCTGCGGGCTAACGCCGTGATAACAACCTCGGAGCCAGCTTTTCAGAGCCTGACTAAGAATCGTAATAGTTGTAGATTATGTATTTATCTATCTATTGGTGGTATCTGCCTATTGGTGGTATCCGCACCGTGCCAGACGGCGCGCTAAGAGCTGGACCGATGCCAGATACAGCCATGCCTCGGCGCTGCCGATGGTCGCCTCGAAGTCTTTTGCCAGCCGCCGGTTGCGGCCAAGCCAGGCGAAGGTTCGCTCGACGACCCAGCGCCGGGGAAGCAGGCAAAAGCCTCTGGCCTCATCCGGTCGCTTGACGACGGCAAGCGTCCACTGCCCCATCCCGGCGAGGGTCGTCTCCAGCTTTTCGCCAGCATAACCGCCATCGGCGAAGACGTGGCGCAGCCAGGGGAAGAGATAGCGGATCGAAGCCAGCACGCCGACCGCGCCGTCCCGATCCTGGATGTCGGCGCCGTGCACCTGGGCGCCGACCAGGAGCCCGGTGGTGTCGGTGATGATGTGGCGAGTTGCGCAAGGGAATCTCACCCCCACGCGCTCCCAGATCCGTACGTGAGCCTCTCGGCTCATACGGCTCCCGATGTTCGTCCGTCGACATACAGTAGGCGCCAATGGGCAAACAGGGCCGGGTTGGCGCGGACGACCCGAGCGAACCACACCCTTGCCCCCTCGGTCCGGGACCGGAGCCGCTTGTACTTGTTGCGGCCCCAGCGGACCAGGTAGGCGTCTATCCGCCGCAGGGTGCGGCAGAGAGCCGACCCATAGAAGTGGCTGTAGTAGTTGATCCAGCCCTGGATGTGCGGATTGAACATCCTTGCCAGATCCTCCAGGGCCTTGTCGCTTCGTCTGTGGAGTGCCCACCGACGAACCGTCTGCCGTATTGCCTTCAGCGCCTTTGGACTAGCCGCGGGCAGGAAAGAGACACCGAGCTTACCCCCGCGCCAGACAGCCGTCCTCGGACGAAACTCGTATCCGAGAAAGTCGAACGTCTGGACCGGATAATCTCCCTTACGGTTAGCATCCCTGCAGTAGACGAGCTTCGTCTTTTGCGGATGCAGAACCAGCCTGCAGGCCCCGAAACGGCCCTCCAGGGCGCTCCACAATGCCCGAGCTTGCTCGGCACTTCGACAATGGCAGATGAGGTCGTCCGCATATCGTTCGAATGGGATGCCGGGAAAGTTCCTCACCATCCACATGTCGAAGGCGTAGTGCAGGAACAGATTCGCGAGGCAAGGGCTTACCACCCCACCCTGCGGAGTTCCCGCCGTACGCGGTACGATGCCGCCATCCTCCATCTGTACCGGAGCCTTCAGCCAGCGCTCGATGTAGAGGCGCACCCAAGGGCAATCCGTATGTTTACGGACCGCTCTCAGGAGCAGTTCCCAATCGATGCTGTCGAAGTAGCTCCGCACGTCGACGTCTAGCACCCAGTCGTACCGCCAGCAGCGCTGGCGGGTCTCCCGGACTGCATCAATCGCCGACCGGCCCGGCCGGTAGCCATAGGAGTCCACATGGAAGATCGCTTCCAGGATGGGCTCCAGGTAGCGCTTGACGACTTCCTGGGCGATTTTATCCGCGACCGTCGGAATCCCCAACGGTCGGGTTTCCGTCTTGCCGTCGCCCTTCGGGATGTCGACCCGTCGAACCGGTGGGGGCAAGTAGCTCCCCGAGGACATTCGGTTCCAGAGCTTGTAGAGGTTATCCGAGAGGTTTCCCTCGAAGTCTGCAATCGACTGTCCGTCTACTCCAGCCGCCCCCTGGTTAGCCTTCACCTTCTTGAAGGCCTCCCAGACTTCCTGCTTCGGAATATCGAACGGCTTTGCCTTGTCCACAGAGCTCCTCCTGTTACCAGTTGACTCTGGGCCATGGCTGAACAACGCGGTCCCTTCGGTCCAGTCCCATTACAGAACCTTCATCCCTACTACAGACCGCTCCGCCCCTGTGCCCCGCATCGGTACTCTGGTCCTTACGGATTTTGCCGCTTGGACGTCTCCCTTTGCATCGTGACGACAGGTTCTCACGTTCCATACAAGAGCCTGATCCGACTTCGCGCCGCCTAAATGCCGGATGCCGCCCGGGCAGCTTTCAGGTCTGCTCCCGTGCTTGTCCCGGGAGAAGCGTCCACCCCCGGTTTCGACATCAGTTAAGGCGTTTCGACACTTCATCGACGGTTCGCTTGCGCTCGCCTCTCCGGATCATACCTGCCGAAATCTCGTTCCGGCTTTTCTGCAACGCTCACCACGGTCGCTCTTGACGGCCGCAGCTTGCAGCGGCTTGAGGCCTGCACCTGACTGCCGACCTCGAGGGGCCCACCCTCATCTCTCGCATAGCACCACATCTCCTTACCCTGGCGATGTGTTCGTGACACACGGCGCTTGCGTCCGTTGACCTTCTTGCCGGCGTCGTACCCGCGCGGCCCGCCGCTCTCAGTAGTCTTGACCGACTGGCTGTCGATCACCCCGCCCGAAGGGCTCGCTTCTCGGCCCGCCTGTTCGCGGGCCTGCTGGAGCAGGACGAAATTGATCCGTTCCCACAGCCCATCGGTTTGCCACGCATAGAAGTAGCGCTGCACCGTCGAGCGGTTGGGGAAATCGTGCGGCAACAGACGCCACGGGCAGGCCATTCTCAAGATGTAAAGCAGGCCCTCGACAACTCCCCGCAGATCCACTTTGCGGGGCCGCCCCAGCCGCTTTACTGCCGGCATAAACGGCTCGACCATTGCCCATTCGGCGTCCGTCATGTCGCTTGCGTAACGCAAACCTTCCCGCCGATACTGTTCGCGAGTGATTTCAGTCCACATCTTGTGTTTCCCCGTGCATCTTGACACAGCTCGGGTATCACAACACACTGAAATCACTCAATTCATTTCGAGCCAGCCTCTAAGTCAATCGGTGCCCGTGCTCGGCGCCCAGCGGTCGCCTCTTGAAGGGTCAAGCCGCCCCGGTGCACGGTCCATTCGCTCCCAACCCAGCAGGAATCAAGAATGCCGGTACGCCATCGAGAACGGCATCGCACGGAGCATACAGGCTGGTTGCGCGCGGCGGTATTGGGTGCGAACGATGGCATCCTTTCGACGGCGAGTCTGGTGCTGGGCGTCGCGGCAGCGAATGGGACCCGCGGCAACGTGTTAGTCGCAGGTGTCGCCGGCCTGGTCGCTGGGGCTTTGTCGATGGCTGCGGGTGAGTACGTGTCTATGCACTCCCAGGCAGACACCGAACAGGCCGACCTCACGCGTGAGCGCGCGGAACTGCGAGCAGACGACAAGGTTGAGCGTAAGGAACTGATGGCAATTTACGTTGGTCGCGGCCTCGATCCCGGGCTCGCAGAACAGGTTGCCGACCAACTCATGGCCCATGACGCCATAGGCGCGCATGCTCGCGACGAACTCGGCATGTCCGAGACACTTAGAGCCCGTCCAATTCAGGCTGCGCTCGCGTCGGCCAGCAGCTTCGCTGTTGGAGCCGCCATGCCTCTCTTCATTACCGCCTTAGCCCCGGAAGCAAGTCTGATTATCTTCGTGTCTGGTGCTTCGCTGCTCTTCCTCGCGCTTTTGGGTGCGTTGGCCGCACTCGCGGGCGGCGCAAGTATTCTGCCGAGCATAATACGCGTGACGTTCTGGGGTGCGCTGGCCATGGGGATAACCGCGGGCGTCGGGGTATTGTTCGGAACCGTCGTATAAGCGCGAGTAAACGACGCCGGCGCCAGAGGGATTACTGATGACATCGGATAGCGGGCCCGAGCGGAAATTCTGGCAGATCGCGCTCGTCGATCTGGAACGGCAGCTCGGCGCCGGCCGAAACGGCCTCAGCTCCGCCGAGGCCGTCGCACGCCGGCTCCGCTATGGCCCCAACACCTTGGAAGAGCGGCGGCGTCTGTCTCTGCCGCTCAAATTCCTCAGTCGGTTCCGCAACCCGCTCGTGATCATTCTGCTCGCAGCTGCGGTGATTTCGGCGCTCACCGGCGATCTCACCAGCTGCATCATCATTTCAACGATCGTGCTGATGAGTGCGGTGCTCGATACCGTGCAGGAATTTCGCGCCGAGCAGGCCGCCGAGTCGCTCAAGGTTTCGGTGGCGCTCAAGGAGCAGGTCTTGCGCGACGGGAAGGAGGTTACGGTATTAGGTCAGGACCTCGTCCCCGGCGATGTCGTGCTGCTCGCCGCCGGGGATCTGATCCCCGCGGATGGGCGTCTCCTCGAGGCCAGGGATTTTTTTGTTAACGAGGCATTACTGACGGGCGAGTCATACCCGGCGGAGAAACACGCGCGCGACGAAGGCGTCGACAGTCCCGAAGTCGCCAGCGCCACGAACGCCGCCTTCATGGGCAGCTCGGTGATGAACGGCTCGGCCCGGCTGATGGTCTGCGGCATCGGCCTCGGAACCCAGCTCGGCCAGATCAGCAGCAGCTTGCGGCGGGCGCCGCCGCCCTCCGCCTTGGATCAGGGCACCCACAGATTCGGCATGCTGATCGTGCGCTTTACCGGGACCCTCGTGCTGTTTGTGTTGCTGATCAATTTGCTGTTCCACCGGCCCTGGCTGGAGAGCTTTCTGTTCGCCGTGGCGCTCGCTGTCGGGCTCACGCCCGAACTGCTGCCGATGATCGTTTCAGTGACGCTCGCGCGCGGCGCCATCCGCATGGCAAAGGTGCAAGTGATCGTGAAACGGCTCGGCGCGATCCATGACCTGGGCAGCATGGACGTGCTGTGCACGGACAAGACCGGGACGCTCACCGAAGCCAAGATCAGCCTCGTACGGCAGGTTGCGCTCTCGGGCGCCGACAGCGAGCACGTGCTCGACCTGGCTTGGCTCAATAGCCATTTCCAGGCCGGATTGAGGAACCCGCTCGATACCGCGATTGTCGAGTCCGGCCCGCCGCGCGGCGCTGGCTGGGCGAAGATCGATGAGGTGCCGTTCGATTTTCAACGACGCCGCGTTTCCGTCCTCGTCGAGCACGAGGGCCGCCGCCTTCTCGTCACCAAGGGCGCTCCCGAAGATGTCATCAAGCTCGCCACCCGGTACGAAGAGCCCGGCAAACCCGAGCTTCTGCCGCTCGACGAGGCGGCGCGGGTACGCGCTGCGAAAGTCTTCGAGGAGCTCAGCGCCGAGGGATTTCGCGCACTCGGCGTCGCCTGGCGCGAGCTCGAGCCCGACCGTACGGGGGCAACGGTGGCCGACGAACGAGATTTGGTTTTTGCCGGCTTCGTCGTCTTCTCCGATCCGCCAAAAGCGAGCGCAGGGGCGGCCATCGCCGCGCTTGGGGCCAAGGGTGTCGGCGTCAAGATCCTCAGCGGCGACAACGAGCGCGTGACACAGCATGTCTGCGCCGAACTCGGCATTCCGATCACCGGGGTGCTGACCGGCACCGAGATCGAAGCGCTCAGCGACGAAGCGCTCGCCGCGCGGCTGGAGGAGACGAACCTGTTTTGCCGGGTCACGCCCGTTCAAAAGAACCGCATCATTCTTGGGATGAGGCACCGCGGTCACGTCGTCGGTTATCTCGGCGACGGGATCAACGACGCGCCGTCGCTGCACACTGCGGATGTCGGCATTTCCGTCGACAGCGCGGTCGATGTCGCCAAGGACGCGGCCGACATCATTTTGCTGCGGCAGGATCTCGGCGTTCTGGAGCGCGGCGTCACCGAGGGGCGCCGCGCCTTCGGCAACATCATGAAATTCATCATGATGGCGATGAGCTCGAATTTCGGGAACATGTTCTCGATGGCCGGGGCGACGCTGATCCTGCCGTTCCTGCCGATGCTGCCGGTGCAGATATTGCTCAACAACCTGCTCTATGCCGTCTCGGAGATGCCGATCCCGCTGGACGAGGTCGACAGCGAGATCACGGAAAAGCCCGAGCATTGGGACATGCGATTCATCCGCAACTTCATGCTGGTGATGGGACCGGTGAGCTCTGTCTTTGACTTTCTGACCTTCGGCCTGTTGCTGCTGGTGTTTCATGCGGGCGAGGCGCTGTTCCAGACCGGCTGGTTCATCGAGTTGCTCGCCACCCAGGTGCTGGTCATCTTCGTGCTGCGCACGCGGCGCAATCCGCTGCGAGCCGCCCGCATCCCCTCCTCATCACCACCTCGGTGGCGGTGGTCGTGCTTGCAGTGGTGCTACCGTTCACGCCGCTGGGAGCGTGGTTCGGCTTCGTGCCGCCCTCTGCCGCCTTCCTCTTTGCGATTGCGGGGCTGACTGTGAGCTACCTGCTGCTCGCCCAGGGCGCGAAATGGGCGTTTTACCGCCTGTGGCAGCCTGCCGGCATCGCACCCGCGCCCTTGATGCGAGCGCATCTGCCGTTGATTGAAAGATCGTGACCCGCGCGCGATCATGATCGATAAGCTGCTCTACTACGCCGTCACCTTGGCCGAGGCGTCCTGTCCGTTTTCGGCTCGCGCGGGATCTACGAGGAGCGGCCCTATGCGTTGCGCGAGACCCGAGGGGATCGCCGATGGCGGCCGAACGGGGCGCGTCTGATTTTAAATTCGCTGCAGAAAACAGCGAAAACAGCCAAGCGGGCCGCCTCGCCGCATCTCATCCGGCGAATTCCAGGATTTCCCGCAGTTGCGCGGGCCCGGCGATGGGCCGGGGGTTGCGCGGGACCCACGGTGTCTGCATCGCCCCCTCGGCGAGGCGCGCGAAGCTCTCCGGGCCGATCCGCACCGCCCCGAGGCTGCGCGGCATGCCGAGGCCAGCAATGAACGCGTCGAGCATA
>CAWBFS010000017.1:0-347882 GCA_963788085.1 uncultured Alphaproteobacteria bacterium
CGCCTGCGCCAAAGCGCGCGCGCCAAGCGCTGCAAAAACACACAATGCCAACGCACACTGACGCGACGCCACCCGGCCCCCCAGAAAGGCGTACGGCAATTCGCCCCGCCGACGCGCTATGGTCCGCATCGACCCGGGAAGGCCGCGTTCGCCATTCCCGTTTTTTCCAAGTTTAGTAGCGTGTATGACGATGTCAATAAATCATCATACCCAATTCAATGCGAGGGGCGGCCATGCAGCGGGTTACCATTACGATTGACGACGATCTGGCCGACGATCTCGAACGCTTCATGGCGGCGCGGGGTTACGCCAATCGTTCGGAGGCAATACGCGATCTCGCCCGGTCCGGGCTGCAGCAAGGCGCGGTGGAAGGCGGCGGCACGCAACAGTGCCTTGCCGCACTCGTCTATATCTACGATCACCACCAGCGCGAATTACCGAAGCGTCTTACCCGCGACTTTCACGATCACCACGACATCGCGCAAGCAACGCTGCACGTCCATTTGGACCACGACAGTTGCATGGAAGTGACGGTGCTCAAGGGCCGCGGCTCCGACGTGCAGCATTTTGCCGATCACATTATCGCCGAGCGCGGCGTTCGCCATGGTCATGTCGTCTACCTGCCCGTGCAGCCCGCTCATTCGCATGCCAAGCGAACGGCGTCGCGGCCGACGCGGAAAAACAATCACACATGATGAAAGAGTGCAGAGCCAAGCGGATCGCACACGGCCTGCCTGGCCCCAACTGTTTTCGAAAACGTAGCGACTTGCATACGTGACATTATAACGTTACCCTTCTGACAGGGTAATGCCGCCGTTCCGGTGCGCACGAACGTCGGCCGGCGCCGATCGTTCCAATTGACGCGCAGCTTGCGCCGATCGCATTATCCGCAGTCGGCCGCGTCGCGGATCAGCAACGCAGTTGCGCGCGGTGAGAGGGAGACTAGTCCGTCCGATGCGTTGGGTTCGTACCAATAGGCAGTGGGGGAGCGCTTGGCTCGCGCTGGCAGCGATGACGCTGCAGCTTGTCCTTTCGTTCGGACACCTCCATCTCGAAAGACTTGCAAGTCGGCTTCTGCTCCGTTCGCCAGCGTGGGCGGCGTCCAAAGCGCCGCAAGTCGTCCGAGACAAAATCCAGCTCAGCACCCGGCGAACGAGGCGGACGATTATTGTGCGATCTGCGCAAACATCCATCTCGCCTCGTAGTCGTTCGTCCCGCATGCGCCGCAATTACCGGCGCTTTTCGCTTCGCGGGCCGGTCGAGCATTTCATCTTTTCGCCTCCATTTTCCTCTCGCGGCCGCGAGCCTTTTCCAGTCGCGCGCTCCTCCCCTCGCCTGATTTTCCGGGCGTTTCTGATCTTGCGCCGCCCCGCGCCCGCGCCCGGCGGCGGCGACACAAATAAACGCGCATCTCAATATTTTTCGATCCGCCGCGCAGCGCGACCAGTGATCGAGCCGGCCGTTTGGCCATCCCGTTGCAGCATCAGGAACGAAACGTCATGTCCGTCTTATTTTCCTCTGCGTCGCGGCTATTTGCTGGGCGGTTCAGCCATCGTTGCATTGCTTGGTTTCGGCGGCGCGGCCGCCGCGCAAACCCAGCTTCCCGAAGTCGTCGTCAGCGCGCAGAAAGAAAAGCCGAAACCGACGCCGCGCCAGGCCGCGCCGCGCCGGCGCCCGCACCGCGCCGGCGGCGCCGGTTTCGCCGGCGGCGCAGCTCGACGCCAAGGCCGACGCGTTCGATCAGGCGCGCAGCAACCTCTACACGACCATCGGCACGGCCTCCGACACATCAGCCAGCGACGATCCACGCGCTTCCCGGCGGCGACAACCCCGGTCGAAAAAATCCTGTTGCAGGCCCCTGGGGTGTCGCAGGATTCCGCCGCCAGCGGCCTCCTTCATGTCCGCAACGACCACGCCAACGTCCAATTTCGCATCAACGGCGTGATGCTGCCCGACGGCCTGACCGGCTTCGGCAGCATTCTCGACACCAGCTGATCGGCACATCGCGCTCATCGTCGGCGCCTGCCGGCCGAATATGGTCTGCGCACCGTCGGCCTCGTCGACATCACGACCCGCGCCGATATTTTCAATAACAGCGGTCAAGTCAGCATCTACGGCGGCAGTCAAGGAACCTTCACGCCGAGCATCCAATACGGCGGCACCTTCGGCAGCACCTGTCCGACGATACACACCGGCTCCGGCAACCTGCGCACTGCCCAGCGCGGATTGCTTCCCCGGCGTCCAATATTTCTTCACCGGACGTTATCTGCAGACCAAGGAAGGCCTCGAGAATCCGATCGCCTCCTACAGCCCGATCCACGACTTCTCGCAACAGGAGAAAGGCTTCGCCTATCTGTCGACGTTCGTCGATCCGTATACGCGGCTCAGCCTGATCGCCGGAACCTCGAACAGCACGTTTCAAGATTCCCAATAATCCCGGGCAGCCTGTCGGCTTGAACGGAGGTGTCACGAGCGCGTTCGGCGTCACCACCTTCAATTCGGCGCTGCTCAACGAGAACCAGTTCGAGGATACGCAATACAGCGTGCTGGCGCTGCAGCGATCGATCAACGGCTTTGACGGCCAGATTTCCTATTTCACGCGCTATAACGCTGCACTACTCGCCGGACCCGCTTGGCGATTTCCTGATCAACGGCGTCGCCTCCGACATCGTCCGCCAATCCTTTACCAACGGCATCCAGGCCGACGGCTCGTATCGGCTCAATCCGGCGCACACGCTCCGCACCGGCTTTTTCTTCAGCGCCGAACAGGCCTTTGTCGGCAATACATCGTTGGTCGAGCCCGTCGTCGGCGGAGCGGCCGGTCGATGCACCGTTCAATATCACCGACGATGTCTCGCGACCGGCTATCTCGCCGGCCTGTATGCGCAGGACGAATGGAAAGTCACCGACAAATTCACCATCAACGGCGGCCTGCGCTTCGACCAGATGTGGCAATTCGTCAGCGCCAACCAGCTCAGCCCGCGCATCAGCTTCACCTACAAGCCGTTCGAGTACACCAAGTTCCATGTCGGCTATGCGCGTTACTTCACGCCGCCGGTGCTGGTGAGGCGGCTCCCGTCAATATCGGTTTGTTCAGCAACACCACGGCGGCGGTACCACCGACCCGGGAAACGACCCGGTACGCCGGAGCGCTCAACTATTACGACGTGGGTGTCGATCAAAATATTCCGTTCGGATGCAGCAAGCCGGCGGCTAAGATTGCACCGACCTCGATCTCGGTGTCGACGCCTACTACAAGATCGCGAACGATCTCATCGACAACGGCCTTTTCGGCCAGGCCTACGTGCTAAGCGCTTTCAACTACGCCCAAGGCATCAACGAGGGCATCGAGTTCAGCGGCAAATTTCATAGCGGCAATTCCAGGCCTACGCCAACCTCGCCATCGCCCAGGAGAGCGCAACCGATCCGGTATCGAACCAATATCTGTTCGGCAACACGCCGCTCGCCGATCTCGGCGGCTTGACCGAGTTCCAGTATCTCCAGACCCATTGGATCTATACCGATCACAATCAGTTCGTCACCGCCTCGGCCGGCGCCATCTATCAGTTCTGCGGCCGGCCGGCCTGTCCGAACGAGACGTTCGGCGGCGCGCCGGGAGGCTTTGGACCGCACCCTCTTGGTGCGGAACGAGGCTTAGCGGCGACATGATCTACGGCAGCGGCCTGCGCAGCGGCGATGCCAATATCTCGACGGTGCCGCCATACACCCAGTTCAACGTCGGCATTGCGCGCGAATTCCTGCTGCCGGACGATCCAAGCCGATGACGTGCGCTTCGATATCATCAACCTGTTCGACACTGTCTATCAAATCCGGACGGCACCGGCATCGGCGTGTTCGCGCCGCAATATGGGCCGCGCCGCGGCTTCTTTCCGGGGTGTCGAAGAAGTTTTAGGAACCCATACAATGCGGACGTAAAATCACGATGGTGAGAATTCCAATGCACGATGAACGGGGGGATAGGAGAAGACACAATGACGAAAGCTAACTCTTTTCGTCGTTTCTGTTGACCGTTATTTCCCTCGTGAGTCTTTCACGAACCGGTGGGAGGCAACAAACTATCACGAATACAAGAAGTTCAATCTATCTGTGTCTCTATGGAAGGGGAGCCTGAGCAGATGTCGCGCCGATCTGAAAGAGCGTCGGAATTAATACCACTGCGATAAAATTGGTGGTGAGCATTTTTGCACCACGACTAAAACGCTCATCATGCGGAATTCATGTGGTGCTGAGAAAAAGGGGACACAAACATGAGGCTGAAAAGATCGAGGAAGAGACCCTGCAAAAAAAGTGTAAGCTGCGCGCCGCGTATCTATCGTGCCGCCCAATCCGGAAGTTGCATTCACTCTCTGCTTTGGGAGCCACCTCCCGGGCATTTGCAGCCGATCTTCCGGCACCCGCACCAATTCCACAGCCCGCTTACCTTCCTCCGGTCTATAATTGGACCGGCTTTTATATCGGCGGCAACGTCGGCGCGGGTTGGAGCGGGCTCAGCGGCAAAAATTTTTCCGACACGCTCGGCAGCACCTTTACGGCGCCGACCAATGTTCAGTTTCTCGGCGGCGGCCAGGTCGGCGTCAATTATCAGTTCTGGAACGGGGTCGTCATCGGCGGCGAAGCCATGTTCGACTGGCTTCAAGCAGCGCAAAACGCACATCACCGCAACTGATCCCAACGGCACTGCCGCCAATATCGGGACGTCAATAATCGATGGTTGACCACAGTGACCGCCCGCCTCGGCTATGCGTGGGACCGCGCGCTCCTCTATGCCAAGGCCGGCGGTGCCTGGCTTGCGGCGGGCAGTCCTGGGATTTCGTCGCGGAACCCCGGTGGCCTTACCAGCATCAGCGGCACCGATTTCGGCTAGACCGCCGGTTTCGGCCTCGAGTGGGCTTTCTGGAACAACTGGTCGGTGCGCGCCGAGTACGCTTAATCGGGCTGCACACATAGCTTTACGGTAGCGCCGGGATGCCTGCGACTTTCGGCGGCGACGTCATCACGTTCGGCAATCGCAACATTTCGAGTGGTGACCGGAGCGGTTAACTACAAATTCGGCGGCTGGTAGCAGCAGATGAAATTTCTAAAGCGCGAAAGGAAAATAATATGGGGACGAAACAAAAAGCATTTGCGCCTCGCTCAGGCGGCGCAACACTGGAGGGGGCAATATGATCACAACTTTTTTTTTTTTTTTTTTTTTTTTTTTTTTTTTTTTTTTTTTTTTTTTTACATTTTGCCGCCATGCATGCCGGGACGCGGCAGAAAGCTGTCGGGAGAAACGCCAAAAAGAGCCAGGCGCTCAATGAGGCGGGCGATAAATGGAATATTTGCTCGGGTGACAGTACCGTTCGTCTTTGCGCTGGCGCTGGCAGCACTTTGCGCGGGCGTCGCATCTATGCCGACCTTGGCCTTCGCGCACGAGGAGGCTGGCGAAAGTTCCGTGGCCATCGCGGCCTTGCCGCAGGACCTTTCGCCCTGGGGCATGTTCCTGAACGCCGATATCGTCGTGAAGGCGGTCATGATCGGGCTTGCCTTCGCCTCGCTCGTGACCTGGACGGTCTGGGTCGCCAAAGAGCATCGAGCTTTGGCGCGCGCGCCGCCGTGCGCGGGGGCCTGCGCGTCCTCGACGAGGCGGCAACGCTCGCCCAGGCGCATGAAAAGTGCGCAGCGGCACAGGACCGTCGCGCAACTCATGCAGGCGGCCGGAAGCGAGATCCGGCTCTCCGCCAATTTGCGCGGCGACGGCTTCAAGGAGCGCATCGCCTGGCAGCTCGAACGCATCGAAATGGCGTCCGGCGGCAAGATTTCGCGCGGCACCGGCATGCTGGCCACGATCGGCGCGACGGCGCCGTTCGTCGGCCTGTTCGGCACGGTGTGGGGCATCATCAACAGCTTCATCGGCATCTCGAACGCGCACACCACCAATCTCGCGGTGGTGGCGCCCGGCATCGCCGAGGCGCTGCTGGCGACTGCGCTCGGCCTCGTCGCCGCAATCCCGGCGGTCATGATCTACAACGTGCTGGCGCGCTCGACGGCGCATACCGCGCGCTGGTCGGCGATGCGTCGGCGCAGGTCATGCAGCTCGTCAGCCGCGATCTCGACCGCGCCAGCTGCCCAGTCGGCTGCAAGCCTGACGTCGTCCGCAAGCCGCGGAGTCGCCATGGCCGTGCGTCTCGACCACGGCACCGACGATCTCGAAATTCCACGAGATCAACGTCACGCCGTTCATCGACGTCATGCTGGTGCTGCTGATCATCTTCATGGTGGCGGCGCCGCTCGCGACGGTCGACATCGCCGTCGACCTTCCCGCCTCGACGCCGAGCCGCACGCGGCCGGACAAGCCGCTCTACCTCACCATCAAGCCCGACCTCACGCTCGCGTCGGCGAGAGCCCGGTCGCGCGCGACCAGCTCGCCAGCGCGCTCGACAGCCGCGACCGGCGAATAAGGACGATCGCATTTTCCTGCGCGCCGACCAGCGTGACCTATAGCGACTTGATGGAGGTGATGAACGAGCTGCGCGCGGCGCGCTATCTCAAGGTCGCGCTGGTCGGGCTGGAGACACGGAACCGAAATGACCGCAGTCACGCGTTGAGTTGGCATAGACGATAAGAAACCCGCGCGAGCTTGTGCGCTGGGCCATCGCCGGTCGCTGTCGTGCTCGGCGTTCATGCCGGCGCGCTGATGTATCTCCCTGTGCGTGGTTTTATGCCGACATCGTCGGCAACCAACATGGACGTGGTGACGGTCGAACTGGCGCCGATCGACTCGACTCCCGCACGCCGTCAGCAGGGATCTCGGGCTGGCTTTGTAAGTACGATGGTCTAGTCGAATCTGTTTCCGATCTGCCGAAGCCGCAAGAGCCGCCGAAGGAGGAAGTGAAGCTCGAGCGGGCTGCTGGACGAGAGCGCCGGCAGAAAATTCCCGCTGCCGGTCGAAAAGCCGCCGGAGAAGGTTCAGGATTTCGCCGCCGCCCAGCGCCAGTTACAGCGCAGCGGGTCAAGGGCGGCGCGCCGCGAACCTGGTGCGGCAATTCCGGCGCACTCACACCTACAACAGCCGTCTGGCGCAGGAGCTTGGCAAGTGGGCCGATACCCAGCCCGGCGGCGAGGCGCTCCACGACGCGCTGTACAGGGCCTATTTTGTCGATGCCAGCAACATCGGCGACCCCGAGGTGCTGGCCGACATTGCGCAATCAGTTGGTCTCCCGGCCGAGGAAGCCCGCGCGGTCCTGACCGAGCGGCGCTTCAAGGACGCGGTGGATGCGGACTGGGCGAAGTCGCGGCAATGGGGGGTGACCGGCGTCCCGACCTTTGTCGCGAACCGCTACGGCGTCGTCGGCGCCCAACCCTATGAGGTGCTGGAGCAGCTGCTCGACAAGGCCGGCGCCCGGCGGCGGGTGTAGCCGAGCGACATGCGCGAAGCCCCACCCGCGATCGACTACGACGGCGCGCTCGGGCGGCAGATCATCGAGCTGCACGTCTGGGCGGTGCGACAGGGATTGCTCGGCACGGGCGCTGCAGAGCTGTTCGACGGCTTCTGTCAGCGCCTCGTTTTCGGCGGGATGCCGCTGTGGCGCGCCTCGGCGGCAATGCGGACCTTGCATCCGCAATGGGGCGGTTACAGCTACACCTGGCGCCGTGATCTCAATTCTATCGAGCCCTCGCAATTTGAGCGCGGCAACGAGCATCGTCAGGTTTGGTTGACGAGCCCCTTCGCCTATCTGGTCGGTCAAGCACAAGCCCGCGGCGAAAACGGAGACCCCTGGCTGCATCTGCGTCGACGGCTGGCAGGACCCGAGGCGCAGCTCGATTTTCCGGTTCTCGAAGATCTCGCCGGCGCCGGCGGAACCGACTATTTCGCCCAAATCGTCCGTTTCGGGCCGGAGGGCGACGCCTCGCGGGGGACTGGGATCGCTTACTCCTTCGCGACCGACCGAGGAGAGGGCTTCGGCGAGGATGACCTCGTCTTGCTGCGGGCCGTGTTGCCGGCGGTGTCGCTTGCGATAATGACTCATGCCGGTCACACGATCGCTTCGGGCCTCCTCGAAGCGTATCTCGGCGGCGATGCCGGGCGGCGGGTCCATGCCGGAGCGGTCGAGCGCGGCTCGGTCGAGAGCATCCGTGCCGTACTATGGTTCGCCGACATGCGGGGGTTCACGAAGCTCGCCGACAGCACCTCGGGGCTGGATGTCATCGAACTGCTCGACGAGGTTTTCGAGACACTGACCGCGCCATTGCGCTCGCGTGGAGGGCAGGTGTTGAAATTCATGGGCGACGGCATGCTCGCGATTTTTCCGCTGCTGGCGCGAGACGCAGGCCGAGACCTGCCGCGATGCGATCGAGGCCGCAAGAGAGGCAATGCACACCCTGGACCGGGTCAATCGCGCACGGGCCCAGGCGTCCAAACCGGTCGCAGAGGTCGACCTCGCGCTCCACGTCGGGGAAGTATTGTACGGTAATGTCGGCGCTGCCGATCGCCTCGATTTCACGGTGATCGGGCCGGCCGTCAACGAAGCGGCGCGCATTGAAACCCTATGCGAGCCGTTGGGACGCAAGGTGCTGGTCTCGGCCGAGTTTGCCGCCGTGGCCGGCAGCTGCAACGGGCTCCAGCCCCTCGGCCATCATCGGCTGCGCGGGGTTCGCGAGCCCCGCGCGATCTACGGGCTCGATGTCTAACGCCCGTTGGTTGCGCGGCGGGATTGCGATCGGCTAAGGTCCGCGGTGTTTCCGCCGGGGATATCGCCGTGACAAAGCTGATCGCCTTCTGTGCCTTCACCGGTTTGCTGGCTGTCGCCGGCTGCGCCAGCCAACAGCAGCTGGTCGGACAGAAAGAAGACCTCCTCGCCGCGGCGGGGTTCCAGATCAGGACTGCCGACAGCCCGCAACGCTTGGCGGCGATGCGCAGCCTGCCGCCGAACAAATTCGTCACCCGCATCGTCAACGGTCAGCCGGTGTACCTGTATGCCGACCCGCTGGTCTGCCGGTGCGTCTATTTCGGCACGCAGCAGAACTGGGCGGCCTATCGGCAGGAGGTGTTCGCCAAGCAACTCGCCGACGAAGCCCAGATGACCGCTCTCATGTACCAGAGCGACTGGGACTGGGGCCCCTGGGGCTGGCCCTGATCAGCCTTCTTTGCTGAAGCCTTTGGCGCGCATGCAGTTGTTGAGGACCTGGTCGGCATAGCCGCCGGCTTGCCGGCGCATCGATTGCGCTTCAATAGTCTGCGTTCCACCGAGTTGCCAGTTTCGGCCGAGCGTCGCGTTGATGTCAGCGTTGATGCCCTGTTCGTTGGCGAGCGCTGCATTGGCCTGCGCATTGCAGTCGGCAAGCTCGCGGGCGATCGTCTGATCGTCTGCGCCTGCCTTGACCCAGTTTGTCGCTGTCGGCGTCTGCCCGGCGCAAACCGTCAGCAGCAGACAACCGAGTACGGCTCCGGCGGCGGGCAGCCGGCGGCGGTGGTTACGAATGGTCATCGGCAACTCCTCATCCTCAAGGATGGCCGAAATCGCGCGGGATCAGACCGGAGTGGAACCAGGTCACAAAGGTGTAGATGCTGAATACCGGGAGGCGCAAGCGCTGCGACAAGGCACGGGCGTAGGGCACCATGTTGGTGCATTCGAGGAGCACCGCGCCGATGCCGTCGTGGCTTGCGACGAGCCTGTCGCCGGCCGCGAGAATGTCGCGCTCGGCCGCGGCGACATCGAGCCGCTCCTCGTCATTGATCATGACGCGGCTGAACTCGCTGCCGTCGTCGGTGCCGACGACCGGCGTCTCGGGATCGGCCCCGGCCGCGCGCAAATGCTCTCCGGTGAGGTTCGCGGCGCTGACCGTCAGGACGCCGACCCGCTTGCCGGGCGGCAGCACACGTTCGATGAACGGGATCTGCATCAGGCTCGACGTCGCGACCGGCACGCCGACATGGGCGGCGATCTCCCGCTGATAAAGCGACAGGAACCCGCAGGTCGTCGTAATGCCGTCGGCGCCGAGGCGGACGAGTTCGTCGGCAGCGGCAAGGAATTCGTCCAGCAGGCCCTCGGCCCGTTCGCAGACGACGCGGCGCGGCGACGCGCCGGGCACGACCTTGTAGAGGACCGGAAACGGCCAGGTCTCGGCATTCCCCATATCGCCGGGAATGCGCGGGAACCGCGTCTCCAGCATCAGGATGCCGACCCTCGCGCCGTACAGCGTCTTGCCGCCCCAGGCGATCCGCGTTCTTTCAGTCATGCTCAGTCCCACACTGGCGTGCGCGCATCAGCGTAGCACATAATCCTGTGCGGAAACTCAGATGTGGAGGAGTCCCATGTCGGAAGCAACCAAGCCGGCCGCAATCGAAGCCGCGGCCGTGCCGCCCGCCCGCGCCACCCGCGGCTACCCCGAGCCTTTCGCCGCACGTGTCGCAGGACGAGAGAGGCGGGCGCTCGGCGACGTGTTCGGGCTGACCAATTTCGGGGTGAACCTGACGCGGTTGCCGCCGGGCGGCATGTCGGCGCTGCGCCATACCCATATGCGAGAGGACGAATTCATCTACATTGTCGAGGGCGAACCCGTTCTCGTGACCAATGCCGGCGAGACGCCGCTGCGTCCGGGCATGTGCGCCGGCTTCAAAGCCGGCTCGGGCGACGCCCACCACCTGATAAACCGCAGCGGCCGCGACGTCGTCTATCTGGAGATTGGGGACCGCAATCCCGGAGATACGGTCATCTACCCCGACGAGGACATTGGCAGAGCGCTCACCCCGAACGGCGAACGCGTCTTCGTGCATCGGGACGGCACGCCGTATTGAGTTGCCCGAGTTCGCCTAAAGCCCCGGTCGTAGAGCGGGTTTCGATCAGATTGGCGCTGTCATTGCGAGGCGCGCCCTGCGCGACGAAGCAATCTCGGCCGATCGAGCGCTCCGCGGCCCGAGATTGCTTCGCTGCCGCTCGCAATGACGAGTGGAGTGAGTGGTGCAGCCTGACCGGAATCTGCTCTAGTGGCGCGGCGGCGCACGCTCCGGGTCACTCTCCACGATTTGCGGCGAGGTCACGCCCATCGATACATAGATGCTCATCAGGGTTTCCACCCCGATATTGGCCGGCTTGACCCATGCGGCCGGCACATAGATCAACGCGCCCCCGACCGGGACTGGTGCGGAGGGGATGAGGACCACATGGTAAGGCTCGCCGCCGATCAGGATCGGTCTGGGCATCGGCAGTAGCCCCAGAACCCCGGCGCCGCCGTCGCCGCCGAAGAAGCACCAGACCGGGCTCATGCTTTTCAGCCCGTCCTGGTCCCTTCTGTCCATGATCGCGACAAATCGCTGGGTGACATCGTACAGATTGCGGACGAAAGGGATGCGCTGCATCAAGGAATCGATGAGCAGACGAACCCGGCTTTCCAGGCGGGATTCGACGGTGAGCCCGAGCAGATAAATCAGCCCGATCACAACGATCGCACCAAGCGCATAAGCTGCAATCGGCGAGTCCGACAAGCGAAACCCGATCGACAGCAGGATGCGCCCGATCGCGCTGTCCGGGCCGACATAGGCGTAAATAAACGTACCGACCCACACGATGACGGTAATCGTCACGGCGAGCGGCAACAGGACAAAAAAACCGGCCAGAAAAGTACGAAAACGACTGATCATCTGACACCAAACGCGAATACCCCGTGGTTAAATATCCGGCAGGCCACCTCATTCGGCGGCCTTTTCGGGTATCGCGTGCTCAGGTATCACGGGTTTCCCGGATTTTGACAGCCTCTTGACCCGCTCCCGCAGGGTCTGGAACAGCACGTAGAGGCCGGGGATAACAAAAATGCCGAGAAAGCTCGCGGCCACCATGCCGCCGAACACCGCAGTGCCGACGGCGCGGATCGTCGCCCGGCCGGCGCCGGTCGCGATGACGAGCGGCACCATTCCGGCGATAAAGGCCAAGGACGTCATCATCACCGCGCGGAACCGCAGTCTGGCGGCTTCGATCGCGGCTGCGGCGATCTCCTGCCCGTCTCGCCGCTGCTCCATCGCGAATTCGATGATCAGGATGGCGTTCTTGGCGGCGAGGGCGATCAGCACGACGATGCCGATCTGCGCGTAGATATTGTTGTCGAGCCCGAACAGCTTCAAAGCCGCCATTGCCCCGAACAGGCCGACGACGACCGACAGCAGCGCCGCAACCGGTATCGTCCAGCTCTCGTAAAGGCCCACGAGAAACAGATAGGCGAAGACGATCGCCAGGCCGAGGATCGGGCCGGTTTGGCCCGCCGCCGCTTTCTCCTGGAGCGCCGTGCCGGTCCACTCATAGGAAAAGCCGTGGGGGAGGCTGGCGGCGGCAACGGCCTCCATCGCCGCGATCGCCTGCCCCGACGAATAGCCGGGAGCCGGCCCGCCATTGATCGTCACCGAGCGCAGGTTATTGTAGCGAATGATCGAAGCCGGAGCGGTGATCAGCTCGACATCGGCCACGGTACGCAATGGGATGAGGTCGCCCTGCGCGGTGCGGACGCGCACTCGGAAGATATCATCGACGGTTTTGCGGTCGGGAGCGTCCGCTTGGACCTTGACCTGCCAGGTGCGGCCAAAGCGGTTGAAGTCGTTGACGTAGGTGCCGCCCATCGTGGTCTGCAGCGCGCTGAAGATACTGCCGATCGAAACTCCCAACGTCTCGGCGCGCTGGCGATCCAATTTGAGGTAGATTTGCGGCGTCGAGGCGCCAAAGGTCGTGTAGACCCCGGCGAGCGCCGGGTTCTGATTGGCGGCGATGACGAGACCCTCGGCAACGGCTGCGAGATCTCGAGGTTCTGCGCCGGAGAGGCTCTGCAATTGCAATTCGAACCCGGCGGCGTTTCCGAGGCCGGAGATCGGCGGCAGATTGAAGGCGATGACATTGGCGGCGGCGATCTGCCGGAACGACCGATTAAGCTGCGCCAGTGCCGAGAAGACCGAAAGCGACTTGTCTGCTCTTTCATCGAACGGCTTCAACCCGATGACGGCGATGGCCTTGTTCGGCAGGGCCAGACCATCGATCAGACTGTAGCCGCTGACGGTCAGCACGTTTTGCGTCCAGGGCCCGTCCTGGATCATTTTCTCGACCTGGGCCACGACCGTGTTCGTGCGGTTCAGCGACGAGGCGTCCGGCAATTGGATCTCGGCGAAAAAGGCGCCCTGATCCTCATCGGGTAAAAACCCAGTGGGCACGATCTTTCCCAGCCAGCCGGCCGCCACTGCAAAGGCTATCACCAACCCCGCCGTTATCAGCGCCCGGCGCGTCAGTGGCCGCACCAGCGCCACATATCCGTCGCGGCTCTTGTCGATGCCGCGCTGGAGGAAGGCGATCGAGCCCTCTTCGAGGGCCGCGGTGTCTGAGCAACAGCGCACACAAGGCAGGCGAGAGGCTGAGTGCATTGATCGACGAAATGACCATCGATACCGCCACCGCCACCGCGAATTGCTGGTATAGCTGGCCGGTGATCCCGGGTACGAAGGCCGTCGGCACGAACACCGACAAGAGGACGAGGGTGGTTGCGATGATCGGTGCGGTCACCTGCGACATCGCTTTTTCCGCTGCTTCGGCAGGTGTCAGTTGAGGTTCCGTCTCCAGTATGTGTTCGACCGCCTCGACGACGATGATCGCGTCGTCGACAACGATGCCGATCGCCAGGACCAGCGCCAAAAGCGAGATCGTGTTCGCCGAGAAGCCCAGCGCCAACATGACCGCAAAGGTACCAACCAGGGCAACCGGGACGGCGATAATCGGGATCAAGGTCGCCCGCACACTCCCCAGAAAGATGAAGACTACAATGCCGACGAGGACAAAGGCCTCGAGCAGTGTCTTTTCCACCTTGTGGATCATCGCTTCGACAAAGACTGTCGTGTCGTACATCACGTCATAGGCGACGTCTTCGGGGAGGAGGGGCTCCATCTCCTTCAGCGCTTTCTTGACGCCGGCGGCCACTCCAATGGCGTTGGCCCCGGGCGACTGGTAGATGGCGATCCCTTCGCCGGGCCGCCCATTGTAGCGAACGAGGGAGTCGGCCGATTTCGAGCCGAGCTCGGCGCGGGCGATGTCCTTGATGCGGACGACCCCGCCATCGGGGGTCGCGCGGACAATGATGTTGTTGAACTCCTCGACCGTAGTCAGCCGCCCCTGCGTGGTGATGTTGAGTTGGAATTCCACCTCGGGGACGAGCGGGGCCGCCCCGACACGGCCGACCGCGGCCTGTGTGTTCTGCGAGTTGATCGCGTTGACGACATCCTCGGGTGTGATGTCGAGGCTCGCCATGCGGTCGAGGTTGAGCCAGATCCGCATCGAATACTCAAGATCGCCCCACTGCGCCGCATCGCCGACGCCCGGCACGCGCTTCAGGGCGTCCACCATGTTTATCTTGGCGTAATTCGACAAAAACAGCGCGTCGCGGGTCCCCTTCGGCGAGTACACCGCGACGACTTGCAATAGCGAGGTCGATTGCTTTTTGGTCGTCACGCCATTGCGCTGGACCTCGGGGGGCAATTGCGCCAGCGCCTGGTTGACCCGGTTGGTGACGTTGACCGTGTTGAGGTCGGGGTCGCTGCCGACCGCGAAGGTAACATTGAGGACGTAGCTGCCGTCGCCGCCGGAGGTGGATTTCATATAGATCATCCGGTCGACGCCGTTGACCTGCGCCTCGATGACCTGGGCGACGCTTTCTTCGACCGCCGCCGCCGAGGCGCCGGGATAGACCGTGCTGACCTGCACCTGCGGCGGGACGATCTCCGGAAACTGCGCGACCGGAAGCGCGCGAAGGGCGATCACCCCGGCGATCGAAATGACGATCGAGATCACGATCGCAAGCCGCGGGCCGGTGGATGAAGACGGAGGAGATCATCGAGGCGTCGCTCCCTCCTCAACCGGCGGGCGACGGCGCCAGCTGTGGCGCCACGGTCATTCCTGCGCGGATGCGCTGCTGCCCCTGAACCACGACGCGCTCGTCCGGCTTTAGCCCTTCCTCGACGACCGCGAGGCCCTCTCGGCGGGTGCCGAGACGCAGGCGGCGCTGCTCGACCTTGTCGTCCTGGCCAACGACAAAGACGTAAGGCCCGGTTTGGTCGATCGCGATCGCGGATTCCGGGATCACCAAGACCTTGTCGCCGCCCTTCTCCTCGATGATGACGCGAACCGTCTGGCCGCTGGTGAGAATATCGTCGGGATTGGGAAACATCGCGCGGACCGTCTGTCCGTCGGTTCGCGGGTTGACCTGGACATCGAGAAAATCGACACGCCCCTTCTCGTTGTAGAGCGAGCCGTTGGCCAGTCTGACGCGAGCCCGCACCTTCCCGGTCACGTCGGTGTCGCGGGCCTCGAGCATCTCGCGCTGCGTTACCGAGAAGAGCACCTGCATCGGGTCGTCTTTAACCACCGTCGTGAGCACACCGGTATCCGGCCCGACCAGATTGCCGGGCGACACCGCCGGCCGCCCGATCCGCCCGCTGATCGGCGATTTGATG
This sequence comes from uncultured Alphaproteobacteria bacterium, assembly GCA_963788085.1. Classification (GTDB taxonomy): domain Bacteria; phylum Pseudomonadota; class Alphaproteobacteria; order ATCC43930; family CGMCC-115725; genus AP-15. The sequence goes on from CAWBFS010000017.1 coordinate 15,476, forward strand.
TCGGTATAGGAAAGCTGGATCTGGGCGTCGCGGAGGTTCGCCTCGGCCTCCATGACCGCGGCCTTGGCCTGACCCTGCTCGGCCGTGCGCTGGTCGAGCTGAGCGACCGGCGCGTTGCCCTTGCGGGTCAGCTCGGCGGTGCGCGCCAATTGCTGGTCGGCGTTGGCGAGCGTCGCCTGCGCTGAGGCGAGCTGCGCCTTGCGCTGGTCGACCGCGGCCTCGAACGGCTCCTTCTCGATCGTAAAGACGACCTGGCCCTCTTTGACCTCGTCGCCGTCCTTGAACAGGCGCGGGCCGAGGAACCCCTGCACCCGCGCCCGCAGATCGACCTTTTCCAGCGCTTCGGCGCGCCCGACAAACTCGGCCTGTTTGGTCATCGACCGCAGCTCGGCCGGCTGGACGAGGACCGCCGGCGGCGGACCGCCTTGTTGGGCATATGCGGGCAGACCGGCCAATGCCGAAAACGCGAAAAAAGCAAAAGAAAACCACCCGCGTGTCATCGCGCCCCCCACCAGTGAGCTGATGTAAACTACTCCAACCCTATCACTTGCGTCCCAGCAATACTCAGGTACGCCGGAGGCCCCTTAATCCAGCAGGGTAACTTTGCCGGATGACAAATCGTAATACCCGGCAACGATTTTGAGTTGATTTGCTTTTATGTGATCGGCCAGAACCGGCGAAGATTGCCGCAGCAGCGCCAGCCTGGATTTTAGCGTTTGCCTTGATCGCAGCCGTTAAATCGGGGCCGGCCTGGTCGACAGCCGGGCGGATATAGGGATAGAGCGTGCTGATCTGCCCGGGGACCGCTTCGCCTTCGATCGCGGCATGGACGGCCCCGCAATTGGCGTGACCCAGCACCATGATCGCCTTGGTGCCGAGTACCGCGGCCCCGTATTCGAGGCTGCCGATAACCGCCGAGGTAGCGATATTGCCGGCAACCCTGGTAACAAAAATACGTCCGATGCTTTGATCGAAGATCAGCTCGACCGGCACCCGCGAATCCGCGCAGGACAGCACGGCGGCAAACGGCTCTTGTTTGTCGACCGTCTTTGCCCTCAATACGCTCAGGTCTTCGTTGAACGAGGTCATGCGGCCTTCGGCAAAGCGACCGTTGCCGTCGATCAGCTGCTGCAGCGCCGCCTCGGGGCTTAATGCGGTTTGCGCCCGGGCGGCGGTTAGTGGAATGAACCCTGAGAACCCAGCTGCCGAAGTTAATGCCATCGACTTGCAGACAAATTCACGCCTGGAAAGCATCATCCTTGCACCTCAAAGGTCGACCAGCCGGGAGCTTTCTTCCCATAGCCGACTGGCGAGATCGTTGTCGAGCGCCGCCGGGTCAGGCTGAGCGAGGGTCTTGCGGATCACGTAGCCGCCGTGGAACGGCTTGGCGTCGGGCACCGTGGCGAGAAATATCGGCGTCTCGGCGCCCTTCTCGGGGCTGAGCATGAACGGCTTCCCGATTCGCCATCCCAGTTCGAGGAGACCGCCGCGCTGGCCAATCCCGGTGGCCACCATGCCGGGGTGGAGGCAGGCGGTGACGACCTCGCTGGGATCGAGCCGCGAGGCCAGCTCCCGGGTGAAGAGGATGTTGCAGAGCTTGGAGCGGCCATAGGCTCTCATCATCGTCCAATCCGGCGGGCGTGTGATATGGGCGACATCCAGTCGGTTGCGGCGATGCGCTTCCGACGCGACGGTGACGATGCGCGCCGGCGCCGAAGCCTTGAGGCGGTCCAGCAGCAAATTGGTCAACAGAAACGGCGCGAGGTGATTGACCGCAAAGGTCAGCTCAAAACCGTCCGCCGACAGCCGGTAGTGCGGCGAAAAGAGACCGGCATTGTTGACCAGCACGTCGAGCCGATCGTGCCCGGCCAGAATCTCGCCCGCCAGCCGGCGCACCTCGGCGAGACGCGAAAAATCGGCAAGGGCGATATCGACCCGGTCCGAGCCCGAGCGCTCGATGACCCACCGGCGTGCCTGCTCGGTCCGCGCGCGGTCGCGGCCGGCCATGACGACGCGCATCCCAGCGCGCGCGAGACCGAGCGCGGTGTGCAACCCGATCCCGGAACTCGCCCCCGTCACGACTGCGACCAATTGCGCCGTATCTTCGGCGGACGAAATCACGCTCGAGGCTCTAATCGTAGGCTTCTAACGTTCGGCATTCACCCACCTCACCGTCATGCCCGCTTTTCGAGGCTGTCAGCAAATTTGGCTGTAGTGAGGTAGTGCGTGCTTCGAGACGCGCCCTGCGGGCGCTCCTCAGCATGAGGTAAGTCCTTATTGGCATTAAGAAAATCCTCATCCTGAGGAGGCCGCAAAGCGGCCGTCTCGAAGGACGCACGATGCCGATCCAGCCATATCGCCGATTACCTGACAACATCTTTCGCGGGGGCGACGAGAAAAAGGCAGCCAGAGTCCCCTGCATTTCGTTGATACCACTAGCTCGATGGCATCGAATTCGCGTCCCGTCGGGTCATCGTTCATCTCGTCCCCAGGATGGCGAGCGGCTGATTGTATAACCAAGCCCGCCTGTGTTCCTGCATTTCTTACCCGGACACGGCATGATTGGTTAAGGCCCCACCCGCGGGGACATGAGGCCCGACCGTCAACGGAAACGGAATGCCGTTTTGCCCGAATCTGACGTTGTTGCCGGGGGTCGGGTTTGCAATCCAACTCTTCAAGTTTGATAGCTGCACTAAATTTTACCAGATTTGACTGGGTTCCCCGCGCTACGGGTCTAATTGCCAGCGGATGCTGTAATGAGCAATGTGCGCAATTTCCTGTCAGTCTGAAGATCGAGCTGGAGTCTCTGCCGGGTCGGACGACTGGCACTCGTGCTGGTTTAAGGGGCGGTCCGGTGTGAAACGTTCATCAGTGTAGAAATGTTACCATCGTTTCATATATAAGGAACTATGGAGACACTTTCATGGTTGCTACTCACTTACAAAGTCCCGGCTGAACCGGCGGCGAAGCGCGTCGCCCTTTGGCGGCGGCTGAAGGGAATGGGCGCAGTTTACCTGCAGAACGGCGTGTGTCTTCTGCCCACGACCGACGACCATGCGCGCCGCCTGAAAATGCTGGAGAACGACATCGCCGAGATGGGCGGCGAGTCGGTTCTTCTTGAAACCGTTGCACTCGACCGCGCACAGGAAGACAAGGTCGTCGTCCGGTTCAAAGCCGATCGCGACGATGCTTATCGCGAGTTCATCGACAAATGCGACGATTTCGAAAGCGAAATCGCCAAAGAAACCGCCGCGCAGCACTTTACTTACAACGAGCTCGAAGAAAATGACGTCGAGGTGAAGAAGCTGCAAAGCTGGCTGGAAAAGATCAAAAAGCTGGATTTTTACGGAGGCGGGCTTGTCGCCGAAGCCGCAGAGCGGCTGAAGACCTGCGAGAACCTGCTCGATGCTTATGCGCGGCGCGTCTTCGACGCGCACGACGAGAACCGCTGAAGAGAGGGAACATCATGACCTGGTCCACTGCGGCGCCTGCTGTAACCGCCGCATTTTTGGCCTCTCTCGTCGAGGTGGTCGAGGCTTTCACCATAGTGCTCGCCGTCGCGACCTTGCGCGGCTGGCGCCCGGCTGCGCTCGGCACCACCGCAGGCCTCTTTGTGCTGGCCTGCATCGTCCTGCTGCTTGGGCCGCTTCTCGACGGCATCCCGATCACCTCGCTGCAGCTGGCGATCGGGATCCTGCTGCTGCTCTTCGGCATGGGGTGGCTCAGGAAGGCGTCGTTGCGGGCGGCCGGTATCATCCCGCTGCATGATGAAGACGCAATCTTCGCGACCGAGGCCGCTGCGCTCAGTGAGCTAGCGCGTCGACGGCAACAAAGCCTCGGCTGGGCCGCCGGCATAACCGCGCTCAAGGCGGTGCTGCTCGAAGGCCTCGAAGTCGTCTTTATCGTCATTGCGGTCGGCGCCGGTCGCGGGCTGCTGCTGCCCGCCAGCCTTGGAGCGCTCGCCGCCTGTGCCGTGGTGCTGGCTATCGGAGCCGTTGTTCATCGGCCACTGTCGCGGGTTCCGGAGAATCTTCTCAAGTTCGGCGTTGGCGTTATGTTGTCTTCTTTCGGCGTGTTCTGGACCGGAGAGGGGCTCGGCATCACGTGGCCCGGGCAGGATTTGGCGCTTCTCTTGTTCGCCGCCCTATTCCTCGGCGCGGGTCTGATCGGCTCGGCCTTCGCCCGCAGGCTCAGCTTGGAGTTCGCATGATGGCGATGCTCAAAGAACTCGCCGCCGAATTGATCGGAATGTTTTTCGCCGAAAAGCGGTTGACGCTCGCGGTTCTCGCGCTTGTCGCAGTCACCGTTTTGCTCGTCGATTTTGCGGGTCTCGATCGCCTCGTCGGCGGCGGCATCCTGCTTTTCGGGTCTCTGGGCCTTCTCGTCGCGAGCATCTGCCACGCTGCCAGACCGCGCACCTCCTAATCGGAGGCTCCCATGACAGTCTCACCGGTCAGAAACGAAAAATACGTCGTCAAACATCGGCGTCGGCGTCCGCTGCTCATTGGCCTAGTGATGATCGCGGTCGTTGCGGCGGGTTACCTAGGCTGGCAGCGTTTCACGCAAAAGCCTAGCACTGCACCCGAGCCCCCCGCGCCGGTACCGGTCATCGCTACTGCGGTCGAGCAGCAAAACTTTCCGATCGTGCTGACCGGGATTGGCAATGTTGCGGCGCTGAACTCGGCGACGGTCCGCAGCATGGTCACGGAACCGATCGTCAGCATCGACTTCAAGGACGGCCAGTATGTCAAAAAGGGCGAGCTCCTGGCGCAACTCGATCCGAGCACCTATCAGGCGCAACTCGACCAGGCGGAGGCCAATCTCGCCCGCGACGAGGCCCATCTCGAAAATGGACGGATCAATCTCGGCCGATATATCCCACTGCAAAAACAGGGATTTGCGCCCGCGCAACAGGTCGCCACTCAGCAAGCTAAGAACGCTCAAGAAGAGGCCGTTATCAAAGCCGATCAGGCGGCGATCGAATACGCCAAAACCGAGCTCAGCTATACGAAACTGGTGGCGCCGTTCGACGGGGTCGCCGGAATTCGCCTGCTCGATGTCGGCAACATCATTCACTCGAGCACGACACGGGGTTCTCCGAGCGAGCCGAATGCTTTGGTCGTTATCAACCAGGTGCAGCCGATCAGCGTGATGTTCACATTGGCTGCAGCCGACATCCCGGCGGTACAGGAGGCGCTCGCAAAGGGTCCCGTCAAGGCCGTCGCATTGAGCGCGGACGGCAAGACCGAGCTCGATACCGGCACGCTCGCCGCGATCGACAACCAGGCGAATACCACCTCCGGAACGATAACCCTCAAGGCAATCTTCCCCAACCCGGACCGCAAGCTGTGGCCCGGCATGTTCCTCAATGTCCGGGTCGTCACCCAAGTGAAGGACAATGGTCTGACGGTACCGCTCGACGCCGTCCAGCAGGGTCCGCAAGGGCAGTACGTCTTTGTCGTCGGCCCCGATCACAAAGTGGCAATGCAGCCGGTCTCGGTGCGCGAGACACTCAACGGCGAGGCGCTGATCGACAAAGGCTTGAGCGCCGGGGAGACCGTCGTCGTGCGCGGGCAATACCGACTGACGCCCGGCACCGTGGTGTCGCTCGCCAACCCGAACGATCCGGCCGCGGTGTCGAACCCCACGCCGGCGAGCGCAGGCCTGTTGCCATGAATATCTGGGTCGGCACTATTGGCCCCCACCCTTCCCTCCCCGCAAGCGGGGGAGGGTTAGGGAGGGCGAGCGCAGGCCTGTTGCCATGAACATCTCGGCGACATTCATCCGCAAGCCGATCGCCACCGCGATGCTGATGGTGGCGATCCTGCTGCTCGGATTGATCGGCTACGAGCTGTTGCCGGTGGCGGCCTTGCCGAACATCGACTCGCCGACGATCCTGGTCACCGCGGGACTGCCGGGCGCCGATGCGCAGACCGTTGCCAGCACCGTCACGACGCCGCTCGAACGGCAGTTCGGCCAAATCCCCGGCCTGACGCAAATGACCTCGAGCAGCGGCACCGAATATGCCGAGATTACATTGCAATTCGATCGCAGCCGCAGCGTCGATTCGGCGGCGCAGGCCGTGCAGGCGGCGATCAATGCGGCGGCAGGCTTCCTGCCACCGACGATGCCAAGCCCGCCGATCTATCGGAAGACCAACCCGGCAGATACGCCGGTGCTGATGTTGGCGCTGACCTCCGAGACGCTGCCGCTCACCACGGTCAGCGATTACGCGAACAGCATCCTGGCGCAGAAGATTTCGCAAATGCCGGGTGTCGGACTCGTCGGCATCGGCGGCCAGCAGAACCCGGCGATCCGGGTGCAGGTCAACCCGGCGCAGCTCGCTGGGGTAGGCCTCGACCTGGAGGCGGTGCGAACGGCGCTGGCCACGGCCACGGTCGACCAGCCGAAAGGCACATTGTATGGCGCCAATCAGGCCTTCGCGCTGCAGACCAACGATCAGTTGATGACGGCGCAGGGGTTCAATAACTACATCCTTGCCAACCGCCCGGGTACCTTCGGCATAACGGCACAGGGCATCAATGAGATCGCGAGCCCCGGTACCGGTACGTCCGGCACGAGCGGACCGGTACGCGTGCGCGATGTCGGCCGAGCCATCGTCGGGCCGCAAGATGTGACTTTGGCCGGCTGGATGAACACCGAGCCGGCCATCATCATAGCGGTGCAGCGCCAGTCGGGCGCCAATGTCATCGCGACCGTCGACGGGATCAAGAAGGCGTTGCCGCAGCTCGAAGCCTCACTGCCGCCTTCGCTCAAGATCCATATCGTGTCGGACCGCACCCAGACGATCCGGGCCAGCGTCGCCGATGTTCAACACACCTTGCTGCTGACGATAGTGCTGGTCGTCGGGGTCATTCTTCTTTTTCTGCGCAAGCTTTGGGGGACTGTGATCCCGGCGATATCGGTGCCGATGTCGCTGATCGGCACTTTCGCGGTCATGTATGTGCTCGGCTATAGCCTCGACAATCTGTCGCTGATGGCGCTGACGATCGCTGTCGGCTTTGTCGTCGACGATGCGATCGTCATGATCGAGAACATCGTGCGGCACATCGAGGAGGGAAAGACCCCGATGGAGGCCGCTCTGCAAGGGGCGGGCGAGATCGGTTTTACGATCATGTCGATCTCGATCTCGCTGACCGCGGTGTTCATCCCGCTGTTCCTGATGAGCGGCATTGTCGGGCTGTTGTTCCGCGAGTTCGCCGTCACCGTCGTCGTGGCGATCCTCATCTCGGTTATCGTCTCGCTGACCTTGACGCCGATGATGTGCGCCCGCGTCTTGACGGCGGAGGGCGAGGACGCGTCCGGGCCTCGATCTCGCGCTCGCTCGAGCGGTTCTTCGACGGGCTGGCCGCGGCTTACGATCGGGGACTGGTGGTGGCGCTGCGCCATCGCTTCGTCACCTTGATGGTCATGATCTCGACCGTCGCCTTGACCGGCGTGCTGTTCATCGAGATCCCCAAAGGCTTTTTCCCGCAGGAAGACACGGGCCTGATCCAGGGCATCGCCGAGGGCGCGCAAAACATCTCGCCGCAGGCGATGAAGGACCGCATGCGGGCGGTCCTGGCGGTGGTGACGAAGGACCCCGCAGTCGCCGCGGCGAACGCCTATATCGGACCCGGCGGGCCGACCGTGACCGAGAATGACGGCCGTGTGTTCATCACGTTGAAACCTTACGGTCAGAGGCCGGGCGTTGACCAGGTGATTGCGCGGCTCAACAAGGCGCTGCAACCGGTCTGGGGCATCACGTTGTACATGCAGGCCGCGCAAGACATTACAGTCGGCGCGCGGGTTTCCAAAACCCAGTACCAATACACGCTTGTCGATGTCGACAGCGACGAGCTCAATCACTGGGCGCCGATCCTGCTACAGAAAATGCAAACATTGCCGCAGTTGACCGACGTCGCCAGCGACCAGCAGAGCACCGGCCGGGTCCTGAAGATCGAGATCAACCGCCAGCTCGCTCAGCAGCTGGGCATCAACCCTTCGGTCGTCGATTTCGATCCTCTATGATGCGTTCGGCCAGCGGGTCGCGGCGCGCATCTATACGAGGCTCAACCAATATTTCGTGATTCTCGAAGTCGAGCCCGACTTCCAGCTCGGGCCCGAACGCGCTAAGCCGCATTTACGCGACCTCGTCCAGTGGCAGAGAAGTGCCGCTGAGCGAGTTCGCCAAGATCACCTCGACGGTTGCACCGATCGCGGTCAACCACCAGGGCCAATTTCCGTCGGTGACGTTGAGCTTCAATCTTCCGCCGAACGTTCCGATCGGCGCGGCGGTAACGGCGATCCAGCAAGCCACGAAAGAGCTGCATCTGCCGCGCTCGATTGCGACGAGCTTCCAGGGCAGCGCGCAGGCGTTTCAGAATTCGCTGAGCAGCACGCCGATCCTGATCCTCGCCGCATTGATCGCGGTCTACATCATCCTCGGAATGCTCTACGAGAGCACGATCCACCCGATCACGATCATCTCGACCCTTCCCGCGGCCGGGCTCGGCGCATTGCTGACCCTGATCCTGTTCGGCATGCCGCTCGACGTGATCGGCATCATCGGCATTATCCTATTGATCGGCATCGTCAAGAAGAACGGCATCATGCTGGTTGACTTCGCGCTGGTCGGCCAGCGCGAGCGCGGGCTCAGCACCGAAGATGCGATCCACGAGGCGTGCCTCCTGCGCTTTCGCCCGATTCTGATGACGACAATGTGCGCGCTGCTCGCCGGCATTCCGCTGATGCTCGGCACCGGCATCGGCTCGGAAATCCGCCAGCCGCTCGGCTATGCGATCGTCGGCGGCCTCTTGGTGTCGCAGGTCCTGACGTTGTTCACGACGCCGGTCGTCTACATCTACATGGACCGCCTCGGGCGTCTGCTGGGCCGGCGCGCCGGACCACCCCGGTTTGAGGCAGCTGCCCCAGTGCAGTAGGCGGATACCAAAACGACGTCGTGCAGCTGCAATTCGATCAGGATTTTGCGGCCAAGGCGAACCTGCCCGAGTCGAGGCGTACCGGCAATCTGGCATCGACGTGCCGATCCCCGCTCGAAGTTTTGGCCCGGGCTCGCGGGGCGCCAATGGGCGCCCGACCCGGCGCTCGCGCAGCGCCATCCATTCCGGCGCCCCCAGCGGTCGTCCGATGGTGGGCCCGCGGTCGATCCGAGCCGTCGTCTCCGGGTCGGCCGGCACTGCAAGAAGCGCAGCAAAATCTGGCACCAGGCGGTCCTATCTCGTAAACTGTCAGTGTATCTCGTCGCTGTAATCTCGCGTAATCTCGGCGTAATGTCGGTCATCGTAATCTCGAGATGTAGAGCTTGCATATTAGTGCGGCCATAGCCATCTTACCTCGATCTTACCACTCGAAATCAGAGCCCCGATGGCAGCCGTTGAAAAACTGACGACCACCGTGTCGACCAAGGGGCAGGTCATCCTGCCCAAGGCGATACGGCAGCGGAAGCATTGGGAGCCCGGCACGCGTCTGGTGGTCGAGGACACCCCCGACGGGGTGCTGCTGAGGCCGGCGCCGGTTTTTGCGCCGACGCGGCCGGAGGATGTCGCCGGAATGCTCGCTTACCGCGGACCGCCGAAGACGATGGAAGAGATGGACGCGGCCATAACGGCCGAAGTAAAGCGGCGCCATGCTCGCGGTCGATACTAATGTCATCGTCCGTTACCTGACCGGCGACGACGCCGAACAGTTTGCAAAGGCGAGTGCGCTGATCCGCGATGAGGATGTCTACATCTGCACGACGGTGCTGCTCGAAACCGAGTGGGTGCTGCGACGTGGTTATCGGTTCAGCCGCGAGCGGGTCGTTGCTGCTCTCGCCGCCTTTGCCGGGCTGCCGCGCGTTACGCTGGAGGATCCCACGGCTGCAGCACGAGCATTGGATTGGATGCGCAGCGGGCTGGATTTCGCCGATGCGCTGCACCTGGCGAAGGCGGAGGGCTGCGAAGCCTTCGTCAGCTTCGACCAACGCTTCGCGGCACTGGCCAATTCGCTGAGCGAGGTCAAGGTACGCGCGCCGTAATGGACGGCTCTTCGCAACTACTGAAATCTCTCGATTTCACTTCTGGCTAGCTCTGCGGACCGACGGCTCATTTTCCATAAAATAGCCGTAATGGCGTGATAAGCAGTGCCTTAATCGTTTTTCCCTCCAGACGGGTGAGAGTTTCGGTGCGCATAAGTTCAATTGCTGTTATTTACAGCGGACAACAGCGAAGATCAGCCGCTGTTTTCGCTGTTACTGCGCGGTCGCGCGCGGCCGAAAGGGGAGGATTTCTGCGGCGATGGTTAGACCCCCGGCTGTTTTTTCGCTGCATTTAACAGCGATATCAGCGGCCGCTGTTCAATTCTGGTAACGCAGGCGGACTCCTGCCGTTGTTGCGTTCGAGCACTTATTGATCCTGAAGTACGCCAACCGAATAGAACCGAGGTCCAGATTGGACAAGCCCGCCAAGTCAGCGCGTCGCCAGCCCAAGGCGTATCAGGATACCCGTTTCCTGGAGAGCAAAGATGCGCGTGCCTTGCGCATCCTTGCGGAGTATTTGGAGCCGCTCTATCGCTTCCAACGCAACAACGTCCGGGACACCATCGTATTCATGGGGTCGGCTCGGTTGCGCTCGGAAGAGGCGGCGAAGGCAGCGCTGGCCGAAGCGGAGCGGGCGGGACAGTCCATCGAGGACGCGCAGATGGCTCTCCGGCTCTCGATCTATTATGAAGCGGCGCGCGAGCTCGCTCAGCGCTTGACGGCGTGGTCGAAGAAGCTCGACCGCAAGGAACGGCGCTTCGTCGTTTGCACCGGTGGCGGTCCGGGCATCATGGAGGCGGCCAATCGCGGGGCTTCCGAGGCGAAGGGGCTCAGCGTCGGGCTGACTATCTCGATCCCCGACGAGGAATTCGACAACCCCTACATCAGCCGAGAACTGCACTTCTATTTTCATTACTTCTTCATGCGCAAGTTCTGGTTCGTCTACCTGGCCAAGGCGGTCGTGCTGTTTCCCGGCGGCTATGGCACGCTCGACGAGCTGTTCGAGATCCTGACCCTCGTACAGACGCACAAGATGCGCAAGCGCATGCCGATCGTGCTTTTCGGCTCCCAATACTGGGACGAGCTGATCAATTTCGACGCCCTGGTAAGATACGGCACGATCAGCCCGGGCGACCTCGACCTCTTCCATCGCACGGATTCGGTTGACGAGGCTTACGAAATCATCACAAGGGGTCTCACCGAAGACGCTCTCGGCATCCCCGGACCGGTACTCTGAATTGGCGGGGAGAGAGAACGACCGCCCACAACTGGTTCGCATCGTAACCGAGAGGGCATAGACTGGGGCGATGGCGTATCAAACTTTTCGGGTCGAGATTACCCGCGACGAGACGCGTGACGGCGGGCCGGTCGGCATCGAGGTTACCGCCTATATCGACCGCATGCCCGAGACCAACGAGGCCACGGTCGGGCGGCTGAGCCGGGCCTGGCGCGGCGTGTGGAACAGCCGGCTGCAATACACCGGGGATTTCGATACATTGGCGGAAGCGCTTGCCGCGATTACGGCGGCCTATCCCGCGGCCGACCGCATCCGCTGCTACGAATATTCGGTCGACGACGAGTTTGCGCGCGAAGTGGCGCCGCTCGTGCGATCGGGGGAGAAATGGCTTCCCGGCGCCTAGGCCTAGGCCGGAACGATCACCGCTGCTCTTGCCGAAGCCCCGGCTGCGGACCCATCCGCCGGCGATTATGCTCGATCGCGAAGATATGGCTGTAGAGGGTCGCAGTCCATTGCTTACCCTCCATGGTCATCTCGAGATAACGCCGCGCGTCGCCGATATAGCGCTCGACCTTGCTCCAATAGAATTGCGGATAGTGGTCGACCAGATCGGCAGGACTGGTATAGCCGAGCTTCTCGTTGACGCCGGTTTCGGCGAATTCGTGGTAGAGCGCATTCAATTTGCTCAGGTAGAGCGGATCACCCAATTGGCCGATCAGATCGCCGGCCCTGACCAGGCCCGCTTCCGTGTCGGTCGCGGCGTGGTCTTCGTCGTCGGGCACCGGGAAGCGGGTGAGCTCGATGGCGGCGGCAATGCGCTCCTCGTCGACCAACGGAACAGGCGCGAAACGCTCGCGGACAAAAATCTTCCCCCGGTCGACGTGATAGGGCGTCAGGAACGCGTCGGAGGCGCCGCGCGGCGGCGTCACCGTATTGCCGGCGGCGTCGATCACGAAATGCTCGGCCGTGTCACCGGCGCAGATGCCGCGCACATATCCGATATCATGGGCCAGCGCGGCCAAAATGGTATGGCCCCAATCGTTCGGCGTGACCACCCGCTCGAGGCGACGGCCGCGCAAAATATCCTGGACGCAAAGCGTGACCAGGGCCGTGTGCTGGCAATCGTGATAGAGCGCATCGCTGCCGGCGATGCGCTCGATGACGAGCCGGGCGGCTTCGTCCAGGGCGTGGGCAATCTGCGGCTCCCGCTCACCATAGATCCGGCGGTAGGTCTCGGCCAGGTTCCGACCCAGTGCATCCGCCAGAAGGCTCGTCGGGTTCAGCATGATCGCCTCCTCAAGAGGCCGACAAGATCGACTGAGTCAAGGCCTCTGCGACAATAACTTTCGCGGCTCAAGATCCCATCCCGCATGGGCCGCCCTGCGGGCTTACCGGCTCGGGCTCACTGCCGGAGGGCGAGACGGAAGAGCGGAGGGTGGTCGGGCTGGGTGGTGACGATCGCCACCGGCACGACGGGTTCCGAATAGGCGCGTTCGATATGGAAAGCCTGGATCACGGCCGCCAGGACCAAAGTCGCTTCGGTCAGTGCGAACTGGGCGCCGATGCAGACGCGCGGGCCCATGCCGAAGGGCAGATAGGCGCAGCGTTCGGGCGGCGGCGCGCCCGGCAGAAACCGCGACGGGTCGAACCTCTCCGGCTGGTCCCACAGCCGCCGATGCCGGTGCAGCACCCAAGGGGCGATCAACACGACCGCGCCCGCCGGGATCGGGATTCCGCCGGCGGTATCGGCACGGCGCGCCAGGCGCGCCAGGGTGAAGGCCGGCGGATAGAGCCGCAACGCCTCCTGCACGACCGCGCGCGTGTAGACGAGCCTCGACAATGCCTCGGCGGCCCCCTCCGGGCCGAAATCGAGCGGCGCGGCTTCCGCCGCGATGCGCGCCTCGACCTCGGGCGTGGCCGCGACGAGGTAGAGCGCCCAGAACAATGCAACTGCCGTCGTCTCGTGCCCCGCAGTGATCAAGGTCGCGAACTGGTCGGCCAGGCGGTTCGGATCCCTTTCCTCGTTCGACAGCAGGTCGAACAGATCGCCCGGTGTGCCTTCGGGTGCCGCTCTCGCGGCGCTCGGCGATGAGCCGCCCGATCAGCGCCATCCAGCGGCGGCGAAAGCGCCGCCGCGCAAATTCGCGCGGGCTGGGGATCGGCAAGGGCAGCAGAAAATCGAGGAGGCTCGGCCGGCCGAGATGCTCGGCATAGCCGGTGACGAGCTCGCGCAGCTCCGCCCCGTGCCGATCCATGGCCAGCGAAAACATCGACCGGCCGGCGATCTCGAGGGCGAGGAATTGCATCTCGGCGAGAAGATCGACCGGGCATCCGCGGCAATCCGCGAGCCGATCGATCAGAGCGCCGGTCGCCTGCGCGATGTGACGCGCCAGCATCGGGAGTGTCCTTGGCGTGAATGCCGGCGCAACGGTCTGCCGCTGACGCCGCCAATCTTCGCCTTCGCTGAGCAAGAGGCCGTTGCCGAGCAAGGGGCGCAGCATGCGGATCGTAGCGGGGGTACGGCGGTAATTTGCCGGGTTGTCGACCAGGATGTGATGGATGCTCGCGGGCCGGCTGAGAATGACCTGGCGCCGGCCGAAGAAGCTGCGGACCACGACCTCTTGCTCGAAGGCCTGCGGCGGGAAGGCCAACAGCGCATTGTCGCCCAGGGCCCGCGCGATGCTGCGGGCCGAGGCCCCCTCGTCCGGGGCGCTGGATGCCGGCGGGAACATCGCTCGCCCTTTGCTGACCGCTCGCATCCGCACCTCGCCAAACCAATCCCACAGAGATCGGCATCGCCAAGTCTTATCCAAGCCTATATCCACGGTCTGGCGGGCACGCGTGATCCGAGCGGACCAAGGTTGTTGCCTTTTTGGGCGCCCCTGCCAGTCTATTGGCCGCTAACTGAGTGACGCGAGCCGTTTGACAACTGATGATGCGTCCGCCAGCCAAGCTGCATTACGCCTGGGTCGTCGCGGCGGTCACCTTCGTCGTGCTGCTGCTGACGGCGGGCGTGCGTGCCGCGCCGGGCATTCTGATCGTGCCGCTCGAAAACGAGTTTCACTGGGCGCGTTCGACAATCTCCTTTGCGGTCGGCGTCAACCTGTTGCTCTACGGGCTGATCGGCCCCTTCGCGGCGGCGCTGATCGACCGCTTCGGCGTCAGGCGGACAATGGCCGTGGCGCTCGCGGTGACCGCGGCCGGCGTCGCTCTGACGCCGACGATGCGGCAATCCTGGCAGCTCATCCTGCTGTGGGGCGTGGTGGTCGGCGCGAGTTGCGGGGTCATCGGCAACTTCCTCGCCGCGTTCATTGCCGCGCGCTGGTTCCGGGTCCGCCAGGGGCTAGTCGTGGGCGTATTGACGGCGGCCAACGCCGCGGGTCAGCTGATCTTTCTCCCGACCATGGCAAGCCTGGCGACCAGCGCCGGCTGGCGCGTGATGTCGCTGCTGCTCGCGGTTTCGGTCGCGGCCTTTGTCCCGCTGATTGCGCTCTTGATGCGCGACCGTCCCGAGGATCTCGGCTTGGCGCCCTATGGCGCCAGTCGCGGCTTCAAACCCGCGCCGGCGCTCGAAGGCAATCCATTGACCCTCGCCTTTCGCGCGCTTGTCGACAGCGCCCGCTCGCGCGATTTCTGGCTGATCGCCGGCAGCTATTTTGTCTGTGGGGCCTCGACGAACGGTCTGATCGGCACGCATCTGATCCCGGCCTGCGTCGATCACGGTCTGGCCGAGGTCACCGGGGCGGGTCTTCTCGCCGCCACCGGTGTCTTCAGCTTTCTCGGCGGAACGCTGTCCGGGTGGCTCAGCGACCGGGTGGACAACCGGCTGCTCCTCGCCTGGTATTACGGACTGCGCGGCCTCTCCTTGCTCTATCTGCCCTTCGCCTTCGACATGTCGTTCTACGGCCTGTCGCTGTTCTCGGTGTTCTACGGGCTCGACTGGATCGCCGGGGTCCCGCCGACGGTTCGGCTGTTGAGCCGCGTCGTCGGAACCGAGAGAACCGGGATCATGGTCGCATGGATCACGGTCATCCATCAGGTCGGCGGGGCCTCGGCCGCCTATCTGGGCGGGGTGCTGCGGATCTCGTTCGGCACCTATCTCGAGGCGTTCCTGTTTGCCGGGCTGCTGTGCTTCGCGGCAGCGGCGATGGCGCTGTCGATCGGCGCCGGCGGGCGGCGCGCCAAACCTGCGCCCGACGCCCTTCCGGCGGCCTGACGCGAAATGCCACTTTGGCTGCCGCCGCTGTCGGTGATCGTCGTGACTGCGCTGGCACTGACGGTGGCGGGATCGCCTCCCGCGGCTCCGAGCGGCCAGCGATACTGGATGGCCAGCATACTCGTCTTCGGATGCTTCGCCATCACCGCAACGGTTTGGCTTGGCCGATGGCGAGCAGAAGAAACCTCGGCGCTCGCGGGAACCAGCGCGGCGCCGCAAGTCCCGCCCGCCGTGCTGATTGGACCGAGCACCGCCGATCTGACCCTACGAATAAAGGCGCTGGAGGACCATGTCAAACAGCTCGAGGCGGGCAGACGGGCCCGCTCGATCCCGCAAACGGCCGCCGATGATCTGGCGTCATATCTGAAGCAGTTCGGCAGCCGCCGGGTGATCGTTTCCTGTATCCCGGACGATATGGAGGCGTATCAATACGCCAATCAGCTGGTAAACATCCTGCGGGCCGCCAATTGGGAGGTCCAAGGTCCTCAAGTAACCAAAATATTCGGTGACGTCCGCGCGCCGGCGATAAATATCTACATGAATGGCGAAAACAGTTCCGACACGCCCAAAATACTGTTGGACGGATTTGTGAAATTCAACATTCCCTACCAGAGCCGGGTCACGCCGAGCGGGGCCATCCCGGACATCGAAACCGTCGAGCTCTTCATCGGAAACCAGCAATCGCAGCGAGTAAACGACGGCGCCGATTAATTAAACCGATCGGCGCAGGGGTCACGCTCTGTCCCAGGGAACGTCCCGGCAACATGGCGGAAAATCCAAAAGGGGTTCTGCAGGGAAGTTCCCCGGCCGAATAGCCGGCAAAAACCGGGACCGAATTCCCCAAAGGCACAGAAGGTCTTTGTTGCTCCGGACCACCGGTAACTCCGTCATGGCGGGATGTTGTTTGGTCAATTAGCTACCCCTCCGCGGGGGTTGATCATGCCGCGAGGCGGCTGGTAACGGAGCGGTTCAATGGTTAACGAAGGCTCGCCGAACCTTATTTCCGACAAGGATTCTGCAACCGAGGTGGCGGAGTTCATCCGGACCAAGGGAGTAACAAGGTGCCCGACCGCATGCGTCCTGCCGACCCAGGCTTCGGTTGCCGACTCCGATCGGGAGGCGCTGGGCGAATACGCGGCGCGCCGCGCCGAGCGTCGACGAGCGAGAGTCGCTGCCCGCGTGCAACAGTTCTGGAGCGTCGAGGTGATGCCTTCGGCGCACAGATAGCGCGAGCGGGTCGGACCCGACGCCGCACAGCAAATCTGCCATTTCCGCGGCGGGCATGCTATGCTGCGCGCCATGAACCAGCCGTCAGACTTGCCGCCGCAACCGGCGGAATACTACCGGCGCAAGGCCGCGCGCGCCCGTCAAGTTGCCGAGGGGGTCACGACGCGGGCGATCAAGCTGCGGTTGCTCGAATTGGCGCTTGAATACGACAAGCTCGCCGACGGTACCGAAAGCGCGACGCGACCGCCGCCCGATCTAACCGATATTTGATTACCCCGCTGCCCGCGAAGTCGGGTCATTCCGCGCGCGCTCGGCGCTCCGTCGCCGGTTGCGCCATTTTCTCCAGCAAGGCCAGCCATTTCCCGACCCGCTTGCGGTTCTTTCCAAAATCATAATGGCCATACCGAGACCGGCTGTAAATCGCAATGCTCGAACGATTCGGTCCGAGTGGAACGAACTCGACTGTGATGATGTCGGGAAAGCGAAATGTCAGCGAATGTTGGATATAGACGAACCGTCGGTTGTCGGGATCGGCCACGATCGTCTCGACACGCTTCTCGCCCGATATTAATTCTGTCCAATATTCGTGCAATCGCTCCCATGGCAGAGGGAAGACCGGGCTGACGATCGCTTCGGCCGCCGGGCAATATCCCGGCGGACAGAAGAGAAAACCCGGTTTAGGGAGCGGCGAGTGCAGTTCGGCGATGCTGATTGCCTCGCTCGGAGCGATGCGATTTTCGGCTTCGCGGCCCATATAGATCCGCACCGCCAGCCCGAATGCCGCCACTCCCAGAACAGTCGCGACCAGTGGGATCAAGATCCGGCGGATGACGCGCACATCTCCTCCCGTAGCCGCTAGAGGCCCGATCTTCAGTATGCCATAAGACGCCTCTCGGCAAAGGCGCAGATCGGAATGTATCAGCAATCAACCCGGCGCGCTGTGGGTCCTCCGTGGTACGAATGCGAGCCGCATGCGAGTTACGCGCCGCATGGTCTCGCCGAGGGCATTTCGGCCCTCGCAGCGGAACCAATCTTCGCCGCGATATTGGGAACCGCCGGCCCGCCGCGGTTCCGGCGCCGCCGCAACGGGTTCGGCACCCTGCTGCACATCATCCTTGAGCAGCAGGTCTCTATCGACGCCGCGGCAAAGATGTACCATAGACTGGTCGGGACTGTGCCGTCCGCTCGCGCCCGCCACCTTCCTCGCCCTCGACGACGCAACTTTGCGGTCATGCGGCTTCAGCCGTCAGAAAATGGGGTATGCGCGCGATCTCGCCGCAGCGGTGGAACAAGGCAGTTTCGATTTTGCCCGGCTCGCGGCAGCCCGGGATGAAACTGCGCTGGCGGACTTGCTGGCAATCAGAGGCATCGGCCGGTGGAGCGCCGAGATCTATCTGCTCTTTGCGTTGGGTCGACCGGATATCTGGCCCGCCGCCGATCTCGGTCTGCAGCTTGCGATAGCCGAACAGCTGGGTCTCGGGTCGCGGCCGGCCGAGGCCGAGTTGCGGCTCCGCGGCGAAGCGTGGCGGCCTTGGCGGTCGGTTGCGGCCTGCCTTTTCTGGCAGTCCTATCTGCATGCGCGCGGACGCGTCGCACCGCGCCTGCCGCCGGAGCTCTACGCCTGATCGCCCAACAGATCGCCGGCCGGCGGGCGTGTCCGGTGCTTGCGAAACAGCAACCGGCCCGACATGACCGCCACGGCGACGATGAGGAGCGCAGGCACGCCGCCCTGCGTCAGAACGCCGATCAAGATCTCGGCCACGACGGCGAGCAGGAATGCGAATACTGGGCTCAGCAAAATTCCGCCCACGATCGTCCACCAAGCCCAGTTCGGAAAACGGTCCATTTTTGCTGACGACCCTGATTGCTGCGCCGGGACCTTGTGTCGCAGATAATGGTTGGCGAGTTGTTAGCGGCGAGGCAGCGGCTTCCAATCGGCTCGGTGCCGATTGACCGGGCGGGAAACGAGAGGGACATCATGACGGAACGCTTCCCCGACGGGTTTCTGTGGGGCGCCTCGACGTCGGCTTACCAGATCGAGGGCGCGGTCCGGGAGGATGGGCGCGGGCCATCGATCTGGGACACTTTCAGCCACCAGCCCGGCAACGTGCTCGGCGACGATAACGGCGATATCGCCTGCGATCATTACCACCGCTGGCCCGAGGACGTCGCACTGATGCGCGAGCTCGGCATCGGCGCCTACCGGCTGTCGACCGCTTGGCCGCGCATCCTGCCGGAGGGTCGCGGCCGACCGAACCACAGCGGCCTCGAATTCTATGACCGGCTGATCGATGGCGTGATGGCGGAAAACATCGAGCCCTGGGTCTGCCTCTACCACTGGGATTTGCCGCAGGCCCTCGAATACCGCGGCGGCTGGCAAAACCGGGACACTGCTTCCTGGTTCGCCGAATATGCCGCCATCACGGTGCGGCGGCTCGGGGACCGGGTCAAGCACTGGGCAACCTTCAACGAACCGAACGCCGCGAGCGTGCTCGGCTATTGCGAAGGCAAGCACGCCCCGGGTATTCGCGGCCGAGAGAGCGCGCTAAAGGCCATTCACGTCATGAACCTTGCCCACGGGCTCGGTACAGAGGCGATGCGCTCGGAACGCGCCGACCTGCTGATCGGCAACATCTACAATTTCCACCCGCGGGAACCGGCCAGCGAGCGCGAGGAAGACGAAATCGCCGCCAACATGCTCGACGCGCTGTGGAACCGCTCCTTCCCCGACCCGCAGATTCACGGGGCCTATCCCGAACCGCTCGCCGGCGAGATGGAATCGCTGGTGCAGCCCGGCGATCTCGATATCATCAAGCAAAGGCTCGATTACTTCGCGTTCAACCATTACACGCGATCCCGAGTGCATCGTGACCCGGACCACCCGTTCGAGGTCGGCACCGTGCCGCCCGAGCCCGGAACACCGGTCACCGACATGGGCTGGGAGATCGCGCCCTGATGCGTTCCGCCAGGTGATGATCGAAGCAAAGGAACGCTACGCCGGCGATCTGCCGATTTATATCCTCGAAAACGGGGCGGCGTTCGCCGATCAAATCGATGCGGAGGGGCGGATCCGCGACGAACAGCGGATCTCCTATCTGCGCGGCTATCTCGGCGCAGTTCTCGATGCGATCGCCGCCGGGGTGCCGGTGCGCGGCTATTTTATCTGGTCGCTACTCGACAATTTCGAGTGGAATTTCGGCTACAGCAAAAGGTTTGGCCTGGTCCACGTCGATTTCGCCACGCTCGAGCGCCGGCTCAAAAACTCGTTTCACTTTTATGCCGAACTCGCCCACGGCGCGCCGCTTGAGCGGGAGTAAAATGCCCGGCTCGCTTGGTCAGGACGCATCACTCGATCTGGTCGCCCATGTCATCCAGGTGGCGCTGACCCCGATTTTTCTGCTCTCGGGCATCGCCACTCTGCTGAATGTGTTTGCGACGCGGCTGGCGCGGGTGGCCGATCTCGTCGCCCAGATCACCAAGGCGATGGAAGTGGCCGATCCCGAGCAGAGCGCCGACCTCGCTCGGCAACTTCTGCGGCTACGCCTGCCGGTCGATCGTCCTCGATGCCGCGGTAGTCCTCGGCGCGATCGCAGCGGCCGCCACCTGCGCTTCCGTCTTCACTCTCTTTGTCGGGGCGTTGCGCAATTCGACGGTTGCTTCGGTGTTGTTCACCACTTTTGGGCTCGCCATCGTTTGCACGATCAGCGCAATCGTCGCATTCACGACGGAAATGATGTTGGCAGGCAGCGGGGTGCGCGCCGAAGTGGCGCGTCAGCGATCTTCCGAGCGGGTTTGATCTCGTTGCTCGAGAAACTCGGCGCATCGCTTCTCGAGTTCGTCCGGCGAAGCAAAGAAATAGTCTGCGAGGTCGAGAGTGACCGTCGGCCGTTCGGTCTCGAAACAGACGCCGTGTTGCCGCGCGATATCGGCCAGCCGGTGGGCTGCATCCGCGCGGCCGGTGAAAATAACACCTTCCACCTCGGCTCGGATCGCCGCCAGCGCGGCACCGACACTGTCGCCGCAATCGAGAAGGCTATAACAGGATATCGTCGGGGACCGCTTCGCGCGCCGCTTCGACCAGAGCCTTGAACCAACCCGGACCGGCATAGCCGCCGGCATCCGGCGCGGTGGCGATAACGACCATCCGTTGCGCCCGGGCTCCGGCCGTCAACGCGGCAATCGCCTGGCCGAGCGAATGAATTACAATTACGGGCTGCCGCGGCTCGCGAGTTAGTGAAGCCCGCCGAAATAGGCTGCAACCTCTACCATTCGGTTCGAAAAGCCCCACTCGTTATCGTACCAGGAGAGGACGCGGACAAAGCGCTTGTCGAGCACTTGGGTTTGCGTCACGTCGAAGGTCGAGCTGTGCGGGTCGTGGTTGAAATCGACGGACACAGTCGGCGCCTTGTTGATGCCGATGATGCCCCGCAGCCGGTTCGATTTCGCCGCGTCCTCCATCAACCCGTTGACCTCGTCGCTCGAAGTCTCGCGCGCGGCAGTCGAATTTGAAGTCGATCAGCGACACGTTGGCGGTCGGCACGCGGATCGCGGTGCCGTCGAGCTTGCCTTTGAGCGCCGGCAAGACGAGGCCAACCGCCCGTGCCGCGCCGGTCGAGGTCGGGATCAGCGACATCGCCGCGGCGCGCGCGCGGCGCAGATCCGAATGCAATGTGTCGACCGTGTTCTGATCGCCCGGTATAGGAGTGGATCGTCGTCATATAGCCGCGCTCGATGCCGATGCCCTGGTGCAGCACATAGGCGACCGGGGCGAGGCAATTGGTCGTGCACGACGCGTTCGAGATGACCTTGTGCTCGGGCTTCAGATCCTCCTGATTGACCCCCAGCACGACCGTCATATCGGCGCCGTCGGCCGGCGCCGAGATGACGACGCGCTTGGCGCCGGCTTCGAGATGCTTCGCCGCGGCCTCGCGCTTGGTAAAGATGCCGGTGCATTCCAGCGCGACATCGACCCCGAGCTCGCGCCACGGCAGCTTTGCAGGATCGCGCTCGGCGGTCACGCGGATCTTGCCGCGCCCGATATCCATCCAATTGTCGCCGGTCGTGACTTCGCCCGGGAAACGGCCATGTACGCTGTCATATCGCAGCAGGTGCGCGTTGGTTTCGACCGGGCCCAGATCGTTGATCCCGACGACCTCGATGTCGCTGTTCTTGTGCTCGTACGCCGCCCGCAGGACCAGCCGGCCGATGCGGCCAAAACCGTTGATCGCAACCCGTACCGCCATCTCTCTTCCTCCCAAAGCTCTCGCCGATCTATAGAAGCGAGCGGGCGGCCTCTGCAACCTTTTCGGGCGTGATGCCGAAATGCGGGAACAACGCCTCGCCAGGCGCCGAGGCGCCAAAACCCTCCATGCCGATGAAGGCGCCGCGCGGGCCGAGCCAGCGGTCCCAGCCAAAACGCACGGCAGCCTCGACGCCGACGCGCGGCGCCGAGCCGAGCACCGCGTCCTGATATTCCTTCGGCGCCTTGTCGAAGATCTCCCAGCAGGGCATCGAAACGACGGCCGCGCGGACCCCGTCCTTCGCCAATGCCTCGCGAGCGGTCATCGCGACGGAGACCTCGGAGCCCGTCGCGAGCAGCGTGACTTGGCGCTCCCCATCGGCCTCGGCCAGCACATAGGCGCCGCGCGCCGAGCGGTTTTCCGCGTCCGGCGTCGCGCCGCAGCAGCGGGAGCGATTGGCGGGTCAGAGCGAGCAAGGACGGGCCGTCGCGCCGTTGCAGCGCCAGAGCCCAGCATTCGGCGGTCTCGACCGGGTCGGCCGGGCGGTAGACGTAAAGGCCCGGGATCGCCCGCAACGCGGCCAAATGCTCTACCGGCTGATGGGTCGGGCCGTCCTCGCCGAGCCCGATCGAATCGTGCGTCATCACATAAATGACGCCGACCCCCATCAATGAGGCGAGCCGGATCGAGGGCCGGGCATAATCGGAAAATGTCAGGAATGTCCCGCCATAAGGGATCAGCCCGCCATGCACGGCAATGCCGTTCATCGCCGCCGCCATCCCGTGCTCGCGCACCCCGTAACGGATATAGCGGCCGGAATAGTCGCCGCGGCCGGACGTCTTTCTGGTCCTTGGCCTTGGTGTTGTTCGAGGGTGTCAGGTCGGCCGAGCCGCCGACCAGCTCCGGAACGACCCGGGTCAAGGTATCGAGCGACGTCCCCGAGGCCTGTCGTGTCGCGATTTTCGCATTTGCCTGACGGAAGTCATCGCAGAATTCGGCGATCGCTTGATCGAGGCCGGGCGGCAATTCGCCGGCGCTGACGCCGCAGGAATTCGGCGCGGCGCTCCCCGGCAAGGGCGTCGCAGGCGCGCTTCCCAGGCGCGGCGCACGGGTTCGCCACGACCGCCGGCCGCGCGCCACTCCGCGCGGATGTCCTCGGGGATCACGAAAGGCGGCTCGCTCCACCCGAGGCGCTGGCGCGCGCCGGCGATCTCGGCGGCGCCGAGCGGCGAGCCATGCGCCGCGGCGGTTCCGGCCTTGGTCGGCGCCCCAAAGGCGATCGTCGTGCGGCAGGCAATGAGGTTCGGACGATCGCTGTTCTGTGCCCGCCGGATAGCCTCGGCGATCGCCGCGTGATCGTGGCCGTCGATCCGTTCGGCCGCCCAGCCATACCCCCGGAACCGCAGCAGCGGGTCGTCGGAGAACGCCAGCTCGGTCGGGCCGTCGATCGAAATCGAATTGTCGTCGTAGAACACGATCAGCTTGTTGAGGCCGAG
This sequence comes from uncultured Alphaproteobacteria bacterium, assembly GCA_963788085.1. GTDB lineage: Bacteria > Pseudomonadota > Alphaproteobacteria > ATCC43930 > CGMCC-115725 > AP-15. The sequence continues at coordinate 38,931 of CAWBFS010000017.1, forward strand.
ATGGCCGGCGAGCGAGGCCGCCTCGTGGCTGACCCCTTCCATCAGGTCGCCATCGCTGGCGATGACGTAGGTGTGGTGATCGACGATCTCGTTCGCCGAACTCGGCCGCCAGCATCCGCTCGGCGAGCGCCATGCCGACCGAATTGCCGATCCCCTGCCCAAGCGGCCCGGTCGTGGTCTCGATCCCGGCTGCGTGCCCCCGCTCCGGATGCCCGGCGGTGCGGCTGCCGAGCTGCCGGAAATGCTTGAGCTCGTCGAGGGTCATGTCGGCGTAGCCGGTCAAGTGCAGGAGCGCATAGAGCAGCATCGAGCCGTGACCGGCGGACAGCACGAAGCGGTCGCGGTCGGGCCAGTCCGGCGCCTGCGGGTCGAACCGCAGAAACTGCGTGAAGAGGACCGTCGCGACATCGGCCATGCCCATCGGCATGCCGGGGTGTCCCGATTTCGCCTGCTCGACCGCATCCATGGCGAGCGCTCGAATGGCATTTGCCATGCGGCGGAGTTTCGGGTCCCGCGGCGCGGGGAGCGGAGAGGCCGTAGCGGCGGAGGGGGTGGCGGTGCTCATCACGGCAAGATAGTTACCGCCGGCGCGAGAGCAAGCATGCGGGATGCGAGGTCGGAGACCCTGAAGCCGAAGCACTAACCTCGATCATGGGATTACTGATGGATTGCGGCTATTCTCCGGGCGCAATCACGCCGGCCCGACCCATCAGCAAGCGGAGGTAAGAATGCTTACGATCCTCGATCTCAACGCCGAGTTCGCCAAGCTGAAGATGTTGCGCGGACGCACCCCGGAGACACCGGAAGCCGATCGCGCGGGCGCTTTTGCGCGCTTGGCGCCGTACCGCGACAGCGCCATCAACGTCGCCAAATTCTCCGGCGAAGGCCCATGGGAGCGCCACCCGAACGGCGACGAGATCGTGCAGATCGTCGACGGCGCGGTGACGTTCCACATCATGACCGATGACGGGCCGCAATCCCATGCGCTCAAGGCAGGGATGGTGGTGATCGTCCCGCAAGGGGCGTGGCACCGCTTCGAGGCTCCGGACGGGGTAAGCCTGATGACCGCGACCCCTCAGCCGACCCAGCATCTCACCTTCGCCATCGACGACCCGCGAACCCTCGAATGACGCTCATTGGACGCCGACCCAGCTTTGACCGGGTTGGCATGCCGACTGCATGATTTCTGTAGGAGAGCGGGGGACAGGGAAAGGAAATAGGCACTGGACTCTTGTTGCACGTTGACCGGGAAGACGCTCATGATTTGGGGCTCATGAAGCATATCGCAGTCCTCACGAGTGGCGGCGACGCGCCCGGCATGAATGCGGCGATACGCGCCGTTACGCGCAGTGCGCTCGATTTGGGCATGACGGTCTACGGAGTGCGCCAAGGCTGGCAGGGCCTGGTCGAGGGTCAGTTCCGGCAACTCAGTGCGCGCGATGTAGGCGGCATCATTCAGGTCGGCGGCACGTTTCTCGGCAGTGCTCGATCAGCGGAATTCCGCGAGGAGAGTGGCCGGTCCAAGGCGCTTCGCAACCTCGCCCAATGGGGCGTCGATGGTGTGGTGGTGATTGGCGGCAACGGATCTCAGGCCGGCTCGCACATGCTCAGCCAGCTCGGGGTTCACGTCGTCGGCATCGCGTCCACGATCGACAACGACCTGTTCGGGACTGACATTACGATCGGCTGCGACACCGCCATCAATGTCACGCTTGGGGCGATCGACCATTTGCGCACGACCGGTTCCTCGCACAATCGCGCTTTTTTGGTCGAAACAATGGGGAGGGACTGCGGTTATCTGGCGATAATGGCGGGTCTCGCGGGCGGCGCAGAAGTCATCTCAATTCCGGAGTTCGAGGTACCGGCGAGCGAGATTGCGCAGCGGTTGCGCGCCGCATTCGAGCGCGGCAAGACGCATGCAATCGTCGTGATTGCCGAAGGCGTCAAAGAAAATGCCGCCAAGATCCTCGCTTATTTCGACGCCGACAAGCAGAGGGCCGGTTTTGAGCTGCGCGCCACGACGCTTCGGGCACGTCGTGCGCGGCGCTCCGCCCAGCGCCTTCGATCGCCTGTTGGCCACGCGGTTGGGCGTCAATGCCGTCAAGTCCCTGAGCAATGGCGAGACCGGCGTATTGGTCGGCTATCAGAAGAACGAGGTCACGCGAACGCCGCTCGCCGAAATCGTCGGACGCACCAAGCCGGTAGATACGGAACTGGTCGAGCTCGCGCGCATCCTCGCAAAGTGATTGCGCAAAGTGTTTTGCAACGGCTTGCTCAGAGCCGACTGGTTACCGTGTATACCAGATAGACGAATAAGATCGTTCCCAGCAAAAGAAGCAGCGCCACGAGTGTAATATCCAGCACCGTACCCGGGCCCGGCCGTACCTCTTTGGCATCGATTTCGAGCGTGGTCTTGCGGAAGCGGATCGCAGCGAGAGCCATCATCACGCCGCCCAGCACGATCAGCAGCAGGCCGGCGATGTCTCCGACGATCTGACTGCCCGCCGCCAAGGGTCGCGCGGCGAGGGACGAGGCCGCGATCCGGAGGAACAGATCGAACTTCTGGACCAGAAAGCCAAACGCCATGATGGCGATCGCCGTGCGCACCCAGGCAAGAAACGTCCGCTCATTCGCCGCGTGGTCGCTATACCGCTCGATCATCGGGCGCCGCGCCTCAAAGGGTTCCGCAGTGAACGTAGGGCGGAAGAGCAGAGCGAAATTCCGCCACAATCGCTCCAAACGAAACTGTCACCGTAACCCTGATCTCGCTGTTAAATGCACCGAATTTACAGCCAGCGCACCGACGGAAGCCGCGGAAATGCTTGCGTTCCGAAAATGCCAGCGAAGAGATAACTGCGAAGAACAGCCAGCCATTACAGCCACTAAGCCCAATCACGTCTGTGAGTTTGCAACCCACAGCCTGACCGGGCTCCCCCGGGTGAACAACCTTCGTAGCAGTTACACCTAGTTCACGCCGTGGAACAGCCGACTGTAACGGATCGCGAACGGCCATTTCCAGAACTCCCAGAGCCGCGTCTCCCCGTCGGTCGAAAAGTGGATGAATTCGGCCCGTCCAATCAGGTTCTCCGCCGGTACATAGCCCACGGCCGAAAGAACGCGGCTATCTTGCGAGTTGTCGCGATTATCGCCCATCATGAAGTATTCGCCAGGCGGCACGTCGTAAACCTGAGTGTAATCGAGCGGCCCGTTGTCGCGCATCTTGATGATCGGATGCTGCCGCCCGTTCGGCAAGGTTTCGACATACTGGGCGAGCGGGATAACGACGCTGTTACCTTCGCGATATATGTAATCTTCGATACGCTTGCGGGGACATGGCTGGTCGTTGATGTAGAGTTCGCCGTGGCGCATCTGGATGTGATCGCCCGGCAGGCCGATCACGCGCTTGATGTAAGCGACCGGCGCCGGCTGCGCCAGCACATTCCAGAACACCACGACATCGCCGCGTTCCGCGGAATGACTGCGATAATAAGCCTTGTCTACGGTTAAGTAATCGCCCACGAGCATTGTAGGCGTCATAGCACCGGATGGAATATAAAACGACTGTATCTTAAATTCTGGAGCGGCGACCGCATCGGCTACGCACATCAGCAGGACCAGGAGAACATAAATCCAGGCATGCTGATACCAGGTAATTTGGGTTGCGCCGATCCGACGAGCCAGCCGAAAGGCCTGGATTGCTGTGGCAATCCTTAGGGCCAGCTCGCTCAGCGCGATCAAGAATAACCCTGCGAAGGCAATTATTGGCGCGGCGTGAGGTATAATAACTCCCGTCATTTCAAGGCCGACAAACAGGGCGAAGAGCGACCATCCTCGGCGGGGGTCGCCGTTGTACAGCTGACCCACACCGGGGGCCAGAAATGACAGAAGCGCAGCCAACCACGGCCGACGTGGTACGACCCGGTGCGCCGTCGGACGGGCGGAAGGTCTCTCTGCTGTACTCAATTTTGCTCTCTCGCTTAGGTTCAACGGGATCAACGCGGTCGCATCCGTCCGTTATCGAGCGCGGACTGGTGGCGATTGGTTAATAATCCTATGTGCGGGTCATGAACTTTGACTTAACCGATGAAGAAACGGCAGCCCCGCTAAACAGCGAAATAGTCTAAAACAACCATAAAACGATCCCTGTGCAGGCGGCGTGCCCGAGCAATAAGATCTCGGACGCCCTTGCGGGGCTCTGTGTGCATACTAGCCTCATGCTCCGAGATAGCATGCCATTGTGGCAATTCCGCGGTCCTTCCGGCTTGCCGAGAACTTGCGCGCCCGGTTACGCTGGCATCTCCCGCAAGTCAATGGCGTGCTCGACCTGCGTCACGCCTCGCGGATGGGATAATGTGGAAGCTGCGCTTGCCGCTCTCGGCCTGCGGCTCATCGCCGATGTCGCTCGAGCGGCATGAAGCAAGCTGCGTCACGACGGATAGATGACTGATGCGCAGAGACGATATCGATGACAGCGACACACGTAACGATCAAAGTTAAACAGCTTCCCTAGGGCGTCTTTCTTGCCACGAGCGACGATGTGCCCAGGCTGACTGAAGTGGACCCCGTTTGTGCGACAGCCGGAGCCGCGTCTTAAGGTGTAACCCTGCCGGTTTCGATGTCGGCTCCGGTCGCAGTGAGCGCGACGGCTGGTTCGGCGAACCTATTGTTCACTTCATCAAAATTAAATCCTTCATTGGCTGTGGCGCCTGTGGGTATGTGGGCGAAGGCGAGCATTTCCCCGCCTTCCGAGCTTGCTCGGGAAGCGGGGGAAGCGCAGCCGGTCGGCGAAGCCGATCGTCCACATATCCATAGGCCTTCCTGATAGATTTGCCGCGGCGTGCGGTAACCAAGGCTCTGATGCTGGCGTTCGTCGTTGTAGAAGCTGAGCCAGGCGCCAATCCCAGCCTCGGCCTCGGCAACGCTCTCATAGGCATTGAGGTAGACTTCCTCGTATTTGAGGCTGCGCCACAGCCGCTCGACGAAGATGTTGTCCATGCAGCGGCCCTTGCCGTCCATACTGATCATCACCCCGTGCCGCTTCAGTGTCCCGGTGAAATCGTCGCTGGTGAACTGGCTGCCCTGGTCGGTATTGAAGATCTCGGGGCGGCCGTAGCGAGCGAGCGCTTCCTCGAGTGCATCGACACAAAAATCAGCGCCGAGCGTGTTGGACAATCGCCACGCCAGCACCGTTCGGCTCACCCAGTCCATGATGACCACCAGGTAGAGGAAGCCTTTGGCCATCGGGATGTAGGTAACGTCCGAGCACCATACCTGATTGACCCGCTCGATCGCGATCCCACCGAGGAGGTACGGGTAGATCTTGTGGGCCGCTGCCGGTTTGCTCGTGTTCGGGCGTGGATAGATCGCCACCAGTCCCAGCAGCCGCATCAGGCGTCGGACCCGTTTGCGATTGACGACATGGCCCTGCGTCGTCAACCACGCCGCCATCCGCCGCGAGCCGTAATACGGCCGTGCCAGATACTGCCGGTCGATCAGCGCCATCATTGCAAGATCTGCGGCGTTCACCTCGGCCGGCTTCCGGTAGACTGCCGAGCGCGACACCGCCAGCAACCGGCATTGCTGGGATACCGGCAGCACCGGGTTCACGCGCTCGACCATCGCGCGCCGTTCCGCCCGGCTCATTTGCCGAGCTTTCGTGCCAAAAAATCGTTTTCGACCTTCAACTGGCCGATCTGCCGGTACAGAACATCGACCTGCACCTCGTTGCTGGTCCCCTCCGCCGCTGATCCGCCGCCCTCGAAAACGCTCGCGGCACCGTCCAGCAGCTGCTTCTTCCAGTTGTAGATCTGGTTCGGATGCACCCCGAACCCACTCGCCAGCTCGGCGATCGTCCGGTCCCCTCTGACCGCCGCCAGCGCCACCTTCGCCTTGAACCCCGCATTATGTTTCTTCCGTGTCCGCTTCATGTCCTGCTCCCGCGCTATCCGTGCGTTCTAGGGGCAGGGCGCCACCTTAGCCAACTGTCTCATTTTCGGGGTCCACCTCAAGACGGTCGAGTGCGAAACCCGGGAGGAGATCATTGCTACTGCGCCAGAAATAGCGCTGGAGCTTCTCGAGATCGAGGCGGGTCACCCATTGACGCCCCGGCCGGTGGTGACGTTCGCGTTCGATTGAGGCTACATGGCCTCAATGACGTACAGGGAGCTCCGAAGGCTCCTTGTCGATCATGGCTGCATGTACCTCCGGGACGCTCGCGGCGGTGGGACACGCGATCTGGCTATGCTCGGGCCGTAAACCGATTAGCTCCCAAAGACGCTCAAAAGAGAGGCTGAGGGTTGTAGTAGTTGTAGTAGTAGTTTTTGGATGGGTTGAGCGCGGCGAAACCCATCTCTTTCGCAGATCCAATCGCGATGGGTTTCGCGATGCTCAACCCATCTACGGGCTACTATTTCGAAAAGCTCGTCATCGCCGGGCTCGACCCGGCGATCCGTAAGACTGATAAGCCCGGCAAACCCGGACCAAAGCCCAGAGTGGGCCGTCAGCCCGAGCGACAGCAGCCGCCGCTGTAGAATCAAGTGAACGGTCACCGTAATCTGCGTAATCCGAGGGTTATCCGAACGGGATGCACCGCTTGTCTATGAACCCCAAATCTTCTGTAAAACCTTCAACTTTCGTAGGTAATCGGCAAACTTTCGAATCTCGTCAAGATCCTGTTGCATAAGGTCCTTAGGTTTCAGGCGAAAATGCATGACATCGTTACGGATCTTCCCTATTTTGTCCAGCCGAGCGACAAAACGCCTGGGTGGGATCGGAAATCCTAGCTTCTGCCAATTCGGTGCCTGACGGAGCAAATACGAATAGTCACCAAAGGTGAGATCATCCAAACCCTCAACCTTTCGGTCTTTATCCCTGCACGCGTTGACTAGCTCCTGCACGGTGAATCGACCACCTAAGATCCCTCTGATATGGTTCTCTATTTCCATCAGAAAAATAAAGGGTTCTGACAGACGACCCAATTCGTTGCTCAGATCGCTGGCAGTAACTATTCCTGAAATTAAGTTATTTTTTCCTCGAATCAGTACATATTGGTGTCTGCCGATTTCGCCGATTGTCGTGAGAAGAGGGGTATCGCTCGGTAGAGGGCGTGGAGGCGGTTCCATGCAATGCTTGACCTTCGCTTGGGGGTTCCCACCCTGCAAGAACCACAGGCAAAGCGAATGCCAACTCACGACGCCTCTTACGACGCTGGGTGTCGTCATAATGGGTAGTTGCGAGAAATCGCGATCCAACATGATCTCGATCGCGTCAGCGATGCTTTCCTCGTCAGAAATGTATGTCGGCTTGGTATTGGCGGCTTCCAGCATGCTAACTCGAAGAGTCGCATCGTTGCTAGGAAAGGCCGCGATTACTTCGGCTGTTGTTTGCGATCCCGGCAAAGGAATAATTATATGGTAAACAAACTCGCCGTCGCACACATCGAAGTCTACGGCATCGTCGACATCGATTCGTTCTACTTTCATGCCGCGGGTAACAACGAGGTATACGGTAACTACATCCGATACGATATCGCATTGAGAGTTATCGTTCAGCTCGTCATCCGAAGGTTCGCGAGCGAGTTGGTCGAGACCTAATTTTGAAAAAGCAACGGCTGTGGCTTGAATCGCTTTACGCCGTGCGTCCGGGGTCTTCTTAAGCCAGTCGGGAAGCTGCCGGTCAATCCAATCCGCGAGCCGATCTGTAACGCGCTCGACCCAAATCGCCTTCAAAAATCGCTTATCGATCGCGCTTTGCCGATAGCCTTCGCGCAACTCTATTGCGTTATCGATGAACTGCTCATTGAAATCGGGATCGGTCCGTAGGTGGGTGATCTGCAGCGCGTCGTGGATTAGGTAGGTAGTATGGATGCCACGACGATCTGTTCCAAACCATCGCAGTAGTTCGCGGACTATTATGGGGTGTACAGTTCCACCACTTTTTAATGTTATCGCGATCTCTTTGAGTTTTTTGTAGCCATCAAGGTTCTCATCAAGTGGCCTGATTTTCATGAAATCATCAAAGAAGTCCTCGTAATCCATAAGCTCGTCAATATTTAGCTTGTCCAGATCGGCGGCTTTCGACCGAATTCCGCTTTCGCTGACATCAGGGTTCTCGTCAATCCACGCGGCGAGCCGAGTGGAAGCGAGTGCGTGTCGCAGTAGGTCGAAGTAATATCCGGCGGCTCTGCTGCCTTTGTAGAATTCTATCTCCCCCTCAAGAGATGTGGCGACAAGGTCCGGCTCAACCCGCAAATTCCGACTATCCAACGCGTCGCGGATCATTCTGTTTACGAGGACTCCGCGGCGGTCGGCTCCGAACCACGTCAATAGTTCACGAAGCGTTACCGGCTCGACGGTCTCGCCGCGATCAAGCCGGGCCACAATTTGGTCCAGCCTCACATCCCACAGAATTGTCACGTCGCCGTCGGCGCTCACCGAAATTCTCCTGAATTGAGGTCAGCAATGTTGTCAAAGTACGTCCCACGGCCGGCCGCCGTCCAGCTCCGGCTCGCGAGCTGAGTTTTAAGGTAAGACCAGCGGGTCAAGCCCGCGGGTGACGGTTAGGATTCGTAGTGCGGAAGAGCTGAAGCGAATTCCGCCGTCTAGTTCTAACGGGGGCTGGCGGACTGCCTTTTGTTCGTCCGCGCTACAGTCCCGGTGCCACAAGGGGCAATGGGGCGGGGCGCTGGTTTTTGGGAAACCTTTGCAGTTTTACCCGTTTCGTATGCCGTCGACCGAGCTGATCGGTGGCAATTACGCGGAACGCAAGAGTCCTGACGTGCTCATCTGGCGGCTCATCTATCTCGAAGGGCTGAGTGATCTGCATGGTCGCCGTCGTGCGCGGGGCGATCAACACGCCAGGGGATAAAGGAGAGACGCGTTCACCAGCGATGTCGCAGAAATGACAATCTTGCAAAGTACGCCTATGCGCAAATCTGCTTCGACCGATCTGGACCCTAACAATAACCGCCCCGTCGCGGTCGCTGGGATTTGTGACCGCAAGTTCACTGCGCAGGTTCAGGATCGACTTTCCCGCAAATTCGGCTGAATTCCATCCCGATAATGGACGCTCCACAAATATAAGCTTCGAACGCCGCCGAGGGAGAATGGTCAGCGTGCTGCGCAGGATGCGATATACCGGCACAAGGCATTTCCACCAGGGCCAGCTCTCCAAGGAAATTATCTCCGATGGAGGAGCGATCATCGCTTCTTTTTCGTTGATGCCCGCTCTGAGAGAACGCGACCCGAAACGGACCTAGTTTCGGTTTTCGAGAGTTTGCCCGTCGCGAGGCCCCTGCCCGCCTCACTACTGATTCGCCTGGTCGGAGGCTTTTCGGGTGTCGATCGTCTTGAGCGCATTGCGTGTTTCTCCTGAATTGATGCTTACGAACAACCGCTCGTCGCGCCGCAGGTGTCGCATTTGAGGCAGGTGCCGTTGCGGATCAGGGTGAAGTTGCCGCATTCGTCGCAGCTGTCGCCTTCGTAGCCCTTGATGCGGGCGGCGCGGATGCGTTCGAGGCGGAGGTCGCCCTCCGGCATTGGCGAGAGGGCGAGGGGGCCCTCGATGTCGGGATCGGCGTAACCGGCTAGCGCGGTGGCGCGGCCGGCGCCGCCGTCGAGCACGGTCAGTTTGTTGCGCACGAAGCCGTTCGAGGCGGCGCGGCGCATCAGGTTCGATTCGGCTTCGCCCTTGCCGACCGTGTCGGGCATCAGGTCGCCGGGCTGGACATGGGCCAGGTCGCCGCGGTCGAGATAGGAGATCGCCAGTTCGCGGAAGAGGTAGTCGAGGATCGAGGTCGCCATCTTGATCGCGTCGTTGCCTTCGACGATCCCCGACGGCTCGAAGCGGGTGAAGGTGAAGGCCTCGACGAACTCCTCCAGCGGCACGCCGTATTGCAGGCCGATCGAGATCGCGATGGCGAAATTGTTCATCAGCGAGCGGAAGGCGGCGCCCTCCTTGTGCATGTCGATGAAGACTTCGCCGAGCCCGCCATCCTCGTATTCGCCGGTGCGCAGATAGACCTTGTGGCCGCCGACGACGCGCCTTCTGCGTGTAGCCCTTGCGGCGGCTGGGCAGGCGCCGGCGCTCGTTCTGCCGCACGACGCGCTCGACTACCCTTTCGACGACGCGCTCGACGATCCGCTCGGCGACGAGCGGCGCGCGGGCGGCCGGCGACTGCTCCAAGAACTCCTCGGCCTCCTCGTCGTCCCCCAACAGGCTCGAGGCCAGAGGCTGCGACAGCTTGGAGCCGTCGCGGTAGAGTGCGGTCGCCTTGAGGCCGAGGCGCCAGGACAGCATGTAGGCGTCCTTGCAGTCCTCGACGGTCGCCGCGTTAGGCATGTTGATGGTCTTGGAGATCGCCCCCGAGATGAACGGCTGCGCCGCCGCCATCATCCGGATGTGGCTGTCGACCGACAATGAGCGCCGGCCGATGCGGCCGCACGGGTTGGCGCAGTCGAACACCGCCAGATGCTCGGGTTTGAGATGCGGCGCGCCCTCCAAGGTCATCGCGCCGCAGCACCAGCTATTGGCGGCGTCGATCTCGGCCCGGGCGAAGCCGAGCGCCGCCAACAGCTCGAAGCCGGGATCATCGAGCGCGCCCGGCGCGATCCCCAGACCCTCGATGCAGAAAGCTTCGCCCAGGGTCCATTTATTAAACGTGAATTTGATGTCGAAAGCCGAGGCGAGCGCCGCCTCGACGGCGGCGAGCGCCCGGTCGTCGAAGCCCTTTTCCCTGAGGCTCTCATGGTTGATGTGAGGCGCGCCTTTGAGGGTCCCGTGGCCCAGCGCATAGCGCTCGATCGCCGCGATTTCGGCGGCGGTGTAGCCGAGCGTCGTCAGCGCCTGCGGCACGGCGCGGTTGATGATCTTGAAATAGCCGCCGCCGGCCAGTTTCTTGAATTTGACTAGCGCGAAATCGGGCTCGATACCCGTCGTATCGCAATCCATCACCAGCCCGATCGTGCCGGTCGGCGCGAGCACCGTCGCCTGGGCGTTGCGGAAGCCGTGCTTCTCGCCGAGTTCCAGGGCCGTGTCCCAGCTGCGCCGCGCCGCCGCGGCGAGCGCAGGGTCCGGGCAATTCGCCGCAGTCGAGGGGCACCGGCAGGATCGACAAACCCTCGTATTCGTCGCCCTCTCCAGCCCCCACCCTAACCCTCCCCCGCTCGCGGGGGAGGGAAGGGAGGGGGCCAGCGGGGCCGGAGAGGGGGTGGTTGACGCTATGGGCCGCGCGGCGATGGTTGCGGATGACCCGCAACATCGCCTCGCGGTTCTCGGCATAACCGGGGAAGGCCCCGGTTGAACTAGCTTGGGCTCGCCCGCCATCTCAGCCGAGGTGGCATAACTCGACCCGGTCATCAATGCGGTAATCGCGCTGCCGAGCGCGCGGCCGGCGGCGCTGTCGTAAGGCAGACCCATCGACATCAACAGCCCGCCGAGATTGGCGTAGCCGAGGCCGAGGGTGCGGAAGTCGTAGGAACGCCGCGCAATCTCCTTCGACGGGAACTGCGCCATCAGCACCGAGATTTCGAGGACGATCGTCCACAACCGCACCGCGTGCTCGAAGCCGGCGGCGTCGAAGCTGCCATCCTCGCTGGCGGAACGCCATCAAATTGAGGGAGGCGAGATTGCACGCCGTGTCGTCGAGGAAATTGTATTCCGAGCACGGGTTGGACGCGTTGATCCGGCCGCTCTGGGGGCAGGTGTGCCAGTCGTTGATCGTCGTGTCGAACTGCAATCCGGGGTCGGCCGAGGCCCAGGCGGCATGGCCGATCTTGTCCCACAGCTCGCGCGCCCGCAGCCGCTTGGCGAGCTTGCCATCGGTGCGCCGGGTCAATTCCCAGGTTCCGTCGTTATGGACGCATGTGAGGAAATCGTCGGAGACCCGCACTGAATTGTTCGAGTTCTGGCCGGCGACCGTCAGATAGGCTTCCAATTCCCAATCGGTGTCGTAGGTGCGGAAATCGATCTCGGTATAGCCCTGGCGCGCGAAGTGGATGACCCGCTGGACATAGCTTTCCGGGATCATCGCCCGGCGGGCGTCGCGGATCTCGCGCTTCAGCCGCGGGTTCTGCGCCGGGTCGGTACCCTCGCGGCACGCTGCCATGATCAGGTTCAAATGCCGAGCGGCGAGCTTGGAGCCGGCGACAAGCGCGGCGACTTTCTGCTCCTCGACAACCTTCCAATCGATGAAGGTCTCGATGTCGGGATGATCGATGTCGACGATGACCATCTTGGCGGCCCGCCGCGTCGTGCCGCCGGATTTGATCGCGCCGGCGGCGCGGTCGCCAATTCGCAGAAAGCTCATCAGCCCCGAGGAACGACCGCCGCCCGACAGCGCCTCGCCCTCGCCTCTGATCTTCGAGAAATTCGAGCCCGAGCCGGAGCCATATTTGAAGAGCCGCGCCTCGCGCACCCACAGATCCATGATGCCGCCCTCGTTGACGAGGTCGTCGGCGACCGACTGGATGAAGCATGCGTGCGGCTGCGGGTGCTCATAAGCGCTGTCGGAAGCGCGCAGCTCGCCGGTCTTGTGATCGACGAAATAATGGCCCTGCGCCGGGCCGTCGATGCCGTAGGCCCAATGGAGCCCGGTATTGAACCATTGCGGCGAGTTCGGCGCGCCGATCTGCCGGGCGAGCATCAGGCGAATCTCGTCGTAAAACGCTGACGCGTCGTCCTCGGCGTCGAAATATCCGCCCTTCCAGCCCCAATAGGTCCAGGTTCCGGCCATGCGGTCGAAGACTTGGCGGGCGTCGGTTTCTCCGCCGTGACGGGCGCTCTCGGCCAGCGCTGCGAGAGCCGCCTTATCGGCGGTGCGCCGCCACAGCCAGGGCGGAATGCCCTGCTCCGCAACCGGCGCCAAACGCGCGGGCACACCGGCTTTGCGGAAGTATTTTTGCGCGAGGATGTCCGCGGCGACCTGGCTCCATTCGGCCGGCACCTCGAACCCCTCGGCCTCGAAGACGACCGATCCGTCGGGGTTGCGGATCTCGCTGCTGGCGGTCCGGAACGGCACCGTCTCGTACGGGTCCCGACCGGCCGTCGTAAAATGGCGTGCGATGTGCATTCCTCTCCCCGACCCTCTTGCCAGACGTAGTTGCTCGTCTCGCCCAAGCTACCAAATCTAGGTCACACCCAAAGTGTCGGCAACTCATTTCGTAGGCGTTTCGGCAAATCACACCATATGTTGCGCAACGGCAACGCTGGACCGGCTCTTTACGCCCAAGGGCGAGTGGTGCGATAAACCCGCCCGCGAGGCGAGGCACGGATGGAGCAATGACGCTCGGCACGCGTTTGTTGACCTGGTTGCGGGGCGAATTGGTCGGCACCGACAGCTACGGCAACCGCTATTACCGCGATCGCGGCGCCACACCCTTGCGGCGTGGTGGCGGCCGGTTCAGCCGCGAGAAGCGCTGGGTTATCTACAACGGCGAGCCGGAGGCATCGAAAGTGCCGCCGGAATGGCATGCCTGGCTGCATCATACGGTGAACGAGGTGCCGCGCGCCGACCGGCCGCGCTATCCCTGGGAGAAACCGCACGAGCCGAACATGACCGGCACGCCTTATGCCTATCACCCGCCGGGCTCGGTCCTGCGCGGCGGCCACCGGCCCCGCGCCACCGGGGATTACGAGCCGTGGACACCCGAATAACGCGGCTGCGGCAAACATGACCGGGAATGTGATCGAGACGGTGATGGGCGCTGTCGTGCTGGTCGTGGCCGCGGTATTCCTGTTCTTCGCCTACACGACGAGCCAAGTCAGGGCCGTGCAGGGCTATCAGGTGACGGCTCAGTTCGAACGCGTCGGCGCGCTCCGCGATGGCGGGGATGTGCGGATCGCCGGGGTCAAGATCGGATCGGTTGTATCCGAGACCCTCGATCCGAAGACCTTTCTCGCCACCGTCCGGATGAGCGTCGACCCGGCCTATAAATTGCCCGAGGACACGGTGGCAGAGATCGTCTCCAACGGTTTGCTCGGTGAGCAATACATGTCGCTCGTTCCCGGCGGCGATGAGAAAACGATCCCGCCGGGCGGGCAGATCAAATTTACCCAATCCCCGGTCAGCCTCGAAAACCTGATCGGGCAGATGATTTTTTCGACGCCCGGCGGGCAGAAAAAGCCGGGCGAGGGCGAGGCGCCGCAAGGCGCCGCTCCCAAATAGGGATCGAGCATGTCCGACAGCGACGGCAGCGAATTCCCGGTCTGGCGTACGCCGGAAGGCGAACCGGTCTCGTGCGTCGAAAAGATCAAGGTGCTGAACGAAAATCTCGCCGAACTGAAGGAGCTGGCGCAGGAGGCGCTCGAAGATGCGGTGCTGATGGGATGCGACGAGCGGCAGGTGCGCGAGGTCCTCGCCGGCATCGTCGCCGGCATCGTCAACCCCTACCGCAAATGACCCATTCGATCATCCGCCAAGCGAAAGCCCCCTCCCATTCCATCCCCCGCAAGCGGCGGAGGGTTAGGGTGGGGGCTTGGTGGGTCAGGGGCTCGATCGCGGTACAGCTGGCGATTGCGCTAGCGATCCCGGCGGCGGCGGATATGACACCGGAGCCCGTCGCGCTGCTGGAGGGGCTCGACAAGATCACCGCGCGCGTCTCGAAATTCGAGGCCCCGGTTGGCGCTCCGGTGCAATTCGGCACGCTCGCGATCCGCGTCCGCGATTGCGAGAAGAGCCCGCCGGAGGAAACGCCGGAGAGCGCGGCGTTCGTCGAAATCGACGAAACCCGCCCGGGCGAAGTCAGAACTCGGGTATTCAGCGGCTGGATGTTCGCATCGAGCCCGGCGCTGTCGGCGCTCGAGCATCCCGTCTACGACGTCACCCTGCTCGATTGCAAGGCTCCGAGCGGATCGCCGCGCGCGGCTTCCGGCAATGCCGCCGGGAACGAAGCGCGACAGGAGAGCGCCTCGCCGAGCAAGCGATGATAGCGCGCGCGGGTGATTTCGACCCCGCCGAACTGCGCGAGGTGCGGCGTCAGAAACTGCGTGTCGAGGAGGCGATAGCCGCCGAGCCGTAGGCGCGCGACCAAATGCACGAGTGCAACCTTGCTCGCGTCGGTCGCGCGGCTGAACATGCTTTCGCCGAAAAAGGCGGCGCCAATCGCGACGCCGTAGAGCCCGCCGACCAGCATGTCGCCGTACCAGCATTCGACGCTATGCGCCGCCCCGCGGGCGAAGAGGCCGGCGTAGAGCCGCACGATCTCGTCGTTGATCCAGGTGTTGGGGCGTTTTTCGGTCGCCTCGGCACAGCCGCGGACCACCGCTTCGAACGCGCTGTCGCAGCGGATCTCGAAACCGCCCTTCCGGACGACCCGGCGCAGCCGCTTCGGCACGTGAAAGGCATCGAGCGGCAGGATCCCGCGGCGCCGCGGATCGACCCAGAACAGCTCCGGGTCGTCCGCCGATTCGCCCATCGGGAAGATGCCGGCAGCGTAGGCGGCGAGCAGGATCTCGGGGGTCAGCCGCAACGCAGCTCGGCTCCGATCAACCCTCTGGTCACGCCTCTGGTCATGGCGGTCGCCCGACGAACTCTTCCAGCCAGTGGATGTCGTAATTGCCGTCGATGAATTCCGGAGCGACGGCGAGACGCTGGTGCAGCGGGATCGTCGTGTCGATCCCGCCGATCACATATTCCTCGAGCGCTCGGCGCAGCCGCATCAGGCATTCGTTGCGGCTCTTGCCGTGGATGATCAGCTTGGAGATCAAGCTATCGTAATAGGGCGGCACCTCATACCCGTCGTAGAGGGCGCTGTCGACGCGCACGCCGAGCCCGCCGGGCGGATGATAACCGGTCACCCGGCCGGGCGAGGGCCGGAAAGTGTCGGAGTTCTCGGCATTGATGCGGCACTCGATCGCGTGACCGCACAGTTTGACATCGCCCTGTCGATAGCCCAGCGGCGCGCCGGCCGCGATGTGCAGCTGTTCGCGGACGATGTCGATGCCGCTGATCATTTCGCTGATCGGGTGCTCGACCTGCAAGCGCGTATTCATCTCGATGAAAAAGAACTCGCCGTCCTGATATAGGAATTCGAGGGTGCCGGCGCTGCGGTAGCCGATCTCGCCAAGCGCTGCGACGGCGAGCGCGCCCAGCCGCTCGCGCTCCGCGCCGCTCAGCGCCGGAGAAGGGGTCTCTTCGAGCATCTTCTGGTGCGAGCGCTGCAACGAGCAGTCGCGCTCGCCGAGATGAATGATGCCGCCCTTGCCGTCACCGAGAACCTGGATCTCGATGTGCCGAGGCCGCTCGAGATGGCGTTCGAGATAGACTTCGCCGCAGCCGAAGAACGAGGCAGCCTCGTTTTGCGCAACCGGCAGGAGGCGGGCCAGTTCGGCGGCGTTCCGGGCCACCTTCATGCCGCGCCCGCCGCCGCCCGCGCTGGCCTTGATCAGCACGGGATAGCCGATCCCGCAGACCGCCGCCTCGGCGGCTGCGACCTCACGTACGCTGCCTGCCGAACCGGGGACCGTCGGGATCCCGAGTTTGCGCGCCGCCTCTTTCGCCGCGACCTTGTTGCCCATCAGCCGGATGTGCTCGGGGGAGGGGCCGATGAAAGTGAACCCGTGCTCTTCCACCGTCGCGGCGAAATCGGCGTTCTCCGCGAGAAAGCCGAGACCGGGATGGATCGCATCGGCGCCGGTGATCGTCGCGGCGGAGAGGATCGCCGCGACATTCAAATAGCTGTCGCGCGCCGGCGGCGGGCCGATGCACACGGTCTCGTCGGCGAGCCGCACATTCATTGCATTGGCATCGGCGGTCGAATGCACCGCGACCGTCTTGATCCCCATCTCCCGGCAAGCGCGATGAATGCGCAGCGCAATCTCGCCCCGATTGGCGATCAGCACCTTTTCGAACATCGGCTTAATGCCCTCTCCGCCCTTTAGGGGGGAGAGGGAGGGGACCCGTCGCGCAAGCGACGGGGAGGGTGAGGTGGGCCTCGGCGGGCGCTCTGGAATCCCCCACCTCACCCCGACCCTCTCCGCCCCCAAGGGCGGAGAGGGAGAGTTCGAGTTCTCGGCGTATCGTTTCCTTTACGCCGCCAATATTTTCCATGACATCCCCGTTCCAGAATCGGATGACCCGATAACCGTGGCCGGCGATTTCCAGGCTGCGTGCGCCATCTGCACCGATTCGCAGCGCGTGCTGTCCACCATCGAGCTCAATCGCAAGCTTCGCCGCCGGACAGGCGAAGTCCACGATGTGTCTGCCGATCGGGTGTTGCCGACGAAACCGGCGTGGCAGCTCGAGCTCGCGCAACTCACGCCAAAGCCGCCTCTCCGCTTCCGTCATATCTCGCCGCAGCCGGCGCGCGACAGTTGTTTTCCTTCTGACGATCACTCGATCAGCATCAGGACGGCGCCATACTCGACCGGCTGCGCGTCGGCAACCAGGATCTGCGCGATGCGGCCAGGGCGATGTGCGCGGATCTGATTCATGACCTTCATCGCCTCGATAATCAGCAGGGGCTGTCCCTCGGCGACCAAATCGCCGAGGCGCACAAAGGGCGGGTGGCCCGGTTGCGGCGCGAGATAGGCAGTCCCGACCATCGGCGCCTTGACCGAGCCGGGGTGCTCGACGGACAGGGAACGGGTTGACGCGGGAGGCGAGGCAACTGGCGCCGATGCCGACCCCGGTCCGCCGGGGGCGCGGGCGATTCGGACGCGACGATTGCCGATGGCGTATTCGATCTCGGTCAGGCCGGTTTCGGTCAGCAGCGCGGCCAGCGTGCGGATCAGGTCGGCGTCGGGAAAAGGCGGGCTGCGGCCGCCGATTTTCAACGATCGGCCTCTTCCGGTTCCCGCTCGATAAGGTTGGCGAGCGCGTCGAGGGCGCGCTCGTAGCCCTGCGCCCCCAAGCCGCAGATCACACCGGTCGCGGCCAGGCTGACATAGGAATGATGACGAAAGCTCTCGCGGCGGAAAATATTCGACAGGTGCACCTCGATGACCGGCAATCCGGCGGCGAGAAGCGCGTCGAGCACCGCCACCGAGGTGTGGGTCAACGCCCCGGCATTGAGAATTATGCCGTCGGCCGATTCGCGCGCCTCCTGGATCCAGTCGACGAGCTGGCCCTCGTGATTGGTCTGCCGGAACTCGATCTGCAGGTCGAGCGATGCGGCGCGGGCCAGGCAGCGCTCCTCGATGTCGGCCAAAGTATCATGGCCATAAACCACCGGATCCCGCACTCCGAGCAGATTGAGGTTGGGACCGTTCAGAATATAGATGGCAGGCAACCGCATTCTCCCGAGCCGGTTGGCCGCTTATAGCACGAAGGCCAACCTCTCAGGGAGAGGAGCGGCTCGGTACATTTTCGCAAGACCGCTTCGTCGGCGGCGCAAGGCTAGACCTCCGGCACCTCGTTCTGTTCGGTCTGCTCGGTGGACCCGCTGTCTTCGCGCGAGACGGCTCGTTCCTGCTGTCGCTTCAGTTTGTCGTCTTTTTTGGCTTTCTTCAGCCGATCGCGCTCTGCGCGCTCGAAGCGGTAATTCGTTCTGAACGCCACGGGGTGCTCCCTAGCGACCTCTGCTACGGCTCACGTCAGTAACCTTCGCGCTCTAGGCGTTTGCGCAGCATCTTGCGGTGCCGGCGGATTGCCTCGGCTTTCTCGCGCACCCGCCGTTCGGATGGTTTTTCATAAGCCCGCCGTCGCTTCATTTCGCGGAAGGTGCCTTCCCGCTGCATCTTTTTCTTCAGGACCCGCAGTGCCGAATTGACGTCGTTGTCGCGCACGAAAACTTGCATGAGCAGTTATCTCTTCGACTTGTTGCGTCTTGCTCTACCAGCGAGGTGGGGGAGCCGCGCGAACCGGCGCCGCTCCCCTCTCGAAGCTCGCCCTGGCTCGAAGCTAGCCTTGCTTCAAATTTACGGCCGAGGTCTTTCCCCGATCGCCGCGCTCGAGGTCGAAGCTCACCTTCTGGCCCTCGTGCAGATTGCCGATACCGGAGCGCTCGACCGCCGAGATGTGGACAAACACGTCCTGCGAACCGTCCTCAGGTTGAATGAAGCCGTAACCCTTTGTGGGGTTGAACCACTTCACGGTTCCAATAGTCATAGGTCTTCCTTCAAGAACAAAATTGCCACCGCTCGGAGGCGAGCGGTGGGTCAAACTTCGGCACGGTACGGGGAGCAGGTCCGGCGCTCGATCAGAGCTTGGGAGAGCAAGCCGAACCACGGGAGGTCGACAAACCCAGACATAAGCTTTCCAAGCTCGTCTTGCAACTCGACAGCGCACCTCACTTCGGATTTTGACGGCCCTGCCCGGTTGCGTCGCCGCCCGTTGGGGGCTGACGGCTGTCGATCTGACTCACGCCGAAGGACTAGGAGGGGCAACGACACTCGACAATGTGCCAAGCAGGTCCGCCATCTTGAACGGCTTGCAGAGGCGCGGGCGCGCCGCGTATTCGCACGGCAGCACACCCGTGCTGTAGCCGGTGACGAATAAGAACGGGACATTTCGCCGGGACAGCGCGTCGGCAACCGGATATACACGATCGCCCCCAAGATTGACGTCGAGGACCGCTGCATCAAACGTCCCGCGATGCACCGCGTCGAGAGCTTCGGATACTCGCGGAATGGGGCCTGCGACCACGCAGCCCGCGGCCACCAGCATGTCTTCGATCAAGGTCGCGACCAGGAACTCGTCTTCGACGACCAATACCCTAATCCCTTCGAGCGCCGCCCTCATGCCGCAGCCTCCTCCATCGGCGATCGGTCGGACGGCGTTTCGACGATAATGTGTCGCGGATTTACCGGTATTAATATCCTGCAGTGGAGACCGCCATCGACGACACCGATCTCTGTGTTGCCTTCTAACTCGAAACGAACGCCGCGCTCGATCAGTTCCGTGCCGAAACCGCGCTTTGGCAGATTGTCGATTTTTGGCCCGCCTGCCTCGGCCCATATCAATTCGAGATGCTGAGGATCGCCCCCGGTGATCGCCCAAGTCACCTTTACGCGACCCCCTGGGGCGGATAAGGCGCCGTATTTGGCTGCATTGGTCACAAGTTCGTGCATCACGAGCGCCAGGAGGAGGGCTGCTTGCGGTTTGAGCATGACCGGCGGCCCGTTGACCGTCGCGTTGGAACCATCGCCCGCAATGTGCGGGGCGAGTTCGCTTAAAACGATCTCCCGCAGCGACGCCTCGGTCCAACCGGCTTGAGACAGCAGATCGTGGGTGTGCCCGAGAGCGTGGAAACGACCGATCAGGTCAGTTTTCTCCTCGCCGTCCGGCAGGGTTCGCTCGGCGATCGATGACACCACAGCGAGAGTATTCTTGACGCGGTGGCTGAGCTCGGCCGTGAGCACCTTCTGCTGCTCCTCGGCGGCGATGATCTTGGTGACATCGACAAAGGTCAGCAGCACCCCATCGATCTCGTCCTCGGTCCGATATGGCAGGATGCGTGCGAGATAATGGCCCTGCCCGCTGGCGAGGCGCACTGGACGCTCGATCATTTCGCCGGTGAATACCGTTTTGATGTCGCTTTCCAGCTCCGGGTAGTCGATGCGACTGGTAATGTCGGTCAGCGGGCGGCCGCGGTCACCGGGGATGAGACTGAACAGCTTGGTCACCGCCGGCGTAAAGTTGCGGATCACGAGATCCCGGTCGAGGAACACCGTCGCGATCTGGGTGCTTTGAAACAGATTGGTCAGGTCGCTGTTGGCGTGGTCCAACTCATCGATCTTGCTCCTGAGCTCGTTATTGACGGTCTGCAACTCCTCGTTGACCGATTGCAGCTCCTCCTTCGAGGTTTCGAGCTCTTCATTGGCGGATTGCAGCTCCTCGTTGACCGAAAGCAGCTCTTCATTAGAAGATCTGAACTCCTCGTTCGCTGTCTCGAGCTCCTCGATCGTCGACTGCAATCGCTCCTTGGTCTCGTTCAGCTCCCTTTCGATCTGGCGGACGGCGATGTCCTCGCTTTCCGGGGTTTCCGAGTTGGCGTCTTCATGCTCCGTCTCGATCGCACCGCGATCGATGAACACGATGCCGTAAGCCGTCTCGTTGCCCTCTTTGATCGGCTCGACGGCGAGGCTGATCGTTTGGACGCCGCCATTGACCTGCACTGCAACCCTATCACGGGTCACGCGTCGATCCGCTTGCTTGGCCTGGTGCAGCAATGCCCGCAAATCCGGGCGCAATCCCGGGCGCGCCATGGCAATGATGTCGCGGTTCGGGGGGCCGGCTGCAGCCTGCAGATATTTTCCGGTGCCGGCGGAGAAATAAAGCGCCTGGCCGGATTCGTCGACGATCACATAGGCCGGCGCAAATTGCTCGACGATGGTGTTGGCCACCTTGCGCAGCAAGTCGGAGCGGCTCAGCCCTTGATTATCGCCAATCGCCGAGGTGGTACCTCTTCGACCAGTATGCGGCAGGAAATGTCGGAACGGCACGGGGGATCGCGCGACCAGATCGCGGCGCCGGAAGACGCGGTTTGTCTTGTCGAGCGGAAGAAACAGGTCCGTATATCGTGCAATATTTTCGGAAAGCCCGAGGAAGAGATACCCGCCGGGCCGTAGAGCAAAATGGAACAACGGAAAGACCTGCCCCTGAAGCCCGGGTTTCAAATAGATCAGCAAGTTGCGGCAGGAGATCAGGTCGAGGCGTGAGAAAGGCGGGTCGCGGATCAAACTGTGGTTCGAGAAGATGCACATCTCGCGCAAATCCTTGGCCACGCTATAGCTGGCGCCTTCCTGAACGAAAAAGCGCTTCAGCCGCTCGGGCGACACCTCGTTGACCAGCGTCGCCGGATAACGCGCTGTGCGGGCCACGGTCATCGCGGTCTCGTCGATATCGGTGGCGAAGACCTGGACTTTGGGCGGCGACTCCAGGATATCCACTTGCTCGCGCAACAGTATGGCGATCGAATAGGCCTCCTCGCCGGTCGCGCAACCCGCTACCCACACGCGAACCTCGTCACCCGCGCCCTTGCCCTCGAACAGTTTTGGGACGACCTGGGTCTCCAGCGCGCTAAAGGCCTCGGCATCGCGGAAAAAATCAGTGACGCCGATCAATAGATCGCGGAATAACGCGCGGACCTCGTCCGGGTCTTCTTGCAGTCGAGCGGCGTAATCTTCGAGTTTTGTTGTCTGGACCACCTGCATGCGGCGTTGGACGCGGCGGTGAAACGTCCGGTCCTTGTATTCGCTGAAATCGTGCCCGGTCCGTGTCCGCAGTAGAGTATAGATCTTGCTCAGCGCCTCATCCGAACGTTCCGCGTCGAGAGCGGCCCAATTGCGGACATAGGCGATGATCCGCTCGGGGATTTCCTCGACCGGCAGCACCAGATCGACAAAACCCGCTGCCACCGCGTTGGAAGGCATGTCTGCGAACCGGGGCCGGGTCAGGTTCGCACCTTGGGCGACGGTCAACCCCCCATTCTCCTTGAGCGCCTTGAGACCGAGCGTCCCGTCGCTGCCGCCGCCGGAGAGCACGACACCTATCGCGTGCTCTCCCTGGTCCTCGGCGAGGGAGGTGAAGAACACATCTATCGGGGCGCGTTCACGCTCCGCAACCCCGGTGTGCCGAAGGCGGAGCCGCCCCTCATTGATGGTCAAGACCGCGCCGGGTGGGAGAACGTAGACATGCTGCGCTTCGACCGGCTGGTCGTCTCGTGCGTTGACCACCGGCATTCGGGTAGCGCGCCCGAGGATCTCGGCCAGCAAGCTGTCGCGGTAGGGCGGCAGGTGGGTGACGACCACAAAGGCCATGCCGTTCTCGGCCGGCACGGCTCTAAAAAATTGCTCCAACGCCTCGACCCCGCCGGCCGAGGCACCGATGCCTACGATCGGAAGATGAGGCGTCACGGCTCTGAACCCCGGATTGTCACATCTCCCAGTATTAATGCCGAACGCCGCCCTGGATACAAGCCGGTGTGCAGCAATTAGGGGCCAAGTAGCCGATACTTTTGACAAATCCTGGACGCTCGTATGGACGCGTCCGGGGCGCCCAATTCATTAACGAACCCCCGCTTTAGCAACGTGAGCAAATCGGTATGCAAGGAAATACCCCTGTTCCCGTGGTCGAAGAATTGGCCGTACTCGTCGAACGCGCCGAACGTGCGTGCAAGACGACCGCCCAACTCGTGCGAGACTTCAACTTTATCGTCGTATGGTACCAATCGCGTCCACGCTGGAGACTGCGTGCCGATCCAATCCTCGACGAAACTGATAGTCAGACACAGACCAAAATTTGATCGTCCAATCCGTCATGACGACGAGAGGCCAGTGGCGCGGGCAAATAGCCTAATCCTGCGAAAACCATCTCGGGTGAGCCTCTCAGCCTTTCCCCGGCGCGGCGGGCGGCGCCACGGTGCGGCGCGGCGCCCACGGCACCTCGCGAAGGCTGCCGAGGTCGATCTCGGGCAGCGGCATGTCGAGCCGGCGGGCGACGGCGTTGGCGAGCTCGTTATAGCGCTCGAAACTGCGGCGCAGCCGGCCGCGCCACGCCGGAATGCCGCCGCTGGCATGCAATTCGAAGGCGGATTCGCGGCCGTCGAGCGCCGACGAGACGTGGTCCCACGCCATCTGCAGTAAGGCCGATCGCTGCAATGCGGTATAACCGCCGCCGCCGAAAGAATCCGCCAAGCCGGCGGCGACCTCGGGCGCGGCGAGATCCTTGTCCGACGGGCAAACCACCAGCGACGAGCCGGGCACGATGCGCAGGATCTCGGCCATGCGCTGGCGCGCCTTCAAGATCGCGATGCCGCCGACCGCAAGGTGGGCGTGGTTGGGGACGCAATAGCCGGTTTCGGTAAAACGCGGGTCGCGCTCGCAGGCGGTGAGGCAGCTGCGCACGGTCTGCACCTCGATCGCCAGATCGACCAGGTGCTCGATCGTCTGGTCATGCTTTACCAGCCCCATCGCGTGGGTCAGAGCGAGCGCCAGGCCCAGCGTGAACTCGGCTTTTGAAAGCCAGCCGTAGAGGTGATGCCAGATCAGCCAGCGGACGACCGGCTCGGGCGATTCACCCAGCAGAAAAACCCGTTCCCATGGAATGAACACGTCGTCGAGCCACATCTGGCCGTCGAGCTCGTCATAGCGGCTGCTCAGCGGCGCGACGAACGGGTTCTCATCGCGCACCGCAATCTTCCGGCAAACTGTGGTGACGCCGGGCGCATTGACCGGCACGATAAAGGTCGCGCGATGCCCGTCGACCTCGATGCCGCAAAGGCTGCCCACATAAACATCCTCGGCAAAAGCCGGGCTCGTATGCATGCCGATCTTGCCGCGGATGACGATGCCGCCATCGGTCTCGCGCACCAGCTTCAGCGCGGTGCGTTCGGCCGGATCCTCGCGCATGCGGGCGCCGATCGTCGGGGCGCCGCCGCAGAAGGTCAGGAAACGCCCGGTGCGGGCGATCATCTCGCGGTAGCGGGCGGCGTTGGCGATCTGCTCGGGGGAGACGCCGCGCTCCTCGACCGAGGCTTGCACGCCGAGCGCGATCATATGCCCGTAACACGGGGTATGGGTGATGTTGCCGGCGCTCAAGAAGGTTGTGGCGGAGAAGAAGCGCCCCATGCCCGCCAGGTCGTCGGCGCTCTTCGGCACGACATAGGCCCAAGCGGTGCGTTCGCTCTCGGCATCGGACGGGCGGATCGCGATCTCCTGCCAGGCCGGATCGAGATGGAGGTCGTACCAGGCGACATATTCGTCGACCATCGCGCAAGTCGCCGGATGCGTCGTCACGTCCTCGACGAGACCCTCGCCCATGACCCAGACCCGCCGCCCGTCGCGCAACGCCTGCCGGTATTCCGCCCCTGTCCTCATGCCGTGCTCCCGCTTTACGCAATTCGCCGCCTGTGTATGACGCAGCGAGTGCAGAGGCGAAAGAGCATAGCGGCTGCCGGCTTGTCCCGACCTATACTGCGACCGCTGATGCTGCGAAGACCCGAAGGAATTCCATGGCCATTACCTTCGACATCCTGATCCGCGGCGGGATGCTGATCGACGGCAGCGGGCGGCCCGGCGAGATCGGCGACCTCGCGGTTCGCGACGGTCGGATCGCCGCGCTCGGCCGCTCCCCGCGGGAAGGCGCGGCCAAGGTGATCGATGCCGAGGGATTGGCGGTGGCCCCCGGCTTCATCGACATCAAGACGCATTCGGACTTCACCTTGCCGATCAATCCGAAAGCCGAAAGCAAGGTGCGCCAGGGCGTCACCACCGAGATCATCGGCCATTGCGGGTTTTCGGTCGCGCCGGTCCTGCCGGGCAAGGCGCAGTTGCTCGCCGATTATCTGAGCGGCGGGGCGCCGTGGCTGCCGTTCCGCGAGATGCGCTTTCCGGAATATCTCGACACGTTTCCCCCCGTTGCGGTCAACACCGGGATGCTGGTCGGCCACAACACCTTGCGGCTGATGGCGATAGGGCTCGAACACCGCGCGCCGCGCCCCGCCGAGCTCACGGAGATGATCGGGCTCTTGGAGGAGGGGCTCGGCGCCGGCGCGCTCGGCATGTCCTCGGGCCTCTTCACGCCGCCGGGCAGCTTCGCCGAGCCCTCCGAGATGCTCGCCTTCGGCCCCGTGTTGAAGGGCCACAACGCCGCCTATTTCACCCATATCCGCGATGAATCTAACCAGGTGCTCGCAGCGGTCGCAGAAGCGATCGACTTTGCCCGCGCCGCGCGGGTGCATGTCGAGATCGTGCATCTGAAATGCTCGGGCACCGACAATTGGGGGAAGGCGGCGCAGATCCTGGCGATGATCGATGAGGCGCGGGCCGAAGGCTGCGAGATCGATTGCGACGCGTACCCCTATACGGCCGGAGCCAATCCGCTGAAGAACCTGCTGCCGCCCTGGGTCCAAATCGGCGGATTGGAGGCGATGCTGGAGCGCCTCGCGCTGCCGGAAACCCGCGAGCGGCTCCGCTGCGAGATCGACCGCGTCGGGCTGAACAATTGGGGGCGCATCCCGTCCTGGGACTGCGTGCAGATCTCGGTCTCGCCGCATCTGCCACAACACACCGGAAAAACAGTAGCTGCGCTCGCCGCGGCGCGCGGCCGTGATCCGGTCGACCTCGCCTGCGATTACCTGATCGAGGACAACGGGGCGACTCGCGTGCTGATCACCTCCATCGCCGAAGAGGACATCCGCGAGATCGTGCGCTCGCCCTCGGCTCTGGTCGGTTCGGACGGCAATTGCGTCGCCGATTATGGGATCGTCGGCCAAGGGATGCCGCATCCCCGGTTTTACGGAACCTTCCCGCGGATCATCGGCCACTACGTCCATGAAGAGCAGTTGCTGCCGCTCGAGCAGGCGATCCGCAAGATGACCGGGGCTACGGCACAGGCCCTTGGGCTGCGCGACCGCGGCCTGCTCAAGGAAGGCTACCGGGCCGATATCACGATCTTCGACCCCACCGACTTCAAAGACCGCGCCACCTACGCCGACCCGCACCAATACCCGACCGGCGCCCGCACGACTGTGCTCGTCAACGGCGTCGTCGTCGTCGAAAACGCGCAGCATACCGGCGCCACTCCGGGTATGGTCCTGCGCCGCGCTCCCGACGGCAGCGTGGGTTGAAATCTAGGTCAGCCAGTCGAGGCTCTCTTCCTCCTCCAGCCGCTGCAATCGCTCGAACAACGTCCTCGCCGGACCTTCGCCGAGTGCCGCGCGGGTCAGTCGCAGGAATTTGTCCCGCAGCTCGCCGGGTTCGAGCATTCCGCTCTCGGCGCGGTGTTCGAGGCGGCGCCCATCGGCGAGCGCTATCGTCACTATGGTCGCCATGCCGCCATGCTCGCCAACCGGGCCGGGCACCAGCTTGACGCGACGGCAGAGGGCGCGGATCTGCGGGTCGGCCAATGCCGTCTGGTCCCAGGATTGGGGATCGCGCGCCTCGCGGCAGAGCGCCAGCGCAACGGAGAAGGGGATGCTGTATTGGGCCAGCATCAGATCGGCGGGCTCCAGAATGTTGTGGCGCTCGATCATGCGCGGGGTGCCGGTGACGGTGATCGCCTCGATTTCGGCGCCGGTAAAGCCGTGCTCGGCCTGCAGGTCGCGCACCGCCTTGACCGCAGCATGTGCGGTGGCGTGGCACGGATAGCGCTTCAGCACTGTGCTCGAGACGACAAACTCCTCGCCGAGGCCGCGGGTCAGCTCGGTGGTGTCCCATTTCGTGCAGAACACCTTGAGAAAGCCGAACTCCCCTTCGAGGACGGTGCGCGGCCCGGCAAAACCGTCGGCGGCGAGGCTCGCCGCCAGAACGCCCGCTTCCGACGCGCGCCCCAAATGCAGGCGCTTCACCATGCCGCCGTCGCCGCGGGCGAATTCCAGCAAGCCGCCGCAGAGCGACCCGGCGATGCCTAGCGCATTGGTGATCGCCCTCTGATCGAGCCGCAACAGACGGCCGGCCGCGACCGCCGCGCCAAACGGGCCGGTGGTGCCCGGCGCATGAAAGCCGCGCGCCTCGTTGGTGTGCCCGGTCGCTCGCCCGATCCGGATCATCACCTCGTTGCCGGCGACAAAGGCGGCGATCAAGGCCCGGCCGTCGGCACCGCGTTCCTGGGCGATGGCGAGAGCGGGCGGCAGTACGGTAGCGCCCGGATGGGCGCCGGCGCCGGGCCGGGTCAAGCTGTCGAGCTCGAAAGCATGGGCGAGCGCGCCATTGGCGAGCGCCGCTGAGGGCGCTTGGACCGCCGGTCCGCCTCTGCCGAGGATACGGCATTTGCCGCCGGGCCCGGTGCGCTCGGCATAGTCGATCACGATACGGCTCCACGGCAACGCGCTGCCGCAGATGCCCGCCGCGACTGTGTCGATAATGCAATCCTTCGCCTGCTGCACGACCTTCGCCGGCAGGTCCTCAAAGCGCAGCTCCGACGCATAGCGCGCCAACCGTTCCGTCTCTTCGGCCATGTCACCCCTCCCAATGCCCACCGAGATTGCTTCGCTGCGCTCGCAATGACAACACTTGAGGATGTCATTGCGAGGAGCGCAGCGACGAAGCAATCTCGGCAATACAGAGCCGGCAGAGGATTGAGCCATGGAAATACCCGGGAGCGAAGAGCTCGACGTCATCGTCGTCGGCGCCGGCAATGCCGCGACCTGCGCCGCCTTGTCGGCGCGCGAGAACGGTGCCCGCGTGCTGATGCTGGAGATCGCCCCCGAGGAGGCGCGCGGCGGAAACTCCGCGTTTACCGGCGGCGCGTTCCGCGTCGTCTATCACGGCGGCGAGGATCTCGCGCGCCTGATCCCCGACATGAACGAGACCGAGCTCAGGGACGTCGATTTCGGCACCTACACCGAGGAGCAGTATTTCGACGATATGGGCCGGCTGACCCAATACCGCTGCGACCCGGACATGACCGAGATCCTGATCCGCAGCAGCTTCGAGACTGGGGTGTGGATGCGCGGCAAGGGGGTGCGTTTTCAGCTCGGCCTCGGCCGGCAGGCGTTCCGGGTCGACGGCAAGTTCAAATTCTGGGGCGGGCTCGCCTGCCATATCTGGGGCGGCGGCAAGGAATTGATGAAGGCGTTGCACGCCCGCGCCGCGCATGACGGGATCACGGTGCTGTACGAGACCCCGGCGGTCGGTCTGCTGCAGGGCGACCGCGGCGTCGAGGGCGTGCGGGTGCGCCATCAAGGCCGCCTCCACGACCTGCGCGCCGAAGCGGTGGTCCTCGCCTGCGGCGGGTTCGAGGCCAATGCCGAGATGCGGGCGCGCTATCTCGGGCCGAACTGGGACCTCGCCAAGGTGCGCGGCACGCGGTTCAACACGGGCCAGGGGCTGAAGATGGCGCTCGGATCTCGGCGCCGCCGTCGCCGGCCACTGGTCAGGCGCGCATGCCGTCGCCTGGGACCTCAACGCCCCGCCTTTTGGCGATCTCGACGTCGGCGACCGCTTCCAGAAGCACAACTACCCGTTCGGCATCGTCGTCAATGCCAAGGGCGAGCGTTTTCTCGACGAGGGGCTCGATTTCCACAGCTACACCTACGCCAAATACGGCGGCGAGATCCTGAACCAGCCCGGCATGTTCGCCTGGCAGATCTTCGACCAGAAGGTCGCGCATCTGCTGCGCGAGGAATACCGCATCCCGCGCATCACCAAGGAAAAGGCCGACAGTTTCGAGGCGCTGGCCGAGCGGCTCGAAGGCGTCGACCCGCGCCGCTTTCTGGAGACGGTGCGGGCGTTCAACGCCGCCCCGCGCCCCGAGGTGCCGTTCAACCCGAACATCCGCGACGGGCTCGCGACGAGCGGCCTCGGCGATCGACAAGACCAACTGGGCGCAGCGCCTCGACCAGCCGCCCTACGAGGCCTATGCCGTGACGACCGGCATCACCTTCACCTTCGGCGGCCTCAAGATCACCGGCAACGCCGAGGTCGAAGACACCTCCGGCCACCCGATCCCCGGCCTCTACGCCGCCGGCGAAATCGTCGGCGGCCTCTTCTTCCACAACTACGCCAGCGGCACGGGCCTCATGTCCGGCGCCGTCTTCGGCCGCCTCGCCGGGAGGAACGCAGCAGGCCACGTGAAAATCCCGACGCCGGTCACATGAGCGGTGCATTGGAGACGGAAAAGTGACACTAGCTGATTCGAGCCGCTTCCAATTCACCCCGGATCTCACGATCTGCCGCCTTCTGAACGGGATGTGGCAGGTTTCTGGCGCGCACGGGTACATCGAGCCCGCCGGTGCAATCGCAGAGATGTTTGCGTATCACGACGCCGGGCTCACCACTTGGGACCTCGCCGACCATTACGGCCCTGCCGAGGATTTCATTGGAAATTTCCGGCGCCAGTTCGCCGCTCGTCACGGGGTCGAGCGGCTTTCCGAGATCCAGGCGTTCACCAAGTGGGTTCCGGCTCCGGGCCGGATGACGAGACGAGCCGTTGAGGATGCGATCGGCATCTCGCTCTCGCGAATGGGCGTGGAATGTCTCGACCTGCTCCAATTCCATTGGTGGGATTACAACGACGAGAACTACCTCGACGCGCTCAAACACCTCGCAGACCTGCAGCACGAAGGCAAAATCCGTCACCTCGCGCTGACCAATTTCGATACCGAGCATCTGGGCGTGATAGCCGATCGTGTCCGCATCGTCTCGAACCAGGTTCAATACTCGCTTATTGATCGCCGGGCCGAGGTCCGGATGGTTTCGTTCTGCCGCGAACACCTAATCACGCTTCTTGCCTACGGCACCCTCCTGGGCGGGCTGCTATCGGAGAAATACCTGGGCCGCCCTGAGCCACGGCGGTCCGAACTCGCCACCGCCTCATTACAAAAGTACAAGAACATGATCGACGCATGGGGCGGATGGACCCTGTTCCAGGAATTGCTCGCGGTGCTGAAACAAACCGCCGACAAACATCGGGTGAGTATCGCCAATGTCGGTGTCCGCTACATTCTGGACCGTCCGGCGGTGGCCGGCGTCATCGTCGGCGCGCGGCTCGGCGTAGCGCAGCATATCGCCGAGAATACTCGTGTCTTTGGCTTCGCGCTCGACCCCGGCGATCTCGCCATGATCGAGGCTGTCCTCGCGAAATCGCGCGACCTGACCCAGATAATCGGCGATTGCGGTGATGAATACCGATAGCCGCACTCCAGAGGAATCAAGCCGTATGCCAGTAGGAAGTTGGCTAGCTAGGCGGCCTGTGCGACACTCGGGGGAGACACAGTTCGCACCCAGTGGCGAGAGTTGAACCCATGGCCGAAGACGACGCTCTGTTCCAGAAAGGCATGCCAATCCGCCGCGAGGTGCTGGGCGCCGAATATGTAGACGCCTCGATGGCGCGCGCGGACGAGTTTATGATGTCGTTCCAGCGGGCGACCACCGCCTGGGCATGGGGCTGGGCGTGGGGGGATGGAACACTCGACCGAAAGACCCGCAGCTTGATGAACCTGGCGATGCTCACCGCCTTGAACCGGGCGCCTGAGATTAAGCTGCACGTTAAAGGCGCACTCAACAACGGCGTTACTGTCGAGGAGATCAAAGCTGCCTTGCTGCACGCGACGGCCTATTGCGGGATCCCGGCCGGGCTCGACGCGTTCCGCGCCGCACATGAAGTGCTGGTCAGCGAGGGCGCGCTGAACAAAGCCTGAAGGCCAGGAGATAACGATCACCGGTTGTAGTTGCCACTGATTGAGGACCAGCATGAAGCTCATGTGGTTTCACCTGATGCCCTACACCGAATTGCCGGACGACTTCCGCGACAAAAACCCCTCGGTGTGGGTCGACATTCATTCCTCGCTGTTCGACCCGCGGCGAGCCCATTTGATGTACAACGACTTTATGGACGAGCTCGAATTCGCCGCCGAATGCGGGTTTGACGCGGTGTGCGTCAACGAGCACCATTCCAATGGCTATGGGCTGATGCCTTCGCCCAATCTGGTTGCTGCCTCCCTCGCCCGCCGCACCTCCGACGCGGCGCTCTGCGTGCTCGGCAATTCCTTGGCGCTCTATAACCCGCCGACCCGCGTCGCCGAAGAATTCGCAATGATCGATTGCATCTCGGGAGGGCGGCTGATCGCCGGCTTTCCGGTCGGCTCGCCAATGGACACCTGCTACGCCTACGGCCAGAACCCGAGCATGCTGCGCGAGCGGTATCACGAGGCGCATGATCTCGTTCTGCGAGCGTGGACCGAGCAGGACACCTTTGCTTTCAACGGCCGCTACAACCAGCAGCGTTATGTCAACATCTGGCCGCGCCCGGTGCAGAAGCCGCACCCGCCGATCTGGATCCCGGGCGGCGGCTCGGTCGAGACGTGGCAGTGGTGCGCCGAAATGGACTACGTCTACTGCTATCTGTCGTATTACGGCTATAAAGCCGGGCAGTCGACGATGGACGGCTTTTGGGAGGAGATGAAACGGCTCGGCAAGGACCGCAACCCATATCGCGCCGGCTTTCTGCAATTCGTCGGGGTCGCCGAAACCCGCGAGGAGGCCTATCGGCTGTATCGCGAGCCGGCGGAATACTTCTATGGACGCTGTCTGCACATCGACCCGCGCTTTGCCGGCCCGCCGGGTTACACGACCGAGGCAACCCAGCGGCACGGCGCTCGGAGCCAGGTGGCACAGGCCGCGCAGCTGTCGCGGTACGAGTCGAAATTCCAGATGCTGGCGCGTGAGATGGACGCGATCGTCGACAAGGGCTATGTGATCATCGGCTCGCCGGACGAGGTTGCCGCCCAATTGCGCGAGGTCGCGAGCAACCTCAATGTCGGCCATCTGATGATGTTGCTGCAGTTTGGCAACATGGGCAAAGATCTGGCCAAGTACAACACGCAGCTGTTCGCTGAGCAGGTGTTGCCCCAGCTGCATGAATTGTTCTCCGATTGGGAGGATCGGTGGTGGCCACAGCCGATGGACCGCTCGGCGCGGGCATCACTTTCAGCATTTCAGCCAGCAGCAATGGCTGCCGAGTAGCCTGGGAGCCATGCCGACCGTCTACAACGCTCGCGACGCGGGCAACTACGAACGGTTGATGGGGCGTTGGAGCCGGCGTTTGGCGCCGCTCTTTATCGAGCACGCCGGCATTGCGGACGGCGAAGAGGTCCTCGAAATCGGCTGCGGCACCGGCAGCCTGACCTTCGCGCTCGCAGAGGCCTCCCGGTTCGCTCGGCTGACCGCGATCGATCAATCCGAAGTCTATCTCGCGGCGGCGCAGGCCAAGAATCGCGACCTGCGGATCCGGCTCGAGCAGGGCGACGGGTGCGCGTTGCGCTTTGCCGACGCTAGCTTCGACCGCACATTGTCGATGCTGGTGCTGCCCTCGGTATTGCCCGAGCCGGAGCAGATGGTCGCCGAAATGCGCCGGGTGACCCGCCCGGGGGGCGTCGTCGCCGCGGCTTTCTGGGACACGCCCGGCGGGACGCCGCATCAGCGCATGTTCTGGGACACCGCAGCAGCCCTCGACAACTCAGCGGGCACGGCACGCGACAACACCTTGTCGCGGCCGATTTATGCCCCGGGGGCGATGGAGCGAATGTGGGCCGAGGCCGGGCTCGCCGAGATCGACCACCGATCATTGATGATACGCATGGACTTCACCGATTTTGCCGATTACTGGGCGCCGTTCGCCAGCGGCGAAGGCGGGCTCGGGGCCTATGTCGCGACGCTCGACGATGCCCGGCGCGGCCGGCTCGAGCATCATCTCCGCGCGGCCTATCTCACCGGCCGCCCCGACGGAGAACGCTCCTTCGTCGCGGTCGCCGTCTCCTGCCGCGGTCTTGTCCCGAAGACCTAAACTAAACCACGACGCCCGCAGAGCTTACATTTAATGCCCAACAGGCAATTCTCTGCTGGCGCGGCGCATGCGGCCGACCCAAATGGGAACAACGAGGCCGCTAAGCCGTTTTACGGCGCGGCGCCATTGCTCCTTGCGGCGAGATGAGGCAAGCTGACGCACCCCTGACGAGGGTCTGCAGAACGGCATGGCGGACCGGGCGAAAGCGAAGATGACGGTCACACGCAACATAGGTATAAGGCGCCCGCCGATGAGCGGGGGCGAGTGACCGCGCAAGACGACAAAGGGATCGGGTGGCGCCCCGGTCGCCAGGAGGAGCCTAGTGCAGCCTACCGACATCAGTAACCCGGATTATTTTCACAAAGTCGTCGACTGTCAGTGGGCGTGCCCGGCGCACACGCCGGTGCCGGAATACATTCGGCTGATCGCCGATCGGCGCTATACCGACGCGTACATGGTCAATTGGGAATCGAACGTGTTCCCGGGCATCCTCGGCCGCACCTGCGACCGGCCGTGCGAGCCGGCCTGCCGGCGCGGCCGGGTCGAGAACGAGCCGGTCGCGATCTGCCGGCTGAAGCGCGTCGCGGCCGACAACAAGGGCGACATCCGCCCCTTCCTGCCCGCCATCCCGCGCGAAAAAAACGCCAAACGCATAGCGCTCGTCGGTGCCGGGCCGGCCTCTTTGACGGTAGCGCGCGATCTGATCCCGCTCGGCTACCACTGCGTGATGTTCGACGGCGACGTGAAGGGCGGCGGCATGATGCGGACGCAGATTCCGCGTTTCCGGCTGCCGGAGTCGATCACCGACGAAGAGGTCGATCTGATCCTCGACATGGGGGTCGAGACCCGTTTCGGAAAATTTGTTCCGAGCCTGAAGGAGCTGCTCGCCGAGGGTTGGGACGCCGTATTCGTCGGTTGCGGAGCGCCGCGCGGGCGCGATCTCGACATCCCCGGCCGCCAACAAGCGGCGGCCAACATCCATATCGGCATCGACTGGCTCTCCAGCGTCTCGTTCGGCCATATCGACAAGATCGGCCGCCGCGTCGTCGTGCTCGGTGGCGGCAACACGGCGATGGATTGCTGCCGCTCGTCGCGCCGGCTCGGCGGCGAGGAGGTCACGGTCGTCGTGCGCAGCGGCTTCGATGAGATGAAGGCTTCGCGCTTGGGAGAAAGAGGACGCGATGCACGAGGGCATCCCGATCCTCAACTGGCTGGTGCCGAAGGAATTCACCCATGAATGGGGCCAGCTGACCGGGGTGCTGTTCGAGAAGGTCAAGGCCGAATACGACGCGCGGGGCCGCCGCAATCTCGTCCCGACCGGCGAGCCCGACGTGCACATCCCGTGTGACGACGTCTTGATCGCGGTCGGTCAGGAGAACGCCTTCCCATGGATCGAGCGCGACATCGGGATCGAGTTCGACCGCTGGGGAATGCCCAAGGTCAACCCCAAGACGATGCAGTCGACCTTGCCCAATGTCTTCTTCGGCGGCGACGCGGCCTTTGGGCCGAAGAACATCATCTGGGCCGTGGCGCACGGCCACGACGCCGCGATCTCGATAGACAAATTGTGCCACGGCGAGGATGTCGACGACCGGCCGCCGCCCGGCGTCACGCTCGTCAGCCAGAAGATGGGCATTCACGAGTGGAGCTACGATAACGACATCTCGAACGACCTGCGCTATAAGGTGCCGCTCAGGGACACCGCGGTCGCGCTGAAAGATATCAGGGTCGAGGTCGAGCTCGGCTATGACGAGAAGCTCGCATTTCTCGAAGCCGAACGGTGTCTCAATTGCGACGTGCAGACCGTTTTTACCGGCCAGCTGTGCATCGAATGCGACGCCTGTGTCGATATCTGCCCGATGGATTGCATCACCTTCACCGAAAACGGCACCGAAGAAGACTTGCGCGGCCGGCTGATGGCCCCGGCCCTCAACCGCGAGCAGGACCTCTATATCGACAATTCGCTGAAGACCGGGCGCGTCATGGTCAAGGACGAGGATGTCTGCCTGCATTGCGGCTTGTGCGCCGAGCGCTGCCCGACCGGAGCTTGGGACATGCGCAAATTCCTTCTCGACATAACCCGGGCCGGGCCGGCATGCCGCAGCCGATAACCCCGCGCCAGTGCTGTCATTCCGGGACGGACCAAAGGGCCGGGCCCGGAATCCATGCACACCGGCGGTACTTGGATTTCGCAGGTCGGTGTCCATGGATTCCGGGCTCGCGAGCGTTGCCCACCCCCCGGAATGACCATTGTCCGGCCTATTTTCACGAGCTCTAAGCCGATGGCAACAAAGTCGAAACCCGGAATTGCCGCCATCCAAAGCGTCAACGACTTCGTTGTCAAATTCGCCAATGTGAACGGGTCGGGCTCGGCGAGCGCCAACTCCCTGTTCGCCAAGTCGATCCTGCGGATGGGCATTCCGGCGAGCTCGCGGAACATCTTTCCGTCGAATATTCAGGGTCTGCCGACCTGGTACGAGGTGCGGATCAGCGAGAGCGGCCATCTCGGCCGCCGCGGCGGCGTCGACCTGATGGTCGCGATGAACCCGGAGACCTGGGACGAGGATGTCGCCGAGATCGAGCCCGGCGGATACCTTTTCTACGACTCGACAAAGCCTCTACCTCCATCGAAGTTTCGCGACGACATCAACGTCATCGGGGCACCGCTGACGGCGATCTGCAATCGCGAATACACCGACGCCCGGCAGCGGCAGCTGTTCAAGAACATCATCTATCTCGGTGTGCTGTCGGCCTTGTTGGACATCGATGCGGACGCGTTGGAAAAGCTGATCGGCGAGCAGTTCCGCGGCAGGGACACGTTGATCAAACCCAACCTGCACGCACTGCATCTCGGCCGCGACTGGGCCCTCGCCGAACTCGACTGCCCGATCGGGCTGCGCCTGAAGCAGTCGGACAAGGTCGGCGACCGGATCTTCATTACCGGCAACGACGCTGCTGCATTGGGTTGCGTCTATGGCGGGGCGACGGTTGCCGCCTGGTACCCGATCACCCCGTCATCTTCGCTGGCGGAAGCGTTCTCCGGGCATTGTCACCGGCTGCGCCGCGAGCCCGAGAGCAAGAAAAAGCGCTTTGCGATCATCCAGGCAGAGGACGAGCTCGCCGCGATCGGCATCGTCATCGGCGCCGCCTGGAACGGCGCGCGGGCCTTCACGGCAACCTCGGGCCCCGGCATCTCGCTGATGCAGGAATTCATCGGGCTCGCCTATTTCGCCGAGATCCCGGCGGTCATCTTCGACATCCAGCGCGGCAGCCCTTCGACCGGCATGCCGACGCGCACCCAGCAGGCCGATATCCTGTCCTGCGCCTATGCCTCGCACGGCGACACGAAACACGTCCTCCTCTTCCCCGAGGATCCCCGCGAGGCCTTCACTTTTGCCGCCGACGCACTCGATTTGGCCGACCGGCTGCAGACTCCGATTTTTGTCATGCTCGATCTCGACATCGGTATGAACGATTGGCTGGTCGAGCCGCTCACCTGGGACGAGTGCCGGCGTTACGATCGCGGCAAGGTCATGACCGCCGAGATGCTCGAAGCCGGGGTCGAATTCGGCCGCTACCTCGATGTCGACGGCGACGGCATCCCTTATCGCACCTATCCGGGGACGCATCCGACGCGCGGCGCCTTTTTCACCCGCGGCACCAGCAAGGACCGCTACGCGCGCTATTCCGAGGAGGGGCCCGACTACGTCGACAACATGCAGCGGCTATTACACAAATTCGAAATCGCCAAACGGCTGGTGCCGCACCCGGTCAAGCGCGAGGCGGGAGAGCAGACCCGGTTTGGGGCGCTGTATTTCGGCTCTACCGGAGCAGCGATGACCGAAGCGCTAGAAGCGCTCGAACAGCGCGGCATCCATCTCGACACGATGCGCATCCGCGCCTTCCCGTTCCACGACGACATTCTCGATTTCATCGCCGCACATGACCGCATCTTTGTCGTCGAGCAGAACCGCGACGCGCAGCTGCGCACGTTATTGATCAGTGAAGGGGACATCGATCCGGCACGGCTCGTGCCGATCCTCCACTACGACGGCACGCCGGTCACCGCCCGCTTTATCGTCAAGGCGATCGCCGACATGCTCTCCGTCGTCACCCTCGCCCCGCTAAAAAAGGCGCTGCCGTGACCGGAGCGGCGGGATTGCTTCGTCGCTCTGCTCCTCGCAATGACATCACCTGTCATTGCGAGCGAAGCGAAGCAATCTCGTCGCGCTGCTCGATGGCGAGTATTTAGCGTGAGATCCAAATGACTTACATCTCCAAGCCCCGCCTGCATCACCCCAAGCTGCCGATCAACACGCTCGGATATACGCGGCGCGATTACGAGGGAGCGGTGTCGACGTTGTGCGCCGGTTGCGGGCACGATTCGATCAGCGCCGCGATCATCCAAGCGTGCTTCGAGCTCGATTTGCCGCCGCACCGCATCGCCAAGCTCTCCGGCATCGGGTGCTCGTCGAAGACGCCGACCTATTTCCTCGGTAAATCGCACGGCTTCAACAGCGTGCATGGGCGCATGCCGTCGGTTTTGACCGGCGCCAATCTCGCCAATCGCGATCTGATTTATCTCGGCGTCTCGGGCGACGGCGACTCGGCCTCGATCGGGCTCGGCCAGTTCGCGCATTGCATCCGGCGCGCCGTCAACATGGTCTATATCGTCGAGAACAACGGCGTCTACGGCCTGACCAAGGGCCAGTTCTCGGCGACCGCCGACAAGGGCTCGAAGGCAAGGCGCGGCGCCGTCAACACCGACTCGCCGATCGACCTGGTCGCCCTCGCCCTGCAGCTCGGCGCCTCGTTCGTCGCGCGCAGCTTCTCCGGCGACAAGGCGCAGCTGGTGCCGCTTGATCAAGGCGGCGATCGAGCACAAGGGCGCCGCCTTCATCGACGTGATCTCGCCCTGCGTCGCGTTCAACAACAACCCGGAATCGACCAAGAGCTTCGACTACGTCCGCGCCCATAACGAGGCGGTCAACCGGCTCGACGTGATTGTCGGCCGCGACGAGATCGTCGCCGATTACGCGCCGGGCACCGTCGAGACCGTGGTCCAGCACGACGGCTCGATCCTGCGTCTGCGGAAACTCGCCGTCGACTACGATCCCTGCGACCGGATTTCGGCCTTGACCTATCTTGCAGCAGCGCCACGCAGCCGGCGAGGTGGTCACCGGCCTCCTCTTTGTCGAACCCGATTCCGGCGACATGCACGAGTTTCTCGACACGGTCGAGACGCCGCTCAACATCGCTCGGCGAAACCGAGCTCTGCCCCGGCCCCGACGCCCTCGCCCGCTACAACGCCGCGCATCGCTGACCGACCGATCTTCGGAGCCCCGCAAGCGCCGGAGATATTTTAGGAGCAGCTTGGGGCTTAAGCCGCATCAGGTGAGCGTTATCGACAATGGGAGAGAGAATTACGATCTAATTCCCCTGAGCCGTGCCAAGAGATTGCAAAATGTGGATGCAGATCAAAGCGACCGTCGTAAGTGCGGCGTTCCTTGCCGGCGCGGCTGGGATCGCTTGTGCGCAAGGCAGCAGCACTCAGGATCCCGGGAGTTTGACACCGGGGAATCTGACATTTCAAGACCTCGGCCCGGCCGGCCCCGTACCGGGCCCGACCGAACGCAGCCTAACGACCCGATTGCCCGGAGCCTATGGGGCGAGCGGCACGGCCGGCACCGTCAATGGCCCCGGCACGAGGTGGACCGGTTTCGGCGCCGGCAACACTTCCGGGTTGGGAGGCAACACCGCCGGAAGCAGACGATAGCCGTCAGACCCGCCTCTCTCGGTCTGGCCCCGATCGTCAATCAGCCGTGCAGCGCGTCGCCTTGCGGTTGACGAGCCAAGGCTGGTAGGTCTCGCGCGGACTTGGCCATCATCGGCGCCTTCGAATGTACGTCGAGCGCCGCTTGGTCGCGCCAAGCCTCGACCAGCAAGATGCGGTTGTGGTCCTCCTGCGGTAACAGCACGTCGAATTGCTGGCAGCCGTCCTCGGTGCGTGAGCGCTGTGCGTGCCCTTTTATCAGTTCGATGAACTGATTGCGGTGCTCGGGTCTCACCTCGAACTCGACGACGATCATGATGCGGCTCATCGGCATTCCCTCCAGGACCAATTCCGCGGCATCATCGGCGATCGGCTGTTGCTTAGGCAAGCACTGGCCGCAGATTGGGGAGGTCTCGACCATGGCACACGACGCGTTGCGGACGATTTTGCCCGTCGCCGGCTGGCCCGAAGAGCGGGCGCGCGCGGTCGAGATCACCGGGGGCGCCGATCCGGTATTGCCGACACCGTTCCGCATCGGGGCAGCGGGCGCCGCCGCGCTCGCCGCGACGGGCCTCGCCGCTGCCGATCTCTGGGAATTGCGCACCGGACGCCGACAGGAGGTCGGGGTCGATCTGCGCCAAGCGGTCGCCTCGCTGCGCAGCGGCCATTACATGCAGATGGACGGCGCTTCGGTGTCGACCGAGCGCAACAAGGTGATGGGCGTCTATCCGGCGAAGAATGGTCGCTGGAGCTATATCCACGCCAATTTCCCGAACCACCGCGAGGCCGCACTCAAGGTCCTCGGCGTGCGCGGAAGACCGCGACGCGGTGCGCCGCGCCGTCGCCAACTGGGATGCGCTCGAGCTCGAAGAAGCGATCATCGAGGCCAAAGGCGCCGGCGGCATGGTGCGCAGCATGGCCGAATGGGCGCAGCATCCGCAGGCCGCGGCGATCGCCTCGCTGCCGCTGATGGAAATCATCAAGATCGGCGACAGCCCGCGGGAAAGGCTGCCCGAAAGCGACCGCCCGCTGTCGGGCATCCGCGTGCTCGACCTGACCCGGGTCCTCGCGGGACCGACCGCTGCCCGCACGCTCGCCGAGCACGGCGCCGATGTGCTGAAGATCACCGCGCCGCACCTGCCGAACATCGGCTACCAGGAATACGACACCGGCCACGGCAAACTATCGGCCCATCTCGACCTACGTTATCCGCGGGATCTCGAAATTTTGCGCGGACTCGTCCGCGACGCCGATGTGTTCTCGCAAGGCTATCGCCCCGGCACGCTCGGGAATCGCGGCCTGTCGCCGGAGGAACTGATGCAGCTCCGCCCCGGGCTCGTTTACATCTCGATGTGCGCGTTCAGCCATGTCGGGCCGTGGGCTTCGCGCCGCGGTTTCGACACCGTCGTGCAGACCGTCAGCGGGATCACGACCCGCCAGAGCGAGCTCTTCCCCGGCGCCGAGCCCGGCCCGCAATTCTACCCGGTCTCGGCGATCGATTACCTGACCGGCTATCTGATGGCGTTCGGCGCAATGGTGGCACTGGCGCGCCGCGCTCGCGAAGGCGGCAGCTGGCTCGTGCGCATCTCATTGGCGCAGACCGGCCGCTGGCTGGTCGACCGCGGCGAGGTGCCCGAGACCGCACTTAAAGATGTGCCGAAAGAGATCCCGCAAGGCGACATCGACCGCTGGTCCATCCAAAGCGACACCCCGGTCGGGCGGCTGCGCCATCTCGGCCCCACAGTGCGCCTATCCGAGACCCCTCCCTACTGGGCCCGCCCCTCCGTCCCACTCGG
Source organism: uncultured Alphaproteobacteria bacterium (assembly GCA_963788085.1). Classification (GTDB taxonomy): domain Bacteria; phylum Pseudomonadota; class Alphaproteobacteria; order ATCC43930; family CGMCC-115725; genus AP-15. The sequence goes on from CAWBFS010000017.1 coordinate 79,660, forward strand.
CTTTAACGAGCCCGTGTGGCCCGCCCGCACCGCTTGAGACCCTGCGTCGCGTCAGCGAGGTTCGCGGACGATGCGGGCGAAGGTCGCGAGGATCCGAAATCCGGCTTTGACGGTGCCGCGGAAGGTCCCCGCGACCTTGGATTTTCCGGCGAGGCGGCGGCCGTGCGGCACCGGGAGCTCGAGGATGCGCAGGCCGGCGCGGGCCGCCCGCATCTGCATTTCGAGGTTCCACCCATAGGTCATCTCGCGCATGCCGAGCCGTCTCAGCGCATCGGCGCGGATCGCCCGGAAAGCGCACATATCGGTAAAGCGCACGCCGTAAACGAGGCCGATCGCAGCGCCAATCGCGCGGCCGGCGAGCGCCTGATGGGCTCCCAGGCTGCCTTTCCCGCGCATCCCCCGGGTCCGGGAGCCGATCACGAAATCCTGTTCGTCGTGGAGGATCGGCTGCACCAGGTTCGGGATCGCCTCGGGCCGGTCGCCACCGTCGCCATCGAGGAAAACGAGGATTTCCGCCCCATCTTCGATCGCCGCCGCGGCCCCTTTGGCACAGGCCCGGCCATAACCGCGCTCTCGCTCGACGAGCACCGTTGCTCCGGCATCGCGCGCCTCTGCAATGGTGTCGATCGCGGCTGCCGCCGTCGACGACGATGACTTGGTCGACCCAACCGCGCGGCATCGCCGCGAGCACCGGGCCGATCGCCCCCTCCTCGTCGAGCACCGGGATGATCGCGGCGATGCGCGCGGCGCGGCTCTTTACAGGCTCCAGCGGACGCCGCAAGAGGCACACGCGGGCGGCGGTGCATCGCTCAGCAATGTGCGGCGGAATTCCTGATAACGTGGTCCGTTCCAGATCTGCCGAAGGTTCTCCTGGGTTGCATCCCCCAAGGTGAAATTATCATAGCCGCGCATCGAAAACGGCGCGATACAGCACGGGATCGCTCGGCCGTGGGCGGTGAAATACATCAGTGTCCAGGGCCGCCGGCACAGCGACCATGGCTGGTCCTCGGCGGCGCGTTTGAGGCTGGTGCCGGGCTCGGTCGCACCGGAGGCGTTGAAATTGACCCCGAGAGTCTCGGCCAGCGCCGCTGCCTCGGCGACTTGGTTTACCTCGCCTCCGTCGAGTTGCTCGAACAAGGCGGATTGCGCGCGCGCCAAGCCCTCGCCTTCCGGCGTAAAGACCAGGCGCTGAAGATGGATCTCCGACACCCCGATACGGTGCGCCAACCGCACAAATTCCGGCAGCTGATCGATTGTCTCCTTCAGCCCGGTCAGCCACAGCGACACCAACGGGCGCTCGATGCCTTCGGTGCGCTGCAATGCGGTGAAGGCGCCCACATTGCGCACGATCCGGGCGAACATGTCCTTGCCGCGCACCGCGAGAAAGGTCTCCGGCTCGGCCGCATCGAGCGACACCCGCAATTCGTCGAGACCGGCGGCGATCAGTGCTCTGCCCTTGCGCTCGGTCAGCAACGTGCCGTTGGTGTTGAACAGCACGTAGGTGCCGCGGTCTTTCAGATAGCGCACCATGCGAGGCAGCTCTTTGACCATCATAGGCTCGCCGACCCCGTGCAATACGACCCGCGCGATCTGCGGAAACTGGTCGACAATACGAGTGAAGAGTTGCCAGCTCATATCGGCGGGCGGCTCGAGATCTTCGAAGGTGCGCGGGCAGGTTTCGCACAACAGGTTGCAGCGATTGGTCGTCTCGATATAAAGGCAGACCGGCTCTTGCTCGGCAATCTCGCCGCGCGCGTCGCCAACGGCCTCGAAATAGCGCCGCGGATCGGGTTTAGGTTGCGCCGTCAATCGCACGCCGTGCTCCTGACCTTTTGTTCGAAACAGTTCGCCGGACGATATCGACTGTGCAGAGTATGACAAAGCCGCCGTACAGAGTGAACCCCACCCAAAACGGGATATTGCCGGTCTTCTGATCCCAGTAGAGCAGGACAGCCGCGAGAGTGAGCCACCAGGCCGGCCACCACGATGCGGCGGTCAGCAGCGCGACGAGCCAGACGAAATACCACGGATAATGGGGCGAGGCGAAGAACAGCGCCGCCGTGCCCAACGCCATCGCCCAGTTCAGGCCCGAGCACGAATCCGGCCGGCGGCGCAGAGCACCGATCGCCAGCCCGGCCATGACGCTCGCGGCCAAGCCGAAATAAGCGGCGAGCGGTATGGCAACGGCGCGCCGGGCCATGCCGAGAAGCCAGAAGCCACTGCCGGAGCCCAAATTTTCCTCGGCGACATAGCCGGGCAGAAACCCCAAAGCCCGCGACCCGACGCCGATATAGGGGAGATAGGCGACAACGATTACGGCGATGAAGGTGGCGGGCCATCGCCAATCGCCCAAGTTTGACTTAGCCGGGCGCCACAGCGCGGGCGCCAGAACCAACGGGAAAAATTTTACCAGTGTCGCAGCGGCAAGCGCCACCGCCGACCAGACGCGCCTTCCGGTAACGGCGGCGGCGAGCGCCAGGGCGGTAAATGTGACGATCGCCGCGTCGAGATGCCCCGAGCCGGCAATCTCCCATACCGGCAGCGGGTGCCAAGCGTAGAGCAATATGTGCTCCGGCGGCCTCCCGGCGGTTCGCAAGATAAAGATCAGGGTCCCGATTCCGACAGCCTCGATCGCGGCAAACACGAGCTTCACCGCAAGCGCCGTCTCGGCGAACCGGGTCGCCGCCAGGAACAGCATCTGGGCGACCGGCGGGTAAATCGTCGGCGCGTAATTGTTGCGATTGATGTTCGGGAAGATCAGCGGGTCGCGCAGCGCCTCGAGTTCGGGATCGGTCGGAATGTAGCGATAGGGATTGATCCCGGCGGCCTGGACCCGCCCGTCCCAGATGTAGCGGTTGATGTCGTCCGACAAAAAGACCGGCGCCGCAAGCGCGATCAAGCGCAGCAGGACCGCCGTTCCGAGAATCAGGACCAATGCGGGCCGCTGATCGCCGCCGCGCAGTACGAGAGCTGCAGCAACTGCCCAGACCGCTCCCTGGACCAAGCAGACGATGATAAAGGCGAGCAGATCACGGTCGAATTGGGCGGTCAGCCCGCCCGCCGCGCCCGCCAGCAGCAAGCCGGCAAGCAGCGGCAGCTTCCACCTCGCCGTTCGCGCCCCCACCCTAGCCTTCCCGCTCCGGCCGGGGAGGGAATGCGACCTGGGATAGATCTACCCGTTGACCTGCCGCATGATTTTCGTCCACCGATCGACGATTGGCAGCACCGTGTCCGCCTTCTCGGGCGGGAACATCGGCACGACGCGGGCGACGCCCATCTCGGCGAGGCGCTTCACCCGGTCGAGATCCTCGCCCAGGCCGAACGAGGTGATCTCGATGGAAGCCGGATCGCGGCCGGCCTCCCGCGCCATTTCGCGGAATTTCGGCAGAACCTCGGCGATATCGCCGCGGGCCGTTGGAATCCAGCCATCGCCATAGCGGATGGCGCGGCGTGCGCCATACGGGAAGGCGCCGCCGACATGGATCGGCGGGTGCGGCTTCTGCACCGGTTTGGGCCTGGCGATCATCGGATCGAAATTGACGAACTCCCCATGGTACTCGGCCTCGGATTTCGTCCAGATTTCCTTCATCGCCTCGATGGCTTCGCGCATCCGCTTGAAGCGGGTTGCGTAGACGGTGCCGTGGTTTTCCATTTCGTCCTGGTTCCAGCCGCCACCGACGCCAAACAGGAACCGTCCCTGGCTCACCTGGTCGATCGAGGCGACCAGCTTGGCGGTCTGGATCGCGTCGCGCTGCTGCACCAGCAGCACGCCGGTGCCGAGTTTGATGGTTTTGGTAACCTGGCTCGCGGCGGCCAGCACCACGAACGGGTCCATCGCGTCGTAATACTGTTTGGGCAGGTCGCCTCCTCCCGGAAACGGCGTCTTGCGCGACAGCGGGATATGCGAGTGCTCAGGCGCCCAAACCGACTCGAAACCGCGCTCCTCGAGCGCGCGGGCAAGCTCCATCGCCGACATCGAATAATCGGTAAAGAACATCGCGCCGCCGAAATACATGCCACTCTCCTTTGCAATCTCCTGGTCGGCGGCGAGGTTAGCCGTTGGCGTACGCCGGCGCTATCGATTACCTGTATCCGCACGCGAATCGCATCCTCGCCTGGCCAACGATCGGGAGAGGGCTCACATGGGGACCGAAGGGCGCGCGGAAGGATTCTCGGCCGGGCCGGGAGGCTCGCGCAAAATCATCCATATCGACATGGATGCGTTCTACGCATCGGTCGAACAGCGTGACAATCCAGAGCTGCGCGGGAAGCCGGTCGCGGTCGGCGGATCGCGCGAACGCGGTGTCGTTGCGGCCGCTAGTTACGAGGCACGCAAGTTCGGCGTGCACTCCGCGATGCCGTCGATCACGGCTAAGCGAAAATGCCCCGATTTGATCTTCGTCAAGCCCAGGTTCGATGCCTACAAGGCGATCTCTCTGCAGATCCGGGAGATATTCGCCGCATACACGCCGATCATCGAGCCATTGTCACTCGACGAGGCGTATCTCGATGTCACTGAAAACCTCAAGGGCATCATCTCGGCGACACAGATCGCGGAAGAGATCCGGGCAAGGATCCGAGGCGAAACCGAGCTGACCGCTTCGGCCGGCGTCTCCTACAATAAGTTCCTCGCCAAACTCGCCTCGGATCACCGCAAGCCGGACGGGCTCTTCGTCATCACGCCTCAAATGGGGCCGGAATTCGTTGAGATCCTGCCAATCCGCAAGTTTCACGGCGTCGGGCCCGCGACAGCCGCCAAGATGGGGCGACTGGGGATCAAAACCGGGCTCGACCTCAAGGCACAGACCTTGGACTTCCTGCAGCAACATTTCAGGAAGGCGGGTTCCTACTATTACTGGGCTGCGCGCGGCGTCGACGAGCGGCCTGTCCGTGCCGATCGGATACGAAAATCGGTTGGCGCCGAGAACACGTTTCCGGCCGACCTCGTCACCTACGAAGCCGCGCGCGATGCGCTCCGAGAGATCGTCGACAAGGTGTGGGACTACTGCGAGAACTCCGGTCTCCGCGGCCGCACGGTCACGCTCAAGGTCAAATTCGCGAACTTCCAGCAGATAACCCGAAGCCGTACCGGTCAGATGCAGATCAGGACGCGAAGCGAGCTCGAACAGCTCGGCAACGCGCTCCTCCAACCTCTCTTTCCTGTCGCGAAAGGTATTCGGCTCCTGGGTGTCACCTTGTCTTCGCTCGGGATGGAAAAGGCTGAACGTGAGCCCGAATTCACCATGCCCCCTTCGGTTTGAAACAAAGGCATCATTGTCGGGGCCGGCGGGACAATTTGCGAAGCAGGAGATCCGCTTGGCGCAGGCGCTGCTCGCCATGCTCGGTCGGTTGCGCCAGGATCAGACGCTCGCCCCGCCAGGAGAGGCGCTCGTCGACATCCTCAAACCCGGTCGTCGCGGTACGCCGCGGTCGGCTCGAAGACGCGGCACTAGTAAGTCCTAAAAACACACCTTTAACCGTCAAGTTGCAAGCCCAGGAGGCCCGTAGTGGAAAATAGGAACGCAACCGCGGCAGTAATCGGCGCCGGTGACTTTATCGGCGGCGCCATTGCCAAGAAATTCGCGTCCGAAGGGTTCACCATCTACGCCGGGCGTCGCCACGGCGACAAGCTGGCGCCGCTCGTCGCCGAGGTCGAATTCGGCAGGGGGCCGGATTGTCGGTCGCTCGCTCGATGCGCGCAAGGAAGAAGAGATCACTGCGTTCCTCCGGGACGCCGACGCGGCCGCGCCGCTCGAGATCTGCATCTTCAACATCGGCGCCAACGTCAATTTCCCGTTGCTCGAGACCACCGAGCGGGTGTTCCGCAAGGTCTGGGAGATGGCGTGCTACGGCGGTTTTCTGGCCGGCCGCGAGGCGGCGCGCCTGATGCTGCCGCGCGGCCGGGGCAACATCTTTTTTACCGGGGCCACCGCCAGCATGCGCGGCGGGGTCGGCTATGCAGCCTTCGCCAGCGCCAAATTCGGCCTGCGCGCGGTGGCGCAGAGTGCGGCGCGCGAGCTCGGCCCGAAGGACATCCACGTCGCGCATCTGGTCATCGACGCCGGCGTCGATACCGCGTGGGTGCGCGAGCGGATCAAGGAGCGGGAGGGGGAGGCGGCCCTCGCCAATCTCGATCCGGGCCGGCTGATGCGGCCGGAATCGGTCGCCGAGGCCTATTGGCAGATCTATCAGGAGCCGCGCGACGCCTGGTCGTTCGAGCGCGAGATCCGACCCTTTGCGGAGAGATGGTGAGACCATGGCCAAGGTAGAGTTCCACTTCGATTTCGGCAGTCCCAACGCCTATCTGGCGCATCTGGTAATCCCGGAAATCGAGCGCCGCACCGGCGCCAAGTTCGATTATGTGCCGGTGCTGCTCGGCGGCGTCTACAAGCTCACCGGCAACCGGTCGCCCGCGGAGAGCCTCGCCGGCATCAAGAACAAGCCCGACTACGAGCGCCTCGAGACGGCGCGCTTTATCAAGCGCCACGGGATCACGAGCTTCCGGCAGAACCCATTCTTCCCGGTCAATACTTTGACCATCATGCGCGGCGCCATTGCGGCGCAGAGGCTTGGCGTGTTCGAGCGCTATGTCGACGAGATCTACCGGCACATGTGGTCGGAGCCCAAAAAGCTCGACGATGCGGCGGTATTGCGGGCAGCCTTGCTCGAGTCTGGTTTCGATGCCGAGCGCTTCGGGGAGCTGGTCCAGGACGCCGAGCGTCAAGGCGCGGCTGCTCGATAATACGGAGCGCTCGGTCGCGCGCGGCACTTTCGGCTCACCCACCTTCTTCGTCGGTGACGAGATATTCTTCGGCAAAGACCGGCTGCGCGACGTCGAGGAGATGATCCTGGCGTCCCGCTAGGGCCGATATTGCTGTATCGGGTTCTGACGCCGAAAGGGCTCTACCTCTACCCGATCGTCATGTCGATCGTCCATTGGGGCGACGTCCACATGTCGGGGAAGAAGGGCGACCGCTGCTGCACACCCACGATCTCTGCGGCCGCCACGCCTGGGTCTCGGCGCAACGAGGTAATCGATTTTGCTGCGAATTTGCTGCAGGTGCGGCTACCGTAGATCGGCGGTGCAATTTCTGATTACTGCTTCGTGCCGAGCTAATTGCGGCCGGCGACGAGGCCGCGGGCGATGATCTGCGCCTGGATCTCGGCGGCGCCCTCGAAGATGTTGAGGATGCGGGCGTCGCACAGGACGCGGCTGATGGGATATTCGAGCGCGTAACCGTTACCGCCGTGGATCTGCAGAGCGTTGTCGGCGTTTGACCAGGCGACGCGCGCGGCTAGCAATTTGGCCATTCCGGCCTCGATGTCGCAGCGCCGGCCGCCGTCCTTTTCGCGCGCCGCGAAATAGGTCAGCTGGCGCGCCGCCATCGTCTCGGCCGCCATCAGGGCGAGCTTGCCGGCGACGCGAGGAAAGGCGATCAGCTTCTCGCCGAATTGCACGCGCTCAAGCGCGTAGGCGAGGCCGAGCTCGAGCGCGTTCTGCGCCACCCCGACGGCGCGCGCCGCGGTCTGCACGCGGGCGCTCTCGAAGGTCGCCATCAATTGCTTGAAGCCCTGGCCCTCGACCCCGCCGAGCAACCCCTCTGCCGGCACCGCAAAACCGTCGAAGGCGATCTCGTATTCCTTCATGCCGCGATAGCCGAGCACCGGGATCTCGGTGCCGGTCATCCCCGCCGCCGGAAACGGATCCTTGTCAGTCCCGCGCGGCTTCTCGGCCAGGAACATGCTGAGGCCGGCATAGCCGCGCTCATTGGGATCGGTGCGCGCCAACAGGGTCATCAGGTCGGAGCGGGCGCCGTGGGTGATCCAGGTTTTGGCGCCATAGACCCGGTAGACCTCGCCGTCGCGCACTGCGCGAGTTTGCAGGCTGGCGAGATCGGAGCCGGTGTTCGGCTCGGTAAAGACCGCGGTCGGCAGCACGGCGCCCGACGCGATCGCCGGCAGCCAACGTGCCTTCTGCGCGTCGGTGCCGCCGAGGCGGATCAGCTCGCCGGCGATTTCGGAGCGGGTGCCGAGCGAGCCGACCCCGATATAGGCGCGCGACAGCTCCTCGGAGACGATGCTCATCGCCGTCTTGCCGAGCCCGAGCCCGCCGTGTTCTTCGGGGATCGTCATCCCGAAGACGCCGATCCGGGCGAGCTGTTCGATGACCGGCAACGGGATCAGCTGGTCGCGGCGATGCCATTCCTGCGCATGGGGCGTGACCTCCTGCTCGGCGAAACGGCGCACCTGTTCGCGAACCATCTCCAGCGTCGCATCCTCGATGCCGATATCCCCGAATACGCCCTCCCCGAGCTTCGGCGAGCCGGGCGCCGAGCCGCAAACGGGCTGCGGTGGCGCCGGCGGACAGGCTTCCCGCCGCTCCGGTGCGCAATGGCGCGATCTCGCCGTCGTCGAGGCCGAGATCCTGGGGCCGCGCGAATTCGCCTTGCGCCATGGGAATGCCGCCGGCGAGCTGTGCGAGATATTCGCCATAGGCGATTTCGAGGATCAGAGCCTCGATCTCGCCGAGCTTTCCGCCTTGGTCGAGCCGCACCGCCCAGTTGCGCATCTGGCGCAGCGCCTCGACATAGCTCGCCATCCAGGCCAGCGCATGGGCGGCCAATTGTTCGGTGCCGAAGCGCTCGGGTTCGACATCGCCCCCGGGCGCCACCCGCACGACGAGCCGCGCCCGGGCGGCCGCAAGGAAAAGCTCTGCCGCGCCGAGCGCCCGCCCGGTTTGGGCCAGCAGCGCTGTGCGCTCGGTCGGCACGGCTGCGGGCTGCGAAGCCCGATCAGTCCTGCGGCAATTGGTAGTGGTAGGGGTAGACGGTGTGGGTCATCGGGTCAGCGGCGTGCATCACGTCGGAGCGGGTCATCGACAGCGCCGCGATGTCGTCCGAGATGGCGTTGAGGTTCTGAGTGTCGCTGGCCCGCTCCGGCGCGCCGATGAAGCCACAACCCACTGCATTGGCGAGCGAAAGTACGACGAGGCCGAGCCGGATGGGAGTCATCAATCTCTCCGATTAGGAAAATAGCTCGTACGCTACTACGAATAGAACCACGACAAGCACCAACGAGGCCAGCAAAACATAGCGCACGACGCCTTCCTTGCTGCCCGCGCGGGCCTCGGTACCAGTCGCTACCGGTCGTTCGGCCATCGACTTTCTCCTGAACTTGCCGCGTCTCTGTTAAGGAAAACGTAAGCGCGGAGGTTTTTGATCCTGAGATTGCGCCCGGATTGAAAGCGCCCGGATTGAAAGCGAATGGGAGCGAAATCGAGTTGACCGCGCCGGCCGACCGGCCTACATCTCGGGACGTGGCTGAGACAACGATCCATGGCCGGATTGTCCGGCGAATTACGATCCCGAACCCGCCGAGGGTTCGGGCCCGCTCGATTCGCCCTCTTCCTGCCGAGGACCAAGCTCATGCCGCCCCTTCTCGCGACCGTCGCTGACGACGATCCTTCCGTCACCGCCTGTTTTTCCGTCCACGCGCACGCCGAGCCCGGCGTGATGCCGCGCGTGCTGGAGCTGTTCACCAAACGTGGTCTGGTGCCCTCTGCCTGGCACAGCACGGTTCGTGGAACCGATCAGGCCGAACTGACGATCGACATTCAAATGCGTGGGCTCGGTCGCGATCTGATGGACTACATCGCCGCCTGTCTGCGGCAGATCGCCTATGTCGAGGTCGTGCTGACCTCGGAGAAGCTCGGCGCATCCGGCTGATCATAGCGCTTGGCTGCCATGTCTTTCCGCGACCATATCGTTGCCTGCAACAATTACGACCCCGCGTGCGCGGTGCCGCTCTTTGCCGGGAACGAACGAGTGGGGCTGCTGCGGCGTGACAATGCCGCAGCGCTGCGGCGATTTCCGGATGTCTTCGCGGTCGCCGACGACAAGGTAAACCTGCTTGCCCGCGGCGATGTTGAAATGGTCAGCGGCGCAGTCGACGCCGTCGTCGACGCGTTGGTTGCCGAAAAGCGGGTCCCGAAATGGCGCAACGAGACTTTTGACGTCGCGCCGCGCTGGGGTGCGCCTGCGGTGTTCCGCCTCGACCGGGGTGCCGTGCCGTTCTTCGGCACGCGCGCCTACGGCGTCCACCTCAACGGCTACCGTTGGGAAGTCTGGCACGCTCCATTTGTGGGTCGGCCGGCGCTCCCCCGACAAGCGGGTCGCGCCGGACAAGCTCGACAACATTGTCGCCGGGGGCATCGGCAACGGGCACGGGCTCGAGGAAACTTTGCTGAAGGAGGGCGAGGAAGAAGCCTCGATCCCGCGAAGCCTGACCAGCCGAGCGGTTCCGGCCGGCGCCGTCTCCTATCGCATGGAAACCGAGCTCGGCATACGCGACGACGTGCTGTTCGTCTTCGATCTCGAAATGCCCGCCGATTTCGCGCCGAAAAACCAGGACGGCGAAATCGTCCATTTCGAGCTCATGCCGGCCGCGGCGGTCCTCGACCAGGTCCGCACGAGCGACGACTTCAAATTCAACGTCAATCTGGTGATCCTCGATTTCGCGCTGCGTCACGGGGTCCTGCGGCCGGACGACCCGGAATATTTGGACGTCGCCACCGGCCTCCACCGTCCCTTGGATTGAAGCGCCCCTCACCCGCCTAGCTCGCTGCACCCCGCAAGCGGGGCGAGAGGGGCTACAACGCTACCCGCTCACATCAGCCTCCTCTCCCGCACCGCGGGAGAGGAGGCCAAGCCCCAGGGATTGGTGGGTGAGAGGGCTCGGCGCCTCGGCCATCGCGAGGATTTCGGTTGGGGTCATCCCTTGTTGCCGCATGGACCGGATCGTCGGCGCGCCGTCGCGCTTGGCCAGGCGGCGGCCGGCCGCGTCGGTCAACAGCGCGGTGATGGCGGTAGCGCGGTGTCGGCATGCCGAGCAACGCTTGCAGAACGCGGTGGATGTGCGTCGCCATCGCCAGATCCTCGCCGCGGGTCACCAAAGTCACCCCCTGGATCGCGTCATCCGCCGTAACCGCGAGATGATAGCTCGCCGGAAACTCCTTGCGGGCGAGCACGACATCGCCGAGCAGAGCGGGATCAGCCTGCCGATTGGACTCTCCATCGAACCAGTCGAGCGGGCCGGTCAGCGCGAGCGCGCGTGCCACGTCGAGCCGCAACGCATAGTCGGTACCCGAACGCAGCCTTTCGGCCACCTCCTCGGTGCGTAACCTGCGGCAGGTGCCGGGATAAATCGGTCCGGCGTCGCCGTGCGGAGCGCCGCCGGCGCGCGCGATCTCAGCCTGGATCTCGCGCCGCGTGCAAAAGCACGGGTAGAGCACGCCCAACGCATCGAGCCTGTCGAGCGCGCGCCGGTAGTCGTCGAAATGCTCCGACTGCTTGCGCACCGGCCCGTCCCAGTCGAGGCCGAGCCAGGCGAGGTCCTCGAGGATCGCTGCGGCATACTCGTCGCGGCAGCGGGTCCGGTCGATATCCTCGAGACGGAGCAGAAAGCGGCCCCCGTCGCGCCGCGCCGCGCGCCACCCTTCGAGCGCCGAGCGGACATGGCCGAGATGCAGATAGCCGGTCGGGCTCGGCGCAAAGCGCGTCACCGTCGGGCCGCAACCCGCCGCTACGGGTGACATCGAGGCCCGCTCTGGGCTAGGTTGCCGGGTCGTGGCTGCCATTCGAAGGACCGCATCGATGATGCCTCGCCTGTCCGGACCGTCGCGCCCGCCCGCTTCGGGCGGCAAGCCGCGCCGTCTGGTCATCCTGCTGCATGGGCTGGGCGCGGACGGCAACGACCTGATCGGGCTCGCGCCCTACTGGGCGAGGCTGCTGCCCGACGCCGAATTCCTGTCGCCCAACGCCCCGTTCCCCTGCGACATGGCGCCCTACGGCTATCAATGGTTCAGCTCGCAGGATCGCAGCCCGGAGGCGGTGTTGGGCGGAGTGCGGGCGGCCGCGCCGATCCTCGACGCGTTCATCGACGAGGCACTGGAAGAACGGGGCCTCGGCAGCCGCGAACTGGCACTGGTCGGGTTCTCGCAGGGCACGATGATGTCGCTATTTGTGGGCCTTCGCCGCGCCGAGCCGGTGGCGGGCATCGTCGGTTTCTCGGGACGGCTGCTCGCGCCGGAACTGCTGGCCAGCGAGTTGCGCTCGCGCCCGCCCATCCTCTTGGTTCACGGCACCGACGATCCGCTCGTCCCACACAGCTCGCTGGCTGCGGCGGAAAGCGAGCTCAAAGCTGCCGGCGTGCCGGTAGAGACGGCAACCTCGGTCGGCATCGGCCACTCGATCGACGAGCAAGGGTTGCGGCGCGGCGGCCAGTTTCTGAAAAATGTGCTCAGCGGGACGACGCCTTGACCACGCCATCGCCGGAGAGGAGGCGTTCGAGGACACTGAGGATCTTGGGTGAATCCCATTCCGCTGCGCCCTCGACACGGCCGAGCACCTTGCCTTCGCGGTCGATCAGAAAGCTGGTCGGCAAGCCCCTTGCCCCGAAGGCGTGCCCGACCTCGCTCTTGGGATCGAGATAGACCTTGACCGATTTGAGGCCGAGTTTGGCGATGAAAGGCTCGACGGTCTTATTGCCGCCGCGGTCTTCGGATACTGCGAGCACCGCGATCCGCTCGCCGAATCGCGATTGCAACCGCTCGAGCGAGGGCATCTCGCGCAGGCACGGCTCGCACCAGGTGGCCCAAAGATTGACGAGGACGAGCTTACCTCGAAGCTCGGAAAGATCGACGCTGTGGCCGGTGGTGTCGGCAAGCGAGATCGCAGGCGCCGGAAACGGCTGCGAAGAGGGCACAAACTCGCCGAGCTTGGTTCGGTCGGGCATGTCCGCTTCGCCCTCGTCCGCCGTACCGAGGGAAGGTGCGATGAGAAGGAACATCAAAGCGGCAGCGACGGTCCATTTCATCGTTTCGTCCTCTCGCTGCTCCGGGAAGAGCGGCCGATGACCGGCGCGAGGCAAACCGGTGAATTCGCTATGGGGCGGTCGCTTTGCCGGCGGTTCGGCCGAGATCATGCGCCGCATCAACGCCTCGATCGATTTCGACAAACGCCTCTACGCCGAGGACATCGCCGGCTCGAAGGCACATTGCGCGATGCTCGTCGCGCAGAACATCCTGTCGCCGGAAGATGGCGCGGCGATCACCGCCGGTCTAGAGCAAATCAGGTCGGAAATCGAAAGCGGCAGCTTTGTGTTCAGCGCCGAACTCGAAGACATTCACATGAATATCGAGGCGCGGCTCACTGAGCTGATCGGGCCGGCGGCGGGGCGCCTCCATACCGCGCGGTCGCGCAATGACCAGGTCGCAACCGATCTGCGGTTGTGGCTGCGCGGCGCGATCGACCGCCTCGACGCGGCGATGCGCGACTTGCAGCAGGCGCTGATCGACCGCGCCGAAGCGGAAGCCGGCACTGTGATGCCGGGCTACACTCATTTGCAGATCGCCCAGCCGGTAACCCTCGGTCATCACCTGCTGGCCTATGTCGAGATGCTCGGGCGCGACCGCGGCCGGCTCGCAGATTGCCGGCGCCGGCTCAACGAGTCGCCGCTCGGCGCAGCGGCGCTCGCCGGGACCTCCTTTCCGATCGACCGCCGCGCGACCGCCGCCGCGCTCGGCTTCGACCGGCCCGCGGCAAATTCGCTCGACGCGGTATCCGACCGCGATTTTGCGATCGAGTTTTTCGCCGCGGCGGCGCTCGCCGGCATGCATCTGTCGCGCTTCGCCGAGGAGATCGTGACCTGGTGCAGCAGCGAATTCGGTTTTATGGCGCTGAGCGACGAATTCACCACCGGCAGCTCGATCATGCCGCAAAAGCGCAACCCCGACGCGGCCGAGCTGGTGCGCGCCAAGACCGGCCGACTGAACGGGTCCCTCGTCGCATTGCTGACGGTGATGAAAGGCCTGCCGCTCGCCTATGGCAAGGATATGCAGGAGGACAAAGTCCCGGTGTTCGAGGCTGTCGACGCGCTCGATCTCTGCCTCGCGGCGACAGCCGGCATGGTGCGCGACATGCAGCCGCAGCGCGAGCGCCTGCGCGCCGCCGCCGAAGAGGGCTTTGCGACGGCGACCGATCTCGCCGATTGGCTCGTGCGCGCCGTCGGCCTGCCGTTCCGCCGTGCCCATCACGCAACGGGACAAATCGTCAGACGCGCCGAAGCATTGGGCTGCACGCTTGCCGAGCTGCCGCTCGCCGAATTGCAGGCGATGGAGCCGGCGATCACCACCGCCGTCTACGACGTGCTCGATCCAGCACGGTCGGTGGCCAGCCGAACCAGCTTCGGCGGCACCGCGCCGGACCTGGTCCGTGCCGCCGCGGCCGAGGCGCGAAGGCGATTTTTGGAATGAGCGGCGGACCATCGATGCCGGTACCCTCACCCACCCAGCCCTGCGGGCCGGGTCCCCCCTCTCCCGCAGTGCAGGAGAGGGTTTCGTGTCGTAGCCTTGTGCCAGATCGCCCCTCTCCCGCACTGCGGGAGAGGGTGCCGAGCGCAGCGAGGCGGGTGAGGGTGCTCGCCGCAATTGCTCTATGCCTGTTCATCGCAGCATTGGCGGGGTGCGGCAAGCGGGGTGCGCCGACCGCGCCGCCAGACGTGCCCGACACCTATCCGCGGCCCTATCCGAGTGAATGATATCTTTCATTATCGCGGCGGCGAGCTCTACGCCGAAGAGCTGCCGGTGGCCCATATCGCGGCGGCCGTCGGCACCCCCTTCTACCTCTATTCGGCTGCCGGGTTCACCGCGACAATATCGCCGGTTTGCCGACGCGTTCTTACCCGAGCGGCCGCTGATCTGCTACGCCGTCAAGGCGAACTCAAACCTCGCCGTGCTCCGGCTCCTCGCCGGCCTCGGCGCGGGGGCCGACGTCGTTTCGGAGGGGGAGCTGCGCCGCGCTCTCGCCGCCGGCGTGCCGCCCGAGCGGATCATCTTCTCCGGGGTCGGCAAAACGGCGGCCGAGATGGGGATGGCGCTCGCCGCCGGCATTCATCAGATCAATGTCGAGTCGGTGCCGGAGCTGCGCCGGCTGAGCGAAGTCGCCAGCGCCCAAGGCCGGATCGCGCCTATCGCGATCCGGGTAAACCCGGATGTCGATCCGCATACCCACGCCAAGATTTCGACCGGCCGGAAGGAGAACAAATTCGGCATTGAATTTGACGAGGCGGTAGCCGCGTTCGAGCTCGCCGGCGAGCTTCCCGGCATCGAGCCGGTTGGCCTCGCCGTGCATATCGGCTCGCAGCTGACCGATCTCGAGCCCTATCGGCGCGCCTTCCAGCGGGTCGCCGAACTCGTCCTCGAATTGCGCGCTCTCGGGCTTTCCGTCCCGCGCATGGATCTCGGCGGCGGCATCGGCATCCGTTACCACGCCGAGCGCCCGCTGGACCCGATAAGCTATGCGAACCTGGTGCGCAACATCTTCGGCTCGCTCGGGCTCAGCTTGGCGTTCGAGCCGGGTCGGGTGCTCACGGCGCCCGCCGGGCTGCTTGTCTCGCAGGTGCTCTACGTCAAGGAGGGCAGCACCAGGCGTTTCGTGATCGTGGACGCGGCGATGAACGATTTGATCCGCCCCGCGCTCTACGATGCCTGGCACGATATCATCCCGGTCCGCCTCCCCGCAGCCGGCGCTTCGCTCTCGCCGGCGGATGTTGTCGGGCCGGTGTGCGAAACCGGCGACACCTTTGCGGTAGACCGCGAGCTGCCGCCGTTTGCCGAAGGCGAGCTGCTTGCCTTCACTGCAGCGGGAGCCTATGGGGCGGTTATGAGCACAACCTACAACAGCCGGCTGCTGGTGCCCGAGGTGCTCGTTTCGGACGAGCGTTTTGACATTATCCGGGCGCGGCCGAGCTATGACGCGCTCCTTTCTCTGGATACCATCCCCGAATGGCTCTCTGGCGGGCTCCCCGATACGGCCGACGAGCCCGTGCGGAAACGAGGTGTCGCATGACCGACCGCTCGTCGCTATCCGGCGGCCGCTTTGCATTGCGGCTGCGGTTCGCCCGTTTTGCACTCCTGTGGGAGCGGGTCTGGCCCCCTTGCTGGCCGGCGCTCGCCGCTTTGGGTGCGTTTCTGGTGCTCGGCCTTTTCGATGTCCTGCCGAATTTGCCGGGCCTCTTGCACGCCGCAATTCTGATCGGCCTCGGCGCTGCTTTCGCGATCGGCTTGGCTGCGGCATTCGGCAAGACCGTCATTCCTGATGCCTTCTCCGCGCGCCGCCGTATCGAACAGGCGAGCGGGCTCGAGCACCGGCCGCTGCAAGCTCTCGCCGATCGACCGAGCGGGCCGCTCGATGTAGCCGCGGCCCGCCTGTGGGAGGCACACCGGCGGCGGATGGAGGCCGCGGCGCGCCGATTGCGGATCGGGCTACCGCATGCCGGGTTTGCCGCCCGTGATCCGTGGGGGTTGCGCGCTGTCCTGGCGATCCTGCTGCTGCTCGGCGCAATCGATGCCGGGAGCGATTGGAAGGATCGTCTCCTCCGGTCCGTTAGACCGGATATAGCCGGCAGGTCGGGGATAACCGCCGCGAGCCTCGACATCTGGATAACACCGCCCGAGTACACCGGGCTGGCCCCGCAATTCCTGCGCCCCGGAACTGCGGAAACGCTGCGTATCCCGACCGGCAGCAAACTGCTCGCCCAGGTGCATGGCGGCCAGGCGGTCCCGCGCCTCGCGATCGACGCGGACAGCCGCGACTTTGATGCGATCGACAAGCAGAATTTCCGCGCCGCGGCGACTTTGACTTCCGGCAAGCAGCTCGCGGTGACGCAGGCGGGCTCGGCGCTCGGCAACTGGCAGATCGAGATCATCCCGGACAACCCACCCCAAATCGCCTTCGCAAAACCCCCGGAAGGCACGACGCATGCCGCTCTGCGCATCGATTATCAGGCGAGCGACGATTACGGGGTCGAATCGGCCAAGGCGGTGATCCGGCGCGAGGGCGGCAATCCTGACGAAACGATCGAGCTCGACACGCCGTTGCCGGGTCTGCACCTGAAAGAAGCGAAAGCCACCAGCTATCACGATTTGTCGCCGCATCCCTGGGCCGGCCTGCCGGTCGAGATCCGGCTCGTCGCTACCGACGCGCTGGGCCAGACGGGGGAAAGCGAGCCGGTTCGGATGAAGCTGCCGGAGCGGAAATTCGAGCACCCGGTCGCCCGCGCGATCATCGACCAGCGCAAGGAGCTGGTGACGGATCCCGGGTCGCGCTTGGCCGTAGCCGATACGCTCAGCGATCTGCGCGAGCGGCCGCAGCTTTACCGCGACGATACCGTCGCCTTCCTCGGCATGCGCCTCGCCGAAGAGCGCCTGCGGATCAATGACGACGCGAATTCCATAGCCGAAGTCCAGCAGCTCCTGTGGGACACCGCTTTGCGCATCGAGGATGGACGCATGTCGCTCGCCGAGCGCGAGATGCGGCGCCTGCAGCAGGAGCTCCAGGATGCGCTCGCAAAAAATGCGCCGGACGCGGAGATCGATCGTCTGATGAAGGAGCTGCAGCAGGCGCTCGACCGCTATCTGCAGGCGCTCGCCGAAAACATGGCGCGCAACCCGGATCAGTACCAGCAGCCGATCGATCCATCGAAGGTCATCAGCAGCCGCGATCTGCAACGCATGCTCGACCGGGCGCGCGACCTGGCCCGCAACGGCGCGCGCGACCAGGCGCGCGAGCTGTTGTCGCAGCTGCAGAACATGCTGGAAAACCTTCGCATGGCGAGGCCCGGGCAGATGCCGCAGCAGGGATCGAGCGAAGCGCAGCAGATGATGCGCAACATGCGCGAGCTGATGCAGCGGCAGCAGCAGCTGCTCGACCGCAGCTTCCGCGCCCAACAGCAGCAAGGCCAACAGGGTCAACAAGGCCGCATGGGGCAGCGTGGCCAGCAGCAGGGACAGCAGCCCGGACAGCAGCAAGGAGGGGGCGACCAGCCGGATGCTAACGGCCAGCTGGGCGATGCCGCAGGGCAGCAGGAGGGGCTGCGCCGCATGCTCGGCGATATGATGCGCCGGCTGGGCGACGGGCTCGGCGACATCCCCGAGCCTTTGGGCCGTGCCGAACGGGCGATGCGCGACGCTACCGAGGCATTGCAGCGCCGGCAGCCCGGCGAGGCGATCGGCCCGCAGACCGAGGCGCTCGACCAGTTGCAGCAGGCAGCGCGCGACTTTGCGCAGCAGATGCAGCGCCGCATGCAGGGCCAATGGGGCAACCCGAACGACGACGAAGTCGGAGCGACCGACGGGACGCCGCGCGACCGGGTCGAGCGGGATCCTTTAGGGCGGCCGTTGTCGAATAACGGGACCTACGATCAGGGGGACGTCAAAATCCCCGACCAGAATACTCTGCAAAAAGCCCGCGAGATTCTGGACGAACTGCGCCGCCGTGCGGGCGAGCGCTCTCGTCCGGAAATCGAGCTCGACTACATCGATCGCCTGCTGAAGAGATTTTAAGCTTGACCGAAGGCAACTCTGCGCCTTCAATCCGTTGACCTTTCTCCTCGTCATGTCCGGCTCGCCCCGGGCACCCTGCAGACCCTGCCGTTAACGGAATTGCCGGTGATCCCGGTAATCCTGTTTTCAGGTATTGCACGAGAACTGAAGAGGCGATGGATCGCAGACTATTTCTATCCTTGATGACCGGATTTGCCGCAGCGTGGCCGTCGATGGCGCGTGCGGTTGCCCGTCCGCCAATGGCCCTGCGCCGGCTGCGCCTCGTCAACTGCCATACCGGCGAGACGTTCGATGGGGCGTACCGCAACGACCAAGGCCCGATCCCCCGGGTCATCGACGAGCTTTGTGTTTTCTTGCGCGACCACCATTCCGGCGAAAAGACGCAGATCGATGTCGGGGTCATCGATTTCCTGGCCGATGTTCTGGATTCGGTGGGCCAGACCAAAGCCACGGTATTGTCGGCTTATCGCACGGCCGAAACCAACGCCATGCTCGCCCGCACGATGTTCGGTGTTGCCGAGCATAGTCAGCATATCGTCGGCCGCGCGCTTGATATACGTGTCGATTTAAGTCTCTCCGAGGCGATGACGAAGGCGCGCGCGATGGAGCGCGGCGGCGTTGGGTGGTATCCGCACTCCGGCTTCATCCACATCGACACTGGACCGGTGCGGAACTGGACCCTCGACGAACGCGGGCTCGACGGCCTCCTCGTGTTTGACGGCCAGCATCTGCGGATGGTCGGCAAAGCCGGCGAAGGAAATAATCGGATGCTGCTCGGCGGCGGTGCATGGCAGCCGCTGACGGTGACCGAACGGCTCGGGCTGCAGCGCCAGCTCGCGCGCGCGGAATTCCTCGCCCGCACCAGAAGCTTGCGCCTCACCCCGTGACGGCGGCGCCGATCAGTTTGCCGACGCCGTAGGTCACGCCGGCGGCGGCGAAGCCGATCAGCAATTGACGCAGTCCGGAGAACCATATTCCGAGCCCGGTAAACAAGGTTGTGCCGGAGCCGATCAGGAACAGCGCGAATCCGCTCGCCGCGAGGCTGGCGATCACCGCCGGCGACCCCGCCAGCACAAAGAAAGGGGCGACCGGAAAGATCGCGCCGATGGCGAAGAGCAGAAAAGAGGTCCCGGCGGCGGCCCAGGCCGAACCGCCGAGCTCATCGGGGTCGATCCCGAGCTCCTCGCGCACCAGCGTGTCGAGAGCGGTTTCCTTGTTGGCGATCAGTCGTTGCGCCAGCACTTTCGCCTGGTCCGCGGGAAGACCTTTGGCCTGATAGATCAGCGCCAGCTCTTCTTCTTCCTCCTCGGGCACCTGCTCGAGCTCGTCGGCCTCGGTCTTGATTTGCCGCTGATAGGATTCGCGGGTCGTTCTGACCGACAGCCATTCTCCCAACGCCATCGAGAAGGCGCCGGCCAACAGGCCCGCCAGACCGGTCACCAGGATCGCGTGCGGCGCAAGGTCCGCTCCGGCCACGCCCATCACGAGGCTCAGATTGGAGCACAGCCCGTCATTGGCTCCCAGCACAGCAGCGCGCAGCGCATTGCCGCCGAGGGCGCGGTGTCGGCCTTCCAGCCGCGCGATCGTCGGGCCGCTGAATGCGCCCGGCGACGGCGCCGCCAGCGCCTCGATGATGCGGGCGTGCGAGCGCTCGGCCGCGGGCAGCCCGCCGGCGACGGCTTCCGGCTGGGTGTCGTAGGTGCCGCTGTCCAGCTGCTCGAGCGTGTTGATGCTCGGCAGGACGAAGGCCGGACCGAAACGGCGCGCCAGCCAGGCGAGCGCCCGCGTCCGGAAGCTCGGCCGCAAGCTCGGCACGCGTTGATCGATCGCCCCGATCTTGCGTTTCCAGAACTCGGCGTGCGCCTCCTCGACCGCGCCGAGGCGAGCGTAGACCTGAGCCAGCTCGGGGTTCTTCTCGGTCTGCGCCAGCGTTCGGTAGAGCGAGGCGCTGTCCACCTCCCCTTGCAGATTGGCGGTGTAGCGCTGGCGCGGATCTTCCACGGGCATCTCGCTACCAATCGTCATTCCCGCGCGAAATGCGGGAATCCGGGAGGACAGGCCGCAGCGGCTGCCCTGGGCCCCCGCTTTCGCGGCTGTAATCAAATCGATAGCTCCCTCCAATCGTCGCCCCCGCGAAAGCGGGGGCCAGGGCAAGTGACCGAAATCCGGGTTCCCGCTTTCGCGGGAACGACGAAAACGACAGATCTGCGGGGCGCCGGCGGATTTCCTGACAGCCTCTTTCGGGGGACTTGGAAGTGCATTTCACACGCTGACGAGTTTGCCGGGGTTCATGATGTTGGCGGGATCGAAGGTGCGCTTGACGGCGCGCATCAGCTCGATCTCGACCGGCGATTTGTAGTGGGTGATCTCGTCGCGCTTCAGGCGCCCGACGCCGTGCTCGGCGCTGATCGACCCGTGAAGCTCACGCACGACACCATGGACCACATCGTTGAACTCCTGCCAGCGCGCGAGATAGGCCGCGGTGTCGGCGCCCTCCGGCTGGGTCAGGTTGAAGTGGATGTTGCCGTCGCCGACATGGCCGAAGGCCATCGGCCGGATGCCGGGCAGCCTCTCGGTCACCCCCGCGGTGGCGCGGATGATGAAATCGGCGACCCGGCTGACCGGTACCGAGACGTCGTGCTTGATCGAGCCCGAATAGAGCTGGGCCTCGACGATCGCCTCGCGGATTTTCCAGAGTTCCTTAGCTTGCGACCCGCTCTCGGCGATGACGCCGTCCGCGACCAGATCTTCCTCGAGCGCCGTCTCGAGCAGCCTCTCCAACAGCGCGCGGATGCCGCTCTCGGTTTGGCTGGACGACATTTCGAGCAGGACGTACCAGGGATGCGGCGCCGCAAGCGGATCGATGGTCCCGGTCACGTGGACCAGCGCCTGATCAAGAGCCGCGCGCGGGATCAGCTCGAAGGCGGTTAGCTGATCGGCGGTCGCGGCGCGGGCATGGGCGAAAAGCGTCATGACATCCTCCACCCTGGCGAGCCCGAGAAACGCGGTCTCGACTTCGCGCGGTTTGGGGAACAGCTTCAAGGTCGCGGCGGTGATGATCCCGAGCGTGCCTTCGCCGCCGATGAAGAGCTGCTTCAGGTCGTAGCCGGTATTGTCCTTGCGCAGGCTGCGCAGCCCGTCCCAGATCCGCCCGTCCGGGAGCACAACCTCGAGGCCCAAAGTCAGTTCGCGGGTATTGCCGTAGCGCAACACTGCGATGCCGCCGGCATTGGTCGACAAATTGCCGCCGATCTGGCAGCTGCCCTCGGCGCCGAGGCTGAGGGGGAACAGCCGGTCGGCTTCGGCGGCCACCTGCTGTAGATGCGCCAGGATGCAGCCGGCCTCGACGGTCATCGTGAAATTGACCGGGTCGATCGCGCAAATGCGGTTCATGCGACCGAGCGCGATGACGATGTTGGACCCGTCCTCGGGGGGAACGCCGCCTCCTACAAGGCCGGTATTCCCGCCCTGCGGCACAATCGGCAGACTGGCTTCGGCGCAAATCCGTACCACCGCTGCGACCTCTGCGGTCGAAGCTGGTCGAACCACGAGCCGGGTGGCGCCGCGCCAGAGGCGCCGCGCCTCGACCAGATAAGGTTCCTGCTCCGCGGGTTCGGCGATCCAACCGCGAGGACCGACCGCCGCCTTGATCCGCTCCAGCGCCGTCTCAATATCCATCCGCCCTCCTAAGCCTGCAGCCGCCATCGAAGTGTTTCCCCGGCGCGGAAAGGGACGACGGCATTATCGCCTTCCCCGATGCGCTGCGGCACTATCCATGACTCTCGCCCCAAGGTAATGCGCGCTTCGTTAGGGGGGAGGCGGTAAAATTGCGGGCCGTTCAGCGACGCGAAGGCTTCGAGCCGGTCGAGCGCCCGCTCCTCCTCGAACACCTGGGTATAGATTTCGAGCGCGCAGGGTGCGGTGAAGATGCCGGCGCAGCCGCACGCCGTTTCCTTGGTTGGGAAGGCATGCGGAGCGCTGTCCGTGCCGAGGAAGAATTTCTCGTTCCCCGATGTCGCGGCTCGGCGCAGGGCCAACCGATGCTTCTCGCGCTTGGCGATGGGCAGGCAATAGAGGTGGGGACGGATCCCGCCGGCAAAGATTGCGTTGCGGTTGATCACGAGGTGATGCGCCGTGATCGTCGCCGCCAGGTTCGGCCCGCCCGAAGTCACGTAGTCCACCGCCTCTTCGGTCGTGATGTGCTCGAGCACGATGCGTAGTTCGGGCAGGCGCCGCCGCAGTGGGTTGAGCACCCGGTCGATGAAAACCGCTTCGCGATCGAACACGTCGACCTCCGGGTCGGTCACCTCGCCATGGACCAACAGCGGCATGCCGAGCCCCGCCATGCATTCGAGCACCGGCGCTGATGCGCTCGTAATCGGTCACGCCAAAGGCCGAATTGGTGGTCGCCCGTGCGGGGTAGAGCTTGACCGCGATGAACATTCCCTCGTGAAAGCCGCCGGCGACCTCTTCCGGGTCGGTCGTGTCCGTCAGATAGCAGGTCATCAGCGGTGCGAAGCCCCCTCCCATTTCCTCCCCCGCGAGCGGGGGAGGGTTCGGGTGGGGCCGGAGCGCGCGGAGGATTCGCGCGTGGTAGGCCCGCGCCGTCGTTATGCTCGTCACCGGCGGCACCAAGTTGGGCATCACGATTGCACGGGCGAACTGGCGTGCGGTGTACTGGACTACCGTCGTTAGCATGTCGCCGTCGCGGAGATGGACATGCCAATCGTCCGGGCGGCGCAACCTGATAACTTCAATACCTGGTGGCATCTGTTTTCTCCCGCGGACCGCTTCTGTAACACGAGCTTCAGGAATACCGCCTCGATTTTGATAGCACTCTGTAGCCGAGAGTGCTAAGTTAACACGGTGAGGTGATCGCCGGTCGCCGCGCACGCGAAATAATCGGGTGCGGAGATTTCTCGAAGGCGAGGAGCGGGTATCATCGACAGCAGCGCCGCCGCTGCGAAAACCGACTGAAAAGGAAACATTCATGGCTGCTAAGGACGTACGGCTCGGCACGGATGCCCGCGAGCGGATGCTGCGCGGCATCGACACTCTCACCGATGCGGTCAGGGTGACGTTGGGGCCGAAGGGGCGCAACGTCGTTCTCGACAAGAGCTACGGCGCGCCGCGGATCACCAAGGACGGGGTCACCGTCGCTAAGGAGATCGAGCTCTCCGACAAATTCGAAAACATGGGCGCGCAGATGGTGCGCGAGGTGGCCAGCAAGACGAGCACGGTCGCCGGCGACGGCACGACGACTGCGACCATTCTCGCCCATGCGATGGTGCGCGAGGGTGTCAAGGCGGTGGCCGCGGGGATGAACCCGATGGATCTCAAGCGCGGCGTCGACATGGCTGTCAACGCCGTCGTCAAGGACATCGAGAAGCGCTCGAAAAAGGTCTCGACCAATGACGAGATCGCGCAAGTCGGCACAATCTCGGCCAATGGCGACCCCGAGATCGGCCGCATGCTCGCCGAGGCGATGAAGAAGGTCGGCAACGAGGGCGTCATCACAGTCGAGGAGGCCAAGTCGCTCGAAACCGAGCTCGACGTGGTCGAGGGAATGCAATTCGACCGCGGCTATTTGAGCCCGTATTTCATCACCAATGCCGAGAAGATGCTCGCCGAGCTCGAAGACCCCTATATCCTCTTGCATGAGAAGAAGCTCTCCAGCCTGCAGTCGCTCCTACCGATCCTCGAAGCAGTGGTGCAGAGCGGCCGGCCCTTGCTGATCGTCGCCGAGGATATCGAAGGCGAGGCGCTCGCTACGCTCGTCGTCAATAAGCTGCGCGGCGGCCTCAAGGTGGCGGCGGTCAAGGCGCCGGGCTTTGGCGACCGCCGCAAGGCGATGCTCGAGGACATCGCGGCGCTGACCGGCGGTCAGGTGATCTCCGAAGATCTCGGCATCAAGCTCGAGAACGTTACCCTCGACATGCTCGGCCGCGCCAAGCGCGTGCGCATCGACAAGGAGAACACGACGATCATCGACGGCGCCGGAAAGAAGGAAGACATCACCGCGCGGATCAACCAGATCAAGGCGCAGATCGAGGAGACGACCTCGGATTACGACCGCGAGAAACTGCAGGAGCGATTGGCCAAGCTTGCAGGCGGCGTAGCGATCATCCGGGTCGGCGGAGGCACTGAGGTCGAGGTGAAAGAGCGCAAGGACCGCGTCGACGACGCCATGCACGCGACCAAGGCTGCGGTCGAGGAAGGCATCGTCGCCGGCGGCGGCGTGGCGCTGCTTTTTGCAAGCAAGGTTCTGGCCGCGCTCAACCCCGCCAATAACGACCAGAAGGTCGGCATCGAGATCGTCCGCAAGGCTATCCAGTCGCCGGTGCGGCAGATCGCCGAGAATTCCGGAGTTGAGGGTTCTATTGTCGTCGGCAAGCTGACCGACAAGGACGACCCGAATTTCGGCTTTGACGCACAATCGGGCGAGTACAAGGACATGGTCGCGGCCGGGATCATCGATCCGACCAAGGTGGTGCGGGTAGCACTGCAGGATGCCGCCTCGGTTGCAGGGCTGTTGATCACCACCGAGGCGATGGTCGCCGACCGGCCGGAGCCGAAGGGCGCGCCGGGTATGCCACCTGGCGGCATGGGTGGTATGGGCGGCATGGATTACTGAGCTCCAGCTGCCGGGGCTCCCAGCCAGGTGCTGGCGATGAACGATGGTTGCGACGACGACAAGCTCGCCGGCGACATGATCGACGTTCACGGGAGCGAAGCGGCCACCGTGGCGCGGGAGAATGCCCGCGCCGCGGCGCTCGCCCGTCAACCGACGCAAGCAAAATACTGGATCCGGGTGCTCGGGATCATTCAGCAGCAGCAAGCCCGCAAAGCATCGGCTATTCGGAGCTTGCTGGAGTGATCTCCTCGGTCACTACAGTAAAGCTGCTGAGCGTGTTCGGACCAAAGGTCGTGCTGATCGCGACATCTGCCGCATCCCGCCCGCGGGCGATCAGCACCCGGCCAATTCGCGGCATGTTGTGGCGTGCGTCAAACGTGTACCACTGACCGCCGACATAGGCTTCGAACCAGGCCGAGAAATCCATGGGCGCATCCGAGACTGGCACCCCGATATCGCCCAGATAACCGGTGCAGTACCGCGCCGGGATGTTCATGCAGCGACAGAACGCGACCGCCAAATGGGCGAAATCCCGGCAGACGCCGGTCCGATCGCAGTAAGCTTCCCACGCCGTCCTGGTAGGACGGGCGTGTTCGTAGCCGAATGCAATGTGCCGGTGAACGTAATCGCAGATGGCCTGGACACGGGCCCAGCCGAGCGGCGTATTGCCGAACAGCGACCATGCGATGTCGGACAGCCGGTCGGTCTCGCAATAGCGGCTGCCGAGCAGGAACACCAAGGCTTCGTCGGGCAGATCCTCCACTGCGTGCTGCGGTGCCTCGCTGGCGATCACATCGGGTTCGCCCATGTCTTTGACAATCCCGCGGGCAGAGAGCTTGGTTTTTCCAGCCGGTGCCACAATCCGATTGCACCAGTTACCAAAGCCGTCTCGATAGGCGCGGATCGGGATCGAGGGGCTGGTCACGAGGTAATCCGGCACCACCATGTCGGATATGCGCGTATAGTGGACGTTCAACATCAGCAGCATCGGCGTCGGCTGCGGACAATCATAGACCAGTTCGTATCCGACCCTGATCTGCATCATTGCTATTTCCCTCCGGTTTGTAGTCGCCGGGCGATCACCAACGATGGCAAGCAGCAGCCCTGGTGCACGAATAAGAGCGCAAGAGGCGTCACATCGGGAACCCCGTTTCGAGTGGCGATGTTCCGGTAGATCCTTTACATCGTAGCGCCTTCTATAAATTGCTGGCGGGAGGCCGAGCGGCGGGCAGGCAGGAGAACCCGATGGCAAATCGCGCAGGCGACACCGCGACTTCGACCGAGGTCATTCCGGCCGGGCACGCGGCGTTGACCGCAGAAGAGGAACTTGGGGAGAACGCACCGGGTCAATCCACCGGACTTGCCGCGCTGAGCCTCGCCGCACTCGGCGTCGTGTTCGGCGATATCGGGACAAGTCCGGTCTACACCTTTCGAGAATGCTTCAACCCTGAGCACGGCCTTCCCCTCGATGCAGAACACGTACTTGGCGTTCTGTCGATGATTTTCTGGGCGTTGATCATAGTCGTCACGATCAAATACGTCCTGTTGATCATGCGTGCCGACAATCAAGGCGAGGGCGGTATTCTTGCTTTGCTGGCCCTCGCTTTGGAGCAGGCGCAGGGTGAGCGCTCGCGCAATCTGTTGGTGTTGCTCGCCCTTGGCGGCGCCGCGCTGTTCTATGGCGACAGCATGATCACGCCGGCGATTTCCGTGCTGAGCGCGGTCGAGGGTATTGGCGTTGCGACGCCGGCGTTGAACCGTTTCGTGCTGCCGCTGACGATCATTGTGCTGCTCGCGCTTTTTCTCTTTCAGAAGGGTGGCACCGGACGCGTCGGCCGCATCTTCGGCCCGGTGATGATCTTATGGTTCGCCGTCATCGCGATTATCGGAGTGATGCAAATAGCCGAAACGCCCAGCGTGCTCGGAGCCCTGAACCCCGCGCATGCAGCTCACATTTTTATCGCCACACCAGGCGCCGGCTTCGTCGTGCTCGGAGCGGTGGCGCTGGCTATTACGGGCGGCGAGGCGCTCTACGCCGACATGGGCCATTTTGGCCGTTTTCCGATCAGGCTGGCATGGTTCGCCGTAGTGCTTCCCGCTCTCGTGCTGAATTATTTCGGACAAGGCGCGCTGATCCTCGGGGACAAAACGGCAATCGACAATCCGTTCTTTCGCATGGCGCCTGCTTGGGGCTTGTTCCCGCTGGTGCTGTTGTCGACCGCGGCGACGGTAATCGCATCGCAGGCGGTGATCTCCGGCGCGTTCTCGCTGTCGCGGCAGGCGATCCAACTCGGCCTGATGCCGCCCCTCGATATCTTTCAGACCTCGACCCGTGCGCACGGTCAGATCTATATCGCGCAGATCAATTGGCTGCTGCTGATTGCGGTTGTCGCTCTGGTTCTGGGGTTCCAAAGCTCGAGCGCGCTTGCTTCGGCCTATGGCTTTGCAGTGACCGGGACGATGGCCATCACGACGGTCCTCGCCGCAGCCGTCATGCGCGGCGTGTGGCGTTGGCAATGGCCGACAATCGCCTTCGTGCTGGTGCCGATCATGACCGTCGATCTTGCGCTATTCGGGGCCAATACCCTGAAGATCCCGAGCGGCGGCTGGTTTCCGCTGGTGATCGGGGTCGCCGTATTTACGATCCTGACCACCTGGCGCACGGGACGCCGGCTGGTGCGGATGCGATTGGCGAGCGAGGCCGTGCCGCTCGCCTCCTTTCTCACCACCTGCGACGAGGCGCCGGAAGCCCGTGTTTCGGGGACCGCGGTCTTTCTCACCACCCAGACCGAAGACGTGCCGCTTACCCTGTTGCGCAACCTCAAGCACAACAAGGTGCTGCACCGGACCGTGCTGCTGGTTCACGTCGTCACCGAGAACATACCGCGAGTGGCCGGCGCAGACCGGATCAAGGCACGGGAGCTCGGCAGCGGCTTTTGGCAGATCGAAGCGCATTTCGGCTTTGCCCAGACGCCGAACGCCCCGCGGGAATTGCAGCGGGCGCAGATCCCGGGGCTGGAGCTCGATCCGAGCGAGATTTCCTTCTTTGTCGGGCGCGCCAACGTCAAATCAAGCCCGCGGCCCGGGATGGCCCGGTGGCGTGAGCGCCTCTATTCCGGCCTCGCACGCGTGGCGACGCGGTCGCCCGATTTTTTCCGCATCCCGCCGGACCGCGTCATCGAGCTCGGCACCGAAGTCGAGATATGACCCGTGGTGTTTTTACCAGGCTGAATTCGGTTGAGGTCGATCAGGCGGGAGGGATCGGCGGCGACACGCGACTGCTGGTCCTGTCGAGGACGCGGTATGTTTTCAACCCCAAGGCTCGCGCCACTGCTCTCGCTCTTTGTTTTGCCTCTTCCTTGTCTCCAACGAGAAAAATCGAAGGACGCCCGCTGGTCTTGCCGTCGTCATCGCGTTGGGAAATTGTGGCTACCATCCCCTGACGAGTGTCTTCTATCTTTAGCCGCACAAGCATCTTTGTCTCCTTCAGAGCAGCCATGGTTAACGAATGGTTCGTCGGCCTATTTGCATAGAGCTTGAGCGAGGGCCTCCACCGTGCAGCCTTTGTCAGCCAACATTCGGTGACGGCGAGCCTTTGCCGCAGCATCCATTAAGGCGTGACCAGGTCGCGGCCACCTCCGTCAGCATGTCGCGAAATTCATCCCGCTCGTAACCTGCGGTGCGCAGAACAGGCTCCATGACGTCGTCCGCCAGAAGCTCGTCGAGCGTCGCCCGACGCCAAAAGCATTTGTTTCGCCTATAAAGCATTCGTTCCGCCTATATTGATGGGGCCATCACGGGCGCCGGGTGCTCATCGGTGGAGCCGACGCCCGAGGCACCCGTCTCGGCTCCATAATGATTGTTCAATACGGTCTCCCGATCTGCACCCTCGCTCGTCCTCGCTACAGCGACCACGCGGGGTGAGTGAACGAAATAGCGATTTACTTTAAAGCCTCCCTACGCCAGGGACGAGCCATGGCTGATGCGGTCGCTGCTGATGCGGTCGCTGCTGATGCGGTCGCTGCTGATGCGTCCGTCGCTGCTGATGCGGTCGCTGCTGATGCGGTCGCTGCTGATGCGGTCGCTGCTGATGCGGTCGCTGCTGATGCGGTCGCTCGGGGGATGTCATCATCCTATTATCGAGATCAGGATCTGCGACGACCTCCCCGTCGCCTTCATCCGCGCGAACATCCTTGTCGATCTCTGGGTCGATCTCTGCCGCGCAAGCGTCGGACCATTTCCTGAAACGCTTGGTGCGACCATCTGTTGAGGAGATATACATCGAGGCCACCCTTGTTTTTTAATTCGGGCCAAATAGAGATGGGGACGACTTTGAATTTTTCCAGCCACTCTCTCCCCGTAACCGGACAATATATCCCGAGTTTTTGTCTATATGAGTTCGAACTGCCGCGTATTCTTACGAGCTAAATGTTGAAAATTCTTCCCCGGCGCTTCTACCCGCAACAGCTCGGTGAAGTTTCCGCGGGGGTCGGTGCTCGGGATTTATCTCCGCGGCGACACGCTGGCGAAACCATCCGCCATGCGGATCACCGCCTCCCCGGCTATATCGCGTCGAAGAAAAAGCGTCGCCGCGAATTTAAATCAGTCGCGTAGCGATATTTCCTAAGAAATACTGAAGACCTCTTGCGCGGGCTAAACAAGGACACAATATGAAGCTTAGAGAATTGGTCTGCCGCGCAAAATTCTGTACCGCGGAACCGCGTGTGGTTTATCCGACGAAGTCCTAGGTGCCCCATCGGATAGCAGACGAGTTCTCTCTCAGGGCCGCGATCCGCGGCAGCAAGATCAGGGGAAAGATCCCCTGACATCGAGGCAGAACTTATGAAAAGATATCCGAGCCTAAAACCAGGGATCTGGGGGGCTGTGATCGGCGCGGCTGCGATATCGGTGGTTGGGTTCTCATCCTTCGGCTGGACGCTCGGTAGCACCGCCGAGCGGATGGCGAAAGAGCAGGCGCAAAATGCGGTCGTTGCGGTTCTGGCGCCGATTTGCGTCGAGAAATTCCAGCATCAGGCTGACGCGGCGACGAAATTGGTCGAGTTCAAAAAGGTGTCCTCGTCGTGGGACCGGCGCTCATTCATCGAGAAGGGCGGCTGGGCGACAATGGCGGGAACCGATGCCCCAAACTCGGCGGTTGTTACCGCTTGCGCCGAACAACTCGGCGGCCCTCTCTAGGCGTTGCGTCGCCCGTTATTCGGGCGGCCAGCCATTCGAGGCCGGATCGATCATGGCGCTACCCGCTCAATTCTCCCTGCTCCATTCTGATCTGAACGATTTTCTCTTCGCCTCGGTGGGCGAAGAACACAACGGAGTAACACTCAGCGTTGTCTCAGCGTTGACGCGCCTCGGCCTAGATCCTTGGGAACAGGCCGCCCGCCTCACTCCCCTGCCCAAGGCCCGAGCAGCCGAGGCGCTGGCGACGCTGATTGCCCGGCTGCCCATCCGTCGAACGCTCTCATCGGACGATTTGGCCATCAGCCAACGGTTGGTAGAACTTTTGCCAGCACAAAAAACGGCGCCTTTGCAGTGTCGGGAACAGGCAGGTGCGGGGCAGAAGAAATATTGGGGGGCGATGGTATTGTTCGCCTGCCTCGCCCTCGGCGCCGCGCTCCTCTCCAGCTTGTTGTGATCGGGTGCCGGCCACGTCCCAGCGTCACCTGCTGATGCCGCCAATGCAGTTCTCTTTAGACCGGAAACACCATGAAATATCTCGTTCCGCCGATCGTAATTCCCGTGCTATTGTTCATTGGTGTCGTGGCATACGGAATGCTCAGGCCGCCCATTGGCGTCGGGCATCCTCCCGTTCCCGCGGCGAACTCGCAACCTCGTTAGCCTATCTGGAGACCGCGTCGCGGTCTAAGGAGGGATCAGCATGTCAGAGCACAAATACCGCGTCGGTCAGGCGGTGGAATTTTTTCCGCAGCGGGGTGTCGAGCATACGGCTAAAGGCCGCTTCAAGATAGTTCGTCTCTTGCTCGGCGAGCGCAATGCCCCGCATTACCGAATTAAACACGAGGTGGACGGGCACGAGCGGATGGTCGGCGAAAGCGAGCTCGGCCCCCGGTAATTCGGCGCGTCCGGAACGCTGACGCGGGTTTCGACTTGGCAGCTACTGCGATCACTCCTCCGGCACGCCGGCCTTGCGCAGGCCGGCGAAATAAGTGGCTTCGTATAGGGCACGGACCTTCGGTACCCCCCAATATCCTTTGGTCCTGAGGCGAGCGATGCTCGAAAAAGAACCCTCGCCGCGCAGCTTCCGCGCTTCGGTGAGCTCGGTGGCGGCGAGTTCGGTCTCGTTTTTGAGGGCGTAGGCGGCGGCGAGGAGCGCATGAGGCTGCGGAAGTTTCGGATTGGCGTTAGTCGCCTTTTCGAGCCAGAGGACGGCATCGCCAGTGTGAGATTGCAAGAGGTGCACCATGCCTATTCGCCAATACAGATTGGGTAATAAGGGGTCGCGGGGACTAAGGCGGATGAGTTGCTCTGCGAGCGGGATGACCTCATCTATCGATCCCGTCATCAGCTTACACCAGCCCAAATGGAATAATGCGCTCGTCCAGTTGCGATCGAATGCGAGCACCGTCTCAAATTCGGGAGTGGCTTCCTCAGGTCGGCCCCGCACGCGCAGCAGCATGCCTTTGGCGTAATGCGCGAGCGGGTCGAGCGGCGATGCCGTTAAGGCTTGCCCGATCAGCCCTTCCGCGCGTGCCATGTCGGCGGCCGCCGAGTCGGTCATGCCTTCGAGCTCGCGGCTCGCGAGCGTGGCCGCGAGCCGGCTCCGTGCCTCGACCGAACCAGGATCAAGCGCCAACGCGCGCTCGTACATGCTGATCGCCTCTACATACGTATCGCGCGAAGACGGATTGGTCCTTACGGCGCGTCCTCGGAAAATGTAGTCCATCGCGTCGGGATGGTCGTTCGGTCGGGCGGCCTCGGCACCGATCAGCTTGAGGTTGAGGGCGATCGCGATCCGGCCAGTGATCTCGTTTTGCAGGGCGAACAGATCGCCCATATCGCGGTCGAACCGCTCGGCCCACAGATGCGTGTCGGTCTCGGCGTTAATCAGCTGCGCGTTAACACGCACCTGGTTGCCGTATGGCTGGACGCTCCCTTCGAGCACATAGCGTACGCCCAGCTCACGGCCGATCTGCTTCGCGTTGACCGGCTTGCCCTTATAGGTGAACGCGCTGTCGCGCGAGATTACGAGCATATTCGGGAGCCGCGACAAATCGGTCGTCAGATCCTCGGTGATCCCGTCGGCGAAATACTGCTGGTCCTTGTCGTTGCTGAGATTGGCGAACGGCAGCACGACGATCGACAGGCGCGGCGCGACGAAGGGCGGCGCAACTGAGGTGGCCGCGGCGACTGTAGGTGACGTAGAGGGTTTCGTGCCCGGCCAAAGCCACCAGGCGATGACTGCGATGACAAGTACTGCTGCAATGGCCGCCGCTATTGGAGCAACAACGCTGCGCTGGCGACGCGGTACTGCGATGGGCATACCCGCCACCGGCAAATCGGCGACGGCTTCGGGGGGCAACGCATAGATCCGGACGGGTCGCGCGATGTTCTTGAAGCTCTGTTCGCCCCTATCCTCGAACGAGTAGGGGAGCTTGTCGCGAATTTGGTCACGCACGACGCCGGAGACGCAGATGCCGCCGGGCTCGGCAAGCGCCTCCAGCCGAGCTGCTACATTGACGCCGTCGCCGAAGATGTCCCCACCATCGGCGATGATGTCACCGAGATTGACGCCGATGCGAAACCTGATGCGCCGATCGTCGGCCAACTCGGGCTCCCGGTCGATCATCCCGCGCTGGACCTCGGCGGCGCAGCGCACCGCGTCGACGATGCTCGCGAATTCCGCGAGTATGCCGTCGCCGGTGTTTTTGACGATGCGGCCCTTGTGCTCCTTGATTTTCGGCTCGATCAGCTGCTGGAGATGCGCCTTCAAGCGTTCGTGCGTGCCTTCCTCATCGGCGCCCATCAGGCGCGAGTAACCCGCCACGTCTAAAGCGAAGATCGCGGCGAGGCGGCGGGTCGAGGGCGCAGCGCCAAGAACCTGGCGCGCGGCCCGCCATCGCCCGCCCGCGTCGATTGGTAAGTCGGCGGCGGTTGCCGCGCCACCCTCCGCATGCTCTGCGTCGCCATCCATGGGTGAGGGAGCCGAGCCGGTTTCTGCGGCAGGGTGCGCTAATCGCGCGACAAAGCGGTAGCCGCGTCCCGGCACCGTCTGGATGCAGCTACCCTCCGCTCGCCCGTCATCGAGAACGCGGCGGAGCGCGGCGATCTGCACTGGCAGATTGCTGCTTTCGACCACCACCCCCGGCCAAACGACGTTCATGATCTCATCCCTGGCGACGAGATCCCCCGAACGCGCGACCAGAACACCGAGGACTTCGAGCGCGCGCGAGCCTACCGGGACCGGGACAAAACACCCCTGGTCATCACACCGAGAGAGGCCGCGCCGGTCGAGGCGAAACCCCTCGAACAGGAACACGTCGGTTGTGACGAGCGCGTCCATGCTTCCGCCTCCCGGGCGAGGGCCGACCACAGGGGGCTAAGCTCCTCAACCGCAGCGATTTTGGAGCATTTCAAAACAATTCAAAAGATTTTATCGCCGCTTTATTGCCCCGTCTGGCGGAATAAAGCTTCCCTCGATACGGGGCGGAAGCTAGCTGCCCCAGCGCATTCTAGGATCAAAGAGGGCGGATCGAAGATGAAGAGCTGGCTCGCGTTTGGACTATGCGTTTTCGGTATGTGGGTGCTCGTAAGCACCGTCGAGCAAGGGTATGCAGGCGACAATGACGGCGCGACACAGTGCAGCCTGAAGACGCTGAAGGGGCGTTATCTGTTCACCGGACCAGGAACGGCGTTCCCTCCAGCGTTTGGGGTAAAGGAGGTGTCGGTAAGCAATGCCGCCGGATTTCACATCTTTAATGGAAACGGCACGGGACAAGACTATGTGACATTCACCATCAATGGTATTGACCAGCATGTACCTTCCCCCGCCCCGCTGACGTATACTCTCAACTTGGATTGTACGGGAACCTACACGGTACTGAACGGGGGGCCGAGCTTCGATATATTCGTCTCGCCCAATGGTGACGAGATGACCTCAATTGCTACAGAGCCTGAGGGCAACGCGGCCTCGTTTACCCCGAGCAGGCGGGTGGCGCCCAAGTAGGAACGCGCAGTAACGATGGGGGTCAGCCGCGGGCAGCTGCGCG
The DNA here is from genome assembly GCA_963788085.1 of uncultured Alphaproteobacteria bacterium. Classification (GTDB taxonomy): domain Bacteria; phylum Pseudomonadota; class Alphaproteobacteria; order ATCC43930; family CGMCC-115725; genus AP-15. The sequence continues at coordinate 113,936 of CAWBFS010000017.1, forward strand.
ACGATCCCCGACTGCCCGACGACTGCACGGGGGTTGCCCCAGCGCATTCTAGGATCAAAGAGGGAGGATCGAAGATGAAGAGCTGGCTTTTGAAAGGAATCCTGGCGGCTACGATCGTTTTACCGGCGTTCAGCGGTGCAGCCTGGGCGGGAGGAAGCGACGATTTCGGGTGCTCGAACGCGACGCTCAAAGGCGAATTCGCCTTCGGGGTTACCGGCTACGTGCCAGCGCCGAATGTTGTTGCAGGCATTAAGATTTTCGACGGACACGGTAATCTCACGCAGCGCGACTACAGCGGCGACAGCGTGCCAGCCGAGTTCTCACCCAAGGGGCAAGAAACGGGCACCTACACAGTCAATCCCGATTGCACGGGCAGCATGGTGATCAATTTGAACGCGCCTGTGCCGGTGGGCTCGACGGGCGTGATCAAAATCTTGTTCGTGCTCAGCAACGGCGGCCGTCATATTCACGAAGTCGTCTCTGAGTTCACCCCGCCTGGGTCCACAACGGGACCCGTGCCGACCAAGACGAGTGCCGACGACTGGAAGGTCGCATCGGAGGAGGCGCGCTGAAGAGCAGGCTGACGCGCGGCGGACGCATGCTGTGCTACATGTGTCGCCGCGCGAAGTTCTGACGCCGGTCACATTTTCGCTGATCTGCCCCTCACACGAACAGCGAAAAACAGCGACGGAACAGCGAGAATTCTCGCTGTTCCGTAATTGCCCGACGCGGCAGGGGCCCAGGATTTCCGCCGAAAACGGACCCCAGCTGGCTGATAATTCACCGCCGAAACAGCGAAAACAGCCAGCAGCCGGGACCCATCGCGCCGTAGTCTCGATACCAATGGTGATAGGTTCGTGCGGCGGAACGATGGACCCCGGCTTTTCGCCGGGGAGGCGGTTTTGATGGGTGGGGCGAGATTCCCTTCACCCACCCGAATACTGGGGAACTCGACCGAAGCGGTCGCGTCTTGAACTCCCGCCTTCGGGAATGCTCTGAGATGCCTCTCGCTCGAAAGGAGGCGGGGCGGCACCATATCGTGATGGAGCGGCGCGGGTTGGCTTGTTATCGTTCGGCGCCGGCACTTTGGAGGGCGGCATGAGCGGTTGCATTGTCGGTTGGGCGCACAGCAAATTCGGCAAGCACGAGGGCAGGGACATCGAGTCGCTGATCGTCGAGGTGGCGCAGGCGGCGTTGGCCGATGCCGGTGTCGCGGCGACCGACATCGACACGATCTATCTCGGCACGATGAACGGCGGCTTTGTCCGCCAGGAATTCCCGGCATCGCTGGTGTTTCAGGCCGATCCGGCGCTCCGTTTCAAGCCGGCGACGCGGGTCGAGGACGCCTGCGCGACCGGCTCGGCCGCGATCCACCAGGGCCTCAACGCGATCGCCGCCGGCAAGGCGCGGTTGGCGCTGATCGTAGGCGTCGAGAAGATGACCGAGGTCTCGGGCGCGCAGGTCGGCGATATCCTGCTCGGCGCCTCCTACCGCAAGGAGGAGGATGCAATCGAGGGCGGTTTCGCCGGCATCTTCGGAAAAATCGCCCAGAGCTATTTCCAGCGTTATGGCGACCAGTCCGATGCACTGGCGCGGATCGCCGCCAAGAACCACAAGAACGGCGTCGCCAATCCGCTGGCCCAAATGCAAAAAGATCTGGGCTACGAATTCTGCCGCACTGTTTCGGACAAGAACCCGATCGTCGCCGGCCCGCTGAAGCGCACCGATTGCTCGCTCGTCTCCGATGGCGCGGCGGCGGTCGTGCTCGCCGACACGGCTACGGCGCTCAGCATGAAGAAAGCCGTGATTTTCCGCGCGGCCGAACAGGTCAACGACTTTCTGCCGATGAGCCGGCGCGACATCGTCGCCTTCGAAGGACCGGAGCTTGCCTGGAAACGGGCCTTGGCCGCCGCCCGGCTCGGGCTCGACGACCTCGATCTGGTCGAGACCCATGATTGCTTCACGATCGCCGAGCTGATCGAATACGAGGCGATGGGGTTGACGCCGAAAGGCGAGGGCGCGCGGGCCATTCTCGAGGGCTGGACCGAGAAGGAAGGCAAACTGCCGATCAACCCTTCGGGCGGGCTCAAATCGAAAGGGCCACCCGATCGGCGCAACCGGCGTGTCGATGCATGTGCTGGCGGCGATGCAGGTGACCGGCAAGGCCGGCGGCATCCAGGTGCCGGACGCCGCGCTCGCCGGCGTCTTCAACATGGGCGGCGCCGCGGTCGCCAATTTCGTCAGCATCCTCGAGCCGCTGCGCGCGTGAATTTAAAACCGTCATGCGCGGGCTTGACCCGCGCATCTAGATTGCCGGGTCAAGCCCGGCAATGACGATAATGAGGAGGCGCGATGGCGACGTTCCGCGCATTGGTGTTGCATGAGGAGGGGGGCAAGGTCGTCCCGCGGATCGAGGCGGTGGACGAGGATCGGTTGCCGGCCGGAGAGGTCACCGTCGCGGTCGAGTGCTCGACGCTCAATTACAAGGACGGGATGATCCTGCAGGGGATCGGCCGGCTGGTGCGCAATTACCCGCATGTTCCCGGCATCGATTTCGCCGGCACTGTCGAACGCTCGGATTCTCCGGAGTTCAAGCCGGGCGATCCGGTAATTTTGACCGGCTGGCGGGTCGGCGAGACGCACTGGGGCGGCTACGCCGAGAAGGCGCGCGTCCCGGCCTCCTATTTGGTGCGGCGGCCGGAAGGGATCAGCGCCCGCCAGGCGATGGCGATCGGCACCGCGGGGTTCACGGCAATGCTGGCGGTCATCGCTTTGGAGCGGCACGGGCTCAAATCCGGCTCCGGCGATGTGCTGGTTACCGGCGCCGCCGGCGGGGTCGGCAGTATCGCGGTGGCGCTCCTTTCGCGGCTCGGGCACCGGGTTGTGGCGTCCACCGGCCGACCCGAGCAACGGGACTACCTGACCGGGCTCGGCGCGGCCGAGCTGATCGATCGCGCAACACTCGCGGCGAAACCGTCGCGGCCGCTCGACGCCGAGCGCTGGGCCGGGGCGATCGACGCCGTCGGCGGGACCACCCTGGCGACGATACTGACGCAACTCAAATACCGCGCCAGCGTCGCCGCCTGCGGCCTCGCCGGCGGTAGCGACCTGCCGGCGACGGTGATCCCGTTTCTGCTGCGCGGGGTCAACCTGCTCGGCATCGATTCGGTCATGTGCCCGCGCGACGAGCGGATCAAAGCGTGGCAGCGCCTGGTCCACGATCTGCCGCTCGACAAGCTGGACAGGATGACCGAGACCGTGCCGCTTTCCGCGCTGCCGGGGCTTGCGCCCAAGATCCTCCGGGGTGAGATCCGCGGGCGGATCGTCGTCGACGTTACTGGTTGATACTTCGGGAATTCTCGGACCTGTCCGCGCGTTCGCCGGGTCATGAAGAACACTGAATTACGATCGCCGAACAATCAGCGTTGCTCAACGAGGCCAGATCGTCCAGCGCGTCATCGTCGATGGTTGGACGAGCGTCGAGGTCGCCGCCGCTTTTGGCGTGCCGAGGCGGAGTCGTCGAGGTCTGGGTGACCGATTTCCGCCGGCACGGCATGGCCAGTCTTCGCCAGGATCCCGGCGCGGACGATCGCCGCGGAGATGGTCCGCTTTACGGTATGGCGTCCGGTACGGGCGATGTGGCGCAAACTGTTGATTCGGCCTGCGCGGATCTTGGTCGCGCCCGAGCCGCTCGTCCAGCCCTTGCCGCTGCGCCATTCGAACAAGGACGGCCCGCGATAGCTCCGTCACCGGTTGCGGAAGGCGGCCGTTTGCGCTTCTCGATGAAAGCCTCCATGCCTTCCTTCCGGTCCTCGGTGGCGAAGGTCGAATGGAACAGCCGCCGCTCGAAACGCACCCCCTCGGCAAGGGTCGTCTCATAGGCGCGGTTGACCGCTTCCTTGACCATCATCGCGATCGGGCGAGACATTCCGGCTATCCGCTCGGCGATTTTGACCGCCTCGGAGAGCAGCTCGGCTGCGGGAACGATGCGGCTGACGAGCCCGGCGCGTTCCGCCTCGGCCGCATCCATCATGCGGCCGGTGAGGCACAAATCCATCGCCTTCGCCTTGCCGACAAAGCGGGTGAGTCGCTGGGTCCCGCCCGCCCCCGGGATCGTGCCGAGATTGATCTCCGGCTGGCCGAACCGCGCGGTGTCGGCGGCAATGACGATGTCGCACATCATCGCGATCTCGCACCCGCCGCCGAGCGCAAACCCGGCGACCGCCGCGATGACCGGCTTGCGGCACTGCGCGACCCGCTCCCAGCCGCGGGTGATGAAATCCTCGCAATAGATCTCGGGATAGCTCTTCGCCACCATCTCCTTGACGTCGGCGCCGGCGGCGAAGGCCTTCTCGTTTCCGGTCAGCACGATGGCGCCGATCGCCGCGTCGTCTTCGAGCTCGTCCAACGCCGCCGCGAGTTCGCTGATCAGCGCCGCATTCAGCGCATTCAGCGCCGCCGGCCGGTTGAGCGTGACGATGCCGACCGCGCCGCGCCGTTCGACGAGGATGTTCTGGTAGCCGGGTTGCTCACTCATCCTTGGCCTCTCTAACGCTGTCGTTTCGCGCAGAAAAAGGTCGATCGGCCGGACTGCACGATCCGGCGCACGGCGCCTGCGCAATCACAGCCGGGACAGGGATCGCCTTCATGGCCATAGACGGCCCAACGGTGCTGGAAATACCCGAGTTCGCCGTCGGCTTGAACGTAATCGCGCAGCGAGGAGCCGCCGGCCTCGATCGCCTCGGTCAGGACCGAGCGAATCCCGTTGACCAGCCGCTCCGCGCGCCCCCGGCCGATCGAGGCCGCGAGGCGCCGCGGCGAGACTCCCGAGCGGAACAGCGCCTCGCACACATAGATGTTGCCCAGCCCAGCGACGATCTTTTGATCGAGCAGCGCCGACTTGATCGGGGTCATCTTGCCAACGAGCGCCGCGGCGAGATAAGCGCCGTTGAATTCGGCCTCGAGCGGCTCCGGACCGAGCCCTGCCAAGAGCGGATGCTGTTTCTCCTCGCCGCGCTTGACATAGTCGAGCAGCCCGAAACGGCGGGCATCGTTGAAGCGAATGACGGTACCGTCGTCGAGCCGTAACACCACATGATCGTGCGGAGCATCTGGCAGAGCGGCGGTGCCCGCCGTGATCCGCCCGGACATGCCGAGATGCAGCAGCAAGAGTCCGTCCGAATCGAGCTCGATCAGGATGTACTTCCCGCGCCGGCCGAGCGCGCCGATACGCGCGCCGTCGAGCCGAGCGCCAAGGGCCGGCGGAAACGGCCGCCGCAGATCCGGCCGGCGTAGCTCGGCTCGCAGAATGCGGCGCCCGCTCATCTTCAGCGCAAGGCCGCGCCGGACCGTCTCGACCTCAGGCAGTTCAGGCATGGTCTTCGAAAGGACGCCTCACCAAATTGGCCGATCGTGGCACGCGCGGCCCGATAGGGTTATCTTCCTGCCCGATGAGCGAGAACGACACAAGCGTGCGCACCGATTTCGGGTTCCACCGCGTGCGCGAGGCCGAAAAGGCGCCCTTGGTTCGCGCCATCTTCGACAGCGTCGCCCCGCGCTACGACCTGATGAATGATCTGATGAGCGTCGGCATCCACCGCTGGTGGAAGAACGAGATGGTGGCCTCGCTGAAGCCGCGCCCGGGGCAGCGTCTGCTCGATATCGCAGGGGGGACCGGCGACATCGCCTTGCGCGCATTGCCGCGTCTTCTCGGTGGCGAGCAAAGGGTCGACGGCGGCGCCGTGGTCTGCGACGCGAGCGCGGCAATGCTGGCCATCGGCCGCGCCCGCGCGCTCGACCAGGGGATCCTCGCCGGGATCGAATGGATATGCGCCGATGCGGAGCAGCTCCCGGTGGCGGACCGCAGTGTAGATCTCTATACGGTCGGCTTCGGTTTGCGCAACGTCACCCGGATTGATGCCGCACTCGCCGAGGCGCACCGCGTTCTAAAGCCGGGCGGGCGCTTTCTGTGTCTCGAATTTACCCCAGAGATAACCCCGCTGCTTCAGCCGCTCTATGATCTGTACAGCTTCCAACTGGTGCCATTGCTCGGGCAGATCGTGACCGGCGACCGCGACGCCTATAGCTACCTTGTCGAAAGCATCCGGCGTTTCCCACGGCAAAGCGAGCTCGCCGAGATGATCGCCGGAGCCGGTCTTGACCAGGTCAAATTCCGCAATCTGACGGGGGGCGTCGCTGCGCTCCATTCGGCCTGGCGCCTCTGAGCCGCTCCGAGCCAGATTCGGGCTTCTGCGCAGCGTCCGCAATTTTGTGCGGCTGGTCCGGATCTGCCTGACCCTCGCGCGGTACGACGCGCTGTCGCCGTTGACAGCCGTCCCTGCCGCAGTGCCATTTGTGCGGTTTGGTCACTTGTTTGCACGCCGCAGCCGGGTCTTGCCGCGACCGGGCCAGCGGCTCGCCGCAGCGTTCGAAGAATTGGGGCCGAGCTTCATAAAGCTCGGCCAGCTTCTGTCCACCCGAGCCGATCTCCTCGGTGAAGAGATCACTGCCGATCTCACCAGCCTGCAGGACCAGCTCCCGCCTTTCCCGGGTAGCGAGGCGCGGGCGCTGATCGAGGCCGAGTTCGCCCGCCCGCTCGACGGTCTGTTCGCATCCTTCGACGAGGCGGCGATAGCAGCCGCTTCTATCGCCCAGGTCCATTTCGCTCGGACCACCGACGGGCACGAGGTTGCCGTCAAGGTGCTGCGCCCGGGGATCGCCGCTGCATTTGCCCGCGATCTCGACCTGTTCCTGTGGCTCGCCGATTTGGGTGAGCGACTACAGCCCGCGCTGCGACGGCTCAGGCCGGTCGAGGTGGTGCAGACGCTCGCCGAGGTCGTCAGGATCGAAATGGACCTGCGGATGGAGGCTGCCGCAGCCGCGGAGCTCGCCGGGAATTTCGCCGGGGACCCTAACTTCCGTGTGCCTCGGGTCGATTGGCCGCGCACCGGCCGCACCGTCCTGACTCTCGAGCGAATAAACGGAATCCGTATCGACGACAAAGCGGGCCTCCTCGCTGCCGGGCACTGCATCGAAGATCTCTTGCGCAAGGCCGCCGCAGCCTTCTTCAACCAGGTATTTCGCGACGGTTTTTTTCACGCCGATCTCCATCCCGGAAACATGTTCGTCGACGCCGATGGCGCGATCGCCGTCGTCGATTTCGGAATCATGGGCAGGCTCGACCGCGATACCCGGTTTTACCTCGCGGACATGCTGCTCGGCTTTCTCGCCGGCGATTACCGGCGAGTGGCGGAAGTCCACTTCGCCGCGGGCTACGTACCTTCCCAGCGTTCGATCGACGCCTTCACACAAGCGTGCCGTTCGATTGGCGAGCCTATCCTCGGAAGACCGCTGCAAGAGATCTCGGTTGCGCGCCTGCTTGCTCAACTTTTCGAGATCACCGAGCAGTTCGAGATGGAAACCCAGCCGCAGCTCTTGTTGCTGCAAAAGACGATGGTGGTCATCGAGGGTGTCGGGCGTCGTCTCGATCCCGAGACCAACATCTGGGCTCTCTCGCGGCCGCTGATCGAAGAGTGGATGCGCGACAATCGCGGGCCCGAGGCAAGGTTGCGCCTGGGGCTGGAGACGCTCGCCGATCTCGTCGAACGCGTCCCGCGGCTGGTGCGAAGCCTCGATGCACTGATTGCCGATTGGTCGCGCGAAGGGATTGTGATGCACGCCGAAACTCTGGCGATTCAGGCCGCACATCGTGCCCGGCATCTAGCATTCGTACTAGTGCCGGTGTGGATCACAGCGTTGGCTTTAGCCGGGATCGCCGTCGCGCTCCTACTCGGGCGATAGCGATACCTCTCGCCCTTGCCACCGAGCAGTAGCATAGTCACCTCGGCTGACAGAATCGGAGGCCGAGTTGCTTCAGGACCAGCGCATTCTGCTGATCATTTCCGGCGGGATTGCCGCCTATAAATGCCTTGACCTGATCCGTCGGTTGCGCGAGCGCGGTGCCGCGGTTCGCTGCATCATGACGGCTGCGGCGAAACACTTTGTGACGCCTCTGTCGGTTGCCTCACTCAGTGAGGACAAGGTCTACGACGACCTCTGGTCGCTGACCGACGAGAGCGAGATGGGCCATATCCGGCTGTCGCGCGAGGCTGATCTCCTAGTGGTGGCGCCGGCGAGCGCCGATCTGATTGCGCGTATGGCGGCAGGGCTTGCCGATGATCTTGCGACGACCGCTCTTCTCGCCTCCGACAAGCCGGTGCTGATCGCCCCGACGATGAATTTGATGATGTGGGCGCATCCGGCGACCCAGGCGAACCTCGCGACCCTGGATGCGCGCGGGGTCGTACGCGTCGGACCGGGTTCGGGTGAGCTCGCCTGCGGCGAGATAGGGTCTGGCCGCATGGCCGAGCCGCTGGAGATCATCGCCGCAGTCGAGCACGTGCTGGTCGGCGATAAGAGGCTGGCCGGAAAACGGGCGCTGGTCACGAGCGGGCCGACCCGGGAGCCGATCGATCCGGTGCGCTACATCTCGAACCATTCCTCGGGCAAGCAGGGCCATGCCATCGCCGCGGCTTTGGCCGCGCTCGGCGCCGAGACGGTGCTCGTTTCCGGACCGACCCATGAGCCCTCGCCGGCCGGGGTCAAGCTCGTGCCGGTCGAGACCGCGGCGGAAATGCTCGCCGCCTGCGAAGCCGCGCTCCCGGTCGAAGTCGCCGTGATGGCGGCGGCCGTCGCCGACTGGCGGATCGAGAGCGCCGCCCTCCATAAGCTGAAGAAGGATGGGAGTGGCCCGCCGGTGCTCCGTCTTGCCGAGAACCCGGACATCCTGTCCCGCATCGCGCAGCGCGGGAACGACCGGCCTGCTCTCGTCATCGGCTTCGCGGCGGAGACCGACGACATCGTCGAGAACGCCCGAACTCAAGCTCAAACGCAAGCGCTGCGACTGGATTCTCGCCAACGACGTCTCGCCTGGAACCGGCACCTTCGGCGGCGACCGCAACACGATCCACCTGGTGGACACGGCGGGTGTCGAAGACTGGCCCGTCATGACAAAGCGGGAAGTCGCCGCTCGGTTAGCCGATCGCATAGCCGGATCGCTCGGGCATCGGCGGGCGTGACGCCGTGAAGATCGAGCTGAAAATTCTCGACCCGCGGCTGTCCGGCTGGGGTTTCCCGAGACGAGGATCGCATCTCGCGGCGGGGCTCGACCTGCACGCCTGCCTCGACGCTCCTCTCGTCCTGCCGCCGCAAGCGCCCGCCACGCTGATCTCCGCCGGCATCGCCTTTCGCATTGGCGACCCCGAATGGTGCGCTCTGGTGCTGCCGCGTTCCGGCCTCGGCCACAAGCGGGGGCTGGTTCTCGGCAACACGGTCGGGGTGATCGACGCCGATTACGAGGGACCGTGCCTCATATCGGCGTGGAACCGCAATCCTGCGCAAGGCGGTGAAGTAATCGAGATCCGGCCCGGGGACCGTATCGCCCAGCTCGTCTTCACCCGCATTACGCGGCCGGACTTTGTAGTTGTGCCGGCGTTTTCGGGGGGCGGCGGCCGGCAGGAATCCGGGTTCGGTTCGACCGGCGTCGAGGCCGCTTGTCCCGATCCGCTTCCGGGGTGACAATCCCACCAAGAAGACCCGGAAACACGGGGTGGCGGTTCGGGAAAAGATGATTCGGTTAACCAAGAAACTGCTTTTCGCTATCGAGGCGGTGCTCGATATCGCTTACAATGGCGGTCACGCGCCGGTGCGTTCATCCGAGATTACCGAGCGCCAAGGCATTCCCCGCCGTTATCTGGAACCGGTGCTGCAGGAGCTGGTGCGGCACAAGATCCTTCGCGGGATCCGGGGTCCGAGCGGCGGCTACAAGCTGGCCCGCGAGCGGCGGCGGATCAGCCTCGGCGACATCGTGCGCACGTTGCGGGGGCTCGAGACGGCGGAAGATCCGATCACCGACCCGGCCGGCAGCGCGCTCGGTCATCAGATCGTGCGGCCGCTGTGGCTCGACCTTCAGCAGGAGATGATGAGGCGGCTCGACTCGCTAACCCTCGATGAGCTTTGTGGTCGCGCGCACCGGGCCGGCATCGCCGGCCGCGCCACCGAATACACCGATTTCGAGATTTGAGCGGGCGAGCCTAGATAATCACAATCGCCTATATCGATTCGAACCAGTAGAGGGGAAGGGCTGATGGACACCGCGACGAGCACCAGAGAGCAGAGCGCCGAGTTTCGCGGCCGGGTCTATGACAGCATCGCCGACACGATCGGGGCGACTCCGCTCGTCCGCCTCCATCGCCTCGCAAAGAATGCCGGAGCAAATGCCGATATTCTGGCCAAATGCGAGTTCTTCAATCCGTTCGACTCGGTCAAGGATCGCATCGGGGTCTCGATGATCGCCGCCGCCGAGGCCGCCGGCCGGATCAAGCCCGGTACCGTGCTGGTCGAGCCGACCTCCGGCAACACCGGGATCGCGCTCGCCTTTGTGTGCGCCGCGAAAGGCTATCGGCTCATTCTGACGATGCCGGAGAGCATGTCGCTCGAGCGCCGCAAGATGCTGATGTTGCTCGGCGCCGAACTAGAGTTGACCCCGGCCGCGCAAGGGATGCGCGGCGCCATCGCCAAGGCCGAGGAAATCGTCGGATCGTTGCCCGACGCGTTCATCCCGCAACAGTTTCAGAACCCGGCCAACCCGGAGATCCATCGCCGCACGACGGCCGAGGAAATCTGGAAGGACACCGGCGGCGCGGTCGACGCGGTGGTCAGCGGGGTCGGAACCGGCGGTACCCTGACTGGAGTCGGCTCGGTCCTCAAGCCCCGCAAGCCCGGTCTGAAGATGATCGCGGTCGAGCCCGAGGATAGCGCGGTGCTGTCGGGCGGGCCCCCGGGCTCGCACAGAATCCAGGGGATCGGCGCCGGCTTTATCCCGGATATTCTCGACACCAGCCTGATCGACGAGATCGTCCGGATCGGCAACGACACCGCCGTCAACTGTGCGCGGGAGGCGGCTCGGCTAGAAGGTCTTGCGGTCGGGATCTCGTCGGGGGCGGCGCTCGCCGCCGCTCTCGAAGTCGGCGCGCGCCCCGAGATGGCGGGCAAGACGATCGTCGTGGTGTTGCCCGATTTTGCCGAGCGTTACCTATCGACGGTTCTGTTCGACGGTATCTGAGGCACCCGATGGAGCTCTCGGAGGAGCAGTTTCAGCGCTATGCCCGGCATCTGATCCTCGATGAAGTCGGCGAGGAGGGGCAGGTCCGGCTGTTGTCCTCGCGCGTCCTCGTCGTCGGCGCCGGCGGCCTCGGCTCGCCGTTGCTGCTCTATCTCGCCGCCGCCGGGGTCGGGACCCTTGGCATCACCGATGCCGACCGGGTCGACCTGACCAATCTGCAGCGGCAGATCGTGCATGCGACCGATCGTATCGGTGCGCTGAAGGTCGACAGCGCCCGGCACACGCTCGCCGCGGTCAACCCCGGCGTGCAGGTCGAAACCCACCCGCTGCGGCTCGGGCCGGACAATGCCGAGGCAATGATCCGACGACTACGACCTCGTCGCCGACGGCAGCGACAATTTCGAGACGCGGTACCTGCTGACGGATCTTTGCTGCCGGCTCAAAAAGCCTCTGGTCGCGGCGGCACTGTCCCCGTTCGAGGGCCAGCTCTCGACGTTCAAGCCGTATCTCGGCTCCGGCCACCCCTGCTATCGCTGCCTGTTCCGCGACCCTCCGCCGCCCGACCTCGTGCCGCGCTGCGAGACCGCCGGCATTCTCGGCGCAGTCGCCGGCGTTCTCGGCACCCTGCAGGCCGTCGAGGTGCTGAAGGAACTCCTGCAGCTCGGCGAGAGCCTCGACGGCACGCTTCTGCTTTATGACGCGCTGCGCGCCCGTTTCCATTCAATCCGCATCAACAAGGATCCCGACTGCCCGACCTGCGGGGGCACGGCAGGGTCGAACGCGATATAGACCCCGCCCAGCCTCAAACAGCAGGGCGGGAGCGGATTTCGTCGGGGATCTTTCGCGGGAGGAACTGGCCGTCGGTGAGGCTCGCATGGAATTGGCCGTTCTCGACGACGATTTTGCCGCGCAGGATGGTCATGCTCGGCCAGACGGCGACCTCGTGGCCCTCCCAGGGCGTGTAGTCGGTCTCGTGCAAATCCTCCTTGCGGATCACGCGTCGGGAACGCGGGTCGAGTAGCACGATGTCAGCGTCGGAGCCGACCGCCAGCGCGCCCTTGCGCGGATAGAGGCCCATGATGCGCGCCGCATTCGCCGAGGTAAGGCCGACAAAATCGGCGAGGCTGTAGCCGCGCTTCTCGACCATGTGCGTGTACATCAGGGCCAGCCGCGGCTCGACGCCCGAATTGCCGCCGGTCGTGTCGTCGATACGCCTTCCCTGCAATTTGACCTTTAATGGGCAGCAGACCTCGTCGGTGGCGACGGCCTGGATCGCGCCGTGATTGGTCGCCGCCCACAGCGCCTCCTGGTCCTTGGCGAATTTGAGCGACGGGTAGGTGTGGAACATCTGCCCACCCGGCCGCTTGTAGTCCTCCGCGTTGTACAGCAAGTATTGGTGCAGCGTCTCGCCGTAAATCGGGTAGCCTTGCTCCCGCGATCGGGCAATCGCCGCGACGCCGGTCGCCGCCGAAACGTGCACCATGTAGAGCGCGGCACCCTCGACATTTTCGGCGAGCCGAATCACGCGGTTGAACGACAGGTCCTCCGACAAGGTGTTGTGCACCTCGGCCATGTTCTCGAAGCCGACCCGGTCTTCACGGATCAGCTTTTCATACATGTGCATGACGATGTCGTTGTCCTCGGCGTGGATCGCGGCGAGGCCGCCGGACGACCCGAGGATCTTTAAGACTTCCCAGATGTCGCCGAACTGCACCATCCGGCCTTGCCGGTTCGGCCGGATGTCGGTGGTGAACATCTTGACCGAGGCGTGGCCGTCTTGGATCGCCTCCGGCAGGGGATCGAGCACCCCTTGCGCCAATTTACCGTGCAGCAGCACGTGGAAGCCGTAATCGCAATAGCACGCGCCGGCCCATTCCCGTTTGCGCAACTCGATCGATTGCTGCAATGGCTGGTCCGCCGGGCAAGGCGCGAAATCGAGCAGGGTGGTCGTGCCGCCATGGAGAGCGGCGCGGCTGACCTGCTCCGGCGGCGCGCTCAACAGATCCTCGTTGCGGCCGGGGAACGGGATCGGCGAACTGCAATGGATATGCGGGTCGACCCCGCCCGGCATCACGATCTGCCCGATGGCGTCGACGACCCGGGCGGCGCCGATGTCCGCGAGGCTCCCCGGCCCGGCGACCGCGGCGATCTTGCCGCTGCTTACGCCGATATCGGCGGGCTCCGCGCTGCCGCTCGGCATCACCGTCGTGCCGCCGGTAACGATTAGATCAAACATGCCGCCCATTCCCTTTGCCATTCGGATTGCCGCCATAGTGCACGGGACCGCGCGGTCTGGCTACGCCCGAGCCATTATTCGTCATCCACCCGGACCCTGGTTAAAGACCGCGTTGGCGGTTTGCTTTTGCGCCGGCGACAGGGTCGCGTACAGCGCTTCCAGCGCCGGCAGAAACCTTTTCATTCCGGCGAGCTCGATCTCGTCATACTGAATCTCGGCGCGCAGAGAGTTGACCGCGCTGGTGTTCGCCGCCGGCGCATGCGGCGCGCTCGCCTCCGCCCGGGCATTCTGCCGCATGACATTGGCGAGGGCGTTGAACTGAGCTTCCTGCGCCGGCGTGATCTGCAGTCTTTGATGGAGGCTCGCAATATTGGCCTCGACATTTGGCGGCTGCGCGGGGGGCTGCGCTTGTGCCAGCAAAATCTCGTGCGGCATGCCGGACGCCGCGATTTGAGGACTCGCTACAATCGACAAGCAGCCAAACAGCCAAGCGGCCGCAACAAATCGTTCCGACATACTCAAACATTCCCCTTGGTTCAATAAAGCCTGTAGTCCCATCGGCCTGGTATGCAGAGAAGAGAATGGCAGCTTTATGGCTCGCAATCAGCCGGGAGCGGCCCCTTGCGTCGGCACCTCGTGGCTCGGCAGATCCCGGGAGGCAACGACTGGACCCGCCGCAATCCAGCCATGCGGGTGAGGAAGACCATGCCGTCGATTTCGCCTGGCGGGTTCGGTCGCTCCCGCGTGTTACACTCCCCCGGAACGATCAAGGAAAGGGGTAGCGATGGCATACGACCTGCTGATCAAGAACGGCCGCATCGTCGATGGGTCGGGGATGCCGGGTTTCCGCGGCGATGTCGGGGTCAAGGACGGCAAGATCGCCGAGATCGGCAAACTGAGCGGTCCTGGTACGCGGACGATCGACGCCGAGGGGCGGGTTGTCACACCCGGCTTTATCGATAATCACTGCCATTACGACGCGCAGGTCACCTGGGACCCGCTGTGCTCCTTTTCCTGTGACCATGGCGCCACCACGGTGATCTTCGGCAATTGCTCGCTGTCATTGGCGCCGGTGCGCAAAGGATCGGAGCGGCGGCTATCGGAATTCCTATCCTATGTCGAAGCCATCCCGATGGAGGTGCTCGATACCCTCGAATTCACCTGGGAGAGTTTCCCCGAATATCTCGACCAGATGGACCACCATCTCGGCGTCAATGTCGGCAACCTGATCGGCCACACCGCGGTCCGCTATTATGTGATGGGCGACGATTGCCAGAAGCGCACCGCCACCGACGACGAAATCAAGGAGATGCAGGCTCTCGTGCGCGACGGTATGAAAGCCGGCGCCCTCGGTCTCTCGGTATCGCGCAACCAGGGTCACTTCGACCCGCAGGGCGTGCACATCCCGGCGATCTGGGCAGACGAGAAGGAAATCTTCGCTCTCGGCGATGTGCTGCGCGACCTTGGCACCGGCCTTATCCAATCCGGCGGCGGCAACGGCGCCGAGATGAAGGATGCGCTGATGAGCCGGCTCAGCGAGGCGACCGGCCGCCCCGTCGTCTACAACAACCTCGGCCAGACGATGCGCCGGCCCGGTCAGTGGCAGAAGCAGATGGCCCAGGTCGACGCGACAACCGCGAAGGGGATCCGCGCCTTTCCGATGTGCACGCCGAACCGCATCACCGACTACTTCACGAT
This sequence comes from uncultured Alphaproteobacteria bacterium, assembly GCA_963788085.1. GTDB lineage: Bacteria > Pseudomonadota > Alphaproteobacteria > ATCC43930 > CGMCC-115725 > AP-15. The sequence goes on from CAWBFS010000017.1 coordinate 128,992, forward strand.
GCGCAATACGCAGACCTTCCGCGGCCTACCGGTGTGGCACCCGATCTGCCTGTCCTCGCCCGAGGAGATGCTCAAGGCCTATGCCGATCCCGAAGTCCGCAAGAAACTTCACCAGGAGGCAGTCGAGTTCAAGGGCGGGCCGGCGATCGGCATCTGCAGCACCTGGTGGGACTACATGGTGCTTCAGACCGCGATGCTAGAGAAGAACAAGTGGATGGAGGGCAAGACCCTCGGCGAGATCGCCAAGACCCAGGGTAAGGGCATCATCGACTGCTTTCTCGACTTGGCGATCGAGGAAAATCTCGACACCGAGTGGCTACACGGCGAGAACAATGTCGACGACAAGGCTGTCGCGCAGATTCTGAACTACCCCAACGCGATTATTGGCTTGTCGGACGGCGGTGCGCATGTGCAGTTCCAGAGCGGCTTCGGGTTCTCGACCCGGCTGCTCTCGGAGTGGGTGCGCGAAAAGAAGATCATGTCACTGGAACAGGCGGTGCGGCGGCTGACCTTCGAATCGGCCTCGATCTTCGGCCTTTACGATCGCGGCCTGCTGCGCCCCGGCATGGTCGCCGACATCGTGATCTTCGATCCCGACACCGTGAAGCCGCTGCCGCTCGAGGTATTGCACGACTTCCCGACCGGCGCAAAGCGCATCAAGGAGCCGGCGCAGGGCATCGTGGCGACTGTGGTAAACGGCGAAGTTCTGATGGAAGACGGCAAGCACACCGGCGCATTGCCCGGCCGCGTCCTCCGCAACACCCATTACCACGCCCACCGCGCCTAGTTCGCTCAGACCCTCACCGCCTTCCCCCGAAATACGATCCGGGGCCGTCACCCTCTCCCGCCGCCCCGGCACCGCGGGGAGGGTGCCGGGGCGGCGGGCGAGGTCTCGCCGTGGCCCAAATTTTCGCTAGCGTGGCGAGCGGCGCGCTGGTTGTCTCTCCCGCCTCAGCCAATTTGATTTGCCAATGCCGCGCCGCCTTCGCAGGTGTGCTAGAGTTGGATGCCGCAAACCCAATCATTCGAACGAAAGCTTACTAAAAGCGCTAGAGGAGAGGATTGGTGCCAAATCTCCAAATCGCTCTTAATAAACAGTTCACGCTACCAAACGCTTTCAGCATTGTGACTATCCAAAACGTATTTCTGTTGGCGATTATACTTTCAACGGCAACGATGCTGTATTCGGTATCTGAAATGCGAGGAATGTTCGCCGACGGCTCCAACTACATCGTGCATATCCTGGCTTCTGAAAACTTTTACCTCCTGGAACCCGCGCGAAAGCTGGTTCAACTCCTCCAGCAGTCGTTCATTATCCTCGGCATACGATCTGGCGTCACGGACTTGCCGACCCTTGCGCGGCTGTTCACTTTGGGTGCCTTGGGTTGGCCGATTATCCTGACTTGCAGCTGCTGGTTGATACTCCCGCGTCAAGAAAAGGGATGGATCATCGGTCCTCTGATCAATCTGGTGGCCCTGATTCCGATGACCAGCCTTGCGGCCATCGGTGAGGGGATGATCGCGTCCTGTTTGCTGTGGATGATTTTTTTTCTGGCACTATTCAGGACAGACAGTCTCTGGGGAGCGATTCTCGCCATTTCTCTAACCGCCTTGGGAGCAGTAACTCACGAATTTGCAGCTGTATTCTTTGTCGGGATTGCCGCCATTGCGCTCATGCGCATACGCCGTAGCTCGGCGGTCGAGCGGTTGAAGCAGTTCGCGATTTCCACGGCCGCAATATGGTCGGCCTGCTACCTGGTTTCGGTCATCCTGCATCCCCGCGATCCTGTAAATGTTGGAGACTTCCTGATTGGCGTTTTCGCTATCGCGTTTGTCGAGCTACAAGGAGTAAACCTCACCGCGGTCGCCACGATCGTTTCATGCGTCAGCCTTTTCTGGATCATGCGCGCACAAAACAAAGGCAAATCAATTCAGCTTATTGTGTTGAGCTCTGTTGGCGTTTTCGTCCTTGTTGCTGCGTTATTGCTGTTTATACCGGAATGGACCGTTACTCCCGTCGCTCAATTTAGTGGACGCGGGTTGCCGGTGCTCGGCACAACATTGCTTTCGTTTGGGCTGTGGGCGGGTTGGAGAAACGGTGCAAAGCCGGAATTCCTGCTTTCAAAGCCTGCCCTTGTGGTCTTGTTTGGATTGCTGCTTACTCAGAGTGTTGCCCAAATCATGATGACGAGGCAGTGGGCTAATACGCTCGGTACCGTAGCGCGGATAATCGAGCGACGGGAAGGGCGGGTTCCGTGGCAGACAGCGCTCGAAATCGCGGCCCCGCCCAATCCTCTTCTCTGGATAGAGATGACCTGGTATTCGGAAATTGAGGCTCTGTCGCTCCTGCTCGCTCCTCAAGGCCGCGTTCATGGCCTCATCGATGCGTCTAGCTTCCGAGAGGTGGAAACCGTTCCAGCTCGACGCCCCGGAGAGCCTGCCGAAATCGAGGTTCTGGGACGTGGGTCCCTACGTGACTAAGCCGAAACCTCCGCCAGTAGCCAATTGTCAAATGAGGAGCTAATTTCAAATAAGGCGCCGCCACACTGTGCCGATCTCGATGACGGTAATGCCGGAGAGGGAGCGGATGCTCGACCATCGATGCGTTTTTCTTGATGCCGAAGGCAACTCGTGCCAAATTCACCCAACGGGTTCCCAGGGGGTTGGACCCGGCCGTCTCCGAAATCCGCCACAACGTCAGATGCACGATCAATTTCGGTACATTTCTTGCCGGCCCATCCCTTATGCTCGCCGGGTTGCGAGTGATTTTCCGGGGCGATGATGGCGCTGCCGCGTGTGACCTCGACTGGAAACGCGAGTGATCGACATTTGCGCCCCCGGTACATGCCGTGGCCTGGTACGATCGCCAAAATTATCGGCCTACTGATCCTCTGCGCCGCTGGCTTGTTCGTAAGCAGACTGCCTTGGAGCCATTGGGATCGGTTCTACGAATTGGCACTGGGCTTTGCCGCTGTTGTGTTTGCCGCGGTTGTGGTTGGAGGGCGGCTGCGCGACGCCTTCATGGTCGTCGCCTCCGTTGTCCTGTGCCTGGCCGTCGCGGAGGCCTATGCCCTGGTCGCGTCGGCGCCCGCGATCGAAATCAGCACGCCGGGCTATTTGTCGCCCCACCCGGTTCTCGGGTGGGGGCCCGGGCATCCCGGCGTGTTTCATGATCGAAAACTCGACGGAAAGACAGGGAGCGTCATCTACGATGTTGACTATACGATCGATGAGCACCGTAACCGTCAGGTGATCTCTGCGCCATCGGGTCCAAGCGTCGCGTTCTTCGGGGATTCGATGACGTTTGGTCAGGGTGTGCCGGATGCCGAGACGTTGCCGCAGGCGTTTGCGGACGCCACCGCCGGAGATCGGCTGCGCGTCCTCAATCTCGCCTTTACCGGTTATGGGCCTCAGCAATTCTTGCGGGCGCTCGAAACCGACATGTTCCGGGATCTGCTGACCGAGCCGCGTCTGTTCGTGTTTCTGACGGCGCCGTGGCACGCCGAGCGGTCCGCCTGCATGAGCAATTTCGTGCTCAGCGCGCCACGTTACGTGATGGTTGACGGACGCCCGGCCTACCAAGACAAATGCATCGACCACTGGCCGGTTCGGCTGCGATATCTGTTCACGCGGACCGCGATGTATAGCGTCTTCTTCGAGCCGGTGATCGGCGGTGCAGGACCGGCCGATATGGATCTCTATGTCGCTATCCTGATTCGGGCCGGGCAGCTTGCGCGGGAGCGCTATGGCGTTCCCACCTTGATCCTCTACCAGCCGAACGATGCATATGTGCGGCGTGCCGGCCTCACCGACCGGCAGATCATGCAGCGTTTGCGTGATGGAGGGTTGCTCGTCGTCGATGCCGGGCTCGACCCGAACGATTTCCCCGGCCAGACTCTGAAAATCCCCGGCGATGGCCATCCGACCGGGGTCGCGAACCGCGCCTTGGCTGTGCTCGTGCGCGATGCCCTCGTCGGCTTGGGAGCCCAAGCCCACTAACCCCTACTGTTGGTCGCGCCCAGGTTTGAGACGGTCTCTTTAACTCTGTTACTTCTATTGGTTGGTGCGTTTGTGCCATGACACCGCGCACTAGCAGCGCAAAGCCGAACTGGCAATTTCAAATCATGCGCCCAGGAACGCCTACCGATATGTGTTCACGAGAAACTCGGGGCGGTCCTATATCGATCGCGGTACCGATTTCGAGGTCGCGGTTCGCCACGCGCCAGAGCGCGCGGTCGGTCGACATGGCGCGAAGCGTGACGATTTCCGGCGGCTGGACAAGCAATTTTTCCGGTGACGGATCAGTTGCTGCGGGGGAAGGGCGGAAAATCCACTTCATGGAAAACAAGAATTGCTCCTTCCAAGGTCACGCATGCCGTCTTTTTCGGCAACCAGCGACGCCGTCTTTTTCGAGTTCGCAGGTTTCGTGTCGTGTTCCTTTATTTGTCAAATCCTTTCACTTATGCTTCGGATTAGGCGCGGGAGGTGCATGAGCATGAATTTGCAGCTTAGGAATATTCTGAAGAGACCTCAGAAAAAGCGGCCCGATGAGAAGCGGCCCGAGGGCTTTCTTGATCCGGAGGATGAGAAAGCCTGCGAGGTGGTTCGTGGCGCCTTCAATCTCTTGTTCGAAGGTTCTGGCGTCCGCATTTTCATAGCCTCGCATCTGGACTTAAGCCACAGGTGGGTTCCCTCCTTAGGGAAGAGCGACATTGTTATATTTTCGGACCCTTGGGCTCTTCGAGAGAAGATCGCTATCAAAACCCAAGAATGCGCGCGGTTTCCCGAAAATCTATATTTCCTCTGCAATGATTGGCAGACTTACTACGTAAGAAAACCTCATATAAAAAACCTACATGTTATCAATCAGAACTGTTTTATGGACGAGAGTATATTCTGCATAAAAGACAAGTTTGAGAAAAAATACGATGTTTTGTATAATGGCAGGCGATCAAAAATGAAGAGACACTACCTTGCCAAAAACGTTGGCGAGGAACTTAAACTTGCTTTGGTTTATCCTCATTATGATCTTTCTTGGTCAGATCTGCCGGAAGATGAATTACCGAGGCATGTCTATCACAATAAAGTCGGTCTCTCCCCGCAGCAGGTATGCGACGTTATTAATCAAAGCCGGGTAGGATTGATATTGTCGGCCCGCGAGGGGGCTTGTTTCGCTTCGAGCGAATATCTACTTTGCGGTGTGCCGGTCATATCGACGCCATCGAAGGGTGGCCGAGCATTTTGGTATAACGACGAGAATTCGCTGATAGTCGATCCTGATCCTGCTGCTGTTCTAGACGCCGCCAGAGCCCTGATCGCTGCACCGCGTGACCCGCATCGAATTCGCGCCGCCCATCTTAAGCTAATGCAGGAGCAAAGACACGCGCTCCTCGATAACGTGCTGAGGCCGATCAGAGATCGATTTTCCCTCGATTGGGACTACCACTTCAGCAGTTGCAACCTGATGGCGGAATTCGCATTGAGGAAAGATTGCTGGATGGATCTGGCTTCAATTTGCCGCCGCCTGCGGGGGTCTTGAGCCATATTCACACAGCGGCTGAACTGAATTCCCACAAGCGCTTCCTGCCCGATCACTTATGGCCGATTTGCGAACCGGGTCAACCAACGGAAACAAAGGGACGACAGTTTGATCGATTCAATTCTGAACCTTTCTTGGACCGACCGCCGCGTTTTCCGCCGTTGTCATACGGTTCTTGGTCTGGCGGATTTCCTTGTCGAACCGCGCCATGAGGCTGAGACGCCAATGTTCCGCTTTGAACGCCTTGGTGCCGAGAAATGGAAGCACGCACATTGGCCAACGCTCACACACCCAGGGTCCGCCGTAATGGCGCAGCAAGAACTCGATATTCGAAGCGCGCTTTCGCATATCTCTTTGAAATTTTGACGCGTGTCTCCATCTCGTCGGGAGAAAGCGACGAATCGATTTCCGCGTGATAGCGCCTAAGATCATCGGTGAGCTGACCTCTGCGCACCCGGAAACAACCCAGAATGGTGTCGACAATGACGAGGTCGCTTTGCATCGCAAAGCGCCGCCAGAGATCAAAGTCGCCAGCAAACCGGAAATTTGCATTGAGACCACCTGCCTTTTCCCACAATCCGGGTCGCCAGAACGTGCCTTCCTGCTGAATGAAAGGCCGCGCGAAACGGCCCTCAAAAATACCAGCGGCTATGGCTGTTCGTGGGAAAGCAACGATTGGCGAAATGTGCAGCATTCCGCCAGCTTCGTTGATGATGGTGGGCCGCCCCGTCACCCAGTCAATATCGGAATGCTTGTCGAAGATCTCCGCGGCCGTAACGAAGGCGCCCGGTTCGTAGCGGTCGTCGGCATTGATCCAGGCCATCAAATCCGAATCGCCGCAGGCCGCAAAACCGCGATTGACCGCATCATAGAGTCCGCGATCGGGCTCGCTCGAAAAAGAAAACTTTATTCCCGCGCAATTGATCGGGAAGTCGTTTGCGAGGCGGTTTTGCCACGCGGTCAATAGCTTGATCGTTAAATCTGTTGATACGCCATCTTGAACATGGTAACGGATCGAAAACGGCCCCGTTTGGCTCACCACGCTTAAAATAGTTTCGTTGATAAATTTCTCTCCGTTGAGAACGGGCGTTACAATATTAAATTGCATGCTAATATCCTCTTACGAGCTAGCGCAAGGTTGTTTTTCACCCTAACTTGGACCTATCGTGAACTTGGCCTGAGACCGTCTCAAAAGTCCAGGCGACAAACGGCTGCGTGACGATGCCAGTTTTTCGCTCGCCTCTCGGCCGCTTCGGGATAGCGCTCGGACAGTTCCAAGCAAATGTGGCGGCACTCAAAATCTAGCGCGCCGCGTGAGCCAAAAGAACGTCGACATAGGCTTCCGCGCTGTGTTTGTGCGCGAAAGCTTTGGCCAGTTTCGCCGCCCGGGCACGGCTATCGGCCAGCCGGCTGCAGAGCCGCATGATGGCGGCGGCCAGCGCCGTAGAATCTTGAGGAGAAAAAACCTCCCCCTCCGCTTTTCCGCCAGCGATGCTGGCGCCTGCGAAAGTTCCGGCGGAGGCGATGACCGGGCGTCCGGCGGCGACCGACTGGGTAAATATGCCAGATCCCCGAAGGCCAAAGAGAACCGGATCATAAGGCAGCAGCATCGCATCGATCTTGCCGGTCTCGGCCGTGTATTCCTCATGGCTCAGCATGCCCTCCACCAGGCGAACGCCCGGGATCTGCCGCAACGCCCGTTCGGCCGCGACGGTCGCCGGCTCCCACCCGCTATGCTGGAGTTGAATGGTGAAATTCACGTCGAGGCCGTGTGCGCGGCAAATTTCTATCGCCTGGGGCAACAAGTGAAATCCCTTTTCGCATTTGGAATAGCCAAAAAAACCGAACGCCGGCCGGCCCGAGCAAGGCGCCGCCGGCTCGGTGTCGCCAAAGGGCACGGGCAGGATGCTTGTCTCAATTCCGTATTGATCGCGATAAAGGCCGGCGATCGCTTCGTTTTCGGTGGTGAAGAAAAGCGTTTTGCCGATCATCGGCCCCGCCAGCGCGAAGGCTTTCCGGTAAAGTCTTTGCCCAAGTTCGCCGGTGCGCCCCCAGGGCGTCCAATTTGGCGCGAACATCAAATGGCAGACGACCCGCGGGCGCTCGTGATCCGCCTTCGCGCGCAAGGTTCGGACCAGTCCAACAATCTGGTTCTGCGATATGGCGGGCGCGACGATGAGCTTTTCGGAACTCCATATATCAGGCGGCAGAGCGGCGAGATCCTGCTCATAGGCCGCGTTGAGGACTCTTGCGCTCGTGCGCTCCGAGGGAATAGTCGCGTCGAAGGCGCGGCCGCGCGCCAAAGCAAAGAGCCTCAGCAAGCGTCGCTCGTTCGACGTCGGGCTTTCACTTTGGTAGAGGGAGCGGCTGAAATGCGGGAACGCGCCGATCTCCGCGACGATCGTGGGGTCGATGGATTTCATCCCGAAGGCACGATATCTCACCCCGCAAAGGGTAAGTCTCTCTCCTACCAGTTTTATTAAGCTGTAACTATGCTCTCCTCTGCCAGTCAAACCATTGTCTACAAAAATAAATTCCATGAATTATTTTCCCGATTTGACGCCTATGCACTTTTCCACTGCGCGGTAGCGGCGGCTCGGTGTAGATCGGGAGACGAGTTGGCGTTGAAGATTGAAGGTTTTGTTGGATGGCAGCATGCACGTTCAGGAAGCGTTCGGCGGATCGAGCTGATTCGAACCGCTGTAGTTGGCGCTCGATTGTTCCGACCTAACGTGCGAGCCACCATCGCGCGACCCCGTTAGCGGGACAAAGCGCAGCGCGGGCTTCGGCGTCCAAGCGAAGGCGGATGCCGTCTTCCTCCTCGGTTTCGGTCGCATCCTCATAGAGTTGGATGACCTCTGCCGCTTCGCCGCTCGCGCGGATCCCACCGCCATCCACCCAGATGACCCGGTCACACAAGGCCGTGATCTGCTGCATATCATGCGTAACCACAATCAATGTGCCGGCGGCGCCGGAACAATTCCATGAAGGCGAGGCTTTTGCGTCGGAAAGCGGCGTCGCCGACGGCCAGGGCCTCATCGACGACCAGGATGTCGGCTTCGGCGTGAACGCAGATCGCGAAGGCCAATCGCGAGCGCATGCCGGCAGAATAGAGCCGCACCGGCTGATCGAGAAACGGGCCAATCGCGGCAAACTCGGCGATCGATGGTAGGCGCCTGAGTATATCCGACCGACGCAGTCCAAGGACCGCGCCACTAATCAGCACATTTTGGCGGCCCGTCATCTCCCAATCGAAGGCGGCGCCAAGCGCCAGGATCGGGGCGATCCGTCCCGCCACGCTGATTTCCCCGCAAGTGGGCTGCGTGATGCCGCACAATAGCCGCAGCAGAGTTGTTTTGCCGGCGCCGTTTCGCCCGATGATCCCAATCAATTCGCCCCGCTGCATCTCTAAATCGATATCGCGCAGCACCCAGTATTCCAGGTAAAAGCGATGGAAGCTGCCAAACAACATTTGTTTCACTTGGTCGGTGCGTCGGGCGTAGAGCTGATAGGCTTTGCCCAGGCCGAGACATCGGATCGCTGGGTCAGATAACATCGATCAAGATGCCCTTGTAGCGCTCGAAAACGGCATACCCGCCACGGCAAACCGCGACCGACACAACGAGAAATCCGCAATAAGCCAGGGTCGGTGGCAAGACCTCGTCGAGCACGACAGCGCGCATCATCTCGATTGCCGTCACCGAGCGGGTTGGCGTAGGCGAGCACGCGTAACGGGTCGGGAAGGTCCGTTGACGCCGAAAGAACACCGGCGTCGCAAACATCGCCAAAGGGATAAAAGTGATCATGAGATAGGACATGTCGCGGGTAAAGGCGCCGATCGCTGCCAGGAACCACACCATGCCGAGCAAAAACATGACCAGCGGCGCCACGATGAAGGGCAGTAGCAGGATAGAGAGTGGTGGCATCCCATTGAGGGCGAGCTCGAAGACAAGGAGGACGAGAAAACTGATGCCGGCATAGCTCAGTGCGCGTAGTACCGCGGTCCAAGCGAGCGTCTCGCTTGGAAAGATCGAGGTCTTGAGAAACCATGCGTGTTCGTGCATCAACATCGGGGCGCGGCTGCAAAGTTCGGCGAACAGGCCGAAGACAATGAGGCCGACAAAGGTCGAGAGTGCATAACTCGACGTGTTGCCATGCGCCGTGGCCACCGGCAACTGCATGGCTTTGGTAAGCGTCACCGTATAGATTGCCAGCGTAATCAACGGCCCGACGACGGCCCATACCCAGCCGAACGCGGACCCCCTGAAACGGTCCGCCAGCTCCCGCCGCAGCACGCCAAGATCAGTTCACGGTGGCGCCACCCGACACTCAGCGGTGCCAAAGCGCGCCTGCCGCGACGCGTCGCTCGTCCACCCGCGCGGAATTGGCCGATGCGCCGATCTCTCGTGCCGATTGCCCCAACCCCGCTCTTGGCACAGTCGTCGTCAGTGTGATCGAGCCCGTCGGCGGAGCGCGTCGCAGCCTTCGCTTGATCCCGGCGGTTGAATAGACCTGACATCCGATACTCCCGCATCGCCCCAAAAATTGCGCGGTGCTTGTCTCCGGTGATAGACTTAGGCCAGAAACCAGCAGGGCCTGTGCAGCTAATCCTTGGCCTGGCTGGGGAGCACAAGGGTAGGGGTCGGCACCATCGGCAGGCCGACGAGACGCCAACCGGCAGGGGCACCCGTGATCACGATTTATCGCCACATGCTTGGCCAGCTGACCGTCGACAACCGCCGCGATCATGTCGGTGATAGTTGTCGAGCAGGTTCTTGTGAAGTCGCAACAGCTCTTCGATCTGGTGATGGCGGTGCGCTCCCCCTCGATCGGCTTCTGTTCGATCTGGCTTCACATCCTGCCGGTCATTTTCTACCACGCGAGCCCCGAAATAGTCTCGATTGCCGTCGCCTGGCGATACTACCAATGGATTGAGAATAACGAGGTGTTGAGCATTGCGGAGCGCCGGGCGGAGCAGTCGTCAGATCGCTTGTCCCGGGATCCTCGTCGCCGTGCTTACCGCGTCGTTTTGCGCCCTTAATTCGCTGTGTCTGCTCCCGCTGAGTTGGCGGAGCCTCGAGGACATTCGACTTCCACGCGGTTGCAAATGCCAGCGTCGAGGTGCTGCAACCGGGCTATCAGCAGGAGATCATCCCCGGCTTATCGGTCGCGTTCGGCCGACGGAGCCCGAGACGGCCGCACTCTCGAGGATATCGTCGTACTGGATAGTCGCAAGGAACATGCGTTCACCGAAATTTGGGCGCGGCGCGGCACGCTTTGTTCGAAGCGATGGCGACTCTTTGCTGCTGCTCGACAGCGGAGCTTATATTGTCCGTACCGCCACCGGGATCGAAAAGGTTGACTTTCGACGCATTTTCGCTGCCCTGGCGGATGGCACGTTGGAAGGGAAGGAAGAGCGCCCACGTGGCTTCTACGAAGAGCCCGTTCACACGGCTGCTCAACCCGCCGAGCGAGGTGAGGAATGACACGCTGAGTCTGGGCGCAATGGCTGGCTGAAGGGCATCGTCAAATCATAAATCCGCTGCTTTGTGTCGGCAATGTCGTCCTCGTGCTGGGAGTTGTTAGTGCCGAGGCGACAGGGAAACTTTCGGCTGAAACGATTCTGTTTATGCTCGCGCTGGCTTCTGCACTTGCGACGAACACCTTGCCCGATCCGATAGTCATGATGGCGGTACGCAATATCGAATTTTTGCCATTTCTCTATTTGCTGCCTGCGGTGCCCGCGATCGCGGGCTGGTTGCTGTTGCCGGGAGCGATATGCGCTCACCCCTGTTCTCGGGATGGCGGCGACCGCAGCTCGATCGCGCGACGGGAAAGCGAACGCTGGTCCGCGACCTTGCTTGACCGTTCCGGGTTAAGCTCGCCCGCCGCACAAATGGAGTGCTAGCGCCGCGTCAGCCGCGAACGCGGCCTTTTTGGTGTTCGCACAAAGCCTGATCGTGCGGCCCCGTATGCCGTTGAGCACGCTGCCGAGCCGACAACGCTGCGGCATAGTGGTGCATCAGGATCGTATATAGAGTGAGCCCGCACGTCGTCATGAAACCCGGGTCTGGAAATCGACCCCAGACCGCCGCAGTAAATTGCTGCTCAGCAGCGCCATCGCGAGGCGCCTGTCAATCCTTGCAACAGGCCGAGTGCTGCGAGCGGGAGAACCAAGGAATAGCTGAACGTGCCGGAGCAGTGACATCGATCGAACCATAAAATCCCGTTGCCAGCACCAACGGCCCGATACGCGCAACCACCAAGATGGAGCGCCGCATCGAGTTTCCGCCTCCACGGCAGGTGGCTGCGCCAGATGGACGGCAGAAGTTTTCGGGTCGTCTGGGCGAAACCTTTGTTCCAGCGGCATTGTTGCATCCCCCAGCTGGCCAAGCTGTTCGGCAACTCGCCCGGCACGGCTACGGAGACGAGGTACAAGGCCCGCCATTTTTTCATCTGGGCGCGGTAACTGAGGTCGAGATCCTCGGTCAGCGTATCGCCTTGCCATCCACCGGCAGCCTCGATCGCGGCTCGCCGCCAAATGCCGCCCGTCCCGTTGAAGGGGAGGAATTTGACCGGCCCAACATCGCGTCGGCTGCTCCACTGCGAAATGGCTCTCGAGAATGACCTGCTGCGCATGTGTCACACGGTTTTCTCTGGCATTCAGAAAATCGCATCGGGCTTGAACAAAGGCGAGATGCGGGTCGCGAGCAACGGCCGAAGACAGAGTCGCAGGAAATCGGCGGACGGAACATAGTCCGCATCGAAAACTGCGACAAACGGCTGGTTGGAGCTAGCGAGTCCGGCCGTCAGCGCCCCGGCTTTGAAGCCGTCGCGGTGCGAGCGTTGGATCAGAACGACATCGTGGCCGCGCCGGCGGAACTCCGCAACGGTCGGCCCGAGCTATTTCAGCGCTCGAATCGGTGCTGTCATCGAGCAGCTGTATTTGCAGCTGATCGTGCGGCCAATCCAACGATGCCGACCGCGTCAAGGGCGCGCCGCACAAGGTGACCTTCGTTGAAGGTGGGAATCTGGATGAGAACAGCGGGAAGTTCATCCTCGGCGGGAAGCGGTTGGATAAGCGCAAGCCGTTCCCGTTCGAGCCCGGTACGGCGGTACCGAGGTGGAGCACCACCGTCTGGGACAAGCGGAACCCCAACGCCAATTGCGTCAAGAGGAATCGGACCAGGATGATGTCGGCCGTTCGGCCCACAATGCCAAGGAATGCGGAGCGTCATGATCGAGCCGACCAGATATCCGACACCTCGGTCATGGGCGCAGGGTCCGCTTTAGGATGCAGTTGGGCGAAATCCAATCCCGAGCACGCGCCAATCATCCGGAACCGTCACATCGCGCCATAGCACCGCCCCTTCCATGTCCAGAACTCCTTAATCATAACCTGGATCGGCGCCGCACCGCCACCGCCAGGGCAATTGCTTCCGATCAGCTCGTCACCACAGCTGCCCGTCAATGCAGCTCTGAGGATCATTGCAGACCCAAAACCGCTCGAGCGAGCGGTGATGACAGCCTCGATCGAATGGGAATCCCCCTGGGATCTTGCGGCTTCAGTAGCGCCAGCGCCGAAATCTCGGGGTATCAAACGGCGGACCCGACATCGCCATCCTCCGGTCATCCGACGAGGTTCAGACTGTAAACCAGCGAATCGTCCTTCTAAAACGGCTGGCCGGTTCGAGGATATCTGACGACATCACGCAGACGCGATCGACGGCACCGAGCGAGGCATGCTATCGTCAGGCGCGTTACCTTGCGGACCACCCCCTCCGCGGGTCAGGGAGGAGAACCGTGGGATCCTATCTGGTGCGGCGCTTCGGCCTGATGCTCCTGACGTTGTTCGGGATCTCGGTGATTATCTTCCTGATGCTGCGCCTTGCGCCGGGCAACATCGCCGATATCCTGTTCGACGCGGCCGGCTTCGTAGACCCCGCCGAAAAGACGCAGATCATGAAGGATCTCGGCCTCGATAAGCCGATACCGGTGCAGTATGCGCAATGGATCGGCGGGCTGTTGCAGGGCGATCTCGGTTATTCTTACGTGTCGGATCGACCGGCTATCAACGAAATCCTGCCGCGCATCCCGATCACTGCCAAGGTCGGGGGCCTTGCTTTGTCCTTTGCGGTGTTGATTGGCGTGCCGCTCGGCGTCGTCAGCGCAGTTAAGCAGAATACCCGCCTCGATTACTTCCTGCGCGTCATCAGCCTATCCGGTCTGTCTATGCCGGCATTTTGGCTCGGCCTACTGGTCCTGATGTTTTTCGTCAGCTATTTCGGCACGATCCCGATCTACACCGATGCGCCGCAATCCTTTTTGGCGGCGCTCGGGATGTACAGCATTCCCGCGGCGGTCGTCGGCTTTCGCAGCTCGGCGCTGATGACGCGCCTGACCCGCTCGTCGATGTTGGAGGTGCTGCGGCAGGACTATATCCGCACCGCCCGCTCCAAAGGCGCATCTGAGAACGTCGTCAACTACCATCATGCGCTGAAGAACGCCGTTCTGCCGGTCGTCACGGTGATCGGCATCGAGGCCGCCTTCTTGATGGGCGGCCTGATCGTAACCGAGACCGTCTTCAATATTCCCGGAGTGGCGCGGTTTCTCGTCGAGGCCATCCGCTGGCGCGATTATCCGATCGTTCAGAACCTGGTGATGTACATCGCGATCATCGTCGTGTTCGTCAACTTTACCGTAGACATGCTTTACGCCGCGCTGGACCCGCGGATCAAATATTCGGGCTAAAGCGAATGAACTTCAGCCGGAGGACCCCGTGAGCACGATCGAATACCGGGCTGAATTAGCTAAGGCCGGAGCCAACGTCGCCGGCAGATGGAGCGCCGTCCGTTTTTTTGCGCGGCGTTATCCGCTGGGTGCCGTCGGAGCGGTGATCATGGCTGTGTTCCTGTTCGCCGCCTTTTTCGCGCCGTTGATCACAGTTTACGACCCGCTGTCGACAAATTCCGCGCTTTCGTTGGCGCGGCCGAGTGCCGCCCACTGGCTGGGCTGCGATTTCATGGGACGGGACGTCTATAGCCGGATCGTCTACGGCGCCCGCATCTCGTTGGCCGTCGGTTGCGGTTCGATGAGCTTGGGGGTCAGCATCGGCGTGCTGATCGGCCTGCTCTCCGGCTATCTCGGCGGCTGGATCGACCTTGCCGCCCAGCGCCTGATCGACATCCTGCAATCGTTGCCGCTGCTCGTCATGGCGCTCTTGATGGCGGCCTCGCTCGGCCCGTCGCTCCACAACACGATCATCGCGATTTCGATCCCGTTGATCCCCTATTCGGCGCGCGTCGTGCGCGCCAGCACGCTGTCGCTGCGGGAGCAGCCTTTTGTCGAGTCGGCGAAGGCGATCGGCATGAGCGAACTCCGCATCGCGTTGCGGCACGTCCTACCGAATACGTTGGCACCGCTCATCGTGCTCGCCACGGCCCAGTTCGGCTCGACGATCCTGACCGAGGCAACCCTCTCATTCCTCGGCCTCGGCATTCCCGAGCCGCATCCGTCGTGGGGCCGCATGCTCTCTGAATTGGCCGCCGAATATGTCCGGACCGCACCCTGGCTGGTCATCTTCCCAGGTCTCGCGATCAGTTTTGTCGTGTTCGGCACCAATCTACTCGGCGATGCGTTGCGCGACATTCTCGATCCGCGGCAGCGCAGCTGATCTCACCCTTGATTATAACCAACCGATCACCAAAGCGGATGGCCCCGGATGCCCATTGAGCAGCTGACGACCGACCGCAAACCACCTTCGGCATATGCGCCCACGAAGGCCGGCGAAAACGCCGCAGCGGTCATCGATATCAAGGGTTTACGGACGTACCTGTTCACTCGCTCGGGGATCGTGAAGGCGGTCGACGACGTCTCCTTTTCGCTGCGGCGGGGCGAGACGTTGGCGGTGGTTGGCGAGTTCGGCTGTGGCAAGTCCATGACCGCGCTGTCGATCATGCGCCTCGTCCCCAACCCGCCCGGGAAGATCGTCGGCGGGACGATCACCCTCGAGGGAAAGGACCTGGTGCAACTCGAAGAATCCGAGATGCGGGATATCCGTGGCAACGAGATCTCGATGATTTTTCAGGAGCCGATGACCTCGCTCAATCCGGTGCTGACAATCGGCCACCAGATCGCCGAGGCCTTGCGGCTGCATCAGGATCTCTCGAAGAGCGCCGCCAACAAGAAAGCGGTGGAGATGTTGCGGCTGGTCAAAATTCCCGAGCCGGCGCAGCGGGCCCGCGAATATCCGCACCAGCTGTCCGGCGGCATGCGTCAGCGTGCGATGATCGCGATGGCGCTGGCCTGCAACCCGCGGGTGCTGATCGCCGACGAGCCGACAACCGCCTTGGACGTGACAATCCAGGCGCAAATCCTGGACTTGATCCTGGAATTGCAGAAGCAGCTGGGCACCGCGATCATCCTGATCACTCACAATCTGGGTGTCGTCGCCGAGACTGCGCAACGCGTCATCGTCATGTACGCCGGCAAGAAGGTCGAAGAGGCTGAAGTCGACGCCCTGTTTGGGCAGCCCCTCCACCCTTATACCCATGGTCTCCTCGCATCGATCCCGCGTCTGGAGATCATGGGCGGAAGAACCGCCAATTCGGTCCAGCGGTTGAAGGAAATTCCCGGCATGGTGCCGGCGTTGAACAATCTCCCGCCCGGTTGCACCTTTGCGCCGCGTTGCGCCTTCGCGGATGACCAATGCCGCGCGCAGTTTCCGCCCTACGAGCAGAAGCGGCCGGGGCATTGGGCGGCTTGCTGGCACTCGGAACGCCTCTATGGAGACAGGGTCTAGCATGGCGGTGCAGGAGGTTGTCACCGCGGCCGGATCGGTGGTCAGCCGGGCGCCGATCATCGCGGTCGAAGGACTGAAAAAGCATTTCCCGGTCAAGAAGGGACTGTTGCGGCGCACCGCCGGGCACGTCTATGCGGTCGATGGCGTCAGTTTTTCGATCGGCGAAGGTGAAACCCTCGGCCTCGTCGGTGAAAGCGGCTGCGGCAAGTCGACGGTAGCGCGGACCGTCTTGCGCCTCGTCGAGCCGACCAGCGGCACGATCCGGCTCAACGGTCACGACATCACGCGGTTGGGGAAGGCGGCGCTGCGGCCCCACCGCCGGCAGATGCAAATCATCTTTCAG
Source organism: uncultured Alphaproteobacteria bacterium (assembly GCA_963788085.1). Lineage (GTDB taxonomy): Bacteria > Pseudomonadota > Alphaproteobacteria > ATCC43930 > CGMCC-115725 > AP-15. Next base: position 145,675 of record CAWBFS010000017.1, read on the forward strand.
GATCCGTTTTCGTCCCTCAACCCGCGCATGTCGGCGGGCGATATCGTCGGCGAGCCGCTGCAGGTCCACGGCATCGCGCATGGCAAGAACAAAGAGGAACGCGTCGCGGCCCTGTTCGACCAGGTCGGGTTGCGCAAGTTGCAGATGCGCAGCTTTCCGCACGAGTTCTCCGGCGGCCAGCGGCAGCGCATCTGCATCGCCCGGGCGCTCGCGTTGAACCCCAAGCTGATCATCGGAGACGAGCCGGTCTCGGCACTCGACGTGTCGATCCAGGCTCAGGTCATCAATTTGATGATGGACTTGCAGCGCGAAAAGAACCTGTCTTATCTGTTCATCGCGCACGATCTCGCCGTTGTCGAGCACATCAGCCATCGCATCGCGGTCATGTATCTCGGCAAGATCGTCGAATACACCGACAAGCAAAACCTGTTCACCAACCCGCTGCACCCGTATACCGAGGCCTTGCTGGCGGCAGTGCCAATCCCCAACCCGCAATTGAAGCGCAAGAAGCAACTGCTGCAGGGCGACGTCCCGAGCCCGATCAATCCTCCGCCGGGCTGCACTTTCCACACTCGCTGCCCCTATGCCGAGGCGCGCTGCCGGATCGACGTTCCCGCGCTGCGCGAAGTCAAACCCGGCCACATGGTTGCCTGTCACCTACGCTAAAAATCAATCCCGCGCTCGTTCGGAACCGGCTATTAACAGAAATTAACTAAGTTCGCCGACCGGCTGGCCGAGGCGTGGAATACTGGCGAGATATTTTCGCTACTTTCGTAGATTGTGATAAGGTGTCAGGAGATAAGTTCCCACCGCTTACCTCTTGTTTGACGGTTTGCCAAGCCTCGCAACCGAGAGGCGAAACCCGGTGTGTAGTGAGAGGTCATTAGCCAATATGTTAAGTATTCTTGTCCAGTCGCGCGAGGCAGCGCCGCGGCTGAACCGCGCAAGGCCGCAGCGCGTGCCACGAGTTGTTCCGAGCACTTTCGATGCCACGCCTCAGGGAGATCGGCTCCCACAGATGCCGGTCGCGCTTGCGAACGCCGCCCGCGAATCCTTGCCTCGGATCTCTGCGGGGGCGTCGCTTTCGATCGGCAGCTTGCTCTATCTGGGCTCCGTCGGGCTGATCGCCGCCGGAATTATCGCGGTCTTCTTCGGCGCCGGCTTATCGCTGCTGGTGCCATCCGCCGGCGGGACGATCGGCTCGGCTAACCGGGCTGGCGCGGAGGCTATGTCCCCCCTGCCTTCCCTCGGCGACGTTGACCGGCAAACATTGTTTAGTCGGGCGTCAGCAAGTGAAAACAAGCATGCAGCACTGAATGTCCCCGGCTTTCCTGCGCCCACTGGAGCGCCCGCGATAGATGGAAAAGACGGTGTGCCCCACTCGGACGGGGAGTTGGCTTCAAGGGCGCCGCCTGACCCCGCCGCGGCGCTTGCGAACTCACCTGTCGCGGGGCCGACTTCGCCCGCCGCAATCGCTCCCGCTCCGCCGGCCTCCGGGTTCTCCAGAGGCGAAATGGCCGAGCTGTTGGACCATGGTGACGCTCTTCTGCGCAACGGTGACATCGCTTCGGCACGCTTGTTTTACGAGCGCGCGGCCGGTGCCGGCGACGGGCGGGCAGCACTGCGCCTCGGGGCCACCTTCGATCCGGAATTTCTCGGACGCCTCGGCCTCGGCAAGCTGCAAGCCAATCCGGCCGAGGCCCGATCATGGTATAGCCGTGCTCGCGACCTTGGCGCAGGCGAAGCCAAACGTCAGCTGAACAGCCTCGACACAAGGCAGGGAAAGTAGCTGTCAAATGAACCGTTGGACCGTTACGGCAGCAATGATTTTCACCCTGATTTTACTGATCGCTCGGCCGGCGCCCGCGAAGACCGCAGGGCCGCCTCCCGAAGTCGGTGGGGTGAACCGAGGGGTCGTCGAGCTTGAGACGGCTCGCGCCGCCGGAATCTCGGTGCGGATCGCCGAAGATCTGGCAAATGTCATCGACGATGGGGCGACGCGGCGGGTTTTGCCGGTCGTCGGCAAGGGGGCCCTGCAGAATATCACCGATCTCAAGCTGCTCCGCGGCATCGACATGGCGATCCTCCAGACCGATGTGCTCGATTATGCGCGGCAGCAAAACCTGTTTCCCGGCATCGAGTTTTGGGCGACCTATATCACCAAGCTCTATAACGAGGAGTTCCATCTCCTCGCGCGGCAAGACATCAAATCGATCGCCGACCTGGCAAATCAGAAGGTCAACGTCGATCTGCGCGGTGCCGGAACGGCGATTACGGCGGCGCGGCTCTTCGAACTTTTGAATATCCCGGCCACGGCAACAAACGATGACCAGGAGGTGGCGCTCGACAAGCTGCGCGGGGGCCAGATCGCCGCCATGGCGTTCGTTGCCGGTAAACCGGCGCCGATCTTCCACAGCCTGAATGCCTCTGACGGCTTTCACTTCCTCGCGATTCCCCTCAACCCTGCGGTGACCGCGAGCTATGTCCCGACCCGGCTCACTGCCGCAGATTACCCGGGTGTGGTGCCGCAAGACCAAGCCGTCGACACCGTCGCGGTGGGTGCCGTGCTGGTCGCCGCCAACCTCCAGCAGGGGACCGAGCGCTATCGCAATCTGGTCAATTTTGTCGAAGCGTTCTTCACCGGCTTTCAGTCGCTCCTCGATCCAGGGCACCACCCGAAATGGCATGAAGTGAGCATCACCGCGGAACTCCCGGGCTGGCGGCGCTTCCCGCCTGCCGAGCAATGGCTGCAAAGGAATACGCAAGTGGCCGCCGCGCCGAACCTGCAGGATCTCCGATCGATATTCTCGCGCTTCATCGACGAGCGGCAGCAAGCCTCCGGCGGCGCGCCCCTGACCCCGGAGCAAAAGAACGAGCTGTTCGGGCAATTCGAGCTCTGGCAAAAGGGGCAGGCGCGATAAGGCGCCGCTCTGTTCGACCTCTCATCTGCGTTTCGCTCATGGCACAGCACTTCCGACCGACGTTGCGCTATGCGGCGGTCGTTGCGGCTGCCATTCTGGCGAATGTGTCGGGCGCGCCTGGCGGCAAAGCTCTTGCCGAGTCTGCCCCGAAGCGCGGCGGCACCCTCGAATTCGCCGTGGACGCGGAGCCGCCGAACTACGACTGTCATGCCAACGTATCCTTCGCCGTTCTGCACCCAATCGCGCCCCACTATTCGACCCTTCTGAAGTTCGACACGGCCAATTACCCGCAAGTCTTGGGAGACCTCGCAGAGGCCTGGACCGTCTCGCCGGATAAGCTCACCTATACCTTCAAGCTGCATCCAAACGTGCTGTTCCATGACGGCTCTCCGCTGACATCGGAAGATGTCAAGGCGAGCTGGGAACGTATCGCGCGGCCGCCTCCCGGAGTGAATTCGGTGCGGCGGGTCAATTATTCCGCGATCGGCGCGATTGATACACCCGATCCGCTGACTGTCGTGTTCCACCTGAAGTGGCCGGAGGCTGCGATGCTGCAGAACTTCGCCTCGGAGTGGAACTGCATTTACAGCGCGGCAAAGCTCAAAGAGGATCCGCTGTACCCGGTAAACCATATTCTCGGGACTGGCGCCTTCGCCTTCGTCGAGCACGTGAAGGGCGACCACTGGACCGGGCGGAGGTTCGACCGGTATTTCCGGCCGGGCAGGCCTTATCTCGACGGCTATCGTGCGGATTTTTCGACTGGGGCCAAGATGATCCAAGGCTTCAAGGACGGCCGCATCATGGCTGAATTTCGCTTTATCACCCCCAATGAACGCGATGACCTCGTCGAGTTGCTCGGCGACAAGCTGGCGGTATACGAAAGTCCGACACTGCTCAACCTCTTGGTCGTGTTCAATACCAAGCACCCGCCCTATGACGATGCCCGAGTCCGGCGGGCGCTGTCGCTCGCCATCGATCGGTGGGGGGGCGCCGAAGCGCTGGCACAGTCGACAGTCCTCAAATTCGTCGGCGGCTTGCTACGGCCCGGCTTCGCGATGGCCACCTCAGAAGCGGAACTGGCCAAAGTCCCGGGCTTCTCCCGCGACATCGCGGCATCGCGTGCCGAAGCCAAACGGCTCTTGGCCGAGGCCGGCGGCTCGGCGCTGACCGTAAAATTAACCAATCGGGATCTCCCAATGCCGTGGATTCCCGGCGGCGATTTTGTTGCTGAAGCGTGGCGTGCCATCGGCCTCACCGTCGATCAAAGAAGACTCAACTTGAAAGACTGGACGACGGCTCTCGAGAAAGGCGATTTCGATGCCGCGATCGATTTCATCGGCGACTATTTCGATGACCCGACATTGCAGCTAACCAAATACGTGTCGCGCGACCTGTCTCCCGCGAACTATTCTTCTTCTACGGACCGCTATCTCGACGCGCTCTACATCGGCCAGGCGGTGACTGTCGACCAACGCGAGCGCGCGCGTATTGTTCGCGAATTCGAACGCCACGCGCTAACCCAGGCGTACACGGTGCCGATCCTTTGGTACAACCGTATCGTGCCCACAACTGCCAACGTCAAAGGCTGGAACATGACCCCCAGTCAATACATCGGCCAAGATCTGGCCGATGTCTGGTTGGATCGCTGAGGATTTCGGAAATGAGTGGAGGCCGACAATGAGCCAAACGCAAGTCCGCGCCGTTGCGACCGGCGGCGCTTTGGGCGCGGAGGTGAACGGTGTCGATCTTCGCGATGTCGACGACCACACCTTCAGGGCGATCCATAAGGCTTGGCTGGATCACATGGTGCTCCTGTTTCGTGGTCAAACTCTGAGCGACGATCAGCTGATTGCCTTCAGCCGGCGCCTCGGTGAGCTGGATCTGGCGCCGATACAGGAAACCGGCCGACGGTTCGTCGCGGGTCACCCCGAGATCTACATCGTCTCGAACGTGATCGAGAAGGGCGCTCCGATCGGCAGCCTAGGCGCCAGCGAGCTCGTCTGGCACACCGACATGTCGTACCAAGAGGATCCGCCCAAGGCGAGCATGCTCTATGCGCTCGAGGTGCCGCCCGAGGGTGGCAAGACGGGTTTCCTCAATATGTACGATGCCTATCAAGCGCTGCCCTTGCAATTAAAAGAGCGCATCACCGGGCGGCGGGTGAAACATGACGGGACCTATAACAGCGGGGGCTACGTCCGGGCCGGCGCGACGCCGAGCGACGATCCTCGCGAGGCTCCGGGGACCATCCACCCGCTCGTCTGCACGCATCCCGAAACGGGTCGCAAATGCCTCTATCTCGGTCGCCGTCGCAATGCCTATATCGAGGGCCTATCGCTCGCCGATTCCGAAGCGCTGCTTGACGAGATCTGGGCTTACGCGACCCGTGACGAGCTCACCTGGTACAATGATTGGCGGGTCGGCGACCTCGTTCTGTGGGACAACCGCTGCACGATGCACCGCCGCGATCCCTTCGACCCCGCCGCGCGGCGCGTCATGCACCGTACCCAGATCAAAGGCGAAACTCGGCCGGTGGCGTGAGATGAGCACGCGCGACCCCGCAGACGGCGCGATGCCGATTGCCGCGCCGGCACTGACCCGCTCGGCCTGGAACAGCGTCCCCAATCAGGTGCTGTTCTTGTTGTGCCTGATGTATTTCATCTTTTATATCGACCGGGTAAATATCTCGACGGCGGCGCCGCTGATCCAAAAAGATCTTGGGCTCAGCAACACCGCGCTCGGTTTCGCGTTTTCCGCCTTTGCCTATCCTTATGCGGTCTTTCAGCTGATCGGCGGCTGGCTCGGCGATAAATTCGGTCCGCGTTTGACGCTCGGTGTCTCGGGCCTCGTCGTCTGCGTCTCGACGATGTTGACCGGAGCCGTCGGCGGCCTTCTTGCGCTCGTCCTCGTTCGGCTCGCCCTCGGTTTCGGCGAGGGGGCGGCGTTTCCGACGGCGACGCGCGCGATGGCAGGCTGGATGTCGCCCACTCAGTGGGGCTTCGCGCAGGGCATTACCCATTCGTTCTCCCGAATGGGTAATGCATTAACCCCGCCGCTGATCGCTTGGCTCATCGTGCTTTTGTCTTGGCGCGGCTCTTTTGTCGTGCTCGGCGTCGCCAGCCTTGTCTGGATGGCGGTCTGGGTCTGGTTTTTCCGCGACGATCCGCGCGAGCATCCCCGCGTGACCGCGGCCGAGCTCGAGCGGCTGAACACCGGTCGAATGCCGGCTGTTGCGCGCCCCAGGGTTCCCTGGCTCAGCCTCGCGCGGCGAGTTCTCCCGGTGACCGCGGTGGACTTCTGCTACGGCTGGACGTTGTGGCTGTTCCTCAGCTGGATCCCGTCTTTCTTCTTTCAGAATTTCCATCTCAACCTCAAGAATTCGGCCCTGTTTTCGGCCGGCGTGTTCCTGTCCGGGGTGATCGGTGACACCCTCGGCGGCGTCGTCAGCGACCGCATCCTGAAGCGCACCGGCAATTTACGGCGGGCGCGTTGCTGGGTCATCGCAGGGGGCCTCTTCGGAGGCTTCCTTTTCTTGATCCCGGTGATCTTGGTGCACGAGCTGACTGTGGTCGCGCTGTGCCTGTCCTTGGCGTTCTTCTGCGTCGAGTTGGTCGTGGCCCCGATTTGGGCGGTACCAATGGACATCGCCCCCCGTTATGCCGGCTCGGCTAGTGGCATCATGAATTTCGGCTTTGGCGTGGCCGGGATCATCTCGCCCTTCGTGTTCGGCTACGCAATCGACCTGACCGGCAGCTGGACCTTGCCATTCCTCGGATCTATGGCGCTGTTGCTCATTGGCGCCGGGTTGGCCCTGCGATTGAAGCCCGACCAGCAATTGTTGGATCAGGCGGTCTCAAATTCAGGTGTACCCGCCCGATGATTTCTCTATGAAGCAGGATCGCATCGAGCCGGTTAGCGCGGCTTGGCTAGCCGCGTGGGAGGCGCATCGCGGTAGACCTGCAGCCGGGTGACGCGCAAACCGGCGACCCCATGGGCCTCGATCGCGCGCTCCCAGGCGGCGAATTCCTCGGTCGACAACATGTAAGAGCGGCAGGCGTCCTCGATGTTCATCTCGCCGTTGCGCACGGCGTCGACAATGGCCGCCTTGCGCCGCGCGACCCAGCGCTTTGTGTGGGGGGACGGCAGGTCGGGGTGATCGGCGGTGATCTGCGGCAAGAGCTCGCCTCGGGAATAAGCATATGACGTCTGTCGGTTAACTCAATCGTCGGGGACAGGAATGGTTTCAGAAAAATCTCACTCCGGTGACGCCCAAATGTCATGTGGCCGCCGACGGCTGAGCTGCAACCCGCGCGCGATCATCTTTGACTGGGCCAAGAGGGAGGAGGAAATGACTGTCGAGTTCAACCACACCATTATCCCGGCCAGGGATAAACGGGCATCTGCCAAATTTCTCGCCGATATACTCGGATTAGAGGCAGGACCGGAGTGGTCGCATTTTGTCCCGCTCCGCACGAGCAACGGGGTAACGCTCGATTACGCCGATGCAACCGACTTCCGCAGACAGCACTACGCTTTTCTCGTCAGCGAGAGCGAATTCGATGCGGCGCTCTCCCGCATCAAAACCGCCGGTATCGCATTTTATGCGGATTTCAATCGCGCCGGGCGCGGTCAGATCAATCACCTCTACGGCGGCCGCGGCGTCTATTTCGTCGACCCCGACGGCCATCTGCTGGAGATCATCACGCGACCCTATGGGCCGACTCCCGAGCGGTGGACCGAGACGCAGTCCTGATGTCGGATTATCGTCGAAAATCGGCGTGCTAACTTCGTCTTGGCCGGGCTTGCCCTTGGGCCGCCAGCTCGCCGACTGGTTGCGTGCGCATCCTCACCTTGGAACGCCCGAAACAGAGGCGTGGACGCGCGGAGCAAGTCCGCGCAACACGACTTCCAGCTTATTCTCGCGAGTGCTGCACAACCGGTTATCGTGCGATGAAAATCTCCCGGACAGCCTTTGCGGGGAGGGAAGGGGAGGGGGCTGGGTCTTCCTTTCTCGCATCGGAGTTGCCGATGCCGGCACCGACAATCACAATGGTTCCGTACACCTCCCAAATTGCCGGTTCGCCGCGGCTGTTCCGTAACAGCAGGTCGGCGTAGCCATCGGCCAGCATCGGGTCGCGAACCGCATCCGCGAGTCCGGAACCACCGCGAGGGATTACTTTGCCAGTTGATGCAACTCGGGCATTGCACGTTCCAAACCGCGCGTGAAGCGGTCTACGACCTCGTCGATCTCGCTAGCGCGTGATGCATAGCGGCGGCGAGAACGAGGTGATCTCGCCATAGGGCAGGGCGCGCACCGACACGCCCTCTTCGAGCACTTTGCGGGAGACGATGCGGTGGGGTTGGGTTTGCGCGTCGAAAAACCGGCGGGCCTTTTTGTCGGCGGCGAATTCGACCGCGACCATCAGACCGGCGCCGCGCACATCGCCGACAAAAGGGTTGTCGGCGAGCCGCTCGCGCAATTGGTCGCGCAGGTAGGTGCCCATCGCTGCGGAATTCTCGATGAGGCCCTCGCGCTCCATGATGTCAAGGTTGGCCAATCCGACGGCCCCGCCGACCGGGTGCCCCGAATAGGTGAAGCCGTGCATCAGCGGACCCATTTCCGGCGAGGCGTCGCGCAATACCTCCCAGATCTTCTCGGAGATCACCGATGCCGAGAGCGGGAAGTAGGCGCTGGTGATGCCCTTGGCGAGCGTGACGATGTCCGGCTTCAGATCGAACAGACCCGTCGCGAACCACGAGCCGGTGCGGCCGAAACCGGTGATCACCTCATCGGCGATGAACAGGATGTCGTGCTCGGCGAGAAGCTCCTGGACCCGGACGAAATAGCCTTTGGGCGGCAGGAAAACGCCGCCCGTGCCCATGATCGGCTCGGCGATGAAGGCGGCGACCGTCTCCGCGCCCTCTCGGGCGATCAGCGCCTCGAGGTCGCCCACCATGCGGGTAGTGAACGCCTCCTCGTCTTCGCCCTTCTCGGCAAAACGGTAGAAATGCGGGCAGGAGGTGTGAAAGACCCCCTCGATCGGCAGATCGAACGCCTTGTGGAAGGCAGCGATGCCCGTGAGGCTTCCGGCGGCATAGGTCAAGCCGTGGTAGCTCCCGAGCCGCGAGATCACCTTCTTCTTCTGCGGCCGGCCGCGCAGGTTGTTGTAATAGCGCACCAGCTTGAAATTCGTGTCGTTGGCGTCCGAGCCCGAGGTGCCGAAGAAGATCTTCGACAGATGCCCGGCGCCGGCTTTCTCGCGGAAGAGGGTCAGCACGCGGTCGGCGAGTCGGATGATCGGCTCGTTCGAGTGCGAGCCGAAGGTGTGGTAATAGCCGAGATCGCGCATCGCCTGCGCCGCCGCTTCGCCGAGTTCGGCGCGGCCGAAGCCGATGTTGACGCACCACAATCCGGCCCCGCAATCGATCAGCTCCCGGCCGTGCCGATCCTTGACCCGGACCCCGGAGCCCCCGGCAATGATCGTCGGGCCGTTCTTGAGGTGATCGGCGATCGAGGTCGCCGGGTGGATCAGGCTCTGCCGATCCATTTCCTCGAGCGAGTAATTCTGTGCAGGCGTTCGACATAATTCTCCTCTATCAGAGCTCTTTTGGCTCCCCGGGATAAAGAATTTCCGGCGGGACTTCAGGCTCGACGATAAGGGCCCAGTCGCCATCCCGCCACGCGCGAAAAAAACAGCTGCGCCGCCCGGTGTGGCATGCAACGCCTTGCTGATCGACCAGCAGCAATACCGCATCGCCGTCGCAATCGAGGCGGAGTTCACGCAGCAGCTGGAACTGCCCGGAGGTCTCGCCCTTTCGCCAGAGCTTCGCGCGCGACCGTGACCAATAGCAGGCGCGGCCCTCGTCGAGGCTTGCCCGAACCGCCTCGCGGTTCATCCAGGCCAGCATCAGGATTTCGCCGGTATCGTATTGCTGGGCGATTGCCGGCACGAGACCGTCGGGGCCAAACCTGATCGCCGCCAGCGCATCTTCGATCTGATCCTGCACCTGCCTCGTCCCTTCTGCCGGTTGCCCCCCTCGCATCACCGGATTAGGGTAGCCATGCGACGAAAACAATACCGGTTTCGGCCGGCAAAGGCTTTGCGCTTGGACGATCTGATCCTCGAGACCCGGGGGTTGACGAAAGAGTTCCGCGGCTTCACCGCGGTGCAGGCGGTGGATCTCCAAGTCCGCCGCGGCACCATCCATGCGCTGATTGGCCCAAACGGGGCCGGCAAGACCACCGTGTTCAACCTCCTGACAAAGTTTCTCGAGCCGACCACCGGGCGGATCATCTATGATGGTCATGACATCACCACCGCGCGCCCGGCCGACATCGCACGTCGAGGCATGGTGCGCTCGTTCCAGATTTCCGCGGTTTTCCCGCATTTGACGGTGCGCGACAACGTCCGCGTGGCCTTGCAGCAGAAGCTCGGCACCTCGTTTCACTTCTGGCGCTCGGAGCGCATCCTGAACGGCCTCAATTCGCGGGCCGATGCGCTGCTTGAAGCGGTGGGCCTCGCCGGATTTGCGGATTTGCTCGCGGTCGAATTGCCCTATGGGCGCAAGCGCGCGCTCGAAATTGCGACGACATTGGCGCTTGATCCGGTGATGCTGCTGCTCGACGAGCCGATGGCCGGTCTAGGCCAGGAGGACATCGGACTGATCTCGGCGCTGATCCGCAAGGTAGCAGCCGACCGCACGGTCCTGATGGTCGAGCACAATTTGTCGGTGGTGGCCGATCTCTCCGACATCATCACGGTGCTGACTCGCGGCCGTATCCTCGCCGAGGGCGATTACGACGCTGTCTCCCAGAACCCTGAAGTCATGGAAGCGTATCTGGGGACCGGCCATGCCTGACGCGGCGGTGACGGCGCAGCAACTGCTGGGCGTCGAGGAGCTGCACGCCTGGTACGGCAAATCCCACATCCTGCATGGAATGAGCTTTGCCGTCGGCCAAGGCGAGGTGGTCACCTTGCTGGGCCGCAACGGCGCCGGCAAGACGACGACCTTGCGGGCGATCATGGGGATCGCGCCGCAGCGTCAGGGATCGATCGTATTTCGCGACACTGAGCTCGTCGGCCTTGCCTCCAACCGCATCGCCCGCCTCGGCATCGCCTATTGCCCGGAAGAGCGCGGCATCTTCGCCAGCCTCGACGTCGAGGAAAACCTGCTGCTTCCGCCGATGGTAATGCCAGGGGGCATGACAGTCGACGAGATCTATTCGATCTTCCCGAACCTGCGGGAGCGCCGCCGCAGCCAAGGCACCAAGCTTTCCGGCGGCGAGCAGCAGATGCTGGCGATCGGCCGGATGCTGCGCACCGGCGCGACGTTGCTGCTGCTGGACGAGCCGACCGAGGGTTTGGCGCCGGTCATCGTCCAGCAGATTGGCGAGCTGATCCAGCAGCTGAAGCATAAGGGCTTCACCATCCTCCTGGTCGAGCAGAATTTCCACTTCGCCGCGACCCTCGCCGACCGTCATTACGTCGTCGAGCACGGGCAGGTCATCGACATGATCCGCAACGAGGATGTCGCGCGGAACACCGGCAAGCTGCACGACTACCTCGGGGTGTAAAGGTTGCACGATGAAGACCGCTAGTGTCCGCTGATACTTCGAAGGGCAGCGCATATGAAAATCGGTCTTTGCTGCCAGCATTCTGGTCACGTCTATTACGCTCAGCGCCACACAGCTTCCGCCGAGATGTCGGGCGAGGTCGTCAAGATCGGCGTTCTCAATGACATGTCCGGGCTCTACGCCGATATCGGCGGACCGGGTTCGGTCGAGGCGGCGCGGATGGCGATCGCCGATTTTGGCGGCAGCGTCAACGGCAAGAAGATCGAGCTGATCAGCGCCGACCATCAGAACAAGCCGGATGTCGGCTCGGCGATCGCCACCCAATGGTTCGGCAATGACGGCGTCGACGCGATTGTCGACGTGCCGACTTCGAGCGTCGCGCTCGCCGTCCAGGAGGTCGCCCGCAACAAGAACAAGGTGTTCCTGATATCGGGCGCCGCGGCCTCTGACCTGACCGGCAAGGCCTGCTCGCCGACCTCGGTGCACTGGACCTACGACACGGTGGCGTTGGCGAACGGCACCGGCGGCGCTGTCGTCAAGGCGGGCGGCGACACCTGGTTCTTCATCACCGCGGATTACGCCTTTGGCCATGCCCTCGAACGGGATACGTCGAGAGTCGTCGAGGAATACGGCGGCAAAGTGCTGGGCTCGGTCCGGGCGCCGCTCAATACCGCGGATTTCTCTTCCTTCTTGCTGCAGGCGCAAAACTCCAAGGCAAAGATCATCGGTCTCGCCAATGCCGGCGGCGACACGATCAACTCGATCAAGCAGGCCGGCGAGTTCGGCATTGTCGAGGGCGGACAAAAGCTCGCCGGGCTGCTCGTCTTTATTTCCGATATTCACAGCCTCGGCTTGCAGGCGGCGCACGGGCTGCAGCTGACCTCGGCCTTTTATTGGGACCAGAACGACCAGACCCGCGCCTGGTCTAAGCGCTTTATGGACAAGATGAAGCGCGAGCCGACGATGGTCCAAGCCGGGGTGTACGGCGCGATCATGCACTATCTGGCCGCAATCAAGGCGACCGGCAGCGACGACGGCCCGACCGTCGTCAAACAGATGAAGGCGACCCCGGTCAACGACTTCATGACCAAGAACGGCAAGATCCGCGAGGACGGCACCCTCGTCCGCGACATGTATCTGTTCGAGGTCAAGAAACCTTCGGAATCAAAAGGTCCCTGGGACTACTACAAGCAGATCGCAGTGATCCCCGGCGAGGAAGCCTTCAAGCTGCCCGGCCCCAACCAATGCCCGCTGGTCAAGGGCTGACGACGCGTCGTTAGCAGCCGCGTTTCCTGCTCGCATAATGCGGCACAGCACCGCGCCGGAACAATCGACACGGGCCAGTGTTGTCCGTGCGTTGCCGCAGTCGGCCGCCCCCTGCGAATAGGAGATCGATCATGCCGGAAACCGTCGTCATCACCGGGGCATCGGCGGGGGTCGGGCGCGCGACGGCGCATGCCTTTGCGGCGCAAGGGGCGCAGATTGGGCTGATCGCACGCGGCACCCAGGGGCTGCAGGCTGCCGCAGCGGAGGTCGAAAAGCGCGGCGGGAAGGCGCTGGCGTTGCCTCTCGACGTCGCCGATCCCGATGCCGTCGAAGCGGCGGCCGAGACGGTCGAGAACCAGTTCGGCCCGATCGACATCTGGGTGAATTGCGCGATGGCGACGATCTTCGCGCCGTTTCATCGCATCTCGCCCGAAGAGTATCGCCGCGCGACCGAGGTGACTTATCTCGGTTTTGTCTATGGCACGATGGCCGCCTTGAAACGAATGCGGCCGCGCAACCGCGGCACGATCGTCCAGGTCGGCTCGGCCTTGAGCTATCGTGCGATACCGCTGCAATCGGCTTATTGCGGCGCCAAATTCGCGATCCGCGGGTTCACCGACAGCCTGCGGACGGAATTGCTGCATGACGGGGTCGATGTGCACCTTGTCATGGTCCAGATGCCGGCGCTAAACACGCCGCAGTTCAACTGGGCCCGCAACAAGATGAGCCGCCGGCCGCAGCCGGTGCCGCCGATATTCCAGCCCGAGATTGCAGCCGACGCGATCGTCTATGCCGCCCATTCGCGCCGCCGCGAGGTCTGGGTCGGGGGCTCCAGCGTGCAGGTGATCATGGGGAACAAACTCTTCCCTGGATTGCTCGACCGGTATCTTGCCAAGAAGGGTTACACCGGCCAGCTGACCGACGAACCGGCCGATCCCGGACAACCCGACAATCTGTTCGAACCGGTGCCGGGCGACCCCGATACCCATGGGCGCTTTGACAGCCGTGCCGCCAATTACAGTTTGCAGCTGTGGGCGACGCGAGCACCGGGGTGTGCTTGTGGCTGGCACACTGGCGATTGCCGCGTTCCTCACGACGTTGATTGTCGGGGGCAAGCCACTGGCGAAGATTTCGTCGAACACATCGGAATAGGCTTGGGTCATTAATCTGGATCAATGACGTTATGCACTAACGCGACGGGCGCAGCTGCGCACCGGATCAAATTTCCGAATGCTCGGGAACCAAGGATGCTCGCTCGCGTTTGAGAGCGCTGGTTGCGGAGCATCTGGTGGCGATCTTCGGCCCAAGAGCCAACTTGTTCATGAACATCGCCTTGCTCGGGACGGCAGGCCTGTTTGTGTTTCTGTTGATCCTCATCTGGGTCGTGCCGGTGATGGGCTACAATAGCCAGGAGCGATACATCCCGCCGCAGCCGGTGCCGTTCAGCCATAAGCACCACGTCAGCGGCCTCGGCCTCGATTGCCGGTACTGCCATACCACGGTCGAGATCTCGCAGAATGCGGGCATCCCGCCGACCCATACCTGCATGACTTGCCACTCGCAGATCTGGACCAATGCCGAAATCCTCGCGCCGGTGCGGCAGAGCCTGGCCGAGGGCAAGCCGCTGCGTTGGACCGCAGTCTACACCTTGCCGGATTACGTCTATTTCGACCACAGCATCCATATCGCCAAGGGTGTCGGCTGCACCGAATGCCACGGGCCGATCGGCGACATGCCGCTGACCCGGAAAGCGTCGACGCTCTACATGAGCTGGTGCCTCTCCTGCCACCGCGATCCAGCGCCGCATCTGCGCCCACAGGATCAGGTGTTCAATCCGCATTGGCAGCGCACCGCCGATACTCCGTCGGGGAAAGAACTGATGGCGGAATATCACATCCATCCCGAGACATTGTCGGATTGCGGCGTGTGCCACCGATGAGCGGGCTCGGCCGAAATTATTGGCGCACCCTCGAAGAGCTGGCGGAGACGCCGGAATTCGCGGCAGCCGTCGAACGCGAGGTGCCGCGTTTCCGCGACGTGCTCGGCGCTTTCGACCGGCGGCGGTTTCTGCAGCTGATGGCGGCGTCGATGGCATTGGGCGGGCTGTCGGCCTGCGGCCCAGAGCCCAATCCGCGCCAGCTGCTCCCCTATGTCGAGCAGCCGCCCGGGATCGTGCCGGGGCGCTCGCGCTACTACGCGACGGCGACGACCCGCGACGGCTATGCGACCGGCGTCCTGGTCGCCCATCAGATGGCGCGGCCGGTCAAGGTCGAGGGCAATCCCGACCATCCGGCCAGCCTCGGCGCCGCCAGCGGGATCATGCAGGCGACAATCCTGACGCTCTACGACCCGCGCCGCGCGCAGTCGATCGTCGGCAATGGTCAGATCGATACGTGGGAGAGTTTCATCACGGCGCTCTATGAACGCCGCGACCGGCTGCTCGCGCGCGGCGGCGAGGGGTTGCGGCTGCTGACCGGCAATGTCACTTCCCCCTCGCTCGCCGCGCAAATCGCGGCGCTGCAGCAGCAATTCCCGGCGATGCGCTGGCATCAATGGGAGCCGTTGCATCGCGACAACGAGTTTGCCGCGTCTCAGCGCGCTTTCGGCCGGCCCGTCGAGCGCGTCTTCGATGTCGCCGCCGCCGACGTGATCTTTGCAGTCGAGAGCGATCTGATCTCTGCCGTGCCAGGCTGGCTCGCCTACGCCCGCCAGTTTGCCGCGCGCCGCCGCCCGGACGAAACCGGCGGCCAGATGAGCCGGGTCTACGCGATCGAGAGCACGCCGACCCTGATCGGCGCCAAGGCGGATCATCGTCTGCCGATGCCGCCCGCTGATCTGCTGCAGTCAATGCATTATCTGGCGGGGGCGATCGGAGCCGGTCCGAAGGAATGGGCCGGGGCGGAGGTCAAGGAGGCGGACCTGGCTCAAGGCGGCCGCCCAGGATCTGATGCAGCATCGCGGCCACGCTCTCGTCCATGCCGGGCGTGAGCAGCCGGTCGAGATCCATCTGCTCGCCGATGCGATCAACGGGGAGCTGGGAGCGTTCGGCACGACCATCCGGCTGATCGAACCGGTTGCGGTGTCGCCGACACCGTACGTGCAATCGCTGCAGGAACTCGTCGCCGACATGGCGGCCGGCAAGGTCGATACGCTCCTCATGCTGGATACCAACCCCATTTACAGCGCGCCGAGCGATCTCGACTTCGCGAGCGCGTTGAAGCAGGTAGCCCTGTCGGTCAGCCTCGCCCTTTACGCCGACGAGACCGCCGAAGCGAGCACCTGGCTGATCCCGGCGACCCACGAATACGAAGCCTGGAGCGATGCGCGCGCCTTCGACGGCACGATCACGATCCAACAGCCGCAGGTGCGAAGGCTTTACGGCGGCCACTCCGCGCAGGAGCTCCTGGCGGTGCTGCAGGCCAATACGAGCCCAGACGACTACGCGTTGGTGCGCAGCTATTGGCAGCAGGAAGCGCAGCAGAAGGGGAGTGACGATTTCGAGGCGTTCTGGCACGAATCGCTCCGGGTCGGGGTCGTGAAGGACAGCGCCGCCGCGGCGCTCACGGTTACGCCGAGATCAGACCTTACGGCCGGCTTGCACGCCGCCGGCGCCGACAGAAGGCGCCATCTCCGTGCTTTTTCGGCCTGACCCGCTGCTGTGGGACGGCCGGTTCGCGGACAACGCGTGGCTGTTGGAGATGCCGCGCCCCTTCACCCGGCTGACCTGGGACAATGCCGCGCTGATCGCGCCGGCGACTGCGGCGCGGCTCGGCATCAAGACCGAGGACGTGCTGACGATCTCAGCGAACGGCCATGACCTGCGCGCGCCGTTTTTTGTTTTGCCGGGGCAGGCGCCGGACTGCATTACGCTGCCGCTCGGCTTTGGCCGGCGCGCCGGCGGGCTCGGCGTCGATGTCGGCTTCGATGCTTACCAACTGCGCAGCATGGAGGCAGCCCTGGCTCACGCAGGCCACTCTGAGCAAGACCGGCGATACGCTGCGCCTCGCCACGACGCAAGGGCATGACCGCGTTGCCGGGCGCGATCTGATCCATGAGGGCACGCTCGCCGAATATCAAAAGAACCCGCATTTTCTCGAGCAGCAGAGGGACGAGGAATCGCTTTATCCCAGCTACAGCTATCCGCGCTATGCCTGGGCAATGGCGATCGATCTGAACTCCTGCATCGGCTGCCAGGCCTGCGTCGTCGCCTGCCAGGCGGAAAACAACGTGCCCGTCGTCGGCAAGGATCAGGTGCTCGATCAGCGGGTCATGCATTGGCTGCGCATCGACCGCTATTATTCCGGGTCGCCCGACAATCCGGACATCGCATTCGAGCCGATGCCCTGCATGCATTGCGAGAACGCGCCGTGCGAGGTGGTCTGCCCAGTGCACGCCACCGTGCACGACCACGAAGGCCTCAATTTGATGGTCTATAACCGCTGCGTCGGCACGCGGTTCTGCTCGAACAACTGCCCCTACAAGGTGCGGCGGTTCAATTTCTTCGACTATACCAGCAAGAACGACCGCCCGGCCGAATCGTGGAATCCCGGAAGTGACGGTCCGCGAGCGCGGGGTCATGGAGAAATGCACGTATTGCATCCAGCGCATCCGCATGGCGCAGATCGATGCCGATAAAGAGGATCGCCTTGTGCGGGACGGCGAGGTTCAGACGGCCTGCCAGCAGAGCTGCCCGACACAGGCGATCATCTTCGGCAATCGTAACGATCCGCAGAGCGCCGTCGCCCACCGCAAGGCGAGCCCGCTCGATTATGTGCTGCTGGAAGATCTCAACACGCGGCCGCGCACGAGCTATGCGGCGGTGATCCGCAACCCCAACCCGGCGATCGGGAGCGAGAAGGCATGAACCTCGTCGACCTCCCGAGCGACGCGCCGGTCGTCGAACCGACCCTGACGTTGCGCTCGGTCAGCGAGGAGGTCAGCGACCGCGTTCTGCGGCCGCAGGCGCCGCGCTGGTGGTGGATCGGCTTCGGCGTTCTCGCTCGCCCTGCTCATGACGCTCGTCGTTGCGATTGGCGTGGCTGTTCATCAACGGCATCGGCGTCTGGGGCGTCGACATCCCGGTCGCCTGGGGCTTGGCGATCGCCGAATACGTCTGGTGGATCGCGCTGGCGAGCGGCGGCACGATCGTCTCGGCGTTGTTTTATCTGACCCGCTCGCCGTGGCGCTCGGCGACCAACCGCATCGCCGAGACGATGATGCTGCGCGCGGCGGCGCCTGCGCCGGCATCATGCCGATCATGCATCTTGGCCGCCAGGGGTTCTTCTATTGGTTGTTCCCGTATCCGAACGTAATGGGAGTGTGGCCGCAGGTCCGCAGCCCGCTGTGGTGGGACTTCATCTGCCTGCTGTGCTACATCCTGATGTCGATCATGTATTATTACGCCGGGCTCCTGCCCGGATCTCGCCACGGTGCGGGATCTGGCGCAGCATCGCCGCAAGCAGATCTTCTACGGCATTCTGGCGCTCGGCTGGCGCGGCTGCGGCGCGCCACTGGCGCAACCATCAAAGCGTCTATCTGCATTATGTGCGGCGATCATGGCGCCGATGGTGATCTCGGTGCACAGCGTCGTCGGCCTCGATTTCGCCGGCGGGCTGACCACCGGCTGGCACTCCACGCAGTTCCCGCCCTACTTCTTCTTTGGCGCGGTCATCTCCGGGCTCGCGCTGATCATCATGCTGACGATCATGGTGCGCCATGGCTACGGTCTCCAGGACATCATTACCGCGCTATCATCTCAATGCCATGGCCAAGGTCATGCTGATCGGCAGCGTGATGCTCGGCTATCGCCTATTTCTGGGAGGGATGGGGACCGATTTACGGCAACAATATCGCCGACCGCACCGCGTTTCTCGACACGCGTCTTCGGCTCTTACCGCCCCGACCTATCTGGGCGAGGGTCAGCCTCAACATCATCATCCCGCAGCTGCTGTGGTTGCCGCTCGTGCGCCGCAGCGAGATCCTGCTGTTCCTGATTTCTGCTCGGCGTCATCGTCGGCATGTGGCTGGAGCGCTTTGACATCGTCATACCGAACCTTGCCCGCGATTGGATGCCGTCCTATTGGGGGATCTATTACCCGACATTGTGGGACTGGGCGACGCTGGCCGGCTCGATCGGCCTATTCCTGACGCTGTTCTTCCTGATGATGCGCGTTCTTGCCGATCGTCTCGATTTCGGAAGTGCGCGAGATCATCGCCAAAGGGGAGCCGCAATGAGCGAGCGCGGGCTGTTCGGGTCTGATCGGCAGCTTTGCTTCCGCCGAGGCTCTGACCGAGGCGGCGCGGCAACTCCGCTCATTGGGCTTCCGCGAGGTCGAAGCCTATACCCCGTACCCGGTCGAGGGCCTCGACCAGGTGCTGCGCCCGGGCCGCCGCATGTGGCTGCCGCTGGTGATGTTCCTCGGTGCCGTATTCGGCGCGGTCTGGGGCTATTTCATCCAGTACTGGGATGAAGCGCTCAATTACCCGATCAATGTCGGCGGGCGGCCGCACAACAGCTGGCCGGCCTTTACGGTCGGGACCTTCGAGTTCATGGTGCTCTGCGCGATTGCCGCCGGCTTTTTCGGGCTGCTGGCGTTCTGCCGTTTGCCGCGGCTTTATCATCCGATCTTTTCTGCAGTGGAGTTCGAGCGGGCCTCGGTGGACCGTTTCGTTCTATGCGTCGAGGCGCACGACCCGAGCTTCGAGCCGCAGCGCATCCGCCGCATCTTCGAGCGGCACGGCGCCGAGAGCGTCGCCGAGGTATCGGCATGAGATGGACGCCGGTCATCGCCGTGGCGAGCTTGGGAATCGCAGTGGCGGCTTGCGACAACATGGCCAATCAGCCGAAGCGGCTGCCTTACGAGCTGCCCTACGGCGCCGAAGCGAATTGGCCGGCGCTGCCCCCGCCGGATATCGTCGCCCGCGACGAGAAGCCGGCACCGGTCCCGCCGGTCACGATGGCGCTCCTCGAGCGCGGACAGCAGCGCTTCGACATCTATTGCGCGCCGTGCCACAGCAAGGTCGGCGACGGCCACGGCATGATCGTAGAGCGCGGGTTTCCGCAGCCGCCCTCCTACTACATAGCGCGGCTGCGCGACGCGCCAAACCAGCATTTCTACGATGTCATCACCAACGGCTACGGCGCGATGTATTCCTACGCCGATCGCGTGGCGGCGGAGGATCGTTGGGCGATCATCGCCTATATCCGGGCATTGCAGGCGAGCGCCAGCGCTCAGATCGCCGACGTTCCGCCCGATAAGCGGCAGGCTCTTCAATGACTGCAGACCGTGCCTGGACCCGGCTAAACCTGGCCGCACTCTGCGCGCTCGTTCTCGGCGTGGTCGGCTGCGCGGTCGGCGCTGCGATCGATGTGACGGGGTTCTTCCGCGCCTGGCTCTGCACGTTTCTGTTCTGGCTCGGCGTGCCGCTCGCCGGGGTCACCCTGGTGCTGGTGCATGACCTGAGCGGTGGAGAATGGATGGCGACTGCCAGGCCCGTGCTCAACGCGGCGATCGCGACGATGCCGATCGCCAGCCTCGCCGGCATCCCGGCTTTTATCGGGCTGCATGAGCTCTACAGCTGGACGCATCCCGCGCCGAGCCTCGGCAACACCTTCTACCTCAATACCAACGCCTTTCTGCTGCGCTATGCGGTCTACATTGTGCTGTGGAACCTTCTCGCGGCCTTTGCGCTGTGGGGACCGCGGCAGGAGGCCGAGCCGATTGCGCCTGCGCTGTCCTGGCTGAGTGGCGTGGGGCTCATCCTGCTGGCCTTCTCCGCAGCCTTCGCCTCGATCGACTGGATCCTGTCGCTGGAGCCAGCGTTCTGGTCGTCGATTTTCCCGATGATCGCCGGATCCGGGTGGTTCAATACCGGGCTCCCATTGGTGCTGCTCGTGATCGCCGTCAGCCCCGCTCTTGGAGGCAGAAACCGCGAACAGATGGCCGATCTTGCGGCCATCCTCCTCGCGACGACGATCTTCTGGGCCTACGTCGATTTCATGCAGTTTCTGATCATCTGGGAAGAAAATCTCAAATCGGAGATCCCCTGGTATCTGATCCGGATCGCCAGCCCTTGGAAGGGAGCGCTCTTCGTCTCCGTCGGGTTCGGATTTTTCGTGCCGTTCTTTGCGCTGCTGACGCATCCGGGCAAGCGAAGCCGCGTCGTGGTCGCGACGATATGTTTCCTGATCCTCATCAGCCGCATTGCCGACAAGTGGTGGCTGGTGCTGCCCGAGTTTCGCCAGGCCGGCCCGTTCTGGCTCGACGCCGCCGCGATCCTCGCCCTCGGTGGGCTCATGCTGTTGCCGTTCTTTTGGGGACTGCGCTACCCAACCGCGGTGAGGCTCGCGCCGATCCACTCCTGGAAGATTCACCATGGCTGAGATCGCCGAGCGCGTCGAAGATAATCCGGAGACCGCTTTCGAGAAATCGGACTGGCCGCTCGGCATAGTCGGCTGGGTATTGCTCGGTACATTCATATTCCTGGTGATCGCGCCATTCGTGCTGATGGGCGCGTTTCCGCGAGCAGTCTCGGACGTCAGCCGCGCATTGACGGTCGAACCGCCGCAACCGCGGCTGCAGACCGATCCTTCAGAGGATCTCGCGAAGTTTCTCTCCAATGAGGACAAGCGCCTCAATACCTATTACTGGATCGACAAAAAGAAGGGCATCGTCCACATCCCGATCGAGCAGGCGATGAAAGAGGTCGCCGAGGAAGGCATCGACGGGTTCCCGCGAGCGAAGCCGTGAGCTCCGTCTCAGCCATGCTGCTCGTGGCGCTTCTGTTGTTGTCCGGCGGGACAAGCAATGCGCTCGCCGGGGAAGACTTTTCCGAATTCGCGTTTCGGCCGCACCCGGGCGCGCAGTTTGCCGTTGGCTGCGGAATTCATCGATGAGCAGGGACGGGCGGTGCCGCTCGGGCGATTTTTTGCCGGCAAGCCGGTGGTGCTGGTCCTCGACTATCTGCGTTGCAAGACGCTGTGCGGCCTGACCCTGGAGAATCTGGCCGCTGGGCTCGGTGCGCTGCCGCTCGACGCCGGCCGCGACTTTCAGGTCGTCGTGATCAGCATCGATCCACGCGACAAGCCGACCGATGTCGCGGCGGCCAAGGCCAGATATCTCGCTGCTCTATCATCACCCGGCCGGTGACGCCGGCTGGCATTTCCTGACCGGGCCGCAGCCGGTGGTAGCAGCGTGTCGCCGATATCGTCGGTTTCCCTTATCGGTACGAGCCGGCGCTCGATCAATACATTCATCCGGCCGGCTTTGTCGTGGCGGCTCCCGACGGCAGCATCAGCCGCTACATGCTCGGCGTCGCCGCGCAGCCCGCCGAGCTGGAGAGCGCGCTCGCCGATGCGGCGCGACGGGAAAGCCGTAGGGCTCTGTGGCACGAGCTGCTGCTGCTGTGCCACGGCGACACGCCGCAGCTCGGCCGCTACAGCCTGGCGATCGAGGCCGCGTTCGTCGTTGCCAACCTGACGGCGATGATCGGCGGCATCACGGCGTCTTCGTCGCGATCTGGCGCCGGCGGCTCGGCTGAGGCGGCGATGTATCACTGGATCCCGTTCTGGCCGAGGACCGCCGCCGTCAACGGCGATGTCGTCAACGCGCTCTACATCGCCGAGCTCGCGGTCTGCGGCCTCATCCTGACGACGGTGGTCGGGATGATGTTCACGTTCTGCGTGCGCTACCGCAGCCGGCAGCAGCGCATCCCGCGCCGGCCTGACGGAAAAAACGTGGGAATGGGAGATCGGCTGGACCACCGCCACGCTTGTCATATTCCTGATCGGCTTTGTCTGGGGGGCAGCGGTCTATATCTGGCTTTACAAGTCACCGCCCGGCGACCTCGACGTCTACGTCGTCGGCAAGCAATGGATGTGGAAGATGGAGCATCCGGGCGGCCAGCGCGAAATCGATGCGTTGCACGTCCCTGTCGACAAGACGGTGCGACTGGTGCTGGCATCGCAGGACGTCATCCACAGCTTCTTCATTCCGGCATTCCGCATCAAGCACGATGTCGTGCCCGGCCAGTACGAGACGGTGTGGTTCAAGGCAACCAAGCCCGGCATTTACCAGCTCGAATGTTCCGAATATCTGCGGCACAGAGCACGCCCATATGCGCGGGGAGGTCGTCGTCATGGAGCCCAGCCGCCTATGCGCGCTGGCTGCAGGGAGCAAGGGGTCCACGAATCACTGGCCCAACAGGGCGAGGCGCTGTTCCGCGAACACGGCTGCAGCGGCTGCCATGGGGACAACAGCACCGTGCATGCCCCCACCCTGGCCGGGGTCTACGGCAGTATCGTGCACTTGCAGGACGGTTCCGCGGTGCGGGCCGACGAGCGCTATCTACGCGACTGCATCCTGCTGCCGCGGACATTCACCGTCGCCGGCTACCCGCCGGTGATGCCCGACTTTGCGGGCCAGCTCGGCGAGGATGATCTCGTCAAGCTGATCGCTTACATCAAATCCCTTGCCCAATAGGAACGCTCGATGGCAGCGATCACCGCCGAGATCCCGACCAATTATCTCACTTCCGAGCATACGATCAGCTCTTGGCTCCTCACCAAGGACCACAAGCGGATCGCGCTGTTGTTCTTGGCCTCGATCACGTCCTTTTTCTTTATTGGTGGCATCGCAGCGACGCTCATTCGCCTGCATCTGGCGACACCGGAGGGGCTACTGCAGCCCGACATCTACAACCGGATGTTCACGATGCACGGCATCATCATGGTCTGGTTCTTCCTGATCCCCTCAATACCGACCACTCTCGGAAATTTCATTTTGCCGATGGCGATCGGCGCCCATGATTTGGCGTTCCCGCGCATCAATCTCGCCAGCTGGTATGTGTTCAACCTGTCAGGTCTCGTGCTCCTCTACGCGTTGATCATGGGCGGCGTCGACACCGGGTGGACCTTCTACACGCCTTATTCGACATTGTTCGCAAACGGATACGTCCTCGCCGCGACGTTGGCGGTGTTCATCAACGGGTTTTCCTCGATTATGACCGGGCTCAATTTCGTCGTGACCGTGCATCGGCTGCGCGCTCCCGGCATGACTTGGATGCGGCTGCCCTTGTTCGTCTGGGGGATCTACGCGGTGAGCGTCGTGATGCTGCTCGCCACCCCGGTTCTGGCAATGACGGTGCTTCTGTTGGCCATGGAGCGGTTCATGGGCGTCGGCATCTTCGACCCGTCGCGCGGCGGCGATCCGATACTGTTTCAGCACATGTTCTGGTTCTATTCGCATCCCGCCGTCTACATTATGATCCTGCCGGCAATGGGTGTGGTCAGCGAGCTGATCGCCCCCTTCGCCCGGCGGCCGATCTTCGGCTATACCGGGATGACGATTGCGCTGGTCTCGATCGCCATCCTGACCTTCTTTGTCTGGGGTCATCACATGTTCACCGCCGGAATGTCGATCTATGCCGGCGTCTTTTTCTCGTTGATGACGTTTTTTGTCGCGTTGCCGTCGGCGATCAAGGTGTTCAACTGGACGGCGAGCTTGCACAAAGGCTCGATTACATTTGATGCGCTAATGCTCTATGCGCTCGGCTTTGTGCTGTTGTTCACGGTCGGCGGTTTGACCGGGCTGATCCTTGCGACCGTCGCGCTCGATGTGCACCTGCAGGACACTTATTTCGTCATCGCGCATTTCCATTACATCATGGTCGGCGGCACAGTCAGCGCCTTTTTCGGCGGCTTGCATTACTGGTGGCCAAAGATTACCGGCCGGCTCTACCACGAAATGTGGGCGCGGTTTGCCGCGATCCTGACTTTCGTCGGCTTCAATCTCACCTTCTTCCCGCAGTTCATCCTGGGCTATCTCGGCATGCCCCGGCGCTATTACACCTACCCGCCGGAATGGCAGTCGTGGAACGTGCTGTCCTCCGCCGGCGCCTCGATCCTCGCCGTCGCCTATGTCCTGCCGCTCGGTTATCTCGGCTGGTCGCTGTTGCGCGGCGAGCGGGCGGGCCCCAACCCGTGGCGCGCCACCGGCCTCGAATGGCAGACTTCGTCACCGCCTCCCAAGCACAATTTCGAACACACACCGGTCGTGACCGCCGGGCCCTACCTATACGACCCCGAGGACGGCGGCTTCACGGCACAGAACGGCGCTGTGAATGCGTAGTCTTCACCCTGAGATCCAATATGCGACGCTGTCTCAGCAGGGCGAGACCGCACAGCTCGGGATGTGGGTGTTCATCGCGACCGAGACACTGTTCTTCGGCGCGCTGATCTTCACCTATTTCATCTACCGCAACGCCTACCCCAAGGAATTCGCCGAGGCCGGCAAGGATGCGGTGCTGTGGTGCGGCAGCGTCAATATCGGGCTGTTGTTGACCAGCAGCTTGACGATGGTTCTCGCGATCGACGCGGCGGCCGACGGGCGTCGCCGCCATTTGAGAAATTGGCTGCTCGCCACCGCAGGTCTCGGCATCGCCTTCGTCTGCGTCAAAGGCTTTGAATGGTACTTGGACTTCGTCCATCAGGACGTGCCGTCGATCAATTTCATCATGAAGCCGGCGGAAGCGCCGGCCGGCGAGCTGTTCTGGGTGTTCTACTTCATCGCCACGCCGCTGCACGCGCTGCATCTGTTGATCGGCATCAGCCTCATTCTCTACATGCTGTGGCGGGTGCGCCGGGGCGATCTTACCCCCGCCTATTATGCGCCGCTCGAAGTGGTCGGGCTCTATTGGAGCTTTGTCGACACGGTCTGGATTTTCCTTTATCCGTGCATCTACCTCGTGGGCCGTTCATGAACTCCAGCGCCAAGCACGAACCGGCACTGCTCTACGTCATCGCCTGGCTGGTGCTGGTCGTGCTCACCGGCATCAGTCTATGGACCGCTTTTCTCGGGCTCGGCATGTATGCCCCGGTCATCGAGTTCGGTATCGCGGCGACCCAGGCGGCGATCATTTTCATTCTGTTCATGCGCCTGAAAGGCCCGCCATCACTGAAATGGATTTTCGCCGGCTCCGGCTTCTTCTGGCTGTTGTTTCTATACGGCCTGAGCACGACGGATTACGCGACCCGCCATGGTTGGCCTTCTTAATCGGAGCGCGGAACGGCGGCTGACGCCGCGCGTTTTCCGCATATGAGAAAAGCGATCTTTACTGCAGTGCTGATGCTCGCCGGACCGGGGATTGCGGCGGCGCAGACCGGCACGCCTCAAAGCAACTCTTTCGTGACCCCGGGGGCACCGGTGATATCCGCCGATTCGACGCCGGCGCGCAATCCGGCCATCAATCCGAGCGCGGCCGGCCTCAGCCAAGGCGGGATGGCCGCTCCGAATAACATCGGAACCGGTTCCCCAGCCGCGGAGCAGCGTGCCGCGAGCAGAGGCGAAATCACCGAGGCGCAGGCGAGGCGCTGGTTGCGCTATTACGGCTACACCGGCATCGTCAGTCTGCACATCGACCAGAATGGCCATTGGCAGGCGCAAGCCACCCACAACGGGCGGCGTGTTATGGTCGCGCTCGACGACCGCGGGACTGCCACGGAACAGAAGTAGTTCCGGCCAATCAGATCAATTGTACACCGGCTTCGTGCCCGGCGTCGGCGAATAGCCGAAGCTGCCGCGGGCAATGATCGCCTCGCGTCCGCCCATCGCGGCAATGCGCGCCCTCTGGTCGGCCTTCGCCAACGCGTCGGCGGCGTCGGGATCGACGACGCGGCGCAACGCCAACTCGCAATCGGCGACGAGACCCTGATAGCCGGGCTCCCGCGCGAGGTCGCGCGCTTCCTGCGGGTCCGCATCGAGGTCGAAAAGCTGCGGCGGCATGCCGGCGTAATGGACGTACTTGAACGGGCCCTTGCGGATCATGAAGGCGCCGGTCGCGGCGCCGGCGGCGTGATACTCCGATAGGATGGTTCGGCGCGGCGCGGTGCCGCGGGCGAGGTCGAACAGCGATGCTCCGGGCAGGTCGCGATCGTCGGGATGTGGCGGCGCGCCGACGCAGTCGATCACGGTTGGGAAGCAGTCGACGAGCGAGACCGGCTCACGGCAGACGAAGCCCTCCGGCACCTCGGGCCCGGCAAGGATCATCGGGACACCTGCCAATTCCTCGTACATCGTCGATTTGCCCCACAGCCGCCGCGTGCCGAGATTGTCGCCATGGTCGCTCGAATAAAGCACCCGCGTATCGTCGGCGAGACCCGTCTCGGCGAGGGCTCCCACCAGCTTGCCGACATTGTCGTCGACAAAACTGACGAGCCCGAAATAAGCGGCGAGAGCGCGCCGCAATTTCACCGCATCGAATGCCTTGTCATAGATCTGGCATTCCCGGATCGCCGCGATATAGGGGTGATCCGGGGCCCGCTCCGCCGTGTCATAAAGCGCCGGAAGCGGCAGCTCGGCCTCGGGATAGAGGCCGTACCATTGCGGCCGCGCGATCAGTGGGAAATGCGGGCAGACCAGCGAGACAAACAACACCCAGGGCTTTCCGGATGGCGTTGACGCCCGCGCCTGCAGCCAATCGACCGCCGCTGCGGTGATCTCGTCGTCGTAATCCTGATAGTTCGAATTGCCGCGTCCGGCGTCGTTGGCGAGGCGCAATGCCGCCTTGCGCACCGGCAGCGGATCGCGCAGCCAGCCGAGTGGGTCGCCTATCCCGTCGACGACATGCAGCGGCATGATCTCTCGAGTGAAGCCGTTGTCGTCCTCGGCGCTCCTGAAATGCAATTTGCCGATCGCGGTGGCCTCGTGCCCGGCCTCTCTCACCCGGTGATGCCAGCTCGGCACCGTACCGTCGTAGGGGATCGCGTTGTCCCAGAACCGGATGCGGTGGACGTAGCGCCCGGTCGCCAGCGCGGCGCGCGATGGCACGCAGATCGGCGAGTTGCAATAGGCGTCGCTGAAGCGCACGCCCTTTGCCGCAAGGCGGTCGAGGTTCGGCGTGCGGATTGTCGGATGCCCTGCGCAGCCGAGCACGCGCGGGTTGTGCTCGTCGCACAGGATAAAGAGCAGATTCGCGGGCTTCATATGGCCTCGCAATCAAAGATTTGCAGCCGTGATGGAGCTATGGTCGGCCTCCCAGCGTTCGCTGGCAATAGGATTTGAGCGCCAGTTCTATTCTGTATTAGCGGGAGGCCACCTCTCTCAGGCACCGCGCGAACCGATCGACCCCCGAATCGCCGGTGAGCAGGCGGTAGATGCGTAGTTCATCCTGCTGTGCGACGACGTCATGCTGGGTATAGCCGGCCGCGTCGCGCCAAAAGCGCAGACTTACCCGAGCGTTGCCGACCCGCATGTGCGACAAGGTGAGCTCCGGTAGCCATTCGGGCAGATCGGGGTCGATGATCAAGATTTGCCGCGGCGCAACCGGGATCAACCCCAGCATCGAGTGGATGAGCAGGATCACGGCGCCGGCGGACCAGGCTTGCGGTGAATTGGCGTCCGGATAAATACCTGGATGCCGATGGCGGCGGTCGCGGGTATGGCCGCCGAACACCTCCGGCAGCCGGTCGAAGTTGAACAGTTCTGTGACCTCGAACATCGCTTTGGCTAGACGGTGCAGTTGTTGGTTGAAGCCGTACCGCTTCAATCCGAAACCGATGATCGCGCTGGCCGCAGGCCACACGGAGCCGAGGTGGTAGGCAAATGGATTGAAGGCCGGATGACGGTCGGACAATGTGCGGATCCCCCAGCCGCTGAAGAGGTCCGGCATCATCAGCCGCGCGGCGACGGCGTCGGCTTTATCGTCGTCGATGATCCCGTAGGCGAGGCACTGTCCGGGATCTGCGGCAATGGTTCTCACAGGAGTTTTCGCCGGGTCGAGAGCCAGCGCAAAATATTGCTGCTCCGGCATCCAGAATTTTTCATTGAACCGGCGCTTCAGCCGCTCGGCCTCTACGAGCAGGTCAGCCGCCCGGCGCTCATCGCCGATCGAGGCAAAGGCAGCCCCAGAAGCTGTTTTGCTGCGTATTAGCAGCCCTGGATTTCCACGAGCGCGATCGGGTCTTTGACGAGCCGGCCGTCCCCGTAAAGGATTGCCTCGCGCGAATCCTTCCATCCCTGGTTCTTCTCGCCCCAAGAGCCCGCCTTTGTCTCGTACTCGTAAAATCCGTCCCTGTCGCCATCGCCGTCCCGATCCATCCATTCGAGGGTGGCGAGCATCTTGTCCTGCATCGACAGGAAAAGTTCTTATCGCCGGTCAACGCCAGATCCAGGGCCATGTCAATCAGGAACAAGCCGGGCGCGGAATAATCGCCGTAGTAATGCAGAAACGGGTTCTTTTCGAGAAGCGACAAGGGGCCGAGCTCGCGCTGATGAATGACCCGGCCAGGCTGCTGATCGAAGCGCTCGTCGTATTCCTCGGCATTCCATTGCGCGATGTGGCGCAAGCTGCCGCGCAGCATCGCCGGAGCGAGCAGGCCCGCCTGAAACCCGGTCACCAGGACATCTCTGCCGAACAGCGCCAGATATTTCGGCACGCCTGCGGCCGGGGTCAGCCGCTCTTCGCCCTCGCCTTCGAGCAGCGCCAGCGAAGCGAGGTCAGAGACGGCGCGATCCCACGCGTGCTGCACCTGATCGTTGCCGGCGCTTATTTGCGTGCCGCCGTCGAGCGGCAGGTCAATTGGGGGATTGCCAAACCCGTCCGGGCCGTGCTGCAGGGCGACCGGTTCGCCGCAGAAGATTGGCACGACATCGATGCTGAGGCTCACAGGCTGTTGCGGCTGCAGTCGCAGGTTCAAGGACACGGTGCCCTCGTGCTCAGCCACATACTGCGAGCCCGAAAACCGGATCTCGGTAGCGTGCGATAGCTTCGGATGGCGATAATTGAAACTGAGTTTCCCTTGCCCCATCTCATATTTCCAACGGCGCTCTACTGGCGCATCCTGCTGGCGCTCGCCCTGCTCGGCTTCGGCCCGGTCCGCGAAATCGGCATCAAACTCCCAGCTCACCTCGATGGTGGTCGGGGCAAGAGCATGGTTGGTGACGTGGACATCGAGGTGCAATCCGCCACCGACAAAGCGATTGATCTGCAACTCGATACCGTGCCGGACCATTTCGCCGCCGCCTTTGTCCCCTCCCGGTTGCGGGCCGGCTTTTGCGCCGGCAGGGGAGGGCGCAACGTAGTAGGCGATCGAGGAATAAATATCGACCGCATTGGCCGAGACGTTGCTCGGCTCCGAACCATCGACCGCGAGCCGCATCTTCGACAAGAACCGGGTCTGCCGATAATAGAGACCCTCGATCCCCTCACCGACAAAGCCGTCCAAGCCGGCGATCAGAAAATCCTGCCCTTCGTAAGTGACCAGTTGCGACGGCCTAAGTCGTAACCGGTTCAGGTTGTTCATACGCACGCACTCCTCTTCAGCACTCGCAGAGGCGCTCTCCTCGACCTGGTGAGGCGTGAATTTGAGCGCTTGCGTGCAATCTGCCGCGGACGCGACGGCGCAGTCCGGGCCTGGTCAGTGAACGCCGCCGTCGCCGTCGCAGAGTTGCTTGGAGCGTACCAGCAGCCGGGGACTGAGCTGGGCAATCGAAGGCACCCCCAATAGTCCCAGATCGCGCACCAGCTCCTCGCGCATGATATCGAGCGCCCGTTTGGTTCCGTCTTTGCCGGCGGCGGCGACGCCGTACAGCATCGCGCGGCCGGCGAACACCGCATCGGCGCCGAGCGCCAGCGCCTTGATAACGTCAGTCCCGCGCCGCATCGCGCCGTCGACCAGGATCGTGATCCGATCGCCGACCGCCCGGCGCACTGCCGGCAGCAGATCAAGCGGCGCAACCGCCCAATCGAGCTGGCGGCCGCCATGGTTCGAGATCGCGACCGCATCGGCGCCGATCTCGACCGCCCGCACGCAATCGTCGACCGTAAGCAGGCCTTTGATGATCAGCTTGCGCGGCCAACTCTCGCGGATCCGGGCCACGGTGTCCCAAGTGAGCGCCCGGTCCATCTGCGCACGGATCCAGTGTGCGCTCTGGAACAACCCCCGCCTGTCCTTTGGCAGGAATTCGATGACATTCTCGAAACTGGGCATGCCGTGGGTCAAAATCCCCGAGGTAAGCCAACGCGGATGCATCAATGCATCAAATCGCGCGCTCCAGCTCAGCGACATCGGACCCGCCATTGTGCGCCTGTGCCATTCGCGATTGCCGTAGATCTGCGCATCGACCGTCACAACGAGGGCCTCGCAGCCGTTGTCACGCGCCCTGGAGATCAAGGTGTTGCGCACCTCGGGGGGACCGAATACGTAGAGCTGCCACCAATACCGCAGCCCCGGCACGCGGGCGACCCGCGACATGAGGTCATTCGACATTGTGCTTTGCGCAAACGGGACGCCGAATTCGGCCGCCGCCTCTGCCAGCCGCAAATCGGCATTCGGCCAAAACAGCCCGTTGAAGCCGGTTGGCGCGATGGCGACGGGTATCGTCATCTTCTGGCCGAACAGCGTTGTCGAGACGTCGCGCCGCGAGACGTCGACCATCGACCGATGCAAGAAATGCCATTCGGCGAGCGCGGCGACATTGCGGGCGAGCGCCGCCTCGTCCTCGCCGCCGGCTTCGAGATATTCGATGACGAAGCCGGGCAGTCTGCGGTGCGCCATCGCGCGCAGATCCTCGACCGTGACCGCGTGGTCGAGCCTGGTGCCGGAGTAGAACCGCCGTTGCGGACTGCCGGACAACACTGCCGGCGAAGCCCACGACAATGTCCGGTCGGCCGGCGCAAAACTCGGAGGCGCCCTCCCGCCGCCGTCAAAAGCTTGCCTGCGTGTCAGCGCTAACGCGCCGGCAGCCAGTCCGAGAGCGGCCAGAGCGACGCCACCGCGCCAGGCGGTCTTATCCCTCTTGTCTGCTGCCGCCGGCTGTCTCGCTGACTGCGCGACCCGCTGCGCCTTGGTCGGCAACTCCTCGATCTGGTCCATCACCGGAGCCTCACAGCTCGCCGCGCCGCGCCGTCTCGCGAATGCGGTCGCCGATGCGCCAGGCGAGCGCCTGGATCGTCAATGACGGATTGACGCCCGCTACCGTCGGGAACAGCGAGCCGTCGCAGATCCACAGATTGGGAATGTCCCAGCAGCGTCCGTCGGCATTCGTGACGCTCTGCTTGGGATCGGTGCCCATCCGGCAGGTGCCGCCGAGATGCGCCGTGTCCTCCGCGGACCAGATATCCTTTCCGCCCGCCGCCTCCAAAGCTTCGGTCATGAAATGTATCGCGTGCTGGTACAGTTTTCTGTCCTCCTCGCCATAGGAGAACGTAATGCGGGGGATGCGCAGACCGTACTCGTCGGTTTCGTCTACCAACTCGACCCGATTTTTTTCCTGTGGCAATACCTCGCCGACGATCTTGAGACCGGCCTGATGGTTGTACTTGGCCATCTCGTTGCGCAATTCCATGCCCCACAGGCCGCGCTGGCCGGTAATCGTGTCAGCCCATTCGATCGGCAAAGGACCCTGGCTCATATAGGCGTACCCGCCCGGAAAATCCTTGCCGGTATCGGTGTAGTTCCAATGCTCAGTAATCGCCAATGAAGGCGGCGCCTTGTACCAGCGGATCTCCTCGTCGAAAGTCCCGTAAACGGCATGGTTCGACTGAACCATGAAAAACTTTCCGACCATGCCGCTGCTGTTGGCGAGCCCGTCGGGAAACTGGGGACAGGCGGAATTGAGCAGCAGACGCGGGGTCTCGATCGCATAACCGGCGACGACGACATTTTTTGCGCGCTGCCGGCGCCACTGGCCTTCGCGATGGTATTCGAGGCCTGTAGCCCTCCCGTGTTGCCCGACCTCGATGCGCCCGACCATCGCGAGATCGCGGATCTCGGCCCCGGCCTTGATCGCCCACGGAATCCAGGTCACAAGCGCGCTCTGCTTGGCATTAGTCGAACAGCCGAATTTGCAGAACCCGCGATAGACGCAAGGATGGGACTTGCCGCGCGGTGCGGAAACGGTGGCCAGCGGCGTCGCCGCCCATTTGACGCCGAGCGCTTCACAGCCGCGTGCCAGGACGAGCCCGGCCGCGTTCATCTCATGCGGGCGGTAGGGATAGCGCCCCCGCGGAGGGCCCCACGGATAATTGACCGGCCCGGCGATCTTCAGCGCATCTTCAGTCAGATCGTAATAGTGCCACATCTCCTCCGGCTCGATCGGCCAGTCGACGGCATAGCCGAGCCGGGAGCGGGCCTTGAAGCGCTCTGGACGAAAGCGCAGCGACACCATTTGGAAATGCACGGTGCTGCCGCCGACCGATTGACCGCTGTTGTTGTCGCCGAGCTGGACCGGATCCTTGCCGCCGGTGATGCGCTCGCCGAGCCAGAAAAGCTTTTTCTGCTCGGATTCGTCGGAGGCGAAATCTTCGAGCGGCCGCCAATAGGGGCCGGCATCGAAGGCGACGACCGAAAATCCGGCCTCGGCGAGCTTGCAGGCAAGCGTCCCGCCGCCGGCGCCCGTGCCGACAATCGCAAAATCGACCTCGTCCTCGTCGCGATAACAGCGCATGGGGATCCAGCCGCCGGGGCGGAACACATCCGGCGCGCGCCCGTCTTTTGCGCGCGGGCTATCCACCATGGCGCTCTTCCGCTTCCCAGGGGTCGCGGCGGTCAAACCCGAGCCGCACATAGCCGCGGGGCGAGGCAGGACCGCCAAAGCCGATCTCGTTCCAGGCCGCCGGGTGCGCGTAATAGATGCTGACCGTAGTGCGCAGCAGCAGGCTCGAAAAGAACTGCTTGGCCGGCAAACCCTGCCAGGCGTCACTGCGGATATCGTTGTGCTGGATCGCCCGCAGCACCGCCTCCTGCTGATTGTGCGGCAGCTCGCGGAAACCTCCGCCCCAACGAGCGCGGGCTTCATCGTCGATGGCTTTAATGCCTTGCCGCCATGCTTCCCGCATAGGCGGCATCCCTTCATAGCGATAGCCGTCGCCCTGGTTCTTGTGCAATTTTTCGTCAATGAACGGGACGATCGGAACCGGGCGATTGGCGCGATCGGGCTGCGGGAGCAGGCGATCGCAGACAGCCGCCAATATCTCCCACTCGGTCTCGGTCAAGAAACGCCGGTCAGGCACTTCATCCAGTCGCTTGTTGAGGACGGCCCGCGTCTGGTCGTTCCAGGACGGCAAATCCCATTTGTCCAGAACATCGTAGGTCGGAAAGCGGTCGTGAAACACCTCGCTCATTGATGCGCTTCCATCAATTTGACGGCGGCGAGACCGGCCAACGCAACGCCGCTGAACGAGGGCGGCGCCGGCAATGGCGGCCCGTTCAGCGAATTCTGGCTCCAGTTGTAAAAGCCGCCCATGTTTCGGGAGAGGCCGTAAGCATGAAAGCCGGCGCCGGCAACACCCATGGCCGCGGTCGCCTGCAACATCGGTTTGGCCCACCGGGTGAGGTCGGGCTTCATGGCGGCCAGCGCCATTGCGACGGCGGTCATCGGCGGCAAAGTCACGGGCAAGAACATGAACGGGTCTTGGAAAGCGCCGCGAAAATGAAGGAGGGCCGCTTCCGCGACTGTTCCGATCAGCCCAACTGCCGTGCCCCAGCCCAGCAACGGCCCGGCGGGGACCCCGAGAAGGTTTCCCGGTTGTTTTTGCTCGCCCTCCAGAACGAGGCGCGAGGCGGCGAGCCCGGCCAGACCGGCGAGCGTGATCGCGATAGGCGCGCCGAGGGGGGCGCCGTAGAACAGGTTCAAAAAATCGAATCCCCCCTCGCGTTTGCCGACATTGTAGAGGTGAAACCCGAAACCACCGAGGCCGGTGGCAAGGGCGACGCCGCAAACCGCCGTTCGTGCAACCCCGAAATGCGCTGGCGTCAAGGTCATGTGCAGGCTGTTGGCGAGCGAGGCGCCGGCGACGATCGGCGGCAAATACATCGCCGGATTGTGATAGGCTCCTCGGTAGTGCTCCATTGCGCTGTCGGTCAGCACGCTGAAGGAAAGGATCGCCGCGGCGCCATTGAGATATCGCGCCGCTCCGACGTGTTCGGGCTCTTCCTGATGTTCCGCCACGGTGACGCGTGGCCTTTCGAGCAGGCGATAGAGTGTGATCGCCGCCAGCGCGGCAAGGCCGGCACAGAGTGCTCCGGCGCCAAAGCGGCGCATCGGAGCCGCGGCGGGTTGCAGCGGCTGCCGCGGTACTTTCCCGCCCGCGTGTACTCCTGCCGCCAATAACCGCACGCCCCGCTTCTGCACCATTGTTCCCGCGTCGCTGACGAGCTGAGTCAAGCCGGGTGTCCCCTGCGCTCACGATCTCCATCGATCAACGGCGATAAGCGGCCTGCTGTTCCAGGAACTGGCGGCTGGATTATCGTAAGTAGACTTAATTTAGATCACTAATCCAAAATTGGATAAAGGGCACTAATTTGCAGCGCGGGTGATTGTCCAGCTCGAACTCAATTTCAGCTCAGATCTATCGCGTAACGTTTCAGCACCTCCAATGGCACGACCTCCAAGGTCGCCTCGTGGGTCGCAGTCAGTCTGACCTTGGGGGCTTTGCCGGCTTCGAACGCCTCCTTCCAGCGTTCGGCGCACAGGCACCAGCAATCGCCCGGCTGCAAACCCGGAAAGCCGAATTCCGGCACCGGTGTCGACAAATCGTTGCCGGCCGACTGCGAGAACGCCAGAAAGGCGGCATCGACCCTGGTGCACACCGTATGCAGCCCGAAATCCTCGGGTCCGGTATTGCAGCTGCCGTCGCGGTAAAACCCGGTCATCGGCTTGGTGCAGCATTCGGCAAGAGGTTCGCCGAGAACGTTGCGTGCTTCGGTCATCGCTGCTTCCCCAATTGCTAACAGACTTCAAGATCGGCGGCGCCCCAGCCCTGACAGGAAGCCGCCGCGAGGTTATCCAACGATATAAGCGATCTAGTGGAAAGATTCCAAATTGTCGATATGTTGTGCAAAGATGTTTGATCTTCGCGATATGTGGTATGAAGCGCCATGACGTGGCAGGGGGAGCCATGGTTGCTGCGCGACGGATTATTGCATTGTCGGTGGACGCGGACCAGCGTCTGGCACTGGTCGAGATTTCTCGATCGCGCACGGAGCCGGCGAACCGAGTGGAGCGGGCGCGGATTATTCTGGCCTATCTCGAAGAGCCTTCGGCCTATGCCGTGGCGAGCGCGATGCGGGTGAGCCAACAGAGCGTGACGCGCTGTTTGGAGCGTGCCGCCGAACTGGGAGTATTGGCAGCGGGAGTATTGGCAGCGCTGGACGACCGCGCGCGCCCGGGACGGGATGCGAGGATTACGGTGGAGGCCAGAACCTGGCTTGTCGGGCTGGCTTGCGCGAAGCCGACGCAATTTGGTTATCCGCACGAGCTGTGGACCACCCGACTGCTGGCTGCGCATGCGCGCGATCACGGACCGCGCGCTGGCCATCCAAGCCTGGCAAACCTGGCCCAGGGAACGGTGTGCAAGATCCTCGCCGCGCATGAGGTCAAACCGCACAGGGTGCGTTACTACCTGGAGCGGCGCGATCGCCGAGTTCGAACCCAAAATGGCCGAGGTGCTTTGCGTCTATCGTGAGGTCGAGATGCGGCGGGCGGCCCTGGGTGGAGCTGCACAGGAGCCCGCCGTCGCGGTGATCTCCTATGACGAGAAACCCGGCATCCAGGCGATCGGCGCCACCGCTCCCGACCTTCGCCCGGTGCCTGGCACCCATCCGACGATCAGTCGCGATCACGAGTACAAGCGCCATGGAACGGTCACGCTGATGGCCGGCATCGACCTGCTGACCGGCCAGGTGCACGCCCTCGTCAAGAGCCTGCCCCGGCGAAGGCCGGGGACCGCCACCGCAGTCGCGAATTCATCGAATTCCTCGCGATGCTGGAGGCCGCCTACCCCGCCGCGACCGCGATCAAGATCATCCTCGACAATCACTCCGCGCACATTTCGCAGGAGACCAAGGCGTGGCTTGCGGCGCGACCCGAGGGACGCTTTCAGTTCGTGTTCACCCCCAAGCACGGCTCCTGGCTCAATCTCGTCGAGGGGTTCTTCGCCAAAGCCGCCCGCTCCGTGCTCCGTCACATCCGCGTCGGCTCAAAACACGAGCTCAAACAACGCATCATGGAGTTCATCGAGGATCTCAACCGCGACCCGGTGATCCACCGATGGCAGTATCAAATCGATGCTGCTGCTTGATCCATAGATGCAGGAATTCGGAAACGCTGTACTAGATACCGGATGAATAGAATAACCAGTCGTATCCGACTACGGTCGGTGCGGTGATCGTGATGCCCAGGAGAAAGCAGTCGATCGTGAGGGTGTGGAGAATACCAGCGACGCGCGCCGCTAATAAGCGCCTCCCCAACGTGATCGTCGCAGTGGTCTTGGTGAACCTCGCGGTTCAGCCGCTACCAGCGCGAAGTGCGAGTTACGACTATGCGGCCCCGCAGGTTGCACCCTCAGTGGCCGCCAGTCTGGGGACCACGGAGATCGCAGCGATATTGAACGAGACGGCGCCCAACAAGCCCTACCTCGTCGCCTTTCAAGTGACGACGACCGATGCAAACAACGACATCGCCGGCGCCGCGCCGCTGAAAGTCGTCCCGACCGACGATGCGTCACACCCCTATCTCGGGGTATTCCACAACCAGATCAACAGCACGCAATTTGCGACGTATCTTGGCTACTCGACCGATCTGCGGGTCTGGCACACGATTGGCCAGATACACAGTCCCGCGAGCCAGCCCGACTTGCGGATTCTCCCCGACCACAGCGTCGTCTATGCGGAAGAATACGCCCCCTCCGGCCGGCCTTACGTCAGAGTGCACTATTACGGCAATGGGACCACCAGCGGGCTCGAGGCATTGATCGCCAACCCGGCCGTTTCGCCGACGCAAGCGATCACACTGCCGGGAACGGACCGTGCCAAGGCCGACGGGACGCCCGAATTCGGACGCATCACTTACAGCGGCGCAATCGCGAGCTCGATGCTCGAGGTCACCCATCACTATTACGATCTCGGCCAGCGCGATATGGAGGCCGATGGAACTTTGGCTAATTTCAAGACCTGGTCGAGCCCGTCGAATACGACGATCAACAATCTGGTGACCAATGCCGGCGGCAACGGCAAGATTGGCGATCGAGAGGTGTTCGAGGTCGGATCGCAGGTGTTCGAAGTCGTCGAGGCGCAGGTAAGTCCGAAATCGAGCAGCGACTATGGTTCTTGGCGGCTCTTCCTGGTCAACAAGACGGCGAACACCGTTCAAAAGCTGAGCCCCGTGCTCTCCGGAGGGGCCCAGTCGCTCGGCAACCCGACTGTCTCGTTCGTGACATTGCCGACCGGCGTTCCTGGACTGGTGTTCACTTGCTTTGTCTTCGGCACCAACAACTACGCGACGCCGCTCGGCGGACACATGTTCGTCTATCCGCTCGAAGGGCCATAAAGCACTGCGGCGCGCGGCCGTGTAACCGGCGCGCGCCGAGACCTTCGGGTCACGCAGGTGTGCGGTTGACGCCTTCGGCCAGACGCGTCTCGATCGCGTCCCAGATCTTCGGTGCGATCTCGATACCGTCGAGCCTTGCGATCTCTTGGATGCCGGTCGGAGAGGTGACGTTGATCTCTGTCAGCCAATCGCCGATCACGTCGATCCCGACAAAAATCAGCCCCTGGGCTCGCAAGGTCGGCCCGATCGCCGCGCAGATCTCACGGTCGCGGGCGGTCAGCTCGGTCTTGACCGGGCGGGCGCCGACATGGAGGTTGGCGCGCGCCTCGCCCTCTGGCGGCACGCGCAGCACCGCGCCCATCGCTTCGCCTTCGACGAGGATGATGCGTTTGTCGCCCTGGCGCACCTCCGGGATATAGCGCTGCACCATGACCGGCTCGCGCTGGATAAATTCGTAGATTTCCAACAGCGCCGTCAGGTTCTCGTCGCCCGGCCGCAGGCGGAACACGCCGGCACCGCCATTGCCGAACAGCGGCTTCAGGATAATGTCGCCGTGCTCTCTCCAGAATGCTCGGATCGCGTCGCGGTCGCGGGTCAGCAAGGTCGGCGGCATCAGCTCCTTGAAGCGCAGGACGAAGAGTTTCTCCGGCGCGTTGCGCACCGCGGCTGGGTCGTTGACGACGAGCGGCCCGTTTTCCGGCAACAATTCCAGCAAATGCGTCGCGGTGATGTAGGCCATGTCGAAGGGCGGATCCTGGCGCATCAGGATCACATCGACACCGGCCAGATCGAGCTCCTCGAACGAGCCAAAGCGGTGGTGGTTACCGTGGCGCCGCGTGACTTCGAGCGGTCGCGCGCGGGCATAGAGCCGCCCATCGTGCAGCGTCAGTGCGTCGGGCAAATAATGGAACAGGGCATGCCCGCGGGCCTGCGCTTCGAGGGCGAGAGCAAAGGTCGAATCCGCATCGATGTTTATCGTATCGATGGGATCCATCTGGATCGCGACAGCCAGAGCCATGCCGACCTCCCGGTCCGGTACTACGACTGGCAAAGCCCTCGCCAGGCGAAGGGCGTCAATTCAATTTCGACCGCAGCTGCTGCAACAGGGCCGCGGCCTGATGCCGAGCCATGTCGTCCGGAGCGCGCAGGACGACCTGCTCGAGCGCGGCAGCGGCCGAACGCATGTTGCCGAGCCTTGTGTGCAATAGTCCCGCCTCACGCCACAGCTCGGCGAGGTGGGGCGCCAGCATCAGCATGGTCTCGACCACCACGACCGCCCGCTCGTAGCGCTCCGCCTGGATGAGGCGCGCTTTCAGGTTGTTTTGCAGGCGCAGCAGCACGTCACGGTCCGATACGGGAGTATAGTGCTCGGTCTGAAGCTCGCTGTCAGCACCGGCTGTGGCCTTCAGCAGCTCGCGCAATTCGGCTGCGGTGCAGATCCGGCCGCCATGGAACGGGTCGAGGATCAGCCGCTCGGGACCATCCGACAAACGGACAAGGAAATGGCCGGGAAAGGCGAGCCCGACAGTCTCCCAACCCTGGGCGCGGCCGGCATGCATATAGAGAATACCAAGCGCTACCGGCAGGCCTTTCCGCCGGTCGACGACGCGCATCAGATTGGCATTCTGCAGGTCGTCATACGTCAGTGCATCGCCAGAATACCCGTATTTCAGCAGAATGATCTCGTTGAGAGCGCGGGCCCGCTCGGCGACATCGCCGGCCGCTCCGGGATGGCGGCCGACGTCGCGCGCGAGCAATTGCAAATGCTCGCGGTAATGGGTCGGGCCGACCCGCGGACGTTCGAACGAGGCGAGCGCCAGGGCCGCCTCGGCGATCGGCAGGATGTGTTCGCCGGAGGCGCCGAGCTCGCGCAGGAAATTTGCGCAAGTCTGTGGATCGTATCGGGCCGGCGGACTGATCATTCTTCTCTTATATCAGAGTTTCTGCACCTCTACAGCCGTCGCCGGAGCAGCGCCGGGAGGCGTGTCGGGCATCTGCGCGCTGGCGGGTGCCGACGGCGCTCCCGACTGGGCGGCGACGGGTGCGCCAGGCCGGATCTCGACGTAAGAGACGACCCGCTTCACATTGGGCACGTTCCGCGCCGCCTCGGTGACGCGGTCGAGCTCCGCCTGGCTGCGGGCTGAACCGATCAGATAGACCGATCCGTTGACCGTATCGATCGTATAATTGACCGAGCGAACCTGACTGGCGAACGTGAGGTTCGAGCGGATCTGCGAGGAGATCCAGGTGTCCTGGACGCTCGCCCAAGCGCCTTCGCGCGGCGCCACCTCGATCTCGTTATAGATCGCGCGAACCCCCGGGATCTGGCTCGCGACTTGCGCGGCCTGAGCTTTCAACTCGGGGCTCGGCGTCATGCCGGTCAACAGAGTGCGGCCTTCATAGACGGTGATGGTGAAATCACGTTGCATCAGCGGGTTCACCTGCAGCCAGGCGTTCTGAATGTTGGTCTTGATCGCCATATCATCAAAGGCGCCGGTGGCGCCGCGTTCCTGGTTCGCCGTGTAGCCCGCCCCGCCGGCAGCGGCGAGCCCGCCAACGATCGCTACCGGGCAGCCGCACAGCGCAACCGGCAGCGCAAGGGTGATAACGAGACAAAGCACGGCACGTAATTTCGACATTGCTGGACCCCCGCGGATATTCCCCACCGGCATTGTCCGATAAAAGAAACGCTGCTTCCAATGGCGGTGAGGCGCGCAGGGCCAGGGGCTCGAAGCGGCGCTCGCCGCTTCGCTAATCGGCTCGCCAAGCGCCGCGCAAATGCCGGGGTACGCGGCGCGGCGCCACCAGCATAAGGTCGAATCGCGGCTCGAGTCGGGCGAGATCGGGGCGCGACAGCAGGAAGGCTTCCGCGGCACGCGCGATCCGCCGCCTCTGCCGGGGCGACAGCGCCGATGCCGCCGCATCGAGTTCGTTTCGCGACTTGACCTCGATAATCGCGAGCACGCGGCCGCGCCGCGCCAAGATGTCGATCTCGCCCGAGGGGCAACGCCACCCTCGGGCGAGAATGCGCCAGCCCCGCAGCCGCAAGTGCCACAGGCACAGCCATTCGGCGAACCGCCCGCGGCGTTGCGCCCGTTGCCGCCGATGTGTGGCCTTCTGCCGCGCCGGTCTCATTCCTCCCCGTTGCGCATCGCCAAGGCGCGCCGATAGAGTTTCCCGCGCGGCACTCCGGTTTCAGCCGCGAGTTTTGCCGCTGCCTCGCGCACGCCGAGTTCAGCGAGCGCCGCGCGCAGCCGTTCGTCGACCTCGGCCTGGTCCGGATCATGGTGCTCGGGGGCACCGAGGACGACCACCGCTTCACCGCGGGGTGGCCCGGCGAGGCGGTAGTGTGCCGCAAGATCGGCCAGTGGCCCGCGTCGTACCTCCTCGTGCAATTTGGTCAGCTCGCGCGCGACCGCGGCCT
The DNA here is from genome assembly GCA_963788085.1 of uncultured Alphaproteobacteria bacterium. GTDB lineage: Bacteria > Pseudomonadota > Alphaproteobacteria > ATCC43930 > CGMCC-115725 > AP-15. The sequence goes on from CAWBFS010000017.1 coordinate 187,186, forward strand.
CCCGGTTGCCGAAGACCTCGGCCATGTCGGCGAGCGATTCGGCGAGCCGCGGAGTGGTCTCATAAAACACCAGGGTGGCCTCGACCCCGACCCAGCGCGCGAGCGTGCGCCGCCGCGCCGCCTGCCGCGGCGGCAGAAAGCCGGCGAACAAGAAGGCGTCCGGAGGCAGCCCCGAAAGGATCAGCGCTGTCACCGAAGCGGTTGGTCCCGGAATGGCGGTGACCGGCAGGTCTTCGGCGAGCGCCGCGCGCACGAGCTTATAGCCGGGATCGGAAAGGAGTGGCGTGCCGGCGTCCGACACCAGCGCCACGCGCTCCCCGCGCCGCAACGCCGCCAGAACCGAGGGTCGGACCTGCTCGGCATTATGGTCGTGATAGGCCCCTAGAGAGTTCGCGATCCCGTACCTTGCCAGCAGCTTTCCGGTGACCCGAGTGTCTTCGCAGAAGATACGGTCGGCGCCGTGCAACACCGCCAGCGCGCGTAGCGTGATATCTCCCAGATTGCCGATCGGCGTTGCGACAAGGTAGAGCCCGGGCGCCAGCTCTGTTTCGGGTAATGCTCCCGGTTGCGCTCCGGCCGTCGCATCAGGAGCCGCCGACGCCTTTGGGTCGGGTTTACTCGCATCCAGACGGCGGTTAGGGTGCCGGCTCCCGTCCTCCCTCTTGTCGGAGCCAGCTCTTGCCGCGCCCGTCGCTTTCGCGGTTAGCCTCACCCTTTGCCGCCCTCGCCGTAGGCGTACTCGCCTGTTGCGCTCCGGCGATGGTATCGGCACCGATCGCCCGCCCGCAACCGCCCTATTACGGTTACGGCCGGGTTCCGCCACCGCTTCCGCCCGGCCCACCGTCCCCGCCGACGGCAGCTGCGGCGGGACCCGCGAAAGTGGCCTTGCTCGTTCCCTTGTCGGGCGCCAATGCCGAGCTCGGGCAGGCCCTCCTCGACGCGGCGCAATTGGCACTGTTCGAGAGCGGCGGCGATCGGCTGATCCTGGTGCCGCGCGACACCGGCGGCAATGCCGGCCGGTGCCGCCGGCGCGGCACGCGCGGTCATCGGCGACGGAGCGCGGCTGATCTTGGGGCCGCTGCTCGCCCCTGAGGTCGAGGCGGTAAAGCCGATTGCCCAAGAGGCCCACATAAACGTCATCGCCTTCTCGACTGTTACCACCCTCGCCGGCGGCAATACTTATCTGATGGGCTTTCTGCCGCGGCAGGAGGTCATGCGTGAGGTAGGCTATGCGCGCGAACGCGGCCTCGCCCGTTTCGCGGCGCTCGCGCCCAACTCGCCTTACGGGCATTTGATGGCCGACGCGCTTCGGGAAGCCGCATCGGGAAGCGGCGGCAGCGTGACAAAAATCGAATTCTTCGACCCGCGGGCAGGTGACGTCTCGCCCGCATCCAGCGACTGCTGCCCGGCGGCGGTGCGGAGGCCAGTGCCGAGCCGCCTCCCGGCATTGCCGCCAGCCGCATCCTTCGATGCGTTGCTGCTGCCGGAAGGCGGCGCCCAGGCTCAGGCAGATCGCCGCCCAGGTCAGGGCGGCGGGCGGCAGTGCCAAGCCCGTGCAGTTGCTCGGCAGCGGGCTCTGGGACACGCCCGACATCGGCAGCGACCCGGCGCTCGTCGGCGGCTGGTTCGCTTCGTCTCCCCCCGAGGCGCGGCAGGATTTCGAGCGGCGGTTCAGCGCCACCTATGGCCACAACCCGCCGCGTCTGGCTTCGCTCGGCTATGATGCGGCGGCGCTCGCCGCGGTGCTCGCACGCGGCCAGGGCGGCGAGCCGTTCTCGCAGCAGGCGATCCTCAACCCGAGCGGCTTCACCGGCGTCGATGGATTGTTTCGTTTTGCGCCCATCGGCCTCGTGCAGCGCGGCCTCGCCGTGCTCGAAGTCGTGCCCCAAGGGACAACCGTCGTCAGCCCGGCGCCGCAGAGCTTCCAGGACCTCGGTTACTGAGCTCGTTTAACAGAGAAGTGCGCCAAGCACCGCATTGAGGCGCTGGCGGCCGAGCGCTGGTTGCTGCGAGGCGCTCGGCATCGAGGGTCAGAAAGCCGCCTTCGATCAGCGGCTGAAGATTGCGGCCGAGGACGGTCTCGGCGTCCCGGCCCGCGATCTGTTCGATCCGCTCACGCGATACCCCCTCGACGAGGCGCAGGCCCATCATCAGCATCTCCTCTATCGCGGTCTCGCGATCGATTGGGGCGATCTCTTCGATTCCGGTTGCGTTGGTTTCGACCGCTGCGAGCCATTTCTCGGGCAGCCGGTATTGCCGGGTGGCAAATTTGGTGTCGGCTCGGGTCAGCCGGCCATGGGCACCCGGGGCCGATCCCGACATAGTCCTGGTAGCGCCAATAGGCGAGATTGTGCCGGCACTCGGCGCCGGGACGGGCATGATTGGAGATTTCGTAGGCCGGCAGCCCGGCAGCTGCGAGCCGGTCCTGTGTGATCTCGAACAGTGCGGCCGTGCTGTCTTCCTCGGGCGGGACGAGCTCGCCGCGCCGTGCGAGCGTAGCGAAGGCGGTGCCGGGCTCGATCGTCAACTGGTAAAGGGAAAGGTGTTCGCCGGCGAGGGTCAGAGCTGCGTCGAGCTCGCGCCGCCAGGCCGCGCCGCTCTGGCCGGGGCGGGCATAGATCAGATCGAACGAGTAATCGCGGAAAGGTTTCTCGGGCATGCTCGATCGCGGCGATCGCTTCCTCGCGGTCATGGACGCGGCCCAAGAAGTGCAAGGCCGCCGGGTCGAGCGCCTGCACTCCGAGCGACAGCCGGTTGACCCCGGCCGCCGCAAAGGCCCGGAAACGATCGGCTTCGGCGGAATTGGGGTTGGCCTCAAGGGTGATTTCGACACCGGGCATGATGGCCCAATGCGAGCGCACCCCGTCGAGCAGCTGCTGCAACCGTCTCGGGCGGCATCAGCGACGGCGTGCCGCCGCCGAAAAACACCGAACCTACTGCGCGTCCGGCCGTGAGCTCGGCCTGGTGCTCGAGATCGCGTATGAGCGCCTGCGTCCAGCGCGCCGCGTCGACACCGTCGCGGACATGGCTGTTGAAATCGCAATACGGGCATTTCGACCGGCAGAACGGCCAGTGGATATAGACGGCGAGCGGCTCGGTAACAGCTCCCTCACTCACCCAACGCTGGCGGGCCGGGTCCCCCCTCTCCCGCGGTGCGGGAAAGGAGCTTTGAACGGGCCGATGATTTAGCCCCTCTCCCGCACTGCGGGAGCGGGTGCCGAGCAGAGCGAGGCGGGTGAGGGGCTTCACCTCAGCGCTCACCGAAATAGCGCTCGACGAGCTTGGCGAAGGCGTGGGCGCGATGGCTGATGCGGTGCTTCTCGACCGGGTCGATTTCGCCGAAGGTCAGGGTTGCGCCTTGCGGGATGAACATCGGATCGTAGCCGAAACCTCGATCGCCCCGCGGCGGCCAGGTCAGGCTGCCTTCGACCTCGCCACGAAACAGATTCGGCGTGGCCGCCCGGCCAGGCGAGGGCGAGGACCGCGACAAATCTGGCGCTGCGGTCCTTGTCGCCGAGCTCGCGGTGGACCCGCTCCATAGCGATCCGGAAATCCTTGGCCGGGCCGGCCCAGCGGGCGGAGTAGATCCCGGGAGCGCCGCCCAGCGCCGGCACGACGAGGCCGGAATCATCGGCGAGCGCCGGCAGCCCGCTCGCCTCGGCCGCGGCCTTGGCCTTCAGCGCCGCATTCGCCTCGAAGCTGTCGCCGGTTTCCTCCGGCTCGGGAATGCCGAGGGAGCCCGCGGCAATGGTTTCGACGCCGAACGGGGCCAGCAGCGATGCGATCTCCTCGACCTTACCCGGGTTGTGGCTGGCGATGACCAGCCGGTCACCGGCGAATGGTTGGAGCATTGCGTCAGGCAAGCCCGAGCGCCGCTCGCTGGCATCGGGTGAGGTCCCCAACGCCTTGCCGCGCGAGCCGCAACATGTCGGCGAAGAGCGTCTCGTCGAACGGCGCGCCTTCGGCGGTCGCCTGGATCTCGACAATGCCCGCCCGTTCCGGTGAGCACAAAATTCGCGTCCGTCATCGCTTGCGAATCCTCGGCATAGTCGAGATCGAGTACCGCAACATCGGCAAGGACGCCGCAGGAGACCGCGGCGACATTGTCGCGCAATGGCAGCGCCTTCAACAAACCCGCGGAAAGCAATCGCTGAAACGCTAGGTGAAGCGCCACATAGCTGCCGGTGACCGCGGCTGTGCGGGTGCCTCCGTCGGCCTGCAATACATCGCAGTCGATCTTGATCTGGCGTTCGCCGAGCTGGGTCAGATCGGTCACCGCCCGCAGACTTCGGCCGATCAGCCGCTGGATTTCCTGCGTGCGTCCGCTTTGCCGGCCGCGGGCCGCCTCGCGGTCGGTGCGCGTCGCCGTCGAACGCGGCAGCATCCCGTATTCCGCGGTGACCCAGCCCTTGCCGGTATTGCGCAGAAAAGGGGGCACGCGCTCCTCTATGGATGCGGTGCACAGCACATGGGTGTCGCCGAACTTCGCGAGGCACGAGCCCTCGGCATATTTGGCGACACCGGGCTCCAGGGTGACCGGTCGCATTGCATCGCGGGCGCGTCCCGAAGGTCGGCTCACACCTGGTCTCCGGCAAAGGCTTCCCAGCCGCGCCGGCGCAGCTCACAGGCCGGACAGCCGCCGCAGCCATAGCCCCAAGGATGGCGGTGGGACCGGTCGCCGAGATAACAGCTGTGGGTTTCTTCCAGGATCAGCTCGACCAGCGCATCCCCGCCGAGGGCATGCGCCAATGCCCAGGTCGTCGCTTTATTCCGCCACATCAGCGGTGTGTGAATGACAAAGCGATGGTCCATGCCGAGCGATAGTGTCGCCTGCAGCGCCTTCAAAGTGTCGTCGCGGCAATCGGGATAGTCCGAATAATCGGTCTCGCACATCCCACCGACGAGATGGCGTGCCCCGCGGCGATAACCGATGGCGGCGGCAAAGGTAAAGAACAGCAAGTTGCGGCCGGGGACAAACGTATTCGGCAACCCGCTTTGCTCGAAGGCGATCGCAGTAGCACCGGTCAGCGCCGTGTCGCTGATCTCGCCGAGGACGCCCAGATCGACGATGTGATCGGCGCCGAGCTTGCCGCTCCACTCCGGGAACTCACGTCGCAGGCGCTCTACCACCGAGGTGCGGCACTCAAGCTCGACCCGGTGCCGCTGTCGGTAGTCGAAACCGATTGTCTCGACCGCGGCAAAGCGGGTTAGGGCCCAGGCGAGGCACGTTGTCGAATCTTGCCCGCCTGAGAACAGAACGAGTGCCCGTTCCGGGCGTGAGTTCGATCGCGTTTTGCTGGGCCACCCGACACGAGATAGCGTGCCGGGCGGTCCCAATCAACGGCCGCTCAGCGGCGGGTTATCGTGGCCAATAAGTAACCCATGGCAAAAGCGATCGCCAGGCTCATCATCGGGTTCTGCTCGACCTGCCGCGACACCGTCCCGACAGCCTGCTCGCCCTGCACGCGCAGTCCTTGCGCCATTTCTCGCGCGCGATCGTTGTTTTGTACCCATTGACCCCCGGCTTGCGTCAAGTCGCGCAAGACCTGCGAGGCCTGCTCGATGACTGAACGAAGCCCTTCGAGAGCCTGGCTCGCCTGCTGGCCGAGCGCGGCTCCGCTGCTGTCGCCGCCGTTCGACCTATTGGCGTTCGGATCGCTGACGACCGAGCGACCACTGCCTTCCTGCTTGTCCGCCGCCATACTTTCGCCTCCTCAAATGGTTACGCCGTGACATAAACAAGGAGCACAGCGAATTGGGTCCGTCGGGCATACTGCAAGGATGACGCCGACAGCGTCCTTCGCTGCTATAATCCGCGCCGATCGATCCCCGGGGGTGCCATGAAAGCCAACGCCAATCCCTATCTGATGCTCGGCGTGCGGCCGTTCATCAATTGCTGCAGCGTGCGCACGATGCATGGCGGCAGCCTGATGCTGCCGCAGGTCCGCGACGCGATGGCGGAGGCGTCGCTTCACTTTGTCAATCTCGACGAGCTGATGGAGGCGGCGGGACGTCGCTTGGCGGAGCTTACGGGGGCCGAATGGGGCATTGTTACCTGCGGCAGCGCTGCCGCGGTAGCATTGGGGACGGCGGCCTGCGTCGCCGGCAATGACCCGGTCAAGATGCTGCGCCTGCCGTTCACCGACGGCATGGTCAACCGCGTGTTGATCCCGAAGACGCAGCGTTTTGCGTATGACCAGGCGGTGCGCATGATCGGCTGCCATCTGGTCGAGATCGAGACGCGGGAGGATCTCGACGCGGCACTGGCCGAGCCCGTTGCTATGGTCGTGCTGCTCGGCAAGCAGGAGCATCTGGGGAGCTTGCGGCTCGAGGAAATTGCGGCGGTCGTCAAGCCGCGCGGCATCCCGATCATGGTCGACGCCGCCTCCGAGCACCTCGAGCGGCCGAGCCCGTGGCTCGTTCGCGGCGCCGACCTCGTCGTTTATAGCGGCGGCAAATTCCTGCGCGGCCCACAGACCAGCGGTCTGCTCCTCGGCTCGAAGCAATTGGTCCAGGCGGCCTGGTCCAATGCCTCGCCGCACCAAGCGCTGGGCCGCCCGATGAAAGTTTCGAAAGAGGACATCATCGGCGTTTTGACCGCGGTCGAGCATTGGTTCGAGGACCGCGACCACGGAGCCGAGCAGCAGCAATGGTACGACGATCTGGAGGTCATCGGCGAGCGGCTCGGCGAAGTGCACGGCACCGCATTGGAGCTAATCGAGCCCGACCGGCGTCGACCGGGTGCCGCGGCTGCGCGTCTCTTGGGACCGCTGGCAATACCCGCTCGACGGGCTGGCGCTGCGTCAGCGCGTGCTCGACGGCGAGCCGCGTATCATGCTCGACGACAACTCGGCGACCGAAAACTCGATTGCGATTGATCCATTTCAGTTGCAGCCCGGCGAGGCCGCGCAAGTCGGCGACGCGATCGCGGCAGCGCTGCGCGAAGCCAGCCGTCACGCGCCGGCGCCGGATCGAGCGCCGGAAGGCGAAATCGCCGGTAATTGGGAATTGCGCATCGACTTCCTGCAGGGCTCGCGCGTCCACCGGCTCAATCTCGAGCAACGCGGCCCCGAAATCGCCGGCCATCAGCACTCCACCCATTTCGAGGGCCCGGTCAGCGGTTGGCTGAACGGCGACCAGATCCAGCTGTCGTTCACGTCGCGCTACGAAGGAAGTACCATCTGCTATTTCTTCGACGGCGAGATCCGCGACGGCAGCATGAGCGGCACGGCCATGCTCGGCGCCGCCAGCGACCAGAACCACGGCATCGTCAACCGCAGCCAATTCGGCCCCGGCCGCTGGCAGGCGAGCCGAGTAGCGTGAGCGAAGACAGGGGACCGTGCTTCTTGACGCGAAGATAAGGCGCAGGAAATTTATTGCTCTCCTTGGCATGGGGACCGCCGCGCGGCCGCTCGGCGCGAGGGCGCAACAGGGCGAGAAAGTGTACAAGATAGGCATTCTCAGCGCGGGTTCGGCGCAACCGGGGCCGGCATCCATTTTGGTCGAGGTCCTCCGCGAGCTGGGATACGTCGAAGGCAAAAATCTCACATTCGAGCGCAGGTTTGCGGAGGACAGGCTCGCCCGGCTGCCCAAGCTCGCGGCGGAACTGGTCAGCCTTAAGGTGGATGTGATCATGGCGGCGGGGACACTGGCGCCACTTGCCGCCAAACGGGCTACCTCGACAATTCCGATCGTGATGATGGCAGCCGGCGACCCGGTAGGAAGCGGGCTCGTCGCCAGCTTGGCGCAGCGAGGTGGCAACGTCACCGGGATGAGCCTCATGGCACCCGACCTCGGCGGAAAGCGGCTGGAACTGCTGAAGGAGCTCCTCCCCGGAATTTCTCGCGTAGCCATTCTCTGGAATGCGGCCAATCCCTATTCCGCGCTGGTCTTCAAAGAGACAGTGGGCGCGGCCCGAACGCTTGGGGTCGAGCTTCAATCGCTGGAAATACGGGAGCCCCCCGATCTCGACGGCGCGCTCGAAGGTGCGACGGGTCAGCACGCTGAGGCGCTGATCGCGGTCGAAGATCCGCTCACCATCGACCTTCGAAAGAAAATTGCGGAATTCGCAGCTGACCACCGATTGCCGGCAATATCAGGCCTCAGAGTGTTTGCGGATTCAGGAGCCCTCATCTCCTACGGTGCAGATCTTGCCGATATCCTTCGGCGCAGCGTCGTCTATGTGGACAAGATACTCAAAGGGGCGAAACCGTCTGACCTGCCGGTTGAGCAGCCAACCAGGTTCGAGCTGGTCATCAATCTCAAAACGGCCAAATCGCTCGGCTTGACTTTCCCACCTCTGCTGCTGGCCCGTGCCGACGAGATCATCGAATGACCGGCGACGGGGTTGGCTCTCGGAAGAGCCTTGGGGCTCCTCGCGCTAAAGGCAAACGCGACGGTTCAAGCCCTCGCGGCGCGATACGATTGCACTAAACGGCGGCGATCGGCACACCAAGCGCGCGAGCACCAGCTAGCAGGCGGGTGTCATAGCTGGCCAGCTGCGGCAACTCGCCCTCTGAGCGGAGAAATTCGAGGGTGGCGAGATGGAGCGCATCCAATGTGCGAACCCCAACTGGGAACGGCTCGAGCGCTCGGCGCAGCGAGAGGCGCGTAAGTTCGATCATTTCTATTTTAGCGAGCGATGCACGGACCTCCTCGCGATGTGATCCGCCAAGTCCACGCGCCCAAATCCGGTTCCAAACCTCGTACTCGAGCAACCGGCTGGAAACCGCCACCTGTTCCCAGAGCGCTGCTGGCGGCCGGCGCTCCTCCATCACCAAGTGCGCGAGGATCACCGAGCTGTCGAGATAGATCACCAGCGGTCTTCTCGATCGCGATCGAGATCGGCCAGCAATTGCTCCAACGTGTATCCGGGGATCGGCTTTCGGGGCGGCGGATGGCCACTCCGATCAGTCGCTGGCGTGAGCCAGCCTTCGCGAACCCCGCGTTTCGAGGAAACTCTCATTATCCCTCTGTCGCGGCGGGACGATTTCGGCAACGGCGCGGCCGCGATCGGTAATGACGACGGTCTCGCCCGCCGCGGCGAGGCGAACGTATTCGCTCAGCTTATTCTTCAAAATCTTCAATCCGACCTTGCGCATGCCGGGAATGTAGCTTCTCTAGGAGCTTCCTTGTAAATTACCGATCGGGGCGCTCAGAACCACCTAGCCTTGTCGACCAGGTTGCGCAACGGCTGACCGGCGAGGAAGCGGCGGCAATTGTCGAAGATGATCTCGTAGCGGCGCTCGTCGAGGTAAGGGCCATAGCCGGCGGTGTGCGGCGTCAACAGCACACCGGGTGTGGTCCATAGCGGGTGGTCGGTCGGCAATGGCTCCTGCTCGAAGACGTCGAGCCCGGCGCCGGCGATCTCGCCGGCCCGCAACGCGTCGACGAGGTCGTCGAGGCGGGTTGTCATGCCGCGTCCGATATTGATGAAGAATGCAGTCTTCTTCATCTCCTGAAACCGCGCCCGGTTCATGAAGCCCTCGGTCTCAGGCGTGTGCGGCACGGTCAGGATCACGAAATCGGCGGTCGGCAGCAATGCGTCGAGCTCGTCGCCGCGGTGTAGTTCGGCGACCCCGGGCGGCGCGTCCCGCCGCCGCTCGTCGACGCCGATGACGCGCATTCCGAACGCCGCAGCGAGCCGCGCGACTTCGCTGCCGATACCGCCGACGCCGACAACCAGCGCCGTCGCCTCGGGCAGATGGACGACTCCGGTGTCGTGCGGCAATTTCTTCCATTCGCGCTTCAATTGCTGCGGAATGTAGTGGTGCAGCCCGCGCGCAAAGGCCAATACGAACGCCATCACATGCGCGCCGATATGGTCGTTGTAGATCTCGCGAAAGTTGGTGATCGCGACCGGATGCGCGATCAGCTCCGGATAGTAATAGCCGGCGGGAGGCGCTGCCTGCGGCGCCTGTAGCCAGCGCAGCCGCGTTGCTCGCGAAAGCAGATCCGGCGGGATCATGCCGAAGGCGGCATCGGCGTGCGCAATGACTTGAGCCGCATGCGTGTGGTTTTCGGCGACGACGACCTTCAGCTCGGGCAGGGCGGCAGCAAGGCGCGCGCCCCATTCGCGCGTCCTTTCGGTTTGTGGCGGCAACATCACGAATTCGCTCGGCATCGCTCGATCTCCCGGCGTTGGCGCTGATCTCTGGCTAGGCTAGCACGGAGAGGGGGGAAAGGCTCTCGTCGACCGACCGCGGACACTGTAGGGTGGGTCGGCTTAGGCTCGCCGGCGACGGGTGCGGAGGGAAGATGCAGATCACGCGTATCGGGGATTTCGAGGTTCATCGCATCGCCGAGTATGAGGGGCCGTTCATTGCCCCCGAAACGTTCTTTCCGGATTTCGACAAGGAGGCGGTCCAATCAAACCCCGATCACCCCGGCCCGCGCCTAATCGATCCGGCGACCGGCAATCTCCTCTTCAGCTTCCATAGCTTCATCGTCAAGACCGGGCATCATACGATCCTGATCAATTCCTGCCTGGGCAATGACAAGGAGCGTCCGACCAGGCCACAATTTCATCGGCTGCGCACCTCCTATGTCGCCGATCTCGCCCGCGCCGGCGTCGGTGTCGAGGAGGTCGACTACGTGATGTGCACTCATTTGCATTGGGATCATGTCGGCTGGAATACCCGGCTCGAAAACGGGCGCTGGGTCCCGACCTTTCCCAATGCGCGCTATGTCATGGCCCGCCGCGAGTTTGCGCATTGGGAGGGGGTGCATCGGAATGGCGAAGACACGCCCCATCGGCTGGCCTTCGAGGACAGCGTGCTGCCCGTGGTCCGCACCGGACAATCGGTGCTGGTCGACGATGACTATGCGCTCGAGGACGGGCTGTGGTTCGAGAGCGCGCCCGGCCACACGCCCGGCAACGTCGTGATCCATGCTCGCTCGGGCGACCAGACGGGTGTTTTCATGGGCGACGTGATCCACCATCCGCTGCAATTACTGAAACCGGAGTGGTCGACCCTCGCCTGCACCGATCCGGAATTGTCGCGCAAGACGCGGACGCGGCTGATCGAGGAGCATGCGGAGTGCGGCACCCGTCTGCTGCCGGCGCATTTCGCCGCGCCCACGGTGGGCCGCATCGTGCGTCACGGCAGCGCCTACAGCTACGCTTTCGAGTAATGATTCCGCACCCACCAAGCCTTTGGCTCGGTCACCCCCGCATAGGCGGGGGTCAGGGCGGCTGTGGCGAGAGCTGGTGCCGCTGGATTCCTGCTATCGCGGGAGAGGGGCCGAGCGAGCGAGGGGGTAAGGTCGCGTGGCTGGCAGAGGGGACGTGATGACGCGAATAACAGGGGGCAAGGCACTGGTCGAGATGCTGCGCCGCAACGGGGGCGATACCGTCTTTGCGCTCCCCGGCGTGCAGAACGATGCGTTGTTCGTCGCCTTCTATGACGCCGGCGAGGAGCTTCGGGTCATCCACACGCGTCACGAGCAGGGCGCGGCCTACATGGCCTACGGATATGCCCGGGCGAGTGGCAAGGTAGGCGCCTATGCTGTAGTGCCGGGACCGGGGCTGCTCAATACCGCAGCGGCGCTCGCCACCGCTTACTCCACCAATACGCCGGTGCTGTGCATCAGCGGCCAGATCCCCTCCGACCTGATCGGGCGCGGGTTTGGCCTGCTGCACGAGATCCCCGACCAGCTAGGGGTTTTGCGGACCTTGACCAAATGGGCGGCTCGGATAAGCCATCCGACCCAGGCCGGACAACTCGTCAACGAGGCGTTCCGGCAGTTGCGCGAAGGCCGCCCGCGCCCCGTCGCGCTCGAGATGCCGCTGGACGTCATGGCACTCGAAACCGAGGTCGCCCTGCCGGCTGCCGGGGACCCGCCGGCGATCACGATGCCCGACCCGGAGCTGATCGACAAAGCGGCGGCATTGCTCGCCGACGCCAAGAAGCCATTGCTCTTTGTCGGTGGGGGCGCGGTTGGCGCGGCCGAAGAGGTGCTCGCGGTTGCCGAAATGCTGCAGGCGCCGGTGGTCAGCTATACCGGCGGGAAAGGCATCGTCAGCGACCGCCATTACCTCGCGCAATCGGCGGTTGCCGGCCATGAACTATGGCACGAGGCCGATGTCGTGCTGGCGGTCGGCACCCGCCTGCATCAGCCGCAAGTGCGCTGGGGTGTCGACGCCGACCTCAAGCTCATCCGCATCGACATCGATCCAACCGAGATAACGCGCATCCTGAAGCCGACGCTCGGTATCGTCGCCGACGCCAAGGCGGCGCTTGCCGCGCTTCACCATGCTCTCTACCGGCGCAATCCGCGGCGCCAGTCACGCAAGGAAGAACTCGAGGCGCTGAAGTCCCGCAGCCTCGCCAAGCTCGCCGACAATTTGGGCCCGCAATGCGAATATCTGCGGGCCATCCGCGCCGAACTTCCCGATGACGGCATTTATGTCGAGGATTTGACGCAGGTCGGTTATGTCGGGCGCGTGGCGTTCCCGATCTATCATCCGCGTAGTTACATCCACAGCGGCTATCAGGGCACGCTCGGCTCCGGCTTTGCGACCGCGCTCGGCGCCAAAGTGGGGCGACCCGATCTGCCGGTGGTCTCGGTCTCGGGCGATGGCGGGTTCATGTACAACGTGCAGGAACTCTCGACTGCGGTTAAGCACGGCATCGACATCGTCGCGATCGTCTTCGCCGACGGCGCCTACGGCAATGTCCGGCGCATACAGAAGGAGGATTACGGCAATCGGCTGATCGGCGTCGATCTGCACAACCCGCACTTCCCGAAGATGGCCGAAAGCTTTGGTGTCGCCGGGGTGCGCACGACGACGCCCGATGGCCTGCGGCGCGAGCTGGCGGCGGCGCTGAAGCGGCGCGGCACGACCCTGATCGAGGTCGCGGTCGGCGAAATGCCCGATCCATGGAAGCATCTGGTCCTGCCGCGCGTACGCGGCGGCCGCTAACCGACGAGGCCGATGTTCGACAAGACGAAACTAGAGGCACTGCGCGCTAAATACGAAGGCGCGAAGGAAACCGAAGTTGCTCCGGCAGAGTTCAGGGAGGCGCTGTCGCTGGTATTCGGCAGCAGCTACCGTCGGGCGATGCCGTTTGCGGGTATATCGACGTTGCTGGATTTGCCGTACCGGCCGGAGGCGCCCGAGTTGCCGGATTTTGGCGGGCTCGATGTCGCGCTGGTCGGGGTGCCGATGGATCTGGGCGTCACCAATCGGGCCGGCGCCCGCCTCGGACCCCGCGCGGTGCGCGATGTCGAGCGCATCGGTCCTTACAATCACGTGCTCGGTGTCGTCCCGCGGGCCGAGTGCAAGGCGGCCGATATCGGCGACGTGCCAATGCGCTCGCGCTTCAGCCTCGACAGCTGCATCGAGGACATCGAGGCGTTTTACGCGCGCACTACGAGGCCGCCGGGGTGCGGCCGCTTTCGGTGGGCGGCGATCATTCGATCACCTATCCGATCCTGAAAGCACTGGGGCATGACCGGCCGGTCGGTCTCGTCCACATCGACGCGCATTGCGACACAATGGGCGAGATCGAAGGGTCCAAATTCCATCACGGCGGGCCATTCCGCCAGGCGGTGCTCGCCGGCGTGCTCGACCCCGAACGCACGATCCAGATCGGCATTCGCGGCCCGGCCGAGATCTTCTGGGGCTTCTCCTACAAATCCGGCATGACCGTGCTGCACATCGAGGATGTCGACCGGATCGGCATCGACGCGGTCGTCGAGAAGGCGCGAGAAGTCGTCGGCGACGGCCCGACCTACATCTCGTTCGATGTCGACGGCCTCGATCCCGCCTTCACTCCGGGCACCGGAACGCCGGAGGCCGGAGGCCTGACCCCGCGCGAGGCGCAAGCGATCCTGCACGGCCTCAAGGGCATCGACATCATCGGCGGCGATGTGGTCGAGGTCGCCCCGCAATACGACCCGACCAGCAATACCGCAATGGTCGGCGCGCAGATGCTGTTCGAAATCTTCTCGTTGATGGTCCTCGCCCCAAAACTCGCCCGGCGTTGAATTTCCGTTTCGGCCATTTCGAACCCGGCCGCGCAAGCGGATGCGCTACACCAAGATCGCGCTGCTGGCCTTCGGCTTCGGCCTTCTGCTCGGTCTCGTCGTCCTGGGTGGGGAGATCAAATCTCTCGCGCGCCTCGCCAGCGGGCTGATGGCGCTAGGTATCGCCGCGATCCCCGTCGGGATGGTCGCGGATTGGCGGCGCGCGATCAGGACTGCGCGGGGTACGCCGAGACCGAGCGCCAAGACTGCAGCGAGACGGGCGTCGCGCACCGCTCGCCGGCCGCGAAAATCGGCTTCGTCGAAGCGATAGGGTGACGCCGGCGCATCGGCCGTACTAGGATCGGCGGCGAGCGGTGCCAGCTACCTCAAACGGGAGAAGACGTGATGGCCAAGAAGAAGATAGCGATCGTCGGCGCAGGAGCGGTCGGCTGCTATGCCGGGGCGCACATGGTGCAGCGGGGCGAAGACGTGACATTCATCGACCCATGGCCGGAGCATGTCGAGGCCATGCGCGGCGATGGGCTGCGGATCACCCACCTGCGCGATGTCGAGCCGTTTACCGTCAAGCCGCGGGCATTGCACTTGACGGAGGCGCAGCAGCTCGCCAAGGAGGCGCCGATCGACATCGCCTTCGTCTGCATGAAATCCTACGATACCGCCTGGGCGACCGCGCTGATCAAGCAGTACCTCGCGCCCGGCGGCTATGTCGTCTCACTGCAGAACTGCATGAACGAGGAAACCATCGCCGGTATTGTCGGCTGGGGTAAAACACTGGGCTCGATCGCCAGCTCGATCACGGTCGAGCTTCATGCACCGGGCCAAGTGCGCCGAGCCGCCGGCAAATCGGGTTCGCGTCACACCGTCTTCCGCGTCGGCGAGGTGCACGGCCGCAAGACCGACCGCTCCAACGAGGTTTGCCGGCTGGTCGCCTATGCGGACAGCGCGATGGTGACCGAAAATCTGTGGGGCGAACGCTGGTCGAAGCTCGTCACCAACGTCATGGGCAATGGCCTCTCGGCCTGCACGGGCATGATCAGCCGCGACATGATCAAGAACGACGCGATCCGCCATTTCTCGAACCGGCTGGGCAGCGAGGCGATCCGCGTCGGCCAGGCGCTCGGCTTTACCTTCGATGAAGTCAGCCACATGGACCCGGAGACCCTAGCCCGCGCCGGGGAAGGCGATCCGGCGGCGCAAAAGGAGATCGACGATCACCGTCTCGCCGAGGCCAATCGTCCCGGCGGCGGCGAGCACCGCCCGTCGATGGGCCAGGACATGGTCAAAGGGCGGCGCACCGAGATCCAGTTCCTCAACGGCTTTGTCGTGCGCGAGGGGAAAAAGGTCGGGATCGAGGCGCCGACCAATGCCGTGCTGACCGACATCGTCACCCGGGTCGAGCGCGGCGAATTGAAGCCCGACCCGAAGCACATCACCGATCTGCGGCTGAACTGAAGTCGAGACCGTTACCCCCTCACCCACCAGCCCTTGCGGGCTGGTCCCCCCTCTCCCGCATTGCGGGAGAGGGTGCCGAGCGCAGCGAGGCGGGTGAGGGGCTCGACCGGAGAAATGCCGATGCTCGCCATAGTCAATACCCCCAAAGGCTCCGCGCCGGTCGAATTGCGCGAGGTGCCCGAGCCGCAGCCGGCGCCGAACGAGGCGCTTGTCGAGGTGCGGGCGTTTTCGCTCAACCGCGGCGAATTGCGGCTGTTCCAGATCCGCCCCGAAGGCTGGCGGCCGGGCCAGGACATCAGCGGAGTGGTTTTGCGAGCCGCCGCCGACGGTAGCGGCCCCCGAGCGGCGAACGCGTCGTCGCGCTGACCGATAACGCCGGCTGGGCGGAGCGTGCCGCGGTGCCGGCGCACCGGATGGCCGTCTTGCCGGACAATGTCCTCATCGAGGAAGCCGCCGCCTTGCCGGTCGCCGGCTTGACGGCGTTGCGGACATTGCGTCATGGCGCGCCGCTGCTCGGCAAGCGTGTGCTGGTTACCGGCGCTGCCGGCGGCGTCGGGCATCTCGCGACGCAGATCGCCTCTCGGTCCGGGGCGCGCGTCACTGCCGTGGTCGGCGGACCCGAGCGCGGCAGCCACCTGCGCGGCGCGGGCGAGATCGTCGAGGGCATCGACAAAGTGCAAGGTAACTTCGCGCTGATCCTCAAATCCGCTGGCGGGTCCTCCCTCGCCGCCGCAATCGCTCATATCGAAGCAAAGGGAACGATCGTCGTTTTCGGCAACTCGTCAGGCGAGCCGACGCCGTTCAGCTTTCGTGATCTGGCTGAGCACCCGAATGCGCGCATTCAAGGCTTCTCTTACTTCACGTCAGAAGCCGAGGAGCGCTTTGCGCCCGATCTGGCATTATTGGTCTCGCTCGTCGCCGATGGTTCATTAAAGCCGCATCTCGTTGAGCACAGCTGGCGCGTCCTCGCTCAGATCGGTCCGCAACTGCGCGACCGGCAAATCCGCGGCAAAGCCGTATTCCACATCGATTAACGGAGGACAACAAATGTCGATCAAAGTAGGAGACAAGATCCCATCGGTGACATTGCGCTATCTGAGCCCGGAAGGCGTGAAGGCGGTCAGCTCCGACGAATTCTTTGCCCGGAAGAAAGTCGCCTTGTTTGCGGTTCCGGGCGCCTATACGCGGACCTGCTCGCAACGCCATCTGCCCGGCTATGTCACGAACGCCGCCGAAATCAGGGCCAAAGGCGTCGACACGATCGCGTGCATTGCGGTCAATGACCCGTTCGTCATGGGCGCCTGGGGCAGGGAGCACAATTGCGGGGACAATATCGTCATGCTGGGGGACGGTAGCGGCGAGTTTACGCACGCCGTAGGCCTTGAGCTCGACCGCAGGAAGGAAGGCATGGGGATGCGCTCGCAACGCTATTCGATGCTGGTCGACAACGGCGTCGTCAAGGCGTTGCACGTCGAAGAACCGGGCGTGTTCGACGTTTCCAGTGCCGAGGCTATGCTGAAGGCGCTCTGACGCGCAATGCACTACGGAGCCTTAGTTGCTCTCGTGGCGGTGCTTGCCGCATTGCCCGCATTGGCACAGCAGCTGTGGACGCCGTTGCCATATCCGACCGACAGCGGCAAGCCGGTCATTTTCGATCCGCAATTCGCGGCTAAAGCGGAGAATGACCGGCGTCTCGGCTGCGCGCCCGGATCGCAGTGCCGCTGGCAGCTGTTGGGTGTGATACAGAACAATGGGGCCGTCGAGCTGCGGGCTACTGCTTTGAGGTGGTGAGTTTCGCGGCAGTGACGAAGCGGCGCACCTTGTCGAGATCTTTGCCATCGCCGTCGGCTCGGTCCGTCTTGGTTTTCGAATTCGACGCCCGCCGGCCGCACTGCGCCAATCGCCGCGGCGACATTGTCGGCGTCAAGCCCGCCGGCAAGGATGACCGGCACACCCACAGCGTCGACAATGCGCCGGCTGATGCTCCAGTCGTGCGTGCGGCCAAGCCCGCCGATCTGCCGGTCGCCGGGGTCATGGCTGTCGAGCAACAAAAAGTCGGCGACGCCTCGATACTCATTGGCGCATTCGATGCTCGCTTCGTCGATGATCGGGATCGCCCGCATGATCCGCACATCCGGGAAAGCAGTCTTGAGCGCCCGCGTGTCGCGGACCGAAAACAGCTCGACGGCCGCCCCGATATGGATGATGTCAGGCCGGGTTAGCTCGACCACCCGCGTCACCTCCGCGAGATCCGCTGACAGTGACAGCGCGACCCGCTGCGCCCCCGGCGGCACTGCGGCGAATATCGCGCTGGCGCAATCCGTCGTAAGCTCGCGCGGAAATGCGCCATCTCCGACCAGCACCCCGATATGGTCCACGCCGAGCCTTGCCAGCGCGGCGGCTTCCTCGGGCGTCTGAACCTCGTAAATCTGCACTAGCATACTATGCAAATCCTGGGCTCCGTCCACCTTCCCAGCCCTTTGGGCTGGGACCTACGCCCGCTGAGTTCGATCCCTCACGTCGAGGATCTCGCCGTTGCGGATGCATTCGGGTAGAGCGAGGGCGAGGAAGGTATCGGCGACGCTCTCGGGCGGCGGCAGGCGGGCCGGGTCTTCGCCGGGGAAGGCGCGGGCGCGCAGCCGGGTGCGCACGATGCCGGGGTCGATCAGGTTCGCGCGCACCCGGGTCTTAGTGATTTCGCCGGCGTAGATTTTGACGAGCATTTCGAGGCCGGCCTTGCTGACGGCGTAAGGGCCCCAATAAGGGTGAACGCCATGGGCCACCCCTGAGGTGACAAAGATCGCGCGGCCGGCCGGGGCGGCGCGCAGCAGCGGATCCATGGCTCGGATCAGCCGCCAATTTGCGGTCAGGTTGAGGTCCATGACCTCCGTCCATGTCCCGGGATCGATATGGCCGAGCGGCGAGAAGACGCCGAACTCGGCGGCGTTGCCGACGAGGACGTCGAGCCGGCCCCAGCGGTCCAGAATCCTCGCGGCGAGCTCGTCGATCTTGATGAAATCGCGCAGGTCGACCGGGACGAGGGTGGCGCTGCCGCCGGCCGCGCGAACCTTGTCGTCGACCTCTTCGAGCCCGCCGACCGTGCGCGCCGCCAGCACCACATGCGCGCCCTCGCGCGCGAAGCGCTCGGCGACCGCCGCGCCGATGCCGCGCGACGCGCCGGTGATCAGCGCGATCTTATCTGCGAGACGCCCCCGGTGTTCCCTCCGGTGTTCAGCGCGGTCCTGATCCCCGGTCATCAGGTCGCCTCGGCGGCCGTTTCGGGCCGTCGAAGCTCCCCCCGGAACTCCCATTGGCGCACCACCATCAAGGCGATGATGCTGAGGGCGGCGGTGAACATCAGATAAAAGCTCGGCGACAAGCTGTCCCCCGTCACGGCGATCAGCCAGGTCGCGACGAATGGCGCAAAGCCACCGAAGATCGTCACCGAGATGCTGTAACTGAGGGACACGCCGACGCCGCGGGTCTCGGTCGGGAACAACTCGGACATCAAGGCAGGCAGCACGCCGCTGTAGCCGGCTTTGACGAGGCTGAGCCAGCTGGCCGCGAAGATCGCGGTGGCCAGCGAGGGATACGCCAC
Source organism: uncultured Alphaproteobacteria bacterium (assembly GCA_963788085.1). Taxonomy (GTDB): domain Bacteria; phylum Pseudomonadota; class Alphaproteobacteria; order ATCC43930; family CGMCC-115725; genus AP-15. Next base: position 206,228 of record CAWBFS010000017.1, read on the forward strand.
CATGAAATAAAAGACCGGGTACGCGGTGATCAGGAACAGGCAGGCCATTGCCAGCATGATGCCGGAGCGCCCGACCTTGTCGGACCAATGCCCGGAAAGCGGCGACACGGCGGCGAGGATCGCTGCACCGACCATTGTCGCGGTGAAGCCGGTAACCTGCGGCAGGCCCAGCTGCTTGACCGCATAGGTCGGGATATAAAGGATCAAGTAATTCGAGCTGTTCGAGACGATCGACGCGCCGAGCGCCAACAGCACTCGGCCCGGGTAGCGGCGCAGCAGGTCGCGCACCGGCGTGCCGGTCGGCTTCACCGCGGTAAATTCCGGCGTCTCGATCATGCGGCGCCGGATGTAGAGACCGACCGGCCCGATCAATAGACCGAAGAAGAACGGGACGCGCCAGCCCCAAGCCAGCAGCTGATCCGGCGGCATGAGCCCGGTCAACAGAACCCCGAAGGCGGAAGCCAGCAGCGCCGTTACACCCTGGCTGGCCCATTGCCAACTGGCGGCAAACCCCTTGCGCGCCTTGGATTGCTCGACGACAAACGCGACGGCGCTGCCAAACTCGCCGCCCACCGAAAAGCCCTGCAAGAGGCGCGCGAGCAAAATAAGGATCGGGGCAGCAATGCCGATCGTCGCGTAGGTCGGCGTCACGGCGGTCATCGTCGTGCCGATCATCATCAGCAGGATCGACAGGGTCAGTCCTGCCTTGCGGCCGGCGCGGTCGGTAAAGGCGCCGATGACGATCGCCCCGAGCGGCCGCACCAGGTAGGAGGCGCCGAACGTGCCGAGCGTGAGCAACAAGGAGGCCGTCTCGTTGCCGATCGGGAAGAACAGTTTTGCGATCGTTACGGCGAAATAGCCGTAGATCAGAAAATCAAACCATTCGAGCGTATTGCCGATCGAGGCCGCGAGAATCACCCGATAGAGCGGCGGCGAGCCCGCTGAACCGAGGCTGGAAGCACTCATCGGAAGAATTCAAGCCGGCGCGGCGAGCAGCGACAGCTGCACCGAAACCTTCCCGTTATCGGCATCTGTCGGCGGGATCGGATAGTCGCCGGTGAAGCAGGCGTCGCAGAAACGCGGCGCGAGGCGATCGCGCCGGGGTTCTCCCATCGCTCGATAGAGCCCGTCGATCGACAGGAAGGCGAGACTGTCGACACCTATAAGGTTCGCCATCCCTGCGATATCGAAGCGCGCCGCGAGCAGCTCCTCGCGCTCCGGCGTGGCAATTCCATAAAAGCAGGGGTGGGTCGTCGGGGGGCTCGAGATGCGCATATGGACGGCGGTTGCCCCGGCACGCCGCACCATCTCGACGATCTTGATCGAGGTCGTGCCGCGTACGATCGAGTCATCGACGAGAATGACCCGCTTGCCCTTCAGGTTCGCCCGGCTGGCATTGTGCTTCAGGCGCACGCCCAGGTGGCGGATCTGATCGGTCGGCTCGATGAAGGTCCGCCCGACATAGTGGTTCCGGATGATCCCGAGTTCGAAGGGCAATCCTGATTCCTGCGCATAACCAATGGCCGCCGGGACGCCGGAATCCGGAACGGGTACGACGATGTCTGCGTCGATATGGCTTTCGCGGGCGAGCTCTCTGCCGATCCGTTTGCGCGCCTCATAGACGCTGGTCCCCTGAACGACGCTGTCGGGCCGGGCGAAGTAGATGTGTTCGAACACGCAGAAGCGGCTGTCCCGGTGCTCGAACGGCATCACGCTGCGCACGCCGCCTGCCCCGATGATGACGATCTCTCCGGGCTCGATGTCGCGCTCGAACTCGGCGCCGATGATGTCGAGCGCGCAGGTTTCCGAAGCCAGGATCCAAGACTGGCCGAGGCGTCCGAGAACCAGCGGCCGCACGCCGAGCGGATCGCGCACCCCGATGACCTCGTTCTGCGAAAGCGCCACCAGAGAATATGCGCCCTGGACCTGGCGCAACGCATCGGTCAGCCGATCGACGACGGTGTCCTTGAGGCTCGTCGCGATTAGATGCACGATAACCTCGGTATCGCTGGTCGATTGGAACAGACTGCCGCGCCGCACCAGTTGCCGCCGCAGCTGATACGAGTTTGTCAGATTGCCGTTGTGGCAGATGGCGAGCCCGCCAAACTCGAAATCGGCAAACAGCGGCTGCACATTGCGCAGCGCGACCTCACCGGTCGTCGCATAGCGGACATGGCCGATAGCAGCACTGCCGCGCAGGCGTCCAATCACCTCCTTAGAGCTGAAATTGTCGCTGACGAGGCCTTGTCCGCGATGCGCGTTGAACTGCTCGCCGTCATAGGCGACGATCCCGGCAGCTTCCTGGCCACGATGTTGGAGCGCGTGCATCCCGAGCGCCGCGAGCGCTGCGGCATCGGGGTGGCCATAGACCCCGAATACGCCGCATTCTTCGTGGAAATGATCGGTGTCCAGGGGATCAGTGTCCAGGGGACCGGTCCCCAGCGGATCGGTCTGGGCCATCGGCGATCCTCGTTTCTAACCCGCTACATAATTCCTTCATAAAGGAAATGCGAGTCGGGTCTGGCCTGCACCAATCTGCTACCGCGTGTTCTTGATCAGCCGATCCATATCGCTCCGGTCACCGGGCTTGTAGCTCGGCGCCACTTCCTGGCCGGGTTTTGCGGCGGAAGGAGTGGCGGGACTCGAATAGGCGCGCATGGCTTTCTGCGCCTCCTGCGCCCGCTCGAGCGCCCGGTGGGTGTCGTCGGCGACGCCGGCACTCTTCACCTGGAGCGATTCGGGCAAGGCGGTCCGCAGCAAATCCGCGCCCTTCGCAAGGAAGCGTTCGCTTTTTGCCTCTTTGATCCATGGCGGCCGATCGTTCGGCGGTAGGCTGACATCGACCACCAGATAGGCGAGGGAGACGAGCAGGAGACCGCGGGCCAGCCCAAAAATCAGCCCAAGGGTCCGATTGATCGGTGACAGGGCGCCCAAATCGGCAAAGCGCGCCACGTAACCGGTTATGATCGTCAGCACGATCAGGCTGATCACGAATAATCCTGCCCCGGCGATCAGGTCGGCGAGCAGCGGTGTCGTCACCAACCGTACCGCGATCGTGTAGACGCTGTTGAACCCGTAAAGGGTGATCGCCGCCGCACCTACCCAGGCGATGATCGACAGCGCCTCGCGCACAAAACCGCGGGCGAAAGCGAAGAGTGCCGAGAGTGCGATGATTGCGATGATCGCGAAGTCGAGCGCATTCACTGGGCGATCTCCCTCAGGCTCTGCCGGTGCGGCGCGAGCCGGGAAGACAGCCGCGTCACCAGCTCGCTCAAATGCCCGATCGGTGCGGTCTGCAGACCGCTGTCGACGGTGCGCGAGCGCCCCGCGCCGGGGCTGCGGCGGAGCGGAAGCCAGGCTGTGCCAAAGCCGAGCTTGGCGGCTTCCTTGAGGCGCGCCTCGGTGTGGCCGACCGGGCGCACATCGCCCGAGAGGGCGATTTCCCCAAAGACCACGGTGTCGGCGGGAACCGCGGTCTCGGTGAGTGCCGAGACGAGAGCGGCGGCGACCGCGAGATCCGCGGCCGGCTCGACGATCCGGAGCCCGCCGGCGACATTGAGGTAGATGTCGTTGGCTCCGACCGATAGGCCGCAGCGAGCATCGAGAACAGCGATGATCATGGCCAGCCGGGTTCCGTCCCAGCCGACCACGGCGCGCCGCGGCGTGCCGAGCAGGGCCGGGGCAATCAGGGCTTGGACCTCGACGAGCACGGGTCGAGTTCCCTCTATACCCGCGAACACGGCCGAGCCGCTGAGCTGCCCTGCGTAGGAGCCGGTCGGCTCGTCTACTTCCGGATCGGCGTCAGGCCTTGCGCGCCCGGCGAGGAACAAGGCCGAGGGATTCGGGACTTCGGCCAGCCCGCGGTCGCTCATCTCGAACACGCCGATCTCGTCGGTCGCGCCGAAGCGGTTCTTCACGGCACGCAAGATGCGGAACTGATGGCCACGTTCGCCTTCGAAATAAAGCACCGTATCGACCATGTGCTCGAGCACCCGCGGGCCGGCGATGATGCCTTCTTTTGTCACATGGCCGACCAGGATCAACACAAAGCCGCGCTGCTTGGCGAGCCGTATCAGCTCCTGCGCCGCCCCACGCACTTGGCTCACCGTACCGGGGGCGCTGTCCAGCGTATCGAGATACATGGTCTGGATCGAATCGACGACCACCAGACCGGGCGCGTCATCCCGGTCGAGCGAGGCGACGATGTCGCGCACGCTGCTGGCGGCGGCGAGCAACACCGGCCTTTCGGCGACACCGAGCCGCTCGGCGCGCAACCGGACCTGATCGATCGCTTCCTCGCCGGTGATGTAGGCGGCACTCGGCGGCGCTGCCTCGGGTTTCCCCGGAGGCGACGCCATCGCCGCCGCGGCCTGGAGCAACAGGGTCGATTTGCCGATCCCCGGATCCCCGCCCACCAGGATCGCCGAGCCCGGGACAAACCCGCCGCCGCAGACGCGGTCGAGCTCGGCAATGCCGGTTCGTCGGCGGGGCGGCAGAATGCTCGGACCGGTGAGGCCGACAAAGCCGAGCGGGCGCCCGCCGCGGCGGTTTTTCGAGGGCCCGTGAGACAGTCCTTGGGGCGGCGGCGCCTCCCGCGGCAGCTCTTCGATCATGCTGTTCCAGGCCCCGCAACCCTCGCACCGGCCGGTCCATTTGGCATGGACCGAACCGCATTGCTGGCAAACAAAACGCGCCTGCGGTCGCGGCATCCGCTCAATTCCAATGAGGGTCATTGCGGATTGGACCAAGCATCGGGCGCCTCATGCCGCCCGGACCTGCATCTGGATCGGCCCCTCGGCGCGCCCGTTGATGAACTGGTCGACAAAAGGGTTGCCGGAGTGGCCGATCTCGGCGGTCGGCCCGTGCCAGACGATCCGTCCCTGGTGCAGCATAGCGATGCGGTCGGCGATCTTGCGGGCGCTGACCATGTCGTGGGTGATCGAAACCGCGGTGGTGCCGACTTCGCGCACGCATTTGACGATCAGATCATTGATAACATCCGCCATGATCGGGTCGAGGCCGGTGGTCGGTTCGTCGAAGAACACGATTTCCGGATCGGCCGCGATCGCGCGCGCCAACGCAACCCGCTTTTGCATTCCGCCGGAAAGTTCGGCGGTGCGCAGCAGCGAGACTTCCGGCCCGAGCCCGACGGATGCGAGCTTGGCGAGCGCGATCTCTCTGGCGGCCGGCCGCTCCACGCCGCGCCCCTGAACCAGACCGAATGCGACATTCTCCCATACGTTGAGCGAATCGAACAACGCGCTGCCCTGGAAGAGCATGCCAAATTTCTGCAGCAGGCGCTCACGGGCGGTGCGGGGCACTCCGACCGTCTCGGCGCCATCGATGCGGATCGATCCCGCTTCGGGATGCAGCAGGCCGAGGATACACTTGACCAGAACCGATTTTCCGGTGCCCGAACCTCCGATGACGACGAGGCTCTCGCCGCTGGCGCAATCGATGTCGAGGCCGTCCAGCACTTGCTTGCGGCCGAACGACTTCCGCAGTCCCCGGACAGAGATCTTCGGTAGCGAGTGAGTAGCGGTCATCGGCTGAAGAAGGCTGCGGTTATCAGGTAGTCGACGAGGAGGATCAAAATGGAGGCGGAGACGACGGCATAGGTGGTAGCCCGCCCGACACCCTGGGCTCCGCCGCGCGAATGGTAGCCCTGATAACAGCCCATCAGGGCGACGATAAAGCCGAAGACCGCCGCCTTCACGAGACCCGAGACGACATCGATCGTCTCGAGGCGTTGCCAAGTGCCATTGAGGTAAGCCTGAGGATTGAAGCCGAGCTTGTATACGCCTACGAGGTAGCCGCCGAAAACGCCGATTATGTCGGCGACCAGGACCAGGATCGGAAGGGTGATCACCCCGGCCAGCAGGCGCGGCAGCACCAGATAGCGCAGTGGGTCGGTGGACAGCGTGGTGAGCGCGTCGATCTGATCGGTGACGCGCATCGTGCCGATCTCCGCCGCGATGGCGGCCCCCACGCGGCCAGCCACCATTAGCCCGCTGATGACAGGGCCGAGTTCCCGCGTTACCGACAGCACCACCACCGTCGCCACCGCCCCCTCCGCGGAGAATCGGCTGAAGCCGGTGTAGGATTGGAGCGCCAGCACCATCCCGGTAAAGACTGCCGTCAGCCCGACGACTGGCAGCGAGAAATACCCGATATAGACCATCTGGCGCAGTATTGCGTCCGGATAGAAGGGCGGCGTGAACGCTGTCGCCAAGGACATGCCCGCGAACAGGGCGAGCCGGCCGGCGGTCGCGAGAAAGGTGAGAAACGCCGCCCCGACTGCGGCGAGAAACCTCAGCATTGCCGCGGGGCGCCGCGATAGACCCTGTGGTATCGCCGGCCGAGGGCGGTCAGGATCTCGTAACCGATCGTGCCGGCATCGGCGGCGGCGGCATCGACGCCGTAATCCTCATGCAACAACTCGACGAACCCACCGGGCCGCGCGCACGCAGGGTCGACGCCGGAGACGTCGAACACCACCAGATCCATTGAAACTCGACCGAGGAGTGGCACTCGTTTGCCGCCGATGCGGCCCGAGCCACGCTGGCTCACCGAGCGGAGCCAGCCATCCGCATAGCCGACCGCGACGGTTGCGAGGCGTCCCGGTCTGGCCATGACATGGGTCGCACCGTAGCCAACCGACTGACCCTGGTCAACTTCACGTATCTGCAAAATCCTGCCTTTCAGGCGCACTATCTGGTGCATCGGATTGGGGCGGCCGGGTTGCGGATTGACGCCGTAGAGCGCGGCACCAGGACGGACAAAGTCGAAGTGAAACTTGGGTCCGAGAAATATGCCGGAGGACGCAGCGAGGCTGGCGGGAAACTGGGGGAGCCGCCGGCGCGCAGCAGAAAAATGCTTGAGTTGGATCTCATTCAGCGGGTGATGGGGTTCCTCCGAACAGGCAAGATGGCTGATAAGGGCGCGCCATCGGATCGGGCCAGGCTTGCATAAATCCTCGGCGAGTCGGTCGAACTCTCGGACGGTCAAGCCGAGACGGCCCATACCTGTATCTAAATGCAAAATCGCCCCTGTTCCGTGCCGCGATGCGGTTGATCGCCAATCGGCGATCTGCCCGGGATCGTTGAGGACCGGGATGAGGCCGAATTCGATAAAGTCATCCGCGCAGCCGGGCAGCAGCCCGTTCAGAACAGTAATTTCGGCCGATTCGGGCAACACCCTGCGAAGCGCGATCCCTTCATCGATGGACGCGACGAAAAATCGCCGGCATCCCGCCGCGGCCAAGGCGGGTGCCACCAGCGGGGCGCCTACGCCGTAGGCATCGGCCTTGACGACGGCGGCACATCCCGCCGGTTCAACCCGCCGCGCCAAGAGGCGCCAATTCGCCGCTATGCCTGCGAGGTCGACTTCGAGGATGGCGCCCGCGCGGTCGGCGGGATTGCCTGTCATGTCCAACCGATCCGCGGTCCCCTACCGCGCTATGCTCGGGCCGCCACGCTCGTCTCGCGGTGTCTGATCACCGCGTCCATTCCGAGCGAGCGGGCAACGGCATCGAGGCGGCGCTGGACCGTTTCGCCAACGAACAAGCTGCTCTCCGACGGCACATCGAGCGTAAGGGTATCGCCTGAGCGGCCGAGGCCGAGTTCCGCCAGAAGTTCTATCGAGCCGGCGCACAACGTATAGGCGAGACGCAGCGCGAGACCGAGCGTCCGCGCCTCGCTGGTCGCGCGCTCGTCGAGCAGCCGCTGAGTTGGCTCTTTCACCGGGTCCTCGGCCGAGCCGCCGTAGCGCGCATGCAAGGCGGTCGCGACAAAAACCCGATCAGGGTGAGTGCTGCCGGCAAATGGCAGCGTCAAGCTCCGGATGAAGGCCTGCTTGGCGCGGTAGTCGGGGTGCTCGCTCCACGCCAGATCGCTGAGCCAGCATGCGGCGCGATGACGACGTCGAACCTCTTCGGAGAACTCGCCAAAGAGAGGCAACGTCCACTGCTGCAACAAATCGCCGTCGAGGCGGAATCGGCTCTGACGCCGGCCGACGACCATATAGCCGGCGATCAGCGGATCCGGGATCCGCTCCTCTGCAGGAATGAGCCCATATGCATAGCCTTCCCGCAAACCTAGAGCGGAAAAGACAACGCTTTGCGGTCCCGCGAAGGTTATCAGCTTACGCAGGACCAGTGCCGCGAGCGGCACCACCTCCAGACGCCTACGCGAGATCGCGGTGATTCTCTCGAGCGATTTGCGAGACTGCCGGCCGATGATATCGAGGAAACCTTCGGCCTCCCTTCGGGAAATCGTGTACCGGTGAATGATGTGGAGCGGATATTGCGTGTGCTCCATGTGTAGTCGGGCGATGGCACGCGCGGCTCCGCCGACCAAATACAACTTTCTTCCGGCCGCCGCGCGCAAAACCGAAACACCGGAGAACGCCCGCTCGATCGTTTCGGACAAACCTTTCGCGCGATCGGCGAATTCGGCAAGGCGAAGCGGGCCGAGCGGGAGACTGATGCCCTCGTCAATTTGACCGGTACCGCCGGGGGACAGTGTCCCGGGTCCAACACGAACCACCTCCACACTGCCGCCGCCGAGATCAGCGACAATTCCATCCGCGTCCGGAATCCCGGCGAGCACTCCTGCCGCGGAGAGCCGCGCCTCCTCTGCTCCGTCGATTATCTTAACCTGCACCCGGCACTGGCGTTCGACCTCGGCCGCAAAAGCCTGTCCGTCACTGGCGTCGCGGACGGCGGCAGTTGCCAGCGCCGCAAGATGATCGACGGCAATGGCGCGGGCAAAAGCGACGAAGCGGCGCAGATTGACCAGCGCCAGGGCGACCCCTTCTGGATTCAACCGGCCGGTGGACGAAATGCCGCGTCCAAGGCCGCACATGACCTTCTCGTTGAAGAGTGGAAACACTGCGGCCCCGAGCCGCTCAAAAACGACGAGGCGCAGCGAGTTCGAGCCGACATCGATGACGCCGATGCGCTCGGCTGCCGCAAGCGGATCGGGATCGAACATCCGTTCAGCGCACGACAAGCCTTGGGTGACCTCGCCTGAGCGCCTTACCGCGCCCCGATAAACTCGGATTCGTCATGAAGTAAGTATGGGCGGAAAAGCCCTCTTCATCGGTCGGCACACGCTCGTAGTCCCCCGTAGGCAATAGACTCCAACTCTGCAGCGTATCGCGGAGATTCGCTACCATGATTTCGTCGAGCACTTGGCGGTGAACTGTCGGGTTTTCGATCGGCACCGATGCTTCGACGCGCCCATCGAAATTGCGCGGCATCCAATCGGCCGAACTGATGAACACCTTGGCCCGATCGGACGGCAGCTTATTGCCGTTGCCGAGGCAAACGATGCGACTGTGCTCGAGAAACCGCCCGATGATGCTCTTCACGCGGATGTTTTCGGAAAGGCCAGGAATGCCCGGTCGCAAACAGCAGATGCCGCGCACCACCAGGTCGATGCTCACCCCTGCCTGTGAGGCCTCATAAAGGAGGTCGATTATGGCGGGGTCGACGAGCGCGTTCAATTTCGCCCAGATCTGCGCCGGCTTGCCCTGCTTTGCGTTCTCGATCTCCGCTTCGATCAACTCGCCGAGCCGAGCCCTGAGCGTGAGGGGCGCGACCGCGATCTTCTCGAGGCTCGCGGGGCTGGCATAGCCCGTCATAAAATTGAACAGACGCGCGGCATCGCGGCACAATGCCGGATCACATGTGAAGAACGACAGATCGGTGTAAACCTTGGCTGTGTAGGGATGGTAATTGCCGGTCCCGAAATGAACATACGAACAAAGCTGGCCGCCCTCGCGACGCACGACCAAGGAAACTTTGGCGTGCGTCTTAAGTTCCAGGAAGCCGTAGACGACCTGCACGCCAGCCCGTTCGAGATCGCGGGCCCAACGGATATTGGCCTCCTCGTCGAAACGGGCCTTCAATTCGATCAGCGCTGTCACTGACTTCCCGGCTTCGGCCGCAGCGGCGAGCTCACGCACGATCGGACTGTCCTCGCTCGTGCGATAGAGGGTCTGCTTGACCGCCACGACCGCCGGGTCGCGCGCCGCCTGCCTTACGAACTGAACGACGACGTCGAAGCTTTCGTAGGGATGGTGGACAACGATGTCCTTCTGTCGAATCGCCGCAAAGCAATCCCCGCCGAAATCCCGGATGCGTTCGGGAAAGCGCGCATTATAGGGAGTGAAGACGAGGTCGGGCCGCTCGTCGACGATCAGCTGCTCGGTGTCATTGAGGCCAAGAATGCCATCGGTCGCAAATACGTCCGCCGGCGCCGCATCGAGCTTTTCCATCAGGAAGCGCCGCAGATCGGCCGGCATAGCCGAAATCAACCGCGAGGAGGATGGCATGACCGCGCCGCCGTCGTTTCAGCGCCGTCTCGAAGAGCCGGACCAGATCCTCCGCTTCCTCTTCGATCTCGACCTCACTGTCGCGCAGCAGCCGAAAAACGCCTTGCGCGACGACGGCAAAACCAGGGAACAGATGATCGAGAAAGAGCGCGATCATCTGCTCGATCGGCAGAAACCGGATTTGGCTGCCCGGCAGCCGAACAAAGCGATCGATAGAGGATGGAAATCAGGGTCAACGCCTGAAGGCGAATATTGTCGCTGACCCGCTCGAGCTCGAGCGCGAGGCCGAACCCGCGGTTGGCGACAAACGGAAAGGGATGAGCCGGGTCGAGCGCCAACGGCGTCAGGACCGGAAAGACCTCGGCCATAAAACGGTCTTCGAGCCACTCGCGATCACCCGGTTTCAGATCGCTCGGATCGATGACGCCGATCCCAGCTTCGTCGAGCTGCCGGCGCAACGCCAGCCAAGCGATCTGCTGGTCGGCCATCAGCTTGCCGGCCCTCCGCCTAATCGCCTCGAGCTGTTGCGCCGGGGTGAGCCCGTCCTGGCTCAGCGTCTTGATTCCGGCAAGATACTGGCCTTTCAGGCCGGCTACCCGCACCATATAGAATTCGTCGAGATTATTTGCCGAGATCGACACGAAGCGGAGCCGTTCGAGCATCGGATGACGCAAATTGTCAGCCTCGGCAAGCACCCGTTCGTTGAAGGCGAGCCAAGAGAGCTCGCGATTGATAAAGCGTGCTTCGGAATGGAAATCGACGGACGCGATCTCGACGGGCTGGGCGCTGGTGCTCATTTACCGCTCTCCCGGCGGAGCTGGAGGATAACCCTCGACGCAGAACTCTATCTTTCCGGTGAAAGAGTGTCATGTCTTGCGCTTGTGCGCATGATCGAGCGCCATGCGGTCGAGCATGAAGGGCGCAGCGCCCGGCGAAGAGGTCTGAGATGAACATGCTGCACTTGCTGCGCCACGCGAAGTCGAGCGCTGGAGAGGATGTCGAGGATCACGAGCGGCCATTGAGCGGGCGCGGCCGCAAGACGGCGCGTCGGGTCGGCAGAAATCTCTCCGCCAAGCTCGGCGCGATCGATCTTATTCTCTGTTCGAGCGCGCGGCGAACCCGCGAGACGCTCGATCTGATCCTCCACGAGTTTTCGCCCGCGCCGCCCACGTCGATCGAGGACGGACTGTATCTCGCCTCGCGAGGAAAGCTGATGGCGCGCCTGGGCCGCCTCGACGCACGCAATGTCAATGTATTGCTGATCGGTCATAATCCGGGGCTTCGTGACCTGGCGGTTGCGCTCGCCGACAAGAATTCGCCGGTTTTCCAGGCGCTCGCCTCCGGCAAGTTTCCAACTGCTGCCTGTGTCAGCTTCCGGGTCCCCGCCGACTGGTCGGTTCTGGCCTCATCGCGGCACGAGTTGATCGGTTACGTTACACCCAAATCGCTGGCCGACGAAGACCCGTGAGCCCCGGCTTTTGAAACCCCGGCTTCTGAAACGACTTGGCGCGCCAGCGGCACGGTGATCGCGCGGCGGTCGCGCAGCGAAACCACATCGAGCCGGGAGGTCATCTCGGCGGCTGCCGCGAAAGACCGCTCGATGTGCGTAAGTAGATACGCGATCACCTCCGGCGCGACGCGCAGCTGCCGGTCGGCAAAGTGCTTGACGAGAACCGCCCCGAGGAGGGCATCATCGGGCAAGCCGATCTCGATAGCCAAGATCGCGCGCAACCGCGAATCGAGATCGGGCAGCACGACGGTCCAGGCGGCGGGCGGCTGGCGAGCGGCCACTAAAAGGCTGCCCCGGCTTTCGATGCAGAAATTGTAAAGGTGGAGCAGTGCGAGCTCGGACGCGCGATCGGCGCCATCGATCGCGACGCGATGCCGCCGCTCTGAGACAAGACGAGCTACCATCTCGACGCTGAGCGCTTCGCCAGGCACGATGACACCCGCTGTCTGGGCACACCAGAGGTGGACTAGATGCGTCTTCCCGCAGCCCGCCGGCCCATGCAGCGCCAGGGCCCGGGAGGGCCAATCGGACCACCGGTCTATCCACGCAATTGCTGCGGCGTTGCTGTCCGAGATCAGGAAATCGGTGCGGCTCAAGGCGATGCGGCGGGGCAGATCGAAGGTGAGCTGCGTCATGACTTCAGAACTCGAACCGGTCCGGTAACCACCACCAGTGCCCGACCGAATATGCTCACAGGGCCTGCTCCGAATGCGCAAGGATGCGGGCCCACCGCAGGAGATAGGTCAATCCCGAAACGACCGTGGTCACGGCGACCGCAATCCCCAGCACCTCATCGACCGGGCCTGCTTCGGCGCCCAAGCCACGTCGAGCCAACACATAGCCGACCATCGCGACCTGCACGCCTGTGTTGACTTTGCTGATGAAGAGAGGGTGGGTGAGTTTCGGCAGTGCGGAGATCGCCTGGATCAGTAAAAAGCCGCCGATAATCATGATATCGCGAAAGACCACAAGGACGACGAGCCAGGCCCAGATCTGGCCGGCAATGCCGAGAGTGACATAAACGCTGACGAGGAGCACCTTGTCGGCGAGGGGATCCAATAGCGCGCCCAATCGCGTGCGCCGGTCGAAGCGCTTCGCAATAAAGCCGTCGAGCGCGTCGGAAATCCCTGCGACAACGAAAACCCAGAAAGCGGCCCAGTACCTCCCGTCGAGAATCAGCGAGATCGCCAGCGGGACCAGCAGCAGCCGTCCCAGCGAAATCAAATTCGGGAGATTGAGCCCGAGCCCACTCATCATGGTTGCCGGAATGCAGGATCAGCATTCCCGCGGCCGTGCCTAGCGCGCACTCGCCGCGCCCGAGGGCTGAATCCGCCAGATCGGATCGCCGCCGCCGAGATCGAGATTGACCTCGGCTAGGCTGGATTTCAGCTGATCCTGAGTGCCGACATACTTGACCTCAATTCTCGCTTCCTGACGACTGAGCGACAACAGGTCGATTTTTCGGATCGCGCTGACCGAAGCGAGGCGGCCGCGCACCTGAACCCATTCCCCGAGACTGGTGATGGGAACGGTGACCGCAAGGCTCGCCGGCTGATCGGAATGCGCGTCGGCATTCCGTTTGGCGCCGCTCTCGATATCCGCAGCGGTTGCTTCTGCCGCCCTCTCTCAGAAGGTCGGCTTCGCTTTCTCCGGGAGCTGGCCTCGAACGAAGCTTGCTTGCGTATCGACGAGGTGCCCGAAGCGATATCGCTTCACCGTTACATCGAGCCCGGCAAGCTTGTCGCCTTGTCGCCGCGCTGTCGCCAACGCGACGACCGCTTCGGACCCTCGATTTCGTTGTGCGATCGCGGTCAGCGCGTCGGATTTGCCGGATCCGGCCTTCTCCGCGTCAATCGCCGCTAGATCTCCGGCATCGCCCAGCGGCAGCACCAGGCGACCTGGTCCGGAACCGGCCGGCACGTTGCGACCAGGCCATGCGCCACGCATTAGGGTCGTCCCACAGGACGAGATTCGACCCGTCTCTGGTAGACCGGCAGAACGACGATGGCCCGATTGCCGCTCTCGGCGGATGGCTTGCTGCCGCCTTCCGCGGAGCTTTTGCCGCCGCTGTCCGCAGGGCTTTTGTCCGGCGCGCTCTTGCTGCCGCTTCCGGCTGGCGCAGTTTCGGCAACCCGGACCAGCCGCCGCACCTTGGACGGCCGGAAGTGAAAGGTGTAGTCGGCAACATAACGCACGGCCGACATGTGTTCGTTTGCCACCTCGAAACTGGCGACCATGTCGGTGATCGTCTTGTCGTCGAGCTTTGGCGCTTTGGCAGGTTCGGACGCACCGGAGAGACGCTCGATGACGGCGGCGAGGGCACGCCTTTGCCCATCGACGCGAGCCAGCTCCCGCGCCGCCGCGGCGTTGTCCGCCGTCGCATCTACCTTCACCGTTGCCGAATAGGCCTCGTCAGATTCCTGCGCAGGGGCCGGTCCCGCCCGCATTGCGACTGCTCCCAGCAGCAGGAGGGCGCACGCGGTCATCAGCCGCAGAGCCATTGCAAACCGCCTCTGACCCGATATCTTCGCGGCCGTCGGCCGCCGCGCAGCGGTCATACAGCAGTTTTTGCGAGGACGCCATCAACAGCCGGACCCGCCGGGCGGTCGACCCGGAACGGCCCCCCAAAGCCGGAAAGCCGCGGTGGCGCGGCTGAGGATCGGCGTGCTGATCTCGGGCCGGGGCTCCAATCTGCAGGCCCTGGTTGCGGCATCTTCGGCTGAGCCTTACCCCGCCGAGATTGCTCTCGTCATCAGCAGCCGGGCCGGAGCGGCGGGCATCGGCGTCGCGGCCTCCGCTGGCATTCCGGTCGTGGTCATCCCGCATCGCGATCGGCGCGCCTTCGCCAATGAGGCGCAGCTGCTGCTTTTGGAGCGCCGGGTCGAGCTCGTCTGCCTTGCCGGCTTCATGCGGATATTGGATGCGAATTTCGTGGAGGCGTGGCGCGACCGGATGGTCAATATTCATCCCTCGCTGCTCCCCTCCTTCCGCGGCCTACATGCGCAGCGGCAGGCGCTCGCAGCCGGCGTGCGCTTTGCCGGCTGCACCGTTCATTTCGTCCGCCCGGAACTCGACTGTGGGCCGATCATCGCTCAGGCGGTCGTGCCGGTCCATCCGGATGACGACGAGGCGCGGCTGTCGACGCGAATCCTCGAGTCCGAGCATCGGCTCTACCCACTTGCCGTGCGGCTGATTGCGGAAGGACGGGTCCGGGTCGTCCGCGGGATCGTCCGCGGGGGCGTCCCCGGGGGGATCGCCGAGCGGGTCGAGATCGTGAACGCCCAAATCCCGGATGTTTTGGCGCTTAACCCGCAGGATTGCTCCGGCGACCCGCTTGCCTCGAACCCAGGCTAGGATAGGCTATCTCTGCAATGTCTTTCCGTAGCGGATAGGAGCGATGGCGCTAGTCGATCCCAATTTCGAGCAGCATCGTCAGACCTGGATCGGTTTCACCCGGGTGGTCAGATACGCGCTGGCCGTGATCGTTCTCATCCTGATCGGTCTGGCGATCTTTACCTTGTGACCGGGCGGCGCACCGAAGAGAAAGCCTTGGATGCGCTCGCGTCCGGAGGCAAGGCGGCATGACCGGCCGCGCGCGCCATGACCAAGACCAAAAAAAGCGAGAACGACAAGGTGCCGAGCCACCACTCCTGCCATATGCCGTAAGTGGCAAAGCATCCGACAAACGCGATCGTGAGACTGGCGCCAGCCGCGGCGGCGAACAGCGGCGGCCACTCGACGCGGGCGAGTGCGCCCCAGACAATCGCTGTCAGCAGCGCGAACAGCGCCGCGCCAGGCGCACCGAGTTCGAGCCAGACCTGCAGTGCTGCATTGTGCGGATGCAGCGGCATCCAAGTCTCGCCGGGTCTGATCGGCTCGTCGCCGCCCGGAATGGCGCGCGACGAGTCCAAGCCCCAGCCGGTAACCGGCCGCTCGGCAATCCGATCGCCGGCAAACGACCAGATCAGCAGACGGTGACCAGCCGAGATTTTAAAGCTGTCGGCCGTCTCGCCGAGACCGGGCAATCGCTCGAGCCGCGCGAAAGTCAGCGGTGCCGCGATGATCGCGGCCACCGAAATCGCCAGAGCGACCCCGGCGACAACCGGGCGTGCCCGGCAGAGGAGCAAACCGATTGCCAGTCCCGCGAGCAGCACCGCCTTCGCTGCGGTCCCCGCCAACTCGTAAACCGTAACGGCCGTCGCGGCCGCGAGCAGAATTGCGAAGATCGACTGACCGAGAGAAATCAAAAAGGCGCTCGCCGGCAAGACCAAAAGCGCAAACGAGATCGAAGCCTGGTTGAGCTGGGTTGGCCGATAAGCGCGGTCGGAGACGAGCGAGCTCAAGCCGCCGGCGCTGGTGAGCTCGATCGACACCATGCCGATTCCGAGCGCCATTCCGATGAGCAATAGGGATGTCAGGCGCCGCGGTGCGGCGACCAGGGCGGCTCCGGCAGCAAGCGCGAGCCCGACGGCGAATAGGCCGGCGAGTCGGGCAGCCACCACCAAACTCCGCACTGGATTGACCGACCACACGGCCGAGGCTGTCCCCCATAGCAGGAGACCCCCGAGCAACATCGCGGCAACCAGGAAGATTCGGGTCAGCTTCATCCCGCTTGCCGACAGCACCAAACCGGCCGCGCACAGCCCGGCAACCGAGACGAGCGCGGCCACGCCGCGAGGCAGCACGACGAGGAGCGGAAAAAATAGCAGGGCCGCTGTGTCGAGACCGGCCTCGGACCACGCCGCGACGCGCCGGGCAAAGCGGTTTCGCAAGAGTGGCAAACGTTGCGATGGCGAACCTTCCGGCCGCACCGTGGGAAAGGTGCCCCCGGTCAAAGAGACGGGCTCAGACGGATCTGCCGCCCTCACTACGGACAGATTTCGATCGTGGAGAAAAAGAAAGCGATCTCCTGCGCCGCATTCTCGAGCGAATCGGACCCGTGGACCGAGTTTGCTTCGATCAACTCGGCGAAATCCTTCCGGATGGTGCCGGGTGCGGCGTTCGCCGGGTTTGTCGCCCCCATGATTTCGCGGTTCAGCGCCACCGCGTTCTCCCCTTCGAGCACCTGGACCATAACCGGGCCCGAACTCATAAACGCGACCAGACCGCGGTAAAACGGGCGCTCGGCATGCACTTCGTAGAACCGCTCCGCCTGGCTCTGCGAAAGCCGGATGCGCTTCTGAGCGATGATGCGCAGCCCGCCCCTCTCGAACCGGTCGTTGATCGCGCCGGTAAGATTGCGCCGGGTGGCGTCCGGTTTGATGATCGACAAAGTCCGTTCGATGGTCATCCGCATCTCGCGTTCGGGGAGAGCCGCGGGTTATAGCGAGCGTCCGGACCACCGGCAAATCCGGCGGCAAAAACGACGCCTCTTCAGGTCTTTCGCTCCCAGCCGGATTCCGTCTGCTGCCAATATGTCAAATTGTGCCCGGCTTCGCGGGCACGCCGCCAGCGACCGCGCGCCGCCTCGACCGCGTCCGCGTCGTTGCCGTCGAAGACATCGGCACAGCGGGTGAACGCTTCGAAATCACCGACTTCGAGGCCATCGACCAGAACGATCATCGAAGCGCCGTTCGGGTTCTCGGCGTGATGCGTCAGCCAGATCGGCTGCATCGCCGGGTTGCCGTCGCGCGCCGAACCGTGCGGCAGGAACGCGGCCTCCTCGTAGTTCCACAGCGCCGCATTGAGGTGTTCGACCCGCTCGGCGGAACCGGCCCGGACCACCACTCGATGGCCGTGCGCGCGGGCCCGCTCAAGGAGCTTCGGCAGGGCCCGTTCCAGCGGCATCGACAGCAGGTGGTAGAAGCCAATTTCGGCCATGGCCGGGCGAGGACGGTCAGGGTGCCGCTACTCCTTCTCGGACCTTCTCGTAATACTGAGAGACGAAGCGATCGAGCAGCCTGACGCCGAACGCGGTGGCGCCCTTCGGCACGGTCGGCGCGTCCTTTGTCGACCAGGCCGTCCCGGCGATGTCGAGATGCGCCCACGGCACCTCGTTAACGAAACGCTGCAGAAACTGGGCCCCGATGATGCTCCCCGCGGCTCGGCCCCCGCCGATGTTCTTGACGTCGGCGGCATCGCTGTCGATCTCGCGGTCATAGCTTTCGGCGAGCGGTAGTCGCCAGACTTGCTCTCCAACCGCCTTCCCGGCCTCGACCAGCCGGTCGGCGAGCTCGTCATTGTTCGAGAAGAGGCCCGCCCGATGGTGGCCCAGCGCGACGATGACGGCGCCCGTCAAGGTCGCCAAGTCGATGATCAGGCGCGGCTTGAAGCGATCCTGGCAATACCACAGCGCGTCGGCGAGCACCAACCGGCCCTCGGCGTCGGTGTTCAACACCTCGATCGTCTGACCGGACATCGACGTGACGATGTCCCCCGGGCGCTGAGCGGTGCCGGACGGCATGTTCTCGGCGAGGCCGACGACCCCGACCGCGTTCACCGGGGCGTTCCGCGCAGCGAGCAGCCGCATAAGGCCGATGACCACCGCGGAGCCCGCCATGTCCCATTTCATGTCGCCCATGCCGGCGGCCGGCTTGATCGAGATGCCGCCGGTATCGAAGGTGACCCCCTTGCCGACAAAAGCGAGCGGCTGGCTGCGCTCCCCGGCCGAGCCCTTGGCGCCGTGCCACTGCATGACGACGAGGCGAGGCGGCCGGGCGCTGCCCTGTCCTACCGCGAGCAGCGCGTTCATTCCGAGCTTTCGCATCTTGTGCTCGTCGAGGATTTCGACGTCCAGGCCGAGTTCGGCGAGCCGTCCGGCCTCTGCCGCCAGCGTCTCCGGATAGATCACGTTTGCCGGCTCTGAAACCAGGTCGCGGGTCAGAAACACTGCCGTCGCGGTCTCTTCCATCGGCTGATAGGCACGTTTGGCTGCCTTCGCGCCGCTGGTGGCGATCGTCAGGCGATTGAGCGAGGGCTTCTGCTCGGGCTTCTGCTTGGTCTTGTATTTGTCGAACCGGTAGGATCTGAGCTGCGCGCCAAAGGCCAATTCGGCCGCTGCATCGGTAGAACCGACCGACGCCCCCTCGGCAACGTCGATCATCAACGTCGCCTGCTCCTCTCCGGCCCCGTTCAGATGCGCGACCAGATTTCCGCCGAGTTGCTGGAGCACGCGGGAGTCCGCCGATTCGGGTTTGCCGAGACCGGCGAGGACAATCCGGCTCGCCGACAGATTGGGCGGGCCGATTATCGGCAGCAGCTCGTCCTTCTTGCCGCTGAACCGCGATGCGGCGGCGAGCGCACGGGTGATGGCGCCTGCGGCCGCCTCGTCGAGCCGCCGGGCGGCTGGCGTCAACGCCTTCCCTTCCCATACCCCGACCACCACGGCGCCGGAGCGGGGCAAATCGGGCTCGGTAAAGCTGATCTTCATCGGGCGACCTCGATAAACTGGGCAGGAGGAGCGGCGGGTGCTCGGCTTCCGGTTAGGGAATGGGTGTTAAATAGTCGAGAGCCGGAGTTGACGCCAGGGAGGCGCAAAGCCCGGCTGCGCTCGCGGCACCCGCAACCGGAACTTGTATCTGAATGCTCTCGCTGCTGCATCTGCAGCGAATTCTGCAGCGAAATTTCTCTCGAAAGTTGTCATGACCCGCAAGCCTCGGGAAAGTGCGAATGCCTCACCCCAACCCCTCCCCCGCATGCGCTCGCATGCGAGGAGAGGGTGGGAGCCGCGCAGCGGGACGGTGAGGGGCGGCAAGCGACGGATCTTCGAGGACAATTAGCGCCAAAAGAAGTATGCGATGCGATCTAGGCAATTCTATGGTCGAACTTTCGGGAGATTGATCTGGCCGGGTCGCGACCCGCTCCCTATGATCCGCGGCGATGAAACGGCTCGACCGCTACATTCTGCGCCAGTGCTTTGGCGTGATGATCTTTGTCACCGCCGCACTCAGCGCTGCGATCTGGCTTGCCCAGTCGCTGCGGCTGATCGATCTGATCGTCAACCGCGGCCTGTCGATCGACATCTTCCTTTACTTGGCCGCGCTGATCCTGCCTCGCTTTCTCGATATCGTGCTGCCGATCGGCGTCTTTATCGCGGTGCTCTTCACCTTCAACCGCCTGACGGGAGAGAGCGAGATCGTTGTGATGCGATCGGCGGGGCTGAGCCATCTTGCGCTGTCCAAGCCCGTTTTGCTGCTGGCCGGGATCGCCTTCCTCGTGCTGATGAGCCTATCCATCTATTTTTTGCCGGCTTCGAACCGGGCCTTCAAAGACCTGCAATTCGAGATCCGCAACCGCTTCGTTTCGAGCCTGCTCCAGGAAGGCACGTTTACGACGATCTCGGATAAGCTGACGATCTACATCCGCAGCCGGGACGATCGGGGCGAGGTCACCGGCCTCCTGATCAGTGACAGCCGCGACCCGCAGAAGCCGGTTACAATTCTTGCCGAGCGCGGTGTCTTCGTCAATTCGCCGACCGGCGCCCGCATTGTCATGGTCAACGGCAACCGGCAGCAATTCGACCCCGAAAGCCGCAAGCTCTCGTTGTTGACGTTCGAGAGTTACACGCTCGATCTCGATGCCTGGCGCGATGCACCGGTTGTTCGCTTCCGCGAAGCTCAGGAGCGCTTTCTGGGCGAACTGTTCACTCCGCCTGCGGATGCAGACAACTCCCTTCGCGCTACTTTCCTTGCCGAGGCGCATCAGCGCATTCTCGTCCCCCTCTCCGCCTTCAGCTTTTCCGTGATCCCGCTGGTTTGCCTTTTGCCCGGAGAGCTAAACCGTCGCGGACAATTGAAACGGGTTCTTCTGGCGATAGGCCTCGCCTTTGCATTCGAGTTGCTCGATATCGGCGTCAACAACCTGGCGTTCCGGTCAGCGGCGGCAATCCCGCTGATGTATATGGTCGACCTCTTGCCGTTCGCGCTCGGGTTTGGAATCCTGCTGCGTGGGGGGATAAAGCTCGGTTTTCGCCGGCCGCTGCTCGCGACCCGCATGGCGCCCAACCCGGCGCCCCACTCGGCGCACTGAGAACCTGCGACGATTCGGAGGGGGCCGTTGCACGTCGCGAAGACCTTGTCCGCCTATATCGCCCGCCAATTCTCGGCCTGGTTCGGCGGCGTGTTCGCGGCGATGGTCATCATCACCTTTCTGCTCGATTATATCGAGCTGATCCGCCGCGGCGGCGCCAAAATCCAGGCGACCTTGGGGCTGCTGTTCGAAATGGCGGCCTTGAAGCTGCCGCACACGGCGCAAGAGGTCCTGCCCTTCGCCATCCTGTTCGGGACGATGCTCGCCTTCTGGCGTCTGACCCGCAACAACGAACTCGTCGTCGCTCGGGCGGCCGGCTTTTCCGTTTGGCAGTTTCTGACCCCGGCCGTGCTCGTCGCGTTTCTGATCGGTCTCGTCGCCGTAACGATATTCAATCCGGTCGCTTCGCTGACCGAAGCGGCCTACGAGAAGCTCGAAGGTCACATTCTCCGGCAGGGCTCCGACCAGCTGGCCCTTTCCAACTCGGGCTTGTGGCTCCGGCAAAGCGACCAGGCCGGCAATCAAATCGTGATTCACGCCGGCAAAATTGCTTCTCAGCAACTGGTCCTCGATACCGTCACACTCTTCTTTTTCAACGACTCGACCCAGTTCACCGCGCGCATCGACGCGCAGACGGCACGGCTCGAAAGCGGCGATTGGGTGATCGAGAACGGTATCCGCTGGGCCGCCGACGAGCCTCCCCGGCCATTCGACGAAATTCACCTGGCGACCACCCTGACGCCGCGCAAAATCGAGGAGAGCTTCGCCTCGCCGGACACCATGTCATTCTGGGACTTGCCCGGGTTCATCGACTTGCTCGAACAGTCGGGCTTTCCGGCGCAGCGCCACCGGCTGCATTTCAACGTGCTGCTCGCCCGTCCGTTTCTGTTGTGCGCGATGGTCTTGGTAGCGGCGACCTTCAGTCTGCGCATGCAGCGGCGCGGCGGCGCCACGTTGATGATCGTCGGCGGCGTCGCCAGCGGGTTCCTCTTGTATTTCGTCTCCGACATCGTTTTTGCGCTGGGGCTTTCCACCAAGATCCCGGTCACGCTGGCGGCCTGGACGCCGACCGGAGTGAGCCTGATTTTCGGCGCCTCGATGCTGCTCCATCTGGAAGATGGCTGATGGGCGGCCGCTCGACCCCCCAACGCCGCGGCATCGCCTCTTGGCTCCTGTGGAGCCTCCTTGGTGTGCTCCTAATAGCGAGCGCGGTTCCAGCGGCCGCCCAATTC
Organism: uncultured Alphaproteobacteria bacterium; assembly: GCA_963788085.1. Classification (GTDB taxonomy): domain Bacteria; phylum Pseudomonadota; class Alphaproteobacteria; order ATCC43930; family CGMCC-115725; genus AP-15. Next base: position 228,275 of record CAWBFS010000017.1, read on the forward strand.
ACCTTTGGCGGCGGTGCCCACGACGATAAAAATGCGCCGATCCTGTTTCGCGCCGATGAGATCCAGTACGACGAGCAGCTGGCCCTGACCATCGCCCGCGGCCACGTCGAAATCTCCCAAAACGGTCAGGTTCTGCTCGCCGACACGGTTTCCTACAATCAGCGCACCGATACCGTCACCGCCTCGGGGAATGTCAGCCTAACGCAGCCTACCGGCGAAATTGTCTTCGCCGATTTCATGGAGCTGCGCAATTCGATGAGCGAGGGGTTTGCAAAGAACGTGCGAATGCTGTTCGCCGACCGCTCGCGGCTGGCAGCCAACACGATGCGCCGCACCAACGACAATCACACCGAGCTGATGCGCGGCGTCTACTCCCCGTGCGACCTCTGCAAGGAGGACCCGAGCGCGCCGCCCCTGTGGCAGCTCAAGGCGCGCGAGATCGATCATGACAAGGAGCTGCAGCTGGTCGAGTTTCATGATGCGGTCATGGAGATCGACGGCTGGCCGGTCTTTTATTCTCCCTATATTTCGACGCCGGACCCGTCGGTAAAGCGCGCAAGCGGCTTTTTGGCGCCGTCGATCGGGAGCTCCAACACCCTCGGCGCGCACGTGACGATCCCTTATTACCTGGTGCTCGGACCGGACAAGGATGTGACGTTCGAGCCGCGCTTCTACACCAAGGCCGGCCCCTTGCTGGATGCGGAATACCGCGAGCGGTTTAGCAATGGGACGCTCGACGCGATCGCCAGTCTCAATCACAGCAATGTCGGTTCGGGCGACAGCACGTCGAGTGAAGGCGAGCAGTGGCGCGGGCATATCAACGAGCACAGCGTCTTCGACCTGGACGAGACCTACCGCACGGGCCTGGATGTCCAGCGCGTCTCGGATCAGACGTATCTGCTGCGCTTCGGCTTCGGCAATCCGCTGCTCAACGCGATGATCAGCCGGGCCTATCTGGAAGGCTTCGAGCCGCGTGCCTCGACCGACGTCAACGCGTACCTGTTTCAGCCGCTGCTGCCCGGCCTCGGCAATTCGACCCAACCGATCGTGTTGCCGGTCATCAACCGCAATTGGCAGAGTCCGCCGGACGCGCTTGGGGGGCGGTGGAACCTGAACGGCAATGTTCTCGACATCCTTCGCGAGGTCGGGACGCAGACCCGCCGGCTGTCACTCGGCTCGGAGTGGGACCGGAGCTTTACCGACCCTCTCGGCGGGCAATATAACTTTTCGGCGAGCGTGCGCGGCGACGGGTATTCGATCGGCAATCTGAACGCAGTCTCGAACCCCGAGCTGCCGTCGGCATTCTTTCCGGCGAATGGACAACCGGCATTGGCGCCGACGCCGACCAGTTTCGTGACCGGCCGCACCTTCCCGCAAGTCGGCCTGGTGTGGAGCTACCCGCTGATTCGCCGGGGCGAAAGCACGACGGAGCTGATCGAGCCGATCGTCGGCGGTTTTGCGGCGCCCAGCAGCGGCAACCGGCGGAACATTCCGGACGAGGACAGTCTTTCATACGAGTTCACCGACACCGATTTGTTCCGGCGCGACCGCCTGGCGGGCTATGACATTCTCGATACCGGTCAGCGGGTCGATTACGGGACCAAGCTCGGGCTGTATGAAAAGGAGGGCGGCAGCTACCGGCTGCTGATCGGCCAGAGTTACCGTGCACAGCCCAACCCATTCCTGCCGCCTGGTTCAGGGGCTGAAAAACGGCTATCGGATGTGGTAGGGCGGGTGGTGTTGTCCCCCAACTCCTACCTCGACCTGATCTATCGGTTCCGGTTCGACGCCAGCCCTCTGGCCAATCGCGACCAGCAGGTCGGCCTCAGCGTCGGCCCGCAGAGTTTGCGGGTCTCCGGCAATTTTGTTTATCTTCCGGCGCAACTGCAAAACGAGGTGGTAACGATCCCAACCTCCGGCCAGAATGTTCTCTATGGAAAACGCGAGGAACTCTCGTTTAGCGTCACCGCAAAGCTCACCCGTTATTGGTCGATGCAGGCTTCCGAAACGATCAGCCTCACCAACAGCACCGTCCTCGTCAACAACGTGCCGTCGCCACAGGCGTCGAGCGCCAGCCTTTACGGATCGTTGTCTGCCATCTATCAGGACGAATGCATGGCGTTTATCGGCGCGTTGACCCAATCAGGAATCCGCAGTGGCGACGTGACGCCTGGGTATTCCGTGCTGTTCAGCGTCGTGTTCAAGAACATCGGCGAGATTGGCGGCACGGTGGCTACCCTCTCCGGTGGTGCTCTCCTGTGAGGCGTCGCACCGTCGGGACATAGCCCGTCGGGGACATAGCCGTGCGCTAGGTGTAAATTCTTGGCGGCACGACGATCAGGCGGCAAGGTTCAAACCCATGGCGATACTTCGTTGGCTTTGCGTAGGACTGGGCATAGGACTGGCAGGATTGACCTGCTTCTCCGGCCCGGCGAGCGCTGCCCGTGCGCTCTCCGGAGCGGGATCCCCGCCGCCCGGCGCGCCGGCCACGCAGCGCCCCTCGGCGCCGTCGCCGGACGGTCAGGTGACCGAGACCCGGATCGCCGCGGTCGTCAACGACGAGGTGATCTCGGTCGCCGACGTCATGTCGCGCCTCAGAATGGTGATGCTGTCGTCAAACCTTACGGACTCGCCCGAAACACGGCAGCGCGTCGCCTCCCAGGTGCTGCGCACGATCGTCGACGAGAAACTGCAAATGCAGGAAGCCAAACGGCAAAACGTCACGGCTACCGACGAGGAGATCAACAAGGCCCTCGCGCAGATCGAAAAGCAGAACAACATGCAGCCCGGGCAGCTCGACCAGGTCCTGAAGTCGCACGGCATCGAGCGCAGCGCCCTGGTCGATCAGCTGACGGCATCGATCGTCTGGCAAAAGCTGGTGCGCCGCCTGGTGTCGCAAACCAATGTGGTGTCCGACGAGGAGATCGATTACGCGCTGAAGCGCGCAAAGGAAACCGCGAACGAGCCGCAAAGCCGCGTCGCCGAGATCTTTCTCGCCGTCGACAACCCGCAGCAGGAGGATGAAGTGCGGCGGCTCGCCGAGCGGCTCACCGAGCAGATGAAGCAGGGTGCCCGGTTCTCCGCGGTGGCGCAGCAATTCTCGCAATCCGCGACGGCCGCCGTCGGTGGCGACATCGGCTGGGTGCGTCCCGAGCAGTTGAGCCCCGAACTCGGCAAAGCGGTAGCCCAGATGCGGCCGGGTGAATTGTCGCCGCCGATCCGCGCTGCGGCGGGCTACTATCTGCTGCTCGTCCTCGATCGCCGCTCGGGCCGTTCCGCCGGCCCGGAGGACAGCCTCGTGCACCTCGTCCAGATCGTCTTTCCATTGCCGCCTCAGGCCACCGAGCAGATGCGCCGCGCTGCAATTGTCGAGGCGCAGAGCGCCAAGACTACCGCCAAGAATTGCGAAGAGCTGCTGAAGATCGGCAAGGAAAAGGGATCGGCACAGCTGTCCAGCGAAGGTCGGCTGCGCATCGACCAGGTGACCCCCGCCATGCGCAATATCGTGCTCGGGCTGGAGGTGGGGCAGACCTCGCCCCCGATCGTGCAAAAAAACGGGGTCGGGGTGATCATGATGTGCGAGAAGGCGGCGCCCCCGAGCGCCCCGACCGTGCCGTCGCGTGACGAAATCGCCGAGACCTTGATGCGGCAGCGCCTCGAGACCTTGGCGCGGCGCTATATGCGCGATCTGCGGCGTACCGCCTTTGTCGACGTCAGGGTATGAGCGCGATGGCGCTGCCGCTCGCCTTGACAATGGGCGAGCCGGCCGGCATCGGCGGTGAGATCGCCCTCAAGGCTTGGCTCGACCTTCGCGACGACCTCCCTCCCTTCTACTTGATCGACGATCCCGATCGACTCGCGGCGCTGGCTCGGCGGCTCGACTGGCCGGTGCCGATCCGGCCGATCGACGCGCCGGATCGAGCGCCCTCCGTCTTCGCGGACGCGCTTCCGGTCGCTACCGATCGACACGACTATTCGTGCCCAGCCAGGCCGCCCAGACCCCGGCGATGCGCCGGCGATCCTCGGCGCGATCCAAACCGCCGTCCGCGACGTCCGCAATGGGCGCGCCGCGGCGCTCGTCACCAACCCGATCCACAAGGACAGCCTGTATCGAGCCGGCTTTCACCATCCTGGACACACCGAGTACCTCGCCGAGCTCGCGGGGGCTGGTGCGGCTCCGGTCATGATGCTGGTGTGCCCGGGGCTGCGCGTTGTCCCGGTTACCATCCATCTCGCGCTGCGCCGGGCGATTGAAAGCCTGTCCTCGGCGGCCATCGTCCACGCCGGACGCATCACGGACGCGGCGCTGCGCCGCGATTTTGGTGTCGGCTCTCCGGTCCTGGCGGTCGCCGGGCTCAATCCGCACGCCGGAGAGGCCGGCAGCCTCGGCCGCGAGGAGATCGAGATCATCGAGCCGGCTGTCGCCGAATTGCGTGCCGCCGGGATAGATGCGCGCGGCCCCTTGCCGCCCGACACGATGTTTCACGCCGAGGCGCGCAGCGCCTATGACGCGGCGCTGTGCATGTACCACGACCAGGCGCTGATCCCGATCAAGACGATCGACTTTCATGGCGGCGTCAACGTGACCTTGGGTCTGCCTTTTGTGCGGACGTCGCCCGATCACGGAACGGCGTTGGCGATCGCCGGCCGCGGCACCGCGCGGCCCGATAGCCTGATCGCCGCGCTGCGGCTGGCCGCTGAAATGGCTGCCAGGCGCTCGGCCGGCAGCTGAAGGGCGATCCGTCTGCGTCCTCCTTGCCGCCGCTGCGCGAGGTGATCGCTCGGCACGGCATCGTTCGCACGCAAGAGCCTCGGGCAGAATTTTCTTCTCGATCTCAATCTGACCGGCCGGATCGCCCGCGCCGCGGGGCCGCTCGAGCATGCGACCGTCATCGAGATCGGGCCCGGTCCGGGGGCTTTGACGCGGGCCCTGCTCGCCGCCGGGGCGCGCCGCGTCGTGGCGATCGAGCGCGACGAGCGCTGTCTCGCCGCCCTCGGCGAGATTGCCGCGGCTCATCCCGGCCGCCTCGAGCTGGTCGCCGGGGACGCGCTGAGGCTCGACCCGGTCGAGCTGTCGGATGCGCCCCGCAAGATCGTCGCCAACCTGCCTTACAATATCGCTACCCCGTTGCTCATCGGCTGGCTCGATCGGATCGGCGAATACGAGAGCCTGACGTTGATGTTCCAGCGCGAGGTTGCCGAACGCCTGACGGCGACGCCGCGCAGCAAATCCTACGGACGGCTCTCGGTCCTGGTTCAGTGGCTGGCCGAGCCGCAAATTCTGTTCGATATCCCGCCGCGCGCCTTTGTGCCGCCGCCCAAGGTCACCTCGAGCGTCGTCCGCATCGTTCCGCGCCCGGAACCGCTCGCCCCTGCCGACCAGCCTGCCCTCGAACGCGTCACCGCCGCCGCATTCGGCCAGCGCCGCAAGATGCTGCGGACCAGCCTCAAGACGCTCGGCGTCCCGGTCGAGCCGCTCCTCGCGCGCGCCGGGGTCGCGCCGACCGCCCGCGCCGAGGAACTACCGTTGCCGAATTTTGCGCGCTCGCGCGGGCCGTCGAGGACGGATAGCCGGGCTCGGCGTTGATTGTCATCGAAACTGTAATCAATCTGTCGCCCCAGTTTCACGAGCCCCCGCATAGCGTCCCGCCGTTTACCTAAAATGAGGGATAAATTATGCGGAAATTCCTGGAAGGCGCCGCTGTCGGCGCCGGGCTTCTGGCGGCTTCGGCAGGTTCGCCGGTTCATGCCAATTCGCAGGAGGATTACAACAAAGGCGGCGTTAAGCACGTCCTGCTGATCAGCATCGACGGCATGCATGCCGTCGATTTCATCAACTGCGCGCAAGGCATCAGCGGTGTTAACGGCGGTGCGCCCTATTGCCCGAATCTGGCCGAACTTGCCGAGACGGGGGTGAATTATCTCGACACTTCCACCTCGAAGCCGTCCAATTCGTTCCCCGGCCTGATGGCGCTGGTGACGGGAGGCTCGCCGCGTACCGTCGGCGCGTTTTATGACGTCGCCTATGACCGCTCGCTCGATCCGCCCGCGACGACGACCGGGAACGGCGTCGCCGGAGCTCCGGGCCTTGCACGCCCGGGACGCCTGCCGACGGGTACGACCACGGAATTCGACGAAGGGATCGATATCGACCAGTCCAAGCTGAACGGCGGAGCACCCAACGGCGTGGACGGCGGCATCGCATCGATCGATCCGAACAAGCTCGAGCGCAATCCGACCCGAAACTGCGCACCCGGTCTATCCTTGGAACTTTGTTCGCACGAACACGATTTTTGGCGTTGTGCACGCAGCCGGCGGCTACACCGCCTGGTCGGACAAGCATCCCTCCTACTCGTCGGTCTCGGGCCCCGGCAACGGGACCAACGTCGACGACTACTACTCGCCGGAAATCAACTCGATCCCGGTAGCGTTGCCCACCGTGCCCGGGTGCAACCCGCTGCCGGATCAAACCGCTGTATCCAGCAGCAATGCCTGGACCGACAGCTTCCAGAACATCCAGTGTTACGACAGCCTGAAGGTGCAGGCGATCCTCAACGAGATCGGCGGCAAGGATCACAGCGGCACTTACCACGCGGCCGGTCCCCAATCTCTTTGGAATGAATTTTCAGGTGGTCAGCGTCGGCCAGAAGCTGATTGAGAAGAGTCTTTCCACCACCGTGACCGGCGGCTATCTCGACAATATCGGCACGCCGAGCGCCGGCGCTGCTGAGCGAGATCGAGTTTGCCGACAGCTCGATCGGAGCAATGGTCGCTGCGCTCAAGAGACGCGGGCTCTATCAATCGACCCTGATCATCATTTCGGCCAAGCACGGCCAGAGCCCGATCAACTCCGCTCGATATTTGGGCATATCGACTACGCCTGGTGACCCGATAACGACATCGCCGGCGACGATCCTGGAAGACCTGCTGCCGTCCTCCGAATCCCCGGCAAACCCCAACGGGATCGGGCCGACCGAAGACGACATTTCGCTGATCTGGCTGTCGGATTCGACACAAACCACGAATGCCGTGGGAATGTTGGAAAGTCAGTCGCCGGCGACCGAACAACATCGCCGGAATCGGCGAGATCTTCTCTGGACCGGGGATTGCCCAGATGTTCAACCCGCCGGGGCTGCCGCCGAATGGCGACCCGCGCACGCCGGATATCATCGTCACGCCGAATATCGGCGTTACCTACTCCGGAAGCGGCAAGAAGCAGGCTGAACACGGCGGCTTCTCACACGATGACACGAACGTGATCATGTTGCTGTCAAATCCGAGTTTTCCAGCTCGAGACGGTGACCAGCCCGGTCGAAACCTACCAGATCGCGCCGACGATCCTGGCGGCGCTGGGTCTCGATCCCGAACAAGCCTGACCGCGGTGCAAGAAGAGGGCACCCAGGTGCTGCCCGGCCTCGACCTCGACATCGGCAAATCGCCTTGGTAACAAACTCGCGTGATAGGGCGTCCCGCTCGGGGCGCCTTGTCAGCCGGCACGGAGGGTGGCGACGAATTCGGCGAGGCCGAGTCTGTCGTTCGCGCCGCAGCCTCTCCGCCGTGACGATGGCGCGGACCTGCGCGACGCTCTCCTCGACGTCGCGGTTGACGATCACGTAATCGTATTCCGGCCAGTGGCTCATCTCCTCGGCCGATTTGGCCATCCGGGAGGCGACCACCGCGGCGCTGTCCTGGGCGCGGGCGCGCAGCCGCGCCTCGAGTGCGGCAAGGCTCGGCGGCAGCACGAAGACCGAAACGAGATCCTGCGGGACGCTCTTCGCGAGCTGCTGAGTGCCTTGCCAGTCGACGTCTCCGACGACATCGCGCCCGGCGGAGAGCGCCGCCTCGATAGGCCCGCGCGGCGTGCCGTAGCAGTTTCCGAACACCGTCGCGTGCTCCAAGAGTTCGCCTTGCGCGAGCATCTCGTCGAAGCGCTGCCGGTCGATGAAATAATAGTCGCGCCCTTCCACTTCGCCGTCCCGCGGCAGACGGGTCGTCACCGAGACCGACAGGGCCAGGGCAGGGTCACCGGCGACGAGCCGCCGGGTGATCGTCGTCTTTCCCGCCCCCGATGGCGACGAAAGGACCAGCAAGAACCCGCGCCTTTCGATTGCTGGCGGGCTCATTCGATGTTCTGCACCTGCTCGCGGAATTGCTCGACCGCCGCTTTCAAAGATAGCCCCACTCGGGTCAGCTCGATGTCGGCTGATTTCGAGCACAACGTATTGGCTTCGCGGTTCAGCTCCTGGCAGAGGAAATCGAGACGGCGTCCGACTGCCTCGTCCTGCCGCGAGCAGATCGGCCGCCTGATCGAGATGCGCCCGCAGGCGCTCCAGCTCCTCGCGGATATCCGAGCGGGCGATGAGGAGCGCCATTTCCTGCGCGATCCGCTCCTCGGGCATGCCCGGGGCGAGATCGGCGACATTCGCCAGCATCGTCTGCAGCCTGTCGCGAATCGCCGCCGGCTGGGCCGCCGCGCAACCCGCCGCCGCCTCTACCAGCGCCGCCATCTCCGCGAGCTGGCTGTGTAGTACGGCGGCGAGACGCGCGCCTTCCTCCGCCCTGGCGTCGGCCAGCGCATCGAGCGCTCTCGCCCAGCTGTCGAGAACGGCATCGCGGCGTTCCTCGAGCACGGCATCAGGTTCGTCTTCGACCGTCTCCACCACGCCGCGCAGAGCCAGCAGCCCGTCGATGCGCGGCGGCGCCGCCTCGATCTCGCTCGCCAGCTCGTTCATCAGCGCGACGAGCTGTGCCAATGTCTCGCGATTGACCCGCACTGCCGCGGGCTGGGTGCGGGTCACCGCGAGAGTGGCGGAAAAGTTGCCTCGGCGGAAACGCTGCGCCAGCAGCGAGCGAAGCTGCGGCTCGAGCGCGTCGAAACCCGGCGCCAGCCGAAGCCGCAAATCGAGCGACTTGCCGTTGACGCTCTTCATCTCCCAAACCCAGCTGATGCCGAGCTCGTCGCCCTGCGCCCGCGCAAAGCCGGTCATGCTGGCAATACCCACGCCCACCGCTCTCCCGCTGATCGGTGTTCGGTTATACGACGTTACCGGACTGGCGGACCCGGTTTTTCGTCGGGAATTGCTTGAACCGGTATTCCGCGCTCCGTCTCGGCCGCGGCGCTGTGGTGATATTGCGAGACGTTTCGGCTGTGTTCGGCGAGGTTCGTGGCGAAGACGTGGCCGCCCGTTCCATCGGCTACGAAGTAGAGCTCATCGGTGAAGGCCGGTCGTGCGGCCGCTCGCAGGGCGGATATTCCCGGATTGTCGATCGGGCCGGGCGGCAGTCCCTTGGTCAAATAGGTGTTGTAAGGCGAGAGAACCGCCAGATCGGTACGGGTCAGCCGGCGGTCGAACCTCTTCGAGCCCCGATCGCTCAGGGCGTAGATCACCGTAGGATCCGATTGCAGCCGCATGCCCAGGCGCAGCCGGTTGATGAAAACTCCCGCGATTCGGGCCCGCTCGTCCTCGCGCGAAGCTTCCTTTTCGACCAGCGAGGCGAGGATCAGCAACTCCCGCGGTGTCGTGAAGCGGTAAGTCGGGGCGGCGCTCCGCCCAAACCTCGGCGAGTGCGCGCGCCATCGCCCGCTGCATGCGGTCGATCATGTCCTTTCGGCGATCGCCATACTCGTAAAGATAGGTTTCCGGCAGCAACTCGCCGTCGGCAGGCGGCGGGCCGGGATCCCCGTCGAGCGCAGGCGCGGCTTGCACCAGCGCTAGGATTTCCGCGCTGGTCAGACCTTCCGGGATCGTCAGCCGGTGCTTGACCGTCTTGCCGCTGGCGATGATGTCCATCGCCTGAAGCGCGCTCGTTTCGGCCGGAAACTCGTATTCGCCGGCCAGTAGCGCGGAGCTGCGGCCCGACAAGGTCGCACCCAGCTCAAAGGAGCGCCGGTGCCGGATGATACCCTGCTCCGCCAACAGCGAGGCGATGTCGGAGAGACCGGTATGCGGCGGGATGACGATCGTGCGTAGTTCGGTCAACGGGCCGGGCGCGGCGACGTCGCGATAGAGCCCAATAGCCGGCTCCTCCCAGGATGAGGAGGACGAGCGACACGGTGACCGCCGCCCATGCCAAGAGGCGAAAAAAGCCGCGCATCTATCGCGCCCGTTTCCCGCGACCGCGCGCCTCGAGCGCTCAGGGCGGCCCGGTAAAAATCAGCGAGGCATTGGTGCCGCCGAACCCGAAGGAATTAGAGAGCGCGTAGTTCACCCTGCGCTCCTTGGCTTGCTTCGGCACCAGGTCGATATCGCAGGACGGAGAGGGGTTGTGGAGATTGAGCGTCGGGGGGACGACCCCATCGCGGATCGCCAGGATCGCGAAGATCGCCTCGACGCTGCCCGCCGCTCCGAGCAGGTGTCCGATCGCCGATTTTGTCGACGACATCGACAGCTCGTAGGCATGGCCGCCGAACAGCCGCTTCACGGCACCGAGCTCGATCTCGTCGCCGAGCGGGGTCGATGTGCCGTGGGCATTGATGTAGTCGATCTTGTCCGGCGCGATGCCCGCGCGCCGCAGGGCGTTGCGCATCGACCGAAACGCGCCGTTGCCGTCCTCCGCGGGAGCGGTCAGGTGAAATGCGTCGCCGGACATGCCGTATCCGATTACCTCGGCGTAGATCTTCGCTCCCCGCCGCCTGGCATGCCCGTAACTCTTCGAGGACGACAATTCCGGCGCCCTCACCCATGACGAAACCGTCGCGTTCTCGGTCCCACGGACGCGATGCCCGCGGCGGGTCGTGGTTGAACCCGGTAGACAGCGCGCGGGCCGACGCAAAGCCGGCGAGGCCGAGGCGGCAGATCGCCGCCTCTGTCCCGCCGCAAATCATGACGTCGGCGTCATCCAGCATGATCAGCCGCGCCGCGTCGCCGATCGCATGCGCCCCGCTCGAGCAAGCGGTCACCACGGCGTGGTTGGGCCCGGTGAAGCCGTACCGGATCGAGACGTGGCCGGAGGCGAGATTGATCAGGTTGGCGGGAATGAAGAACGGCGAAAGACGGCGCGGACCGCGTTCGTGCAAGGTCAACGCACCATCGGTGATTCCGGGCAGCCCGCCGATGCCGGAGCCGATTATCACGCCGGTGCGCTCGCGCGCCTCCTCGGCTTGCGGAGTCCAGCCGGCATCTTCGACCGCCTGGGCGGCTGCGGCGAGCGCATAGACGATGAACCCGTCCATTTTGCGCTGGTCCTTGGGCGGCACCCAATCGTCGGCGTTGAAGAGGCCCGCGGCAGTCTCGCCGCGCGGCACCTGTCCGGCAATCTTGACCGGCAGGTCGGAAACGTCGAACGACTGAATCGCTCGGACGCCCGACACTCCCTCGACCAGACTGCTCCAGTTCCGTTCGAGGCCGATCCCGAGGGGTGTCACCAGCCCCATGCCGGTCACCACGACGCGTCGCATCGTCTTCTCGTCACCCGCGCGAGGTGGGAATGCCGGCAGCATGCGACCTGGAGTGGGGGAGTTCGGCAGCGGGCGGCTCAGCTGTGCGTTTCGATGAAGCTGACCGCATCCTTCACCGTCACGATCTTCTCGGCCGCGTCATCCGGGATCTCGCACCCGAACTCTTCCTCGAAGGCCATCACCAGCTCGACGGTGTCGAGGCTGTCGGCGCCCAGATCGTCGATGAAGCTGGCGTTTTCGGTCACCTTCGATTCGTCGACGCCCAGATGCTCGACGACGATCTTCTTGACCCGATCAGCGACGTCACTCATCCGTTCTTATCCTCAGTGGCTTGCTGGAAATCGTTGAGGCACCAAACGCCCCGGCGGTGTCGGCCATGGCGGGTGGGCCTCCCCGGATCGCCCTCAGGGACCGCCCCAGGACCGCCCTCGGGACCGCGTCGACATCAGAGTCACGGTGCGGTCACATAGCATGTTTCCCCGGCACTGCAAATCGACTGCTCCGGGGCGCGGTTCAAACGCTTCATACCATGACCATACCGCCATTGATGTGCAAGGTCTGGCCGGTGACGTAAGCCGCTTCGGCGCTCGCCAGGTAAACCACCGCCGCAGCCACCTCTTCCGGGGCGCCGAACCGGCCGGCCGGAATCGCTTCGACGAGCCGCGCGCGTTGCTGCGCCGTCAATTTTTCTGTCATCGCCGTCACGATGAGGCCCGGCGCGACGCAGTTCACGGTAATGCCGCGACCGGCAATCTCGGCGGCGATCGATTTCGACATGCCGATCATCGCGGCCTTCGCCGCCGCGTAGTTTGCCTGTCCGGGATTGCCGCTGACCCCGACCACCGAGCTGATCCCGATAACGCGTCCATGACGCCGACGAATCATGCCGCGCAGCACCGCGCGGATAAGCCGGAACTGGGCCGTCAAATTGACGTCCAGAACTGATTGCCAGTCTTCGTCCTTCATCCGCAGCGCCAGCGCGTCACGCGTGATCCCCGCGTTGTTGACGAGGATGTCGACCCGGCCCATTGCCGCCTCGGCCTCTTTGGCCAATCGATCCGGCGCCGTTGAATCGGCGAGGTCGGCCAGTCCGACATGAACTCGCGCGCCGAGCTCGCCAGCCAGCGCTTCGAGCGCGGCGGAACGCGTTCCCGCCAGCATGAGCTCCGCGCCTTGACGATGCAGGGCCTTGGCAATTGCCCCGCCGATCCCGCCGGAGGCTCCGGTAACCAACCCAGTTTGGCCAGACAGATCGAACAACCGCGAAACCTCTACCCAATGATAACCCACGGCGATTCCCTGGGTCGTCACAGCTCCTCGAGAAAACTCACGATTTCTGCCGGTGTCCCGACGGAGCGCGCCGAGAGATCCGGGTCGATCCGCTTGGCCAGCCCGGTGAGCACGCGGCCCGCTCCAATCTCGACGGCCTCTTCGACCCCATCCTGCTTGAGAAAGAGCATGCTCTCGCGCCACCGCACCATCGCCGTCACCTGTTCGACGAGGCCGCGGCTTATCGTTGCCGGATCGCCCGTCGCGGTGGCTGACACATTGGCGACGAGCGGCACCGCAGGCGGTTGCAGCGCGACCCGGCCGAGCGCTTCTGCCATGACCTCGGCGGCCGGGGCCATCAGCGGGGAATGAAACGGCGCACTGACCGGAAGCGCGATCGACCGCCTCGCCCCCTTTGCGCGAGCGATTGCGATCGCCCGTTCGACGGCTTGCCGGTGCCCGCTCACGACGACTTGGCCCGGAGCATTGTCGTTTGCCACCGCACAGACCTGGTGCGGGCCGGCAGCCTCCGCCGCAACCGCCCGCCCTTGCTCGACGTCGAGGCCGAGCAGGGCCGCCATAGCTCCCTCGCCGACCGGAACCGCCTCCTGCATCGCGCGGCCGCGCAGCCTCAGCAGCCGCGCCCCGTCCCCGATGCTGACTGAACCTGCTGCCGCGAGCGCCGAGTATTCACCAAGCGAGTGCCCCGCCACGAAAGCAGCGCGCCGGGTGAGGGCGAAGCCGCCCTCCGCTTCGAGGACGCGAATGACCGCAAGGCTCGCCGCGAGCAACGCCGGCTGAGTGTTTTCAGTCAGGGTAAGCTCGCTTTCCGGTCCTTCGAACATCAGTTTCGACAGGTGTTGCGATAAGGCGTCGTCCACTTCCGCGAAGACCTGGCGCGCCGGCGCAAATGTCGCCGCCAGGACGCGTCCCATGCCGACCGCCTGCGAGCCTTGTCCCGGAAATACGAATGCCCGCTTCATGTCAGAACCGCGTTCCCCCTTCGCCCGGCTCCCTGTTTTGGTCGATGCGTGCCGCGTGGTGATAGCGACGCCACGCCCATTGTCAAGGCGGCGTTGCGTCCTCGTGTTGCGCCAGTGCCGGCCTCCCATATACTATGAAAATTCAACCCTTGCCGGCTCGGCCGGCTCGATTCGATCCGCGCTCGCGCGCCGAATCCACACTAGCCATAAGGGACCTGGTCCACTATGCCCCTGTACGAAAACGTGTTCATCGCGCGCCAGGACATTTCCGGCGCCCAGGTTGATGCCCTCGCCGACACTTTCACTCAGCTCGTCAACGACAATGGCGGCGAAGTGAAGAAGCGCGAGTACTGGGGGCTGCGCAACTTGGCTTATCGCATGCGGAAAAACCGCAAAGGTCACTACGTATTGATGAATCTTATCGGCTCCCCCCGCAGCCGTGGCCGAACTCGAGCGAACCATGCGGATCAACGAGGATGTGATCCGTTACATGACGATCCGCGTCGACGAGTTGGAGGACGGGCCTTCGGTTATCATGCAGAGCCGCGGCAGCCGTGACGATCGTCAACGGCGCGGCGATCGGGAGAGATCGGGTGATGGGCGCGAGATGGAGCGGCCTGCCGCCGAGCGCCCGGTTCCCGAGCAGGCGGTCCCCGAGCAGGCGGTTCCCGAGCAGGCGGCCCCGAGCAGGCGGTTCCCGAGCAGGCGGTCCCCGAGAACCCGGTCTCCGAAAGGGCGGAGGCGTAAATGGAAGGCCAATCGGCCGGCGGCTCGGGCCGTGGTGCGGCGGCGCGCCGTCCGTTTTTCCGCCGGCGGAAGTCCTGCCCGTTCTCCGGACCCAATGCTCCCAAGATCGACTACAAGGACGTCAAACTGTTGCAGCGCTTCGTCTCGGAGCGCGGCAAGATCGTGCCCGAGCCGCATCACCGCGGTCTCGACAAAGCGGCAGCGCGAACTGGCCCAGGCGATCAAGCGGGCGCGCTTTCTGGGTCTGCTCCCGTATCTGGTGAAATAGGCAGTTCCGAGCCAGCGGAGCCCTGGGCGGGCATCGCCGTGAGCCGGCTGGGGTTCGCCGGGGTGTCGGTGGTCTGCGGATTGTTCGCAGCCGGCCCGTATCTGCTCGTGCTGACTGGTTCGACCGGGTCGATGATCCTCGTCTATCTCGCGCAGCTGCCGCTTTTTGCCGCCGGGCTGTCGCTCGGGACGGGCGCTTCGGCATCGGCCGGGCTTGTCGCGGCGCTGATCCTGGCGGCTGCCGTCAGCGTGCCGGCAGCCGCCCTTTTTGCGGCGCTGAACGTCGTTCCGGTCGTCCTCCTGGTGCGCCAGTCCTTGCTGGCGCGGACGGGCCCCGGGAATGAGGTCGAATGGTATCCGCCGGGCCTCATTACAGCATGGCTGACCGGCCTCGGGCTGGTGGCAGCCGCTGTCACGTTCGCCTTCCTCGGCGGCCCGCAAGATATGCAGACTGCATTGCGCGAGGTGCTGGCCCCTGTCCTCAACCGCCACCTTGGCGAGATTCCGCCCGAGCTGGACGAATTGCTCGCCCTCGTTGCCTTCATTCTTCCCGGGATGATCGCCACCTCGTGGATGGCGATGACGGTAACCAATGGGAGCCTCGCCCAAGGCTTGCTGGCCCGTTTCGGAGCGAGCTGGCGGCCATCTCCCGATCTTGCGGCGCTCGGTCTGCCGCTGTGGATCCCGGTGGTGCTCGCCTTTGCTGCCGGGGCAACACTCCTCGGAGGAACCGCGCGCTTCATTGGCGTCAATGTGATGATCGTGCTGGCTGTGCCGTTCTGCCTCGCGGGCCTTGCCGTGCTCCATACCGTGGCGCGCCGGTTCCCACGTCCGGCGGTCACCCTTGTGACGTTTTATTTGCTGGCTGGGCTCTTGGGCTGGCCGCTCCTGCTTATCGCCCTTTTGGGGTTGCTCGATTCGCCGCTCGGTCTGCGGCGGCGTTTCGCGTAAATTCGAGAATTGGAGGAACTTAAATGATCGAACTGATTCTGCTCGAGCGGGTCGAGAAGCTCGGCCAAATGGGCCAACTCGTTAAAGTGAAGCCCGGCTACGCCCGTAACTATTTGTTGCCTCAGAAGAAAGCGATGCGCGCAACAAAAGAGAATTTGACGTATTTCGAGACCCAGCGCGCTCAGCTCGAAGCCAACAATTTGCAGCGCAGGACCGAAGCGACGGAAGTCGGCGGCAAAATCGAGGGTCTGACGGTCGTGATCATCCGCCAGGCCGGCGAAAGCGGGCAGCTCTACGGCTCGGTTTCGGCCCGCGACATCGCCGATGCGGTGACCGGAGCAGGTTTTACGATCGAGAAGCGACAGGTCGTCCTCGACCGGCCGATCAAGAATTTGGGCCTGCATCCGGTGAAAGTCGCGCTGCATCCGGAAGTATCGGTAACAATTACCGCCAATGTCGCCCAGTCGGCCGAGGAAGCCGAAATGCAGGCCAAGGGGATCGACCCATTGCGGCTGCGCGACGAGGAGGAAGAAGAGGCGCGAGCCGCAGCGGCGCAAACCGGGCCCGCTGCCGCCTAGCGGATCGAAGCTCTTGTCTCCAATCGAGAATTTGCCAAATATCGCTAAAGTTGATTCTAATTCGGTCGCGTACCGATGCTGCTGTCGCGTCTGTTCGAGCGAACCATCACAATCGGCCGCCTGCGGGTCATAGACGCGGGCGGATCACTTCACACGTTCGACGGATCCAGCGGACCAAGAGTAACCATCCGGCTGCACGATTCGGCGCTGCATTGGAAACTGGGCGTCAGGCCTCGCCTTATATTTCGGCGAAGCTTTCATGGATGGGAAGCTGACGATCGAGGAGGGCAGTCTCTACGACCTGGTTGATCTGCTCGCGGTCAATCTCGAAGCCATGCCGGCGGGACTGGCGGCGCGGCTGCTGAACGGCTCCGTCACTCTGTTCCGCCGCATTCATCAATACAATCCGCTGTCCCGCGCCCGACAGAACGTCGCCCATCACTACGACTTGTCGGACCAGTTCTACGAGCTGTTTCTCGACCGGGACCGGCAGTATTCCTGCGGCTATTTCCGCGACGGGTCCGAGGACCTGGATGCCGCTCAGCTCGACAAAAAGCGGCACATCGCAGCAAAGCTGCTGATCCGACCCGGACAAAGGGTGCTCGACATCGGTTCGGGTTGGGGTGGTCTCGCACTCTACCTCGCCGGCGAATGCGGCGCCGAGGTGACGGGTCTGACACTCTCGGTCGAGCAGCACAAGATCGCCACCCGGCGTGCCGCAGCGGCCGGGCTCTCTGACCGGGTCAGGTTCTATTTGCGCGACTACCGCGAAGAATTCGGGCACTACGACCGCATTGTCTCGGTCGGTATGTTCGAACATGTCGGGGTCAATCATTACCGCGCCTTCTTCACCAAGCTGAAGTCGCTGCTGGCGTCGGATGGCGTGGCGCTCCTGCACTCGATCGGGCGCAAGGATGGACCGGGCACGACCAGTCCTTGGATGCGCAAGTATATCTTTCCCGGCGGTTACGTGCCGGCCCTCTCCGAAGTCCTGCCGACCATCGAGCAGCTGCGGCTCTGGGTCACCGACATCGAAATCTTGCGCCTGCATTACGCCGACACGCTTAGAGCGTGGCGGCGGAGGTTCGAACGAAATCGCGACCGAGTGCGGGCGCTTTATGACGAGCGCTTCTGCCGGATGTGGGAGATGTACCTCGTCGGCTCCGAAATTGCGTTCCGGCGGCAGGATCACATGGTCTTCCAGATGCAGCTCGCCAAGGCCGTCGACGCGGTGCCGCTGACGCGCGACTACATGCTCGACTGGGAGCGCGAGCACAGCGGCGCGGCAGACCGCGCGGCCTGACCGGGCGGGCAGCTTCGGCTCGCTGAGCGCAAATTCGCAGCCATTCGTTTTCCCAAGCTTAGGCGCAACCCATCCCCGCCTTACACAGCCTGGGGATCGAATTCCGCGCGGGGGCGTGTCCTGGCCAGTGGTATCCTGCCGGTGCATGGAAACAAACGTGACGTCCCGGGTCGCGCTGTTGCGCGAGCCGAACCCCGAGCTTCTGCGAACCCCACCCTACAACACGGAAGCTGAACAGGCCCTGCTCGGCGCCATACTGATCAACAACACGGCTTATTACCGGGTCTGCGAATTCCTCCAGCCGGAGCACTTCGGCAACGCCGTGCACGGCCGGATCTTCGCCGCTATCGGCAAGCTGTTGGGCCGCGGCCAGATCGCCAATCCGGTCACGCTCAAGAACTTGTTCGATCAGGACGGTGCGCTGGCCGAGATCGGCGGGGCGCAGTATCTGGCGCGACTGGCGGCCGCCGCGGCGGCGATCATCAATGCCGAGGATTACGGCCGCGCCGTGCACGACCTCTACTTGCGGCGCGAGCTGATCGGGCTCGGCGAGGATGTGGTCAACGACGCGTTTCGCCAGGATCTCGACGATCCGGCGCGCGAGCAGATCGAGCGGGTGGAAAAGAAGCTGTTCGACCTCGCGACGGCGGGAGAAACGGAGGGCGGGTTTCGCGCGTTCGGCACCGCGCTGACGAGCGCGATCCTCAATGCCGAGGCGGCTTTCAAGCGCAGCGGCAAGACCGTCGGCGTCGCCACCGGGTTTGTCGATATCGATCGCAAGCTGGGTGGGCTGCACCCTTCCGATCTGATCGTCCTCGCCGGCAGGCCGTCGATGGGCAAAACGGCGCTGGCCACCAACATCGCGTTTTACGCAGCGCGAAATTACCTGCCCGCGGCTGACCCGCGAGTCGCACAAACCCGCCGAGGACGGAGCGGTCGTCGGCTTCTTCTCGCTCGAAATGTCGGCGGAGCAGTTGGCCACTCGCATTCTGGCCGAGGAGTCGGGTGTTTCCTCCGACCGCATCCGGCGCGGCGATGTCAGCCATGAGGATTTCGACAAGTTTGTCCAGGCGAGCCAGCGACTGGCCGCACTGAAGCTGTTCATCGACGACACGCCGGCGCTGTCGGTGGCGGCGGTGCGCACGCGCGCCCGGCGCCTGAAGCGCCAGCAGGGCCTGGGGCTGATCGTCATCGACTACCTGCAGCTGCTGCGCCCATCGAGCCAGACCCGCACGCAGGACAACCGCGTTCAGGAAATCTCCGAGATCACCCGCGGGCTGAAGGCGTTGGCCAAGGAGCTCGATGTTCCGGTGCTGGCCTTGTCGCAACTGTCCCGCGCGGTCGAGCAGCGTGAGGACAAGCGCCCGATGCTCGCCGATCTGCGCGAATCCGGCTCGATCGAGCAGGATGCCGATGTCGTGATGTTCATCTTTCGCGAGGAATATTACCTGTCCCGCGAGCCGACCCGCCGTCCGGACGAAGCGGAAAGCAAGTACAGCGAGCGCTACCAGGAATGGCGAGAGCGGCTCGAAAAGGTGCATGGGCTCGGCGAAATCATCGTCGCCAAGCAGCGGCACGGGCCGATCGGCGCGGTCAAACTCCGCTTCGATGCCGAAACCACCAAATTCGACAACTACATGGCCCCCGATCACCTGCCGACCGCGGATTTCTAGTTCTAGCTCTGGCCTCGTTGTCACCCCCGCATTGAAGCGCCTCCCCGGCGAAAAGCCGGGGCCCATCGTTCAGCCGCACGAGCCTGTCATCGTTGGTAAGCCATGCAACTCGCGTGAAAAGTTCGAGATGAGGGGACTATGGGTCCCGGCTTTCGCCGGGACGACGATGGGTATAGGTCGGCGCGCCCGCTATCGCCTGTCGTCGCTTCCGTCCGCGAGCTCGACGAGGGTGATCCGGTTGCGACGGACGGTCAGGGCGAGGCGGCCGTGCTTCAAGGCCAGCGCGTCCTTGCCGAAAATTTCGCGGCGCCATCCGGAAAGCGCCTTCACCGGCGCGTCGTCATCGGCGGCGATCGCTTCCAGATCATCGGCCGAGGCCAGCAGTTTTTGCGCGACCTGATGATCGTCGCAACGCTGCTTCAACAAGACGCGCAACAACTCGATCAGCGGGCCGAGACCGGGTGGCGAATCCGCTCTCGTGGCAGCCGGCGGCTCGACCGCCCCAGTGGCGGCCAGCCCGCGTTGCACCGCTTCCAGGATCTCGCTCCCGAGCTTGCCCTCGGCGATGCCTTTGCCGAGGCTGCGGGTCCGCGCCAGCGCCTCGATGGAGCGCGGAGCATGGGCGGCGATCTCGAGCACCGCTTCGTCCCGCATGATCCGCCCGCGCGGCAGATTGCGTTGCCGCGCCGCCGTCTCGCGCCACGCCGCCAGCTGTCGCAACACGCCGAAAAACCGCGCGTCGATCCGGCCGCGCAGCCGAAACCGGCGCCACGCTTCGCTGGGATCGCTGCGGTAGGTCTCGGGATTGGACAATTCGGGCATTTCCTCGGCGAACCAGCTCGCCCGGCCATTCGACGCGAGCTGTCTGCTGCAGCTTCTCGTAGACGGTGCGGAGGTGGACGACATCGGCGAGGGCATAGCGGATCTGCCGATCGGTCAGCGGCCGATGCGACCAGTCGGTAAACCGGGAGGATTTGTCGAGCGAGGCCCGGGCGAGCTTGGCGACCAGGGTCTCATAGCTCGCCGCATCGCCAAAGCCGCAGACCATTGCGGCGATTTGCGTGTCGAAGAGCGGGGCCGGCACCGCGCCGGACAGGTTGAAGAAGATCTCGATATCCTGGCGCGCCGCGTGGAAGACCTTCAATGTGCCGGAATTCGCCATCAGAGCGAGGAGCGGCGCGAGGTCGATCCCCGGAGCGAGCGCATCGATCGCCGCCGCTTCTTGCGGGCCCGCCACCTGCACGAGGCACAGGATCGGCCAATAGGTCCGCTCGCGCATGAACTCGGTGTCGACCGCAATAAAGCTCGCGTCCTTCTGCCGCTCGCAAAAGCCGGCCAATGCGTCCGTGTCCGTGATTACTGTCATGCTCGACGCTATACAGCGAAAACCATCGAGCAGAAACAGTCCGTCTATTTGGCCGTCTATTTGGCCGCCGGGAGAACCGCCACGTCGCGGTCGAGCGGCTGGGCGGCAAAGACCGGGACGGCTTCGGCAAAGCCGCGCAACGGGCGGGTGCCGAGCGGCGCCAATCGGAACGCGTTGCCGACCTCCACCGCCACAGCCGCATCGATCAGGATCTGCCCGTCCTCGGCGGCGGCGCAGATCCGCGACGCCAAATTCACCACACTGCCGATCGCGGTGTAGTCGGAGCGGCCCTCATAGCCGATACGGCCGACCGTCGCCGAGCCCTTCGCGAGACCCACCCCGAAGCCGATCGTGTGCCCGCGCGCACGCCAGCCGGCCATCAGCGATTGGACCGAGTGCTGCATTTCCACCGCCATTTCCACGCCCCGCAGAGCCGGGTCCGGGCACGGGACGGGCGCGTTCAGCAGCAGCATCACCCCGTCACCCATAAAGCAGGTCAAGGTCGCCTCGTAATGCGTGATGATCGCGCCGAGCGCTTCATAATATTCCTGCAACAGCCCCATCACCTCCTCCGGCGCGGCGGCGCCCGAAAAGCCGGTGAAGCCGCGCAGGTCGCAAAAGATCACGACCACTTCGGCGCGATGGCTGTCGAGCAGCGCTTCTTGGTCGCTCCCTTCGACCAGCTCGGCGACTTGCGGCGCGAGAAACCGCTTGAGCCGCGCGATCCGTTCCGAACGCTCCTGCGATACCGCCAGCTCGCCGGCCATCTCGTTGAAGCGCCGCGCCAGCCCCTCGAGCTCGTCGCCGGTCGTGATCTCGATCTTGTGGTCGAAATGCCCGGCGCCGATCTGCTCGGCCCCTTTCTCCAACAGAGCGATCGGCCCGGTCATCCGGCGTGCCAGCAGATAGGCGAGCATTGCGGCGAACAACGCGCCGGCGAGCAGCAACAGACCGGTTCGCCACAGCGCCGCGCGGATCGGCGTCAGGGCTTCGGCGGCGGGTTGCTCGACAAAGGCCATCCAGTCCGGCCCCGGGATCGGCGCCATTGCAGCGATGACCGAGCGGCCCTCGGCGTCGATGCCCTCGGTGGTCTCGCCGCCGCCGGCGATTGCCGCCTGCTGCAATTCTTTCGAGGCGCGCCGCCGGGTCGCCTTCGCCGCGCAAAACCAGGCTGATGTCGGGATGCGCGACGAGGCGGCCAGGGCGGTCGAGCACAAAGGCCTCGCCCGATTTGCCGACATGGATCGCCTGGATCACGTCCCAGATCAGCTTGAGATTGACGACGGCAATCGTCACACCGTTGATCGCGCGTGCCCCGGCGACGGCGACGGTCATGTGCGGCTCGGAGCCCTCGTAGAACGACACCGGGCCATACCAGATGCGGCCCGACCGGGCGCCGAGCACCGCCGGGTCGTTGCTGCGGTCGGTGCCGCTGTTGACGACATCGGGATCGACCCGCGAGACATGCAGCCGCTCGACGCCTTCTCCGTCGACGAGCATGACCTCGAGGACCGCGGGCACTTGACGCATCAGCCGCAGCACGTCGAAGCGGTGCCGCTCGTCCATGCCGTCGCGCCACGGCAGTTGCACCGTCCATTGCAACTGGTCGGTGATGTCGTCAAGGAAACCCTGGATCTTCCCCGCCGCCGAGCGCGCTTCGGCGTGGAGCCGCTGGCTCAGCACCTCGCGCTGGTCGCGATATCCAAACCACGCCTCGCTCGCGCCATTGGCGAGCAACGGCACGACAACGGCGACGAACAGCGCCGTGAAATACTTCTGGAACAGCAGCTGCCGGGGCCGGCCCGCCGCCGACGCATCGGGCGTCTTCATCCGATCAACCCGGGGCATGCCCTGGACCCCTGCGTTCGAGCCTGTGAGGAATTGACGATCGGCTGAATCGACACCGTGCGTCCTTCGAGACAGCTGCTTCGCAGCTTCCTCAGGATGAGGAATTTCCCCGAATGGCATCAAGGATTAACCTCATGCTGAGGAGCGTCCGAAGGGCGCGTCTCGAAGCACGCACGGCCGCATTGCAGCAATTTCTCCACAGCCTCCCTTCGCCGGGGCGACAATAGCCGTTATGAAGATCGGACTTCATTTCGAACGGCGGATTATGACAGGAGATCGGTGATGGGGAAGAGAATCGCGATCGTCGGGGTCGGAGCGGTCGGCGGTTATACCGGGGCGCACATGGTGCGGGCCGGCGAAGACGTGACCTTTATCGACATGTGGCCGGCCCATGTCGATGAAATGAAGAAGAACGGCCTGCGCATCACGCATCACGAGGGCGAGGAGCCGTTCACGGTCAAGGCGCGGGCGTTGCATTTGACCGAGGCCCAGCATCTCGCCAAGGAGGCGCCGATCGACATCGCCTTTGTGTGCACGAAATCCTATGACACGCAATGGGCGGCGATGATGATCCGCCAATATCTGGCGCCCGGCGGCTACGTCGTCTCATTGCAGAATTGCATGAACGAGGAGACGATTGCCGGTGTGGTCGGCTGGGGCAAGACGATGGGCTGCATCGCCAGCAACATCAGCGTCGGTCTCGTCGAGCCCGGCCATGTCCATCGCGGCGGTGTCAAGGGCGGCGCGGCGCACACGGTCTATCGCACCGGCGAAGTCCACGGCACGATCACCGAGCGGGCGCACGAGGTGTGCCGGCTGGTCTCCCACGCCGACAGCGCCAAGGTGACCGACAATCTGTGGGGCGAGCGCTGGTCGAAGCTCGTCGCCAACACGATGGCGAACGGGGTCTCGGCCTGCACCGGGCTTTCCGGCGCGCAGATCGCGCAAAACGAGGCGATCCGCCATTTCCAGGCGCGGCTCGGCAGCGAGGCGATCCGCATCGGCGAGGCGCGCGGCTATCAACTCGAAGAGATCGACCATCTGCTGCCGGAGACCATCGCCCGCGCCGGCGAGGGCGACGCCGCGGCGCTGAAGATCTATGACGAGCGGCGCCTGTCGCGGGTCGGGCGCGGCTCGCCGGACCAGCGGCCGTCGATGGGTCAGGACATGGCCAAAGGCCGCCGCACCGAGATCGAGTTCCTGAACGGCTTTGTCGTGCGCGAAGGCGAGCAGGCCGGCATCCAGGCCCGCGCCAACGAGCGCCTCGTCGACATCGTCAAGCGCGTCGAGCGCGGCGAACTAAAACAGGACCCGCGCCACATCACCGATCTCCGGCTGAACTGACCGCAGCTTGCTCCTCCCCTGAACTCGAGGCGCTTCGAACGGAGAGCGGCTATGCTTCCGCCCGACGACAAGCTCACGATTTGCTTCGCTCATGTCGCCTATCAGCTGCATGAGCGGTTTTCGGCCCTCGATACCGGCATCAGCAGCGTCGCCGTTCGCGATCTCGAGACCCTGGAAAACCGGGTGGGCGAGGCCGACGTGCTGGTGATCTCGGGGCTGTGGCACGACAGCCTTCTCGACCGCGCAGGCAAGCTTCGCTTCATCCAGGCGATTGGCGCCGGCACCGACCAGTTTCCGCTCGAAGAACTGAAGAAGCGCGGCATCCGCCTCGCCAGCGCGCGCGGGGTCAACTACCGCGCGGTCGCGGAGCACGCGATGGCTCTCATTCTCGCACTGAGCCGCCGCCTTCCCGAGGCGCGGGACAATCAGGCAAAGCGCGTCTGGCGCGGCATGATCGGCGATCTCTCCCGGCGGGAGGACGAGCTCGGCGGCAAGACTCTTCTTGTCGTCGGCTTGGGGCAGATCGGCGGGCGTCTCGCGCAGCTCGCCAAAGCCTTCGATATGCGCGTCGTCGGGCTGCGGCGCGATCCGGCCGCCGGCCGCGGCGCGGCGGATTCGGTGCACGCGATGGGCGAATTCAAATCCCTGTTGCCCGAGGCCGATTTTGTCGCCCTCAGCTGTCCGCTGACCAAGGAGACCGAGAACATGGTCGACGCCGAGGCGCTCGCCCGGATGAAACCCTCGGCCTATCTCGTCAACGTCGCCCGCGGACGGGTCGTCGACGAGGCAGCGCTCGTCGCGGCGCTTGCCGCACGGCGCATCGCCGGCGCCGGCATCGACGTTACGGCGGAAGAGCCGCTCGGGCCGGGTTCGCCGCTTTGGGGAATGGATCATGTGCTCCTCACCCCGCACACCGCCGGCGAGACGCGGCGTTACGAGGACAATGTGATCGAAATCCTGCGCGACAATCTAGGGCGCCTCCGGCGCGGCGAAGAGCCATTGCGCAACCAGGTGATCTGACCACCCCCCAATGCCCCCAAATTAAGGAGTCATCATGCGTCCCCAGGCTGCCGCGATGAAGGCGCTTCTCGACCAACCCGGACTCCAGATCATGCCCGGCTGCGGCGACGGAATGGGCGCCCGGCTGATCGAGGAAGCCGGCTTTGCTACCGGTTTCGCCTCCGGCTCCAGCATATGCGCGATGCGTCTGGCAATGCCCGACATGGACCTGCTGACTTTTCCGGAAATGGCCGACGCTATCCAGTCCATCATCGCAGCCGCGCCGGGCGTGCTGTGGTTGGCCGATGGCGACACCGGCTATGGCAATGCACTCGCGGTGCAGAAAACGATCCGCGCTTACGCCCGCTGCGGCGCCGCCGCGGTGCTGATCGAGGACAAGGTTTGGCCTCGCCCGCTCGGCCATAGCGGGGCCAAACTGGTAATCGAGCGCGACGCCGGCATCCTGCGCTGTCGCGCCGCCGTCGAGGCATGCCGCGAGCATGGCATCCTGTTGCTCGCCCGCACCGACGCCCGCACTTCCCGTGGGTTCGAAGAGGCATTGACGCGGCTGAAGGCGTTCGTTGCCGAGGGCGCCGACATCCTTTTCCTGGACTCGCCTCAGTCGGAAGCGGAGATGCGCGCGGCGGTGGCGGCGTGCAATGGTAACCCGTCGCTCGCCGTCGCCTCGCCCGCCGGCAAGCATTTCATGCCCGGCGACGCGGAGTTGGAGCGGATCGGCATCAAAATCGTCGTGTACCCGCAGGAGATCCTCGCCGCGACCGTGTACGCGGTACGCGCCGCGCTCGGCGGGCTCAAAGCGGGTGTGAAACCGCCGATGGCGAGCCCGTCGGAACTGGCGTCGGCGATCCGGTCAGCGGACTACCTGGCCCTGGATGCGCGTTGGCCGGATCCGAAGTGAGCAGGGTCATCCCATGGTCCCACTCTCCGTTCTCGATCTTTCGCCGATCACCGAAGGCAGCGATGCCGGTCAGGCGTTGCGGAATTCGCTCGACCTCGCGCGCCACGTCGAGGCGCTCGGCTACCGGCGTTACTGGATGGCGGAGCACCACAACCTGCCCGGAATTGCGAGCGCGGCGACCGCGGTGGCGCTGGCCCATGTCGCGGCCGGCACGAACACGTATCCGGATCGGCGCCGGCGGCATCATGCTGCCGAACCATGCCCCACTGTTGATCGCGGAGCAGTTCGGGACCCTCGCCGCCCTGCATCCGGGGCGGGTCGAGCTGGGTCTGGGCCGCGCGCCCGGGTCGGATCAGGTCACCGCCCGCGCGGTGCGCCGCGCCTTGCTCGGCGGCGCCGAAAACTTCCCTCAGGATGTCGTCGAACTGATGGCCTATTTCCGTCCCGCCGAGCCGGGGCAGGCGGTGCAGGCGGTTCCCGGCGCCGGGTTGGAGGTGCCGATCTGGATCCTCGGGTCCAGCCTCTATGGCGCGCAGGTTGCGGCGTATCTGGGTCTGCCGTTCGCCTTCGCCTCCCATTTCGCGCCGGCGATGATGATGCAGGCGATGGCGATCTACCGCGAGCGGTTCCGTCCGTCCGCGCAACTGGCCTGCACCCAACGTCATGCTCGGGGTCGATCGTCGTCGCGGCGGAATCGGACGAGGAGGCGCGGTTTTTGTTCTCGTCATTGCAGCAAGCCTCATTGAACAACCGGATCGGACAGCCCGGCCGCGTGCCCCCGCCCGTCGCCGATTTCGAGTCCCGTCTCGATCCCTACGCCCGCGTGATCCTCGATGATGCGCTGTCCTGCGCCGTCGTCGGCGGCCCCGACACCGTCCGCCGCGGTCTCGACGAGTTCGTCAAACGCACCGGCGCCGACGAGCTGATGGTGACGGCGAACATCTTCGACCACGCCAAACGGAAACGATCGTTCGAGATCGTCGCCGAAGTTCACGGTGGGATGAAATAGAGCGCGGTATCGGCGCTCAGGCCGCTTGAAACCGGACGTCCTCCGACTTTGGGGTGCCGACGAGCAGCATGAACTCTGCGTCGGTGACGCCATCGTTGCGGAAATAATGTTCCTGGCCGGCCGGGTTGAAGATCACGTCCTTCGGGCCGAGGCGCTCTTCGACCAGATGCCCGGACTCCTCCCAGCCGACGGTGATGCAGCCCTCGATGACAAAATATGCGTCCTCGACTGGGCGCGAATAGCCGCGCACTCCGGCGCCCTTCGGCAAATGGACCATGTCCATGCGATACTGGCCGGGTGGAGCACCGCCCTCGCCTACATAGACCATTCGGGCGAATTCGGCATTCCAGACCGGCCGCCGCTCGACATAACGCACGATGTGCCGCGCGAACTCCTGCTGGCGCGGATCATCGCTGTCCGGATCGAACACGAGGGTTTTGCCCGGTGGCGCACCGAAACGGCGCGCGGCCTCCGGATCGCTATCGCGCGGGTGGCAGACATAGACCGGCGGTTTGGGCATGCCGGTGCCGACGCTGATCGACATCAGCACCGGCTCGACCCCGTCGTTGCGAAAGCCGTGCGGCCGGCCGGCCTTGTTCAGCACCATGTCTTTTGGCCCCAAGCGCGCCTCGATCACCTCGTCGCCCCACGCCCAGCCGACCGTCAGCACGCCCTCTAGAACGAGAAAATGTTCGACGACCTCATGGAAATGACAGGGGGCGTATTTGCCGACCGGCTGATGCACCAAGCTCAACGTGAACCGGCCTGGTTTGAGTGTGCCTGGGTCGTCGGCTTTGGGCGAGCCGCCGGCGCCGATATAGCGCATCTGCGCCCGTTCCAATTCAGGGAAACCGCGGCTCCCGGGAAAGGCATCCCAGTCGAAGCTCTTGTCGGTATGGCGCCCGATAAAGCTCCGCATATCGCGAGAGAAGTCGAGCGGCTTTGCTCGTGCGGCAATTAACATTAGAGGCTCCTGATAGTCGGGGGTTTCATTTCGCGGCTAGCGTTGCCGTCGCGACTGACGGAGGCGAGAAACGGCGTTCCATTTCGCGACGAGTGCGAAGCGCGTCGGTATCCGATATCGCAACGGCGGGCCACGTTATGATCCGGCCGACGGGGATGTCGCGCACGAGCTTGACGTTATGCGCCAGGCCGATCGGCAGCGCTTGTTCGAGCAGGCTGCGTTCCGCCGGCGCCAGCTTACCCCAGACGGTATAGCCGCCTTCGCCGTCGAGCGTCTCTCCGGCGGATAGCGCCCGCTTCGCGACAGCGACGACATCGCCGCGGAACCCGCTTGCTTGCCCGGTCGGCTCCGAGCGCAAGGCGGCCGACAGCACGGAAATGCCGAGTTCCAGGCCGATCAGATGGTAGGGCTTGTACATCGCGGCATACCAGCCGCTGGCGTCGGTCTTGAGGCCGTACTCCGCGAAACAGGCCTTGGCGTATTCGTTTGGCGCTTTCAGCACGACGTAGACGCCCCAGCGCAGATCGCGGAATACCGGCCGGCCGTCGCGCTCGAGCGACGAGACCACCTCGACCATGCCGTCCTGTTCGAGAACACCGCCCGCTTCTGTCGCGCGCAGAACATGAGGCAGATCGTCGACCCCGCAAGGCGGGAAGCCGAGACCGTTTGCCGGCACCGCGAGCCCCGTGGCGTTCGCGATCGCGGCCATCTCGATCGCGGATTTCGTCCCGTCGAGAAAGGAGTTGAACATCTGCGGGTTCATGCCGCCGCGGCGGGCTTCCTCCGCCGTGAGGCCGTAATGAGCCCAGACGTCGTCCGGTGTGACCGCGTGGTAGGCCGGCAGGTATTTGGTGCCCTTGCCGGCGGCAACGACTTCGAAGCCGCACGCGCGCGCCCAGTCGACCAGCTCGCAGGTGAGCGCCGGCTGATCGCCGTAGGCGAGCGAATAAACAACCCCCTTGGACCGCGCCTCTGCCGCGAGGAGCGGTCCTGCCAGCACGTCCGCCTCCACATTCACCATCACGATGTGCTTGCCCGCCGCGACGGCAGCGCGGGCGTGCGCAATGCCCGCTGCCGGCGACCCGGTCGCCTCGACCACGACATCGACATCGGGGTGGCCGCACGCCTCGTTGCCGGACGCGACAAACGCCGTGCGCTCGATCCGCGCCGCGTCCCACCCGACCCTATGGCACGCGAGGCGGGCTCGGTCCGGGTCGAGGTCGGCGATGACGGGCAGTTCCAGGCCGCGGATCGTCGGCACTTGCGAGAGGAACATCGAGCCAAACTTGCCGGCGCCGATGAGCCCGACCCGTACCGGCGGACCGCCGTCCAAAATGCGCTGTTGCAATAGCCGATGGAGGTTCATGGGAGGGGTCCCCTATTCCGCGGCAGCTCTCTTGTAATAACTGCGGGCGTAGTTCAGGAGCGC
The DNA here is from genome assembly GCA_963788085.1 of uncultured Alphaproteobacteria bacterium. Lineage (GTDB taxonomy): Bacteria > Pseudomonadota > Alphaproteobacteria > ATCC43930 > CGMCC-115725 > AP-15. The sequence goes on from CAWBFS010000017.1 coordinate 257,322, forward strand.
GCCCTCCGCGACCGGTTCGATCGGCGTGAAGTCCCGATGGGCAATCCACTCCGGCCGCGTCGGCGTGCGGATATAGTTCGATACCGCGCACAACGTCAGGTAGACGATCCGGCGCGGGTAGGGCGTGATGTTCGGCGCCGAGCCATGCACCAGATTGCCGTGGAACATCAGCACCGAGCCCGGCTTCCCGGTCGGCGCGACGATGCCGCCTTCCTGCGCCAACCTGGTGACGGTTTCCTTGTCGAGCGTCCATAAAGGATAGGACGTCGTCTCGACATCGTGTTCGGCCGCCAGGGTCCCGTGCTTATGGCTCTTCGGGATCAGCATCAGCGGGCCGTTGATCGGCATCACTTCGTCCATGAACACGGCGATGTTCATCGCGCGCGGCTCCGGCATGCCGTCGTCGCGCGCCCAGGTGCCGTAATCCTGGTGCCATTGCCAGACATCGCCCTCGAACGCCGCCTTCGCGTTGATCTTGAACTGGTGGGTGTAGACCCCTTCGCCAAAGATCTGCTCCAGCGGCTCGACCAGCCGCGGATGCGCTCCAAGGAGGCGAAACGCCTCGTTATAGGTGTGCGCGGCAAAAGCAGTCCGCGGCGCGCCGGTCTTCTCCCGCCACACCTCCGGGCGATTTGATTTGTAGATCTCCTCGGCCTCGTCGCGCAGCACCGCGACTTCCTCGTCGGAGAAGCAGCCGGGCAGGAAGAAATACCCCTCCTCCTCGAACTGCCGGATCTGCTCGGGCGTGAGTTTCACGGCGTTCCTCCTCTCAAGTATGCACCGCCCGGCGGCGGTCATTTCGGTCAGCTCGGTAATATACTCACAACGGGGCGCCCGAGAAACGTCACGGACCGCAACACCAGAGCAGCTTCCGATTAGGTTGCACTACCAATTCCACCTGTCATTGCGAGCGCAGCGAAGCAATCTCGTGCCCACCGAGGACTCCCCGGCATCAGATTGCTTCGTCGCGCGATGCGCGCCTCGCTATGACACGGGCAATTTGGTCGAAATCTGGTCTAGATCAGTCCGAGGTCGCGCAGGCTGGTGTGGCCGTTGCGCCCGATGATCACGTGGTCGTGCATACCACGCCGAGCGGGGCCGCGGCTTTTTTTTATGTCCTGCGTGACGGCGATGCCTGTTTCCCTTGCGTCCCGTGGCCGCCGTGCGGGTCTGCCGTTGCTGAGGGAAGCTCCAGACCGCATAGTTGCCGCAAGATTCTCGGGAATCCGGGAATTGCCGGTTAATCTGTGATCTGTTGAGCATTCGGATATGGGGGGAATAGTGATGCAAAGACGAGAAGTGCTGGTTGGCGGCGCGACAGCCGCGGCGGCGGGGCTCTTGTATAACCGTGCTCAAGCGGCCGACGCGCCCCCCGATCTGGTCGCCGCGCTCGAGCGCTTCCGCGCTTCGATACCCAGCAATTTCGACCGAACCTACGTCGAGAACGCGGTGGTTCCGTTCTTTCTGACCAGCGTTTATGCGGGCGAGCGCCCGGCATTGCCGATGATCGACGTCATTCTTACGAAGGAGAATGCGCTGCCTTTCGATCTCTGGGGGTTGATCTACGAGGCGTGGAAGCCCACTCCCGAAGACGGGGTCACCGTGTTCCTGCAGGGCCTCGAAAAGCGCGGCGACAACAATCTCCGCAAGCGGATCTATATGTCGGCAGTGACACCGGACCTGTACCGTCCGATGTACGGGGACAAGGTTGTTGGCCTTTTTCGACCAGTTGCTCGATCCACGCTTCGCCAATAAACCGTTCATGCGACATTACCTTGACTACTATTTCAATCTTTACTGGGATTTGCACCTCGGGGTGAAAGCCGACGCGATTCCGCCGCAGGTTCGGGTGATCGGGGAGAGCTTCAACACCGTTCTCGCGTTTCGAGATCCGACGCTGCCGATCGTGTACGAGAATTACATGGCGGTGCGCTCGCTGCTCCCTTTCCTCAAGACGTGGATCGACGAGCGGCTCGACGACATCGCAAATGGCCGTGTTGCTCATCCCGAGAAGACTTTTGCTTGGTACTGGCTGAAGAATGCCGGCAACGGCGAGCATTTCAGCAAGAAGGACGTGGTCTTCGAGTGCTTCCACAATTTCGTGGCGCTCAGCCAGTGGGGCAACACGATCTTCGGCATCATGTCGCGACTGAACCAGGACGGCGGTGCCCCCGAAGTGCGGGCGGCCTTCGAAGAGATTATGGGCGGCGACTATGACAACGCGAATGGCGGTCCGTACACGCCGCTTGAGTTGCTCGTAATGGAGCTGTTTCGCACCATTTCGCCCAATGGCGGCAGCCTCTCTGCTCTGGAGGATACTCGGCAATCGCAAGCTGGCGATAATTACGGCGATAGCCAATCGCCGTTTGTCAGGTTCGGATTGCCCTACGAGCGGCACAGCTTCATGATCACTCCGCACACTTCCACCAGCTTCGACTCACGGCACTGGAAAAACCCGCAGCAATTCGACCCCGACCGATACCGAGGCGTGCCGACCAGCGCGCAGATCGATGAAGACAAATGCCGGCAGATCGGCTTTCCCCGCTGTCCCTTCGACATCACGACGTTGCCGGTCAGCGACGGCCGCAAGGCCGGGCTGACCAACAGCGGGTTCGGCACAGTGTTCGGCGTGGCCGACGGCAAGCCGCTGCCGGTCTGCGACTATGCCGGGTTCGCGCCGTTCGGCTTTGGTTACCGGCGCTGTCCCGGCGAGCAGCTGACGATCGAGGTCTTCGCGGATTTCCTGCGCAAGGTGTGGCGCGACAAGATCGCCTTCCGGAAGCTCAACCTGCCCAATCCGGGAAGGGTCCCAGTCGGGCCCGGCGCGGTCATTGACGACGATATCGGCTTCACCAGACCTGCCTGAGCCGGGAACCAATTCGACCGGCTTCGGCCGCGCGAACGCTCCTTCGGGCCTCTCCCGAGCTCCGACCTCAAGCGGTCCCCGTCGGGACTATCGCCCCACGGCGCGCCCCCGCCGTGCAGCCGTCCGCCAATGCCGCCTCCACGTCACCAGGTCCGCCCGCCGCGCCCATCTGGACCCCACCGCTGGCATTGGTCGCGAGGTCGCTGGCGATGGAATGGCCGTCGTTGGGTTTGGACGGCCGGCAGGTGGCGCTAGGACAACCGATCCAGCTGCCGCGGCTGAGGATCGGCGACGACGCTGCGGCCCTCCGCATAAGTCTACTCAAAATGGCGTGATAACGCGGTCAAAATAGGAGCGATCGTCTGAGGGCGCAATTCAAGTTGCGGGCAACTCGTTTCTCACCTTCGCTGTTGTCCGGCCGCGAAGCCTTGCTGAAAAGCCTGGTCCTGGGCCTGTCTGGACCGGTCAACGAGCAGTCCGCCGAGCAGGCCCGCACCGGCACCGATGCCGGCGCCGAGCCCGGCATTGCCGGCGATCGCGCCAATTACCGCGCCACCGCCGGCGCCGATAGCCGTGCCGCTGAGCGCGCGTTGCTGAGTTGGTGTCATGTCGGCGCAGGCGATCACCGGCAAAGTGACAGCGGCGAGTATCAAATACGTTTTCATGATATCCCCCGAATGAGGTCGATCAGTGTGATGACGGGCACGGATAGCGTTCGCTCAGAAACCGGAACAACCCGTCGGTGGCCGTTTGGGTCATGCGATCCGGCGCGGCCCGCGCCCAATTGACGAATTCGCCCATCGCCTGCGTTCGCGTCGGCGGCGGATTTGGCAGGCAGAACAGCTTTGGTCCGCGAAAAGCGGCCATGTTCAGCATCTCTACCGTGACCGCACCCTGCAGATAGCCTTCGCAAAAGTTGAGGGCCGCCGTCCCCACCCCATTGTCGGGCGTTGCGCTGCAAAGCTCGACCAGATCGCCCGTCGACTTGCCGTCGAAATTTGCTTCGGTTGCGGCATGTGCGGCACGTGGCACGAGGAATACCAGTGTCGCCGCCGCGATCCATCCTTTGAACGTCATGTTTCCCCCTCCCGTAAGACCTACCCCAAAACCATCGGAACCAAGCCGCGAACCTCAGAACGAACCGACCCACGATCCAAGCGCTATGACCGCTGCAAGTGCGATGATCGGGCCGACAATTGCGGCCATTACGATGTCGAAGTAGCTTTCGCGGTGCGTAGAGCCGCAGACCGCCAGCAAGGTCACGACGGCCCCGTTCTGCGGCAGACTGTCGAGCGTTCCCGCGCTCATTACGGCGATGCGATGCAACAGCGCGGGATCGATGTCGTGCGCGGCAGCAAGGCGCATGTACGTCGCGCCCAATGCGTCGAGCGCAATCGTCAACCCGCCCGAGGCGGATCCGGTCAGAGCGGAGAGCAAATTGGTCGCCACGGCCAGCGAGACGAGAGGGCCTCCTCCGATCGACAGCACCCACTCGCGCACGATGGCGAATGCCGGTAATGCGGCGACCACCGCGCCAAAGCCGACAAGGCTCGCGACGCTCAAAATCGGCAGGACCGACGCGTTGGCGCCCGAATCCATTGTCTCGCGCACCCCGGGCAGGCGCCGCCAATTGACGACCACGACGGTGATAATCGCAGTCATGAGAGCACTCACCACCGACCACACTCCGCCCACTGCGGCGAGCGAGGTCGCGCCAAACCGCTCCTGGGCCAGGAACGATACATCGAGGCTTGGGAGAACGACCAGCGTCATCAGAACATTGACGCTCACCACTACCAGGAGCGGCAACGCCGCCAAGCCAATCGGCGGCGCCTCCCGGGCCGGGTGGCCACGATCGACCTCGGGGGGATCGAACTCGTGCGAAGTAGTGGCGCGCTGGCGCACGGTTTCGTCTTCGACCACCGCGTCGACCGGAACGGGGGAGGCTAAGCCAAATCCTTCGCCTTTGCTGCGGGCCGCGGCGGCGGAGCGCCCTAGCCACCATAAGCCGAAGGCGAGCATGATCGCGGAAGCAATGATCCCGAGACCGGGCGCTGCCAACGGTGTGGTGCCAAAGAACGGCATCGGGATCGCATTTTGGATGGCCGGGGTTCCGGGCAATGCCGACATCGTGAAAGTCGAGGTGCCCAAAGCGACCGCGGCGGGAATCAACCGATTAGGAATCTCCGCCGTGCGGAACACGGCCTGCGCCATCGGCACCAGTACAAAGAACGCGACAAAGAGGCTGACGCCGCCGTAAGTGACCAGCGCGCCGGCAAGCACGACAGTGAGGATCGCGCGCTGCGGCCCCAGCTTCTCGGTCATGAAACTGGCGATCGCGGCGACCGAACCACTGTCCTCCATCAGCTTGCCGAACAGGGCCCCAAGCAGGAACAACGGGAAAAACTGCGCGATAAAGCGCGACCCGTTGTCCATGAAGGTCTGCGTCCAGTACGGAAGCGTCGGTCCTCCCGAGAAAGCGGCGGCGATCAGCGCCGCCGCAGGGGCCAGGAGCAGGATGCTCCAGCCCCGATACGCCAGCCAGACGAGGAGCACGAGGCCGAACAGGATGCCGAACAACCCCATCGCGTCACACGCTGTTCAGCAAGACCTCGAGATCATAGGAGGAGCGTTGGCCCAAATCCCCGCTATGCGCCGCGAGGAACGATTCTGCGGCGGCGCGCCCGGCGTCACGAAGCATGCACAGGAAGTCCCATTCGGCGTTGAGCTTGGAAGAAGAGCCGAGGTTGACCATCAGGTCGCTCGCTACGCGGTGAATGCGCATGCCTGCCCAGAGGGCGCCCTCAGTATCGCCAGGGTCGCCGATTTGCCGCAGCAGCGCAATCATGCGCAATTCCTTCAGCAGAACTGCATTGAAGGAGACCTCGTTGAGGCGATTGAGGATTTCCCGGGCGGTCTTCGGTATGCCCGCGCGCTCGACGGGGTTGATCTGCACGAGAATTGTATCGTGTGACTTGCATTCCCGCACCAAGGGCGTGATCGTGGGGTTGCCGGAATAGCCGCCGTCCCAGTAGTTGTCGCCCTCGATTTCGACGGCCTGGAACATGGTCGGCAAACAGGCTGATGCGAGCAGCACGTCGGGCGTGATCTCACGGTTGCGAAACACGCGGCCCTGGCCGGTACGAACATTTGTGGCGGTGACAAACAGCTTGATCGGCGCCCGCCCGAGGCGCTCGAAGTCGATGCATTCCGCAAGGATTTGCCGCAGCGGGTTGAACCCCCCGGGGTTCAGATCATAGGGCGAGAACAGCCGCGCCATCATGTCCATCGCGACGAAGACGGGCGAATGGTCCAAGCTCCAGCGGTCGAGGAGCACGTCGAGAAAGCCGCGGCGTAGCGGGCTCAGTAAAGCCGCTCGCGATACGCTGCGCCAGAACGCCTCCAGTGCGGAACGTGCCGCATCCGCCCCGCCCTGGGCATGACCGTCGACAAGCACCGCGGCGTTCATCGCCCCCGCGGAGGTCCCCGAGATGCCGTCGATCTGCAGCCAAGGCTCCTCGAGCAGGCGATCGAGAGCACCCCAGGTAAAGGCACCATGCGCGCCGCCGCCCTGCAATGCGAAATCGACGAGGACAATATTGCGGCTGGAGCTGTCGGCTTTTTTGTTTGCCACCAGTGTCGTCCCTCTCGGATCAAAAACAGAGCGACAGCCCTGCGATGGTGCCGCTATGGCGGCCCGGTCGCTCCCTAAAGCAAATTTGAGCCCATCGCGCACGCATCGCGAGCCCGGATACCGAATAGAGCGTTTTCGTCCGACCGGCCGATGCTCGTGTTATACTTTAGACATGAATGTCGGCGCCGCGAAGGAAAATCTCCCCGTTGTTGTCCTCTTCGGTCTGATGACAGCGTCGCTGGCCGGATTGTTGGTGCTGCCTGCGATACCCCAAGATCAGAGCTACCACTTGTTCGCCGACTGCCGCGCTGTGGCCGGCATCCCAAATTTCTGGAACGTCGTCTCGAATATTCCTTTCATCGCAATCGGCGCCGCGGGCTTGTGGCGATTTCGTGATGATCTGGCGACCATCGTCCTGTTCCTGGGGTTTTTTCTGACCGGCATTGGCTCGTCCTACTATCACTGGAATCCGAACGACGGCACCTTGTTCTGGGACCGCTTACCGATGACGCTGAGTTTCGCGGCAATCCTCGCCCTCGTGGTCGAGGAGCGCGTGAACGCAAGGGCCGGAGCTATTCTGCTTTGGCCAGCGCTGGCCATCGGCTTGTTCAGCCTGTTGCTGTGGCGCTGGATCGACGACCTGCGGCTCTATTTCTGGGTGCAGTTTTTCCCCGGCCTCGCTGTACTGTTGCTGTTTCTGCTGTATCCGCCGAAGTACACTGGAACTTTTTATTGGATCACCGCCGTAGCACTCTACGCGCTCGCCAAAGTGTTTGAGTTCTCCGATGGTGCGATTTATTCCGTCGGATACGTGTTGAGTGGACACACGCTCAAACACCTCGTGGCCGCGGCCGCTTGCTTCGCGATCTTGAGATATTTTCAGACGCGTCGCCCGATTAGTTGCCAATGATGGCTATTTGCGATTCCGGAAGTCCGGCTGGCTTTCCAGTGCCGAAAGCTTGTCCAGCATGGAAGCGACCTCGGTGCGCTGCGTCTTGATATAATCGTAAAAGAGACGCTCCACCCGGCGGTAGGGCGTGCCGCGAACGCTGGCGAGCATGTCGCGCTTCTCGTCATGGCTTGCCAGGATCGCATCATATTTGTCGCCAAAATAGTGGAGGTTCGCGCCTAGGTTTACGAACCGCTCGTCCGAGAGCAGGTCGATGGCATGCTGCGTCTTACCCATCCTGAATGGCGATTGAAGCGTGAAGAGCCGAAACGCCGTGTCATAGAGGTCGTTGGGCTCGTGGACCGGCAGCGTCTTCAATAGTGCGCCGTGCCGCGTCGGCAGCCAATGGAATTCATGGAGCGCGTCTCGCTCCGGTCCGTCCTTTTGAATTTCCCGGTAGTCGTCGATAGCCCTCTCGGTACCGAGCTCGGCCAGATTGACGAACTCGTTTGCGGGCACTGCCAGGTTGAATAGTTGACGAAACTTCACGGCCCGTACCGATAATGGCGACCAGATATTCGCGGCCGCCAAGGCGTTCCGCAAAGTATGGGAACAGTTGTCGGCCCAGACACTCCAATTGTAGTCGGCTTCTCCCTCAGCGTATTCGCGGTTTTTATCGTTCAAGAAGGCGATGACCTCATCCAGCATTGGCTCTGTCACGGGAAGGCGCGCGCAGAACACCGACCGGGCGAACCGGAGGGCGAAGTCAGTACCGACACCCTCGTTCTCAACGAAATTCTCAAGGTCCGCTCCCTCCCCGGCGCTCGGGTAGTCATGAAAATCGACGCCTTTGTAGACACCCTTGGCGATCGCATCGCGCACGGCGGCTTCGAAACTGGCCTGAGTGAGGCGCTCGCCGGTTCTGAGGTTGCCCTCATAGAAGAGTTCGTAGCCTGGAACGGCCACCCAATTGACGTTGCGAAACCAGCGGCCCACGCTGACACCGGCACCATGCTCGGAGTCGTCGAGCTCCGTCGCAGCCACCCGGCATCGCCGCAGCTGCGGGTAGGGCGCCTGCTCGTCCTTGCAGGCACCCTTGACGTACATGACTGCGTGGCCTGCAACCCCGCCCTCACCCTTCAGCTTGGAACGGAATTGGCTCGTCGCGCAGAGCTCCACGTAATAAGGGAAGAGCTGATCGTAGACGGGGTCGGGGCGGCGCTCGACGATGATGCGGTCCGGCTTCAGCATGAACCGCGACATCACACCGTGATCACCGCAGCCGCTCAACAGGCTCGCGGATACAGCGACACTTGCAGCAAAGAACCCGCGGATCACGTTTTCGCCAATCTGGAAGGGGTGGGAGGGGACGAGCGTGTTCACATTACGGTCATTAAGAGCATGGGAAGCTCCGATCATCGATAATCCGCGCTGTCATCATGCCGGTTCGCTGCAGCGATGAACAGAACCTTTGGGCCGCATTCAACGACCAGACTGCGCCTAGGCCTCCCGCTGTTGCAGTTTCACCTGGTGACCGACGGCGGCGCGCCCTGATCCTCGTCGCCATCGAACAATGCCGCCAACGGCAACCGCTAGATCAGCCCGAGGTCGCGCAGGCTGGTATGGCCGTTACGCCCGATGATCACGTGGTCGTGCAATGCCACGCCGAGCGGGGCCGCGGCTTTTTTGATGTCCTGCGTGACGGCGATGTCGGCCTTGGACGGGGTCGGGTCGCCCGAGGGGTGGTTGTGCACCAGGATCAGCGCCGCGGCGCCGAGATCGAGAGCGCGCTTGACGACCTCGCGCGGGTAGACCGGCGTATGGTCGATCGTGCCGCGCTGCTGGCGCTCATGTTTGATCAGCACGTTCTTGCGGTCGAGAAACAGGATGTGAAATTCCTCGACTTTGTTGTGCGCGACCTGGGCGTTGCAATAGTCGATCAGCTTGTCCCAGGTATTGACGACCGGCTGTTCCTGTAATTCGAGGCGCATCAGCCGCAAAGCCGCTTCACGCACCGATTTGATCGCGGCGATGCCGGCGAGGCCGAGCCCGGCTTCGGACAGCGCGTCGGGGTCGGCGCTCATCACTTTGCCAAAACCGCCGAAATGCGCGAGCAGCGACTTCGCCGCCGGCTTCACATCGCCTTGCGGGTTGGCGGCGAACAGCAGCATTTCTAAGAGCTCATAATCGGGCAGACTCTCGGCCCCGGCGGCGATCATCCGCTCGCGCAGCCTGCGGCGATGGCCGTAATAGTGCGGCACAGCGGCCGCCGCTTCGGCGAACTCGTTTCTGCCGTGCCCTACGGCGTTCGGGAACGGCGCCCCCACTCCTCCCTCCCCCGCTTGCGGGGGGGAGGGAGGGGGCTGCCATTTTCCACCCCGTCATTGCCGTATATCTCACGGCACAGCGACGTGACGCGATCATGGTCGGCGGAGTCAAACACCCATACGCGCCGCGCGGGGTTCCATATTCCGCCGAGGCGGCGGGCTCCGGCCGGGAAATTAGGGTGGTAAGGGCTGCTGACCGCGATGCGGCCATCCTCCTCTTCGACGATCGACAGAGGCATTCAACCTACGAAAGCAATTAACTCGGCGGCGTCAGTGCACTCTCCACGATGCAGGTTAACGTCTCGTTGAGCATCTCCGCCAATGTCCGCAGCCTTACCGTTGTTGGGAAAACCTCAGCAGCAATTCATTGACCCGCTCGGGTTGTTCCTGTTGCACCCAATGCCCGGCGCCGTCGATCAGATGGCAGCCGAGCATGCGGGTGCAGACGCTCTGCTGCATGCGCTCGAAACTGCCGGGGCGCTGGTAGGTGCCCCAGTCGCTCTTGCCGGCAATGAAGATCGACGGCACGTCGATCGTGCGGCCGGAGAACAGCTGCAGCTCGGCGTCGTAGAGGCCTTGCGTGCGGGCACGGTACCACTGTAATCCGCCCTGAAAACCGGTGCGCTCGTATTCAGTGCTGTAGACGCGGAGCTCGTTCTCAGGAAGCCATTGGCAGGAGGCGATGTCGGCGGCGGACGGCATCTCCGGCGCCACCGTCTCGGCCATGTTCTTGTCCAGGTCCATTATGTAATAGGTCGGCATTTTCGCTAATTCGCCGGCGGTCCAGGACTTCAGCGGGAATGGCTCGTTCCCCGTCCAATCCGCACTTTTGTAGTGGAAATAGCCGCGCAGAAAAGCGTGGACGCCTTGCGGGCAGTGCCACATATCGCCATTGGCCGGGCGGGTCGAGTAATACCACTGGTAATGCTTACGGGGGCGGTCCAGCTTAGCCAATTCATCGTGGATGCTCCTGTCGGGCGATTTCGGCGGTGGCGGGTTTTCGGCGGTGTCGAAGGGCAGCGCCGGTGGGCCGGCAAAGGGCGCGCTCATCAGAGCGACCGAGCGGAATACGTCGGGGCGCACGAGGGCGCACCAGGCCGCAACCGAAGCCCCGAAATCGTGCCCCGCGACCAGCGCGACGTCGCGATGGCCGAGCGCTGCGACCAGCCCCAACGCGTCCCTGACCGCGTTCAGAATGCGAAACGAGCCGAGGTCCCCATCATATTCCGCGTCCCACCCGGTCGTGCGGCCATAGCCCCGCTGGTCGGGCGCCACGGCTCGGAATCCTGCGGCGGCAAGCGGCAACATTATCTTTCGCCAGGAGTAGGCGAGTTCCGGGAACCCGTGCAGGAGCAGGACCAGCGGCCGGCCGCGTGTCTCGAAACCGGCCTCCAGCACGTGCATTCTCAGCCCGTTGATGTCCCGTACAAACCGGGATCGGATGCCGGATGGGAGAACATCATCTTGCAGCGGCGGCAGCTCGGTCATTCCAATCTCTCGTGATCCTGTGGAACCGATCTTGGCTTCTACTTTCGAAACTATCGCGACTTTCGTCGACCTCATATTGTCGATATCAGCAACGGATTGCAAAAGAGCGGGACTGACCAATGGCGTGGCGGATCGGCGTCGATTCCGGGGGCACATTTACCGACGTCTGCCTGTTCGAGGAGAGCAGCGGCCGCATAGCGGTTTGGAAGGTTGCTTCAACCCCTGCTGATCCCTCGCATGCGGTCGCACAGGGCGTTGGCGAAGCGCTCGGGCAGCTCGGCGCGCCAGCAAGCGACGTCTCCTATTTCGGCCATGGGACGACAGTGGCGACCAATGCGCTCATTCAACATCGCGGCGCACCGACCGGTTTGATCACCAGTGACGGCTTCCGAGATCTTCTCGAAATCGGCCGGCAAAAAAGACCCGATCTCTACGATCTGCAGGCGGACAAACCGCCCGTGCTCATCGAGCGCAGGCTGCGCCGCGAAGTGCCGGAACGGCTGCGCCACGATGGGCGCGTCGAAATTGAGCTCGACAAGGCTGCGGTGCGCAACGCAGTCCGCGTTTTGCGGGATGCCGGCGTCAAGGCGATCGCCGTCTGCTTTCTCTACAGCTTCCTTGATCCGACGCACGAGGAAGCGGCGCGGCGCATCGTCAGCGAGGAGTTTCCGGACGCCTTCGTTTGTACCTCATACGAGGTGGCGCCCGAGTTCCGCGAATATGAGCGGCTGTCCACGGCCGTGGTCAACGCCTATCTCGGGCCGATCATGGCCTGCTATATTCGCGGCGTTGCCGACCGGCTGGCGGTGCTCGGCGTCACAGCGACGCCGTATCTGACGCAGTCCAATGGCGGCGTGATCGGGTTTGACACGGCGGCGCGGCTGCCAGTGCGGACGGTCTTGTCGGGGCCGAGCACTGGCGTCGTCGGCGCCCAGGTGACGGCGCGCCTTGCCGGGGCGGGCGATATCATAACTTTCGACATGGGCGGCACGTCGACCGATGTCGCCCTGATGCAAGGGGGCGAGACGCGGCTCGCCCGGGAAGCGGTGGTCCACGGCTATCCGATCAAGGCCCCGATGCTCGACATCCATACGGTCGGCGCCGGCGGCGGCTCGATCGCGTTTGTCGACACCGGCGGATTGCTCAAGGTCGGGCCGCGCAGCGCCGGCGCCGACCCGGGGCCGGCCTGCTACGACCGCGGGAACGACGAGCCGACGGTCACCGACGCCAATATGGTTTTGCAGACCTTGAACCCGGCGCACCTCCTCGGGGGTCGCATGAAGGTGCGCAGGGATCTCGCCAGGGCAGCAGTCGACCGTGTCGCCGCGAGGCTGGGCCTGGATACACTGACTGCGGCCGATGGCATCATTGCTGTCGTCACGGCGAATATGGCGCGGGCGATCCGCGTCATCAGCGTGCAGCGCGGCCATGACCCGCGTGATTACACTCTGGTGGCGTTTGGCGGCGCCGGACCATTGCACGCCGCGCGGCTCGCGGCCGAGCTGGATATCCGCCGAGTGCTGGTGCCGCGCAACCCCGGCATCCTTTGTGCAATGGGCTTGCTGCTGGCGGATTTGCGCGCCGATTTTGCGGCGACACGGCTGCTGGCGTTGTCTTCCGCAGTAATCGGCGAGGTCGAGGCGATCGTTGCCGAACTGCGCAGCCGCTGCGAGGCATGGTTCGCCGAGGGAGGCATTGAACCGAATGCCCGGCGCGTCGCGCTGTCGGTCGACATGCGCTATGCCGGCCAGAATTATGAGCTTTCGGTGCCGCTGCCCGCCAATCCGGTGACGCCGGCCACAATCGATGGGCTCGCCGCCGGCTTTGCCGCCGCGCACCAGCGGCTCTATGGCTTCGTCGCCGAGGACGAGCCGATGCAGCTCGTAACCTTTCGCGCCGAAGCGACCGGTATCGTGAGCAAGGCGGACATTCGGCCGGCCGCCGACGCCGGCCCCGACCCGCGCGAGGCAGAGTTCGGCCGCCGTGATGTTTGGTTGCGCGAAACGGGCTCGTTCGTTTCCTGTCCGCTCTACGATCGCGAGAGGCTGGCCGCCGGCAACCATATTGCGGGGCCGGCAATCGTCGAGCAGATGGATGCAACGACCTTGATCGTGCCCGGTGCCACCGCGACCGTCGACCCATACCTCAACATGCTGCTGCAGCTCTGATGAGCGCCGTCGTCATCAGTTGATGAAGAAGAGGGGTCATCCGCTACGGACACGGGGGCCGTTCAGTCCTTGCCGGCTCGCCGTAGTTCGCCTATTGTTACCTCGATGGATTACCGCGATCGGATCGCCATAGATCCGGAAATTCGGTTCGGGAAGCCCTGCGTGCGGGGCACGCGCATTACTGTCGGCGATGTGCTCTCGTACCTTGCATCCGGCATGAGTGAACAGCAGATCCTAACCGATTTTCCGCAACTGGCGAGTGGCGACATCCGCGCCTGTCTGGCTTTTGCGGCCGAGCGCGAGCGCCGGGTAGTGAGCGTGTCAGCTGCCTGAGCAGCGAATGCTGCTATTCGACGAAAATCTCGCGGCGCGGCTCGCTGCAGAACTCACTGACCTGTATCCGGATTGTGCCCACGTCAGCAAATGGGGCCTGGCGGGTGGTTCCGATAGCGCTATTTGGCAGCATGCACAGGATCATGGGTTCGTCATCGTCACCAAGGATGAAGACTTTCAGCGAATGAGCGTCCTCTACGGGGCGCCGCCGAAGGTGATCTGGATCAGGCTGGGGAACTGCTCCACAGCCGCCGCCATCTGCATGCTCCGCGAGCGCCGCAACGAGATCACTCGATTTGTGATGGACGAAGAGGCTGCCTTTCTCGCGCTCGGATGAGGATCGCGAAACGAGTTTGAGCCCATTTTATACCGCCCCAGCCAACCGCATCGACCCGATCACGGTCGAGGTGATCGGCAGCGCGCTGTCGTCGATCGTCGAGGAAATGGGCGAAGCATTAGTTCGCGCCAGCTTTTCGACGAATATCAAGGAGCGCCGCGACTGTTCGACCGCGCTGTTCGACACGCGCGGCACCACTCTGTGCCAGGCCGAGCACATCCCGATGCATCTCGGCAGCTTCATCGGCATTATCCCCGAGATATTGAAGCGCCATCCGGTCGAGAATATGCAGCCGGGCGACGTGTTTATCGGCAACGACGCCTATGCCGGGGCCGGCACCCACTTGCCCGACATCGTGCTCGGCGAGCCGATCTTCGTCGATGGCCGGATCGTCGCCTGGGCGGTCAATACCGCGCATCATGCCGATTTCGCCGATCGCGGGCACGCCCACATCTACCAGGAGGGACTGCGGATCCCGCCAATCCGGCTCTATCGCGCCGGCGAGCTCCAAAGCGACGTGCAAGAACTGATCCTGCTCAACTGCCAGGTCCCGCGCGAGCGGCTGTCCGATTTGCGGGCGCAGATGGCGGCCAACCGTTTGGGTGTGCAGCGAATGCAGGCGCTGTGCCGCAAATACGGCACCGAGACCGTGCTCGCCGTCGGCGACGCCTTACAGGACTATGCCGAGCGCAAGATGCGCGCCGGGATCGCTACGCTGCCGGACGGCACGTATCGCTTCGCCGACACCTACGACAACCCCGAACTCGGCCGCGCGCTCCCTGTTTCGGTCGAGATCACGATCGCGGGCAGCGAGATGCGGCTGCATTTCGAGAGCCCGCCGCAAGTGCGGGCCGGGATCAACATGATCTACACGGCGCTGTTGTCGAGCGTCTATTACGCGGTGAAGGCGGTGGTCGATCCGACGATCCTACCGAATTCCGGGCTCGCCCGCCCGATCACCGTGACGGCACCGCTCGGCACGGTGATGAACGCGACGCATCCAGCCGCCGTCAACGGCCGCACCAGCACCTGCCAGCGCGCCGCCGACCTAGTGATCGGCGCGCTCGCGCAGGCGGCGCCGCAGCGGTGTATCGCCGCCGGCAACGGCTCGTGCACGACGGCGAGCTTTGCCGGCGCCGATCCGACAGACGGGCATCTCTGGGTCTATCTCGAAACCATCGGCGGCGGCTCCGGCGCGCGCGCCGGGAAAGACGGGCTCGACGGCGTCCATGTGCACATGACCAATACCTCGAACCTGCCCGTCGAAGCGCTCGAGGTCGAATATCCGCTGACGGTGCTGCGCTACGAGCTGGTCGAAGGCTCGGGCGGCGCCGGCCGTTTTCGCGGCGGGATGGGGTTGCGGCGAGTTTATCGCGCCGAGGCGGAATGCCACCTGCGGCTCGACGGCTCGCGCCTGCTGACGCCGCCCTGGGGTCTCGCCGGCGGCCATCCCGGCGGACAAGGGGCCTTCTGGCTTGGTGACCGGGTCGAGCCGTTCGTCGAGGGAAGCGGCATTCTGCGTGCCGGAGAAACAGTCGAAATCGTCACGCCCGGCGCCGGCGGCTATGGCCCTCCTTCCGAACGCGATCGTGTGGCGGTCGAGCACGACATTGCCAATCAGTGCATCGATCTCGCCACCGCGGCGGCAATGTATCCTGACTTTCGAAGGGGGCTTGCATGTGAGACGCCTGCATCGATGGTGAACGCTACTCCATGAACCAGCCGTGGCTGACGACCAATGACTGGCCGGTCAGCGCGTTGGTCTTGAAGCCGGCGAAGAACAGCACCGCTTCGGCGACGTCTTCGGTGGTGGTGAACTCGCCGTCGACGGTGTCCTTCAGCATGATTTGCTTGATTACATCGGCTTCACTGATGCCGAACTCCTTGGCCTGCTCGGGGATCTGCCTGTCGACCAGCGGCGTGCGCACAAAGCCTGGGCAGACGACGTTGGCGCGCACGTTGTACTGAGCACCTTCTTTGGCGACCACCCGGCACAACCCCAGCAGCCCGTGCTTGGCGGTGACATAGGGCGCCTTCAGCAGCGAGGCCTCCTTGGAGTGCACCGAGCCCATGTAGATGATGCTGCCGGCTCTGGCCTCGTACATGTGCTTCAAGCAGGCCTTGGTGGTCAGAAAGGCGCCGTCCAGATGGATCGTCAGTAGCCGCTTCCAATCGGCGAACGGGAAATCCACGATCGGCTTGACGATCTGAATCCCGGCATTGCTGACCAGCACATCGATCCGGCCGTATTTCGCCATCGTGTCGGCGACACCCTTCTCGACCGCCGCCTCGTCGGCGACATTCATGCCGACGGCAAACGCATCCGAGCCTTTCGCCTTGATCTCCCGCGCAGTGGCATCCGCGGCATCGAGATTGAGGTCGGCGATAACCGGGGTGCCGCCCTCGGCGGCAAAGCGCAGTGCGATCTCCTCCCCGATGCCGCTGGCAGCACCCGTAATGATGGCGACCTTCTGGGAAAAACGGGACATTTCAGCGCTTCCTTCAGACGTGTTTCAAGTAATCGAACACGACCCGCGCCGGCGCGGTACGCTCAATGTGCAGTCGGGTACTGCTCGGCGCGGTAGGTGCGGCGCATGGTGTTGAGATTCAATGCCACCGGCGAGCCGAGCCACGCCGCATAGCGCGAGTGGTCGTCGTAGGAGTTGTCGGTCAGCGGGTGGACGAGAACGTCGAGGTCCTGGCGGTTGAGCATCAGCCACGGCACGATATTCTCGAACTGCGCAGCCGTGAACGTAAACCGGAACTGCGGAACCGGGTGCGGGCCCCTCGGCTCGTCGCTCAATTCCCTGACCTCGACGCCAAGCGCGCTGGCAATCGTTTCCCGCAATTGCTGGGCTCGCGCCCGGGTCGTGGGGTCGTAGTAGACATGCGCGTGATAGCCGTCGATTTTGACCGGTCGAACAGTTGTATCGGTCATCTTGGTATCTCCACACTTCTGCAGAATTGTCGCAGCCTCGGACAGCGGACACAATAGCCCCACCGGCGTGTGAGCTACGCGCTTTGGATGACGCTCGGGCTCGACAGGCCCACCGAAAGTTCGCGGGGTGGGCGGAAGGTGAGGGCGATCGCGACGGCTCCGAGACCGATGCCGAAGGAGCCGATATAGAGCCAGAAATAGCTGCCGTAGGCGTCGTAGAGCCAGCCTCCGGCCCAGGGACCGATCGCCATGCCTAAGGTCGAGGCCATGTTGACCGCGCCGAACATCGTTCCCATGATCCGGGAACCGAAATATTCGCCCACGAGAATGGCGTAGAGCGGCATCACCGCGCCGTACGAAAAGCCGAACATCAGCGCGAGGCCGTAAGAGCTCGCGAGGTCGCGGGTGAACACATAAAGGCTCAACGAGAGCGCCTGGAGCGCCAGGCCGAAGACGATCATGCGCTTTGCGCCGATGCGGTCGGCCGCGAGCCCGCCGATGACGCGGCCGCTGAGAGAGGCCACACCCGCCGCGCCGAACACGGTCGCGGCGGCCATCGCCGGCACGCCGCAGTCGATCGCGTAGCTGACCATGTGGAAGATCGGCCCCGAATGGGCCGCGCAGCACGCGAAGTAGGTGAACGAGATGGCGGCGAATTGTGGCGTGCACAGCGCCCGCGCCACGGTGAATTCGCGGTCGGCGGGGATCATGCCCGCCGCGGCACGGCGGCGCGTGGCAGCGCCGGGGGTTTGCGCACCAGCAAAGCGGCAGGAATGATGAAGAGCCAAGAGAGAGCGCCCAACGTCAACATCGCAGTGCGCCAGCCGTAATCGGTGATCAGCCAGCGTGCGAGCGGCGATATCATCATCGAGCCGACCGCGAACCCCGCCGAGATGAGGGCCACCGCGAGGCTGCGATGCTGGAGGAACCAGCGTGTCGCAGTGGCGGTCAATGGCGCATAAAAGCTGCCGGCCGCCACACCGATCATCATGCCGAACAGGATCTGGAACTCGCCGACCGTGCCGGCTTGGCTCGCCGCGACGAGGCCGAGGCCCAAGAGCGCCCCGCCCGAGAGCACGACCGCTCGGGTTCCGAACCGGTCGGAAAGCGCTCCCCAGAGGAACGAGGCCGGGCCCATGCGCAGGAAATTGAGCAGCGCGGCGGTCGAAATGCTCGTCCGGGACCAGCCGGTCGCCGCCGACATCGGCTGCAGAAAGATGCCGAGCGACATCATCGTGCCCATCCCGAGGCAGGTTATGACGATGCCGGCGCCGACGATGATCCAGCCGTAGTAGATTTTCATCGTTCCTCTCGCGCCCCCCTCGCGAAATATATCCACTGCCCAGCTGTTGGTCTTCGTCTTTTAATCGATGCTCTTGCGCCGCGGGACCGACGAACTCAGCTACAAGCCATGCAATTCTTGCCTGCGGACCAGGAGGCTCTCGGCGCGGCGGTACGGCAGCTCGAGAGCCCGAGCCTCGCCGGGCGGCTTGCGGCGCTCGCCGGGAAGCCGGTCGGCTTTGTGCAACGGGCATTGCCTGCGGCCGCCTCGACCGCGGTCGCCAAGGTGGCCAAGCATGCCTTGGAGCGGGCGCTCGATGTCGCCCTGTACAGTTTGCGGAACCGCCGCTTCACCGGCGGCCGCAAGCTTCATTCCGGGCTCGCCTGCACCTCGGGGGCGATCGGCGGCGCGTTCGGCCTCGCTGCCCTGACCGTAGAGCTGCCGGTTTCGACGACGATCATGCTGCGCGCCATTGCGGCGATCGCGCAGGAGGAGGGCGAGGACTTGACCGACCCTCGAACGGGGCTCGCCTGCCTCGAAGTGTTCGCGCTCGGCGGTCCCCCGAAGGACGAGACGGGCGCGGAGACCGATTACTTCGCGGTCCGCGCCATGCTCGCCCGCGGGCTCGTCGAAGTCGCCGACTTCGCGTTGGACAAGGGCGCGATCCGGGAAGGCGCGCCGTTTCTCGTCCGTTTCCTCACTCAGATCGCCTCGCGCTTCGGCGTCGTCGTCTCCCAGAAGATTGCTGCGCAAACCGTCGCGGTGGTCGGCGCAGTGGGCGGTGCGGCGGTCAACCTCGCCTTTATCGAGCACTTCCAGGATGTGGCGCGCGGTCATTTCACCGTGCGGCGGCTCGAGCGCATCTATGGCGCCGAAATCGTGCGCGCCGAATACGATCGCCTCAAAATGGCCTTCGCGGCAGCCGCATGAGCCTGCATAGCACGACGGCGAAGCTGTCAATTGCCCTCGGCTGGCGCTGCAGCTAGTCCTGACCCGATTTATTCGAGCGTCGGAGTAGGTTGCGAAGAATGACAAGCGATGCAATCGCCCTCGGTCGTCGCGGGAAGGGTGGGGAGTTTCGAGCAATCGGGCTCGTCTCGGCGGCACATTTCGTTTCTCATTTTCACATGCTGGTGCTGCCGCCGCTGTTTCCGTTCCTCAAGCAGCATTTCGGCGTCGGTTTTGTCGAACTCGGTTTCGCGCTGACGATCGGCGCCGCCGCATCGGTCGCCGCGCAGCTGCCGATGGGCTATCTCGCCGACCGAGTGGGTTCGCGCCGATTGCTGATCTTGGCGCTTTGCCTCGGCGGGTCCGCGATCGCCTCGATCGGGTTGGTAAATTCCTACCCCTGGCTGCTCGTTGCGGCGGCTCTGCTCGGGATCGCCAATGCGGTTTATCATCCGGCCGATTACGCGATCCTGTCAGCCAGGATCGCCGCCTCCCGCATCGGCAAGGCCTTTTCGGTGCATACTTTCGCCGGCATGTTCGGAGGTGCGATTGCGCCGGCCACGATGCTGGTCCTGGCCGCGACGGTAGGCATGAAATTCGCGCTGATCGTCGCGGGGCTGGTTGGCTTTGTCGTTGCCGTGCCGCTGCTGCTCGCGCCGGAAATCGAGGGTGAGGCCGGCCCATCGCGGCCCTCGGCTCGCGCCGGGCGGCAGGGGCGCCCGAACGGCAAGGTGTTCAGCCCGGCCATCCTCGGGCTGACGGTCTTTTTCATCCTCCTCAGCCTGTCCACCAGCGGCATCAGCAACTTTTCGGTCGTCGCGCTGATGGGCGCCTACGCCTTGCCGTTCTCGACGGCGAACCTGGCGCTGACCGCGTTTTTGACGGCGAGCGCCTTTGGCGTGCTGGGCGGCGGGTTCGTCGCCGATCTGACGCGTCGGCACGGCGATGTCGCTGCCGCCGGGTTCGCGATCAACGCTGTCATCATGCTGCTGATCGCGACGGTCGGTTTCGCGCCGGCGGTGCTGGTGGCGGCGATGGGCCTCGCGGGCTTTCTCTCGGGTATGATCATGCCGTCTCGCGACATGCTGGTCCGCGCCGCCGCTCCGCCCGGCGCCGTTGGACGCGCATTCGGGATCGTCACGACCGGGTTCAGCATCGGCGGTACGGTCGGGCCGATGCTGTTCGGCTGGATCATGGACAGCGGCGCCCCGCGTTGGGTATTCGGCGCCAGCGTCGTGTTCATGGCATTGACGGTTGTCCTGGCATTGCTCGGCGAGCATCGCCCCTGGCCGCCGCCGGCGCATGGCCGCCACTGTCGGATCACCCTAACGCTATTCAGCGTCGCCCAAGCGCGTCTATAGCGATTGCGCTTGATTTCAACGAATATTTATGGTACTGTTAGTTTAGATCGTTTGGCGATCCCGGCCTTTGACAAGCGAAGTCATCAGAAAACTCGAACTCGGTCCGGCTGCCGCTTCGTGCCGTTGCAGAGCCGTTCGCAGATCCTGCGCGGCACATGTTTTTAACAAATTGAGGAGTGTGGAGCTATGCCCAAAAATCCGCTCATCGGTAGCGAAAGGAAACCACTGCCGGGAGCACGATCGATCGGAAAGGCCGATCCGGGCGGAACGGCTGGAGGTCACCTGGTGCTGCGGCACCGCCAGCATGAGCATTAGCAGGAAAGGGTCCGCAAAATAGCTGCCGGCGACAAATCCGAGCGCCACCTGACCCACGAGGAGTATGACCAACAATTCGGCGCCGACCCGACGGACATCCAGGCAGTCAAACAGTTCGCCAACCAGCACGGTCTCGCCGTCGTCGAGGAGCACGCAGGGCGGCGACACGTCGTGCTCTCCGGCACCGTGGCCCAGTTCAATGACGCCTTTGGCGTGGAGCTGCAGCAATTCGAGCATCCCGGCGGCACCTATCGCGGCAGGACCGGGGCGATACATTTGCCCGACGAACTGCACGGGGTGGTTACCGCCGTGCTCGGGCTCGACAACCGGCCTCAGGCGCGCCCGCATTTCCGCGCCCGCCCGACGCACCGCAATGTCGAGTGGCATGCGGCCGCTGCCGCCTCTACGTCTTTTACGCCGACCCAACTCGCCGCCTTGTATGGCTTCCCCGCGGGCACCGGGCAAGGCGAGTGCATCGCCATCGTCGAGCTCGGCGGAGGCTACCGCACAGCCGACCTGCAAAGGTATTTCACGGGATTGCAAGGTCAGCCAGCCAAGGGTGCTTGCGGTCATCGGTCGACCATGGAAAGAACCATCCGACGGGCTCCGGCAACGGGCCGGACGGCGAGGTGATGCTCGACATCGAGGTCGCCGGGGCAATCGCGCCCGACGCCAAGATCGTCGTCTATTTCGCGCCGAACACCGATGCCGGGTTCCTCGATGCGATCACCGCGGCAATCCACGACACGACGAACAAGCCTTCGGTCATTTCGATCAGCTGGGGTGGACCCGAATCGAATTGGACCGTGCAGGCGATGACGGCATTCGACCAGGCGTTCCAGGCAGCCGCCGCGATGGGGATAACGGTTTGCGTGGCATCGGGTGACGGGTCGGATGACGGCGTCGGCGATGGTGCCGATCACGTCGATTTCCCGGCGTCGAGCCCGATGCCTGGCTGCGGCGGCACCGATCTGCAGGCTCCGGCACCTCCATCACGCAGGAGAAGGTGTGGAACGAGGGACCCGGCAACGGCGCGACCGGCGGTGGGGTCAGCGGCTTTTTTGCGCTGCCGCCCTATCAGGAGGGGCTGCAGGTCACGCGAACCAGGGTGCGACGCAGGCGCTCGCGATGCGGGGCGTTCCCGACGTCTGCGGGGATGCCGATCCGGCAACGGGATACGATGTGCGGGTCGACGGCCAGAATACCGTCATCGGCGGAACGAGCGCCGTGGCGCCGTTGTGGGCGGGTCTCATCGCGCGCATCACCGCGGCAAAGGCGCAGCGCGCCGGGTTCATCAACCCCCACCTGTACCTAAATGCGACAGCCCTGCATGATATAACGCAGGGCAATAACGGGGATTGCCGCCTCCCGGGGTGGGACGCCTGCACTGGGCTCGGTAGTCCCAACGGCCAGAAAGTCGCGACGCCGTCTGATCGATCGTCCACCTCCCCTCATCTCCCCGCCGGGGAGAGGTGAGGGGCGCTTTAAGTGCGGCGCCGCAAGTTTCCGCTATATCTCCCTCGAACCGCACGAGGGAGAATGGCGATGCCCGTCCAGCGCAACAAAACCGAAGACGACATCACGGCCGAGGCGCTGCAGCGTTTCTCGCAAACGCCAGACCCGCGCCTGCGGCAGATCATGCTCGGGCTCGTCCGGCACCTGCACGCCTTCGTCAAGGAGGTCGAATTGACCGAGGCGGAGTGGTTTCAGGCGATCGAAATCCTGACCGAAGCCGGCCAGATGTGCAGCGACAAGCGGCAGGAATTCATCCTGTTCTCGGATACCCTCGGGGTGTCGATGGTGGTCGACCTGATCAACCACCGCAAACCCGACGGGGCGACCGAATCGACGGTGTTCGGCCCGTTTCATCGGCTGGGCGCGCCGGAATTGCCTGCCGGCGGCAACATCGCCCGGCTCGACAAGACTGGAACCCTGACCCTCGTCAGCGGCCGGGTTCTCGACCTCGACGGCCAGCCGATCGAGGGCGCGCTCCTCGATGTCTGGCAGACTCAATCGAGCGGGCTCTACAATTCGCAGGACGAGAGCCTGGACGGCGAGCTGCACATGCGCGGCAGGTTCCGCACCGACGCCGAGGGACGCTATCTGATCCGCACCGTGCTGCCGGTGAACTATCCGATCCCCTCCGACGGGCCCGTCGGCGCGATGCTGCGCGCGACCGGCCGCCACCCGTGGCGACCGGCGCACATCCACTTCGTGGTCTCGGCCGACGGCTATGAGCCGGTCACGACCCATATCTTTGACCGGCGGGACGAGTATCTCGGCAGCGACGCGGTATTCGCGGTCAAGGAGTCGCTGATCTGCGATTTCGTGCGGCACGACGCCCGCGACAGCGAAGCGGCCCGACTCGGCATCGAGCCGCCCTATTACACCGCCGAGTTCGATTTCCATCTCAAGCCGGCAACCGAACAGAAGGCGACGGTTCTCGACGCGCAACAGCGCCTAGCCGCGCTTGGCGCCCGGGCAGCGGAGTAAGCGGCGACCGCCCTCACCCGCCTCGCTGCGCTCGGCACCCTCTCTCGCGATGCAGGAGAGGGGTGATAACGCACCCAGCTCAAAGCTCCTCTCCCGCATTGCGGGAGAGGGGGGACCGAGCCCGAAAGGGCTTGGTGGGTGAGGGTTCGTGAGGGTCAGGCCTCGAGGTGGCCTTCGGGCGCCGGTTCGTTCTTCTCGAAATCGAACTCGACCTTGGCGCCGCACGGGTCGTGGAAGAACAGCTGCCAGATGCCGCCGCCCGGCAGGCGGCGCAGCTCGTATTCGATGCCCTCGCGTTTGAGGGTCGCGACCGTAGCGGGCAGGTCCTTGGCGGAGAACGCCATGTGGTCGAGGACGCCGCCGCGGTCCTGCGGCAGAGTCCTTGCTGTGGATCACGTGCAGGATCGGGGTGTCGTCACCGGCATAGAGCCACCATCCCGGAAACTGGAAGGGCGGCCGCCAGCCCACCTTGAAGCCGAACAGGTCGCAATAGAAGCGCCGCGTGGCTTCGAGGTCGTCGCTCAACACGGTGAAATGGTTCATTGCCGCTACGGGCATCGGGAATCTCCGTTGGGATCGCTTATCCGGACAAGGCCTACTCGCGTCGGGGCTGTGGCGTCAATCGGCTCAGCAGCCGTAGCGGCGGCGGCGCTGTTGGAAGGAGCGGATGGCGCGCAGGAAATCGATCTTGCGGAAGGCGGGCCACAGGACGTCGGTAAAATAAAATTCGCTATGCGCGCTCTGCCATAGCAGAAAGCCCGACAGCCGGACCTCCCCGCTGGTGCGAATGATCAGATCGGGGTCGGGCAGGCCCGCGGTGTACAGGTGGCTGGCGATGGCTTCGGGGGTGACCTCATCGATCGCCTCGGCCAAGGTTGCCTGCTTCTCGGCCGCGCACCACAGCAAGGCGCGCACCGCATCGGTGATTTCCTGGCGCCCGCCATAGGCGACGGCAATGTTGAGCTCCAGCCCGTCATAGCTCGAAGTGGCGCGTTCGGCCGCCCTGATCGCGGCGAGCACGGGCTCCGGGAGCATTGTGAGGCAGCCGATCGCGCGAACCCTTACGCGCCGGCGGTGGATCTCGGGGTCGCAGGCCAGCGCCGTCAGTTTGGCCTCGATCGAAGCCAGGATGCCGGAGACTTCGGCCGCCGGCCGCTGGAAGTTGTCGGTCGAAAAGACCCAAAGCGTGACCGTCGGAATATCGAGCTCGGCGCACCATTCGAGGATCTCGTCGAGCTTGTTCGCACCGAGGTCGTACACCTCCCTCGGCTCGGTGATGCCGCGCGAGCGGCCGTGGCGGCGGTTGCCGTCGAGGATGATGCCGACATGGCGCGGCATCGGCCGGCTCCCGATCTCGCGGACCAGCCGCCGGGCGTAGAGGTAATAGATGAAGACGGAACATCGGCGCCAAGAGAACGTCGCCGCGAGCGCCGTATTTCGGGCGTCGCCGCCCGGTCCCGGTCGCCCGCGGATCATTCGCCAACAATAGCGCCGACGGATGACCGAGAGATGAAGCCGGCCTGTGCTCAATCTGCATCGGAATTGGTGTGCAGCCACCGGTGCTGTTGCTACCGGGCCCGGCGTCCGACTTGAGGTGATAGCGCAGGCTGATCGATCCGATCCCGGCTGCGACGTTGAGACCGGTGTTCCCTTCGATGCTGACCGGCTGCAGCGAAATCGTGCGGTTGGAGCCGCCGACCAGCACATTGGCGCCGGCGCCGACACCAACCGTGGCGCTTCCGGTCGCGCCGACATAATTCGCCCGACAGCGCTCCCGGCGCGAGGCTTGCCGCTCGGCGCGAACACACCCCAAACCAGCACGCCGCCCTGCGTATAGCCAATGTCGACGCCGAATTTGTTGATCGTGCCGGCATAGTGCTCCGGCCGTCCGCCCGCCCGCGCAAAGGTGCAGCGGACCGCCTTCGACGAGCCGAACACAAATCCCCAGCCGCCGGCCACATTGCAGGTCAGCGTGCCGACCTGCACATTGCCTGGCGCATGCGCCGGCGATCCGTCCCAACCATGCCGATCACCAAACCGAGCGACCCGGCGGCCAAACCGACAGTTTATACATCGGTTGTCTGTCTCCTTGACGGTTGTGTAACCCTGGACATGCGCCCACCCTCGGTTGCGCGAGGCAGATGGTGCGAAGGCTGACCAGACCCAGATGTGAATAGCAATATCGCCGAGTTGCGATGCGAGGAGTAGGATAGGAGAGGCTGGCTTATCCGGGAGAGGAGCGCAATGCCCGAGGCAAATACCGACCAGCGCGCGGCCTCGCCGCGCTTCGAAGAGCTGCTGGCGCGCGCCGAGGCGCTGATCCCGGTTCTGCGTGAGCGCGCTCCGCGGGCCGAGCAGCTTCGTCGGCTGCCTGACGAGACGATCGCCGATCTGCATTCGAGCGGTCTCTTCCGCATGCTGCAGCCGGCCCGCGTCGGCGGCAGCGAGCTGCCTTATCGCGCGTTGTACGAGCTCACCGCGGTGATCGGCCGGGGTTGCGGCTCGACCTGCCTGGGTGCTGGCCAACCTCGCCGCCCATCATTGGCTGCTCGGCATGTGGCACCCCGAGGCGCAGGACGAGATCTGGGGCGAATCGCCGGACAGCCTGATCAGCTCGGCTCTGATTTTCGCACGCGGCCGCGCGCGGCGCGTAGAGGGCGGTTATCGGCTGAGCGGCCGCTGGCCGTTTTCGAGCGGCATCGATGCCGCGGCCTGGAATATGTTCGGCGCCGTGGTCAGCGACGAGGAGACCGGGCAGAGCGAACACGCGCATGCTTCTGGTGCCGGCGAGCGACTACACGATCATCGACACCTGGGAGGTGATCGGCCTGGCCGGAACCGGCAGCAAGGATGTCGAGGTCAACGACATTTTTGTTCCGGCCTATCGCACCCTCGCCACCGAGCGCATCAAGGGCGGCCCCAATCGGGGCAGTGAACTCAATCCCGGAACCTTGTACAAGCTTCCGGCCGTCAGTCTGTTTGCCTACGCCATCGCCGGCGTCTCGCTCGGCATCGCGCGCGGCGCAATCCGGCACTTCGCCGAGACGACCCGCAACCGGCTCAGCGCTTATACCGGCAAGAACCTCGCCGATTTCACCAATATCCAGGTACATCTCGCCGAGGCGGCGGCGCTGGCCGATGCGGCGGAGGCGATTGCATTGCGCGATTGCGACGAGGCTATGC
This sequence comes from uncultured Alphaproteobacteria bacterium, assembly GCA_963788085.1. Taxonomy (GTDB): domain Bacteria; phylum Pseudomonadota; class Alphaproteobacteria; order ATCC43930; family CGMCC-115725; genus AP-15. Next base: position 283,884 of record CAWBFS010000017.1, read on the forward strand.
GGATCACCGAGGCCGGGGTCGTGCCGAGTATCGAGCAGCGCGCGCGCTACCGGCGCGACGGCGCCTTTGCCGCGAGCTTGTGCACCAAGGCGGTCGACCTCCTGTTCGCCGCAACCGGCGGCGGCGCGATCTATCAGAGGAACCCGATCCAGCGAGCGTTCCGGGACGTCCACGCGGCCAATGCCCATTACCATCTGAACTGGGACGTCAACGGCGCGATTTACGGCAGGGTGGCGCTCGGGCTGCCGCCCGACGCGCCGCTCTGAGGGCGCCGGCCGTGGAAAACGAGATCCTCAAGGACGGGATCATCGGCAGCCATGCCGCACCGGTGCGAAGCACCGCGGGCGAGGGCTTCGATCTGCGCGATTTCCGCAGCGCGCTCGGCACCTTCGCGACCGGCGTGACGATCGTCACGGCGCGCAGCGCGACGGGTGGGCTCTACGGCATGACCGCCAACTCCTTCACCTCGGTGTCGCTGACGCCGCCGTTAGTGCTGTGGAGCGCCTCGCTCTACGCGCAGAGCCTGCCGGCTTTCCAGGAGGGCTCGCATTTCGTCGTCAATATCTTGGCGCACGACCAGATCGAGCTGTCGAACAAGTTCGCCCGCTCGCACGAGAACAAATTCGCCGAAATCGACCACATCATCCCCGAATGCGGCGCGCCGGTATTGATCGGCTCTGCCGCACATTTCGAGTGCCGCAACGAATATCGCCATTACGGCGGCGACCACATCATCTTCATCGGCCACGTCGAGCGCTACGCCTACACCTCCAAGCCGACCTTGCTGTTCTGCCGCGGCAAATACATGCGCGGCGAACCGCTGATCCCGCCCTGACCCCCTGGCGGGTGTCGATACCGGATCGATCACCGCCGCCCTCGTACGAGTAGCCTGCCCGCTCGAGCTACGCCCATAAAAAGGCCCTACGCCTCAGGGTTCGGGGCCGATCCGTGGCAGATCTCGGGATCGCACAACTTCGAAGCAGCGACGCTCAGTCGCACCGCCTCAACATTAAAAGATCGTAAGGTATTAATCACTCCCGTTGCGCAGACCAATCCGAGATCCAATTCTTTCCGTCAAAGTAAGGTTGATAGGACATTGGTGTCAGGAGGGCGCGGGTGTTCTATTTTTGTTTCCTATTGTTGTCGGAGCAACAGGTCCAGACCATGCGTAGTTCTGATGATTATGCTACTAAGGTCCCAGCGGTCACATTAACCTTCTGGATCATCAAAATTGCCGCGACAACCTTGGGGGAGACCGGCGGTGATTCGGTCACGATGACGCTGAATTGGGGCTACTTGACTGGAACGGTGATTTTCCTGTCACTCCTGATGGTCTTGGTTTGGCTTCAAATCGCCGCGAAAAGGTTTAATCCGTTGCTTTATTGGGCGACCATCGTGGCCTCCACCACGGCCGGCACGACGATGGCTGATTTTGCCGACCGCTCCCTGGGCATTGGCTACACCGGCGGGTCATCGCTTTTGTTCTGCTGCCTCCTCGCAACTCTCGCCCTCTGGTATTGGTCTCTCGGCTCGATATCGGTGGAAACCGTAAATACACCGAAGGTAGAAGTGTTCTATTGGGCAGCGATCACCTTCTCTCAAACGCTGGGTACCGCGCTTGGGGACTGGATGGCGGATACGACCGGTCTCGGATATGAAGGCGGCGCCCTTGTATTCGCTGCCGGGCTCGCAGTGCTCGCTATCGCCTATTATCGTACGAGCATCTCGCGCGTGATGCTGTTCTGGGCTGCGTTCATCCTGACCCGACCGTTGGGGGCTACGGTTGGCGATTTTCTAGACAAACCGGTAAATCATGGCGGTCTCGCTCTGAGCCGGCCAATTGCCTCGGCGGTGATCGCCGCCTTCATTCTCGGGTGCCTTGTCTTGCTGCCGCAGCGGGCCGGTACACACCCGGGACAATCCTCTGCGGCGTGAAAGTCGTCGCCGATTGCGGCGGCTTGCTGTCGGCGCGACCCAGAGCCTATTTTCAGCATCGTCGAGCGCGTTCACTTCGGTCTCGCTCAACCCGCCGCCGCTCGCGCAGTGGAACGCTTCTCTTTATGCGCGGAGCCTGCCGGCCTTCCAGGAGGGCTCGGATATGGTCGTCAACGATCGAACTCTCGAATAAATTTGCCCACACGCACGAGAACAAATTCGCCGAGATCGACCACATCATCCCGGAATGCGGCGCGCCGGTGCTGATCGGCTCGGCTGCACATTTCGAGTGCCGCAATGAGTAGCGGCATTACGGCGGCGACCACATCATCTTCTTCGGCCACGTCGAGCGCTACGCCTACACAACCAAGCCGACCTTGTTATTCTGCCGCGGCAAATACATGCGCGGCGAGCCGCTGATCCCGACCTGAAGCCGTGCGGGGATACCCGCTGGACCACTACTTTGCCGATAAAGGAGGCCGCTCGGCCTGATTAACCATGATACTATCGGTTAGGTAAACGACTATAATTCTTTACATTATTGTTACAAGCCCGTTACAAATATAAAAGTTTCATAAAGGCAAATTCGTCCAAAACACGTCAAAAATTTGTTGACTCTCTGACGACAGCGAGTGAATTTTAACCACCGGCGCTATCTGGGCCGGCGTCAGTCGAAAATCACGCGAGATGGGAGGACAACATGCTTCACGCGCACAGTGCATTGCGCGCCTTACTCAAGAAATGCGTCGTATCGTCAGTATTGGTGGCTCTACCTGTGCTGGTGGCAGGTGAATGCAGCGGCAGCAGATAACGCGAGGGCAGGCGAAAAAAGTCGAACCGGCCGTCCATCTGCTCACCAGCGTTCCGATCCCGGTAAGTGCCAGCAATACACCGGCGGAATGTACTCATTCGATATCAGTTTCGTCGACCAAGTCGGACCGGAGTCTACTATCTCGCGGATCGGTCAGAACAAGGCCGTCGACGTCGCTCTTCTGCCGAGTCGATCGTCACACAGATCATCCCGAACAACGGCCACGCGCCGTTCGCGGGGGTCTCGCCACCCGCCTTCTCGACCGCTACGGCCGGCCCGAATGGCGTCGTAGCCGCTTTCCCGTGGCTCTTTGTAACCGATGCGCCGAGCCGGGTGCTCAGTTTCAACCTCAGCGTGAACCCGCCCCAGACCGTCAGCGAATGCACGACAAAGGCCGGCGAGCCCACCCGTGCTGACGAATTGGCCTACGATCCGGCAGGACGGGCTGATTCTTGCGATCAACAACGCCTGCAACCCCGCCGTTTGGCACCTTGATCACGGTCAACAAGGCGACCGGTGCTCTGACCTGCGGAATGAATATTCCCTATACTTTGGCCAACGGGGTCGATGCGCAAAACGGCGCCGAGCAGCCGGTGTGGGATCCGAAGCACCAAGTTGTTCTACGAGTCGATCCCGCAAATCGGGGACGAACCCGACGGTCGGCGGTATCATCCGCATCACGACGACAGGGACGGTCAAGGTGATTTCGACCTTCACATTTTGCTCGCCGGCGGGCCTCGCGCTGAACCCGCGCACACGAGGATCTGCTCGCCAACTGCAATACGATTTGGGCCATACGGACGGCAGCTTGTGGACCGGGAATGCGGACAGGAGCACTGACACCGCAGCGCCCCAATTGGTGATTCTGAATGCGAAGACAGGCTTGGTCCTGGCGAACGTTCTGGGCGCAGGCGTTGGGGACGAGGCCTGGTTCAATGCAGGGCGATAATCACTATTACGCCGCCTCCTCGGGCAGCAATCTCGCTCCGAACGCGCTCGTCCCGGCGCGCCCCCCGCTAGGGACAGCCACGAACAGCACCGGTCAATGATTCGCAAGGTGCCGCAACGCTCGATGTGATCGACGCGCTGAGCCGAAACTTGGACCAGCGGGTGCCGACCTTGAACACTCCGGCAGTGCCCGCGACCTCGGGCAATGTAAACGCCCCACTCCCCGCGGGACCGCACATTCGGTGGCTGCGTTTGAGCGGAACCAACCACGTGTTCGTGCCGATCGCGGCGAACAACGCCGTCCCGATTTGCTTGACCGGGTGCGTTACGATCTATGGAAGAGACGACCCGGACAGCGACTAGTCGAGCTCACGCTGGCGGCGAACAATCTTGCCACGACAGCTCTTAGCCTTCCACTGGTATCCCTCACCCTTCCAGGGTGAGGGGCTCTTTTGCCGGGCCCTCGCTGATGGCGCCGGCTTCGCGTCGCCATCGATCCCCTGGCTTCGTGCGGCTCTCTGCGGCGGGCCTTAACATAGGCCGCCGTTGCTGTTTTAATGTGTTGGGGTGACCGAACACCACCGATGGGGGAAACGTACATGCCGCGACTGCCTGCGCGGGCTGAACGCTGACCGGGATGATCTCACTCGACCTGGCGGTCAACGCAATCGTCGCAGGCCTGTTGCTCGGCGGCTTTTATGCCGCGGTCACGGTCGGGGTGACGATCTCCTTCGGCATGCTCGACATCGTCAACATCGCCCACCCGGCCTTCATCATGCTGGGGTCCTTTGTCGCCTACATCGTCAACTCCAATTTCGGCATCGACCCGATCTTGATCGGCGTCGTCATGGCGCCCGCATTCTTTCTCGTCGGCATGGCGGTCTACCAGATCTACTACTACGCGTTCGAACAGCGCGGCGAGGAGTCGATCCAAGGTCTCGCCTTCTTCTTCGGTCTATTGTTTGTCGGCGAGGTCGGGCTGATCCTGGTATTCGGCGTCGATTACCGGTTTGTCGAGGCCCCCTATATCGGTCCGAGCCTGCATCTCGGCTTTGTCGACCTGCCGTTGCGCATGCTGGTCCCGTTCCTGGTCTCGCTGTTGATGCTCGCGGTGCTGCAGGTCTTCTTGGGGCGCACCTTCATCGGCCGCGCCATCCTCGCCGTCTCGCAGGACCGGCTGGCCCTGCAGCTGATGGCGGCCAACCCCAGCCGCATCAAGCGCATCGCCTTCGGCCTCTCGATCGCCACCGCCTCGGTCGCCGGCGCCCTGCTGATCATCATTCAGCCGGTCGAGCCGTCGATCGGCCGCGACTACATCGGGCGCATCTTTGCGATCTGCGTGCTCGGGGGCATGACCAGCTTTCCCGGCATGCTCGCCGGCGCCGTTCTGATCGGCGTCGTCGAAAGCATCACCGCGACCTTTTACGGCCCCTCCTGGGCGCCCGCCGTCGCCTTCGGCTTCCTCCTCCTGACCCTCGCCGTGCGCCCCGCCGGCATCCTCGGGCGCTAGCGATGATGCGGAGCGGTCCAGGTTCTTGCGCTGTTAGCATTTCTCCCGCACTGGGGGACTTGCCCTCTCCGCCCGCTTGCGGGGGGAGAGGGAGGGGACCCATCGCGTCGGCGATGGGGAGGGTGAGGTGGGTCGTGCCACAGCCCAGAATTCCCCCACCTCACCCCGGCCCTCTCCGCCCCCAAGGGCGGAGAGGGGGAATAGGCAGCCCTGCGGGCCGGGCCCCTCCCTCTCCCGCAATGCGGGAGAGGGGCTCTTTCCGGTAGGGCAGATGGGCACCGGGAAATTCTGGGTCGTCTCGTTTGTCGTCGCCATCGCGTTTCTGCTGCTGACGCGCGGGCTCCTCGCCAACGAATATTATTTCTTCGCCGCCTACCAGGTGCTGCAGTTCATCGTCCTGGCGACGGCGTGGAACATTCTCGGCGGCTATACCGGGTACACCAATTTCGGCACCGGCGCGTTTTTCGCCGTGGGGGCCTACAGCGCCGTCGTCCTGCACAAGCTCACATCCCTGCCGGTTCCGGTCATGATGCTGGTTGGCGGCGTCACCTCCGGCATTGTCGGGTTTGGCATGGGGTATTTGACCCTGCGGCTCAAAGGCGTGTTTTTTGCGATCGCCACCTTGGCATTGGCGATCGTCGCGCAGACCCTGATCGTCAACTGGGATTTTGTCGGCGGATCGCGCGGCATTTATGTCATTCGGCCGCAGCAATCGCCGATCTACGGCAGCTACATCCAGTATCTCTATTCGCTGATGCTGGCGCTGACCTGGATCTCGGTGGCGATCGCGCGCACCATCGAGCGCTCGACATCTCGGCCTCGGCTTCAACGCGATCCGCGACGACGAGCAGGCGGCCGAGGCGGCGGGGGTGCCGACCCTGCGGCTTAAGCTGATCTCGACAACATTGAGCGGCGCGCTGATGGGAATGTCGGGCGCCCCCTTGCCCTATTACGTGACCTATCTCGATCCGGCCTCGAGCTTCAATCTCTCCTATGCCGTCAACAGCGTCGCAATGCCGATTGATCGGCGGCATGACCAGCTGGATCGGCCCGGTTATCGGCGCGGTATTGCTCGGCACGATCCAGCAGCTCGCCACAGTGACGATCTCCTCGGCGCTCAATCTGCTGATCGTCGGCGTTCTGCTGATCGTCTTCGTGGTCATTGCGCCCAATGGCATCGTCGGGCTTGTGCAGAGCCGCCGGCGCGCCAGGCTCCGCTGATGGCCGCCTCGATCCTGGAGGTCCGCGGGCTCGGCAAGCGCTTCGGCGGTTTTGTCGCGCTCGAGGACATCAACCTCACCGTCGCCGTGGGCGAGCGGCTCGGCTTGATCGGGCCCAACGGCTCGGGCAAGAGCACGCTCGTCAACTGCCTCTCCGGCACATTGCATCACGACAGCGGGAGCACGGTATTTGACGGGCACACCATCGACGGCATGCCGGCCTACCGGCGCACCCGATTGGGGCTCGCCCGCAGCTTCCAACTGCCAAAGCCGTTCCGCAGCCTCAACCTCGTCGACAATCTGCGGATTCCGCTGCTCTACACCGTCAATGCCCGGCATGGCGCGCATCTCTCCGGTGCCGCGATCGATGAGCGCTGCCGCACGCTGCTCGCCGATGTCGGGCTCGCCGACAAGGCGCTGCATCTGCCGCGCGACTTGACCCAGGTCGAGATGCGCAAGCTCGAGCTCGCCCGCGCCGTCGCCAGCGCGCCGCGCCTCTTGTTTGCCGACGAGGCGATGGCGGGCTTGTCGCCTTCCGAGGTCGAGGAGATCCTGCTCGTGCTCTTCCGCCTCAACGAGCAGGGCATCACGATCGTGTTGATCGAGCACATCATGCGCGCCGTGATGAGCTTTTCGACCCGGCTCGTCGTGCTGGTCGCCGGGCAGAAGATCGCCGACGGCTCGCCGCAGGAAGCGATCCGCAACCCCGAGGTCGAGAGGGCCTATCTTGGCGAGTAGCCTCCTTTGCCCGGGCGGGCATCCACTATTCGTCATGGCCGGGCTCGACCCGTGGGCCTTCGCCGGACGGCCTATCTGGCGCGAGTAGCCTTCGGTAGGCCTCGACGCCGGCTACGGCGCGGTGCGGGTGCTCGAGGACGTGTCGCTGTCGGTCGAACCCGGGCAGACCGTCGTGCTGCTCGGCACCAACGGCAACGGCAAGAGCACCCTGATGAAATGCGTCATGGGGATCGTGCCGCCGACCGCCGGGACGATCGTCGCCGAGATCGACGGCGAGCGGCACGATCTGGTCGGCCGCTCGACCGAGGCGATCGTCGATCTCGGGATCAGCCTGGTGCCGGAAGGCCGGCGCCTCTTCCCCAAGCTGACGCGTCGAGGAAAACCTGCTGTTGGGCGCCTTCCGCCCGCTCGCCCGCACGGCGATCGCGCACAATCTCGATTCCTCATACGACACCTTCCCGGTGCTCCGCGAGCGGCGGCGCCAATTGGCCGGCAGCCTCAGCGGCGGCGAGCAGCAGATGCTGGCCTTGGCGCGCGCGCTGATGTCGGCGCCCAAGATCCTGCTGATCGACGAGCCGTCGGTCGGCCTCGCCCCGGTCCTCGTCAAGCGCACGATCGAGAAGATCAAGGAATTGAAGGACCGTCACCAGCTGACCGTGCTGATGGCCGAGCAGAACTTCATCCAGGCCGTCCGCATCGCCGACCGCGGCTACGTCATCGTCCACGGCAAGATCGCCTTCGAAGGCGGCTCCGCCGACGAGCTCAACAACAACGAGCTCGTCCGCAAATTCTATCTGGGGCTTTGAGCCGTCGCTCCGCGAGAAACGCCCATGGGCCCCGCGCAGGCGCTAGATCAAAGAGGGTTCGGGCCGACAACTTCCCAGCGGTAGCGCTCGAAGAGTTTCTTGTGTTCGTCGGCGTTGTCAGGACGGCGCTCCGAGAGCGCTTCAACGAGGCCGCCGGCGGCAGCCGGGGTATAGAGAAACAGAACGCGGCCAGTTTCTTTGCCCGTGTTCTTCCAGGCATGCGCGATGTTGCGCGGCATGAATGCGCAGGTGCCGGGCCCGCCGACGGTTACCTCGTCGCCGATCTTGAAGGTGAATTCGCTGGAAATGACCCAGGCAACCTCATCGCTGTCACGGTGCAGATGATGAAGGCTCGCGGTGCCGGCGGGCAGGGTCTCCTCGAACATCATGATGCTCTCACCGGTATCGCGACCGAGGAGCTTTAACGCAAAAAAACGGCCGGGTGTCGGCGAGTCGAAATGCTTTCCGCCGCCCGCAGGCACCACGAAGCCTTTTGTTGCGGTCATGTTGGGTGTCCTTCCCCGTGGGGGAATGAGCATAACCGTCGGCGACTCGATCCACCAGTCCATGATTGTTCTGTCAGATTTGATCCACTAGCGGCGAGAACAGTGGGCGGGTATTCTCGCGCGTAATACGTGTACCGCTCGGTCGCGGCATCCGAGCTGCCCGGCAGCCGAACCGCCGACCGTTGGGAGGTCCCAGCGGGCACCGGCGGGGAGGCCAGGCGACCGAATGGCTGTGCTCGACGAGGCGGCGACCGATCTGCGGCAAACTCTTCCGGCGCTGCAGCGAGAACTCGACCAGCGCACCGCCGAGCGCGACGAGGCGTTGGCCCAGCAGGCCGCGACGAGCGAGATCCTAGGCGTGATCTCGCGCTCCCCAACCGACGTACAGCCGGTGTTCGAGGCGATCGTTGCGCGCGCCGCCGCATTGTGCGAGGCGGAGTTCAGCGCGGTGGCGAGGCTCAAAGACGGCCTGCTCCATCTGGTGGCCGTCCACAGTATGTCGCCGGAGGAGACGGGGGCGTTTCACAGTCTTTTCCCACGACCGCCCGCGCGAAACTTTGTGATGGGTCTGGCCTTTGTCGACGCGCAGCCGGTGCATTTCGAGGATGTCCTGACTTGGCTCGACTACGACACCCGTACACTCGAAGTGCTGCAATCGGTGGCGAAGTACCGGTCGTTTCTCGCCGTACCGATCTTCAGGGAGGGTAAGCCGATCGGGGCCATCGGATGCGGGCGGCGCGAGGTCAGGCCCTTCACCGCCGCCCAGATCGACCTCGTCAAAACCTTCGCCGACCAGGCGGCGATCGCCATCGAGAATGTTCGTCTATTCGGGGAGCTGGAGACCCGCAACCGCGACTTGGGCGAAGCACTCGAGCAGCAGACCGCGACCGCCGAGGTCTTGCAGGTCATCAACTCATCGCCCGGCGACCTCACGCCGGTGTTCAAGACAATGCTCGACAAGGCGACAAGCCTGTGCGACTTCGCCTTCAGCATTCTGTGGACATATGACGGCAGGGCGTTCCACGCCGTTGCCATGCATGGGGTTCCGCCGCGTTATGCCGAATATCTGGCGGGGCGGGCAATCGTTCCTCCGCCGAATGCCGAAGGGGCGTTCTCCCAGTTTGTTGCCGGCAGAGATTTCCTGCACATCGATGACGTTGCCGCGACGGAGCTGCATCGGCTCACTCCCCGTGCGCGAGGGGCGGTTGAGATTGGTGGCGCGCGCACGAACATGCTGGTGGCGCTACGCCAGGACGGAGTCCTGCTCGGCGCCATCGAGGCATACCGGCTGGAGGTCCGGCCGTTCTCCGACAAACAGATCGCGCTGCTGCAGAACTTCGCCGCGCAGGCGGTAATCGCGATGGAGAATGCGCGGCTCATCACCGAGACGCGCGAGGCTCTGGAGCAGCAGACCGCGACCGCCGAGGTATTGGGCGTCATCAACGCGCACCCCGGCAATCTCACCCCGGTGTTCGAGGCGGTGGTCGAGCGCGCCGCGCAGCTGTGCGAAGCCGATGAAGCCCTGGTACGCATCCTCGACGGTGAGTTGCTGCACCTGGTCGCGGCGCATGGCGAACCCGATGTGTTCGCCAAATTGCAGGAGCTCGGCCCGAGCAACCTAAGCGCGGCGGGCGGGATGTATGAATTTCTCAGGCGGGGGGAAAGCGTCTCCCACGTCGTCGACGTCCGCGAGACCGCCGCCTACCGCGAGCTGCCGTCGGGGCGCGCCAAACTCGATGCGCGCAATGTTCGCACCTGGATCGCCGTGGCATTGCGCAAGGAAGACGCGCTTCTTGGGGTCATCAATGTGCACCGCCGCGAGGTCCGCCCGTTCTCAGAGAAGCAGATTGCGCTTTTGCAGAATTTCGCGGCGCAGGCGGTCATCGCGATCGAGAACGCGCGGCTCATCACCGAGACGCGCGAAGCATTGGAGCAGCAGACCGCGACCGCCGAGGTTTTGGGCGTCATCAACTCTTCCCCCGGAGATCTCGCCCCGGTGTTCGAGGCAATTCTGGACAAAGCGCATACGCTGTGCGGCGCGACGCTCGGGAGCTTGTTTCTGTTCGACGGCGAGCTGTTTCGCGCAGCTGCAACCCACGGCTATCCGAAAGACTTGGCTCGGCACCTACGTGAAGGGGTCACCCTTTCCGCGGCGCCACAGCTGCTGGATGACAGCGTCCGCTGGGTTCACAATCCCGATCTGACGCAGATCGACACTCCGACCGCCCGCGCCGTCTCCGGGCGCGGTGGCGTGCGCACCAACCTCATGTTGCCGCTTCGCAAGGACGCCAGGCTGCTCGGCGCAATCTCCTGCAACCGCCAGGAGGTGCGGCCTTTCACCGACAAAGACATCGCGCTGCTCGAAAACTTCGCAGCCCAGGCCGTCATTGCAATGGAGAATGCGCGGCTTCTGACTGAGACACGCGAGGCATTGGAACAGCAGACCGCAACCGCAGAGGTATTGCAGCTCATCAACAGCTCGCCGGGCGACCTCGCCCCGGTATTCGACGCGATGCTCGATAAGGCATTGCGCCTGTGCGAGGCCGCGTTCGGCTTATTGCACACCTATGACGGCGAGCGCTTTCATGCATTGGCGGTCCGTGGCCTGTCGGGCGCAGCGGCGGAGCCTCTCCTAGAGTGGGTACCTGATCCAGGCAGCGCGCTCGAGCGGCTGGTGCGCGGCGATCGCGTGGTTCATATCCCCGATGTGGTCGACACCGAAGCTTACCGCTCTGGGGTTGTCTCGCGCCTGAAGCTTGTTGAATTGACCGGTGCTCGCACCGCGCTTTGGGTGGCTTTGTGCAAGGACGATGCTCTGGTCGGGGCCTTCGTCATCTACCGCCAGGAGGTCCGGCCGTTCTCCGACAAGCAGATCGCGCTGTTGCAGAACTTCGCTGCGCAGGCGGTGATAGCAATCGAGAATGCGCGCCTGCTCGGCGAACTGCGCGAACGCACGGGCGATTTACAGGAGTCTCTCGAATACCAGACCGCGACCAGCGATGTGCTCAAGGTCATCAGCGGCTCGACCTTCGACTTGCAGCCTGTGCTCGACACGGTGCGTCGAGACCGCTGCGCGGCTTTGCGATGCGGAGATGGCGTTCATCCTGCGCCGCGACGGCGAGGTGTATCGGGCGGCCGCGGCGGTCGGCTACCCGCCCGAATATCAGGATTTCATGGAAGCTCATCCGATTACCCCCGGCCGCGGCACGATCACCGGGCGCGTCGCGCTGGAAGGCCGGACGGTGCAGATCGCCGACGTCGCAGCCGATCCGGACTATACTTTAACCGAAGCCACGACAATCGGGCAGCAGCGCACCGCGCTTGGTGTGCCTCTAATGCGCGAAGACGTGCCAATCGGCGTCATCGTGCTGGCGCGCACCAGGGTAGAGCCCTTCACCGAAAAGCAGATCGAGCTGGTTCGCACCTTTGCCGACCAGGCGGTGATCGCGATCGAGAATACGAGGCTCCTGACCGAACTACGAGAGGCGCTGGAGCAGCAACAGGCGATCGCCGAGGTGTTGCAGGTCATCAACTCATCGCCGGGGGAGCTCGCGCCGGTGTTCGAGGCGATGCTCGATAAGGCGACACGCCTCTGCGACGCCTCATTCGGCACCCTGTGGACCTATGACGGCGAGTCCATGCACGCAGCGGCTGTCCGCGGCGCACCGCCTCGGTACGCCGAATTTCTCCGACAGGGACCGCACGAGCCCAGCCCGATTGCGCATCAGCCGCTGTTGCGCGGGGAGCGGATCGTCCACATCGCCGACATCGCGGTCCACGCGGGCTACCGCTCGGGTATGCTCCTGCCCCACGCTGTGGTGGAACTTGGCGGTGTACGCACCCTTCTCGCCGTTCCGTTGCGCAAAGAAGAGCAGCTCCTGGGCGTCTTTTCAATCTACCGCCAGGAAGTGCGACCGTTCTCTGACAAGCAGCTCGCGCTGCTGCACAACTTTGCAGCCCAGGCGGTGATCGCGATGGTGAACGCGCGGCTGCTCGGCGAATTGCAGGCCCGCACCGATGAGCTGACCCGCTCGGTCGCCGAATTGCAGGCCCTCGAAGAAGTATTGCGCGCGGTCAATTCCTCGCTCGACCTGGACACCGTGCTCGCCACCATCGTCAGCCGCGCCGCGCAGCTCTCCCAGGCCGATGAAGGTACGATCTACGAATTCGACGAAGCCGAAGAAGTCTTCGTGCCCAAATCCGCCTTCGGCATGAGCGCGGAGCGGGTGGAGGCGCTTCGCGAGCGGCGGATCAAGCTGGGCGAAACCCATCTCGGCCGCAGCGCGCTGTTGCGCGCGCCCGTCTACGTCCAAGACGTACAGCAAGACCCCGCCGTGCCGCATGCAGCCAGGACTTTGCCCGGCATTCATGCCGTACTCGCCGTGCCGCTGCTGCGCGACGACAAGGTCGTCGGCGGGCTGGTGATCCGGAGGCGCAGCGAAGCCGGCTTCGCGCCGACCATCCCGACCTTGCTGCAAACCTTCGCCGGGCAGGCCGTGCTCGCCATCCAGAACGCGCGGCTGTTTCAGGAAGCGCGCCGCGCGCGCACCGCTGCCGAGGCCGCGCTCTCTGACCTGCATCGCGCCCAGGACCGGCTGATCCAGGCCGAGAAGATGGCCTCCTTGGGCCAATTGACCGCCGGCATCGCCCACGAAATCAAGAACCCGCTCAACTTCGTCAACAATTTCGCCGGCCTCTCGGTCGAATTACTGGATGAGCTCAAGGAGACCGCCGCACCGGCGATCGCCGGGCTCACCGAAGACGAGCGCGCCGATGTCGACGAAATCGTCGGGATGCTGACCGGCAATCTCGAAAAGATCGCCGAGCACGGGCGGCGCGCCGACGGCATCGTCAAGAGCATGCTCGAGCATTCGCGCGGCGGCAGCGGCGAGCGCCGCGAGGTCGACCTCAACGGCCTGGTGGAAGAAGCGCTCAACCTCGCCTATCACGGCGCCCGCGCCCAGGACCAGAGCTTCAACATCACCTTGGAACGCGATCTCGACCACGCTCTCGCCCCGGTCGAATTGGTGCCGCAGGACATGACGCGCGTTTTCCTCAACCTGTTCGGCAACGGCTTCTACGCCGCCACCAAGCGCCAACGCGAGGGCGCCGAGCCGGACTTCCGGCCGGCGCTGAAGGTGATGACGCACGATCTCGGCGAGGCGGTCGAGATCCGCATCCGCGACAACGGCGCCGGCATCCCGCCCGAGATCAGGGACAAATTGTTTCAGCCGTTCTTTACCACCAAGCCGACCGGCGAAGGCACCGGGCTCGGCCTGTCGATCAGCTGGGACATCGTCACCCAGCAGCATGGCGGCACGATCGAGGTCGACAGCCGGGTCGGCGAGTTCACCGAATTCACGATCCGCCTGCCGCGCTCCCGGCAAGCAGCAACAACACGGACTACAGTATGAGCTTTAGTATCCTGGTGGTCGACGACGAACCCGATATTGCAGAGATGTTTCGCCAGCGCTTTCGCCGCGAAGCGCGGCAGGGCACCTATGTCCTGCATTTCGCCGCCTCCGGCGAGGAAGCCCTCGATCAGTTGTCGAACGGGGTGCAGCCCGAGCTGATCGTTATTCTGTCGGACATCAACATGCCGGGGATGGACGGGCTGACCCTGTTGCGCGAGATCAAAACGCATCGTCCCGAGCTGCCGGTCATGATGGTGACCGCCTATGGCGACGACGAGCGCCGACGCCACGCGGCCGAGGCCGGCGCGCACGAGTTCCTCACCAAGCCGGTCGATTTCGACCTGCTCAAGCAAGAGCTGCGTCGGCTCTCGACCGCCCGGACTTGATCTAACCGAGCGCGAGTCGCCGCGTCTCGAGATAACCGCGCTCCGACAGCTCCGTCCAATCCATCATGCCGGAGAGGAAGGCCATATAGCTGTCGTAGACCTTGCGAGTAAGCGGATCCTTGGCGGCAACATCGGCAAGAACTTCTTTGCTGAGCTTGCCGAACAGCTTGATCAGCTCATCGTTGAACCGCAGGATCTTGATGCGTTTGTCGTCGCGCAGCAGTTTTAGCGACTTGATGTTCTCGACATTGAATTCCGCGAATGACCGAGTTCACCTCGGCTTGTGCTGCGGCTTCGATTAGTGCACGTTCGTAGGGCGTCAGTCCGTCCCACAGCGTCTTGTTGATGCCGAGCGCTCCGTTGAAACCGGGCTCGTGGAAGCCCGGGTAATAATAATAATCGGCCACTTTATCGAGCCCGAGCCAGATATCCGTCCAGGGTCCGACAAACTCGGCGGCATCGATCGCGCCGGATTTGAGCGCGTCAGCGATATCCCCCACGGGTATCAACACCACCGTGGCGCCCATGCGGCGCAGGACCTCGGCGCCGAGCTCCGGCATGCGATAGCGCAGTCCCTTGAAATCCTCCGGCCTGTTGATCTCCTTGTTGAACCACCCACCCATCTGCACGCCGGTATTTTGCAACATCAGCGACTTGATGTTGAACTGCGCGCCGACCTCGTCCCACAGCGACTGCCCGCCGCCGAATAGGATCCACGCGCGAAATTCGTCGGTGGATAAACCGTAGGGCACTGCAGAAAAGAAATTCAGCGCTGGCGCCTTGTCCTGATAATATTTTTCGTCGGTGAAATACATGTCGGCGGCGCCGGCCGAGACGGCGTCAAATACCTCGAGGGCGCGGACGAGACTGCCGTCCGGGTAGACCGTCACCTTGAGACGGCCGTCGGACATTGCCGCGATGGATTGCGCCAATCGCTCGGGGCTTGTGCCCGATCCGGGCAACTCCTTGGGGTAACTGGTCACCAGCTTGAGCTCTTTGATGCCTTGCGTGATCGCCGGTGCCGGGAAGCCCCCAGCTGCCGCAACGGCAGCGGTCGCGCCTAGCAGCACATCGCGGCGGCGTCTCTTCATTCGGTCCTCTCTAGCCCAGGGCGAGCCGACGCGTGTCGAGGTAGCCGCGCTCCGACAGCTCCGTCCAATCCATCATGCCGGCGAGAAAGGCCATGTAGCTCTCGTAGACCTTGCGGGTCAGCGGGTCCTTGGTGGCAGTGTCGGCAAGGACCTCTTTGCTGAGCTTGCCGAACACTTTGATCAGCGCATCGTTGAAGCGCAGGATCTTGACCTGTTTGTCGTCGCGCAGCCGCTTGAGCGACTTGACGTTCTCGGCAAGGAACTGAGCGAGCGACCGGGTGACTTCGGCCTGTGCAGCGGCTTCGATCAGCGCGCGGTCCGAAGGTGTCAGGCCGTCCCACAGCGACTTGTTGATGCCGAGCGTAAAGTTCGTACCCGGCTCGTGGAAGCCCGGGTAATAGTAATAATCGGCCGCCTTGTGCAGCCCAAGATCCATGTCCATCCAAGGGCCGATCCACTCGGCCGCATCGATTGCGCCGGATTTGAGCGCGCCGACAATGTCGCCTCCGGGGGTCGTCACGACGGTGGCACCCATCCGGCGCAGGACCTCGGCACCGAGTTCCGGCATTCGATAGCGCAGGCCCTTGAAGTCCTCCGGACTATTTACCTCCTTGTTGAACCACCCTCCCATCTGGACTCCGGTATTGCAGGCCATCAATGGCTTGATGTTGAAGTGGGCATCGACCTCGTCCCACAACGTCTGCCCGCCGCCGAAGTCAATCCACGAGCACAGCTCGTCGGCGGTTAAGCCGTAAGGTACTGCAGAAAAGAAATTCAGCGCAGGCGCCTTGGTCTCGAAATAAGCTTCATCAGTGTGATACATGTCGGCAGCGCCGGCGGCGACCGCGTCGAAGACTTCGAAAGAGCGGACGAGGCTGTCGGCCGGATAAACCATAATCTTGAGGCGCCCGTCCGACAACGTCGTGATCGATTGCGCCAACCGCTGGGCGCTGGTCTGCAGCCCGGGCGTGCCTTCCGGCCAGCTGGTGACCAGCTTGAGCTCTTTGATGCCTTGCGCGATCGCCGGCGCCGGCAAGCTCCCAGCCGCGCTAACCGCGGCCGCAGCGCCCAGCAATACGGCGCGGCGTCGTGCTTTCATTACGTCTCCCTCGGCCAAGCTCGCTTTAGGTTGTAAGGTGCTGTCGCGAGGTTGTTGAGCCACCCATTCGAGGACGCTATACATTGTCGAGCCGAAGGGCAAGTTCGCGGGGAGTCGGGACGCGGCTCCTGTTGGCATTTCTCGGTATCAGCGCGTTCTCGGCGCTGGTCGCCGGCGCCGCGATTTACTCGTTTTTCGAAGTCGGGCGGTCGCTCACCCTGATCGATCGGCGGATCGACCCTATCCTGGCGTCGCTCGAAGTATCGCGCTCCGTCGAGCGCATCGTGACCGCCTCCTCAGCCCTGTCCTCCGTCACGACCGAGCAGGAGCGCGAGCATGTCTTCGCCGGGCTTTCGCGTGAATCGGACAGGATGCGGTCGTTTTTGAGCGAATTGCACAATGGCGGGATCAGCGAGAAAAGGCTCGCGCCGATCGAGGACAACGCCGTTCAGTTGGACGCCAATCTTACGGCACTGGACGCGGACGTCCGCCTGCGGCTCAACCTGATCGGCCGGATCAAGGATGCAATGCGTGCCGTGTTCGATACCAATGATGAGAACTCAGCGCCTTCTGGCGCCGACTCTCCTTGTCTACGACAGTCAGATCACGCGGCTCGCGTCGCTGATCGGTATAGCCGAAGGCCAAGACGACCCGGCTCGGGACGCAGTGCGGCCCCTAATAGTCGGTCTATTGGCAGAGCGCCCGGTGCGACTGGTACAGCAGCAGACCTCCGACGCCGCCGAAGCCTTGGCGCAGGCTGCGATCAGCGAACAAAAGCAGCGTCTGCTGATCCTCGCCTTTCAGCTTCGCCGGACGATTGGCGAGCTTGAAAAGGGCTCGCAAGTGCTGGATGTCAAGCTCCGCCCGTTATTCCTGGCTCAAGCGGAGAAATTCAAAAGCTTCGTCGACGGGCCGAATTCCATAATTCAGCTGCGCCAGCACGAGCTGGATCTGGTCGCCGATGCCAGCCGCCTCTTGGCCGAGAATGCCGAACTGTCGACGCAGCTCACCGCCGCCGCCGAGCACCTGGTTGGAAAGGCCAAAGAAGAGGTGCAGGCTGCGACCGGCTCGGCTCTGCAGGTTCAGCGGATCAGCACCCAGGCGATAACCGTGCTGGTTGCGCTTAGCCTTTTCACTTCGATCCTGATCGTATGGCGGTATGTCGGTCGCAATATCGTGACACGGTTGAATTTGTTGAGCGGTGCCATGTTCGAAATCGCTGGTGGGGGGCGCGAAACTGCAGTTCCAGTGACGGGCAGCGACGAAATCGCCGCAATGGGACGAGCCGTCGAGGTCTTCCGTCAGAACGCGATCGAACGCGATGCGCTGCTGGCCGAACGCGCCGAAGCGGCGGAGCGTCTTGAAGAGCTGGTCGAGGAGCGCACCGCCGAGCTCGCCCAACAGCAGGCGGTGCTCCGCGTAACTTTCGACAATATGGCCGACGCTGTCGTCAGGTTCGACGAGGAACTGCAGCTGACGGCATGGAATCGCAATTTCGTGAAGATTCTCGATTTGCCGGACGCGTTCCTCGCTGAGCCGCGGAGCTATACCGATTATGTCCGCTATCTGGCCGAGCGCGGCGAGTTCGGCGCTGTCGACCCCGAGGCGGAGCTGCGACGGTTCACGGAAAATGCCGGCCGCCAGTGGACGGCGGAGCGGACTCGCCCTGACGGGCGGGTGCTCGAGGTGCGACACAACCCGGTGCCCGGCGGCGGCTTCGTCTTGATCTACAGCGACATCACCGAACGCAAGCGAGCGGAGGGGGAGATTCGCGCCGCGCGCGACGCCGCCGAGGCAGCCTTGGAGGAATTGAAGACGGCGCAGGTGAGTCTGATCCATGCCGAGAAGATGGCCTCGCTCGGCCAGCTCACCGCAGGCATCGCGCACGAAATCAAGAACCCGCTCAATTTCGTCAATAACTTCGCCGGCCTCTCGGTCGAGCTCTGGGGGAGCTGAGGGAGGCGACGGCACCCGCCCTCGCATCACTCGGCGACGATATGCGCGCCGATGTCGACGAAATCGTCGGGATGCTGACCGGCAATCTCGAAAAGATCGCCGAGCACGGGCGGCGCGCCGACGGCATCGTCAAGAGCATGCTGGAGCATTCGCGCGGCGGCAGCGGCGAGCGCCGCGAGGTCGACCTCAACGGCCTGGTCGAAGAAGCGCTCAACCTCGCCTATCACGGCGCCCGCGCCCAGGACCAGAGCTTCAACATCACCTTGGAACGCGATCTCGACCACGCTCTCGCCCCGGTCGAGTTGGCGCCGCAGGAGATGACCCGCGTTTTCCTCAACCTGTTCGGCAACGGCTTCTACGCCGCCACCAAGCGCCAACGCGAGGGCGCCGAGCCGGACTTCCGGCCGGCGCTGAAGGTGACGACGCACGATCTCGGCGAGGCGGTCGAGATCCGCATCCGCGACAACGGCGGCGGCATCCCGCCCGAGATCAGGGACAAGCTGTTTCAGCCGTTCTTTACCACCAAGCCGACCGGCGAAGGCACCGGGCTCGGCCTGTCGATCAGCTGGGACATCGTCACCCAGCAGCATGGCGGCACGATCGAGGTCGACAGCCGGGTCGGCGAGTTCACCGAATTCACGATCCGCCTGCCGCGAAGCCGGCAGGCCGCCACTGCCGTGCAGCCGGCAAGAGCTCGAAGTTCGCCGGAAATTAGGCGCTCCCCTCAGCGTGCCGCGACGAGGTCCGCCGGCAGCTCGACGCCTATCTCACGGTAATAGCGCGCCGCACCCGGATGGTAGGGGATGAAGCTGTTACGGTCCAAATTTTCGACCACGCTCTCCCGCGCGGCGGGGTTGGCCTCCACCAGCCGGTCGTGATTAGCGCAGAATGCTTTGACGATGGAATAGACGAGATCGTCGGGGAGATCCTTGCTCGCAACGCCGAAATTGAACAGGCCGATCGTCTCGTACTCGGTGTTCAGCGCCGGGTAAGACCCGGCCGGCACTACGGACGCAGAAAATTCCGGCATCGCCTTGCGCAGCTTAGTGATCTCGTCGACGCTGAGCGGGATAAAGTGAACATGCTCTGTGCGGTCGAGCTCGGTGATGACCGGGAATGGGACACCCGCCGTGCCGAGAAGGGCATCGAGCAGTCCGGATCGCATCTGCGTGCTCAGGCTACTCCAGGCCCCATAGCGCACCGTCGCCGGAATGCCGAGAGCCTCGAAGATCTTGCTCGCGTATGACCCGCCCGTACCTCCCTGGGGTCCAACGCCGATCCGTTTGTCGGCCATATCGGACAAAGTGCGTATACCCGAGCTCTCGAGCGCCACAAACTGGAACGGCGTATCGGTACATCGGGAACAATGCGCGCATCGTTTGCAGCTTCTTGCCGTGGGTCCACGCACCGATGCCATTCCATCCTTGGAGGGCGGTACCCATCGTGACGAAGGCGAGCTGAACGTTGCCGCTTTCGAGCAGCAGAATGTTTTGATCAGGACCTTGCGTCGCTTGTGCCGATACCGGTACCCCGAGAGCGCTGGTGAGAATGGGCGCCAAGGCGTTCCCATAGACCAAGTAGACGCCGCCCGGCGAAGCCGTGCCGATGGTCAACGAAGACGGCCAGCTCGGTTCGGCGCAGGGCGCAGGTGAAGACCAGCCGATCACGATCATCGGCCATATCGCTGCCCAAATCCGCATCCGCATGCATGCTCCTCCCTGACTTATCTTGCAACGAGTTTCGCAAAGGCGAGCTTCGAGGTTCTCCAGAAGAACGTCAGTTGGGCGCTTGTTGAGTGAACATGTGACTGTTGAGTTATATTCCAGGAAGAGTTCGGCCAACAGAGCACGAGGATACAAAAGTCAACGCTTAGGGAGAACATCCAGGGGTTCGGGCGCTCTCTACCTCGGGATGAAACGCGCGGAGAAAAGTCGAGATGATCCGGCCAAAATTTCGTCTTCCGACCGGACTTCGGGGCCGGCTGCTGCTGGCATTTGGCGGGATCAGCTCGTTGCTTGTTTGCCGCGGTAGCGGGCTTGGTGGCATTTGTTTCGGGCCGCCAAGCGCTGCGAGGACACGACTGCAAGACGCGTTCCCGAAACCTCGGAGCGATGGAGTTGCTACGGCACACAGAGCGCCTGGTCGCCACCGGCGGGTGTTGCTCGGCACGTCGAGCAAACTCAAGCTCGACACGGCGGCAAAGAATTCCGAGCTGGAAGCGATACGCCGCGAGCTCGGCGCGCTGCAGTCGGTCGACGGTCAAGATCACCGCCGCTGATGGAGATCGATTCGAGTATGAGGAGAGCCTGACCGCAAAACGTGGACGATATCAGCATCGCGATGATGAAGCGAAACTCGGGAGCTTCCGACGAGAGGGCTCTGCTGGGCAACGCATTCAAGGCATCCCGAGAATTTGCCAAGACCTGGTCGTCGCAATTTGACGCGTTGCAAAAGCAGGTCGTCGATTTGCAGCGAGAATCCGTGGCACCCGGTACAAACACTGCCGAGAAGCTTCGAGCCATCGACGCGCTCGACCAGACGATATTGGCGATGCTTCCGCTCAATCAACTGCAGCGCAAGGCTGCCGACAGTTTTCAAATCCTGGTCGGCGGCGCGGAGACCGAGGATCTTCATGAGTTGGCGCGACTTGAAGCCAACGCGGAATCCGCGATGCGCGAGATCGACGGGCTCGTCTCGGGGGT
Source organism: uncultured Alphaproteobacteria bacterium (assembly GCA_963788085.1). GTDB lineage: Bacteria > Pseudomonadota > Alphaproteobacteria > ATCC43930 > CGMCC-115725 > AP-15. Next base: position 305,006 of record CAWBFS010000017.1, read on the forward strand.
CGACCTTCGAGACTCTACCGCGCTGCTGCCGGCGATCGAGCTGCTGCATCGATCCGCCCTCGGTCAAGCGGACTTTTCGCGGTAAGAAAGACCCAGTTGGAGGCCACCGGCGACAGTCGGCGACTGATCGCCGAGAGGTCCTCGGTCTCTCGAATCGCCTGTCGGACGCCGTCAGGGCGCTAGTCGCAATATCAAAGCGGCAGATGGACACGGCGGCTCAACGTGCTTTTGCAGCACAGCGCGCTGGCAGCATCGCATTGGCCGGCATCGTGGTGTTGAGCTTGCTGAGCTCGGTGCTGATCGTCTGGCTCTATGTCGGCCGGAACATCGTTCGCGGCTGACCCATCTGAGCGCCGCAATGGCGGCCATCGCCGGCGGAGCGCCGCGATATTGCGATCAATCACGAAGGCGCGGACGAAATCGCGGCAATGGGCCGGTCGGTCGAAGTGTTCCGCCAGAACGCGATCGAGCGCGATACGCTGCTTGCCGAACGGGCCGAGGCGGCGGAGCGGCTCGAACGGCAGGTTGCAGAGCGCACCACCGAATTGCGCGACGCCCTCGATCAACAGCTCGCGACGGCGGAAGTATTGCAGGTCATGAATAATTCGACCGGCAACATGATGACCGTGTTCGAGACGGTTCTGAGAAGGCGGCCCAGCTATGTCGACATCGATTCCGGGATCTTGTGGATCTATGACGGGACGCGCTTCCATGCGGCAGCATTGCGCGGCGTACCGCCGGCGTACCGCGCGTATATCGAGAACTCCGGGCCGAGGAGGGGCCGGTCTTCGCCGATATCGTGGGCCGGCAAGGACGTCGTATATGTCCCGGACTTGGCCGGCTCCGGCACTTATGAGAGGGCGGAGACAAGCTGCGTCGCGCTGTGGTGGATTTGCGCCGGTCGCGAACCGGTCTGATATCACCCAGATCGCAGAGAGCGAAGAGCTGCTTGGAGTGATCGCAGTCGGCCGCGAACAGGTGCGGCCGTTTTCCGAGGCGCAGATCGCTCGACTGAGGGGCCTTGCCAGGTCGCGATTGCGATCGAGAGATGCTGCGGCTGCTCGCCGACCTACGCCATCGAACCGACGATCTGCAGGAGTCCCTCGCCTACCAGACTGCGACAGCCGAGGTGCTGCGCATCGTGACGAGCTCAGCCCGACAATCTGAAGCCAGTATTCGATGCCATCCTGGATCGCATCTCTGTGTTGTGCAGCGCCGATGCCGGAAATCTATGGCTCTACGACGCCGGGACCTTCACGCTGGTCGCGGCGCGCAATCCCAATCCCGAAGCAGCGGCGCTCGTTCTTAATAACCCGTTTCAACCGGGGCCGCTGACGGCGCTTTTTCAAGCAGTCCGAACGAAAGCTCCGGTGCATGTGCCGGACATAACGGCGGATGATGCCTACCGGGCCGGCGACCCGTTCCGGATATGGACGTTGGAGCGCGTGGGCGCACGCGCGCTTCTCGTTGTTCCCTTGCTCAAGAGGGGCGAGTTCGCCGGCGCTATAGCGACCTATCGCTCCGTATGGGAGCCCTTCACCGACAATCAGATTGGGCTGGTCCGAACCTTTGCCGACCAGGCGGTGATAGCGATCGAGAATGCCCGGCTGTTCAACGAATTGCGCGAACGCACGGAGGAGCTCACGCAGCACCAGGCAGAGCTGCGGGTCACCTTCGACAACATGGCCCATGGCGTCGTGATGTTCAATTCGGGAGCTGAGACTGGCGGCATGGAACCGCCAATTTCAGGAGATCGCTCGACCTTCCGGAAGCGTTTTTGGCCGAGCCGCGCACCTACGCCGATTTCATCCGTTATCTCGCCGAGCGCGGCGAGTTGGGTGACGGGGCCGACCCCGAAGCCGAGCTGCAACGCTATCGCGCGAATACCGCGCGGCATTATTCGTTCGAGCGCATTCGGCAGGATGGCGAGGTACTCGAAATCCGCCATAACCCTATGCCGGAAGGCGGTTTAGTGCTGATCTACAGCGACATAACCGACCGCAAGCGGAGCGAGGCCGAGATCCGCGCGGCGCGTGACGCGGCGGAAGAGGCGAGCCGCACGATCGCCGCCGCTTACCAGGACCTGAAGGCGGCCCAGGCGAGACTGATCCAGGCCGAGAAGATGGCCTCACTCGGTCAACTGACCGCCGGGATTGCACACGAGATCAAGAACCCGCTCAACTTCGTCAACAATTTTGCGAATTTATCGGTCGAGCTGTTGGATGAGTTGAAGGAGACCACCGCGCCGGCACTGGCGGCGCTCGATGAGGATAAGCGCGCCGATGCCGACGAGCTTATCGAGATGCTCACCGGGAATCTTGATAAAATCGCCGAACACGGACGGCGTGCCGACGGCATCGTCAAGGGCATGCTGGAGCACTCGCGCGGGAGCAGCGGCGAGCTCCGGGGGGTCGATCTCAACGGCTTGGTCGAGGAGGCGCTGAACCTCGCCTATCACGGCGCGCGGGCGCAGGACCAGGATTTCAACATTACGCTAGAACGCGATTTTGATCGTGGCCTCGAACCGATAGAGATAGTGCCGCAAGACTTGACCCGGGTGTTTCTCAACCTGTTCGGCAACGGCTTTTACGCCGCCGACAAGCGCCGGAAGGAAGCTGAAAACCCGAATTACAAGCCAACTCTTACTGTGACGACGCGCGACCTCGGCGAGGCGGTCGAAATCCGGGTGCGCGATAATGGCGGTGGGATCCCGCCTGCACATCGGGACAAGCTGTTTCAGCCGTTCTTCACGACCAAGCCGACCGGCGAAGGCACCGGGCTCGGCCTGTCGATTAGCTGGGACATCGTCACGCAGCAGCATGGCGGCACGATCGAGGTCGACAGCCGGGTCGGCGAATTCACCGAGTTCACGATCCGCCTGCCGCGCAGCCGGCAGGCCGTCACTGCGGTGCAGCCGGCGAGAGTATCGGTGATGGGCTGAGCGGCACGTCTTCCGGTGTGCGGTCCACGCCAACAGCCCAACACAAACGATAATGGACCCTCTCTTCGGGAATCCCGCTAGTGTGCCGTCTCTGAAATAGCATTACTTTCTGGCTGGAGCGCGGCGAGCGCCTGTCTGGCGGCATCGATCTTGCGCAAGATGTCTTCGCCCTTGGCTTTCCAAACATAGCGTCGCGGATTGTCGTTGCGCGCCGCCAGGAACGCGATGATCGCGTCGGCCAGTTCTCGGGTCGAGGCAAAGCTCTTCTCGGTAATGAACTCGGTGAGGTCACGGAAGAAGCGCTCGACCAAATTCATCCAGGATGACGAGGTCGGCGTGTAGTGCATGTGAAAGCGGGCGTGGCGATCGAGCCATCGGGTGACCGCGGGATGCTTATGGGTGGCGTAATTGTCGGCGATGATGTGGATGGCGAGATCGCCCGGGGTCTCTTCATCGATGGTTTTGAGAAAGGCCAGCCACTCCTGATGGCGATGGCGCGCCGCCAGACGGGTGATCAGTTTGCCCTCGAGATAATTGAGCGCGGCAAACAGGGTCAGCGTGCCATGTCGCACGTAATCGTGGGTCTTGGTGCGAATGTGGCCGATCCCCAGCGGCAACCCCGGTTGCGTGCGCTCCAATGCCTGGCATTGTGATTTCTCGTCGCAGCACAGCACCAGCGCCTTGTCCGGCGGGTTGAGATACAGCCCGATGACATCCCAGAACTTCTCTTCAAAGCGCTTGTCGTTCGACAGTTTGAAAGTGCGCGAGAGATGCGGCTTGATGTCACTGGCCGCCCACAGGCGCTGCACGCTGGCCGGCGAGATCCCGGCGGCGCGGGCCATCGTGCGGCAACTCCACCGCCCCAGATGGGGCGGCGGCGTCACCGCCTGCTCCACGACCTGCTGCACCGCCGTCTGCGGCAGCCACGGCTTGCGCCCGCGCCCGGCACGATCGGTCAACCCGTCGAGCCGGTGCAGCGCAAAGCGCCCGACCCAGCGGTTCACGGCGACGCGTGAGATCCCCAGCTGCTCGGCGATGCGCTGTTGGGTCAGACCTTGCGCACTCAACACGATGATCTCAGCGCGCCGACGATCCCGCACCGATACGGTCGTCGCGCGAGCCCGGCGGCTCAGCTCCTCAGCTTCTTCCGCAGCTAACTCGATCCTTTGACGCGCCATAAGCAATCCCCCAATCGGCACGCCAATTATACCATCAGCACCCAAACTTTGTAACTCCATTTTAGAGACGGCACACTAGCGCGTGGTTGACGGCATCGCTTGCCATCCGCGGCGTCGCCGCGCTACTCCCTCCGCGAGCGGATCGAAGCGGAGGGAACGGGATGATCGCGGGCGAATTCGATGTCGTCGTGGTCGGGGCCGGCAATGCCGGCATGTGCGCGGCACTGGCGGCGCGCGGGGAGGGGGCTCGGGTGCTCGTGCTCGAAGCGGCGCCGTTTGACGAGCGCGGCGGCAACAGCCGGTTTACCGCGGGCGCGCTGCGGTTTGTCTATAACGGCGTCGACGACCTCCTGAAGCTCTGCGATCTCTCCGAGACCGAGCTCGCGACCAGCGATTTTGGCACCTATACCACCGACCAGTACTACGACGATCTCGGGCGGCTGACCGATTATCGCAGCAATCCGGACATGGCCGAATTGCTGGTCACGAAGAGCCAGGAGACGCTGCTGTGGATGCGCAGCCAGGGCATCCGTTTTGCACCGATGTACTCGCGGCAGGCCTTCAAGCACGAGGGCAAGTTCGTGTTCTGGGGCGGCCTCGCGCTCGAGGCCTGGGGCGGCGGTCCGGGGCTCGTCGAGGGGCTCTTCAAGGCCGCCGAAGAGCGCCAGATCCAGGTCACCTACGAGGCCCGCGGGGAGGCGCTGATCGCCGACGATGACGGCGTGCACGGCGTCGTCGCCAAGGTGGAGGGCAAGACGACGCAGATCCCGGCCAAGGCCGTCATCCTCGCCAGCGGCGGGTTCGAGGCCAATGCCGAGATGCGCACCCGCTATCTCGGCCCCGGCTGGGACCTCGCCAAGGTGCGGGGCACCCGCTTCAATACCGGCGCCGGCATCAAGATGGCACTCGACATCGGCGCGATGCCCTACGGCAACTGGTCCGGCTGCCATGCGGTCGGCTGGGATTACAACGCGCCCGAATTCGGCGACCTCGCGGTCGGCGACAATTTCCAGAAGCACAGCTACCCGTTTGCGATCATGGTCAATGCCGACGGCATCAGGTTCTGTGACGAAGGGGCGGATTTCCGCAATTATACTTACGCCAAATACGGCCGCGAAATCCTCAACCAGCCGCATCAGTTCGCCTGGCAAATCTTCGACCAGCAGGTCGTGCACCTGCAGCGGGACGAGTACCGCATCCGGCAGGTGACCAAGGTTACCGCCGACACGATCGAGGGGTTGGCCGACAAGATGGCCGAATACGCCCCGGTCGATAAGGCGCGGTTTCTCGAGACCGTCCGCGAGTACAACGCCGCGGTGCAGCGCGACATCCCCTACAACCCGACGGTCAAGGACGGCCGCACCACCAAGGGCCTCGCGATCAACAAGACCAACTGGGCGATGCCGATCGAAAAGCCGCCCTTCGAGGCCTATTGCACGACCTGCGGCGTCACCTTCACCTTTGGCGGCTTGCGCATCGACACCGACGGGCGGGTACTCGATACCGCGCAAAAGCCGATCCCCGGCCTCTACGCCGCGGGCGAGCTGGTCGGCGGCCTCTTCTATTTCAATTACCCCGGCGGCACGGGCCTGGTTTCCGGCTCGGTATTCGGCAAAATCGCCGGCACCACCGCCGGAACTGCAGTCCTGCGGCGCTACAGGCGCTGAAAGCTCGCGCGTCATTCCGGACGGCCCGTCAGGGCCGGGCCGGGAAACCATGAACTGTCAAACAAAGAAGTATATTGCTAATTTAGCACGCATGTGTTAGTATTTTTATGACTTTAACTATGAGAACTGAGTTACGGCCAGCACGATAACAGCGAGGGGATCAGCCAGGATCAGCGAACAATTCCGGCTGTTCTGATAGCGGCGGCTCGCTGGAAACCGAGGAATTCTGCGGAGAAGAATTGATTGTCGTGGCTGATAATTTCGTGGAATTACAGCAAGAACAGCCAGCAACGGGTTCGGCATCCCCGCCCTAGCCCCGGGTTGGGGAGGGCGAGGATGCACCATCGTGAAATCAGCGATACCATAGGCGTGGTGCCAATGGGGGCCATAGCCCCACCCGTAATGGCGCCAGTAAGGATGGTGATGACGCCACCACCAGGCATGCGGTCCACCCCAGCAATGCCAAGAGTATCCGTTCCACCAACACCGCGCTTCTGCCGGTTGAGCGAAGGCAGCGGTGCCGATCGCCAAGGCGGCGAGCGTCGCCAGGACGAATTTCCTCATCCCTTTACCTCCTCGATGCTTGTCAACTAGCATGCATAACGAGAAGGCAAGTCGAATTACTCCCTTTAACCACAAATTTTATTGTCTTGCCGGAGATGGCCGCCAGCATCGCCTCCACCACTCCCTGCGGGTTCGCGGCGCGCATCACCTCGCCCATTACCGCAACTCCGCTCGCGCCGGCAGACAGGCAGAGCGGCGCGTTCGCGGCACTTATCCCGCCGAGCGCAATTACCGGGCCCGGTACCTGCGCTGCGATCTCGGCCAAGCCGTCGAGACCGATCGCCGGACCGTAGCCCGGTTTGCTGGCAGTGATAAAGATCGGGCTGATGGTGACGTAATCGGCGCCGGAACCGAGCAGCGCCGAGGCTTCCGCGGCGGAATGCGCCGAAGCGCCGATCAGCCCGCCGGGGAGGCGGGCGCGCGCGGCTTCGAGGTTTCCTGCGCTCGGCAGATGCACCCCGGCCGCACCGGCCGTTGCCGCCGCGTCGACATCCTCGTGAACGGTCACCGTTGCTCCCCAGCGGCGGCCGAGCACCACCAGGGCGCTCAGCAACGCGCGGCGTTCCGCCGCCGGCAGATCCTTCTCGCGCAGGCTGAGCCACCGGCATCCGCCGGCGAAGATTGCCTCGGCGAGCTCTTCGAGGGAGCGGCGCGCCTGCCGGCGGTCCGATATGACCAGCAGCGGCGGAACGGGGAGCCTCACGCCCGGTCTTTCTTAGGGCCTCGGTGGGGCGAGCAGCAGCTCGGCCTCGATCGTCACCCGGACCGTTGCTTCGCCGGGCTCGGCGACGGGCGCGGCCATTGCCATCGCGGCCAGACGCGGTACCGGCCTGCCGCCGGTTTCGGCATTGCCGATGCGCACATCCCGGAACCGCACGACGGCCAAGTGCATGCGGTCGGCGATGGAAGCGGCACGATGGTCGAGCGCGGCAAGGGCCTCGGCGGTCAGATCCTCCTCGGCCCCCCGGACCGTCTCGGGCGCGAGCTCGTAGGTGAGGGACGAGGTCGACAGACCGTCGGATTGCAGCGCACCGGCCAGCTTCAGCATCGAATCCGCGTCCTTCCCGGTCAAAATCACCGATTGGCTGCCGCGCCAGTGGGTGGGGCCATTCTGCGGCCGCTCCTCGCCGACACTGTAGGAGCCGGTCTCGACGCGCACCCCCTGCACCTGCCGCGCGCGGTCGAGCGCCGCGGCCATTCGCCGGTTGATCGCCGCCTGGACCGAGCGGGCATCCGCCCCGGTCTCCTCGACCCGCAGCTCGATGCGCAGCAGGTCGCGGATGACCGAGCGCTCCGCCGTCTGGCTGAGATGGAGCACGGTCATGCGTTGCTCCGCATCCTGCGCCAGCGCCTGAACCGACGCGAACAGCGCGACGGCGATCGCCAGAAGTACCCTCACCCGCCCGGCCCCGCTCGGCACCCTCTGGCGCATTATTATTCTGATCCCAGCTATCCGGAGCGTCATTATGGATCAATCGGCCGCGCGCGGCTATTACCGAGGGTGGGCGGGGATTGGATGGAACAGCCCGGTTTGCGCGCATTGGTCACACGGCCTCGCGAAGATGCGGAGAGCTTGGTCGCGGCCCTGGCAACCCGAGGCGTCGAGACGCTGGTTGAACCGTTGATGGAGATCCATTACCAGGGGGCGGAGGCGCTCGATCTCGACGGGGTTCAAGCTATTCTGTGTACCAGCGCAAACGGGGTTCGCGCTCTGGCGCGGGCCAGCCGACTGCGTGGGGTGCCCCTCTTCGCGGTCGGCGACGCAACGGCGGCGCGCGCTCGCGCCGAAGGTTTCGGTTCTGTCGAGAGCGCCGGAGGCGACGTCCGAGATCTCGCCCGCTTGGCGGCAGCACGACTGCGCCGCGAAAACGGGCCATTGCTTCACGTCGCCGGAAATGTCGTTGCGGGCGATCTTCTCGGCTTGTTGCGCGCGCAGGGGTTTACCGTCGAGAGACGCGTCCTCTACGAGGCTCGGGCGGCTGGCACGCTGAGCCCGGGGGCAGTCGACGGCTTGCGCGCGGGTGCGATCGCCTTCGCGCTGTTTTTCTCTCCACGGACCGCGGCGATTTTTGCTAGGCTTGCCGGTGTCGCCGGGGTCGACGAGTGCTGCGCGAGGGTCACCGCGGTGTCGATCAGCGGGGCTGCCGATGCCTCCCTCGCCGGGCTGCCGTGGCATGACAGGCGTATAGCCGAGCGGCCTAATCAGCCGGCCTTGCTTGATGCGCTCGACCAAGTGCTCGGTCGATGGCGCGGGATTGACCAGGAATAACGGCACGATGTCAGAACGGGAGAGCGAACAGGGCCCGGCAGAAGGCGTCACGGAGACGGGCTCGACGTCGGCGGTCGAACCGGCGATGCCGCCGCGTAGATTTGGTCGAGCGGCGCTGGGATTGGCCGGTTTGCTGATCCTGATCGTCGCCGGCGTTGCCCTGTCGCCTTTTTGGGCGCCTCAAATCGCGCCGCTCTTCCCCTGGAGCGAGAACCGCGACAATTACGCGGAGCTCACCGCCCGGGTGGCGGCGGTCGAGGCGCGTCCCATTGCCCCCAACACGGAAAGCGACGCCATCCAATCGTCTTTGAGCGAATTGGCGCGCCGTGTCGACCAGCTCGACTCGCGACTGGCGGCAATAGAGAAGCGCCCGGCGCCCGCGAGCGCCGATACCGGTGCGATCAATTCGGCTTTGAGCGCTCTGGGGCACCGCGTCGATCAACTCGAGGCCGCGGGCAAACCCGACCTCGGTCCGATCCGGGCCGGAGTGCAGCAACTCGAGCAGCGGCTCGCCGCGATCGAAACCCAACTCACTTCACGGATGGCGAGCGAAACTGCCGCTTCGAAAGATATGCAGCAGGAGCTCTCCCATCTCGCCAAGGTCGAAGGCCGATCTCACGGAACGAGTGGGGGCGCTCGAGCGCGAGGGACAGTCGCAGAACAAGGCCGAGCTTCGGACGGACGGGATGTTGGCGCTGCTGTTGGGACAAATGCGCGAGGCGATCGAGCAGGCGCGGCCGTTCCCGGCCGAGTTCGATGCGTTCATCGGGCTCGCTCGGGATTCCGACCTCGCCGCCGCTGCCCAGCCGCTCGCCCAACCCGCTCGAAACGGCGTGGCAAGCCGCGCCGTTCTGGTGAAAGGCTTGGCCGAGCTGGCCGGCCGGATGGCGGTCGCGGGCGAACCCGCCGTTAAATCAGATTGGCGCGAGCAGACCCTCGCCCGGCTGCGCGGGTTGGTCACGATCCGCCGCATCGATAGTTCTTCGCACACCGGGTCCGCCGGGGGGGCCGCCGGGGGGTCCGACGGGGCGGTCGGCACCGCCCAAGCCGCCCTTGCCCGCGGCGATCTGGCGGGCGCGGTGGCGGCGCTCGAGCCGCTGACCGGGGCGGACGCCGAGGCGGCGGGCCCTTGGCTGCTCATGGCGCGTGAACGGCTCGCCGCGGAAACGGCGCTCGACCACATTCAAGAGCTGCTGACCGGAGCGCCTGGGCAGCTCGCCGGCTGCCCCGGGTGCTGCCCCGGCCAAGGTTCCGGACGAGCCGGAGAAGGCGAGAACACGGTCGTGATCCGCGGCCTTCTCGGCCTTCTCGTCTTTGCCGGGTTGATCACCGCGGCAGTTTTTTTCGCCGATCATCCCGGGCAGGTCGAGATCGTGTGGCAGGGCTGGCAGGTGGAGACCTCGGTCGGCGTGCTCGCCGCCGCCGCGGTGCTCGCCAGCTTGGCGATTGCCTTGCTCTTTTGGCTCGTATCTTTGATCCTCGACAGCCCGCGCGCATTTCTGCGGCGCCGGCGCGAGCGCCGCACGGCGCGCCGGCTACCGTGCGCTGACTCGGGGCATGGTTGCGGTTGCAGCGGGTGATCCGCAGGAGGCGCAACGTTGCGCTCGCAGGGCCGATGCGCTGCTCGCCGACCCGCCATTGACCCTGCTCCTGTCGGCCCAGGCGGCCCAGCTCGGGGGCGACGAGACGGCGGCCAAAAAGTTCTTCACAGCCATGCTCGACCGTCCCGAGATGGAATTTCTCGGACTTCGCGGCCTCCTTAACCAGGCAGTGCGCGCCGGCGACCGAGGGACGGCGCTGCGCCTGACCGAGCGCGCCGCGGCTTTGCGTCCGGATACCGTCTGGGTGGTCGAGAGCCTGTTCGAGCTCGAAGCACGCGAAGGGCGATGGGACGCGGCCCTAGAAACACTGGCGCAAGCGGTCAAGCGCCGGATCATTCCGCGCGAGCGCGCCCGGCATCATCGCGGCGTGATCCTTTACGAGCTCAGCCTTGCCGCGCTGGCCGGCGGCGACCGGGCCCGCGGGCGAAATTTGGCGGCCCAGGCCCAGGTGCTGACGTCGGACCTTGCCGCTCCGGCAGCCCATCACGCCCGAGCGCTGCTCCAGGACGGCCGAACCGGGCCTGCGGCAAAGGCCATCGAAAAGGCCTGGCGGACTATTCCCCATCCCGATCTCGCGCAGGTTTACGCCGCGATCCACGAAGGCGCGCCGCCTCTCGAGAGGTTGAAGAGCTTCGAGCGGCTCGCGGCGCAGAACCCCGATGCGCGCGAAACCCATCTCGCCGTGGCGGAAGCAGCGCTCGATGCGCAGCTATGGGGCGAGGCGCGCCGCCACCTCGATCGGGCCTTGAGCGCGCCGGCACCGCCCATTGTCGTGAGATTGCCGCGCCCCGCTCCCTTCCCCGTAACGCCCGACCCTGACGAGGACACCAGCCTGGCGGGCCCGACGCCACGTCTGTGCCTGATGATGGCGCGCCTCGAAGAAGCGGAACACGGTGTCGGCCCGGAGTCGCGCGAATGGCTCGACCGCGCCGTCACCGCGATGCCCGATCCACGCTATGTCTGCGCCACTTGTGGCGGAGAAAGCCTCGAATGGAGGTCGCTCTGTCCGCATTGCGGCAGTTTCGACGCACTGGCGTGGCGGACACCGGCCTGGGCTGCTTCCGGCAGCATTCTCCAGATTTCGGCACGACCGGCGAGTGCCGAAGCACGGGAGTTGCCTGCCGGGCACTCAGCGAGCGGCTGACGCGGTCCCGAATCGGCTTGGCGACGGCGGGATTTGACGCTAAAAGCTCGTCCCGGTAGGCGCCGCGGTCGTCTGCCGGTCGCTGCCCCGGTAGCTCAGCGGTAGAGCACCCGCTTCGTAAGCGGTAGGTCGTTGGTTCAAATCCGACTCGGGGCACCATCTGGTCCAAAGAAAGCGCATCACAAGGCATCACAAGGTGGGCCGCTGAATGAAACAGCCGACAATGGTCGAAACCATCGCGAGGCGGCTGCTCGCGCGGCAGGGCATCGGGGTGATCTGGCAACTTCATTTGCGGGCTTCCGCTTCGCATCTCAATGGCAATTGGCTGTCGGCGGCGGCTTTGATCGGAATTGCCGAGGCGGCCGAAAGACAGTGGGCCGGCTGGGCCGGTTCGCCGTGACGATCCGTTGCACCACACTGATCGTGCGCAGCTGATCTGACCGCGCCCAAGGGGAGCCCGGGCCGACCGCGGCATGCAAGCACATTCCGAGCTCACCCGTACCACACTTGCGGTCCTTTTCGTCGGTGGCCTGATCGCCGCCTCGTTCTGGATATTGTGGCCGTTTCTGCCGGCGATCATCTGGGCGACGACGCTGGTTGTCGCCACATGGCCCATAATGCTGCACGTCCAGCTGCGGCTCTGGCGCAAGCGCGGGCTGGCAGTTGCGGTGATGACCATCGCACTGCTGGTGATCTTTGTATTGCCGTTCTGGCTGGCGATCGCAACGATCACGCAGCATTTCGACCGCATTGCCGGCTGGGCAGCCTCTTTGGCAGCCTTTCAGCTGCCGCCGCCCCCGCATTGGCTGGCCGGTTTGCCGTTCTTTGGGACGTATGCCGCCTCGGCTTGGGCAAACGCCGCGGCCAGCGGCATCGAGCCATTTGTGGCCAAGGCGGCGCCTTACGCGGGCGGCGCTGCGGCGTGGTTCGTCAGCGCATTGGGCGGCTTTGGAGTTCTGTTCGTACAGTTCGTCCTGACCGTCATCATCGCCGTGATACTCTATGGAAGCGGCGAGCGCGCGGCCAGCCTCGTCCGCCGCTTCGGTCGTCGCCTCGCCGGCGAGCGAGGCGAACAATCGGTCCTTCTGGCAGGCCAGGCGATCCGCAGCGTCGCTCTTGGCGTAGTCGTGACTGCGGTCGGACAATCGGTGCTGGGCGGCCTTGGTTTGGCCTTGGTAGGCGTGCCATTCGCTGCGGTGCTGACGGCGGTGATGTTCATGCTCTGCATCGCCCAGCTCGGACCCTTGCCTGTGCTGGTGCCCGCGGTGGTCTGGCTCTATTGGAGCGGTGAATCGGTCTGGGGCACCGTCCTCGTCGTCTGGAGCGTGCTGCTCAGCACGACAGATAGCGTCGTCCGTCCATTGCTGATCCGCAGGGGGGCCCATCTGCCGTTGCTTCTGCTGCTCGCGGGGGTGATTGGCGGTCTCATTGCTTTCGGTCTGGTCGGTATCTTCCTCGGCCCAGTCGTGCTGGCGGTGGCGTATACATTACTGCTGTCTTGGATGGCGGAGGCGAATATAACCGACGATGAAATTGCCGCGCCTCGCCGCTGAATGCTGTGCCTGCCGCGGGCCGACTGGCGCGAGCCGACTTGTCGTGCCGTGTCCGTCGTGATAAGGGAGATGATCATTTGCCCGAATGCTTTCAGTGGACAGTGCCATTCATCGTGAAAGGGCGACGGACGCCATGACTTGTGGAATCGCGAATTTCTGCCGATTGACTTTTCTGTTCGTTGCATTGACGAGCGCGACTGTAGCAAGCGCGCAGACCCCAGCGAATGCCCCGACTCCCGAGATTCCTCGTCTCCTCGTGTATTTTGACGAATTCAGCGCGAACCTGTCCGATGAAGCAAAAGCGACGATCGCCGATGCCGCAAAGCGGGCGCGGGACTCTGGTGCGAAGACTATTGTCGTCCAAGCGCGCGCGAGCGCCACTGGCAAACCGGAGACCAACAAATATCTCGCACAGACGCGCAGCTCGATTGTCACGGACCAACTCGAGGAGGACGGCATTGCGCGGACGATGATCCGGCAGGAGCCGATAGGTCAGACCGGGTCGAACGATCCGTCGGTTTACAACCGCCGGGTCGATATTATCCTCGAACGCTGATCCGCGCGGCTCGCGGCCGCGAAGTAGCCACTGGATCGTTGTGTTTCAGCGGACCGAGAGTATACTCGCCGTTCAGCAAAAACGCGCCCCGCCTCATCTGTGGACGGAGAGCCGCTATTCGGAACAGGAAGGCCCGCCGGATGGACACCAACGCCGCCGTCTCGTTACCTTGGTACCGCTCGCTCAACCGTGAGCAATGGAGGGTGCTCCTCGCCTCGAACCTCGGCTGGTTGTTCGACGGTTTCGAGATCTACGCGCTGTTCCTGACCGTCGGTTTCGCGCTGCACCAGTTGCTCGATGCGGCGCAGTACGCGCAAATCCCGCGCTACGCCGGCTATGTCCTGGCGACGACGGTTTTCGGCTGGGCGACCGGTGGGGTGATCGGCGGCATCATAGCCGATTACATCGGCCGCAAGCGCACGATGATGCTGGCGATCCTCGCCTATTCGCTGACCACAGGATTGAGCGCCATTGCCTGGAATTGGGAATCGTTCGCGATATTGCGTTTTCTAGTCGGCGTGGGGATCGGCTCGGAATGGGTGACGGGAGCGTCGCTCGTTTCCGAATTGTGGCCGGACCACGCGCGCGGCAAGGGCGGTGGATTGTTGCAAAGCGGCGCCGGGATCGGCAGCTTTCTTGCTTCCGGGGTGTGGCTGTTGATCGGCGGGTTGGGGCCCAACGCCTGGCGTTGGATGTACCTGGTTGGCGTCTTGCCGGCCCTGCTCGTGTTGTGGCTGCGGCGTGGCATGCCGGAATCGGGGCGCTGGGAAGCGGCAAGCGAGCGCCGGCGCGCCGCGCTGGCGCAGCGGCGCAGCGGTGCGCTGCTCGAGGGAGAAAACGTCGCGCTGACGCGCTTCACAGTCGTCGACATGTTTCTCGACCATGAAGTTCGCAGGCGGCTGATCCCCGCGTTTCTGATGATGCTGTCGGTGACCTTTGGGTTTTGGGGTGTTGCCACCTTCGTACCGACCTATGTCGGCACAGTCGCCGCCAAGGCGGGCCTGTCGGCGCCGTATTATTCCGCGGTAGCCGGGCTCCTCGGCACTGGGGTTGCCATATTCGGCTTTATCAGCCTCGGCTTCCTTGCCGATGCGATCGGCCGTAAGCCGACCGCTATGCTGTGGTATGCGATGTGTCTGATCCTGACGCCGGTCGTCTATATGTGGGCCCAGTCTATGGGCGCGTTGCTCGCAGCGGTTACGGTTTTCGGCTTTTTCACGGGCGGGATCTGGTCTTGGGCGCCAATTTGGCTGCCCGAGCTTTTCCCGACGCGTATGCGCGGCACAGCCGTCGCCTTCTGCTTCAACGCGCCGCGCTGGATCTCCTGCGCCGGTCCACTGATTGCGGGGACGTTGATCGTCGGTCTCGGCGGCTATGGTCCTGCGGCGACGATTGTCGGCCTGTTCTTTATTCTCGGCGTCGTGGCGGCGCCGTTCCTTCCCGAGACCAAGGGAGAGCCGCTGCCCGAAACCCTGGCTCCGGCGCTGCCGCCAGCGGCGCTCCCTACCAGCTGATCGTCAACGCGCCTTCGCGCATTTCGAAGCTCTTCAGGCGCCTCAGAAAGCTCATCCCGAGCAGCGACTGGTCCAGATTTTCGATCACTGCGGCCTGAACATTGTCGATCGAGAGCTGCCCGATGCGGACCTCGCGCAGCATCACCGGAGCGAAGCGGACCCGGCCATTGGCGGTCTGGGTGATCTGATTGAAGACCAGCTCGCTGCGCCCGATGCCTGCGGCGCTGGCGTCGTCGGGCGTCAGGGCGACAAGGCTCGCTCCGGTATCCACAACCAGGCGAATTGGCGCGCCGTTGACGGAAGCCGTCAAGCTGAAGTGGCCGCGCCGGTCGGAGCGGTAAACCAGTGTGCGGTTGGAAGATGGTCTTAGGACAGTCAGCGCCGGAGGGGCATTGGTCGACGGTGGCGTGACGGTCCGGTCAGGCACCTCGCATCTGGGCTCACCAGCCCAGGTCCGGAAGGGGCCGCTGCAGGCCGAAGATTCCAAAATATCCAGTTATAAATCTGACCGTCTGCGTATTTTACTTGGCACAGCTTGCTATCATCGGCGACGATCACGCCGGACCTGCCCTCTTTGTCGATGACCTGCTGACCGGCAATGCATCTCGTCAATTCTTGCGGCGCAGCAGGCGAAGCCGCGCTGCCAAGCACCAAGACAGCGAATGCCAGGACCACCCTATTCATGTCTTCGGGCCCTTTTTCATTTGCGAGATCGTCATTGCCGAGAGCATCGGTTCGGGCCAGCCATTGCCTCGATCGAGACAGAATGCCCTAGCTGCGGCGGCGTCAATGAAGTGATCACCGGAGGAGATTAGGCCTAGGCGATCGGCTAGTTCGGCCGGACGAGTTCTGCCGGCTCGCGCTTGACCGTTCGTCGCCCGTGCTTGAAGACCGCGAGCGGCTGACGGATCTCCGCCACCGCCTGTTCCGGTGACCCGGCATCGATGACGACGATATCCGCGCGGGTTGCCGACGGCGATCCCGTAATCCGTCAGGTTGAGGAGCCGTGCCGAGCGCTCCGTCAGCATCGCAAAGATTTCGCGCAGCTGTGCCGGTTGTGCGATCTGCAGGACATTGGCATGGAGATTTGCCATGCGGATCAGTGAGCAATCGCCATAGGGCGTCACCGGATTGAGCACATTGTTGGTCGACAGCGAGCAGTTGACGCCATGCTCGACGAGAAAATTGGCGTCGGCTACGCCGCGTCGGACATTGTGGTGTTGGTCCCGCCCCATGACGAACAGGTCGGTCAATGGCAGAATGGTAACCGCGATCCCGCTGTCCGCAAGCCGGCGCGCAATTTTCGCGACCTCGACTGGCGGCATTGTCGACAATTTGGTCATATGGCCGACCACCACGCGCCCACCGCGGCGATATTGCTCGGTGAGCTCGCAGACGAGATGAATGTCCATCGCTTGGGGCGTGTTGCCGACATCGAGATGAATGTCGATCTCCACGTCGAATTCGCGCGCCAGCTCAAAAATGCGCCGGATCTGGCCCGCGGGGTCGGGGTCGTAGCGCGGCGCACCGCCAACCGCTTTGGCGCCGCGCTTGAGAGCCTCGACTAGCAGCTCGTCAGTGCCGGGGTAATTGGTCAGCCCATCCTGCGGAAACACGCAAATCTCGATGTCGATCGCCCATTTGTAACCGGCACTCAGCGACTGCACCGCCTCGAACCCGCGCAGCCCGATAGCCGGATCGACTTCGAGCTGGGTACGCATCCGGGTTGCGCCGTTGAGGATACACTCCACCAACGTGCGCTCGGCTCTGGCCCGCACATCCTCGACGGTGAAGTCCTTCTTCAATGCCGCGACCTGCCGCATCGGGTTGATCTCACGCCCCTCCTCGGGCGGAGCGCGGTCGATGATGCGCGATTTATCGAGGTGGATGTGGGTCTCGATCAGTCCGGCGCAGGCGAGGCGCCCGCCGGCATCGTAGATCTCGGCGTCGGCCGCGAGCCCTCTCTCGATAGCGACGATTTTCCCGTCGGTGACACCGATATCCACCGGCTCCAGCGTCGGCCAGTGTGCGAGCCGCACATTGCGCAAAATGAGATCCATTTCCAAGCACCTTGCAACTCGACCACCATGTGCTATGTAGTACACTAACTACAATCGGGTGGCCAATGCGTTTTGTGACAGCGCGCGAAGCCAACCAGGGCTTTTCTCAAATCCTCAAGCAGGCCGAAGAGGGCGAGGCGATCGTGATCACCCGGCGTGGACGGCCGGTCGCATTGCTCACGCCTTATCCCGCATCGAACGCACGCGAGCGGGAGCTGGCAGTTCAGCATATCGTCCACTTGATGCGCAAAGGCATTCGAATTGGACGCCGTTTCACCCGCGATGAGATGCACGAGCCCGAGTGATCAGCTTCGATACCAATATCCTCGTCTATGCCGCGGACATTACGGCTGGTGAGCGCCATGCGGCAGCCGCCGATCTGATCGAACGAGCGATCCGGCATGACGCGTGTGTTCAAACCCTGCAGTCGCTTGCCGAATTTTTTAATGTCGTAACACGCAAGGCAGGAGTGAGGCCCGATGCAGCTGCGGCTTTTGTCAAAGGCTGGCAAGCTGTCCTGCCGGTCGAGCCGAGCGCACCGGCCGACCTCGATCAAGCCATCCTAGCAACCCGCGAGCATCGCCTCGCATTCTGGGATGCAATGTTGTGGGCGACCGTCCGGCGGATCGGCGTTCACACGTTGATCACCGAGGATTTTCAAGACGGTCGAATTCTCGACGGCGTCCGTTTTATCGATCCGTTTGCGGTCCAGAACGCGAATTTTATCGAGCAGTTGCTGCCGTGAGTTAGGTCTAGTTTGCTTCGTCGCTGCGCTCCTCGCAATGGCAAGCGGCTGCGTCATTGCGAGCGAAGCGAAGTAATCTCGTTCTCCAAGGCAAACTACGCGTAGATCTTTACCAGCTCGGCATGCGCCCATTTGACGGCGTCCTCGGCCGGCATTCCCTGGACGGCTTTGGTGTACATATCGACGATGATGAATTTCGAGATGACCTCGGCGGCCCCCCGTCCGGCGGGCCCTGCATAGCCGGCGAAGCGTCCGCTTTCCGCCGCGGTGCGAAAGGGCGCCATGACGGGGTCGACCTGCCACAGCTTGTCGTCCTTCCACATTTTCGTTGCGCCGACGGAGAAACCCTGCTGCGAGGTGAACCATTGTTCGTAGATATCTTTGGACTGGAACCAGCGCAGGAAATCCTTCGCCGCCTTCTGATTTTTCGTATAAGCCGGGACGATGTTCGAAAACGGCACGTGGTAGCTGAACTGACCAGCGGGACCTTTGGGAAGTGGGGCGTGGAAAATGTCATCCTTGATGGGCTTCCCTGTCTCGGTCAGATAGGTCTCGGGCTTGCTCCTCGCCAGGAGATAGATGGAAGCGGCGTTGCTGGTCGAACTGATCGTGTTGGACAGGAAGGCGCGGTTGTTGCCGGCATCGTCCCAAGAGAGAGCGCCCTCGTCGAAGCACTCCTTCCAAAACGGAACCGCGAATTCGACCAATTCTACCGTCTCCGTGCTGCCGAGCGCCACGGTCTTGCCATCGGCTTCGACCTCCTTGCCGCCCCACGACCAGAGGTAGGGATACCAAAAGGCGGGACCGTCACCGAAGGCGTGGGCGAGGGTCTGTCCGTAGGGATGAGCCTTGGGCTTGAGCTCTTTGCCGACGGCACGATACTCCTCCCAGGTTTGGGGGAACTTGTCGGGACCGTAACCCACTTCCTTGAACCAGGAGGTGCGGTTGGTCATGAGCACGCCGAGGATCGTGTATGGAACGGCAATCCATTTCTTGCCGTCATTGGCGACGGCGTGCGCTGTCTCGTAATAGCCGCCCTGTGCCTTGCCGATCTCCTCCGCGACATCGCTGACATCGACGACGCTATCGGCGTAGAGCTGTGACCAATTATTGACCGCCATGAGGATGTCGGGACCCGTTCTGGACTGGATCGCAGAGGTGATGCGCGCCTGAACCCCGTCGCCGTTTATCGTCTCGACCTCGAGCTTGATGCCGAGCGCTTTCTGGCACTCATCGGTAATCTTGCCGCGCAGGAGCTGATCGGAGACCGGCACGAAATCGACAAATTTAAGCCAATGCAAGGTCGTCCCTTGCGCGTAGGCCGGCGCCCGCCCTGAGGCCAGGATACCCGCTACCCCGCCGCCCGCGGCTATTGCACCCGCGCCGGAAAGCTGCAACACGCGGCGACGACTGTATCGCTTCATTGCTACCCCCTATCAGGAATTATTTGGGCTCTTTTTGCCAGATCAAATCGTAGCTGCAAGCGTAACCCGTTTGGCGTGCGTGGACCGTGCCGTTGCTGTCTATTTTACCGTTGATGTTTATCTCGACACCTGGCGATGCCCCTGCTCCTCTACTCGCCGGCGTGGAGGCTAATCGCATCGCCAGCTCCCCCTGTGGCCCAACCGTCCCTTCGAATCCTGCCGCTGTCAAGCGGCCGCGGGTGGGATAGCGCACCTCGCCGTTCACGATGGTGAGCGGCGGGCCTCTGTAATCCCCACATCGGCCTACCCGGTTTGACCTTGTCGCCGTGTAAGTTTCATTCAGTTTCGTTGCAGAGACGAACGCGTAGGTGCCGTCGAATTGCGTGTTGGCGGTCGAAGGCGCTGCGGTCTGCGCATTCGCGGCCGGAATGAGACCGAAAAATGCGACAATCCACAACCATGCAATGTGCTGCTGCATCTTGCTTGCGCTCCCGTATCAAGACCGTCATGGCCGGACTTGATCCGGCCATCCACGTGCTCGCAACCGGCTCTCGCCGCACCAATAACCGCGTGGATGCGCGGGTCAAGCCCGCGCATGACCACTTTTCTGGTTCCAATCACGCCGCAATAATCCAACACCGTTTCTCGGAAAACTAGCAGTTTACCGCGACGCTTTTTGCCATACGAAATCATAGCTGCAGGAGTGACTGAGCTGGCGGACGCGTGCGGTCCCGGCGCCGTCTACGGTGCCGCTGACGCTTAGGTCGACTGGCTGATTGCCCCATTTGCTGGGCCCAGACGCTCGCATCGCCAATTCGCCTTGAGGCCCGACCGTTCCGGCGACCCGGAAGCCTGTTGCGCTGTTATAATGCACCCGCCCGTTCACGATGTGGAGCGGTCCTGCTCGCCGGCTCGGACATGGCCCGGTCTGTCCCTTCCGCGTCGTGTAGGTTGCATTAACGTTCGCTGAGGAAACCAAACGATATGTACCGTCATAAGGTGATCCGGCCGCCGCGGGCGGTGGCGTTTGCGCATTCGCGGGAGCAAGCAAGGCAAGAAATCCGACGATCCACGCCCACCTAACGCTCTTTTGCATGCGCCTGTCCTCCCATTCCCGGGTTCAGATCGCAGCTTCGGAATGCATGTCGAAGAAGTGTAGGCGCTCCGGGTTCAGCGCGAGGCGCAAATGGTCGTGGATCTTGGCGCGAACGTTCGGCTCGACGGAAGCGACCATCGTGTCCGGTCCTGCCGCCACATCCAGCAGGATCTCCGAGCCGAGCTTCTCGACGACCTCGACGACGACGTCGAAGCCGAGCTCGGTCGGATCGGCGGCCGACGCCACATGCAGATCCTCGGGCCGGATCCCTAGAGTGACCTCTTGCCCCACATATCGGCCGAGCCGGTCCGCATATTCGGGCGGAGCCTTGATCTGCATGCCGGCGCTGGCGGCCCAGATCGCACCATTGTCTCGGTTGACTTTGACGGTCGCAAAATTCATCGCCGGCGAGCCGAGGAAGCCGGCGACAAACCGGTTGGCCGGCTCGTTGTAGAGTTCGAGCGGCTCGCCGACCTGCTGCACGACGCCGTCTCGCATGACGACGACCCGGTCGCCCAGGGTCATCGCCTCGACCTGATCGTGGGTTACGTAAATTGCGGTCGTGCCGAGGCGGTCGTGCAGCTTTTTGAGCTCCACACGCATCTGCACACGCAGCTTGGCGTCGAGGTTCGACAACGGCTCGTCGAACAGGAACACCTGGGGGTGCCGCACGATCGCCCGCCCGAGAGCGACCCGCTGGCGCTGGCCGCCCGACAGCTGCCGCGGCTTGCGTTGGAGCAGCTCCTGAATGCCGAGGATCTCGGCCGCTTCCTGCACGCGCTTGGCGATGTCGGCGCGGTCGAATTTCCGCATCTTCAAGCCGAACGCCATGTTGTCGTAGACGCTCATATGCGGGTAGAGCGCGTAGTTCTGGAACACCATGGCGATGTCGCGATCCATCGGCGGCAGCTCGTTGATCACCTTGTCGTCGATCAGGATGCGCCCCGACGTAATCGATTCGAGCCCGGCAACCATCCGGAGCGTCGTGGTCTTGCCGCAGCCGGAAGGACCGACGAAGACCATGAATTCCTTGTCGCGAATATCGAGGTTCACGTCCTTTACGACGTGAACCTCATCGAACTTTTTGTTCAAGCTGCGGATGACGACCTGAGCCATTACTTTCTCATTTATCCCTTGACCGAGCCGGTGAGGCTGGCGACGTAGTGCTCGACAAAGAACGAATAGACGAACGCGACCGGAATCGACCCCAACAGCGCGCCCGCCATCAGCTCGCCCCAATAGAACACGTCGCCGCGCACCAGTTCGGAGGTGACGCCGACCGGCACTGTCTTCTCTTCGGGCGAGGACAGGAAGACGAGCGCGTAGATGAACTCGTTCCACGACAGGGTAAAGGCAAAGATCCCGGCGGACAGAATCCCCGGTACGGCAATCGGGAAGATGATGTAGAGCATCGCCCTCCAGCGCGTCGCACCGTCGATGCGAGCGCATTCCTCGAGCTCCTTGGGGATGGATTTGAAATAGCCCATCATCAGCCAAGTGCAGAACGGGATCAAAAAGGTCGGATAGGTCAGGATCAATGCCCAGGGCGAGTCGCCGAGCTTGAAATTGCGGATGATGTCGGCGAGCGGAATAAACAATAGCGTCTGCGGCACCAGGTAGGTGATAAAGATCATCGTGCCCAAACTGCCGGCAAACGGAAACTTCAACCTTGACAGCGCGTAGCCCGCCAGCAACCCGCAGAACAGCGAGATCGCCGTGGCGGCGAGCGAAATGATCATCGTGTTCAGCATCCATGTGCCGAACAGAGTCTCCGTCAGCAAATCCCTGACGTGCTCCAAGGTCGGATGCAATGTCCAAAAAGGGGTGTAGTTGGGCGCGTTCCACGGCCGGTACAGTTCACTGTCCGGTCGCACCGTCGTGACCAGCATCCAATAGAACGGAAACAGCAGTGCGACGATGAATGCGGTCAGCGGAAAGTAGAAGAAGACCCAGCGTCGCCAGATGGCGCCCTCGATCATGGCTCAGCTCCAAGAGGCCGTCATTGCCGGGCTTGACCCGGCAATCCACACCCCGCCGCCCCGCTGGGAGATGCCCGGATCAAATCCGGGCATGACGCCTGAAGTCGCTCACCTCTAATGGGTCTCCACCCGGCGGATGTAGAGCAACTGGACGATGACGACGAGGAGCAGCACCGGGAAGACGGCGAGCGAGATCGTCGCGCCTTGGCTCAACAGGCCCGTGCCGATCCCGATCTGGTAGGCGTAGGTGGCAAAGAGCTGCGTCGCGTTGGCCGGACCCCCGCCGGTCAATACATAGACCAGCTGGAAGTCGGCGAAGGTCTGGATCACGGAAAACAGCACGATGACCAGGGTCACCGGCAACAGCAACGGCCACGTGACGTGCCGGAAGCGCTGCCAGGCCCGCGCGCCGTCAATGGCCGCGGCTTCGTGCAATTCGGGGCTGATCGTCTGCAGTCCGGCGAGCAGGCTGATCGCGTAGAACGGCACGCCGCGCCAGACATTGACGATGATCACCGAGATCATTGCCAAGTTCGGGTCGCCGAGCCAGTTGATCCGGCTGTGGATGATCCCGACGTGGAACAACAGGTAATTGATGACGCTGAAGGTGGGGTCGAACATCCACTTCCAGGCGAGGGTCGACAGTACGGTTGGGATGATGAAAGGCAAGAGTATGAAGGCGCGGGTGAAGGCTTTGCCCTTGAAATTATTGTTGAGCAGCAGGGCCAGCCACAAACCCAATGCCAGCTTGAATACTGTCGTTACGACCGTGTAGAGGCAGGTGTTCCATACGGCGACGCGGAAGATGCCGTCATTCCACACATCCGCGAAATTCTGCAGCCCCACAAAATGCCCCGGCACCCCCACCTTGGCGTCGGTGACCGACAACTCCACGCCCTTCACGAAGGGGTAAGCGATGAACAGCCCCAACAGAACGACGGTCGGCAACAGCAACGTGACCGCCAGCCAGCGTTCGTCCTCGAGAAGCCGGGTCAGCGGACCGCGTCTCGGGGAACGCGCATAGGGCCGGACGGCTGCATAGGTAAAGGTCATCGGAAGTCTCTCCGCAGGTCAGGTATAGACCTTGACCAGCTCCTCATGCGCCCACTTCACTGCGTCTTCGGCCGGCATGCCCTGCACGGCCTTCGCATACATGTCGACGATGATATACTTGGTCACGACCTCGGCGGCGGCGCGGTCGGGCGGCCCGGCATAACCGACCAGCCGCCCGACATTGGGCAGGTCGCGGAACGGCAGCATGACCGGATCGACGTTCCACACCGGATCCTTCTCCCATTCCTTTGTCGCCCCGTCGGTGTAGCCCTGCTGCGAGGTGAACCATTGTTCGAAGACCGGCTTCGAGTGGACCCAGCGCAGGAAATCCTTGGCCGCCTTCTGATTCTTTGAATAGCCCATCAACAGGTCCGTGAACGGTCCGGGCAGGGCGAATTGGCCGCCCGTTCCCTTGGGCAGCCGGGTGTGAAAGATGTCCTTCCACAACGGTGTGCCTTTCTCGGTCAGGTAAGAGTCCGGCTTCTTCTTCGCCTCGAGGTAAATCGAGGCGCCGTTGTTGGTAGAGCTGATCGTGCCGGAGAGAAAGGCGCGGTTGTTACTCGAATCGTCCCAGGCTAGGCCGCCCTCGTCGCAACAATCCTTCCAAAAGCCGACCGCGAACTTGACCGAGTCGATCGTCTCCTTGCTGTTGAGAGCGACGGTCTTGCCGTCGGCTTCGACCTCCTTACCGCCCCAGGACCACAGGTACGGATACCAGAAGCCGGGTGCGTCTCCAAAGGTATGGCCGAGCGTCTGACCGAAGGGGTGGCCAGCAGCCTTAAGCTTCTTGCCGGCTGCGCGATATTCCTCCCAAGTCTCCGGGAACTTGCCC
Organism: uncultured Alphaproteobacteria bacterium; assembly: GCA_963788085.1. Taxonomy (GTDB): domain Bacteria; phylum Pseudomonadota; class Alphaproteobacteria; order ATCC43930; family CGMCC-115725; genus AP-15. Next base: position 329,182 of record CAWBFS010000017.1, read on the forward strand.
TCGCTGTAGCCAATCTCGTCGAACCACGATTTGCGATTGGTCAACAGCCCGCCGCCGATCGCCCATGGCACGCCGATCCATTTCCCGTCGACGTTGTCGATTGTCCGGGCGATATCGTAGTAGCCGCCCTGGGCCTTGCCGATCTCCTCGGCGACATCGCTCACATCGGCGATGCTGGCTTCGTAGAGCCGCGGCCAATTGTTGACCACCATGATTACGTCGGGACCATTGCCCGACTGGACCGACGAGGTGATCCGCGCCTGAATATCATTGGCGTTGATTGTCTCGAGATTGAGCTTGATGCCAAGGGCCTTCTCGCACTCCGGAGCGATCTTGCTCCGGAGCACCTGATCGGAAGCCGGCACGAAATCGGACCACCGCAGCCAATGCACCGTGGTCGCTTGCGCATAGGCAGGCGCCCGCCCCGAGGCCAGGATCCCGGCGATCCCGCCGGTGCCCGCCGCGATCGCGCCGGCGCCGGAAAGTTTCAGTAGGCTACGCCGGTCGATTCGCGCCATGATCTTTCCTCCCTGGCAACCCCAACGGGTTTTGCCGTCTATCACGTTGTTTAAATCCATCAGGTCGCCGGCACAAGTCGGTTCGGGGTCGGTGGATTGATCGGAGAGAGGGACATGAGCGAGGGAAGAGGGATCACCGTTCTGGCGATTTGCGGCAGTTTGCGCCAAGGCTCGTACAACAAGGCGGCATCTGCGCACCGCGATCGAGGAGAAGCCGCCGGGCATGACGATCGAGACCGCCGATATCGGCTCGATCCCGCTCTACAACGAAGATGTCCGCGCGCTCGGCTTCCCGCCGCCGGTCGAGAAGCTCAGGGCGCAGATCGCCGCGGCCGATGCGCTGCTCTTCGTGACGCCCGAATACAACTATCGATCTCGGGCGTGCTTAAGAACGCGATCGACTGGGCCTCGCGTCCGCCCGATCAGCCTTTCGCCGGTAAACCCGTAGCGATGATGGGAGCCGGCGCCGGAATGGCCGGCACGGCACGAGCGCAATACGATCTGCGTAAATGCTGCGTCTTTCTCGACATGCACCCGTTGAACAAGCCCGAGGTGTTCATCGGCCAGGCGCAGACCAAGTTCGACGCCGCCGGGGCGCCTCACCGATGATGCCGCCCGCGGGTTTATCCGCGACATGCTCGTCGCCCTCGAAAAATGGACCCGACTGATAGGCCGCAAGAATTGACCATGAGAGGAGGAAACGCCATGGATCTGGATTTTACCGGCAAGGTCGCGCTGATTACCGGCGGGGCCAACGGCATCGGCCGCGCCACTGCGCTCGGTTTCGCCAAGGGCGGCGCCAAGGTCGTGCTCGTCGACCGCGACGCGGCGGCCGGGCGAGGCGACCGCCGGGGTGATCCGCCAGCAGGGCGGCGAGGCGCGGTTCGTTACCGCCGACGTGACCAAATCGGCCGAGGTGCGGGATTATGTGAAGGCGGCGCTCGACGCCTACGGTTCGATCGACTGCTTCTTCAACAATGCCGGCATCGAAGGCAAATGGGCGCACACCGCCGAGTATGACGAGGACATGTTCGACGCGGTGATCGGCGTCAACGTCAAGGGCGTCTTTCTCGGCCTGCGCCACGTATTGCCGGTGATGCTGCAGCAGAAGCGCGGCGCGATCGTCAACACCGCCTCGGTCGCCGGGCTCGTGGCGACCCCCGGCATGCCCGCCTATGTCGCCTCGAAGCACGCGGTGATCGGCCTGACCAAGACCGCCGCCGGCGAGGTCGCCCGCCAAGGCATCCGCGTCAACGCCGTCTGCCCCGGCCCGGTCGACACCCGGATGATCCATTCGCTCGAAGCCCAGCTCAACCCGTCCGACCCGGCGAGCGTCAGCCGCCGCTACCAATCGGCCATCCCGATGGGCCGCTACGTCAACCCGGAGGAGATCGCCAACACGGTCCTGTTCCTGTGCTCCGATCTCGCCTCCGCGATCACCGGCGCGCAATACGTCATCGACGGCGGCCGCACCGCCACCGGCGGCGCCGTGACCCAGGCGATGCAGAGCTGAAAGCAGAGCTACGCCTCCTCGCCGATCAGAGTCAGAACTAGCTCGCGGCGGTGCGGCGAGGCGCGGTGCTCGAGCAGGAAGATGCCCTGCCAGGTGCCGAGCTGCAGCCGCCCGTCGGTGACGGGGATGCTGAGCTGCGTTTGGGTCAGCGCGCTCTTGATGTGGGCCGGCATGTCGTCCGGCCCTTCGTCGTTGTGGCGGTAGAGCGCGACGTCCTCCGGCACGATCCGGCGCAGAAAAGCGTCGAGGTCGCGCCGCACGTCGGGCGACGCATTCTCCTGGATCAGCAGCGAAGCCGAGGTGTGCGGGATATAGAGGGTGAGCAGGCCGACCGAGAGGCGCTGGCGCTCGGTCCATTGCGCGACCTCGGCGGTGATCTCCTTGATCTCGCGCGGCGCGGTGTCGATCCATAAGCGGGTCTGGGCAATCTGCATTCTGATAATCTCCGACCGGAGATGTGGGGTTCCGCTGCGAGTCCGGCGACACCCTTCCGCGACACTACCGCTCGGCCTATCCTCGCTTTCCGATGAAGAGGATTTTTCCGATGCGATCTGCTGTCTCGGCCGCGGTCTTCCTGGCTGCTCTGCTGGCTTTCGCCGGAGGCGCGGGCGCGCAGACCACCGATTTGCTGCTCGTGCTGGCCGCCGATGTGTCGCGCAGCATCGACGAAAGCGAGTTCGCGCTGCAGCGCAAGGGTTATTCGGCGGCATTGGCGGACCCGCGCGTTCTCGCGGCGATCCGCGGCGGCGCTACCGGCACGATCGCGATCTGTTTTGTCGAATGGTCCGGCGCCGGCGAGCAGAACGTCGTCGCCGACTGGACGGTGATCCACGACGAGGAGGATGCCGGCGGCCTCGCGGCGGCGATCCTCGCCGCGCCGCGCTCCTTCATCGGACGCACTTCGATCAGCGGCGCCATCGACTTTGCGATGGAGCGCTTCGCCGCCGCGCAACCGCGCGCCAACCGCCACATCATCGACATCTCCGGCGACGGGACCAACAACTCCGGCCGGGCAGTCACCGATGCCCGTGACGAGGCGGTCGGGAAGGGGGTAACGATCAACGGGCTCGCCATCGTCAACGATAAGCCGAACCCGGGCTATGCGTTCCACACGCAGCCGCCGGGCGGTCTGCCCGAATGGTACCGGCAGAATGTCATCGGCGGTCCGGGCGCTTTTCTCAGAGTCGTCGAGGATTTTCATTCCTTTGCCGACGCCATGACCAACAAGCTGGTCAGCGAAATCGCCGTGGCCGCCCCCGAGATCCGCTCGGCGCGCCGCTGAGCCATGGCGGGGTTCCAATCGGAGGTCGACATTGCGATTGTCGGTGCCGGCGCCGCCGGAATCGGCGCGGCAAGACGGCTGGTCGACAGCGGCTCGGTTTCTGTCCTCGTTCTCGAAGCGCGCGGCCGGGTGGGCGGGCGCGTGCACACGATCGAGCCGGCCGGGTTTCCGCTCGACCGCGGCGCCGAATGGCTGCATTCGGCCGACCGCAACCCGTTGTCGCCGATCGCCCGGGATCTCGGCTTCCTGGTCCACCAACGGCCGCCGGAATGGACGACCCGGCTGCGCCGCAGCGGCGAGACGATCGAGGCCGAGGCGGACTGGCTCGCGACCCGCGAAGCGCAAGGCCGGGCTCGCCGGAAAGCCGCCGCCGAACCGCTCGACCGGCCACTGGCGAGCCTGGTGCCGCCGGGCGGGCGCTGGAACCAATTGCTCGACGCGACCAGCACCTGGGGGAACGGCGCCGAGCTCGACCGCGTCTCGGTCAAGGACTACGTCCGCTACGAGGACAGCGGGACCAACTGGCGGCTGCGGCGAGGGTTATGGCCGGCTCTTCCAGAGACTCGCGGAGGGACTCCCGGTCGCGCTCGGCGCGGCGGTCTCGCGCATCGACCATGGCGGCCGGGCGATCCGGCTCGAAACGACGCGCGGCACGGTTACGGCGCGGCGGGTCATCGTCACCGTGCCGACCTCGATCCTCGCCGCCGAAGTGCTGCGTTTCGACCCGCCCTTGCCCGACAAGCTCGCCGCCGCGGCCGGTTTGCCGCTCGGGGTCGACGACAAGCTCTTCATCTCGCTGACGGGCTCGCTTCCCGGGATCGAGCCGGACATGTTTCTCGTCGGCTCGACGAATCTCGCGCGAAACGATGACCTATCAGGTGCGGCCCCTCGATCGGCCGGCGATCTACACCTTTTTCGGCGGGCGGTTCGCGGCGGCGCTCGAGCGGGAAGGGCAGGGGGCGATGTTCTCCTTCGCCGCCGGCGAGCTCGCGCGCCTCCTCGGCAACGACATTCGCCGCAAGATAGCGCCGCTCGCCTCGACCGCCTGGCTGCAAGACCCCTGGTCGCGCGGCTCCTACTCCTATGCGCTGCCGGGCCACGCCGAGGACCGCGCTCTGCTCGCCGCACCGGTCGACAACCGCCTGTTCTTCGCCGGCGAGGCCACCTCGCCCAATTTCTTCTCGACCGCGCACGGCGCTTATCTCTCCGGCCTCACCGCCGCCGAAGCCGCGCTCGCGAGTTGGCACAAATACAACTTTTAGTCGAGGAGTTAATGACCCTTGGCTGTTTCTGCAGCAGGTATACAGCCAACACTCGCTCATTCGTTGCAATCACGCCATATCCCGTCGCCACCTATACCCTTCGAAGGATACGACAGGAAGTTGGCAATTTTGCGTCGAGGCGGATTTCGGATACTTTGAACCAGTCAACACGAGGAGACAGTCATCATGAAGGTGGTCACGCTCAAAGACATACCGAATGTCCCAGTGGAAGGCGCCGACCGGATCGAAGGCTGGACCGGGCCGGTTTCCCGGTCGCGTCAGACCATCATCGAGCCCGGGGATTCGGCGAACTACAACTGCAGCGTCGTGAACTTCAGCCAAGGCTGCACGACGGGCTGGCATACCCATACCTGCGACCAGATACTGGTCGTGACCTCGGGCTCCGGCATGGTGGCAACGGAGCACGAGCAGCGCGAAATCAATGTCGGCGACGTCGTGCACATCAAAGCCGGCGAACGCCATTGGCACGGCGCCAAGGCCAATACGACAATGGGCCACATCACGATCACCGCCGTAGGCGGCCAAGCCACCTGGGGTTAGTCCCTCTCTGCCGGGACCCTGCCTCCCACGAGCATTATAAGCCGGGCTGGGTGCGCGCAAACCGCACCCTGCCCCTCAGCGGCGGCACTCCGTGGAAAGTGGCGTTGCGCAGGCACCCTGGAATTGCGGCTCGCGGCGTCATCCAAGCGCAAGAAAAACTGCAATGGATTTGACATGCGCTTGGCTTGCTCCGCGCGGGCGGTGAGGAGGGCGAGGGATGAGGAAAAGAGGCAATATCAGCAGATACACGGCTGAGGAGCGAAGGAAGCACGCGGCGAGGACAGAACCGATTGGGCGGCGGTCGCCGCCATGACCGAGAACGAACTCGCGGCGGACATGGCGAGCGATCCCGCCTGGGAGGGGGTTCCCGGCGATTGGGTGAGCCGCGCCGATGCCGCGACCGGGCTGATGCGGCGGCCAGTAGGGAATAAGCGTCAGGTCACGATGCGCTTTGACGCGGACGTGCTCGAGTTCTTCAAGCGCGCCGGTCGCGGCTGGCAGGGCCGCATGAACGCCGTGCTGCGCAGCTTCATGGATCGGCAGGGGCATCATCATTGAAGCGCGGCACGGACTTAAAGTCAAAGGAAGCCCAGAAACCACGCGATGCCAGATCTCAAGCCGCCCTCGTATGCCGAGCACCTTACCATATTCGCGGATTTGCTGGGCTTTGAAGAAGCCATAGGGACGGCGGATGACAGCCTGAGACTATCGATTCTGAAGCTGCTGACGGATCTCGCGGCGCTGAGAGCCGATTTCTTCATTTCATCCACTCGTATTGAAACTGGTGGGATACAGCACGTAATCCGGCCTGCGATAAGCACGTTTTCCGATCATATTGTTATAAGCTACGATCTGGAGCGTGTGTATACCGATATAGGCGAAAACACCGCTAAGTTTGTTCTGCTGAATTAAGCACAATCGTTACTATCAGCCATAGCAGGACAGGCGCTTCGTCTTGGTTTTCTTTTTCGCGGGGGTGCAACCATTGGGAGACTACATCATGACCTCGGCGTCGTTTTCGGGGATGCCTTGGTTGAAGCATTCAGGATCGAATCACGCATTTCGATTTTTCCTCGCATCGTTTTATCTCCGAAAATAACCCAACAGCCGGAGTGGATGCGACAAGCGGAGTATTATTAGAGACCACGATGGGATATTCCATGTAAATTACTTTGCTGACATGCTTTTAGGAGCGGCACCGCCCGGTGATCAATACGCTGAGTTGATTTAGTCCTGGTTCAAAGAGATTGTCGAAATCCTCAGTCGTAATTTGGTGGCCCTCGAACGTGCAGGTAAATTGAATCCTTTCGTAAATGGGCGTGGTTTGCGCGTCAATTCCGGGCCGCGCTGGAAAAGTTACCCCCGCAGCTTTTGACCGCATTCGGCATCCCCTCGGACGAACTGCCCAGGCCTCCTGATTTTGGATGAAACCTCGCGGAAGCGATAGGTCACCTTACCTTTCGCGCTGGTGCGGGCCGTCGCGCGCCGGGTTCAATCCCAATCTTCTCCACCTCGTACTTGGTAAAGCCAAAGGCCCCGCCTGTCTAACCGGCCCGCTGTTCTCATTTGACGGTTTGCTGGAGGCCGATAACGTTCGCAGGACGAAATATGTCACCAGCATCCTCGGGCCTGTGTAGCAATGCCCCCGATGAGGATTTTCCAAAGCTTGGGGAGAGGGAAAACTACCCGTTGCGTGGCAAGGCGGCACGCTTACTCTCATTCGCTAAAATAAATGCCGTCACGATGTTCCTGCCTATGCTCGATCAGCATCCATTGTTGAAAAAAGGTGATCTTCCTATCAAGCTAAAGCAGGTTGCCCAACCATAACGGGAAGGCGGCGAACGCGGGAAGCGCCGGTCGGTATGGCGCCGGCTTTGAGCTGGTCGTAGGTGATGGTGGCGCACTCGACAGCCCGCCGGATCAAATAGCGATCCAGACCGTCGGGCAGGTTGCGGCGATTGAACCGGTAGGACCACTCCCGTAGGTAGCGCGGGAGGTGCTTGGCGCTGACCCCATGATGAGTGCCGACCAGCCAGGCTTTGATGTTGCTGAACAGGGTGTGGATGATCGGGAAGAATTGGCCGGCATTGGCGCTGTCGTCCTGGATCACTGGGGTGTGCTTCAAATATTCATCGAGATCAGCCTCGCCGCCGCGATAGCCGGCAAACCCGTCGGTCAGCAGATGCGAATTGGCCGCGACATTGGCTTTAAGGAAGCCTCCCAGTTCGGCTCCGGTCGCGGCCGGCACCACGGCGATACGGGCATTCCGGCGAAGAACCCGTGCTGGCGCTTGACGGCGTGTCCATGCTTTCCGCTCCGTTTCTTCGGCGCCGGCACCTTCTCGACGGCAGCCACGACCAGGCTCTTGTCGGGGTTGGCCGTGCTTCGACCGGGACTTGTCGGGTCGCCGCGGCCACCAATGAAGGTCTCGTCCGCTTCCAGGAAGCCGTGCAGCGGACGCGACGGGTCCTCGCTCAGGCCGTGGCGCAGCTTGTGCGCCATGGTCCAAGCGGTCTGATACGCCACGCCAGTTCGCGCTGCAGAAACTTGGCCGAGACCCCGCGCTTGTCGCGGCCCATCAGATAGGCGACGACAAACCACTTGCAGAGATCCGTTCGCGTCCGGTGAAACACCGTTCCAGCGGTCGCCAACTCCTGCCGGTGGCGGCCCCGCATCATACACCCCCGGCCGCGCCTTCAGCCGCCACGCCCGACGTCCGCCGCACCCGGCACAGGCAAAGCCGGCAGGCCAGCGAAACCCCGCCAAATCTCGATGCACTGCTCCTCGGTCCCAAACTCGACAACAAACTCTCGCAGCCCAGCCATTGATCCCCCTCTGATCCACGGGGCTATGCTACCCTAACGTGACCCTCAGGTCCAGAACATTTCATGAACCTGTCTTGGCTGGACAGGGATATTGTCTGGAACCTCTTGGGAGGCGGCCTGAGGCTGAAGAAGAACGTAAGCTGGTTCGTGATGTTGGTGTATCGGTCGTGCATAATTTTTTTCTTGGTGGGGCGATTAGCGCGTTCTGGGCAAAGCGACAAGCAGCTTTATCCCTTGGCTTCCTTTTTCCATTGCCATAAGCCTGCATGGGCTCCGAGCACTGAGGTTCCTGCTCGAGCCGCAATGGCGACTGACAGAGCGCCGCATATACTTGTCTAGACAGATGAAGTGCATCTTTGGCTTTCGCATCATTCACAAAATTTAAAAGGTCGGCTTTACGTGCTTCATGCACGCCGTCGTCCAGAAGCAATCCGGCAGGAATGAATTTGCCGGGTTTGCGGCTTCACCCATTGCGAGGCGAGCGGCGCGGGCAATGGGCCGTTTCGGTATCGGCTGACCGCACGCGAGGAGGTGAGAAACGATGTCGAGAATGCATGACCCGCCGCATCCCGGGGAGATCATCAAGGAACTGTGTCTCGAACCGCTCGGCCTTTCCGTCACTGACGCGGCGAAAGGCCTCGGTGTAACGCGCAAGGCGCTGTCGGAACTGCTCAACGGCCACACCGGTGTGTCGTCCGAAATGGCGATACGGTTGGAACAGGCATTCGGCAGCACCGCTGAAACGTGGCTCTTTATGCAGCTCGAATACGATCTGTGGCAGGCGAAACAGCGCGCGGGCAATCTGAAGGTGACGCGGTTTGCGAGCCCGGCTCCGTGCTGAGCCTAGGGAGCCGTCCCGCGTCGCGGGGTACGCCCGCTCGAGTTACGCCTGCAGCAGCGCCGCCATCACTCGGTCGCGGGTGAGCGGCAGGTCGCGGAGGCGGGCGCCGAGGGCGTGCGCGACGGCGTTGCCGATCGCGGCGACGGTCGGGCCGCCGCTGGCTTCGCCGACGCCGAGCGGCGGGAGATCGGCGGTCGGGTTGACCAGCTCGACCAGCACCTCGGGCACCTCGCTGAAGCGCAGCACCGGGTAGCTCTCCCAGTCGCGCGAGCTGATGCCGCCGGTGTCTAGCCGCACGCCTTCCTTCAAGGCCCAGCTCGCGGCCTGGATGATGCCGCCTTCGAGCTGGTTGATGGCGCCATCGGGGTTGATGACGAGCCCGGCATCCGCCGCGCACCATACGTGCAGTAGCCGGACAGCTTCGTCGACCTCGACTTCGGCGACGACGGCGGCGTAGGCGGCGAGGTTCTTGTAGCGCGCGAAACCGATCCCGCGGCCGCGTCCCGTGCCGGGCGGCAATCCGGGTTTCCAATCGGCGAGGCGGGCCGGCATGTTCGACGACCGCCCGGGCCCGTGGGTCCGACAAAACCGACAGGCGGTAGGCGACCGGGTCCATGCCGGCCCGCTCGGCCAATTCGTCCATGAAGGACTCGATCGCGAAGACATTCAATGTTGCGCCGAGCCCGCGCAGAGACGAGGTCCGGACCGGCGTTTCGGCGATCAGGTGATGGAGGATGCGCTTGGCCGAGAAGGCATAGAGCGGCTCGCCGTTGCGGGTGCCGGCCCCCGGCGGATATGACGATTCCGAAGCGGGCGGTGCGGGTGGCGGGTTCGGCAGGGCTTCGGCGGCGAGCAGGTTGCCGCCGCCGCCCGGGCGGCTGGTGTGCCGGCCGCTCCAGATCTCGGTGGTCCAGTCGGCCGGCCGCTGCGCGCCGTCGAGCGCGGCGCTGACCGTCACCACCATCGCCGGGCTGACCGGTTCGAAGCCGAATTCCTCCTCGCGCCGCCAGCGCACCCGGACCGGCTTTCCCGGCCGGCGAAACGCGATGACCGCCGCATCGGCCGCGGCATCGTCGGCGCCGTTGTGGCCATAGCAGCCCGGGCCCTGGACGTGCTTCACCGATATCGCCGCCGGATCGAGCTTTAAGGTTCGCGCCAGAGCATCGCGCAACGGGTAGACGCCCTGCGAATGCGTCCACACCGTGAGCCGCCCGTCGCGGTAGAGGGCGAGCCCGCAGGACGGCGCGACCGAGGCGTGGGCGACGTGCATCCGGGTATAGGTCGCCGATTGGCGGCTGGCCGCCGCTGATGGATCGGGTGGGGGAGGGGGGCCGATGGTCCGGTCGATCGAGGGCTGTTGCAATAGCCAGCGCGCCTCTTCCTGGAACGGATTGATCGCATCGACTCCGTCCCAGGTAACGTGATTTGGCGCCACGGCGGCGACGGCTTCGACGACTGTCTCGTCCGCGCCGAGGATCGCGAGGAAGTTGCCGTCGCGAACGATTTCGATCGGCCCTTTCGCTGCGCGCCGCAGCGCGGCCTCGTCGACCGTCGCGATCGTCGCGTCGCGGCGCGGCTGGCGCACCACACGCGCATGCACCATGCCGTCGAGAGCCATGTCGTGGGCAAAGACGGGTTCGCCGAACACCTTCGCGGCGAGGTCGAGCCGCGGCGCGTTCTGCCCGACGACGCGATAGTCGCTCACGCTCTTGGTTGGCGGCCGGCCGGTCGCATGCCGACCGAGATCGACGGCGCTGGCGAGCGACCAATAATCATGGCCGGTTGGCTCCCCCCCATGAGTGATCGCCCCGTCCTGCACCGCCAAATCCGGTCGGGTGTGGCCGTATTTCGTCGCGGCATGGTCGAGAAACAGCGCGCGCACTTCGGCGCATGCCTGGCGCAATGCGACGCCGCCGAATTGGATCGACTGGCTGCCCGCGGTGTAGCCCTCATTGGGTGTCAGATCGGTGTCGCCGGTCTGCAGCAGGATGCGGTCGGGGGCGACGTCGAGCTCCTCGGCGGCGATCTGCAGCATTGCGGTCAGCACCCCCTGGCCGATTTCGACCCTGCCGGTCGAAACCGAGACATGGCCGGCTGAGGGAAACCGGACCCACTGATCGAGGCGCGGATTGGCCGCCAGCAGCGGCGGCAGGGTCGGTGACGCGCTCATTGCGCAGCTCCCTCACGCAGCAGACGGGCGGCGCGTTCGACGGCGCGCAGGATGCGGATGTGGGACCCGCAGCGGCAGATATTGTCGTCGAGCGCCTCGGCGATCTCTTTCCGCGACGGCGACGGATTGCGGTCGAGCAATGCCTTGGCGGTGATCAGGATGCCGGGCAGGCAATAGCCGCACTGGCCGGCTTGCTCGTCAATAAAGGCTTGCTGCAGCGGATGCGGCCGGTCGGGCGTGCCCTAAGCCCTCGATCGTCACGATTTCCCTGCCGGCAACGGTTGAGAGCGGCTTGCCGCAGGATTTCTCCGGTCTGCCGTCGACCAGCACCATGCAGCAGCCGCATTGTTCGAGCCCGCAGCCGAATTTGGTCCCCATCAGACCGAAGTGGTTGCGCAGAATATCGAGCAGCGAGGTGCCGGGGTCGGCGCATGCATCAACGGCGGTTCCATTGACGATCAGTCGGACTGTGTTCATTGATTTCTCGATCGCGGAGTCCGCCTAATATTTCGAAACAGCCGGAGATGCGCAAGCGGCGGGCCGCTACAGCATCGGGCGGCCGCCGGTGACCGGGATCATGGCGCCCGACATGTAGCTGCCGTCATCCGAGGCGAGCAGAACGTAAGCGGGTGCCAGTTCGGTGGGCTGGCCCGGGCGTTTGAGCGGCGTGTTCTCGCCGAAATGCTCGACCTTGTCGGGCGCCATCGTCGATGGGATCAGCGGCGTCCAGATCGGTCCGGGGACGACGCAGTTGACGCGAATCCCTTTCTCGGCGAGCAGCTGCGCGAGCCCGGCGGTGAAATTGGCGATGGCGCCTTTCGTCGTCGCATAGGCCAGGAGCTGCGGCGAGGGCGACTTACTGTTGATCGAAGCGGTATTGACGATGGCGCTGCCCGGTTTCATCTGCGCTACAGCAGCCTTCGACAAATAGAACATGCTGTAAATGTTGGTGCGGAAGGTGTGGTCCCACTCCTCCTCGCTGATCTCGTCGAGACTGGCGTGCGTCATCTGGTAGGCGGCGTTGTTGACCAGGATGTCGAGTTTGCCGAATTCCCTGACGGCGCGGTCTACCAGCTGGCGGCAATGCGCCGGGTCCTTGACGTCGCCGGCCATCAGCACCGCCCGGCGCCCGGCCTCTTCGATCCAGCGCGCCGTCTCCCGCGCGTCCTCGTGCTCGCACAGATACGAAATCAACACGTCGGCGCCCTCGCGTGCGAAAGCGATCGCGACTGCCCGTCCGATGCCGGAATCGGCCCCCGTAATCAACGCGGCACGGCCTTTCAGCTTACCGCACCCGCGGTAAGAGTGCTCCCCATGATCCGGCTTCGGATCGAGCTGTTCGGTAAAGCCGGGCGGGTCCTGTTGTTGATAGGGTAGCGGCGGCGTGGGGCCGGCAGTTTTCGGATCTGTTGTCATTGCATCATCCAATTGCAAAGAGGATGCGTCCAAAACGGAAACCCGCGCTGCGGGTTCCTTTGGCGCAACGAAAAGCCCCGCCAAATGCCGGCAGGGCTTTTCTTACGACTACTCTTGTCATTGCGAGGAGCCGGAGGCGACGAAGCAATCTCGGGCCGTTAGAGGCTCAATAGGCGCTAGATTGCTTCGCTTCGCTCGCAATGACAATTATGATGCGGTCGTTCTATTCTGGTCGATTTGCCCCGGTTTAGGCTTGCATTTCCGCCATCAACTCTTGCTTGCGCTCGGCGAGTTCCTTGCCGACGGCGTCGAGATCCATCTTTGTCGATTGGAGTTCCGGGAACAGCTCTTCTTCCTCTTCTTTGATATGCTGCTTGACCATTTCACCGAGGACGCGGATCTTGGCGTCGTAGAGTTCCTCGCCGACTTCCATCGCCTCGATTTCGCCGATCAGGTTTTTCACGGTCGAATGCTCGACGAGCGCTTCGTCGATCAAATCGTTGTCTTGACTGGCTTCGCGCGCCTGGGGATAGAAAATCTCCTCTTCGATCTCGGCGTGAACCTTCAGGGCGAGGCAGATCTTTTCCGCCAAATCCGCCTTCCGGTCTTCATCACTGTCCTTCAGTTCGTCATATTCGTCGAACCATTCTTCGACTTCGCGGTGATCTTGCTCCAAGACGTCGAACGCGTTGCGGGACGCCTGCTGGCGTTCCTTGCTGCGGCTCGCGGTCTGCGAGCGGCTCGATTTGCGCTCGGCAGTGCGATTTGCCTTGGTCTTCGCTTTTGTCGCCATCGCCAAATCCTTCGGTGAGAGTGATCGCAAGATTAACCGCGCCGAGACCGCAGCGGTTCCTGACGGGCGATTCCGGCCAAACGCCTTTCCGATGCGGCGATGATCGGCTACAGCTTTGGCGATAACAAAAGAATGGGACAAACGATGATCGAACTCGAGCGGCCGGCGGACCTCGCGCAGTATGTCGGCAAGGAAATCGGCGTCAGCGATTGGTTCACCGTCGATCAGGCGCTGATCGATAAATTCGCCGATGCCACCGGCGATCACCAATGGATCCATGTCGATGTCGAGCGCGCCAAGCGCGAGCTGCCGGGCGGCAAGACGATCGCGCACGGCTATCTGACCTTGTCGCTGGTGCCGCGCCTCGGCCAGACGCTCTATCGCGTCAAGCACCGCTCGCGCGGACTCAATTACGGCTCCAACCGCGTCCGCTTCACCGGACAGGTGCCGGCCGGCGCGCGCATTCGGCTGCGGCAGAAAATCAAATCGGTCGAGCCGGTCGATGGCGGCGTGCGCATCACCTCGGAGAACACGATCGAAGTCGAGGGCGCCTCCCGCCCTGCGCTCGTCGCAGAAACCATCAGCATGCAGTTCGATTGAGCGGGGATGGGCACATCCACGCGACCGTTTCTGAATTGCAATCGACAGTCGGCATTAGCGGCCGCTGGTCATCGGCCGATGCCGATACGCAGAAACAGGGGCGGGTGCTGATCCGCTCCTACCAGTACAGCATCCAGCCGTTCGGCATGCGCACGCCGTGGCCCTGTAAGGTGATGCGATATCCGCGGGGGGCCGGGTCCGCCGCGGGGCCGATTGCGTGGAGAACAGAGCCGTCATGGAGTACAATGCGGCCGCGCTCATAGGTGACCCGCTGCCAGAGATGTCCTGCGGCAAAGTCGCGCCCGGCAAAGCCAAGCCGCACAGCGTCTTTGTAGCGCGCGGGCCAGACCGCGAGGCACGCGCCCCCGCTAGGCTGCTCGATCGACAAGGTGAAGGATAGTGTGGCCTGCGGCTCCTGCCCGGGGATCGCATGCATCCATTGCATGTCGAAATGGGCGCGAAGTGTCACGTCGTCGTCGCCTCGCGGGTTGCCCCTCGTGATAAAGACGTGGAACCCGGGTAGCGCATAACGCGGGTCGTAAAACACCGGATCGCCCAAGAGTTCTTCAAGGAACTCCCGGACCAGCTCCAGCGTGTCGTCAAAGTTTTCTTGTAAGATCGGATTGGTTACGCGCGCAGATGCGAGATAGGCATCGTGCTTATCGGTTGCATCGAGATAGGCGGCGGCGCCAAGCGTGCAGAAGCTGCCCGGCGACCGTTCGGTCCAGAAGCTCCTTAATGCAATCACTCGCGCGCAGATCTCGGCGCACTCGTCCAGATCGAGTAAGTCGTGCTGGCTCAGCGGCAGTTCGTCTGCGAAGCTCATGGATTTGCCAGATTGGCGCCGAGATAACGCAATAGCGCACGCGTAATGGCGCCGTCGCAGCGCAAATCATACGGCGAATAGCCCGGCATCGGATTGACTTCGAGGCACCAATATTGTTGGTCACTGTCAATCTTGAAATCCCACCCGGCAAAAGCGAGACCTATATTATGGGTCCCCGCAATTACGAGATCACGAATGCGTTCGGGCAGCTCGAACAGCTCGAGATCATCCATCGCGCCACCGCGACGGTAATCCACCGTATCGGCGGAAAGGCGCTGAGCGACGACGTCACTGCCGACGACGTGAACCCGTGCATCGGCACCCGTTACCATCCGCTGGAGATGGATCGGCCCGCTTTCCGCCGCAAAACCTTCTAGATCAACTTCGGTGATCTCGGCCGTTTGTGCGCGAGTGCCGCAAACGGTCTTCGACACCGTTGGACCATCTCGCGTAAACCGGCGCAGCTCGTCGACATCGCTGCCGGTAAATGCTTTCCGGCACGCGAAATCCGAGCTCCTGCAGGATCGCTTCGTGCAGCGGCTTCGAGCTGTTGTGTGCGCCCGCCAAACCGCGGTTGACGACTGGTCCGGGTATCTCGGTGAGCCAAGCCCTCAGCCCACCCAGAAGCGCCTGCCAGCGCCGGCTTTTTTGCAGGTCGGCAATCTGCGAGGAAAGGTCGATCAGTCGGCAAAAAAAAGCGTCGTCCGGCTGCAGCTCGATCGAGTGTCCGTCCTGAGCCAGCACGCCGGGCGGCGGGCCGGCACCTCGAAACGCCAATCGCCTTCCACGGCTGCCCGCAGATTAACCAAGCGCAGCGGCACCTCCGCAGCGACCGCTCCTTCGACAAACCGCGCAAAGGGCTCGTCCACGTCGAGACCGATCGCCACGATCATCGAGTGAGATCCGCACACAATGCCCTGGAAACGTCGTTCCAGGCGTATCGAAGCTCGGCCTCTTCCGGAGCAGGGTTCAATCTGACCGGTGTCGCAACTCGCTCGTCGATCGTCCACGTAATCGTCGCGAAGTGGACCTCGATACCGCGGCAAAGCGCTACGCTTCGCTCGGTGATGCCAAGTTCGTCGGTACGTGGGTCGGTTGTCGCGAAAAAGGCGCGATCGCCAACCACGGCGACGATCTCGTAGAGGGCCGCCGGATTTAGCTTGCGGGCACGCAACGGCTCACCGCGCCGCAAGTCCGCTATCGATCCCACGCGGAACTCGCAATCCTCGCCCCATATCGTTTCGTCGGGCCCGTTTTCGATGAACCCTGGACCGCTCGCGTAAATGTCGAATGTCGAATTGGGCGTCCCCATCGCCGCCGCCAGAGCCCAGCGGTCATCCGCCCTCCCCCGCCGCCGCGGCCGGTGCGGTTGATTACAGCGCCTTCGGACAGAGCTGCGGCAGCCCAGAAAGCGGCGTAGGCCTCGGCGCGCAGGAAGCGCTCGTCCGCATCAGACGAACTGAAATCGTGCCACCAAGCGCTGGCGCGGACGAACATCGGTGGCGAGGGGGTTACGCTGGTGCCGTCCTGCCGCACGCGTATGGTGAAGAGCCGCGCGGCCGATGGCCCATCCAGCACCTCCACTTTCCGCCCGGTATTCTCTAAATCCCGCCGCAACCTTTTGGCAACCCGGTCTTCCCTTCCAGCGACGATCAGAACGTCGGCTGCGAAGCTCATTGCTCAGACCACGGGTGGACCCCAGAGAAGCGTTGCCGGCCTCGCCCGAGACCCGCGCCGCGACCGCGACCTTGGCGAACCTGCCGAAGCGCCTCCCGATCTCCTGCGCTCGGGATCACCGCCGGCGGCTTATGCACGAAAATCCGGTAGCTCTACATGCTGTGGGCTAGTTTGATGCGAGCTTGGCTAGGCGGTCTTGCGGATCAGTACGTGGTAGGGCGCTGGGGCCGTACGGGCACCGATGCCGAGCAGCGTATGGAATGCCGCATGCCGGGTGCGGCGTCGATTGAAGCGGAACACGAACTCGTCCAGGTAGTGCTGGAGGTTCGTCCTGCGCAGTCCATGGTAGACGCCGAGGCCCCAGCGTTTGAGGTTTGAGAACAGCCGATGGGTCCAGGGCAGGACAATGTGCGCCGCCATCGGGCCGACGGTGATCGCCTTGTGCTTGATCTCGGGAATGTCGTTGTAGGAGGGCCAGTCGTCGGTCACCAGCTTGGTCTGAGGGGCGACCGCGCCAAGCACGAAGGCGTGGATCTCCTGCTTGCCGAAGCCCTCGATCACCTTCAGCCGGGCGCGCCGCGGCGTCCCGCCGTCGACTTCGACCGCGCCGGCGACCAGCATCTTGCCGACCCCACTGCGACCGGCCGGCAAGACGACCGGGTCATCCTTGGTGCGGAACGGAATGATCGTCTCATCGGCCTCGACGACGCCGCACAGCGGCTCGCGCTCCGGGTTGACCATGGCCCGACGCAGCTTGGCGCACAACATCCAGGCGGTTCGGTACGAGCCGAGGCCGAGCTGGCTCTGCAGCTGGACGGCCGAGATGCCGTTGGAGTGTGTCGCCATCAGATATGCCGCCCAGAACCACGTCGTCAGCGGCAGCTTGCTGGCATGTATGATCGTCCCGGCCGTCACGGAGGTCTGCCGCCCGCAGGCGGCACACTGATAGGTGAAGGCCTTTGTCTTCAAAAGCCAGGCTCGGCCGTCACCGCAGCCGGGGCATACGAACCCTTCCGGCCAGCGCCGCGCAAAAAGGTATTCCGCGCACACGCCCTCGCTCGCAAAACGCTCCTGGAATTCGATCAACGACTTCGGAAACCGGCCCTCGGACCCAGACATGGCCTCACCCTGCTCATCCGCGACGGGGGAGAACCTTAAATCCGTGTTCCCGTTTTGTACACAACATTTAGACGCACCGGACGCTCGTGCATAAGCCGCCACCGCCGTTGCCGCCATTGTCGATATCGTCCTTGTCGGGCTCCTTCTCCGCTAGCGCGATCTTCTCGTCGTCGCCTTCCCTTATCGTCCTTGTCTTCTTTGTCATCTTTATTTTCCTTGCCAAAATCTTTATCATCCTCTTTACCGTCTTTGTCTTCTTTGCTTGCTTCTTTCTCTTCTTTTGCTTCGTTTTGCTCCTTATGCTCCTTGGCATCCTTTTCTTCCTTATGCTCCTTCGCCAATTCTTTATGGGTATCCTTCTGCTCCTTATGTTCCTTGTTCTCCTTTGACTCCTTGTTTTCCTTTGATTCCTCGCTTTCCTTGTTCTCCTTTGATTTTTTGCTTTCCTTATGCTCTTTGTTCTCTTTGCTTTGCTTTGTGCTCCTTGCTTTCCTTGTGCTCCTTGATCACGTCTTTTTCTTTTATTTCCTTATGCTGCTCTTTTACGATATCTTTAACGGTCTGCTTGATTGCACCCGGCCGGGAAGGGCCCGCCATCTCTGACGGGTTTGTTATGGGTGCGCTCGCCGCAGCGCGCACCGCAAGCCGCGACAGGATCTCAGAGCGGCGGTCGGACCCGATAAAGGGGTTGACCGGCGCGATGTGTCGTTGGACATTGAACCCCGTTTACGGCGCCGTTAGGTCTCAGCCCGCTCGGTAACGTTAACCAATGCCTCGGGTTAGATCAAGTTGATGGTGGACCGAATGTTTGCTTTCGCGTCAACCGTGGAGCAAAGTGTTCGAGAAGCGAAGGATACCGGTTTGCCCGAGGCCGGATTGCCGGCGACGCCCGAAACATGGGACTGCCGCCCGGCGGACTGCCGATCAATCAATTGCGGCTGCTTCTGCCGGAAAACCGGCACGCCTTTCTCGCGAGCCGGCCCGAGTTCGCTGCGAGTGGGACCGGTTGACAGGGATGCGGTAACACCCGAGGCTCAGCAAAGTTTGAACTCCTCCCTTTCGACCACCGTCAGCCGGTCAACGGCCGGAGCGTATCGCAGAACATAGAGCGTGGTATTGCGAACCGGCGCCGGGGGGCTGCCCGGCGGCAAGGCGTGCTTCATCAGCTGGCGCACCATCGCGCCGTGGGTAGAGACGCCGATCCGCCGAAAGGGCCTCGCCGCGGTGAAGCGCCGCAAACCGGCAAGCCCCCGCATGCCGGTCGCGATGCCGGTCTCGCCGCCGGGGAAGGCGACATC
>CAWBFS010000018.1:0-85162 GCA_963788085.1 uncultured Alphaproteobacteria bacterium
CGGTTTGCTGGGGTCTGATCCGCGAAGGCGTGCGAAGTTTAAACAAATGCGCTACGACCAAGAAGGCCGCGCAACTTGAATGCGCGCTCTTTTGGTGTTAAAGAGATTTCGATTAATAAAGCTCGACTTCACCTGCCGAGCCTAGAACCGAGCGGCGAGCGTGGTGTGCCGGGTCGTCGCAAAGTCGACCGATTGGCCTCGGCCACAGTGACCGAACGATCCGCTATCGAATATCGTGAGGTGGTCGGCTCGACTGTGGGAGTGAGCATCTTGCGGACCGTGAGGGGCTGCCTCGTAACGATCATGCTGTTCTCGGCCGTGCTGTTTTCGGCCGTGCTGTCGGGGGCCGCCGCTGCATCGGCCGCGGCTGCAAATCGGTCGCCTGCCGCCAGCGAAGAAGCGACGCCAAAGCAAATCCAAGAGCTGATGACTTTGCTCGCCGATCCGAAGGTGCGTGATTGGCTGGAACAGGAGAGTAAGGCGAAAGCCGCCCAGGCACGGGCGACGGATGCGGAAGCGATTTCGATTTCGCACGAGTTCGATTCCCGTGTCGCCGCACTCCGCGAGCACATCGTCGCGCTCGGCGCCGCACTGCCTGATCTACCCGGCCAGATTGAGCACGCCCACGGCCTCGTCTCGGCCGGTCTGGGAGATCATGGGAGGATCAAGGGCCTGTCGCTCCTCGCCGTTTTTGTGGTCCTGGGCTTTGGCGTCGAGTGGCTGTTTCGAAGGGCAACGGGGAGGATCCGTGCCCGTCTCGACCGCCTTCCCGTGGCAACCGTCAACGACCGCCTGCGAATTGTCGCCGTGCGCTTTGCCTTTGCCGCGGGTCTGGTCGCGGCCTTCGCCCTAGGTAGTGTCGGCGCCTTCCTCGCGCTGGACTGGCCACCGCTGCTTCGCGAGATGGTCTTCGGCTATCTCCTCGTCTTTCTCGTGATCCGGGTCGCGGTCGTCGTGTGCCACTTCTTGTTATCCCCCGATCACGAGCGCTTCCGCATCATTCCGATGGATACGGCGGCGGCTCGCTTCTGGCTCCGGCGGTTTGTCGTGTTTGTCGGCTGGTTTACCTTCGGCTATGTGGAGATCGGGCTCCTCAGCAGGCTCGGTCTCTCGCCGGCGGGCGGTCAGCTCATTGCCTACGTACTTGGCCTTGGTCTGCTCGCGATTGCGCTGGAGGCAGTTTGGCACCGCCCCGTCGCGCCGGAAGACAGCGCGGAAGCGCCGGAAGCCGGCACGGAAGCGTCGGAAACCAGCACGGAAGCGCCGGCGCGCGCGACGCGCCGCCTCGGACGCGGCGCGCAAAACGCGTTGCTGTCGATCAGCATCGTGCTGTTATGGGGGCTTTGGGTGCTGCACGCCATGGCGGGCTTCTGGCTCGTTCTGGTCCTCACCACCCTGCCGCTCGCCGTAGGCGTGACCCGCCGCGCGGTCGAACATCTACTTCGACCGCCCGGTTCCTCGCAGGTCGGTGGAGGTCCGCCCAGTGTTATCGCGATAAGCCTCGAACGCGGCATACGCGCGCTGCTCTTCATCGGCGCGGCAGCAGTCCTCGCCTGGGGCTGGGGTCTCGATCTCGTGCATCACCTCACCTCCGCAGAGGACACACTGTTTAGCCGCCTCGTGCATGGCGTGTTGAGCGCCATCATCATCCTCCTCGTCGCCGACGTCCTGTGGCATGCCATGAAAACGGCGATCGATCGCAAGCTCGCCGAAGTCGCCGACCCGGGCCAGCCGAGCACCGACGAGGCGCGTCGGCGGGGCCGGCTGCGCACACTATTGCCGATTTTCCGGAATATTATGTTCGTCGTTGTCATCGCCGTCGCCGTATTGATGGCGCTGTCGTCGATGGGTGTGCCGATCACGCCGCTGGTCGCCGGCGCTGGCGTCTTCGGTATCGCGGTCGGGTTCGGTGCGCAAACCTTTGCCCGCGACATCATCGCCGGCATGTTCTACCTGCTCGACGACGCGTTCCGGGTCGGCGAGTACATTCAGAGCGGTAACTACAAAGGCACCGTCGAGGGCTTCAGCATTCGATCAGTTAGGTTGCGGCATCACCGCGGCCCGGTCTACACCGTGCCGTTCAGCCTCTTGGGCGCGGTGCAGAACCAGAGCCGCGACTGGGTCATCGACAAGATCGCGATCGGCATCACCTATGACAGCGACCTCACCCTCGCCAAGAAGCTGATCAAACAGATCGGGCTCGACCTCGCGAAAGACCCTGAATACGCGCCGCTGATCCTCGAGCCGTTGAAGATGCAGGGGGTCGACAACCTCGGCGATTTTGCGGTTCAGATCCGAGCGAAGATGATGACTTTGCCGGGAGAGCAGTTCGTCATCCGGCGAGCGGCCTATGCGATGATCAAAAAAGCGTTCGACGAGAACGGCATCAAATTCGCTTTCCCGACTGTACAGCTCGCCGGCGAGGGCGACGCTGCGAGGGCGGCGATTGCCCAGGAGGCCCTAGAGCTCACCCGGCCGCAGGCGCACGCGGCAGCGTAAATCTTGTCACTCATGGGCTTGCGGCGGGTTGCCTTTAAGCCGGTAGACGAGCCCGGTCTTGGTCGTGCCGAGGGAGAGCCAGTCACGGCCCGATTGCTGCAGCGCAATGAAGAACTGCCGGCCGCGGTCCATCGCCTTGTCGTGCAGCTCGTCCGCGCGCTTGAACTTGGCCTCGAATGCAAACTCGCCGCACATCGGATGGTGCGTTCCCCGCTCGCGCCAGATGGCAATGTTCGACTCGGCGGTGACCCCCCTGCCGAAGTCCAGCTCACCGAGGTCCTGGAGGACCTCCTCGACGATTGTCTCGTTGACCAGTTCGACCCTGTCGGTGTCGGAGGTCTTTAGCGCCTCCAAGACCGGGAATACATGCGCTAAGGTTCGCATCGAGGTGCGATCCCCCTCGGGCGCCTGGCTCAGCGGAAACTGCACGTTGTGAGAGAACAGATTCCGGTAGCCGCCCACCTGATCTTTCAACGGTAGCGTCTCTGCCTTGAACTTGATCCGGTAATTGCCGGCGATGTTCGGCCGTACGTCCAATTCCGCGGCCTTCTGGATGTCCGGGTGGCGGTACTTGAAAACGATTTCCGGGTCGCCCGCGGGGAAGCCATCTTTGTATCGTATGCGCCGCCGCAAGATGAACGAATTGTTGTAGAGCCGGAAATCGGCGGTATCCAGGAACATCACCTCCCGGATCGCGGGCTTGAGGACCACGCCCTTGTCGATGTAGCCGATGCCGAATTGCTTTGCCGTCTGTGCTACCAGCTCGCCATACTCGAGAAAGACTTTTGCCGCGGTGAAACGGTCGGGCTTCAGGATCAGCTTGCACTCGAGATACTGGACCTCGTCGAGCGGACTACCGTCGCTGTATTGACCCTGCTTGAAATCAGCAATCCGAGAGGACTGCGATGGGCCTGTTGCCATGGTTTCTCCTCCTACATCACGAGAGCCAACTCAAAAACCACCGAGGGGATAGATCACCGCGGCCAGCACGACGGTGACGACCATCGTCAGCAGCAGCAGCGGTAGGCCGACTTTGACGAAATCGCCAAAGGTATAGCCGCCCGGCTCCATCACCAGCATATTCACCGCGGACGATACCGGTGTCACGAACGCAGCACAGCAGCCGATCGAAACCGTTATTGCAAACGCGTGCGGCGAGACGTGCAAGGCCTTGGCGGCATCGATGGCAACCGGCGCAATCAGCACCGCCGTGGCCGAGTTGGAAATGAACAGCCCGATCAGCGCGGTGACCAGAAACACGGCCGCCAGCATCGCCAAAGGGCCAAGCGAGCCTAAAAGACCGACCAGTCCATGCGCCATCATTGCCGTTGCGCCGGTTTTCGACAGTGCCGTCGCAAGCGGCAAGGTCCCGGCTACCAGCACCACCGTCTTCCAGTTGACGATGCGATAGATCGAGTCGAGCTTGACACAACGGGTGGCGATCATCGCCAATGCGGCGATCAGCACCGCCGCCGCATTCGCCACCAGCTCGAAAGCCATCACGGCGACCATGGCGACGAGAATAGCCACCGCAATCGGCGCGCGATGGCGGGCAGGCATCAGCTCGCTGTATTCCGCCGGCAGGGTCAGCACGACAAAATCCTCGGGATCGTCCCGCAGTCGTCGGATCTCCCCCCATCCGCCCGCCACCAGCAGTGTGTCGCCAAAATCTAGGGTCTGATCCTCGAGCTGCGTCGTCAGCCTCTCGCCGCGATGGCGGATCGCCAGCACGTTGAGATCGTATTGCGAGCTGAACCCGACATCGCGCAGGGTCTGGCCGATCAGCCTTGATTCAGGCGCCAACATGATTTCGGCGACGCCAACCTCCTGGAGTGCCTCGTGGCGCTGCCTCTGATCCAGTCGCGGCAAGCACGACCAAGTTGTGAGCTGCGATCAGCTGTTGCGCCTGCTCTTCGTTACCGACGGCGAAGATGGCGTCATCGGGCTCGAACATGGTCTCAGGCATCGCCGGCAGGAATTGTGCTCTGCCATGCTGATGTTTCTCAAAGCCGACGAGAACAGCGCCAAAACGGTCGAGTATCTGCATCTGCGCAGCCGACTGACCAATCAGAGGCGAGCTGCGCGGAACCTGCAAACGGTGCCACTTATCGGCGAGCCCATAAGATCCAAGCAGGTCGTAGGCGCTCGGTTGCTTCGCCCCAGCCTCTTCGGCAGACGCCTGCTTGCTCAGCATATTGCGTCCGGCCACCAGCATAAAGACGATGGCGGTGGCGAGAACGGCGACGCCGAAGGGCGTCCAGCTGAAGAAGCCGAGCGGGGCGAGGCCGCGCGCCCGAAGGGTGTCCTCGACGATCATGTTCGGCGACGACGCGATCAAGGTCATCATGCCGCTGATCAGCGCTGCTATCGAAAGCGGCATCAGCATTCGCTTGCGGTTCAGTCCGATCTTGTTGGCGATCGACAGGACCACCGGGATGAACATGGCGACGATCGCAGAGGAGCTCATGAACGCGCCGACGGTCCCCGCCAGCATCATGACCAGCGCTACCAGGCGCGCCTCATTACTGCCGCCGGCCTTCATCACCGCCTCACCGAGGCGGTATGCGACGCCGGTGGCGATCAATCCTTCGCCGACGATCGACACTGCGGCAATCAAGGCCACCACCGGCTGGCCGAAGCCCGCCACCGCTTCCTGAATCGTCAGCACGCCGCTCAAATTCAACGCCAGAACCACAAGGATCGCCACCACATCGGGACGCACGCGTCCAGACGCGAACAGCACGACCGCGCCGGCCAGAATGCCAAATACAATGAGGATGCCTTCCGTCATCACGCCCCGTCCGCCAGCTCAGGAGCGTTAGCGCTCCCTCCGCGCATTCGAGACTGAAATGAAGCCCTTGCCCCATCTGTGAAAATAAGAGAACGCAACTCGTGCTTGCCGATCACTCGGCCGATCTCCCTGAAGGCGAAGAACGGGATCAAACCGACAGAGAGGATGATTGCCACAAAGAATACTCCGCTCGGGCTCCCGCCGCCGATGTCCGGGATGCTTTGGGCAACGGTCTTGCCCCGGACCAATCCGACGAGCATCTCTTCGGCCAAGTCAAAACAGATGAATACGTATCGCAAATAGAAACAGCCTTGAACAAAATCGGATAAACCAACGGCCTATCCTTGAAATTTTCGCCGAGATGCAGATCCTCGGCGACGAGCATGACTTTTGCCAGGATCAATGAGTTGACAATGGCAAAGCCATAGAATTGATAGCTTATTTGGCGTTCGGCTAAAACAACCGACGCGTGTAGCGCCATTAAGCCAAACATGACCCAAAGATAGACCGCCATACCCAGGAATTTTTTGGTTTCGTTTATAATTTTACCGAGAAGGTTCCGCCCGCGGCTGTCGGTATGTACTGGGTCGGCGCTCATCTGACGGTGCTTTCCTTTGCTTTCGTGGACGAAATTCAGTTATGGTGCTCTGCTCCTTCACATTTGGTCGCGGAGTCCCTCCGAGCCGTGGGGAAGGACTCCGCAAAACCAGTTACCCAGCCCTCAAAACGGCAGCGTCGCTGCTAGAGAATGGAGGCATGCGTGTAACCTCCGGGCTCCCGCCCCGGCTCGTAAAGCTTCCCATCGGTTTCCTTCACGATGAACCCCACCTGTCCGCCCTTGCGGTTCGGCGGCAGGCCGAGGTTCGACAGCGTCTCCTCGACACTGTTGTACCAGGTCCCGATCTTAAAGATCTGACGCGCCTCGTCGGCTGTCGCGACCTTGCGGCCCAGTTGGCGCGCCAACTGGACCTGCCACTCGACCTGTTTAACCGTGCTCATGCGTTCGCCCTTATTCGGGCTCCACAGGTTCTCCTCAATGCCGCACCGCGCGTGCGCCCCAAGCGCGATCGCCATCCCGGTCAACGAAAACATCGAACGCATATTCGACATCATCGTGAACACCGAGCCGTGCGGCGAGCGGCGGATATATTCCATCAGGTCGAAGGGATTGCGGCCCGCACACCCGCCGCCGACTGCCATCAAGCAGTGGTTCAACGGCCCCATGTAGAGACCTGCTCGGATCAGGCGCTCTACGGTCTCGAGCTGGTGGATGTGACAGTTCATGAAGTAGGGCTGGATCTTGCTGTTCCGCAAGCGCTTCAGGTGCTCGACATAGAACGACGGCGTCGAGGTGACGGTCAGTTCGGCATATGCAGCCAACATCCCGGGTTGTTCGAAGCTCGTACCTGTATAGTCCTCCGGCGTCAGCATCTCGGTGACGTTGAACGAACTTGTCCCGACTTGGACCGTAACTTGATCCGGCTTCGGCTCGAGTTCGGCGAGCATGTGCCGGGTGTCGTAGCCGAGCCATTTGGCGGTCTGCCCAGGTCCTTTCGGAGCGAAGGAGATCGAGCCGCCGACCGACAGGATCATCTTCGGGACCGCTTTTCGCAGACGGCCCAGCATTTCGCTGAAATCAGCCATGTCTACAGAGCCATGACCGGTTTTCGGATCGCGCACATGGACGTGCAGCATGGTGGCGCCGGCGTTGTAACAGTCCACCGCCGACTGGGTCTGCTCCTCGAAACTGACCGGCAGATCCGGGGCGTCACCCGGAAGCCATGACGGCCCATAGGGCGCTGCACAGATAATCAACGGATCCATGTTCTCTGGCATCAACGTGTCGTCAGTGTAGTACATGATGTTTACTCCGCTTGGGTTGAGTCAGAAGCGCCGGTAGTGATCCAGTGGATCCTCGATACTGCTGGAAGCCGCATCGGTGGATCGGGAACCCCGATCAATGCGGGGCGAGCCTAGACCCCGGATTGTTCGCCCAGCTATGCAGAATCAGGAACTGCAGCGCAAAATAATCCGGATCCGGTGGCGATGTCGGAGAGCGGTTGAGGGCTTCTGGCTAAACGCCGCCCGATATGCTGCAGAAAAGCGCGCCCGCTCGGTGAAGCCGAACCGGAAACCAGGAGGGGCGCGCCGTGGCTAACTATGCAGGATCAGGAAGCTGCCAAGGTGAACCGGTGCTCTTCCGAGGACGTGAATCGTCGGGCAGCCGACGCAGCGCTGCCGAGGGCGACTCCCCGAACAGCGAGCGGTACACCACCGAGAAGCGGCCCAGTTCCCAGAAGCCATAACTGGTAGCGATCTCCGTGACGGTCGTCGTCGCCGGATCGGCCATGTGCAGCGCCCGGCGTGCCAGGTGCATTCGCCGCAACCGCAGATATCGTTTCGAACTCATGCCAAGTTGCTCCTGGCAGCACAGACGGAGCGTTTTTGCCGAGACACGGGCTGCCTTGCAGATTTCCACCAAATACAGCGGCCCGTCGAGGTTGGCCTCCAGGACCCTTTCCAATTGGCGCATAATCGCCGCGTGATGGCGAAAAGTGCCGCCGACATCGACCTCGTCACCCCCGCCAACGCACGCAATCATCGCGTGCACCAGGGCTTGTTCCATCGCCCGGGCGACCTCGGGATTTGCGAGAATGTCAGGGACGGTCTTGGCGAGGTGGCCCGCCGCTTCATGCAGGCTCAATAGGCGTGACATGAATTGCGGCTGAGGTCTGATACAATGCGTGTCAGATGGTGCGATCACCTCGCGACCGATGATGGCCGGTCCGGCGGCGGCAAGATCCTCCAGTGTCAAGGACATGGTGCCCCATTGAGAGCCCGCCGCGCTTCGCAGGTGTCCGACCGAACCCAAGCCGAATACCAGGATCTTGCCTTGCGGCAGTTCCATGCCGTCGACGTATTCGGGTGAATTTCGATCGGTCGCGAAAAAAATCGCGGCCCGGCTTCCGATCGCGACGCTATGGATCCGAGCCAGACTTTCCTCGCCGCGCAGCATCCAGAGCCGGTGCAGGTCGATACGCCGCAGCTCGGCGCGGAAGTTGCCGCGAGCAGTGACGACACCCTCAACCTGCGCGTTCCGGATGGCCGCATGATAGACATCGGGGTCGGTAAAGGTCAGAACGGCACTGTCAGGCATATTAAGAGCCTCCACGCTGACACCCGGAGGCATCACATTTGGGAAGCGGCCTACGTCGTGTTTACGATCAGGCCGCCACGCGTGGCCCTTATAGTACGGTCAGCTAGCCTTGAAGGTTAACAATTTGTGACATCCCCTCGATGCTGTGCTTGTCGGTTGCCCGGCTGCCTCCGGCAATCGATGACCCACGTCTCAGCCCGGCTAGTATCCTACGGGTGCGGCTACCCGTTGGGACCGGAGATGACGGGCACTCGGTTGGGATGGAGCAGCACAGGCGGGAGCACGGGATGGGTCGCGGCCGAGCGTTCTGTGGAACTGCTGCCAGCCGGCGGGTTGATTGCAGCCGCTGTCGCCTGATACGTCGACGTATCGACTTCGTATGCTTGCCGCGGTCCCTCGCATAACGCGGCCTCCTGTGGATGCCGCGACATGCAGGCGTCATAGGCGCGCGCATCGCGGCCCGCCGGCAAGCCGCAACCGGTCACTAGTATCGCCAGCGCCGACGCGACGACCAGGTGTTTCGCTCGCTCCACCCGTGAGTTGCCGGCCGTCAGGTTTATGTTCATGGCTCTGTCTCCGACACGGGTTAATGTCAACTGGGCGAAGCGCGCCCAGTCGCAAGCCTAGAGCCCTGGGTCTTGAGCTGACTATGCAGAAGCGGTAAATATTGTTCGGAGAATTCCTGCTCCGGGGGCACGCCCGAGAGTGGTTGAAGGCAACTCGCCGAATGCGGTCTGATAGGCCCCGCCAAAACGCCCGAGCTCGGTGAAGCCCCAGCCGCCGGCGATTTCCCCGACACTCGCTGTAGCCGGGTCGGCATCCCGCAGCGCAATCCGTACTGCCTGCAGCCGCCGCAGCAGCATATACCGGCCGGGGCCGATACCGAGAAACTCGGCGCAGCAGGACCGCAGGGTCCGGTCGGTCACGCCAATCAGCGCGCACAGCTCAGGCATGTGCAACGGCCGGTTCGGATGGTCTGAGAGCACATCCTCGAACCGGGCCATGATCCTGGTGCGATGGCGTCTGGCGGCCGCGTCATCCCGGGCTTTGGCGGCGAGACACGTGACCAGCGCGTGAATGAGGTCCTGTTCTATGGCTCGCGCGACCTCAGGGTGAGCTAAGACTTTGGGCCTCGTCTCGGCGAGGCGGCAGGCCTGCGCATGCAGACGCCGCAGCCGTGCCGCGTCGCGCGCGGCGGGTCGCAGGATCCGCGCGGCGGCCGGCACAGAGAGCGTCTTCCCGGAGAGAACCTCACAATATCCTTCGAGATGCTCTCGAGCCAATCCCAGCAGGCTCCAGCTACAAGGGCCGGTCGTCCGTTGATGAAAGCGCTCGCCCTGCGCCTGGAATATTATGTCCCTTGTTTGCAGTTCGACGCCGCCCCAAACCATCGGCGGGTCCGGGCGCATCGCAAAGCCTACAAATACTAGCATCGGCGCCAGCGAGACATACGCGATGCGCGGCATATCCTCCTCGCTGCGTAGCAGCTGCAACTGATGGAGCATTGCCCAGGTCAGGCGAGCGTTAAACGCACCCTGAGACGTAACAAGAAGATCGATCCGCAAATGGCTTAGGCTCGCTTGGTAGTCATCGGAATCGATAAAGGTGCTCGTGCCGCTTCCCGGCATCCCGCTTTCCTGCATGCCAATCTGATCAGACCCGCGGTCCGACGGGGTCACGGCGCCGACCGTTAATGTGCCGACCCGAGGGTAGGCTCGGTGGTCCGGCTCTGACTATGCAAATTCGGGAAGCTGCCAGGGCGAAACGGTACTTTTTTGCGTCCCGCAGCGGCCGAGTAGACCCTACCCGTAGTGCTCGATGTAGCGCCTGATATAAGTTTCCCAGGTAATCTGCTCGCCGCCGTAGAGGTATTTCGTGTTTTCTTTGGCCCAGGTGACGCCGAGCGCCTGCGCCACTTTCGGATGCACCGGCACCTGCAACCGCCTCAAATGGTCGAGAGTGGAGTTTGGCCGATAACCTTGATCCATCCCTAATTTTCTCAACAGATAATGCATCAGCATCCCGATGATTTGCCCGTTCGGGTGGTTTGTCGTGTAAAATAATCTTCGTCTTTGGAAGTGGTCCAAAATGAACTGGCCGATCTCGCAGCCGAACTGCTTGTCCATCGCCGTCAAGCGCCGTTTTTCGAAATCATGCAGTCTGGCGAAGTTGATGATGCCGTCGACCGAGATACGGGCTGCGCCGCCTCGACCGTTTCACCGCCAACTGACCTAGATCAAACTAGGCGCGAGGGAGTGTGCTATTGGTGCAGCCGATCCGAGCCAACGGACCGGGGGACCAGGATGCCGTCGAGCGCAGTTCGTACATTCAGCGACCCCGACGACTACGCAGCGGCGATCCGCGCAACGAGGGCCGAGCTGACGGTCATCGGGCGCGGGCATTTCACCGCAAAACTCACCCGTATCGACCTGCTCAGTCTGTGGATGCAGCGGTTCTCCGACAACCTGCCGCGGGTCGCGCATTCGGCTGCCATGACCGGGCGTGCCATCATCTCGTTCCGCACGGAGCCTGGGCCAAGCCTCCTCTGGAGCGGTGTCGAAATGCAGCCGACCAATATCACGCGACACAGCGAGGGCAAGAACTCGTTTCAGCGTTCATCGGGGTCCGCTTCCTGGGGCGCCATGTCGCTGCCGGTCGAGGAAATGGCTTCCGTCGGGGCGGCGCTAGCCGGATGCGACCTGACGCCGCCGCGCGATGCCCTGATAGTCAACCCCTCACCATCCGCGATGGCGAAGCTCCAGCGGCTGCATGCGGCGGCTGGGCGCCTGGCGGAAGAGGCTCCCGGATGATCGCCCATCCCGAGGTGGCTCGCGGACTTGAGCAGGCGCTGATCGAAGCTATGGTTGGCAGCCTCGGTCGACGGGGAAGTCCGCGAGGACAGATCGGCGCTGCGGCGGCACGCCTTGATCATGCGCCGGTTTCGCCGCGTGCTGGAGGCATATCCCGACGGTACCCTCTATCTCCAACAAATCTGTCAAATGATCGGGGTGTCGCAGCGGACATTGCGCCGGTGCTGCCAGGAACAGATCGGGATGGGCCCGATGCGGTTCCTGCTGCGGCGGCGAATGCAACTGGCACGGCGGGCTCTGCGCGAGGCAGACCCGGCGGCGACGACCGTAACCGCGATCGCCATGCAGTACGGGTTCTGGGAACTCGGTCGCTTCGCCGCTGAATACAGGACACTCTTCAACGAGCCGCCCTCCGTCACACTGCGCCGCCCGCCGGAAGGGGGATGGCAAACGGCTCGCGAACCCGGTCGTATTTTGGCCGAAATCGCATAGACCGCGGGAAGCATTTACCGCCTGATCCGGTCGAGAGACGCCAGCGCGAGCCGGCGAGCCCCGGTCGCGCTGATTGCAGCGTCGGAAAGCATACCGGCAAGGAATCTCGGTTTGTCCGTAGTGAACGACAACAGTTGCACCGCCCTTGCGCCCCGTGCGCGCGACATGGTGTGGATCGAGGGGGGTGAGTTCCGGATGGGCTCAGAACTTCCCACTACCCGGAAGAGGCACCGGCGCACCGCGTGTCGGTCGACGGCTTCTTTATCGATCCCTACCCGGTGACCAACCGCCAGTTCGCCGCCTTTGTCGCCGCCACCGGCTATCGCACGGTCGCGGAACGAGCACCGAGTCCGGCCGATTACCCCGGTGCCTTGCCGCATATGCTCAAGCCCGGCTCGCTGGTTTTTCGCAAGACGCGAGGGCCGGCGGATCTGCACGACATTTCGAATTGGTGGGGCTGGAAACCGGGCGCCTACTGGCGCCACCCGGAAGGCAAAGGCAGTTCGGTTGCCGGGCGGCTGGATCATCCTGTCGTACAGGTGGCATTCGAGGACGCTGAGGCTTACGCAAGCTGGGCCGGCAAATCGCTGCCGACCGAGGCCGAATGGGAGTTTGCGGCGCGCGGCGGGTTGGACAGCGCCGAATTTGTCTGGGGTAACGAGTTCGCCCCGGGCGGCCATCAGATGGCGAACACCTGGCAGGGCGAATTCCCGTGGCAAAACCTTTGCGTCGATGGGTTCGAGAGAACCTCGCCGGTTGGGGTTTTCCCGCCAAACGGCTACGGCCTCTACGACATGGCCGGCAATGTGTGGGAATGGACTGTCGACTGGTTCAGCTCGCGGCATCGGCTCGACGCCGCGAGCCCTTGCTGCGTCCCGGATAATCCACGGGGCGGAGCGGCCGAAGCCAGTTACGACCACGCCCAGCCGCAGTGCAGTATCCCGCGCAAGGTGGTCAAAGGCGGTTCTTTTCTCTGCGCTCCGAACTATTGCCGGCGCTATCGCCCGGCCGCGCGCCACGCCCAGATGATCGACAGCGGCATGAGCCACATCGGATTTCGCTGCGTAATCCGCAGACATTAACCAAGCTTTCTACAGAGGAGACGGAGATGAAAACACCCGAATTATTGATATCGACGGCCAAGGCGGCGCTAGGGACCGCCGCCGTCGTCGGGGGGCTGTTGCTAAGCGCCGTGCCCGGGTTCGTAAGCCCGGCGCAGGCGCAGGCGCAGGCGCCCGCGGCGAAGCCGAACATCATGTTCATCATGGGCGACGACATCGGCTGGATGCAGCCGAGCATCTACCACCGCGGCCTGATGGTCGGGGAAACGCCCAATATCGACCGCATTGGGAACGAAGGCGCGATCTTCATGGACTATCTCGCCATGCAGAGCTGCACTTCGGGGCGCAATGCCTTCTTCACCGGGATGTATCCGCTGCGCACTGGCATGATCCCGCCGCAACTGCCTGGCAGCCCCTCCTTCCTGCAGCCCGGCACCCCGGCCCTCGCCAAGTTCCTGTACGATCTCGGCTACACCACCGGCGAGTTCGGCAAGAACCATTTGGGCGACCACACTGCGGCGCTGCCGACCGCGCACGGCTTCCAGGAGTACTGGGGCTACCTCTATCACCTGGACGCGATGCAGCAGGTGAGCTTCCCCGACATCAATTCTTCGCCGACCGTGCAGGGCATCGCGCCGCCGTGCAAGAACACGCCGGTCCCCGGCCTTTTGGAGATCCCCGGCGCCGTGGATCCCAAGACGACGACCTGCCTGACGCCGCCGCGGCCGGTCATCTGGTGCACGTCGTCCGATGGCACGGAGAAGAACCAGAGCTGCAAGGACCAGGGCCCGCTTAGCTTGGAGCGGTCGAAGACGGTGGACGAGGAGATCTCCGCCAAGGTCATCGACTTCCTCGACCGCAACGACCCCAAGAAGACCGGCAAACCGTTCTTCGTCTGGTACAATCCGGCACGCATGCACATCACCACAGTGCTGCCCGACAAGTATCTGGACATGATCGGCACGAAGGGCGGCAAGGACTGGGGCGTCAACGAAGCCGGCATGAAGCAGATAGACGACAACATCGGCTATGTTCTGAAGAAGCTGGAGGATATGGGCCAGCTCGACAACACCATCGTCGTCTTCACCACCGACAATGGTGCCGAGACGGTCAGCTTCCCCGACGGCGGCATCACGCCGTTCAAGGGCCAGAAAGGCGAGGCCTGGGAAGGCGGCTACCGCTCGCCGCAGGTCGTCCGCTGGCCAGGGCACATCAAGCCGGGAACGGTCAAGAACCAGATGTTCGCGGCCCTCGACTGGTTGCCGACGTTTGTCGACATCGCCGGCGGACCCAAGGGCGACGGGCTGAAGAAGCAGATCGAGGCCGGAAGCTATCCCGGCATCGTCAAGACGACGCTGGATGGCTTTGACCAGCGTGACTATCTCGAAGGCAACTCGAATAAATCCGCGCGCGACGTCTTCTTCTACTACTCGGGAGCGACGCCATCCGCGGTGCGCTACAAGAATTGGAAGATGTATTACTCAATGGCACCGGGAGGAGCGTCCGGCTGGTTCCTGCCCCTTGTAAACTACCACTGGACCTTGGTCGCCAACGTCAAGCGCGATCCCTTCGAGCAGGCTGTCAGCTTCGGGGACTCAAAGTCAGCTATGGAGCTGGGCGGTACACTCGGCTCCCCGTCGACCGCATATTTGTACGACTGGAACATGCTGCCGATCGGCCAGCAGCTCTGGGAGCAGGAGTTGGCGTCCTACGAAAAGTTCCCGCCGCTGCAACCGCCGGAGACCTACAACCTGAGCGGCATTCTGCAGGAAATGAAAGCCCATAAGGGAGACGACTAGCACTCTGCGACGAGCGTGATGTTGCTGGCGGGCGCCCCGCTATGGGGTGCCCGCCCCAGCTCCAGCGGATCGCTCACGGCCAGCAGTGACTGAGCCTTCACATCAAAGGAGACAAAGAATGACGACTGTCCGTCTGTCTCGCATTGCCGCGGCCGCGGCGTGCATGATGTCCCTCGTCGGACTGATCCTGTCGGCCTGCGTGCCGGCGCAGCAATACAACGCACTCGAAAACGATTACAACCAGCTCAATCAGCAGCTGTCCAGCGAGATCGGGGCGCAGCAGGTGCACATCACTCGGTTGCAGGGAGCGATCAAAGTCGCCGTGAACAGTGAATTGCTGTTCCCGTCGGGCGGCTGGCAAATGCCCCCCGCGGTGGCTCAGACGATCGCCAAAATGGCCCCGATCCTTGCGCCGTTCCAGCAGACCACGATCATCGTGACGGGTTACACGGATAACGTCCCGATTGGCCCCGAGCTGCGTGCGCAGGGGGTCGACAGCAACCAGCAGCTGTCGCTGAAGCGGGCGCAGACCGTTGCCAATTTCCTCGTCTCCCAAGGGGTCAACCCGAACCTGGTCTCGGCGCGCGGCCTTTGCGGGGTTTGGCAACCCGCTCGACGACCAGATGAGCACGCGAAGGCCGGCGCCGGCGCAAGGCTGTCGGGGCTGGTGGTGCACGACGATGCAACACGCGAATAGCGTACGGTCCGGCGCAGGGACTGCCTGACACCACGGTCGGCACTTGAGCCAGGAGATGTAGAATGGCGAAGCAGCAGGGCTGGCGATCATCAGCATGAAGAACGACTGGAAGCGCATCTTCCCGTTCGAGAAATAGCGTGGGAGAATGACAATGCGCAGATATCCCCTTTCGACACCGAAGTGGCTCGGCCTCGGCCTTCTTGTGCTCGCCGGTTGCGCCGCGCAGCCGACCGGGATCGCCTCGCAGGCGCCGGTTCCGGCATTGCAGCCGAGCATGGCGCGGGTGTGGGTTCTGCGGCAGCCGAGCTCGCCGGGCGGGCAATGTCGCAGCGGCGGATCCGATGGTTTATGCCAATGGCGCACCCCTTGCTCAAAGCGCGCAGGGAACCGTTTTCTTCCACGATTTCCAGCCGGGAACCTACCGCTTCACGGTGCAGCCCTACGGAACCCCCGCCAACCTCGTCGACACCCTCCAGCTCGCACCCGGGACGCAGGCCTATGTTCAGGTCCAGGCGGTGCCCAACTGGGAAGTGGGCTCTACCGCCGGGGGCGCCAGCTTTGCCGTGCTGACTATGTCGCCGCCGGAGGCCCAATCATATCTGCCGACGATGACCAATCTCGGTCAGCGCTGATCCTCTTTTACTTTCCCGCTATTGCCTGGGAGCGAAGGGGGCGGCTCCGTCCATCCCTTTGACCCGGCCTGAGGCAGACCAGCATGCGTGAATTTTACGCTTATGTCTGGCGGTCATCTGCGTCGCGGCAGATCGTGCTGATCATCTTGGCGGTCATGGCTGCCCTGCTGGCGATGGCGCCGCTCGAGCTGCAGCGCCACATTATAAATACCCTCGCTGGACACGAGAAAGCTGACAGACTGGCTTGGTTGTGCGGGGCTTATCTGATTGCGGCGCTCAGCATCGGTGGCCTCAAATATCTACCTGATTACGCACTATCCTCAGCCAATTTGAGGAGGCGGTATGGCATCGGCGGGGTTCGGACTGCGACATAGCCGAGGCGTGGCATCATGGCGGCGAGATCGTATCGGCGGTTGAAGCGGTACTCGAATTCGGCGAGGTAGCGGGGCACATGCTTGTCGCGGATGGTGCGGTAAGTGCCAGTGATGGCGCTCTTGATGTTGCCGAGGGTGGTGTTGACCCACTTGAAGGCAGGGTTCAGGGCGGCCTTTCGACCGGATCCTGTGACGATCGGCTGGTGGACGCAGCCGGCGTTGCCGACCCCAGTGAAGCAGTGCAGGCCGTCACTGACAACGGTGCTGGAGGGGTGGAAATTGCGCTGCGCCAAGGTCGCGATTTCGGCCCGGCGGAAACCCTTCACGCGGCGCAACTTCAAGCGGATTGGCCTGCCCTCTGGTGTGGTTTCGACCGCCGCCACGATCGGCGTCTTGCCAGGCGAACCGCGGCCCCGCTTGCCGCCGTTGCGCTCCCCGCCGAGATAGGCGTCGTCGATTTCGATCCGTCCCGTCAGGCGCTTTGTGGCGTCCCGCTCCATCATCGCCTGCATCAGCTTGTGCTTGATCTTCCAGGCGGTGGTCTGGGTGACGCCAAGCCGGCGGCCCAACTCAATGCTGGAGATGCCGCCCTTGCTCTGAGTGAGGTGGTACATGGTGCGAAACCAAGTGCACAGCGGCACCTTGGTTGCTGCGAAAATCGTTCCGGCGATCACCGATGTCTGCCGCCGACAGGCGGTACACTGGTAAAGCGCCCGGGTCTTGACGAAGCTGTGATGCTGCCCTGCGCAAACCGGGCAGACAAAGCCGGATGGCCAGCGCCAGCGCATCACCGCCTCCCGGCACTGATCTTCTGTTCCGTAAAGAACAGCAAACTGGGCCTCGCTGAGCCCCTTTTGAAATTGCACCTTGTTGCGCGCCATCGTTCAAACCCGCAGAAACAGCCGTATGTTCCTGTTTTGTACGTTGAATATCAAAAGCTCGGGCCTTGGAGAGTCGATGATCCTGTCCCTGCGCCAAGACATGTACGGCAGCAGCTCGCCCCTCACGTCGGATGGTACGCTCGACGAAACGACAAAAGACAAGGCGGGGACATTCGTTACCATGATCTCCTCCGAGGCGGAGGCGGTCGGAAAGTTTGTCGGAGACTGCATTTCAACCCCAATGGTGCAGGCGGGGACCCTGCTCAGTGTGTTGGGTTACATGCTTTACATCGAGCCTCGTCTCGGCCTGGTCGTTTTGTTGATCGCCGTGCCGCAGGTCTTCGCCGTTCCAATGATCCAGCGCCGAATAAACACACTGGTTAGAGAGCGTGTCCGCACGTTACGTCGTGCCGGTGATCTGGTCGTCGAAGACATGCGGGGTGACAGCGCATCTGCCGCTTCTCGCGGAAGCGAGATCGGCAAAGAATTCGAAACGATCTACGGTGTGCGTCTTCGCGTGTTCAAGCTCAAGTTTGGGTTGAAGTTTCTTGTCAGCGGCCTCGAGTCGGTCGGCGTCTTTTTACTGCTGTTTGCCGGCGGCATCATGGTTCTGAACGGAAAAACCGAAATCGGCATCGTGGTGGCCTTTATCAGCGGGCTCGGTCGCGTCCTCGATCCGTGGCGCGAGCTGATCGCCTTCGTGCGGTCGACCTCCGCGGCGAAGGTCCAATTCGACCTGATCGAGGGCACCTTGGGCAAGAGACTGTGAAATCGACCGCCACTGCCTGGCAGTTTCGTTTGCGGCAGTCTTTTTTTGCATCGCTGATCGTCGAGCCTCTGAAGATGCAGGGCGTCGACGCGCTCGGCGATTTCGCGGTGCAGCTCCGGATGAAGATGATCACTCTGCCGGGAGAGAATTTCGTGATCCGGCGAAAGGCCCTCGCCATGATCAAAAAGGCGTTTGATGCCAATGGCATCAAATTCGCCTTCCAAACGGTGCAGATTGCCGGCGACGGCGAACCCTCCAGCGCCGCTGTCGCACACCGCGCCCTCGAGCTGACCCAGCCCGCAGCGGCCGAGTAGGCCCTACCCGTAGTGCTCGATGTAGCGCCGGATATAAGTTTCCCAGGTAATCTGCTCGCCGCCGTAGAGGTATTTCGTGTTTTCTTTGGCCCAGGTGACGCCGAGCGCCTGCGCCACTTTCGGATGCACCGGCACCTGCAACCGCCTCAAATGGTCGAGAGTGGAGTTTGGCCGATAACCTTGATCCATCCCTAATTTTCTCAACAGATAATGCATCAGCATCCCGATGATTTGCCCGT
Organism: uncultured Alphaproteobacteria bacterium; assembly: GCA_963788085.1. Classification (GTDB taxonomy): domain Bacteria; phylum Pseudomonadota; class Alphaproteobacteria; order ATCC43930; family CGMCC-115725; genus AP-15. The sequence goes on from CAWBFS010000018.1 coordinate 18,516, forward strand.
TCGGGTGGTTTGTCGTGTAAAATAATCTTCGTCTTTGGAAGTGGTCCAAAATGAACTGGCCGATCTCGCAGCCGAACTGCTTGTCCATCGCCGTCAAGCGCCGTTTTTCGAAATCATGCAGTCTGGCGAAGTTGATGATGCCGTCGACCGAGAGCGTACGATAGGCAAGGAGGCGCTCTTCCCGATCGGGGATCTCTTTGCGCAGCCGCGCGAGAAGACCATCGTGATAGAGAAAGGTCAGGTTCGGCCACTCGCGCTCATAGGCCTCCTTGTCGCCTGGCCCGTTGTAATGGTCGAACGGCCATAACGAAGCGAAATGCAATAGTGGGAATTTGATGATCCGGACCCCGTCCTGAATATAGGGCCGCAGAGGATAATTCTCCCAATCCCTGATGTCTTGCACCAGCAAGACATCGCAGCCTTCCAGCTCGGCTTTACCGGCCTCGTGCAGGTTTTGTTGCAGCGCAACAAAATGATATTTCACTTCCAGCCGGTCATCGAACTCGCCGGAGCGCGCCAGCGCTTCGTGAACCGTTTGGGCTTGGCAGTTGCCGACGATCAGAACTCTCGTTCTTTGGGGCGAGACTAGGAAGTTCGGTGACCTCGCCGGCAGGTCTTCTCCGCCGATCTCGTGCAGGTCGACCGCGCTGACGGTGAGGTCGGCGTTGCCCAGATGCAGAGAATCTGAACTCGAAGCCGACCTCGCCCTTGCTTTCGCAGCTCAGCTCCGGCGGCACATCGAAATCGAGCGAGGCCCATTCCGCCGCCAGCGCTTCGGCGGTGAACTCGCGCCGTGCGCGCAGCCCACGCGCCCGTTCGGTTTTTGTGAAGTTCAAGGCAGGGGTGCGAAGCCACCGATTCCTGGCGATCACCTCGACCCCGAGGACCGGGTGCGACGCTACTCGCGGCTGCCCCGCCCGGCAGCAAAACCTCAGCCGGTATCGTCCTACAGGAAGCCGCAGCCTGGGCCGGCCGCCGTAGAGGAAAGCGCCCGCCGGCTCGGATTGGCGGACTGTCACGCAATCGGCTTTACGAGCTCCGATCCGGCCCTTTGAGAGACGGCCGAGCAACCGCCACTCCCGCGGTGCAGGCGCGGCTTCGGGCTGGGTTATCTGGCGTAGGTCGACGGCCTTGATAGTCAGACCGGCATTGCGCAAACGGTGGAGCTGCAGGCCGATGACGATGTCCTGGCCCCCTTCGAGCGCTAGTTCGGCCGGCACTTCGAAGTCGGCCGATGCCGCTCCGCAGCGCAACTCCGCGCTGTTAAAATCACGCCAGGCCAGCTGGACCCCGCTCGACGGCGGCAGGCCGAGGAGGGAATTCCAGCTCCACCAGCGGTCGTCCTGCCAGCGGCGGCGCGCGATGATTTCGACCCCCAGCACGGGCTCGGCTGCCATTCGCGGGGTCCCGGCGTCGCCGCGGATTTCGAGCCGGTAATGCCCCGCCGGCAGCTGCAGAAAGGACCGGCCGCCGTCGAGCCGCCCGAGCATCCGCCATATCCTCGGCGGCGCCGGACGCGTCTCCATATTCTCGATGCGCTTGCAGATCGACCGCAGTGATCGTCAGATCGGCATTGCCCAGATGGAAAAAACGGAACTCGAGCCGTGCTTCGTCACCCGCTCCGAGACCGAGAATAGGCGGCACCGTGAAATCGAGCGAGGCCGTTTCGCTCTGCAGTTCCGCGCCGGTCAGGTCGCGCCAGGCCAGTTGAACCCGGTTCATCGCGATGACTTCGACCCCGAGCACGGGCTCGCCCGGCAGCCGCGGTTTTCCCGTCCGGCAGCGAAAGCTCAGCCGATAGGGGCCGGCGCGCATTTGCCAATAAGGCCCAAAGAGCAGGCAGCCGGCCGGCTCTCTGCGGCGCACTGAAGTAATGCCATCGGCGCCCCGGGTCCCGATCGCGGTCTTTTCGAGACGAGCGAGCACATGCCAGTGCGGCAGCGGCTCTTGCTCTGAAGTGATTGCGCCGACAATGGCCTCGGCAACTACAGACGACATTTACCTTCGCATCGTCATCGGAGAAGGCTGGATAAAGAGCATCCTGCTGCCGCCGTGCCAATATCTTCCGCATGCAGATCGTCACTGCGACAGCCTTCCCGCCGGCGCCGCCGCTGCGTGCGGCAATCCGCGCAAGCTGCCGGATCGACGAGAGCGAGGCGGTGGCGCGCATTCTCGCCGCGGCGGCGCTTCCAGCCGAGATGCGCGACCGCATCGCCGACCGGGCGCGGGCGCTCGTCGCCGCGGTGCGCCGCGAACGCCTGGGGAAAGGCGGCATCGACGCGTTTCTGCACGAATATGCGCTGTCCTCGCCCGAGGGGGTCGCCCTCTTATGCCTCGCCGAGGCCCTGCTGCGGGTGCCCGATGCGGAGACGGTCGACCGGCTGATCCGCGACAAGATCGGCGAAGCGAATTGGGAAAGCCATCTCGGCCGGTCCCAATCGATCTTCGTCAACGCCTCGACCTGGGCATTGATGCTGACCGGCCGCCTCTTGCACGCCGAACCGGCGGAGCCCTACCTACGCGGCGCGCTGCGCCGTCTCGCCGCGCACTCCGGCGAACCGGTCGTGCGCCAGGCGGTGACCGCCGCTATGCGCATCCTCGGCCGCCAGTTCGTCATCGGGCGCACGATCGAGGAAGCGATCGAGCACGCCCGCGAGGCCGAGCACCACGGCTACCGGCATTCTTACGATATGCTCGGCGAGGCGGCGCGCACCGCGGCCGATGCCGCGCGCTACTTTGAGGCCTATGATCATGCGATCGCGGCGATCGGCCGGGCGGCGGCTGACCGGGACATCGCCGAGGCGCCAGGCATCTCGGTAAAGCTGTCGGCATTGCACCCGCGCTACGAAATGGCGCAGCGCGATCGGGTGCTGCGCGAATTGTCCCCGCGCCTGCTCGAACTCGCAGGCCATGCCCGGCGAACCGGGATCGGCTTTACGATCGACGCCGAAGAAGCCGATCGCCTCGAACTCTCGCTCGACCTCGTCGAGGGGTTGGCGCTCGCGCCGGAGCTTGCAGGCTGGGACGGGCTCGGCCTCGCCGTTCAGGCCTATCAGAAGCGAGCCTTGCCGGTCATCGACTGGCTCGCCGATCTTGCCGGGCGCGGCAGGCGGCGCCTGATGGTCCGCCTGGTCAAAGGCGCCTATTGGGACAGCGAGATCAAGCGCGCGCAGGAGCGCGGGCTCGACGGCTATCCGGTGTACACGCGCAAAGTCGCCACCGATGTCTCTTATCTCGCCTGCGCGAGCCGGCTACTCGCCCACGGCGCCGCTCTCTATCCGCAATTCGCAACCCATAACGCGCACACCGTTGCGGCTGTCCTCGAAATGGCCGGCAATCGCCGGGACTGGGAATTCCAGCGTCTGCACGGCATGGGCGAGGCGCTCTACGAGCAGATCGTCGGCCCGCAGCATCTCGACCGGCCGTGCCGGATCTATGCGCCGGTCGGCAGCCACGAGGATCTGCTCCCTTACCTGGTGCGGCGCCTGCTCGAAAACGGCGCCAACACCTCGTTTGTCAACCGCATCGTCGACGACCGGCAGCCGATCGACGAGATCATCGCCGACCCGGTTGCGCGCCTCGCGCAATTGCCGGTGAAGCCGCATCCCCGCATCTCCGTCCCGCGCGACCTTTATGCGCCGGAGCGCAAGAATGCGGCCGGGCTCGATCTCGACGATCCGACGATATTGACGGCGTTGTGCGAGGGGCTTGCCGCGGCATTGCGGCGGCCGTGGCGAGCGGCGCCGATCATCGCCGGCATCGAACAGACCGGCGCCGCTGACCCCGTATTCGACCCGAGCGACCGCCGGCGCCGGGTCGGCGAGGTAGTCCCGGCCGGTCCGGCGGATGTCGACCGGGCGTTGGCGCGAGCGGTGCGCAGCGCCCCCGCATGGGACCGTACCCCGGCGGGCGAGCGGGCCGCGATCCTCGAAGCCGCGGCCGGTCTCTACGAGGGCCATATGACGGAGCTGATGGCGCTGATCGTCCGGGAAGGCGGCCGCACGATCCCCGACGCCCTCTCCGAGGTTCGTGAGGCCGTCGATTACCTGCGCTATTACGCGGTGCGCGCGCGGGCGGATTTGCCGCGACCCATACCATTGCCGGGCCCCGCCGGCGAGCGCAACGAGATCGAATTGCGCGGCCGCGGCGTCTTCGCCTGCATCTCGCCGTGGAATTTTCCGCTGGCGATCTTCACCGGCCAGATCGCCGCGGCGCTCGCCGCCGGCGACGCCGTCGTCGCCAAGCCCGCCGAGCAGACGCCGCTGATCGCCGCCGCCGCGGTGCGGCTGCTGCTCGAAGCGGGGATCCCCGGCGAGGTCCTTCACTGCTGCCGGGGACCGGCGAGGCGGTCGGCGCGCCGCTCGTCGCCGACCCGCGCGTCGCCGGGATCGCCTTTACCGGCTCGACCGAGACCGCGCGCCGGATCAACCTCGACCTCGCGCGCCGTCCCGGGCCGATCGTGCCGTTCATCGCCGAGACCGGCGGGCAGAATGCGATGATCGTCAATTCCTCGGCGCTCGCCGAGCAGGTCGTCGCCGATGTGCTGGCCTCGGCCTTCGACAGCGCCGGGCAGCGCTGCTCGGCCGCGCGCCTCCTCTATGTGCAGGCCGACATCGCCGACCGGCTCTTGGCGATGCTGGTGGGAGCGATGGCGGAGCTGGCGATCGGCGACCCGGCCTTGATCGCCACCGATGTCGGCCCGGTCATCGATGCCGCGGCACAGGAGGCGCTCGAGCAGCACGCGGCGCGGATGGAGCGCGAAGGCCGGCTGATCTATCGCTGCACCTTGCCGCCCGGCACCGAGCACGGCACCTATTTTGCACCGCAAGCCTTTGAGATCGACAGCGCGGCGCGGCTCTCGGGCGAGGTGTTCGGGCCGATCCTCCATGTCGTGCGCTGGCACGCCGACCGGCTCGACGCGGTGCTCGACGAGATCGCCGCGACCGGCTACGGCCTGACCCTCGGGATCCACAGCCGCATCGACGAGACCGTGCGCCACATCCTCGGGCGCCTCAAGGTCGGCAACAGCTACGTCAACCGCAGCATGATCGGCGCCGTCGTCGGCGTCCAGCCATTCGGCGGCGAAGGCCTCTCCGGCACCGGCCCCAAGGCCGGCGGCCCCCGCTATCTGCACCGTTTCGCGACCGAGCGCACCGTCTCGACCGACACCACCGCCGCCGGCGGCAACGCCACCCTCCTGTCGTTGCAGGAGGATGGGTAGTCGATCTTCACCGCCGGAGACGATTTTATGCAACGGGTGTATTCCGGCCTACGAGTATGACCGAAGCCTCGGGAAAAGCTGCTGAGCGAGATGCGAAATAGGGTCATTGACGTAAACAACTGCCAAGCGCGTTGCAAACTGCTCACACACGAAGGGCAGCAGCAGCCGGTTCAATCCTGGCCCTCTGCAGGTTGCGGACTGGCTCGGGGCCGAGGTACATGTGTACCCAGGCCCGCGCTTTGTCCTACGAGGAGAACACTCAAGCAGGATCAGATTCATATCCGCAATGCGGAAGCCGCGCAGCTCGCACGCACGCTGGCGCGGCAGACCGGCAGGACGATCGGCGAGGTCGTACTGGATGCCCTTCGGCACTACCGTCCCGACCGTCCCGGGAAAGCGCCGCCGAAAGAGGTCGAGGTCTGGCGGCGCCTGTTGCGTGGGGACCGCGAGGGTGGCCTGGCGGAGGCCGAGATGCCCATCGAGGCGCTGTACGACGAAGGTACGGGTCTGCCGGCGTGATCGTCCTCGACAGCTCGGTGCTGGTCGGGATCATCAAAGGCCAGCCCGATGCCGAGCGGCTGCTCGACCTTTTGGCCCAAGAGGAATGCGCGATCGGCGCGCCGACACTGGTTGAAACGCGCGCCTGGTGCTCGGTCAATCTGACGGCGCGCCGCTCAAACTGGCTGGAGCATTTGGTCCAGTCCGGGCACGGTGCCGTGATTCCGTTCAGCGGCGAGATGGCCGACGTGGCGTCGGGCGCCTTCGACCGGTTCGGCAGAGCGAGCGGGCACCCGGCACGGCTTAATTTCGGCGACTGCATGCGCCAATGACGACTTTGCGCCCGATGGCGGTCCTCTGGGACTCCATGGCCCAGTCATGCAGCGCGTCCAGACGGCAAAAGGGTTCTGCCAAAAGCCCTGAATGACGAGCCGAGGAGCCCTCCTTTACGCGGCTGCTTCCTCAGATTTGCCTTCGTTTCTTAGTTCTTCAAGGCGATGTCTTAAGTTCGGGTGCAGCTTTGTTTTCACGGCCGGCAATGCAGTAAGAACTATGTCCGCGCCGGATGCTAGGTCACCCTTCGACCTCGCGACGGCCGCAAGTATTGCGGGGCCGTTCATGCGAGGGTTAGCAATGCCAAATTGCTGAGTATTGGCGACCTTCGTCCATTCCCGGGTGATCCACTTCGCAACACGCTGTTCAAGAATTCGCCGATAGTCCGTCCGCGATGTGAGCTCCAGCAAGTGAATGGATGCAATGAGCAAGTCTTCGGGGCCTCTCGGCGCACCCAAGGCGAGGTTTGATAACACGGCCGTCGAAGAGCTGTTTGCATCTATTACGGGTACGACTTCCTCAAGCCGCGACAAGAATTTCACCACTGGATGGTGTCCACCAAGGTGCGGTTGAAAACCAGCCACTAGCTCCGCAGCAGGATATGGCCGATCGGCGGTAATGCTGTAGATCGCCAGCGCTCGAACGGCTGTAACCGCGGCGTCGGACGGCGCGACGTCACTCCTTTGCTCCGTCGCCAGAGTCGGGATGCGACCGAAATTGAAGGTCAAAGGATCGCCCGCCATCACTTCCACGCGATGCCCATGGAGGTAGGCGGCGGCGTCGAGCCAGCGAATAACCGCTTCGACAAATGACACGGTGTCGCCGCTCTTGATCGCCGCAACGACCATGTCAAAACGGAAGGACGTTTCCAGCCCTGGAATCGTGCGGTCGCCAACACGGGCATCAATCGTACGCGCGATACCCGCATCGCCACCGGTCACGAGGTCGCATTTCGCCAACATATACCAAGCTATTCGAGCGGTCCCAAGGGGAGAGAGGTAATTGCCTCCGGCGGCTCCGGATTGCTGCACGCCCCGGTCAGCATTTCCACTGGTTCGCCGCTAGCAATTGTGTTGATTTCGCCGAGGATTTTGGACTGTACCCACAAAATCGTATGCCGCACAACCCGATGCACGTAAGCGTTGTTCAGCGACACGTCGGGATCGAGGTCCGGGAGTTTTTCAATGCACCCGACGAGCTGAATTAGCGCATCGCGGTAGCAACCCAAATGTGTATTGGCCACGGCGGCGTCCGTGGCCATGCCAATCGACATGGCCTGCATTAGTCCCGGCGGGCCCGCATCTGCAGCAATATGGCCTTCCCAAAACCATGCCTGCGCGCGAGTCCAGTCGCCAACTTCCCCCGCGCAGATCGCCGCTTCCCGAAGCATGAACACCTTTTCGATCACACCGTCGGTCGGTAGCTCCGCAATGGCCTGTTCCAGAAGGGGTAAAGCTCCGGCGTGATCTTTTTTTGCGCCAAAGGATCTTTGCACGCGCTCGCGCGAGAATCGGGTCACGGCCTAACAGCGACGTTGCCTCGTCAAGCATCGCGAGAGCGGTTTCCGGCTGTTTGCCGTATTCGTCGGCCATTACCGCGCGCGCCGTATGACACCTAAGACTGAGCTCGCGGCGGCCCCATCCTCCCGCCTGGTCGGCCATGCGGCCCAAGCGAGAGGCGGCATCGCTCCAGACGAGACTGTGGCGTTCGGCTTCCGCGAGCCACGCGGGATTGACCATCATCGATAATTTACCGGGCACCTCATCAACTGCCGCGAATATCGCGTTGCGCGTATCTTGATCGAGGCTATCCAGACGATCGAACACATAAGTGAGCGCGGCGACCTCCTGGGTGCCAAGGCATTGCACGACAAACATTAGGCCAAGGCCAAGCCTTTCCATAGATTTGTCAGGCACATGACGGCCGGCACCCCTGTACATGTCCTGCGATCGAGCGACGAGGTCACGATATTCGAGAAGGAGATCAATCCACGTCGGAATGACTGCCGCAGATTGCTTTTCGATAAGCACCTTTCCCAAAACAATCAGTCGTGCGAGCCGCTCCGCGAGGTCGTCTCCAAGATCTTCCGTTTCCCGGAGCAACGAACGAAGGCATTGCTCGAAGGCCCTGGGCTGGGCCATTACTTTGAGTAATGTAAATTGGGCAAGCCGCAATATCCATGAAATGAAAAAGTTATCGGGATAAATTGGAGCATCAGTCCGTAGCAGCGGCAACGTTACGAAATGATCTGCTAAGTTTCGAAGAACAGTTTCGTTCGCCCTTACCACTGCCCTGCCTATGCGAGGGAGCGCCCACTCGACTTTCCCGGTCAACGCATGCAGTAAAATGGTGTCCGAATCCCCGACGTTGATTTTTCCGCCGCGCATCAAAAAGTAGACGATCTGATGCCGAACCGCCGCAATCTCCGCCGGGCCCAGTATCTGGATTCCCGCATTGGCGACCAGCGGCGACACCCGAAGCTGGTTTCCCGCCAACCGTTCGACCCACGGGCCGATAAGCTGTTCAAGTGCTTCTCCCGGGCGCTCAACGACCGGTTCGACCTCAGCGACGGCGAGCACGAGGCCTCGGTCCATTTGCCCAACGATAATGCTGAGCCGATAAAGGAGAGCCCGCATCGCGTCCGGCAATGCCTCGATCAGACGCTGGCGAGCTATGGCGCGTTCCTTCTCAATCTCCGGCGTCCCCATGAGCAAATTTACAAATTCCTCTTTCGGCCACCCCTTGGCCTCAAGCACCGCAACACTCGCCTGCACCAATTGCGGGTGCCCTCCGCCGCTCATCACCTGAACAATCGGGCTCCAAACTCTGACCGTCTTGCCCAACTCAGCGATCAACTCGGCGATTTCCTCACTGGACATATGGCACGGACACAATCACGGCTGCCGTCGCACCGATGTCGGCAATAAAGCTCGGCGAAGGTTCGGTATGGCTGGTAACCAAGCAACGGAGGTTTCGACGCCTGAGAGCGCCGACCAGCCGTGGGAGCGAGCGCCGAACTGTGTCGTCTGCCCAGCTGTCGAGATCGTCGAGAACTAGCCCCCCGTCGTCGATATCGGAGAGTGAAGCCAGCACCGCGGTAAGGCGGTCGGCGATACTGATACCAGCGAGGTCTCGCAAATCCACCAGATGCCAATCCCCACCCTCTTGTGTCGCCGCAAACCGCGCGATGATGGTTTTGCCTAAACCCGTGCTCCCCGTCAGGATACCGAGGCCATGAGCATTCACCGTATCCCGTACACGGTCGACAAGCGTCTGACGGGGGACTAGGCGCGCTGGAAACGGAAACTCGTCGAGGGCAAAGAGCCACGACGAGGTCGGCATAATCGCAAGTTGGTGGCTACCCCCGCCACCCTGCCCGGTCGCCATGCCGATGAGTGCAGTCAGGTCGGTAGTCAGAATTTCCGTATGGGTTACACTCTTTATTGACCTGTGCAGGTCCACCGTGGATAGGCGCCGCGGCGGCACTGATACAGCCGTACGCAAGGCCTGTTCAACTAGCGCACTCGTTACACGCCGAAGCTGATGGAGTTCTATTCGGATCCCCGGCAGCGCCGAGCGAAGAAGCTTGGCTTCGATCTCCGCTTCTAGGTCTTCAAGACCACCCTGCCCGCAATCCCAGGTGATTCTACGGATGAGCCTGTCGCGCAGCCCCTCGTCATCGAGCCTCACGGATGTAGGCGTGAGTTTCTTGCTTTAGCTCCAGTTTCAACAGCCTCGCTCGCAGGGGTGCTACATCAGCTCCCCGCGCCACCGATGCCCAATACTCGAGGCCGGACATGCCGTTGATACGATCAACAGCCTCTTTCTCCAAGCCAATGAGCGATGTCGTAAAATATCGAAGCGAAACGGTTCGCATCGGATTTCGATGAGAAAGATCGACAAATGAACTAATGGCTTCCTTTACGCCGACTGTGTTCAGCGTAACCGCCCCGGAAGCCCGGGTCTCCTTCGCCTGAACCGCCTTTAAAGCGTCTTGTGCAACAACCGCGTAATCCTCAGCGACTTCGAGAAATAAATCCTCGCCTTCTTTCAGCTCCAACCATGCGAGCACGCTTCCATAGAGCTGGAATGCGTAGCCCCTGAGCGCCGCAACGGCTTGCCGCGCAACGTCGCCTTGCGGGGCATCGGAAAGTCGCGGACCGGTAGAGAAGCCGTCGGACGTGTCCATTCGTCACTGCCCATTCGGACGATTTTAAACGTGCGCAGCGTGCTCGCGAATACCACTATGAGTGCAGTCGTCAAACGAATACAGCGACTCAATTTGCTTCCAATCGAGCTAGCGGCCCAAGAGGCGCTGCGTTCCCCTTCCGCACCGAACCGCGGTCGAGGAGTCGCGTTGCCCCATCAGCTTGGGCTGCTTTGGTGCATCAACCGCCGTTGGCGTCGATCGAGCCGTTGCTTTGGCTGGAAGGCATCGACTGCACGGCAGAGTTCCAGCTATGGTGCGTCCCCACGATAGCCACGCATCGCCGCCGCATATCACCACCGCCGGAAGCCACCAGCCGGTAACGGCGCGGGCTTGACCGTCTGCGGATCGGGAAGCTCTTGCGCGAGCATTCTGTAATAACCATAGAAGCCGCCCGGCTCGCGGGCGGCGCCTTTGATCCAATCGAGCATCTGGGCGGTCGAATCGACCTAGTCGTCGTGTTTGGCGTTGGGGAAAGCGGTCAGTTCAGCGAGGTATGGAGCGAGTCACGGCGCCCTCTCGGGCAGGTGCACGAAGCCGTTCTCGACCGTTGCGGTCTGCGCGTGCAGGCGCATGACCTTGTCCGATTGCGGGCGGTAACGGGTGACGGCGTGGAGGCCCTCGGCGATCAGGTGCTGGATCATTTGCGTGCCCCGACAGCGCGTCCAACTCGAATAGACGTGCTCGTTCGCAGTCAGCGCCGCTCCGGGGCAAGGGGCCGGTAGGGTTTGACGGTGATTTCGTCTTGCCGCTGGCGCATCGCGTAGGCGTCGTGCCACGCCTGCATGTTCAAGAGCGTTTCCATCTTGACGCCAAAGGCCTTCTCGATCCGCAGCGCCATTTCGGCCGACAATGCCGCGTTGCCGTTGATGAGGTCGGAGAGGGTTGCGCGGCGTACATCCAGCACTTTCGCCGCCTCGCTCACCGTCAAACCGAGTTCCTCGAGAATTTCCTCGCGGATGAACGCGCCTGGACGCGGCGGGGCCATTCGTACTGTGGCGGGTGCGCGGGTCATCAGTGATAGTCCTCCAAATCGAGATCGCAGATTTCGTCCTCTCTGATCTCAAAGGTCAGCCGCCAATTGCCGCTGACCGAAATGCTCCATGTTCCGGCACGGTCGCCTCTCAGCTGGTGAACGCGCCAGCCGGGCGGACCAATGACGCCGTTCATGTCGGCTGCTGCGATCAGCACAGCGAGGATGTTGCGCAGCCGCCGCACCAGATCATTGCGGAGTTCCCGGCCATCGTCGTCTTCGATGAGGCGCTACAGGCCCCGATGCCGGACGCTTCGAATGATCATGTACGCAAGATTGTACGCTTTAACCGTACACTTGTCAACTGGCAGGCACGTTGCCGGGTCACCGCGGGAGGAGGCCCAGCCGCTTCGCCATCATCGATAGCGGCTCGGGGAGCTGGGTCTGCGGCTCTTGGGCGAGAGCCCTGTAATATCGGTAGAAGCCGCCAGGCTCGCGGCCGGCCGCCTTGAACCAGTCAAGCATCTGGGCGGTCGAGTCGACCTGGTCGTCGTGCTTGCCGTTGGGGAAGGCGGTGAGCTCGGCGAGGTAGGGGGCGAGCCACGGCGCCTGCTTCGGGCAGGTGCACGAAGCCGTTCTCGATCATTGCGGTCTGCGCGTGCAGGCGCATGACTTTGTCCGACTGCGGCCGGTAGCGGGTGACGGCGTGGAGGCCTTCGGCGATCAGTTCCTGGATCAATTGCGTGCCCGAGGCCTTGTCCTCGATCAGCACGACCGAGGGCGCGAACCGCTCGTATTGCTCGCGCACGGCGCGCTTCAATTCGGGGTATTCCATGCGCCGGCGCAACACGTCGATCAAATAGAGGTTCTTGCCCGCGACGCCCCAGGTCGTGCAGACGCTGAAATCGCTGAGCTCGGTCGCCTTGTTGGCGGTGTCCCAGCTCTGCACGATGCGCTCGAAGCGCGGCGGCGCCTCGTCGGGGCCGTAGCGCCGGAACCAGGCCGCCTTGACGAGGCCGCCGCCCAACGGGGCGGGCGCCTGCTGGTACTGGCCGGCGAAATTGTATTCGCCGATCGTGCGGCGGATATGCTCGAGCACCGCCACGGGCTCGCGCTCCGCGTGCAGCGCCTCGCCGCGGCGGCGCGCGAAATGTTGCGGCCCCAGCACCGTGTCGACGAGCAGCGCCTCGTCCTCCTCGGCGATCGCCGGGAAGCGCACGACCTCCCACGCCTCCTGCGCCAGCACATGGCCGGTGAGGTCGTCCTCGTGCAATCGGTGCATGATGAGGACGATCGCGCCCGTGAGCTTGTCGTTGAGGCGGCTGTAGAGGGTGTGGTCGAACCACTCGTTCGCCGCCTGGCGCTGGGTTTGCGACAATGCCTCCTCGGGCTTTAAGGGATCGTCGATGACGATGAGGTCGGCGCCGCGCCCCGTCAACACGCCGCCGACCGAGGTGGCGAGCCGGCAGCCCTGCGCGGTCGTGTCGAATTCGGGCATCGCGGCGCGCTGCGGCGAGAGGCGCGTCGGGAAGATCTGCCGGTACCAGTCGCTGGCGACGATCCGGCGGCAATCGCGCGACAGTTTGTCGGCGAGGTCCTGCGCATAGCTGACGCAGAGGATCTGCGCCGACGGGTCGTGCCCGAGACACCAGGCCGGAAACGCGACCGAGGCCAGCAGCGACTTCAGGTGGCGCGGCGGCAGGTTGACGACGAGGCGGCGGATGGCGCCGTCGCGCACTGCCGTCGAGTTTCGCGGCGATGATCTCGATGTGCCAATTCATCGCAAAGCGCGTGCGCGGGTTCAGCTCGCGGAAACAGCATTGCGCAAAGCTGACCAGATCGCGCCGCAACAGCGCGTGGTATTCGCCCGGGGTCAGCGTTTTGGCAGAAGGTTTCACCACGGAGGCACGGAGAGCACGGAGGAGGTTTCGGTCGGATTCCTATGATTGCTCCGTGGTCTGCGTGTCTCCGTGGTGAATCTTTGGCAATCCCATGCGGCGCAGGCGGGCCAGCAAATTTTCGATGACCTCTTCGTCGGCCGGCGTGAATTGCGGCGCTTCCGGCGGCGGCGCGGTGCCGGTGCGCTTCTCGATGTCCTTCAGCATGTCGATCAGCATTTTCGTCGCGCGCAAATCGGCGCCGGTCGATTTGTCGACGAGCTGCGCGATGACCGCCTCGCGCTTGGTGATCTGCCGGCTGTGACCGTCGGTCGTGACGACAACCGGCTCGTCGAGCGCGCGCACGAGCAGCGCCGGCAGGTTTTTCGCGCGCGGGCCGCGCGGGTTGCCGGACCGGCCCTTCTTGAACCGGCTGTGCAACGGCGGCTTGCCGCGGCCGACTTTGTACCCGCCCTCGATTATATTCATGCAATGCCGCCAATTAGCGATAGCTGAGCCCGAATTGGTGCTTATATCACCAGCAGCCGTTATTGTCAATTTGATAATATATGTAAGCGCAATGAAGATTTTCCCTGCCGTTTCCCTGCCGAGCTATCCGGCAGGGAAATGTCTTCCCTGCCGGACGGCGTCATCGCGGCGCAAAAGGCTATCGACTACAGAGGTTTGCGGAGCGGCGGACGAATTTTTTCCCGTGTTTTCCCGCGCGGCAGGGAAAAGCCGCGACCTTGCCTCGCGGCGGCGGCTTCGCTATATCTCGCCCCGGTCGGCGGAGTGTAGCTCAGCCTGGTAGAGCACTGCTTTCGGGAGGCAGGGGCCGGAGGTTCAAATCCTCTCACTCCGACCAACAGAATCAGATACTTGGTCGCGGGCACCGGGAACAAATAATCACCGAACCGCCCCAATTATAACCACAACTGCGCAACGAAAACGGAACGGGCTGTGACGAGTCTGTGACCTACGTTCTCTCGATGTTCGCGGCCAAGCGTCATCAAGCGCCACTGCTGCATGGTGCTCGTCCATCTTGGTCCCAGGCATAGTGTCCGTCGCACGGCTTCATCCACAAGGGCGGCTTGCGCGCGAAACCGATCCCTCCCGGCGTGCCGGTCGATATCACATCGCCGGCGACGAGCGGCGTCCAGTCCGAGCAATAGGAAATCAGGGTCGGAATTTAGCGACAATCCCCAAATTCCCTGATAGCTGGGAAAACGAATTAAGAGTTCTTGCGTCGCTTGCCGACGCAAAAACTCGGTTGGACTGACGCGGGGGATCGGCGCAGCCGGCTATGGAATTTTCAGTTGGCTGGCTGGGTGGCGGGTATGCCGGTGACGCGACGCAAGGGGTGTCGGGATCGGTACTCCGATATTCGCTGCGAACCGTTTCCCGTGCAGGAGCCGCACCCACCAATATGGGTTGGTGGGCATTCCCGCGCCGCCCTGCGCCGCGCCGCCCGGCATGGCGATGGCTGGCATCCGGTCGGCGCTATCGCTGCCTCGCCGTTACCGCCTCAAGAGCCGCTACGGGTTCCCGTTGATCTCGATTGAGCAGAACAACTTGTCCCGAGCGCCGGGATACCGAGTTAGGTTGCAGCTTGTGGACATATGTAGGACCGTCGATTTCGAGGACGCATTGCGGAGAGAAGCCTCAAAGGGAGAGAAGCCTCAAAGCCGGTGCGATGGCTCCCGTCGGTTTGCCGGCAATTCGGCGCGGGAGAGTGCCTTGGGCGACATGCGCCGCTCTCTTCCGAGGGACACGACCGATGACGAGCGGTCATCGATGGGCTTTTAAGGCGAGGTTTCGTGCACACGCATACGGCTGGCGCGGATCCTCTCTTGCCAGCACACGGCTGAAAGAGGCGGTCCGTGAGATCAATTCCGTCGCCAAGTCGGATCGCGTGCTGGCGGCAGAAGGCTGCGTCTCGCTGATGGAACGGCTATGGCCAGCCCTGGAGGATATCGACACGTCGTCGGGCGCCCTTGGCGGCGCCATCCACCGCACACTCGACGAGCTTATCCCAATACTTATCTCGGCTCCGGCTGACGTGAAGTTGCGTCGCGCATGGCTTGAACGGCTGTATCAGGCGGTCATGGACGATGGTGTGCAGTATCTCTCGCCGGTAGAGGACCGCTGGGGCGAAATCGCTGTCTATCCCGAGCTCATGGCAGAATACGCGGATCGGCTTCGCGCATTGATCCGCCGCGCCTGGGTCGACGAGCCGCCCGGCAGTCATGTCATCGGAACGGCGATCTGTCTGTCCTGCCTGCTGGAGGCTGGGCGATACGGCGACATGATCGAGCTGCTGGCGTGCGCTCGGATGAAATGGTGGCACTGGCACCGCTTCGGTGGCGAGGCACTCGCGAGGCAGGGAGCGTGGGATGCCGCGATCGCCTACGCCGATGGATGCCGCGCGCCGCAGGGTTACGACGACCGTCAAATCGATCGCTTCTGCGAGGATGTGTTGATCAAATTTGGTCGGGCTGACGACGCCTACCTCGGCAAGCAGCCTTATGGCGATCGCGCTCGCCGACCGCGGCATCATGGCGCTCGCGGGCTTATGGGAAAACTGGCGTTCGCCGACCGGTGAACGTATTCGCAGCTTCGCGATCATCACCACGAAGCCAAACGAATTGTGCGCCGAACTGCACAACCGGATGCCCGTGGTGCTGAAGCCGGAGGCGTGGCCCGAATGGCTCGGCGAGGAACCGGCCGACGACACGCGCCTGAAATCCCTGCTCGCCCCTACCCTTCCGACGTCCGACGGCATGTTGTGCTGGCCGGTGAGCGCGCGCGTCGGCAACGTCAAAAACAACGACCCGTTGCTGATCAAACCGGTTGCCGTAGCCTAAATCACAAACGGCGACCGAAAAGCATCGCTGGTCACATCACATACGCGCGGCGCGTGCCGCAATCGACGACGCATGGCGGATTTAAAATGCCGCTTAGGAAAGTATCGCTTCGGAAACCGGCGGGTTCGGAGAATCCCGCCGTAAGCCCATGGCTTTGCCAATTAATTTAAAAAATGACCACATTACGTTCCGGGGAAGCCTCTGTTTACAAAGAATGTCTCAGGAATTTTTCCTCTGCCGATTGCAAAAATACTTTCAACAATATTTAAATCGTCCCCATATATTATTTTCTGAAATTCAGAAAAAGGATGCCAGTCATGGGTATCTCGATGCGTAGTCCTACGAGCGGGTTCAGGAAATGGTCGGAGGCGCATGATCCGAAGATCGCCGCTGCTCGCGCCGTAGCGGCCGAGGCTGCCGTCATCCCAGTTCCGGATCTCGATCAAGGAATGATGACTCCAGAGGAACAGCCAAATCGTCCGTGGCTCGTGCCGGGAGCCGGTACGCTCTGAAGCGAACTCCGGACTGCTTGGTTGAGTGTTCCATGGACACGGTAGCAAACGAACGACGGGGGCGGAGCAGCGAGGACATCATGTTCATCGAAATTAATCCGGCCCACAACCGGGAGGGGCAGACGATTCAGACCCCCCGCCAATCACACCGGCCTGAGCCGATGCCGGCCGGCGCCTATCTCAAGTTCAGGAACGACCGGGGCGTCCGCGAAATCTGCATCGGGGTAAAAGAATTCAAGTGCATCGGGGAGTCCCCGCCGCAGGACCACCCGCACATCTACATCAACATGGGCGAAGCGGACACGATCCTCTGTCCCTACTGCGGGACGGGGTTCCGCTTCGATCCGCGATTGACACCGCTCGATACCGAACCACCGGACAGTTTATTTGCCTACCAAAACGCGGCCTGACCGTTCGCTGTCCGACTCCATCGGCACCACACCGCCGACCGGCAAGCTCTGACACAGCTGCCCGCGCGGAACGCGATTTGCGGCGAGAGCGTTAGGAATGATAGCTCGACGATTTGGTCAACTTTCGGAACACGGGAAATGACGATGATAAGAAAACTGATCCTTGGCACGGCTTCAATACTGGCATTGGGGATCGGCGGCGCCGCTCTGGATTTTTCGGCGGATGCTGATAACGTTCCGAATGCGGTAGAGACCTCGGCACCCGGAACTTCACACCATTGGGTAAATGCCGCCAATCTCTCGAAAGACGACATCCGATGGGCACAAGTAGAGCTTCACGATCTGGGGCTCTACAATGGCTCACTCGACGGCGCAGTAGGCCCGGAGACAGAGCGGGCGCTCTTGGATTTCCAAAAGAGCAACGGCCTCGAGCGGACGGGAACGCTTGATCAACAGACCGCGGACGCCCTCATCGGCCACAGCAGCGTTGGCCAGGGATCCAGCATGCCGCCAAAGGGTGCTGGAGCTGCATCCATGACAAATTCCTCTGGCACGAGCGATTTCGGCAGCCCCGGGCAAAAATAGATCCAGGCGCGCCATCTCGCTTCGCGCAATGCAGCCCCGGCCTTCGGGCGGTAGATCCAAATTAATACGAATTTAGGGCCGTATACAGGCATGACGGACCCTTCGCGACTTCGCAAGCGACCGCTGGAAGCAGAGGCGGCAACGAGCGCCCGCGCCGCCGGCGAGATCGACATCGCCGGCTGTGCAACGATCGCTTATTCATCCGAGGATCCGGCTCACCCCGTCGAACATATGCTGGACGGACGCAACGGCCCCGGAGCCACGCGTTGGGTCAGTGCGCGTCCCGACACTGTTGAACACATCGTCATTGAATTTGACCGGCCGCAGCCGGTCTCGCGCCTTCTCTATGAGGTCGAGGAGACGCTGCGGGAGCGTACTCAGGAAGTGCGCTTGGACGTCTCGGAAGACGGTGGCCAATCGTACCGCCAAATTCTGGTTCAGGAATACAACTTCAGCCCCCGGGGAGCCACCTACCAGCGCGAAGAACAGCGCTTCAATCTCCGCCAGGTCACTCATCTCCGTCTTACTCTTGTCCCAAATAAGAGCGGATCCGGCACGGCATCGATTACAGCGCTCCGCCTCTTCGCCTAGAGGTCCGCGCGTCGAGCCTTTGGCCCGCTCGCTCATTGCCGCTCGGCAGCCCCTGGCCCCACGTGTGGATCTGCACGTCGACGATCTGCGTGCGACGGCTCTTAGTGATCGAAGCCGAACAGCTTCTGCGCGTTGTGGTGCAGGATCTCGTCGGTGACTTCCTTCGGCAGGCCGAGGCGCTCGATATAGGCAAAGGTCTCCCGGTAGACCTCCCAATCCTGCAACACCGGATAGTCGCTGCCGGTCACGATGTGATCGGCGCCGAACGCTTCGAGGGCGCATAGGAATGCCGGCTTCGAGCCGTAGCACACGGTGTCGTAATAGAACCTCCGGGCGGTGACGCTCGGCGCCTCGGCGAGGTTAGGATGGCCTCGCGGGCCCTGACCCTGTTTGTCGAGACGGTTCATTAGCATCGGGATCGGACCCCCGAGATGGGGCACGATGAATTTAATTCGCGGGTAACGGTAGGGGATCTGCTTAGCGATCATATGCAGCACGAAAGTCGCGTCCTCGAGCGAGGTGCCGACCGACCCGCCATAGTTGTAATCGATGATGAAGGGTGAGCAGATGGCGCTGCCGGCAGGGTGCACGAACAGGACGGCGCCGCGGCGGTTCATCTCGGCGTAGAGCGGCTCGAACTCGGTCTCTGCGATCGAGCGGCCGAGGCACACGATGTTCATGTTGACGCCGACACAGCCAAGCTCGTCAAAGCCACGCTCCATCTCCTTCAGCGACGCGTCGACATGCGGCAACGGCAGCATCACATAGGAACTAATCCGGTCGGGGTAGCGACGCGCGAACTCGGCATACGCGTCGTTGAGCATCTTGACCGCGGTGACGCACTCTGTCTCATCCGGCAGATAGGGCGGGTGGTTCGGTGACAGCACCTGCCGCCCGACGCCGGCGTCTTCCATCAGCCGGAAACGGGCCTCGATGTCTTCCTGCGTATCCGAGAACGGGTGTCGCGCCAGCCCGCGCTTTACCGCCAGATGCGTCGGCGAGGCAAAGCGGTCGCCCATGAACTCGCTGAAATTCTTCGGCGTGTAGTGCGCATGCACATCGCAGATCATTACAACTCCTCTTAATCTCAGGGGTCCGGCGCGACCGGATAGATCACGCTCGTTGAGAACTTACGCCACCACCTCGCGCACAGGCGCATCGCCTTGTCTAGCATCGCGTCCCAAACGGGCGCGAGATCGCGGGGTGAAGCATTGATGACCTGCAATACCTCGGCGGTCGCCGTTTGCTGCTCTACTGCTTCATCCAGCTCAGCATGCCGGGGCCGCAGGTCGGCAATGATCGGCTCGGGATCAACGGAGGTGTCGTGAAGCCGGTTTCCCATCGGCAGACCTTCTACGGGTCGTGCTACCGTTCGATCATACGTGATCAGGCGGCCTCACAAAAAATCTCCTTGGCGGCCCCTTTCTAGAGGGGGCCGAAGGCCGCTGTCGGCGCGTTCCAGCCGGTAGCGCTGCCCTGCTCAGCCGTCGCCGCTGGCCCCGCTCCGGCCATTCATGATTGTCGCCGCGGAGGATCGAAGCCGCGTTCAACGGAACGCCGACTTAACCTCCCGCGCCAGTAGCCGGATCGCCTCTCGCTCTGCCGCGTGAGCGGCCAGGCCGGCGCAATTCGTTTCCAACTGCACGCCCGACAGCCCTATGTCGCGTTGTAGGTCTTTCAACTTGGCCACCACCGTATCGGGTGAGCCAATGAACACCGAACCGCGCAATGTTTCCTCGAGCGTGATTTCAGTGAGGCGCTGCGAGGTTTTCCATCGCGGATGGTCCGGCCGGCTGTTTTGGCGACGAGAGGAGTCGGCGAGCAGGCGGCTTTGGTTCTGGAAATGCCGCATCAGCGTCGGCCCGTAAGCTTCCTGGGCCGCCGCATCGGTTTTGGCGACGAAACCGGGGCAACGGAGATAGACGGGCGCCTCCCCGGGATGTCCGGCGTCGGTCCAGGCTTTGCGGTAGACGTCGATGTGCTGCTTGAACATCCGCACATCCTCGTGCCGCACCGACAGGAACAGGCCTTGGCCCGCTTTGCCGGCCGCGGGGAATGTTTCGACGCTCACTGCCGCGATGCGGATTTCGGGCGTCGGTTGTTGCAGCGGCTGCGGAACGACCGTGACGTCTTGGATGTCGTAAAACTTGCCCTTGTAGGAGAAATTGTCCTCCCGCCAAGCGCGTTGAATGATTTCCAGACACTCGATCTCGCGGTCCTTGCTTTCGGAATACGCGATGTTCAGCGCCTCATAGGTCTTCACGACGCCGCTCCGCCCGACGCCGAAGATCAGGCGGCCCTTGGAGACATGGTCCAAGGTCGCGGCTTCCTCGGCGATGCGAAGCGGATTGGCCAGCGGAAGCACTTGCACGCTGGTCCCGATCCTGATCCTTTCGGTGCGGGCCGCGATCGCGGTACCAAGGACCAGCGGGCTGGCGGCGAGGGCGCGCCGTTTGTCGAAATGCAGTTCCGCAAGCCACATCACGTCGAGGCCGTATTCCTCGCTGGCGTCGACGATGTCGAACCCGGCGGCGAAGCATTCGGCCTGGCTGCGGCGGGGCAGCACCGGAAACTCGTGATAGATACCTAATTCCATCGAATGGGACCTTCCCCAACACGGTCTTATCCCGATGTTCGCCCGCTTCTCGACCGTTGCCGGCGACGCGGTGCCGCCGACGCCGAGCGGGATATCCGCGGAACCGCGCTCAAGTTCTATACCGAGGAAGGCAACTGGGACATCGTCGGCAAAAATACGCCGGTGTTCTTCTTCCGCGACCCGTTGCGTTTTCCTGATCTCAACCACGCGATCAAGCGCGACCCGCGCACCGGGCTGCGCAGCGCCGACAACAACTGGGATTTCTGGACCTTGCTGCCCGAAGCGCTGCACCAGGTCACGGTCGTCATGTCCGACCGCGGCATCCCGAAGAGCTTCCGGAATATGCACCTCTTCGGCAGCCACACCTTTTCGATGATCAATGCGGCGAACGAACGCGTCTGGGTCAAATTCCATTTCCGGACCCAGCAAGGCATCCAGAATCTCACCGATGAGGAAGCTGCAGCTCTCATTGCCAAGGACCGCGAAAGCCACGGCCGCGACCTCTTCAATACGATCGAAGCCGGCGAATTCCCACTCTGGACGCTTTTCATCCAGGTGATGACCGAGGCGCAGGCGAAGACGCACCGGCACAACCCGTTCGACCTGACCGAGATCTGGCCGAAGGCCGAGTACCCGCTGATAGAGGTCGGCGTCATGGAGCTCAACCGCTGGCCGGACAACTATTTCGCCGAAGTCGAGCAGGCAGCGTTCGGGCCGTCGAACGTCGTCCCCGGCATCAGCTTCTCTCCGGACCGGATGCTGCAGGCGCGCCTGTTCTCGTACAACGATACGGTCCGTTACCGCCTCGGCGTCAACTTCTACCAGATCCCGATCAACGCGCCGAAATGCCCGGTGATGAGCTACCACCGGGACGGCACGATGCGGGTCGACGGCAATCTCGGCGGCACCACCAGCTTCAACCCTAACAGCGCCGGGCTGTGGGACAACCAGCCCGATTTCGCCGAGCCCCCGCTGCCCATTGAAGGCGAGGCGGCCCACTACAACCATTACGCCGACGACGATCACTGGGAACAGCCGGGCAATCTTTTCCGCCTGATGACGCCCTCCCAGCAACAGGCTCTGTTCAGAACACGGCCCGCGCGATGGGCGATGCGCGCCTGCACATTAAGGAGCGGCACGTTGCCAATTTCCTGCGCGCCGATCCGGCCTATGGCGAGGGCGTCGCCCGCGCCCTCGGCCTCAACCGCCGCTAGGCGGCAGAAAAGGAGGGACGACATGGAGTTTGCAACAGTTCCTGGGACTTCGCTCAAGATATCGCGCGTCGGCCTCGGAACCTGGGCGATCGGCGGCTGGATGTGGGGCGGGACCGACGAGGAGGAGTCGGTCGCGGACGATCCATGCCGCCGTCGAGCGCGGCATCAACCTGATCGACACGGCGCCCGCTTATGGATTTGGCCGCTCCGAAGAAATCGTCGGCCGCGCGCATTGCCGACCGCGGTCTGCGTTCACGCGTCGTCATCGCCACCAAAACCGGGCTCGAGTGGAAGGACGGAAAGGTCTTCCGCAATGCCAGCCGCGACCGCATTCTGCGCGAGGTCGAGAATTCGCTGCGGCGGCTGCGGACCGACTACATCGACATCTATCAGGTCCATTGGCCCGACCCGCTGGTGCCGATCGAAGAGACTGCCGAGGCGATGCAGACGCTCTTCGACCAAGGGAAGATCCGCGCCATTGGCGTCAGCAATTTCTCGGTTGCCCAGATCGAACGTTTTCGCCGCGTCGCCAAACTGCACGTCGTGCAGCCGCCCTATAATTTGTTCGAGCGCGAGATCGAGGACGAGCTCTTGCCGTATTGCCGGCAATCGGGTCTCGCGACCTTGACCTATGGCGCGCTGTGCCGCGGCCTGTTGTCCGGCAAGTTGCAAGAGGACGCGCATTTTGAAGGCGACGATCTGCGATTGACCGACCCGAAATTCCAGCCGCCGCGCTATCGCAGTATCTCGCTGCGGTTCGCCGTCTCGATCAATTCGCCCGGCAGCCGCTACGGCAAGCGGGTCATTCACTGGCTGTGCGCTGGCTCCTCGACCAGGGTGCGACGGCGGCATTGTGGGGAGCGCGTCATCCCGGCCAGCTGCAGCCAATCGACGAGGTATTCGGATGGTCGCTCGATGCCGCCGCAAAGGCAGAGATCGATCGTATCCTGCGGAGGTCGATCACCGATCCGGTCGGCCCGGAATTCATGGCGCCGCCGCCGCGCCCGAATGCCGAGGTCTTCGGAAGCGGCGCAGTGAACCCGGACAGGCGAAAGAGAGGAGAAACCATGCCAGCGAAGAAAATCCTCTTTCTTGTCGGCGATTTCGCCGAAGACTACGAGGTGATGGTGCCGTTCCAGGCGCTCACGATGCTCGGGCATGTCGTCCATGCTGTGCCCGGGCAAAAAGGCGGGCGAAAAGATCAAGACCGCAATCCACGATTTCGAAGGCGATCAGACCTATACCGAGAAGCCAGGGCACAATTTCGCGCTGAATGCTAGTTTTGCCGAGATCAGAGACCCAGGACTACGATGCGCTGATGATCGCCGGGGGCCGGGCGCCGGAATATCTGCGGCTGGACAACCGCCTGATCGAGATCGTTCGGTCTTTCGCCGCGGATGACAAGCCGATCGCAGCGATCTGCCATGCCGCGCAAATTCTCGCCGCGGCCGACGTGATCCGCGGCCGACGGGTATCGGCCTACGCTGCCTGTGCACCGGAAGTGCGACTGGCAGGCGGGAAGATATCGGGACGCCGCCCGATGGGGCGAT
The DNA here is from genome assembly GCA_963788085.1 of uncultured Alphaproteobacteria bacterium. GTDB lineage: Bacteria > Pseudomonadota > Alphaproteobacteria > ATCC43930 > CGMCC-115725 > AP-15. Next base: position 41,947 of record CAWBFS010000018.1, read on the forward strand.
CCGCGCCCAGGCCGCCGCCCCCACGCATCCGAAATCCACGAGCACAGGAATCGCCCGGCGATTGCCGTCACGGCGATCCAGATCCCCTTGGAAGCTTCGGCAGATCGACTGGAATGCTCTTTTCTGTCGCGAGGATGTCAGCGACGATTTGATTCCCTTATTTCCGGAAGTGCCTGCGAAAACTCGCCAACATGCATCGAGTGCTGTGTTCGAATGAAGCACCCGAGGTCAGACCCAGCCGCTACTGCTTTCAGCCACATGACTGTGAATTCTGGAAACGTTGCACCGCACATAAACCCAAGGACTGGATTTTTTACGTTCCGCGGATCTCTTCCTTCGACTTTGACGAGTTAGAAAGCTTCGATGTCGTCTCGATGCGGGATATTCCAAACAACTTCCTACTGGTGCCTAAACAAAAACGGGTGGTCGATGCAGCCAAGTCGAGGAAGGTATACCGATCACCCGAATTGGCGAAAATACTACCACCCCTGGCACCTCCAGCCGGCTATCTCGATTTTCAGACCTTCAGCCCGGCAATCCCGATCTATGACAATACCCGACCGTATCAACGCATCCCCTTCGAGTGGTCTCTGGACCACGATGGTGGCAGCGGGTCTGGCCAAAGCAGCGATGCCTGCCGACCTTGCCTGGGGCAAGCTGCAAACTCTGGTCGAAGGCGCTCGCCTTGCGTCGACGTCGCTCTGGCCTTAGTTGAACATGTTCGTGGTCGCTACCCAATTCCGGTTCAGGCTGTCGCGTGTGCCGCCGGCGATGTCGCATAAAACTTGCCGTCACGCTCCTCGATCCTTCCGGCACGAATATGCCGCTGCACTGCGATGCCGACATGGTTCGGGCGATCGTTGGGGCATGCCAGGTAAAGTTCCTGTCGGGTCCTGCCGGTAGCCAGGGCCAGGATGCGCTCGCCTAGACTCGGTGCGCTGATTTCGCGTCCCGCTGCCTCACTCGCGGTTGCTCTTGACGTGCGTCTGCGGCCTCGGCTGGCAGTGGGGGCCTTTGCTTCGGCGGCGGTAGCCGACCTGGTTCTCCTAGCGGGCGGCGTCTTGCTGACGCGCGTCAGCACGCGCTCAGCCGTCTCGAGATCGGTCAACTGAGCGGTGACCCGTTGCGCGGTCGGCGTCGAGGCGTGCAAGCCGCTCGCCGACCTTCGTCTTTTCCGCGCTGATCTGGTCCAATATCCTCGGTGTGGTCCGCATGGTGGCCTTCAGTGGTTTCAGGTCAATCGCGATGATCAACCTTGCTGGCATCTAACACCGCAATGCGGGATCTGCAACCCCTAGAATGCGCCGACTGAGTTCATTCGCGCCCGGCTCAGTGGCAAGCGGCTGATGGTGCCGTGGAATGCTCTGCCCGGTGTCGAGAGGCAAAGGAAAGTGGGCGATTGCGAAGTGCTGATCGACCAGATGTGGTCGGCTCAATCGAGGCGTTGCCAGACCCGAAACCGCGACCCAACGGTTCTGGCCTAATAACACGGAAGATTGTCCAGAATAGACTGGGCGAAGAGAGCGTGTGTGTGTGGGGGGGGCACCGGTGGCACCCGCCGGGCCAATCAGGAGAACCCACCCATGCGCATCTACATCATCGGCAATGACGGCATCACGCTGTGCCGCGAGGCGCCGGCCTCAGTCAGTGACGGCGAGATTGCCGTCGCGTCGAATGAGGAGTTGCGTGCCACCCCGCTCAGCGGCAAGCGGCTCTTGGCATTGTGGAATGCCTCTGCACCTCCGCCGGGCTGCGGATCCCGGCCGCGGAGATCGAGCAGCTCGTCAGTGGCCGAGTGCACCGATGGCTTCTCGATCCCGGCAACATCTACAAATCGAGTTCGGCACGGCTCGCGGACTCATCAATGCAGCAGCGGCTTATCGCGCGGGCTGCAGACATCGGCAAGCGCTGGCCCGAGTTGCCGGTGGCACGCAAGCGTGCCGTCCTCGCTGCCCTGATCGAACGGATCGAGGTGAAGGTCGACCAGATCGACATCCATCTCCGCCCGCTTCGGCTGGGCGCGCTACTCGATCTACCCGCTACACCATCGCAAGGCGTGAACGATGACGAAATCGAGCTTCTGTCCGTGCCGGTGCGGCTACGCCGTTCCGGGCGGGAGATCAGAATGGTGATCAACGGGACAGATCCGTTTGCCGCGAAACCTGACACGCGATTGATCAAGCTGCTCCTCAGAGCGCGCCGGTTCAACGCGACACTCGCCCAGGGCGAAGGCGTTCCTTTTGCTGTACTCGCCGAGCGGGAAGGGGTCAGCCGGTCCTATTTCACGCGGCTCGTCCGCCTCAGCTATCTCGCGCCGGATATCACAGAGGCGATCCTCGATGGGCGGCAGCCGCCCGATTTAACGGCAGAGAAGCTCCTCGAGCACTCACGTCTGCCGCTTGCCTGGCCCGACCAGCGGACCGTGCTCGGCTTTGCTTGAGCCCGGCCGAATTCAAAGACTACCCACGCTAAAGCCCGGAAACTCCGAATTTCGTTCGGACCGTCGTGGCAGTGCCGCTGACCGCATCAGCGGCACTGCGGTACTGGAATATGGCCCGGCAGAGACATTGCCGCCGGTTGGCGCGCAATGGAAAGCCTGGCGCGTCTCTGCTGACCCGGTCGCCAAGCCAGCTGCCCAGACCGCGCGGAAAAGCGGGTTTCTCGACCTCCGAAAGCGGCTGCGGGAGAGAGACTGACCGCGCTACTGCTCGCCAAGGAACTCGAAGATCGGCTCTACCGGCATGGGGTTGCCGCCGAATGGGGCGACATCCTGCGCGATCTCGACCGATTGCAGGAAATCGAGCTCGAGCAGGACGGCAAGCGCTTCCTATTGCGCACCCCGACCACCGGCGTCGCCGGTAAGCTCTTTCAGGCGGTCGGCGTCGCCCTACCGCCCAATGTTCAGGAACTCCCCCTGCCCGCGTCGCAATCACCCGCCTAACCCCGGCGCCAACATCGGCGCGTGGTGCTAAGACCGCCTCACGCTTCCGTAAGGCATTGAACTTATGTATCTTTCTCCAAACCAGTGTTTAAGTCGGGTCGAGCTGGCTGGTTGCCGGGGTGCTTCCCGGCATTGCTGTTCATCAAGAAACGCGGCCCTCCAGATACTTTGGCTAACCAGGTACTTCAACAATCCCCAATCCGATGCGATGTTCCCGATGACACCATAAAAGGTTGGGTCCATGCCTTCGAGTGGCTGATCCGTTTCGGCCATAGTATCCTCCCGGTGGGCACTGAAAAGCCTTCCCCCCACCCCACCCACGGGTCATTGGAGTGGACGGGGGCGGCGGCAGTAAGGGCCTGCGAGCGCATTTCACTCGCGCCACCATATCGGCCTGCCTGACAGCGCAGCATCTCGAATATGTGCATATTCAAGCGCTGGGCGGTCTCCGGCGCGCCCATGAAGATTCTCCCAACACCGGCTGGCGCAACGGAGGCTTTCGCGGCTACGCAGATTATATGCAAACCGAGGAGTTTCAGGACGCGCTTGAAGCGCTCATTCATATGAGCCGCCAAAAGCACGTTGCGATTATGTGCGCCGAAGCGGTGCCGTGGCGATGCCACCGTTCGCTGGTGGCCGACGCGCTCAGTGTGCACGGCGTGCCGGTGGTAGAGATTTTTATCGGAGAGCAGCTACCGGATGCATAAGCTCACGCCTTTCGCGCAGGTGGAAGGAGTGCGAATTACCTATCCTCCTGAGCAAGCTACATTATTATAGTAGTTCATGCTGTTTGCCCTCGTGGAAAATGCGAAAAACACTGCCGAGAGTGCTTAGGAAGATTTCGACGCTGAGCTATCTTCCGCTGCCGCATCCGTCTCCGCGCAACCAGCCACGGCTTGTTTAGAAACCCGTGGTTCGCGAAGAGGAGTTGGTGCTAGAGATTCAGAATATTAATTCAAGCTCTGAAGCTATAAGGGCTCACTTTGCGCTGAGCTTCTTCAAGGCCGATCCTTTATGCATGGCGATATGGTCCGTTTTGTCGCTTTTAATTTCATATTGCGGCTCGTCTCGACTGGCGTGATGCGTGTGCCCCTTGTAATCCACGTCTTTTGAATGGACCTTGATAATCCTGCCGCTGACATGTCCGGCCTCGGAATTCCAGGTAACGTGATCGCCGACTTTGAAGCGTTTTCCCATCTCATTCTCCCTAACGCTCAATGGCGCAAACCAGTTCACAACATGCCGCGATCACAGCACACGGCCAGGCCAGCCTCGCTGTGGCCTGAAGCCGCGGTTGAGATGATTACGCAATCAAAAGTTATTACGCTAGTCCGAAGTTTTTACTTCAAGAAGACGCATGTGATTGATTCTGCTCGGAAGATTTCCCGCGGAAGCCGTGCCTCTCTGGCTACAGCTTGGCCGGGTCGACGGCGAGCAGGCCGAAGGCTTGGGCCTGGAAGGTCCGGGGTGGCAACCAGGGTGAAGCATCCCGATCTGAGCGGCAACCGTCGGTGGGGCTACGATCCGGAGTTCATGGCGCTGATGCCCGCCGCTCTCGCGGTCGCCCCTGAGGACATCGCTGCCGGCGACGTATGGATCGCGACCGGAGCCGACGGGCAGATCGCCGCCGCTCTCGGACTGCCCGTCAACAGGCACCGGTGGTTCGCGAAGCGGGCGCGTGGAACCGGCTTGGGATTGAGCTGCCGGCAAGTTACGATTGTGCAAAGCTGTCGTGCCTCGAAACTGTCCCGCACCGTTCCGCCTCCACCGCTTCCTGCGCCATATCTCTGTGGGTGAGTAGTTTCCGAGCCTACCAGGGACGGATTATTGGCGATCAATTTAGAGCGTATGAATGCTCAATCAAACTGGCCCCGTAATCGGCTTTTACTCGCCCTGCCATCCTCCGATCTCCAGCAGCTTATGCCGGAGCTGCAACAGATACGCTGCGAACGCGGGCAGGTCCTGATGGATGCTGATAGTCCGCTCGACCAGGTATACTTCCCCGACAGCGGTGTCGTCTCGGCGGTGGCGGTCTATGCGGACGGCAGTATCATTGAGATGGCAACGATCGGCAGGGAGGGTTGCACTTCTGTGCAAGCCGTCTTCGGTGCCGAGAGTTCCTCTATCCGGCTTCTCGTCCAGATCCCGGGGAGCGCAGCAAAGATGCCGCGAGCGGTGTTCACACGGGCCATGGGGTCGATGCCGTCCTTCCGAAGTCTGATGTACGCTTACGTCCAAGCCTTTCTCGAGCAGGTCCTGGTGTCGGTAGCGTGCAATGGTGCGCACAGCCTTAAGCAGCGGCTAGCGCGTTGGCTGCTCACGATGCGTGACCGCGGTGACGATGACGCACTGCAGATCACTCAGAACCTGCTCGCCGAAATGCTGGGTGTCCAGAGGCCAACCGTCACGAATGCCGCCCGAGAGTTGGAGCGTGCTGGTTTGATTGCGCGCGGCCGACGGCAAGTCTCGATACTTGATCGGCAGGGCCTCCTGGCGGAATCTTGCGAATGTTATCGGTTGGTCCGGGCGCGGGTCGCTTCTCACCTGCCCAAAACATACACATAAAAAGCGAGCCCGCACCGGTTCGGTAATGTACATTACCGACAACACCCCTCGATGGGCTCACAATCAAGACTGGTAGGAAGCTAAGTCAGCTCTCTGACACGGTTAGATGTGTCGCACATCGGCTCCTGAAAAACGTCCTTGTGAGATGCCGAAGTACGAGCCTGCATTGCCATGAAGGGACAGCGTCCGCGACAGCCCGGAGCAGCTCGTCCGCGACGGAGCCGGCGTTCGTCGCCTAGGCGTGGCTCGCCGCTCGGGCAGGATAGCTTCCCAGTCGTCGGGCTCGGCGCCTCGGCCGGCGGCCTCGATGCTTTCCGGAGGCTGCTCGCCGTGCTCCCTGCCGGCACCGGCATGGCATTCATTCTGATCCAGCATCTTGATCCGACGCATGCGAGCATGATGGTCGATTTGCTGGCTGGTCACACGCCAATGCCGGTACAGCAAGCAGAAGACGGCATGCCGCTCGAGCGCGAGCACGTCTATCTCATTCCTCCGGGTGCCTATCTTTCGATCCGCGGCGGTGCCCTGCGCCTTTCTGAACCACGGGAGCGTCACGGTGCCCGCCTGCCATTCGACTTCTTTCTGCGCTCGTTGGCGGAAGAATTCGGCGAGCGCGCGATATGCGTGATCCTCTCGGGAACCGGAGGCGACGGCAGCCTGGGGCTGAAGGCGGTCAAGGAGCAGGGCGGGCTCGTCATCGCGCAGGATCCCGACGACGCTGAGTATGACGGCATGCCGCGGAGCGCAATTATGACGGGCGCCGTGGACCTCGTGCTCCCGGTAACGAAGATTCCCGAAATCATCGCCAAATACGGTCGGCGGAAGACACTGGCGCCGGACGATCATCCCCCGGATCGCTTGGCAGAGATCATCGATCTTCTGCGCACAAAGACCTCGCACGATTTCGCGCTGTACAAGCCGGGCACATTGTTGCGGCGGATCGAGCGGCGCATGGCGCTGGTCGCTGTCGATGACAGCGGCCGGTATCTCGACAGGCTGAGGTCAGGATTCGGGTGAGCTCGAGCTTCTCGCCAAGGACCTTCTGATCAACGTCACCAGCTTCTTCCGCGATCCGAAGGCCTTTGACTTGCTCGCGAAGGAGGTCATACCCGATCTCGTCCACCGGCACCCGTCGGACCGGCCGCTGCGGATGTGGGTTGCCGGCTGCAGCACCGGTGAGGAGACCTATTCCCTCGCTATGCTCTTTCTCGAGGAGATCGCGGCGGCAAAGCGGAATATCAAGCTGCAGGTCTTCGCCTCCGATGTCGACGAGGATGCGGTGGCTCTCGGCGAAGGACGCTATCCGGAACGATCGCAGCGGATGTGTCGCCGGTGCGGCTCGCCCGCTTCTTTACGCAGGAGGACCACAGCTATCGGGTGGTGCCGGAGTTGCGCGAGACGGTGGTGTTCACGGCGCAGGATGTGTTGGCCGATCCGCCGTTCTCGCGCCTCGACCTGATCTCCTGCCGTAACCTCCTGATCTATCTGCGCTCCGAGGCGCAGGAGAAGGTTCTTCTGCTGTTCCACTTCGCGCTCCGCGAGGGCGGCGTTTTGATGCTCGGCAACTCCGAGACGGTGGGCAGCCTCGACGACCGGTTCGAGCCGATCTCCAAGACGCAGCGGATCTATCGGCAGATCGGCCATAGCCGGCCCGGGGAAGTCGATCTTCCGATCGGCCCGGGCGGGGGCGCGCGAGCGCTTTGGCCAAGCCGGACGCACCCGGCGGCGACGCAGGGCATCAGCTCTCGCGACCTCACGCAACGGCTGCTGCTCGAGACCTATGCGCCCGCGTCGGTCCTGATCAACCGAAAGTACGAGTGCCTCTATTACTCGGGACCGACCGACCGCTATTTGCGGGTGGCTCCTGGTGAGCCCAGCCGCGATCTGCTCGCCATGGCGCGGGAGGGCGTGCGCAACAAGCTCAGGGCGGCAATCCAACAGGCGAGCCGGGAGCACGCACACGCGATCGCCACAGGCGCGCAGGCGAGCTACGCCGGCGGTGCTGTCGCGGTCCGCATCGAGGTCTATCCGGTGCAGAGCGAGGGCGAGGAGTTGCTGCTGGTCAGCTTCTTCGACGAACCCGAGCACGAGCCGAGGTCGGGGCGATCGGTCGAGCCGCCGAATGACCTCTCGCGGATCGCCGAGCTGGAGCGGGAGCTCGACGCCACCCGCAAGGAGTTGCAGAGCGCCATCCACGAACTTGAGATCGCCAACGAGGAGCAGAAGGCGATCAACCAGGAAGCCATGTCGGCGAACGAGGAGTTCCAGTCGACCAACGAAGAGCTGATGACCTCGCGGGAGGAGCTGCAATCGCTCAACGAGGAGCTCACCGCCCTCAACAGCCAGCTTCAGGAGACGCTCGAACGCCAGCGCAGTACGTCCAACGACCTGCAGAACATATTGGACAGCTCCGGCGTCGCGACGCTGTTCCTCGACAGCGAGCTCAACATCCGCTTTTTCACGCCGGCGGCCAAGCCGCTGTTCCGCGTTATCGCCACCGACATCGGCCGGCCGCTCGCCGATTTGGCCCGCCGCATCAACGATACTCACCTGCTCGCGGACGCCGGGGCGGTTCTTACCGGCCACGTGCCGCCGAACCGCGAGGTCGAGGCCGACAACGGAGCGTGGTACACCCGTCGCATTCTGCCCTACCGCACCCAGGATGCCGAGGTTGCGGGGGTGGTTATCACCTTCGCCGACATATCCGAGAGGAAAACGGCCGAACGGGCAATCGAGGCAGCGCGATCCTATTCCGACAGCATCATCAACACCATTCGCCAGCCGCTCGTCGTGCTCGACCACGAGCTTTACGTCATCTCCGCGAGCCGCTCCTTCTACAGCACCTTTTCGGTCCAGCCTGAGCAGACCGTGGGCCGACAACTCGACGCAGTCGATGACGGCCGCCTCGATATCGCGGCGCTGCGCGGCTTCCTTAACCGCCTCCGGCTCGGCGAAGGAGTCATCGAGGATCACGAAATCGATGTCGAGCTGCCGCCGCGGGGAATGCGATCGCTGCTCGTGAGCGCGCTGGAGATTTGCGAGGAGCCCCTGGCCACGCGGAAGATCCTGCTGGCGATCGAAGACATCACCGAACGCAAGCATACGGCGGAGGCGTTGGGGGTCGCCAAGCTGCAGGCCGAGCAGGCTAATCTCGGCAAGTCACGGTTCCTTGCCGCCGCCAGCCATGATCTGCGCCAGCCGTTGCAGACGATCAGTCTGCTCCACGAAATATTGGCGAAGAAAGTCAAGGACGAAACCACGTTGGCGCTGGTCGGCAGACTCGACGAGACTGTGAGCGCCATGTCGAGCATGCTGGACACGCTCCTCGACATCAATCAGCTGGAGGCCGGGATAGTCCGCCGAGAGATGGTCGATTTCCCAATCAATGCGGTGCTCGAGCATCTGCGGACGCAGTTCAGCTTTCACGCGGCGGCGCATGGCCTCGGCTGGCGCGTGGTCCCGAGCAGCCTCATCGCGCGCAGCGATCCACGCCTGATCGAGCAGATGATCCGCAACCTGCTCTCCAACTCGGTGAAATACACCGATAAGGGCAAGATCCTGCTCGGCTGCCGGCGGCGCGGCGACAAGCTGCGCATCGAGGTCTGGGATACCGGGATCGGCGTTCCCGAAGAGCAGCTTCAGGCGATTTTCGAGGAGTTCCATCAGCTCGACAATCCGGCGCGCGAGCGCAGCAAGGGCCTCGGCCTCGGTCTCGCCATTGTGGAGCGCTTGGCAGACCTGTTGGGCCACACTGTCGATGTCCGATCCCGTCCGGGCAAGGGCTCGATGTTTGCCGTCGAGGTACCGCTCGGTCGAGGCGCGCCGCCGTGGCGCCCTCGGCTCGACAGGAGCGAAGTGGAGGAAAACGTACACCAGAGCGGCGCAATCCTGATCGTCGAGGACGACCCTCCGGTGCGTGAGATGCTCGCGCTTCTGTTCGAAGGCGAGGGTCACCGCGCGACGACCGCCGAGGATGGGAGAAAGGCGCTGGAGCTGGCGGAGCGAGGGGCGATACGCCCGGATCTCGTCGTCGCCGACTACAACCTGCCGAAGGGTCTGAACGGCCTCCAGGTCGTCGCCGGCCTGCGGGAGACCCTCGGGTACGAGATCCCGGCAGTGATCCTCACCGGCGACATCTCGACCTCTGCCTTGCGCGAGATCGCCCAGGGGGGCGACCTGCATCTGAACAAGCCGGTGAAGGCCAGGGAGCTGATGGAACTGATCCGGGGCTGCCTCGCTGATTTGCGGCCACCGGTGCCGGCGCGCGCCCGGCAGCCTGCCGAAGCGGCCGGCGACGGCCCGCGACCACCGACGATCTTCGTGGTCGACGATGACAGCACGGTGCGCGAGGCGATGCGCGATCTGCTCCAGGAAGATGGCCGGACAGTCGAGACCTATACCAGTTCCGAGGCGTTCCTTGACGCCTATCGTGCCGGTAGCGAAGGGTGCCTGCTGGTCGATGCCCGGATGCCCGGCATGAGCGGGCTCGCGCTGCTGCAGCGGCTCAAGGGCGAGCGTAGCCGGCTGGCGTCCATCATGATCACCGGCCAGGGCGACGTGCCGATGGCAGTCGAGGCGATGAGGGCCGGGGCTGCGGATTTTATCGAGAAGCCGATCCGCCGCAAGGAACTGTTCGCCAGCATCGAGCATGCCCTGGAACACATCCGGGATGCGGGCAAGTTGTCGGCTCGGCGGGAGGCAGCAGCGGCGCGCCTGGCCGGTCTGACCGCGCGTCAGCGCCAGATCATGGAGCTGGTGCTCGCCGGCCATCCGAGCAAGAACATTGCCGCCGACCTCGGCATTAGCCAGCGCACGGTCGAGAACCATCGCGCCGCCGTCATGAAGAAGACCGGCTCGCATTCGCTTTCGGCGCTGATCCGCTTGGCGCTCGCCGCCGACCCAGGCACCGCGTCGCAATCTCTCCGCTGACCGAGAACCGGGCAAGGCTGGTCGAGAAGGCGCCGACTTCGACAGTCCTGGGAGAACTGCAGCTCCATGCGCCCGAGGACAGGATACACCCTGGGGTGGCTGATGGGCAGCTTGGCCCGACTTAAACACCGGTTTGGAGAAAGATACATAAGTTCAATGCCTTACGGAAGCGTGAGGCGGTCTTAGCACCACGCGCCGGTGTTGGCGCCGGGGTTAGGCGGGTGATTGCGACGCGGGCAGGGGGAGTTCCTGAACATTGGGCGGTAGGGCGACGCCGACCGCCTGAAAGAGCTTACCGGCGACGCCGGTGGTCGGGGTGCGCAACAGGAAGCGCTTGCCGTCCTGCTCGAGCTCGATTTCCTGCAATCGGTCGAGATCGCGCAGGATGTCGCCCCATTCGGCGGCAACCCCATGCCGGTGGAGCCGATCTTCGAGTTCCTTGGCGAGCAGTAGCGCGAGGAAGGAGCAGAAGACATGGCCGCGAATGGCCATGTCGCTGCTGTGGTAGATTGGGCGAGTGGCAAGCACGGCCTTGGCCTGGCGGAACAACTGCTCGACCCGCAGTAGGTCGCGGTAGCGCAGCAGGGCCTGCAGCGGGGTGATCTTGGTATTGGTCCGCAGCACGTAAAGGCCATCGAAGCGCGCGTCTTCGGCGACCCGCGTCTCATCGATGGCGAAGTGCTCGGCCGAGACGGTCTTGAGATAGCGGCGGAAACCGCTGTTGCCGACGAGCGCCTTGTCGCCTTGGGCGAGCTTGGCGCGCAGCCCGTCGAGGATGGTGGCGCGCTGCTCGGCATCGCGCCGGGCCTCGGCGAGATTGCGGCAAACAATGTAGCGTCGATCGCCGATCTTGACCTGCTTGGCCTCGAGCTCGGTAAGAACGCCGGAAGCCCGCGGCACGACCAATGGGACGAAGGGCGTCTGATCGTCAATGACGGTGCTGCGTACCTCGGCAGTGCTGCGCTCGCGCACGCCGAGGATGTATTCGAGTTTGCGTTGCTCGAGCGCGGCAATGGTCTGGGCGCTGATCATGCCGCGGTCGGCGACAATGCAGATGCGGCCGACACCAAACCGCGCGCGCAACCGGTCGACGACCGGCAAGAGTGTGGTCACATCGGCCGTATTGCCGGGCCACAGCTCGGAGCACAGCGGCCTTCCGTCCTGATCCATGACCAGCCCGACGATCATCTGATGGAGATCCGGGCGGTAGTCTTTCGAGTGGCCGCGGCGGCCGAGCTCCGCGCCGCCCTGTCCCTCGAAGGACAGGCTGGTGGTATCCATGAAGACGACGCTGAGCTCGGCAAACAGGTCGCGCCGGCGGGCAAACAGCTCCTCTTCCACGAGATCCTTGCGGCAGCGCGGCGCCAACTCGCTGGCCCCGCTCTGATCTACCAGCGGCTCACCCAGCCACGTCATGATGCGGTAGAGATGGTGCAGCTGCAGCCCCTCAGTGCCGTCGATGCGGTAGTCGGCACGCCACTTTTCCGCGGCCCGGTCCGAGCCCGACACAAACAACCGGTGGAGCACCGTCAGGAAGATGCCGCGCTCGGCGGCAAACTCGAACTGGCGTTGTCCAGCCAGTTCCTCCAATACCGCGCGGCAGCCAACCTCCTGCCACAGCCGCTCGAACAGCAGCGCCGGTCCGATCCGCCGGCACACCGCATTGGGCGGGGCCTCACCCTCGACCAGCGACAGCACCATCGAACGCTGCGCCAGCCGGGCGACCGAGCGCGCCAGCCGGTCGAGATCGCCACGCGCGACGGCCACTTCCCTGCGCCCGAGATTGGCAATGATGCGCTGCTTGGTGCGACCATTCTCGCGCACGTTCTCGACCAGGTAGACGTAGGTGTAGGGGCCGATGCGCTTATCGCGGGCGAACATGACGTTAGCATTCGCACATCACCCATCGAGTCAACCAATTTATAGCGATATGTAGAAGAATTTAGCACCGCACTGCTCGCCCGATTTTACCAACCCTCAGTATTTCTGCCATTCTGCATGACGAAAACCGGCGCCACTGTCCAAGTCGGGCTTGGGTGATCGGTCGTTTGGCATCGTCTTGCCCGACTATGTTGCAGTCCAGGACGGACGCTTACCCTTTCGCCTGGCCTGCGCTATCCGCTGAAGAGGCACCGGTAAAATCCTCCGGACGACCCTCATCAGGTCACTATTCCTAGTAACCGTATCCGTAGTAGCCAGACCCATTGTAGCCAGACCCATTGTAGCCAGACCCATTGTAGCCAGACCCATTGTAGCCAGACCCGTTGTAGCCAGACCCGTAGTAGGTGCGACCGTAATGAAAGACAAACCGATGGAACTAATTCATCCTCCTGCTCGTGGTTCTCTTCGGGGGGGGGTTGGATACTACCGCGGCGGCTGCTGGTCATCGCGTTAACGTTTTTCGGGTTCCCGGCGCCGCTGAGTTGGAAATGGTTCCCGCCGACCGGGTGTGGTTGATCGACGGCAAGGGGGCGGCCGTCCAAATCTTCGATTGCAGCGGCCTGCTTTGCGGCCGGATCATCTGGCTGGAGAAGGCGCGTGATACCGCTGGTCGGCTGGTGCGCGACGACAAGAACCCGGATCCGATATTCCGAGAGCGCCCGCTGTGCGGCATGACCGTTATTCAGGGGCTAAAGCCCGCTGAACTCGACCACTGGAACAGCGGATCGCTCTACAACCCCGACGACGGGAAGACATACCGCATATCGGCAGAACAACTCCGTTCGGCCGATATGTTTGTCGCGCGGGTATATCTGGGCGTGCCACTCTTCGGTGAGACCAAGACCCTGCTGCGGGTTCCGCGGCTCAGGTCGAAAGGATGGTGCTAGAGCCACTCGAGCCGTGGGGTTGCGGAGGGCGGCACCGTCCCAATCTGCATGGCCCAGGGCGCCTCGCTAGACCACGGAGCCCCGGTCTCTCGGCGGGGCTCATGTTCGAGAAGTCGTCGCATCGGCCCACCCGCTATAGGTAGTTTCCGAAGCTACCCGTAATCGGATCTCGCTGGCATGTTCGATAGGTGTCGGTGCCGAAGGATCGCGGAGTGGGCTTGAAGATCCTGTACAGAAATCCACGCCGACCCGGCGAGGCGGGCGTGAAGTTCGTTCCCGATCAGTCCCAGAGAGCGGCTGAAAAGGAGATCCTGCAAGGATTGGGCTTCACGGTAATCGAGATGACGCCTGTGCCATCCTCTCTGAGGCGCCACACTCGGCTGGCGATTTGTCGAGAACATTGGAGGGTAAGATGAACGAATTCGGTCGACTTCTCGAAAAAGAGATCCCGCGGCTGCGGCGCTATGCTTTTGCGCTGACCCGCAATATGTCACGCGCAGACGACCTCGTCCAGGACACCCTCGTCCGGGCGATTGCCAAGCAACATTGCTGGCAGTGGGGTACCAACCTTCGCGCCTGGCTCTTCACCATTATGCATAACCAGAATGTAAACGGCGTCCGTCGCTGCGCGCGCGAAGGCATCATCGTCGAGGTCGACGATACTTGGCCGGTCCTCACAACGGCAACCGATGCTCCGACTGCGGCGTTGTCATTGCGCGATCTCGATCGCGCGCTCGCCCAAATTCCCGAGGAGCGGCGCCAGGTAATTCTCCTGATCGGTCTCGAAGGGGCTTCGTATGAGGAGGCCGCGACGATCCTCGACGTGCCTCTCGGGACGATCCGGTCGCGCCTGTCACGCGGTCGCGAGTCGCTCCGCACGCTAATGGACCTAAGAGATGAAACGGAGGCAGAAAGCGGTGTAGCTATCACGAGCGGCGTTCCGAAACGTCGACGCCTCGTCCCGCAATTTGAGCCAACTCAAAATTCTCAGGCGCCGGCATAGCCGCCGGAGCCGCGTCCATTGATACCGCGCGGCGGGCCAGCGGCAGCCGAGGCTTCCTGCGGTGGAACGGCGACATCGGCCGTGCCGCTGTCACTGCCCCTGTGGGATCGCGCGAGCACGCCGCGCCGGATCCGGGTTCGCCCGCGTGGTTTGGCGCTCGATCTCCGCGTTCAGTTCCGCCCCGGCGAGGATGACGTAGGCGGTCAGATAGAACCAAAGCAGCAGAATGATGACGGCGCCAAGCGAGCCGTAAGTCTTGTCGTAGCTGCCGACCTTCGAGACGTAGGTGGTGAAACCAATCGAGCCCAAGATCCATAGCGCCGTTGCCGCTACCGATCCCCAACTGATCCATTGCCATTTCGGCTCCGCCCGATCGGGTGCGTAGCGGTACATGATGGCGAGCGCGAGGATGACGATCCCGGCCAGGAGCGGCCAGCGGACGAGCCCCAGCACGTCGCCCCAAGCATCGGACACCGGCAGGAGGGCGAGGGCGGCGGGCAGCACCGCCACGAGCGCGAGCGCAGCGATGCCAAACAGCGCGAGGCCGGCGCCGAGCGCCAAAGCGTGGAGGTTGAATGAAAGGAATCCTCGTTTCTCCTCCGTGCCGTAGCAGATGTTGACGGCGGTCATCAGCATCACGGTTGCCGACCACATGCTCCAGAAAGCGAGCAGCACGCTAACGATTAGGCCGATGCCGAACCTCGTTGTCGGGCCTTCGACAAGCGCCTGCAGCCACGTGGCAATTAGTTTGACAGCCTCTGGCGGCAGCACGCCCTGCATGGCCCTGATCTGCCGCTCTACCATGTTCGGGTCGGCGACGAGGCCGTAAAGCGAAACCACCGCCGTGAGTGTCGGAAAGAGGGAGAGGAGCGATTGGAAGGCGGCGCCGGCCGCGAGGGCCGAGAGATTGTCCTTGCTCATCCGCCGCCACGTAGGCGCCAGGATTGCCCACCAGCTTGCCATTTGGATTGGCCGACTAGAAAAGTTAATCGCGCGTCGCTCGGCGGCGTTTCAGCGCAGCAGAAGAGAGGGCGTTCACCTTCCCCGCTCGGGTGATCAGCGCAGCCCCGCAAAGGCTGCGTTGATCGGCATGGTCAGCACCCCCGGCACGGTTTTGCTTTGCATCGAACTCTCCTATTCTCAGCTATGCTCCCTCCCCCAGGCTCCGCCCTTTGTCATAAACTAAGATAAGACCGGATTCGCCCAGATCAAAAGCTAAAGCTATGGACCCCGAAATAGCCCGCAACCAAAATTACGACGACCACTACGCCAATGATAGTGAAGATGTTCATTCTGCTCTACTCCCGTTCCCTGATGATAGCGCGCGGCGTGCTCGCTCGCTTTATGTATCCGCCGCTATTAACTTAATAGCGTCATTCCGTGATAGGTGGCTCGGTTCGACGGAGGCTAGCAAGTACAAGTCATTTTTATCGCCACCGCCTATATCCCCAATAGCCGCCCCCTCCAAATAGCAAAAAGAGCACGAGGACAATTATCAATGAGATCCATACCTGCCTCCAAAATTTCTGGCGGGAAATTTCCCTCCTGCACATGTGGGTGCAGAATAACTTATTCACCAACCTCGGATTCTTTACCTACTACTATTTTAACGGGGATGGTAATGAGGCTAAGTACTTTAAAGAAGTCTACCGCACTCGGCCCCGTACCGATACGGTCGCCTCGATGAACGGAACTTATGTCTATCGTAGGAGAACGTAGTCATGGATAAGGATCGGATCGCGGGAGCGGCGAAGGAGATCAAGGGCTCGGTTAAGGAGACCATCGGCAAGGCGGTAGGCGATGCCAAGCTGCAGTCCGACGGCAAGGCCGACAAGGTCGAAGGCAAGGTCAAGAACGCTATCGGCGGTCTCAAGGACGCGCTAAGAAGTAAGAAATGCGTGCCCCATTCAACACCCGTCAGCTAGCTACTCTTACTTGAAACTCAGAAAATTCGACATTGTGTATTTATCTAGTTGGCGACAAAGGTCGAGACCGAGCTTGGCCTCGCTCTGTCGAGACAGCCGCCGTAGCCTCGAAACTCTGACAATTCTCATGTGCCTGGAACCCGCCGACCTTCGGTGCGAAAAATCACGCGCAAGGCCTGCCCGGCTCCGAGGCCGTCCAGGAAACCTCCTATCCGGCCCTGGCGGACCTGACGCCCGCGGCGGTCGCAAGGAATGAAGACACGATCCAGAAATGTCGCTGCGGAGATCGCGAAGGACAGGGCTAAGCGGCTCGGCCCGCTTCGCCCTGGCCTTCTCGATGGTCGGCAACCTGAAGTTTTCTGAAGTTCTGGTGGAGCAGCGGCAGCGACGCGCGGCCAGCGCCACTCGCGCCTTGACCCAGGTTTGCGCTTGCGCGGGGAGCTCCGGCGACAGCTCGCGGGTGGAAAGCATCACCTGATGATAGCCATCCGCCAGGTGGTAACGGTCGACACCGACATTATAGAACTGGTAGTAGAGGCGTATCGCCTGGGTCTGTTGGTAGGTCTGCAGCAGCGGTCGCAGAGTCGAATAGACGAATGCATAAGCGCGGTGGGGCCTATCCCCGATTACAGAGTCTGCGTTTTTTCGCCAGCTCTTCGCGTTGATAAGGTTTTTCCACGACGTTCAGATTGTCGGGTAGCCCGTGCTCGCGGCTGAGAGCGGTCGCGGTGTACCCGAGTGAGCAGCACCTTCAGCTCCGGCCGAATGCGCCGCGCCTCCACTGCGAGTTGCACACCATTCATACCTCCGGGCATGAATGACATCCGCGGCTCGCCGCGGACGGTCCTGGCGATTTCCTTTTGCCGGTCGAATTCCCGTCGCCGCCGCCGGATCTCCTCCGGCGAGAGGCGCTCGATATTCGAATAGTCGAGCTTCCACGACGGATCCGAGCTCCAGCGCAACGGCGACGAAAAGGCACCTCGGCATAATGCGCCCCGGCCGAGCGGAACGGGCTCGCAGTCCATGTGCGATTGTCAGTCAATTGATCTTTGCGTCCTTGCACCAAATTATTTATTGCGTCCGGATGTTGGAGAAGTTCTTTTTCCAAAGATTGGACGTTAGTTGTTCAACGGTGATCCAAAGAGCCGCCAGAGCGGCTCCCCGATCTCGACGCGCTAAACCAGAGGCACCCTTAAGCAAAAACTCCGGGCTAAGTTCTGGAAGAGACGAGATAATCGAAAACCCTTTTTTTTGCTGCATCCTGAACCATAGAAAGGCTGATGCTTTGAGGGCCTAGAAGCCTGATCGCATGCAGCGGGGCCAAACTTTTCATGCGGGCAGCGTGATGGAATTGGCTTTCACCGCTGCGACCTTGACCATGGGTAGCGCCAGAGGGATGACTGATGACATCGGATAGCGGGCCCGAGCGGAAATTCTCGCAGATCGCGCTCGCCGATCTCGAGCGGCAGCTCGGAGCCGGCCGAAGCGGGCCCAGCTCCGCCGAGGCCGCCGCACTCCGGCTCCGCTATGGCCCTAACACCTGGAGGAGCGGCGGCGTCTGTCTCTGCCGCTCAAATTCCTCAGTCGGTTTCGCAACCCGCTCGTGATCATTCTGCTGGCGGCAGCGGTGATCTCCGCGCTCACCGGTGATCTGACCAGCTTCATCATCATTTCGACAATCGTGCTGATGAGCGCGCGGTTCTCGATACCGTGCAGGAATTTCGCGCCGAGCAGGGGAACTGGACCTTTAGTGTCGATCTCTGCCGGGCCGCGCGGCGCAAGAGCACGTAGGTAGTTTCCGAGCCTACCGTGGCGGCATCATGCGCCCGATATTCTGCTCTGCAGCCTTAGGTAAGGCTATCCGAACCGCCCCGGCTGACGCCGACGGGTGAGCTCGGATCGAGCTGTTCGGCAGCTGCACCTCAGCCGCTGGGATGAGATTTCCTGTTACTCTCGTTGTGAAAGGAACAACGCCATGTATTTATTACCTCTGTATCTCACCCCGCTTGTCCTGATCGTTGCCTTCATTCTGATCATGGCGACCGTAAAGATCCTGCGCCAATATGAGCGAGCCGTCGTCTTTACGCTCGGGCGCTTTCAGAAGGTCAAGGGGCCTGGCCTGGTGCTGCTGATCCCCTTCTTCCAGGAAATGGTGCGGGTGGATTTGCGCATCCAGGTCATCGAGATACCGAGCCAGGACGTGATCTCCCGCGACAACGTATCGATGAAGGTTGACGCAGTGCTCTACTTCAACGTCGTCAATCCCGAACGGGCCATCATCCAGGTCCAGCCCTACCTTCCCGCCACCGTCATGCTCGCGCAGACGACCCTGCGCGCGGTGCTAGGGCAGCACGAACTCGATGAGATGCTGTCCGAACGCAAAAAGCTCAGCGCCGACGTCCAAAGCATCCTCGACGCCCAGACCGAAACCTGGGGAATCAAAGTCAGCAACGTCGAGATCAGAACCGTCGAGCTAACCGAAAACATGGTGCGGGCCATCGCCAAACAGGCGGAGGCGGAACGCGACCGGCGCGCCAAGGTCATCCATGCGGAAGCCGAGTTCCAGGCCTCGCAAACTCTGGTCAATGCCGCCCAGATCCTGTCGAGCATCCCGGCCGCCATGCAGTTGCGCTACCTGCAAACACTGACCGAGATCGGCGCCGAACAGAATTCCACCGTCGTCTTCCCGATGCCGATCGATATCATCAGGCCGTTCCTCGAGCTGCTTGAGAAAGCCGGAAAGCCGGTTGGCGCCAACGGCGCCGCGCGTGTCCCGCCGATGAAGGACGTCCCATTGGGCGTGCCAGGAATAAGCGCAAACGGGCCGGATGAAGCCGTCGAATAGCGCGCGAGCCCCCCGTCGAGTTCTTCCCGGCTGGTGTCGTCGCCGGCTTGCGCGCGACGCAATAAGCCATTGCCAAGCAGCCCTTGGCTCGGGGATCGCTACGCTCCGACCGGAGACCTGGCAACAACTATTACCGAGTTCATTGGTCATGCAACGGCAATCCCGCTTGCCGTCGGGTCGACAATCGAGACAAGGAGACCACACATGAAACGCTCAACTCTAGCCGGCTCGGTGGCAGCATGTTTTTGTCTTGGCCTTGCCGCCCCGCTGCTGGCGGCTGAGCCTTCGGCAACCGGCGCGGTCAACCAGCCGTCTCCCAATGAGAATAACCCCTCCGCTACTAAGCCCGCGGAGCAGTGTCTGAGCGAATCTGCGCGCCTTCGACAGTCAGATGCGAAAGGACGGCTATTGGCTGGGTAACTCCGGCTATGGGTACGGCTATCCGATGATGGATGGACCTGGTTTCGGGTATGGTTATCCGATGAGCGGCGGCCTCGCGGCGACCGCAACCGGCTACCGTGACCTACGGCCGGGTTACGAAATCCGCAGCCTCATCGCCGCCGCCAATATTCTTGCCCGACACGGCCAACAGCAACCGTGCGAAGACGTGCTCGCCACCACCCGCGATACCTACAGCCTATACCTGGCGGATATGCGCCGCGGGGGATACAAGATGGCGAACGTGCCGAACTGGCAGCAGCATCAGATCGCCGGCGCAACGCCGGTCACCGCCAAGGATGCCTCGTTCCGCTCCGATCAGTTGGTCGGCATCGATGTGCGCAATCCCCGGACCGAAGGAGGCTCTCGGCAGCGTCGACGACATCGTGATGAGCCCGCAGAGCGGCAAGATCGCCCATTGAGCGACCCCACGATCGACGCCATCGCCGCCTACTATGCTTCCCAGACCCCGGTTGCCGGCGAACCTGGCACTTCGCCGGAAATAGCCGCCGGCAAGACGATATTCACTGAAGGCATTCCTTCCGAGAGCCTGCCCGCCTGCATGGGCTGTCACGGCGAGAAGGCAGAAGGCAATGGCCCAATTCCGCGTCTGGCCGGACAGCACCGGGATTATCTCGCCCGTCAGCTGGACGCGTTCGCGTCAAAGGCGCGGGCCAACGAGATCATGCACGAGAACTCGAAGAACCTTACCCCTGAGCAGATTAGCGAGGTCACCGCCTACTTGGCGACGCTGTGAGGTAACCTCAGATCGACCGAAGGGGCGGTAAAAAAATCCGTTTCGGCGAGCCATCGTGCTCGCTAATGAAGCCAGGTGGGCGGAGGCACCGAATGTTGCCATCAATGCACGCTCAAGATTACCTGATCATCGTCAGTACGGCAGTTGGCTCTTATCAGCCCGTCGGTTTCTTCACGTAGACCTTGCACCAGCCGGCCGGTGCGATAGGGCCCTGCACGGTCTTGCACGAAGAGGGCGGCTCGAATTGTGCGCAATTGTCGCAGCGCTGAGGGCCCTTCGGCGTGTCCTGATAGCCGACCGCCTTCTGCGTCGCCTTGGTCTGAGCAGAGGCCGCGCGATTCCCGCTCACGGCGGTGCCGAGCATGGCAGCGCCGCCAGCGGTGAATGCAAGGTTCCGCAGTATCGAGCGGCGAGAAAGCTCTGCTGACCGGATTTTCGGCGCGTCGTTCATGGTTTCTCCAGAGTTGGGGCTGGTAGCAGTGATCTCATGGCCCGAGGTGTAGTGTAGGAGCGGTGGCGGCGAAGCGGTAGATTCGGAAACTACTCAAATCCGCAGGCGCGAAATCAGTTTTGGCCGATGAACAGTTTAGATTCGGCGGCGTGCTCCTTCAGATGCGGAAGAGTGGCCTGCGTTCCGGCGCCGCGCGCTGCCGCGCCGAGCTGCCGCACTCGCTTGGCTTTGCTGCGCCTGCTGACCTACCTGCTCTGGCTTTGCCTGCCCGGTTTGCTCATTCACATTCGGCTGCCACCTCAGCCCAGTTGATCGTCACTGGCCAGCGTTCGGCGGGTGCAACTGTGGGGAGACGGCGTTGGAGGCCGGCGTATGATTGTTGTCGATCTGTGCGGGCGGTTGATGATCGACGCCCACCTCATCGAGGAGCGTCGAGAGCTTTACCCCGGTCCAATCCGAGCACGAGAGCAGACCGTAAATCAGCTGGATGTTGGCCTTGGCCGGCTGTGCGGCATTCAGGGCGCCACTGTTGCCGGCGCATTCCACGAAAGCGATGCGGGACGTGCGCGGATAGCGCGAAAGGTTGTCGAGCGTGAACACCAGCGGCCGGCGCACCATGCCGTGGATGAGCAGGCGATGCTGGTCGGGATCGATATCCGGAATGCCTGAATGGTGGCGCTCAAAGTGCAAACCACTCGGAGTGATCATGCCGTCAAGGTCTTGAAGCGGCGTACGCGAGGCGCCGAAGCCAGGCGCATTCGGCGGATTCGCCGAGATGCGAACCACCTTGCTCTCGAAGTGCGAGGGCGTGCCGTAGGGGGTGAACGGCGAGCCCGGTGCCTTGCTCCACGCTGGTACATCCAGAGGCTCCGCCCTCGCTCCCGAAATTCCGGCTGTGGTGGCGGCACCGGCCGTGCCCGCGACGAGTGCGCCTTCGAGGAAAATGCGCCGGCTCAGGAGGCCGTTGCCAGCGACATGTTCGCTGAACGGCGCCTTTTCTTTGTACTTGCCCATGGGGGATTCCTCCCTGTATTGGCGGTTTTGAGACAAACTTGGTGAACTGACATCGAAGGCATGCTGGCTGCGCTTCGTGAGGCTCAGGGTTTCGGCACGCCCCGATGCAACTCGCGTATCAGGCTACCGCAGCTTCATTACGAGCGAAAGGGGCACGAATGGCCGGAGTTGGCACCAAGCGTAACTACCTGGGCGTACGCGGCATTTCCGGAGTTGAGGGCAGACCGGCCGCAGTGTCAGCCTGGCGACGACAACCGTTTTGAACCCGATTTTGGACATTTCGATTAGGCATTGCGCGCATCAGGGGGGCTCGATCTCGCCGCTAATGATCTTTACCACCTGTGATGCTTCCGCGAACTCCGTGGTCGCCATCGCAAAGGTGACGCTGACAAGATTGTCCCTCGGACGATCGAGCTCGATTGACAACTTCTGGGCGTGAAATCCACGCCGCGTAATAGAAAATGACCGCAGTATTTTTCATCGTGCATTTCGATGTAGCACCGATTGTCATCTGGATCTTCGAATTGCCTTTGGATCAAGAGATAAGGGCTGTCAGGGTCATCCGTATCTTGCTCGGCTTGGAACGTGGCTTGGTAGTAGTCGCCATCGCCGAAGACAGAAGTGGATACGTAGTTGGCATGAAAGTGGATGATTCCCCTCCACTACACAGCCGGTTCAAGAAAGCCTATTGCGATCCCGGTTGATTTGAAACCGCATCACCGAGATTCCGACATGGCACACATTTGCGGCGGACAGCACGTGGCTTTTCTGGTTGTAGAGGTTGACCGGAAGCCTCGGCGGAAAGCCTTCAGCCCGTCGTGACCAGAAGCCGCCCTTCGCGACAACTGCGGCGAACGGCCGAGATGAGTGGATTCCGATCCTTCGTCGATACGCGCACCAATGGCTAGGTAGCGCCGAAAGCGGGCATCAAGGCCAGCGTGTTATTCGTTCGTGCAGATCATCTGTTTGGGTCGCGTCCGTATCGAGCCCGATGATCGCCCATGCTCGGCCGGTGTTGTTGTGGGCGAGGATGCAACGGGCGCGCGAGGGTACACTGTCAAGCGGCACGCCGGATTGGCGTCCGGCCACGCGATCGTGATCGGACGGCAGCGGATGGGTCGTTCCGCGCCCGGCTGACCGATCCATTGAAGCGCTGGAAATTGTCCTACGAGGATTTTCGCAACCACGCCCGCTGGAGGGACTACGAGGCGGCGATCGAGGACATGGTGGAGACGACATCCACCAAACGCGCACCCTGGCATCTGGTCCCGGCCAACAACAAACCGTTCGGCAGGCTGGCCGCGTTCCGCATCATCGCCGATCGCCTGTCGAAGCACGTCGCTTTAGAGCCGCGCGCGCTCGATCCCAAGGTGGCGGCGGCCGCGGAGCAATTGCTCGGCATCAAGCCGCCGCCCGACAACCATCGCGAGCACTGACGCGCGCGGGCTGCGCGCCGTGCACCTTGACCTCGGCGCCAGTTGTATCGCCCCCCAAACAGCAGCAATCTCTCGGTCGAGGTGGTCTTGCCGGCGTCCGGCTGCGAAATGATCCGAGTGCTCACAGATTTAGGTCAGGAGAAAGGCCCCGATTGTGTTAAGTTTGAATATGTTAAGTATCCGATGAAGTCCTGAGCGGACGAAAATTGCCGGGGCCGGGGCCGCGTTGCCCGCAGGAGAAAAAGAATGGAAATCGGCGTTTATCATGAATTTCACTGCCGGCCGGATCCGCAGCGCAACGACCGCGACTTGGCCATCAGGGGTTATCACATTGACCCGCCCCCATCGAGGAAGCTTGAGCGCGTTATCGATCGCGCCGGTAACCGCTCTCGTCCTGCGTTACAGAAGGCCGGAACTTATCCGAGCCCAATTGATCGCCGTTCCTGTGGGTAGAACCGTCCTCTCGGCCATCATTAGGTGGAAACCATTCCGCCTAATGTGGGAGAATCCTAGCTGCGTCAATGGCTTGTGCGGTTACCACTGTGGTTTCCACAGTACATAGTTGACCCACATATTCGGGGCCCAATTCTATTGGCCTGCTCAGGGTCGGTTCTAGTGCATAGGGGTTGATGAGTGGTGCAGCACACCAGCACCCTAGTTCGCGGACGAGCAGTCGCTCGACACAAACACAAATGAGACGCGAGCGCAAATTTGCCTGTCTTCCTGCCGCACTGGAGCCGTGCGGTGCCCGAACATCCATCTGGCCGCAGTGGAATATCGTCTTCGTCTCAGCCGCGCGCGGTCTTGCGGCCCGGCACGTTCTTGACGTGCGCCGCATTCGCCAGCACCAATTCGAACTCGCCGTCCGAGAGAAGGTGCCAGACCGGCTTCCAGTACACCCCCGTGGCCTCCATCACGAGGTGCGTGCAGCCTTCGACCGACAGCCACTCTGACAAGGCTATCAGGCCCTGGGTCGTCGTCTGTGAACGAGCGCACCTCCCGCTTCACATCGCCACCGACCATGTGGCGAACGCAGGCCATGACAGAACCCTTATGAACGTCCAAACCGGCGCAATGCGGATGCAGAACTTCCATCATCCCTCCTCGACACCGCCGGCGTGGGATTCCCGTTCAAGAAATCTAGAACTCGTGCTGCGGGGCGGTCGCCAACACCCGGCACAATCTGGGGTGCTCAAGAATCCCGGGTCCGACTAACTGACGGGCTCGCGCGCACCAAGAAAACACCGACCTCTGTGCCAACGGTGCGATAGCCTATCCCAACCTCCCACCCGTTTCATAGCCTGTGGGTCGGCAACTTCGGTGGGGGGCTAACCTCAAGCACACTGCGGCATTGTGGGCGAAGGCGATATCTCTCCCCGATGGTCTGGCTGTTCGTCGATGCCGCCGTCCCTGTGCTGCTCCACCGCTTCGAGGACTGGCCGGCCTGATTGCGGCCGCAACGCTTGCGGATGAGACCGCAAGAAACGGATAGAGCCCGCGCGCGCAATCACTAGATTGCGGGCATCCGCCATTCTGGAGGAATTGAGCATGAGCTTCCGCATCAGAGGATTGCCGGCCGAGCCGTTCGCCGAATTTTTCACGTTGTCGGACGAAGCTTTGGTGTCACGGGGCATTGTCCGGCGCATCGCCGACGAGCGCAGCCCGGGTTATCCCTGCCGGGTCAGTCTGACCGATTCTTCGGCCCGGCGACGAACTGCTGCTGGCAACGACGAGCACCATCCGGTCGAATTGCCGTACCGCATGCGCTTTGCCATCTATGTCCGCAAGGGCGAGGAGCAGTTCGATGCGGTCGATAGGGTGCCGGAACAGCTGCGCCTGCGCACGCTTGCCGTTCGCGCCTTCGACGCTGGTGCGATGATGGTCGGCTGGGAGCTTGTCGACGGGCGGCAGATCGAGGAGGCCATCGAGCGGCTCTTTACCGACTTCGGGCAGCCTATCTTCACATCCACTATGCGGCGCCCGGCTGCTACGCGGCCCGCGTCGACCGCGCGTTCTGAGCTATCCGCGCCGTGAGCGGCGCGCTGGGTCGACACGAGGCACGGGCATGGCTTGGTCGCGCGCCGAGGACGAGGTCCGCTCCTTTATCGAGCGCACGCAAATTCCGTTCCTGCGTTGGCCGATGGGCAAGGGGGTGATGCCCGACGACGATCCGCTGTCGGTCGCGGCGACGCGCACCTTGGCATTGCAGAACGTGTTCCTGATGGGTGCCCGGTTCAACTGGATCTTCCACCCCGGCTTTCGCCGGGGCAAGCTTCGGCCAGGCGCCGCGCTATGCCAAGGACATGAAGGTCATCCAGCTCGACATCGCGCCCGAGGAACCGGTGACAGACCCGGAAGAAACGGCGTAAGATCAACCATGGCGGGTGTCGCCTCCGACGACCGGCAGATTCAACTTCAGCAACCAAATCCTACGCCCGATCAATCGCTTGCGCTACACCCGCCAGCCCTCATGCATTGATCGGGCTAAGTGTCACCTACCTGTATCGGAACGCGTTATGGCTTCCTCATGGGGTGATCTGAACGATGAACTGGCTGTCCTCCGCATCATAGCTGTTGAAAATGGCTGAGACGCAGATGGGATAAAAGCCGGGGGTGAGATTGATCCCAGTGGCCGGGCTCCAAATCAGGTTATTTTTGGTGTCTACGGAGAAGAAGACCTGGGCCTGCGCGTCGAGAACCCACTGCCCGCCCGACGTGCCCGCATGCGCGAACGTCCCGATACAGTACCGGTGGGGGCCGTCGCAGACACAACGTTCTTAGTTAGGATGTTCATTCGGTAAGCTCCTGTTGCTAACCGGCTGCTAAACCGTCCGCCGGTGTATTGTGATGTTGTACTGGATGCGAACGTCGGGATTCTCTGAAGGTCCATAGCTCGCAGCTGTCGTCCAGCATGCGTAAAGTCGGTGCGCCAATGGTCGTTCCCAGTGGCGGCTTGGTCGAAACCGACAAATTGCTAATGCCTATCGCGACGAATATTCTCCGCTTTGGCAACAAAGCGTGCTAATAGCAGTTTTCAGGTAGATTGTCAATTTAAAAATGTGTAATTCGCAATGCGGAGAGAATTGCGATAGTCGGTCGTCATCTCACCTAAGTGGAACGCTCCGATCGTCGGCCCGGTGCCAGCTGTTCTCGTAGTCCGTGGTGGTCTCGCGGAACACGATGCCGGTCGCCGGTAGGCGTTTCGACATCTTGCCGGAGGGCGTCTCCTCGACCCAGTCAACCTCGACGTCGCGGAAATGCGAACTCGCCGTCGGCATCCTCGTACAGATTGTGAATTCGCATCGCGGCACACTCCTTTGTTAAAAAACTCCACGACAAGGCTCGCCGCGCTGACGGTCGGCGCGCGCCTCGCGGTCGTCGACGCTTAGGCCGACATAGGAGCCAGTTGCGGATGTCGGCGCCGCCGGCACGGCGTTTGACACATCGCTTCTGCGCGTGAGGCTACTTCGCCTTTGCCCGCCGCGACCTCAATCTCGGCGCCTTTGCCGGCAGCGTGTTGACGAAGGCGACGGCGAGATCGAGCCACTCCCGCAAAGTTTGTTCGTCGCGCGGCGGCGGATCGATGAAGACGTAGCCCTCCATCGGGCGGCCAGACATCTCCATACGTTTTGCGTCCAGCCGCGCCAAGGCCCTTGCGTGCTGGTCTTTGCCGACGCGGACGAGAAGACCGCGTTTCGAAGCTCCGGCGACCATATTGCCGTTCAACATGAAGCACAGCCTGCCGAACATTCTGACTTCGCGCACCGAGCCGGTCCCGGCGAGAACGGCCCGAATGCGCTCAGCGAGATTTTCATCGAGAGTTGAAGCACCGGCAGCCCACGGCGCCGCCGGGTCGCGAAGGACATAGCCGCGGCCCCACACCGTCTCGATGTAGTGATGGCCACCTGTTGCCTCCGCGATCTTTTTTCGGAGCTTGCAGACAAAGACGTCGATGATCTTGAGTTCGGGTTCGTCCATTCCGCCGTAAAGGTGGTCCAAGAACATTTCCTTGGTCAGTATGGTGCCTTTACGCAAGCTCAGTAGCTCGATAATCCCGTATTCCTTTTCGGTCAGGGCCACCGGCCGATCTTCGACCAAGGCAACGTGGGTATCGAGGTCAATCACTAGCCTACCAGTCTCGATGATCGATTCCGGCCGGCTCGCGGATCGCGGCAGTTGCGATAGGGTCACGCCCGACTCCCAAGATTACTCGAAGCAAGCACCGAAACACCCGTAAATCTGCCATCAGATTGTCGCATGGTCGAATTCGGCAATCCTGGATTCTCGGTGTGTACCCCTACACGCGTTGCGTCATAAAAGACGATGTTGTCCATCCTGCCACAGCCGCAGCACGCGGGATCTGTTTCGGAACACGCGGGACACGCTCAAGCGCGCGCAAGGGCGGGTCGACCGTCTGGCAAATCAGCTGAGAGACGGGAATCGATCACCCCGAGCCTAGCTTACCTGGCCTGACGAGGTCCTTCGAGGGAGGGACCGAGGATTCGAATCCCGCTCCCTCCAGCCGGACCTTTCCCACATCATTTGCCGATACGGGTGGCCAGCACCGCCGCCGGCCGATGGCCGACTTCCTTGAGAGCCAACGGCGTCAGCGCGCCGCTCTGTTGGTTGATGCGGTACGAAGCCAGACGGCCTGACGCTGTGCTTGCAGGCGCTGGGCGGTGGTCCGAAAGGTGTCGATGGCGTCGATTTCTTCAGCCGTGAACTCCCTTTTGAGCTCGCGGAATGCCGCATTGATTATCTCGCGAACCATGAACACGCTGACCTGGCCGTCTCGGTTGGAGAAGACCGGTACGTCATAAGGCGTGATCGGCGCGGCAGTGAGCGCTTCCTCACCGCGACGATGGTACGGAAACCCACGATAGAGCACCGGCATCAGATCGGGCCGCGTAGCGAGCATCTCGTTGTGCACGGCAAGGCCTGAAGCATACTGGCTGTACCCGCCCTGACGCGCCTGACGCACGCACATCAGCCCGACGATTTGCGCCAGATCGACATGCAGCGACAGCTCTCGCCGGCTTAGATAACCGCGAGCACTTTCCGGCTGACCCGGCGGCGTCTCGTCCCTCACGGGGCCGAGAAGATCGCCGAGCGCACTCTGCGACACGCCGCGGCCGAGGTGGGTGCCGAGTGCCCAGAACATCATGCAGACCTCGTCGACGGAGTGACCTTCGACCGGCAAGCCGCGTATAATGACAATCCCGCGGCCCTCTTGGATTTCGTCGAATACCTGATCGAGATCACCGTCGAGCGCCGGGTGCCGACAGTGTTCCGGGCGGATTTCGCCAAGTTCCAGACCCCCCTTGCGCAGGCTGAGCAGCACGTCCTCGAGCGCTGCGACATGGCGTCGGGAGAGATCGAAGGAGATGTCCTCCTTGCAGAGGTCTCGACCGTGCCATGCCATCAGATGGTCGATGCGGTCGCCAAATATCGGGGTCATGACGCCCTCCAGAAAACCTGTCCCGGGTTCGACTACTCTGCGGCGGCTGCTCTCCGTGGCTCAGGATTGAGTTCGCGCAAGCGCGGCATGACCTCCTTCGCAAAGAGCGTGATGTTCGCAACAGTGTCTTTGTGGTCGAGGAAACCGCCTTGACCAAACATCAACAAATTTCCAAAGCCGCCGACGCTGTCGCTGAGCGCTTTGATCTGATCGTATACGTCGTCCGGCGTGCCGGCAAAGCAGGTGCCGCTCTCGATCAACTGCTCGATTGATGCGGTGGTCTGTTCGACCGGGTTCCCGTGCCGATCTCTGACGAAGCCGCCGCGCTTGCCGCCCGCTTTGAGCATCGCGACGTTGGCGGCAAGCGAGTTATAGCCAGGCGGGTTGGTGAATGGTTCAGCCACGACCGGCGAGGTGCGGACATAGTCGGCGGCAAGGTTGGCCCGGCGCAGTCCCTCTTCGCGAGTCGCCCCGACACCGACTACCGCGGCGTAGGCAAAACGGTCGGGGCCCGCAGTCCAGCCAAGCTCTTGCGCGCGCTTGCGATAGGCCTGAAACATCGGGCCGGCGGCCGACAGCGAGAGCAAGGTTCCAACCACATGACCGCGCTCTGCTGCCATCCGACCGGTCTCGACGCTCAAGCCCGTCATCCAAACCGGCGGTGTTGGCTGCTGGTACGGTCGCGGCCAGATGTTGACATTGCGGTAGTGGAAGAACTCGCCTTCCCAGTTGAACGGGCCGTCTGTCGTCGACATCGCC
This sequence comes from uncultured Alphaproteobacteria bacterium, assembly GCA_963788085.1. Lineage (GTDB taxonomy): Bacteria > Pseudomonadota > Alphaproteobacteria > ATCC43930 > CGMCC-115725 > AP-15. The sequence continues at coordinate 71,296 of CAWBFS010000018.1, forward strand.
TTGAGGATCAGATCGTGCGCTTCCCAGTAACGGCGCATCAAATTGGCGGGGTTACTATTCGCCGGCGCGATCTCGTACGGCGCGCCTTTGACCAGTCCCATCTCGAAACGGCCGCCGGACAGCACGTCGAGCCACGCCAACTCCTCGGCAACGCGCACCGGATCAGGCCGGTTTGCGATCGGCGTGCCAAGGGATAGGAGCCGCGCCCGCTTGGTTTCCCGGGCAATGATCGCAAGCGCCATCGGCACCGACACCGTCAGGCAAGTCGCAGTGCTGTGATGCTCGTTCACCATGATGTCGAGGCCGACCTCATCGCATAGCGCGAACTCGTCGAGATATCGATTCAGGAGACCGTGTCCGACCTTGGGGTCGAAATTGCTATTCGGCAGCACCACCCTCAGCGATCCACGCTTCAACCCCTGCTCCCAAGCGGGGTGATAGGCCATCTCCGAGAAGTACCAGACGCGCATGGGTCTCTCCTTCTAGCTGCTTTTGTCGACAAAGGCCGAAAGGCGCTCGACGAACGCTTCGGGCTGCTCCCAATGCGGGAAGTGGCCGGCATTCCGAATGATCTCGAGTTCGGCTCGCGAGATCTCTCGACGCCAGCCCTCCCCATAAGTCGGTGTCACAATGCGGTCCTCGGCACCCCAAAGCAGCAGTGTTGGGATGTCGATCCGATGCAGCCAGCGTTTGAGCCGCGGATTGTGCATGTAAGGCTTCCAGCCATAGAGCGCGAACGCCTCTCGGCCGTGGACGATGGCCGCCAACTCGCTCTCGGCTAACTTGGTGAAATCGATGTTGCCGTTGGCCGGATCTGCCCAGGCCAGGCTCAGATACTCCTCCCGCGGCACGCCATGCATGTCGGCAATATCCCGCTCCTCTCGGCCGCTGATCTTGATGCCGAGCGGATCAACCAACACGAGATGCGAAAACCGCGCGGTCGACCGAACCATCATCTCAGCCGCGATCCAGCCGCCGAAGCAGGCGCCGACCAACACCGCGTCCTGCAGCCCCAACTCGGAAGCGAGGTCGAGGTAGAGATAGGCGAGATCGTCGACCGAACCTGACCCGTCGATCAGCGGCGACTTGCCGTTAGCCCGGATGCCACGGCGCGATAACCCGATAATTCCGGGACAGCAGATCAAGCCACGGCCGCTCCGGCGCGAGCCCTTCGCCAGCGTGCAAGAACAAGAGTGGGCGGCTGTCACCGCGTTCAACCACCTCCAAGGTCGTCCCCGCGATCGACATCGTCTTGGTCATCTGAATCTTCCCGGTCGTTGGACCAAGGCATCCCGCGCATTGCGAGCTCGCAGCTCGGCGAGCAGGTCGATCGCGTGGGTGGGTACGCCGAACAGGAACTCGGCGTCGGTCTCTTCGAGCCGATCGAGCAGGCTCGCACCGCGCGGCAGATCGTGCAAGACCAGTTCGCCGCCGCCGGCGAGCGCTGTAATCAGCGCACCGAGTTCGAGATTGTTACTGAGCGGACTCAGGGTGTAGAGCACGGCGCGCTCCAGCCGCCAATCGCGCGCCATCGCTCGGGCTGTGGCAAGCAGCGTGTTGTCGCTGTGCATAACGCCCTTCGGCTCGCCGGTCGTGCCGGAGGTGAAGGGCAGATACATCACCTGATTGGCATCCCGGCTCCGCTCGGCTTCGAGTACCGGTCCTGGCAATTCGCCGAATGGCACAGCGTCGGCCGAGCCGACGCGCCAGGCGCAACGTACGAAGTCGCGGCCCGCCAATTCGCTGAAGACGTCGCATCGGTCGGCATCGGCGCCGTAGGCGGGTTGGGCGATCAGCGCCGAGCAGCGCATTTTGCGAACCGCGCCAGCCGTATCAGAAACGCAAAATGTCGCTAGTCAACTATATTCAAGCATTAAGCCGCTAAAATTATATGAATAATTTAGCGGCTTAAAAGAGCGCGTTGCTCGGGGCCCTTTTTTATAGACTCTAAGAATTAATCCGACCTGCGAGGAGAGCGGCCCCAGAGGACTGGAATCCTAGCGATGCTGGCGGCGTCGTGCACCGGCAATCAACCATTGGATCGCCAGCCTGGGCCGGTCGATATCCCGCTTGGCCCCGACAACAAGCAGCTGTGGTGGATACCGATCGGGACGGGAGCCGAGCAATCGCTGCTGGAAACCACCGTGTATCGGCCCTCGGGCCCTGGCCCATTTCCGCTGATCGCCTCACTCGCCTCCAAAGCCGTGTAAACTCGGTAACGTATCGAGGAGCCGATAAGACTCCCGAAGCTCAGCGTGTGGCTGAAGGCGTATCCGGTGAAGGAGGCGAGCGCGACGCGCCGATACGGCAGCGTCCGCCCAACATGGCGAAGCGCCAGAACGTCATAGAGGGTCAACAACAAACAGCTTGCCGCGGCCAATGCTAACGCGGCGAACGGCTGCCGGATCAACGGTGTCATCGACGGCCGGCTCCGTTTGCCACGCGGAGTGCTCGCGGCTGATTATCCTCCCGCGCGGATCGGTGATCCAGCCGGCGGCATCTCAATATGATCGCCCCGCCTAGCTATTAACTGTTTTAGAACGTGTTCATTCGTATTTGCGTGTGATGGGCTGTCCCCTGGCGGAGATGTTTTCCCCTCTAGCCCCCGCGGTGGTGTGGCGGGCGCCCAGCAGGCGTCAGCTCGCCTTCGTCGCGACTTACGGCTGGCTTGGTCCGGATCATCCGGCTGAGCCCACGAGCTGCAGTCGCCTTCGCACGACCGGGCGGTCATCCGCCGCGAGGCGGCTATACGTTGCCAGGTAGTCTTCCGCCATTCGGCGCACCGTGAACCTTTGCTCGAAGCGAGCACGCACTGTGGCGCGGTCCAGACGGCCGAGACACCCGACGGCGGCGACCGCGGCCGCCTCGTCCTCCACGATGAAGCCGGTCAGTCCGTCTTCAACAACTTCCGGGACAGAGCCACGATTGAATGCGATCACCGGTGTGCCACAGCTCATTGCTTCGATCATCACCAAGCCGAATGGCTCCGGCCAGTCGATCGGCATCAACAGGCCGACGGCGCCGGAAAGGAAGGCAGGTTTCTCGCGGTCGCTGATCTCCCCGATCAGCTCAACGCCCGGACCATCGAGCATCGGCCGTATCACCGTTTCGAAGTAGTGTTGGTCGGCCTTGTCCACCTTAGCGGCGATCCTTAGCGGGATGCCGCAAGCGCGCGCGATGCGGATGGCATGGTCCGGCCCCTTCTCCGGCGCGATACGGCCAAGGAACGCCAGATAGGTCGGCGTGACCCGCGGCTGCGGCGAGAGGCTCCTTCCCGGTATCCCGTGCGGCACGGTGGCGACAAACCCGGCCTGTGGCAGCGCGAGGCGTTGGGCGTCGCTGATCGACACGACGGGGACGTCGCGGAAGGCGTTGAATATCGGCTTCAGCTCGGGCAAGTCGAGCCGCCCGTGAAGGGTGGTCACGAACGGGACCTTCTGGCGGGTGAATATCGAGAACGGCCAGTAGTCGAGGTGAAAGTGCAGCACGTCGAAATCCTCAGCGCGGCGGCGCACCTCCTCCATCATCAGCATGTGTGGCGCGATCACGTCGCGCATTGCGGGATCCAGTCGTAGCGAGCGCGGCCACACTGCATGCAGACGAGCCGAGGTGACGGAATCGCCACTGGCGAACAGCGTCACTTGGTGCCCGAGCGCAACCAGCTCTTCTGTGAGGTACGACACCACCCGCTCGGTGCCGCCGTAAAGCTTCGGCGGGACGGCTTCGTGCAAGGGCGCGATTTGCGCAATGCGCATCGGCGTGAAAACTCCAAAGCCCAAGATCGCGACGACCATGCTGGCCGCGGGTTGGCTGCGCTAGCCTCGGAAACTACTCAGGTCGACTCTCTCGGCCGCCTCCGCGGAAACTACGCTCACTCGTTCTCGGGATGGGCTTGTGCCAGGCGTATCTCAGGTTCTGAGACGCCTTTGTGCCAAGAGATCCCGCGGCAGACAACGAACGGGGACAGGTAGCAGCGCAGCGCGAACGTCGTCGGACTCTTCGCAAAATCCGCACGCGGCCGTCATAGCGCCGCCGGTCTCTGAGTAGATTCCGAGTCTACCGCCCTCGATTTCCCGCTCGCTAAGCACGATTCAGAACATTCGTCTGTGGGACTCGCGACCGCTGCTGCAGACCTACCAACAGACCCAGGCAATACGCCTCTACTATCAGTTCCATAATGTCGGTGTCGACCGCTACCACCTGGCGGATGGCTATCATCAGGTGATGCTTGCCACCCGCGAGCTGTCCCCGGAGCTCCCCGCGAAAGCACAAACCTGGGTCAACCAGTTTCTGCAGTTCACCCACGGCTATGGCCTGGTCATGAACTTCGTCTCGAAGACCGTCGGAGGAGGGTTTCCGGGATACCTTCTCGAGAACGTCCCTGCCGAATTGGCGTACGGCCTCAAGATAACTCAGCCTGCGATCTACTACGGGGGGTTTATGCCGGGTTATCGGATCGTTGCGACCGGCATCAAAGAGTTCGATTACCCCAAGGGCAACGACAATGTCTACACCAGCTACAGCGGAAAGGGGGCATCCCGCTGGACAGCTCCTGGAAGAAGCTCCTGTTTGCCTGGACCCAGAAAGACGTCAACATCCTTTTGACCTCCTATCTCACGCCGGAAAGCCGCATCCAGATCTGGCGGACGGTTCAGGAGCGCGTGGCACAGATCGCTCCGTTCTTGCGCCTCGACACCGATCCCTACCCGGTGCTGAGCGCGGGCAAGCTGTACTGGATCCAGGATGCCTATACGGACTTCCGACCAATTTCCCTATTCGTACCCCCACGGAGCGAGCTTCGGGGACAACCTCAACTACATTCGCAACTCGGTGAAGGTCGTCGTCGACATGTACGACGGGACCGTTCAGTTTTACGTCATGGACCCCAAGGATCCCGTCCTCGCCGTCTATCGGCAGGCGTTTCCCGGCGTGTTCAAAGACTTGGGTCAATTGTCGGCGGATTTGAAAAAGCACCTGCGCTACCCGGAGGATCTCTTCGCCATTCAGGCCGACCAGTACAAAACCTTTCACATGACGGATCCTCAGGTCTTCTACAACCGCGAGGATCTTTGGGTCGCTCCCAAGGAGAAGAAGTTCGTTACGCTTGCCCGGCGTACGACCATCCCGCCATAGCTTCAGCGAACATTCTCGCCGGACCTGTACACATCATTGCGGTGTTGCGAGGTAAGCTCTTCCGCCGCCACATCGGCGGCGACTTGTTGCCCTGGTGAAGATCTGAATAGCGTTCACCAGCTTCGGCTGCGGTGATCGGATGTCCTTTGCAGCGATCATTATAAGCCGCCGCCGTTCCACCCGCTGCGATGAAGCAGTCCACCGAAAAGAAAGGGGGGCTGCTATGGGGAGAGCCAGCAGATGCTTCGCATGTAGCGACGATTAGAACGAGAGCAAAATAAGCACCGTATTTCATTGCTCGCGGCTGAGCGGCTGAGTGGTGAGCCGCCATTCAAACACCGGCGTGTTTCTATTCTGTTAATGGGGAACTCGTCCGGGGTACCACAGTCTCGATGCGATAAGCTCCGGTTAATCGTCCGGTGCCACGCTTTTTGCCGCACTGACGAGGGTTGCCATAATGTGGATCACTACCGGCGTTCCCCACGAGCTACTTCGACAAGTCGAAGAGGAAATGGAGGGGTTGTCGCACAGAGCCGCTGCGGTAGTGGGAGCCGCTTTTGTGGAAGAACACCTAACACACGTTCTCCAAAGTAGAATAGTACGGGATCAAAAAGTCATCGAAAAGAGGTTCGCAGCGGGTCGAGCTTTTGGTGACTTTGGGGCAAAGATCGATTTAGGCTACTTAATAGGGGTGTACAGCAAACAAGCATATAAGGAGTTGACCACTATCAGACGCATCAGAAATGATTTTGCGCATCAGCTTGAGGTGAATAGTTTTGACAGAGACTATATGCGGGACCGCTGCCGGAACTTAGTTCTTTCTCAGGCAAAAATAGTGAAGGCCATACGTGGTGAGGATGGGGATAGCATTCTCTTGGTATTAGGCGAACGAAAGAAGGAACGAGAGGAGGAGATATCTATCTCTGATTTTTCCTTTGAAACATGCCCGCCAAGTCCGAAGGACAGATTTGCAACCGCTTGTAAGTTTTACATAGCTGCCTTTTCGATTTTACGGAAGAACAGTTCTCCACCCCAAGAAGCTCTGTTTTAGCAACAGTTTTTCTTCGGCTCGCCGGTTACCACCATATCAGTATCGTGGCTCCCGCAGCGGGAACAGAGGAGCCGCTTATGCCAATCCGGAACGGTGATCTCGGGCCGTATCGTCGCGCCATTTCGGCTGGCGAAGCCATCTGCGATGGCTGCGTCAGGAGCTTCGCAGCAGGATCGGCACTTGCGCCGCCTTCGGCGGCACAATGTGACACCGTAGTGGATAAAATCTGACGGTTAGCACCCGCGCCGGGCTGTTTTCTTCGCGAGGGTGACGAGTTGGTCGAGGCCTTTGCCCCAATGGTCGCGAGCGCGGCCAGCAGGATTTCGAGCACGCATCGTCAATCACCAATGTGAACGATTTCTCAATAGGCGGAGCCCCGAGGGCCGCAGAAACCCTTGGGTTATGCCATGTGGAATTGCAGCGGGACCGGGCCGCCCGCAAGAGATCGAATTCCTATGATTGTTTTTCAAACGCGCGTCATTTGGGCGGCCGATGAGCCCCTTCCGTTCGGGCGTGGGGAGACAGGGCCGGGGTGTCGTCGGCGATCGTTTGACGAGCGGCAAGTTGTTTATCGGTGCGCGGAAGCCCATGTTCGCGTGCGATAGCGGAGCCGGTCGAGCCGAGCTGCTGCAGTTCGAGCCCCGTCATCTGGGGCATTCTTACATCGAGCAACAGGTAGCCGCTCTGTCGCGGGTCGTCGTTCCGGCGAAGGTCCGTTCACCTACCCTTGGAACCTCTCCGTTCGGGGTCCGGGCGGCGCGGGTCTCGAAAGCGGTGCGAGATCTACATTACCCGTGGTGCGACCTGCATCCGGACTGCTTCAATCGCACTGCGCTTGCAGCGACCCCGAATTACCATTGCTCGACGCGTTCAAAGGCGCAATTCTGGCGTCGAAACCGTTGAAGCTAGCGGGTGCCAGCTGAAACCATGCCCGATGCTAATGCGATCCCGGTCATCGATCTCGGACCCTATCTCGCGGGCGAGCCCGGGGCGCTCGATCATGCTGCGGCCGAGCTGCGCCATGCGCTGACCGAGATCGGCTTCTACACGATCGTCAACCACGGCGTGCCCTCGGCGCTGGTGCACGAGGTCTATCGCCAGGTCGCCCGCTTCCACGCTCGGCCGCTCGGCGAGAAGCTCAAAATCAAGCTCGACAAGCACAATGTCGGCTATCTGCCGATAATGGGCGACACTCTGCGCACCTCGGTCGTGGCGCACGTCACCAAGCCCAATATGAGCGAGGCGTTCTTTATGGCGCGCGACCTCGCCCCCGACCATCCCGACGTCGTCTCCGGCCGGCGTTTCCGGAGCGCCAATCAGTGGCCCGAGAGCCTGCCCGGCTTCCGCGAACCGCTCGTTGAATATTGCGACGCGCTGGAGCGGCTGGTGCAACGCCTGGTGCGCGTTTATGCCCGCGCGCTCGACCTGCCCGCCACGTACTTCGATGGGCCCTTCACCGACTTCCAGTACAAGCTGCGCGCGACCCATACCTTCCCAGACTAAGGCGCCCGACGACGAATTCGGCATCGCACCGCACACCGATACGAGTTTCCTAACGCTGCTCGCGCCCAACGACGTACCCGGTCTCGCATTCCACACCCAGACCGGCGATTGGATCGACGTCCCAACCGTCCCCGACGCGTTTATCGTCAATGGCGGGCAGTTGTTGCTGCGCTGGACCAACGACTGTTTCCTCGCAACGCCGCACCGCGCGGTCAACCGCAGCGGCGGCGAGCGCTACGCGTTAGCGTTTTTCTGCGACGCCCAGATTGACTGGCCGATCGCCGCCGTACCGACCTGCGTCGGCCCCGTCCGCCCACCCCGATATGAGACGACCTATTACACCGACTACATGATCCGCTATCAGGCGCGGACCTATAATGTGTTCGGCGACCAGGCCAAGGACGCGGCGGAATGAGGGGGTTGCGCGGCAGCTGCCTGTGCGGCGGGGTGCGATTCGAGATTGCCGGCCCCTTGATGCGATCTTCGCATTGCCATTGCCGGCAGTGCCAGAAGGGGCATGGCGCGCCATTCCGCACGCGGGCGCGTGTCGCCGCCGCCGATTTCCGCTTTCTCGCCGGCGAGGAGCTTGTTTCGTTCTACAAGTCCACGCCGGGCACGCACCGCGGCTTTTGCAAAGTGTGCGGCGCGCCGGTGCTGGTGAAATTCGAGGAACACTCGCGCAGCGCACAGACCGGCCCCTGCGCCGTGGCGCTCTACGGCGTCGCGCTGGCTACGCTCGACGACGACCCCGGCCTCCGCCCCGACGCGCACGCGTTTATCGTCGACAAGGCGCCGTGGTTCACGGTCACCGACGACCTTCCCCAATACCCAGCGCGTATCCCCAGCCAGAACGCACCACACAATTCCTGACCGGCCGATCACCGCGATCCCGATAGCCCGAGTCGCCGAGGGCGCGCAAAATCACAAACAAGCATGAAGAAAGTTCCCGCCGCCGAACTGAACGCCCGCTCTCGGTTCAGTCAACGGACCTTCGCCGGGGCGCACGGGAACGGGCGAGATGCGCCGCTTCCGGCCATTCACAGGACCGCGACCGGGCCGCTGGAGCCGATCCTGAACCGGCCTTCGTGACCGGGGTCGGCGGGTCGGCGAGGAAGTGGACATTCGCACCCGGCTTCTGCACATGCTAAGTGGCTGTACCTCCAGCGTGAGGGACTTCACACGCTTTAGGCCATAGCATCGTTCCCATGCACGGCCGGGCCTCAAATCGAAGCCGCTGGCGGGTCTCCGTAAGCGTTCTGCTGGTAGGGTTGGTGGTCGCGGCCGCCATCGCTGCCGCCGTGGCGCCCACCCTGCTTCCCGCAGGCGATCGCATTGGCGGGGAGGGCCGGAGCGTCGCCGCCGGCGTCATCTTTATCGGAAGCTATCTCGCGCTCGCAATCGGCCGGATTCCCGGCCTGAGCATCGACCGGGCCGGGATCGCGCTGGTCGGCGCCGGGCTCATGGTCGCATCGGGCGCGGTGCCGCTTGTCGATGCCTACAAGGCGGTGGATCTCGATACCATCACCCTGCTTCTCGGCATGATGATCGTCGTCGCCAGTCTGCGGCTTTCGGGCTTCTTCGCGGTCGTCAATGCCTGGGCCATGGCGCACGCCCGGCGACCGTTGATTCTACTCGGCGCGGTCGTGACGATCTCCGGCGTTTTTTCCGCCTTCCTAGTCAACGACGCGATCTGCCTCGTGCTCGCGCCGCTCGTACTCGAATTGACGCTCGCGCTGGGACGCCGGCCGGTGCCCTATCTGCTGGCCGTGGCGATGGCGTCAAATGTCGGGTCAACCGCGACGATCACCGGCAATCCGCAGAACATCATGATCGGCAGCCTGTCTCATATCCCCTACACCACATTTGCCCTGGCGCTCGGACCGGTCGCACTGATCGGGCTGGTCGTCACCGTGGCGCTCATCGCCCTCTTCCATCGCACCGAGTTCGCTGTCGACGCGCGACTGGAAGCGCCGCCGCCGAAGGTCGATGCCCATCGCGTGCTGATGATCCGTGCAGTACTGGCAACCCTGATTCTGATCGCATTGTTTTTCGCCGGGATCGTACCGGCCAAGGCAGCGATTATCATCGGGGGGCTGCTGCTGCTCACCCGACGGGTCAAAAGCCGGCGGGTCTATGAGGAGATCGACTGGTCGCTGCTGCTGATGTTCGCAGGTCTCTTCATCATCGTCGCCGGCGCGGAGCACGCGCTCCTCAACCCCGACATTATTGCCGCCGCAGGCCGGCTTCATCTCGATCAGGTTCCCGTCCTCAGCGCGGTGACCGCAGTGCTGTCCAACCTGGTCAGCAACGTGCCGGCCGTGCTGATGATGAAGCCGTTCGTCGCGTCGCTCGGCGACCATGACAGAGCATGGCTCGTGATTGCGATGGCGTCGACGCTCGCCGGCAACTTCACCGTGCTGGGCTCAATCGCCAATCTTATCGTCGTGCAGAGGGCGGCCTTTGCCGGCGTGGCGATCGGCTTCTGGGACTATTTCAGAGTCGGTGCGCCACTGACCATCATCACCCTCGGGATCGGGACCCTTTGGCTGTGGCTGTGACATTAACCGCGAGCAGACGTTTCAACCCGTTCTCGCTCGACGCCATCAACTTCCTGCTCGCCGACGTCCGCGGAGCCCTCGGGCCTTATCTCAACGTGTTCCTGGTCACTCAGCAACATTGGAGCCAGTCCGAAGTCGGATTGGTGACCACGATCGGCGGCCTACTCGGGCTCGCCGTCCAGACGCCGATCGGCGCCGCGATCGATGAGACCCGCGCCAAGCGCGGAGCGATCGTCCTGGCGCTCGCGGTACTGGCCATCGGGGCTGTCATCATCTTTGCCCTGCCGAACTTCTGGCCGGTAGCGGTGGCCAACAGCCTGATGGCCGTGGTCGGCGATGTCTTCGGCCCGGCGGTCGCCGCACTAACCTTGGGCCTCTACGCGCGGAAACAACTGGCCCGGCGCATGGGGCGGAACTCGGCCTTCGACCATGCGGGCAATGTCGCCATCGCCTTGGTGGCGGGCGCGGTCGGCTATGCCTTCTCACAGCGCGCCGTCTTTCTGCTCGTGCCAGTCTTCGCCATGCTCGCGAGGGCCATCTGGTCATCGCAACGCCCTGGGGCTGATCCTGCTTTCAGGGTAGACTTGGTTAAGCCAACCGACCGCCGGACAAATCATGCCCCCTGTCCGCCGCCTCACCGCGATCCTCGCCGCCGATGTGGCGGGGTACTCGCGCCTGATGGGGGAGGACGAGGAGGGGACCCATGAGCGGCTCCGGGGCCACCTCCGGGAGCTGGTTGAGCCGAAGATCGAGGAGCACCGAGGCCGGGTCGTAAAGAACACCGGCGACGGCTTCCTTGCCGAGTTTGCGAGTGTGGTTGATGCCGTGCGCTGCGCTGTGGAGATCCAGCGCGGGATGATCGACCGCGAGCCCGAGGTACCCGACGAGCGGCGCATCAGGTTTCGTGTCGGGATCAATCTCGGCGATGTCATTGCCGATGGCGATGACATATTCGGCGACGGGGTCAACATCGCCGCGCGGCTCGAAGCGCTGGCCGAGCCCAGCGGGGTCTGCGTCAGTCGTATGGTGCACGATCAGGTGCGCGATAAGCTGCCCTACCCGTTCGAGGACAGAGGCGAACAAAGCGTCAAGAACATCGCGCGGCCAGTGCGGGTCTACGCGATAAGCGCAGTCGCGGTGGCGGCGACGCCACTCGTCGCGGCAGGAATGCACCTCGGTACGGCCTCACGCAGCGTAATCCCGAAGCCTTCAACAGGGAGCCTCGCGGCAAGACCCGCGCCGCGCCTGTCCATTGTCGTCCTGCCTTTTGCCAACCTGTCGAGCGATCCCGAGCAGGAATATTTCGCGAATGCCATCACCGATGATCTGACTACCGATCTTACGCGCATCACCGACAGCTTCGTGATCTCCCGCAATACGGCCTTCACCTACAAGGGCTAGGCCGTCGACGTGAAGCAGATCGGCAAGGAACTCGGCGTTCGTTATGCGCTCGAAGGCAGCGTTCGTCGGGTGGGCCAGCAGGTTCGGGCCAATGTGCAGTTGATCGACACCGAAACCGGTGCTCATGTCTGGGCAGACCGGTTAGAAACCGACCGCGCCGACCTTGCGAAAGCACAGGACCAGATCGTCGTCCGTATCGCGCGGAGGCTGCAACTGGAGATCGTGGAGGCTGCCACCCGCCGGATCGAACTGGAAAAGCCCGACAATCCCGACGCCAGCGATTTCGTCATACGCGGGTGGGCCTGGCTCTACCGGCCGAATACCACCGCATCCCTGCAAGAGGCGCAGCGGGCCTTCGAGCGGGCGCTGGAGATTGATCCGCAATCGGTAGACGCGAAAATCGGCCTCGCTTTTATCGTGACAGAATATGTCGCCGAGAGCCGGAGCCATGTGGTCAATGGCGTGAGTATCTCGCGTGAACAGGATATGGCGCGCGCCGACCAATTGCTCCTCGAAGCCCTCGAACGCGACCGGGACCGGCCGAAGGCGTATCTTGCATTGGGGCGTCTCCGGCGGCTTCAGAACCGGTTGATCGACGCCAAAATTGAACTCGAAAAGGCGATCGCACTGGACCGCAATAACGCGACCGCGATTCTCCAGCTCGGGATAACGCTGCTGTATCTAGGTCAGCCGGACGCCGCTCTTCCAAAGTCTCGAGTACGCGCTCCAGCTCAATCCTCAAGTCAGAAGTATTTTTTTATTATATCTGGTTGGGCTACGCTTATCTCCTTCTGGACCAAACCGACGCGGCGGTAGAGGTCCTCAGGAAGGCTCGTGCGGCAAATCCTCGGGCTCTGGGCTCCTCCTCTGTTCCTTGCCGCAGCGCTCGGATTGAGGGGCGATGTCGATGAAGCCAAGGCCGCCTGGCGAGGCCCTCAAACTGAACCCCGAGTGCGTGCTCATTGGAGCTAGTTGAAGGCCAAGTCTCCCAATTGGAACGCGTCTCCTCAATTCGGTGACGCTCCGCGAGAAAACCGTCAATGTCGGTCTGCGCCGTGCCGGTGTGCCCGACGAATCAGCTTGCAACCCGGCCATCTCAACGCGATCCCTTGCAGCTAGGCTTTCTCGCCCATTTCGGAGGACTTTCGGGCAGGTTTCCGCCGGGTTTCCGACACCGGCGTGTCGAATTTCGTGATGGCGCTGCTGCGCCGCAATCGGCCATGATGATCTCCGGGGAAAGGAAGCTGCGATGCAGGCCGAGGAAGCTCACCGCCGAATTCGGCATCGCCGGTATTCTCGATTTCGTCGAGACGGAGCACGGCCTCGTCAAGGCCGCAGTCTCGCTCGACGGCATCTCGGGCGAGCTTTACCTGCAAGGAGCGCACCTGACCGCCTGGCAGCCGCCGGGCGAACGGCCCGTCCTCTTCACCAGCCCCAACAGCGCGTTTGCCCCGGGCAGGGCGATCCGCGGCGGCATCCCGATCATCTTCCCGTGGTTCGGCGCGAACCGGCACGCGCCCGCGGCGCCACAGCACGGGTTCGCGCGTACCGCGCACCTGGCACCTCGACAGGGTCGAAACCGTCGGCCGCGAGTTGCTGACCATGACCCTCAGTCTATGGCGACGGCGATGTCGCCTCGCCGTTCTGGCCGGAGGCGTTTTGCGGGATCTACACCGTGACCTTCGCGCAGACCCTGTCGTTACGGCTCGCCGTGCAAAACCGCGCGACGCATCCGATCATCTTCGAGGAGGCGCTGCACGCCTACTTCGCGATCTCCGACGTCACCGGCGTCGCGATCTCCGGGCTCGCCGGCACCACCTACATCGACAAGACCGACGCGGCGCGGCGCAAGCCGCAGACCGCGGCGCTCGTCACCATCACGGCAGAGACCGATCGCGTCTACCTCGATACGCCGCGGCGATGCGCGATTGAAGATCGCGGGTGGCGCCGCCGCGTCGTCATCGAAAAGGTCGGCGCCGCCTCGAGCGTGGTGTGGAATCCCTGGGCTGAAAAGGCCGCCGCCATGGTCGATCTCGGCGACCCTGCCTGGCGCGGCATGGTCTGCGTCGAGACCGGGAATATCGCCGACAACGAGGTGCGGCTCGCCGCGGATGACGAACACCAGATGTCGACGGCAGATTTCCGTAGATGCCGAGCCATGACATTCTCGGTAGTGACGCGCTGGTCGCGCCAGCGGCTTTGACCCGCGCCATCGTGCCAT
>CAWBFS010000019.1:0-33267 GCA_963788085.1 uncultured Alphaproteobacteria bacterium
AGCCGAGCATAAGGGCGCTGCTTTACGGGGGAGCCTGCCGGCGACAGAGCGCCGCTTTGCGAAAAGAAAACCCCGGCGGGGGGAGGCCGGGGCTTTCACGGGGACGAGCGAGGGGGAAAACTCGATCGTCTAGGAAATCTCTAACAGCATCACCCAATGATCGTCCAGGTTGATAATTTTCCGGGGCAGACCGGGCGTTTAGGCCGCGGCGACCGGCTCGATTAGGCTCGAATTGTTATTCCTGACATTGCCGACGCGCGCGCTGACCGGCCAGCAGATCATGTCGTCGGCGGGATAGGGGGCCAGCAGCGCCTTGAGCTGCGGCTCGTCCGCCGGTTCTTCCCCGAGCCATGCCGGCCATGCATCGGGCTTCAGGATCACCGGCATGCGATTATGGATTTCGGCGCACAGTTGGTTCGGCACCGTGGTGACGATCGCGAAGCTGCGGACCCACTCGCCGGCCGGCGAGTGCCAGTTTTCCCACAAACCGGCGAGCGCCATGATACCGCGATCGGAGAGCGCGAGCGCATAGGGCTGCTTCCCGGTCGCGGTTTTGCGCCATTCATAAAAGTTGTCGACCGGCACCAAGCAGCGCCGGCGCTCGAACGCTTTGCGGAATGCGGGCTTGTTCTCGATCCCCTCGGCCTTGGCATTGATGTTGGCGAAGCCGACCTTGATGTCCTTGGCCCAGTAAGGGATCAGGCCCCAGCGCAGCATGTCGAGGCTGCGCTGCGAGGCCTTGAGGTCGTAGCGGACGACGGGCAGGGAGTCGGTCGGCGCCACGTTCCAGCTTGGCGGAAAATTCGGTGTCGGCCTCTCGGACGGAATTGAGAAGACCAGCTTGATTTCGCTCACATCGGAGGAGAGGCGGGCGCGGCCACACATATCTTGAACATAGCGCTGGCACCGCATGCGTCCAAGTGACCGCAACGGCACGGCGCAATGGGTCGTTTGATATTTACAATATGAGCGGCTCGATCGCCGCTGTTCTCGCCTATCTCGACAAAGTCGATCCGCAGGCTGCCAAGGCAGCACGCGAACGATATGGCTGTCTGACCCCTTGGCAGAAGGAGCCTTCGACCTATGGCCGCGCGGTGCTTACGGCCGGCTACCGCAAATGCGAACGGGCAGTGATCGATCTGTGCCAGGAGCTGCTGCAGCGACGGCTGGACTATGCCGCCCAGGACGGAGAAGGCTTCCTCGATGCGGCGCAGAACGCGCGGCTGATCGCATCCGCCGAACGCTATACCCGACTTGGACAGTGGCGCCGGTTTTCGTCATGCAGAATGGCAGAAATACTGAGGGTTGGTAAAATCGGGCGAGCAGTGCGGTGCTAAATTCTTCTGCATATCGCTATAAATTGGTTGACTCGATCGGTGATGTGCGAATGCTAACGTCATGTTCGCCCGCGATAAGCGCATCGGCCCCTACACCTACGTCTACCTGGTCGAGAACGTGCGCGAGAATGGTCGCACCAAGCAGCGCATCATTGCCAATCTCGGGCGCAGGGAAGTGGCCGTCGCGCGTGGCGATCTCGACCGGCTGGCGCGCTCGGTCGCCCGGCTGGCGCAGCGTTCGATGGTGCTGTCGCTGGTCGAGGGTGAGGCCCCGCCCAATGCGGTGTGCCGGCGGATCGGACCGGCGCTGCTGTTCGAGCGGCTGTGGCAGGAGGTTGGCTGCCGCGCGGTATTGGAGGAACTGGCTGGACAACGCCAGTTCGAGTTTGCCGCCGAGCGCGGCATCTTCCTGACGGTGCTCCACCGGTTGTTTGTGTCGGGCTCGGACCGGGCCGCGGAAAAGTGGCGTGCCGACTACCGCATCGACGGCACTGAGGGGCTGCAGCTGCACCATCTCTACCGCATCATGACGTGGCTGGGTGAGCCGCTGGTAGATCAGAGCGGGGCCAGCGAGTTGGCGCCGCGCTGCCGCAAGGATCTCGTGGAAGAGGAGCTGTTTGCCCGCCGGCGCGACCTGTTTGCCGAGCTCAGCGTCGTCTTCATGGATACCACCAGCCTGTCCTTCGAGGGACAGGGCGGCGCGGAGCTCGGCCGCCGCGGCCACTCGAAAGACTACCGCCCGGATCTCCATCAGATGATCGTCGGGCTGGTCATGGATCAGGACGGAAGGCCGCTGGGCTCCGAGCTGTGGCCCGGCAATACGGCCGATGTGACCACACTCTTGCCGGTCGTCGACCGGTTGCGCGCGCGGTTTGGTGTCGGCCGCATCTGCATTGTCGCCGACCGCGGCATGATCAGCGCCCAGACCATTGCCGCGCTTGAGCAACGCAAACTCGAATACATCCTCGGCGTGCGCGAGCGCAGCACTGCCGAGGTACGCAGCACCGTCATTGACGATCAGACGCCCTTCGTCCCATTGGTCGTGCCGCGGGCTTCCGGCGTTCTTACCGAGCTCGAGGCCAAGCAGGTCAAGATCGGCGATCGACGCTACATTGTTTGCCGCAATCTCGCCGAGGCCCGGCGCGATGCCGAGCAGCGCGCCACCATCCTCGACGGGCTGCGCGCCAAGCTCGCCCAAGGCGACAAGGCGCTCGTCGGCAACAGCGGTTTCCGCCGCTATCTCAAGACCGTCTCGGCCGAGCACTTCGCCATCGATGAGACGCGGGTCGCCGAAGATGCGCGCTTCGATGGCCTTTACGTGCTGCGGACCAATACCAAGATCACCCCGCTGCAGGCCCTGCTGCGCTACCGCGACCTACTGCGGGTCGAGCAGTTGTTCCGCCAGGCCAAGGCCGTGCTTGCCACTCGCCCAATCTACCACAGCAGCGACATGGCCATTCGCGGCCATGTCTTCTGCTCTTTCCTCGCGCTACTGCTCGCCAAGGAACTCGAAGATCGGCTCCACCGGCATGGGGTTGCCGCCGAATGGGGCGACATCCTGCGCGATCTCGACCGATTGCAGGAAATCGAGCTCGAGCAGGACGGCAAGCGCTTCCTGTTGCGCACCCCGACCACCGGCGTCGCCGGTAAGCTCTTTCAGGTGGTCGGCGTCGCCCTACCGCCCAATGTTCAGGAACTCCCCCTGCCCGCGTCGCAATCACCCGCCTAACCCCGGCGCCAACACCGGCGCGTGGTGCTAAGACCGCCTCACGCTTCCGTAAGGCATTGAACTTATGTATCTTTCTCCAAACCGGTGTTTCTTAGTTGGGTATTACCGTATCATGTATTACGTCGGCGCAGAAATCATGAATCTGCGCGATACCCACATGTTCGAAACTCTCGGCCACTTGCTCAGGCGCGCGGGCCGCACGCAAAGGCAGTTGTCTGGGCGCACAACTCACATATCGGCGACGCGAGCTACACCGAAATGGGCGTGCTTCGCGAAGAGCTAACCCGATCTATGGAATCCCTGATCAGGGCGGGAATTTCCCTGATCGCCGATTCAGATTCCCTGCAAGGCCGCAAAAAATTCCCTGTTCGGTGACCGGGCGACGTCTCCGGCCGCACCCGAACCGGTCCGCCGCCTTCACCCGAGCCCTCGCGGCCACGACTTCGTGATGGCGGGGTGGTGGCGTCCATCACGAGCGAGTTCGAGCAGCTGCCTTGGTGATCTGGCCGACGACTCGCTCGAAAGCGAGTTGGTTCGCCTTGGACGGGCGAGTAAAGCCCCTCAGCTTGCGGACGAATTGCAGGGAAGAGGCTCGGACCTCCTCCTCTGTCGCGGGCGGTTTAAACTTATGCAGCGTCTTAATGGCACGACATATGACGATCCCCGCTAACCTCTGTGACCCGGCTACCGAACGGGAGCACCATGAATTTGCCGTCGTCGGGAGACCCTTGCATTATAACCCCATCTTAACGACCCCCACGTTCTGTCCGCTCGACACAGAGCCTCGCCTGGGTTGACCTCGCGCGAGACGATCTATCAGGCCTGCCCAAAACGTTTCCGGCCGATCATCATGTCGACAATGGCGGCGATATTCGGGGTGGTCCCACTGGCATGCAGGGCACCCTTTCCACGTCGATCAGATACTCTGAGGTGGCACGATGGCTGTCAACTTTTCGGACCTACAGCTCGCGTTCGAATTCGTGAGCAGCGGCGGCATGGGCGAGAATGAAGCCTATCTCGACCGGCAGTCGGGCAAGATCTATTGGCACTCCGAATTCGGCGACAACGACGAAGAATTGCCCGACGATATCGACGACGAGAAATATATTTCAATTCCGGACAAGAGAGAGCTCGATCTCGGCAAGCCTTTGGTCTTGGATTTCGCTCGCGAGTTCCTACCCGACGACTACGACGAAGTTCGCCACATCTTCAGCCAAAGAGGTGCTTAACGCCAATATAAGGATTTGCTGGTGCGTCGGGGCGCCCTCGAACGGTGGTACGATTTCTCGAACAAGTCCGAGGCGGCGGCTTTGCGGGAGTGGTGCGTGGAGAACGGGATCGACCTCAGCGGGACCTGAAGTCACGCTGTTGCCATCTACCAGTGGCCTTGACGAAAGTGCGGGCTACGCCGGAATCCGTCGAACTCCTTGCTCAGCCGTGTACTGATCCGGCTCAGAAAGGCCGGTCTTGCGCAGCACGATGAAAATTGCGGAACCAAAAGCTCGAATCCACTCCCCTCCAGCGCTGAGTCAGGTGCGAACCGCAATTGTACCATTCGTTTGACTCAGTGAACTAGGTCGAGAAACGGAAACGAGCACGGCCCTAGTGACAATCAATAGATTGATAACCGCGCTGGCAAGTGCATTAACGAGTGAATTCGCTAGACCGGCACGCCCGACATTGTGGCAGCAGCGAGATTGTTTTCGACCGACTTCACGGCGGGCAGCGACCTCGCCGCTCTTTCGGCCGTTACGGCTTGGTCGGCGTTTTCGACCACACCCCAGAGCCGGACATTACCATTCCTCACAGTGACGTTGACGAGAACCGTTTCGAGCTCGGGCTTCTCCAGCAGTATTTTCACTAGTTGCTCGCGGATTTGGCGATCCTTGGCCGCGCCCGGTTCATGATGATCAATTATCGTGTGGGCGAGCCCGAGCAGCAGGTTGGCCCGGCTGATGATGCCCACAAGCCTGCCGTCGCGGAGCACCGGCACGCGCTTAATGTGATGACGCTCCAATAATTCGGCGATTTCAGTAACCGGCGTGTCCTCGTCCACGGTGAATACGTTTTGCGTCATCACCTCGCCGGCGGTGCGGCCGTGCGCCTGTTCGTAACGCAGCGTCTGGCCGGCGAAGACCGTCTCCAGCCACCACCGACGCTGTGTTCCGGTGCGGTTCACCCCCTCGGGGCGCAGCAGGTCGCTCTCGCTTATCATGCCCACGACCTTCCGCCCGCTGTCGACGACTGGTACAGCGCTGATCCGGAATTTCAGCAGTAGCCGCACTATCTCGTGGATGGGCGACTCCTCCGAAACCGAAATGACGTTTACCGTCATGACATCCCTTGCCTGCATGGACGAGACCTCTCCCTTCCGGATCCTCGAAGTTTGGCCATTTGCCGCGGCCAGCATATCGGCCTAGCCCGAGCGCTCATTGATCTGGATCAGAACACTCAATCGAGATTTCGTCGTGGAGGCGAAGATGACCATCTGCATCATCATGCCACCCGCTGGCGTCGTGGTTTCGATCGCTTCGGTGATCGAGCGGAAGCGGGCGCCGACATCGCCGCTTGGCTCCATGATGTGGAGCACGTCTTTCAGCGACCGCGATAGGCGGTTGAGTTTCCAGACAACGGCAACATTCCCTCGCGCAGCTGGCCGAGCATGCGGTGCAGCTCGGGCCGGTCCCGGCGCAGTGGCCTGCCCTGGCGCCCGTCAGGCGATGACCAGGTCAGGCA
Organism: uncultured Alphaproteobacteria bacterium; assembly: GCA_963788085.1. Taxonomy (GTDB): domain Bacteria; phylum Pseudomonadota; class Alphaproteobacteria; order ATCC43930; family CGMCC-115725; genus AP-15. The sequence goes on from CAWBFS010000019.1 coordinate 5,803, forward strand.
CCATCACCGTGCCCTTCGTCTCCGGGGACACAAGCAAAGCACATGCGAAACTGAGCGCGCCCAAGCACGTTCCGACCATCATCGGGATGGCGAAACCCAAATCGTATTGAACGGCGAAGAAAGTCAGCACCAGCGGCACGAGACCTCCCCAGATCGCTCCCTGGTGGAAGCAGAAACCGCTCGCCGTCGCCCGGACTTCGGTGGGGAATCGCTCGGACAGGTAAGTCGGCATCTGCCCTTGCATACCGCCGCCGCCGCACGCCCCTTGCAACATAAAGCCAATTGCGATCCACAGGACATTGTGGGTGAACAGGTACAGGGGCGTCACCGGGATCTCCAGCAGGGCGGGGATGATCATCGCCCAGCGGCGGCCAATGCGGTCAGCCACCCAACCCCACGAGCCGCTCGCCACGAAGACCACGACGTTCCCGAGCGCGATCGGCGTCGCCATCAGCGCCGGGCGGCCGAGGTCGAACCTGCCGCAGCCGCCGTGCAATCATCGGCCCGAATTTCAGCACCCAGCTGCGCACGCTCTCGTAGGAGATATCGAGCCCGCGCTCGGCCAGCAGTTCCTCGACGTTGCGGTAGCTGAGCGTGAAACGTAGGTAGAGCCACACAGCATGCTGGATGACAACCGGCGGAAAGCGGTGGCGGCGGTATGAAATTCCTGCCATCGCGTCAGCCTACCCGCGACCTCTCTCACTGGCCATCGGGTTATCCTGACAAAGCCGGTCTCTGCGTTCGCTGTGCGCGTCCCTGAGATGCTGTCCCTGGACAGCCGAGCTGGCACAGCTTGGGCGTCGTCGAGCAGGGCTAAATATCATCTTTCGCCCGCAATTGGTCGCGGCATATAGTTTCCGGGTATCGAAGGGCATCGCACTTTGTGAATAGCGCAGCTCTGAGGGGAGATGTTCATGGCGGTCGATCTACTTACCAACCGATACAATAATGCGCGCACCGGAGCCAACCTGACCGAGACGCTGCTTACTCAGGCCAATGTCAACGTCAATGATTTCGGCAAATTGTTCGTTCGCGGGGTCGATGGCCAGATTTATGCCCAGCCCCTCATAGTATCGGATCTTGAAATACCAGGTCTCGGCAGACGCTCTATTGTCGTCGTTGCGACCACCCGCAACATGGTCTATGCCTTCGATGCGGAAAACGCCGAGGCGTGCCACCCGATCTGGCGGGTCGATTGCGACGGTAAGTCCGGCAATCCCGTTCCCAGATCCGACTATGGACCGCAGTATACCGACTTCACTAACGAGATCGGGATTACCAGCACACCGGTTATCGATCGACCATCAGGAACGCTCTATCTCGCGGCAAAGAGCAAAGAGGTAAATGACAACAAGCCGCATTATATGTACCGCCTGCATGCCCTCGACGTCGCCACTGGCGACGCCAAGCTGGGCGGGCCGGTGACGATTGCGGAGACCGCAGTAAGCGATCCGCAATTCGTTGCCAACGGGGCGCGAGTCGTCGGCGGGAAAGCCAGCGATTTTACATTCATCACCGGCCCAAAGGCGCAAGGGACTGGCAGAGGCTCGATCGCCCGGACCATTGATTTCAACGCGTTTTATCAGCACCAGCGCCCTGGGCTGCTGCTGCAAGATGATGCAGTCTACCTGGCCTTTGCCTCGCACGGCGATCTCGGTGACTATCACGGTTGGGTATTGGCCTATGACGCGAAAACGTTGAGGTTCCTGGCGGCTTATTGCACGACGCCCAATTGGGGCGAGGGTGGCATCTGGCAATCTGGCTGCGGGCTGGTTGGCGACGGTAACGGCCACATCTTCTCGGTTTGCGGCAATGGTCAGAACGGCGATCCGGGCGATGCCCAGCTCGCCTCGGGTCCGTTCTTTGGCCATAGCGTATTGAAACTACGCCTCGATCGCGGGGCCGGTGAGTTCGTTCTTGAAGATTGGTTTGCCCCTTCGGATATCCGCGACAGTAATAAGAACGACGTCGACCTCTGCGCCGGCCCGGTTTTATTGCCGTGGGGACATCTCGTCGGCGCCTGGGGCAAGGATCGAGCCTATTACATCATGGACCGCGACGGCATGGGGCATTTCCACCCGACGGCAAATGCCATTGCGCAGTTCGCGCCCGATATGACCAAAGCACAGAACCCAGGCCAGGAAGGCGGTACCGGACATATTCATTGCGCGCCCGTCATGTTCGACGATCCGGATATCGGCCCGGTCTCCTACGTGTGGGGCGAAAACGACCGGCTGCGCGGCTACAAGTTCGATGTCAACGCGGCCAAATTCGAAACACAGGGTCTGCCCGTCCTCCTCAGCGAGCATTTGCTTCCGATCGGCATGCCTGGTGGTATGCTTACGGCCTCTTGCAACGGGATGCAGCCGGGAACGGGAGTTTTGTGGGCACTGCATCCGATCGCCGGCAATGCAAATCACCAGACGGTCGCCGGCGTTCTGCAGGCTTATCGTGCGAACGATCTGCGTCATCCCATATGGAGCAGCAATCACGATCCACGCGGCAATGACGATCTCGGCGATTTTGCGAAATTCTGCCCGCCTGTTGTCGCCAATGGCCGGGTTTATGTTGCGACTTTTTCGCAGCAACTGGTCGTTTATGGGCTGCTGGCGAAGGGGCAGGGAGATCCAATTGGCGACTGGCTGCAAGAAGACGTCCCGGTTCAACAGCCTGGCGACCGGACATTCCAGGTCGAAGGCACCGGCACCTTCTCATGCGCGCGGTTCACAATACTCGGCGCCGGGCACGATATTTGGGGCACTTCGGACGCCTTTCATTACGTATACAAGGCGATCGGCGGCGGGTCCGTCACGCTGACGGCACGCGTCGTCAGCCTGCAGAACACAAGCGAATGGGCCAAAGCCGGCGTGATGATCCGGGAGAGCCTCCACGCCAATGCTGCGCATGCCATGGTCGTGCTCACGCCGGTCCACGGGGCCGCGTTCCAGCATCGTCCGCAAAAGGGGGCGGCGAGCAACCACATTGCGTTCACCCGGCCGGTAGCGGCACCATTCTGGGTCCGAGTCACACGAACCCCGCAAGGCGGATCATTCGTCTTTCGCGGCTTCGTCTCGGCCGACGGCAACACTTGGGAGCAAATCGGAACTGACGTCGAGATCCCGATGGGGGCAGATGCTCTCGCCGGGATGCCCGTGACGGCGCATACCGACCCGCCGAATCCTCACCTGCAGGATCTGTGCGTCTCGGTAATCGATCGGGTGAATTTGACCTCCTAGTTCCGACACCTCAGCCCGCTGATACATGGCTGCGAGACGCCGTTTTTCCAGCCAAAGGGCTCATGTCCGTCGGCCGCACCGGGCCGCACATTGCCGGTTCGGTCATAGGTGGTCGCTGCGGTATCCCCGATGCGGCCGCGTAAGGTGTTTCATTCGGCATCCACCTCTGCTTGGCTCCCGCCGGTAATGCGAAATACGCCATGGATGGTGGCCGCGATAAATTGTGGGTCCCAAGTAGTCGGCTGGCCGTTCTGTTGGCGGGAGCGGCTGCCGCTGAGCGCCGATCGGCGCGATAATCAGCGGATGACGGATCGGGCAGGACCGCTCATCTGCACCATGAGCGGGTTGGGGCTCATCTGCGCGCCGAGCTTTTCGGCGAGTATCCCCTGGCACACCTGGTTCACCAAGCTCTCCTGCGCCGCCCGGTGGACTTCCGGCAACGAGCCACGGTTGAACGTAACGCCATCTTTGTTCGTAATGACCGGCAGGCTGGACTCCCCGTTGTGAACAAGCCGATTTCCAGCATGGAGATTTCCCTCCCTTGCATTTCCACGCGAACTGGCCGAGGTACTCTCCTTGCGCCGACCTACCAGACCGCGCGCGCGAGGGGCACACGCTGCTTCGCCCTGTCGACGCACCTCGACCGCATCGTCGCGCAGGAGCAGCCGCTTTGTCGTGCCAAGTCCGCCTACAAACAGGGTTCGAAATATACCACGGCGTTCAACGACCGGTATGCAGCCCAGCGCCGCTTCCAGGGTCGTCCGCGCTAACAGTTCGGCCGTCGGTCCCAATCTCGACGTTTTTGACGGACGTGAACGAGGTGTGTGTGAGGTAGCTCACGTTCGGCTCATGCCATCGCGCTATATATTCAGCACCGTTCGACAAGGAGATCAGAGATGGTCCAATCCTCCAATGCTACCCGATTGATGCGGATCCAGGCTCGTCCAGGCTCAGTGGTCGAGGCCCGCCACTATCGCTATCCCCAACGCGGCTGGGCGCAGCCGGACGCGATCGCGGGCGGCATCCCACCGGACGCGTCCGCCGACCTCGTCTTCCACGGTGGCAAAACCGTGCCACAGATGGAGTTCCAGAACATCTTTCTTGGCGGTCAGGCATCGTGGCTCGCGTCCGACATCAACTCGATCAATACCGCGATCACGCTCGCGATGCAGGATCGGAAGCTGAACAATGTCGTCAAGCAGTACTTTGACAGTGGCGTCAATCTGAGCTGCGATGCGCGGCCTGTGCTCGTGCTCGAGGAAGCAAAGCCAGTTCAGCTCGACGAGCCCGACGTGCAGCAATTGGTCGCCCGGCTGCTGCAACAAGGTAAGGTCTCCGACAGCGATCTCGGCACGACGATCTTCAACCTCGTGCTGCCTCCTGGAACCGTACTCAAGCTCGACCAAGACAATTCGCTAGGCGGGCTCGGCGGTTATCACGGCTCGGTGCACTTCCAGCACAATGGCCGGTCGCAGACCGCCTACTATTCGGCAAACGTCTTTTCGCAGACGCTGGCGGACGGGCAGGTGAATGGAATTCCCGCGTTCGACGCATCCTGGAAAGATGTGGTCGGCACGCTCTACCACGAGATCAACGAGTTCCGCACCGACGCCGACGTCAGGGACGCGATCGCGACCGGGAAAGATGACGGCGTCCTTGGCTGGATGGGAGCTCAGGGCGAGATCGGGGATCAGCCGATTGCCATGGCCGGCCAACTAGGGCACTTGCAGCGGGTGTTCCAAGAGGTTCTCAGCAGTACGGGGGGCAGGCGCGTGCCGGTGCAGTTCTTGTACTCGAACGCGGTCCATGGCGCGGAGGGGCCGATCAACGAACCCGACCCCCCGGCAAAAAAGTGACGCCTGACGCGAACAGCGTCCTCAGCAACCGCGGGTAGCTCGGCCGAGGGGGGTCAGTCGGCAAGGGCCGCTCCCCCGTGCGGTATCGGCCGTGCAAAACGGCCCGGGTCTGCGTCCCAAGCGAGGCCGGTCGCCGCTTGCGGGGCGACAGAATTCCGCGAGCGGCAACCAGCAGGATCAGCCGCCCGTTGCGGTTGCTGTAAAAGCTGCCGCATTGGCGCATGGTTTTTCCAGGCGGCGGCTTCGCGGTTGACCGCTCGGCGCGCGTCGACCGTGGCGACGGTCGCGTCGACGAGCAGATAGCTAGGGCGCAACTTCGGCGCCGACGCAAAAAGGGGGCATCGATGGGAGTGCTGCTTCAAGGCTTTTACAAGCTCCGGCCAAATCGCGCGGTCCCTTCGCCGGCGGACGGAGATCCTGCGACACCTTGGTGGTGGGACCATCTGGCGGCGCAGGCCAACGACTTTCGCAAGGCCGGTTTCACAGCAATCTGGTTGCCGCCGGTGTTGAAGACTTCTGCCGGCGCTCATTCCGGCTCCGACGGATATGGGCCGTTCGACGATTACGACATCGGGTCGAAGGATCAGAAGGGGACCGTTCCGACCCGGTTCGGCTCTCGTGAGCAGCTGCAGCGTTGCGTCGCGATGCTGCGCGCCAATGGGCTCGACGTGTACCTCGATATGGTCGAGCACCACCGCGATGGCGATCCGGGCAACTTTGTGTTTCGCTACAAGGGCGCCGAGGGCAAACCGGACATCGGCCGATTTCCCAAGGATCCGCTCAATTTCGTCCCGAATGTGCCGCGAGATCCTGACCTCGGAGGACCGGCTCGCGATGATTTTCCGTTCGGGCGCGAATTGGCGCCAATAAACGCCAAGCCCAAAGACTATGTCTTCAACGGCCTGATCGATGCCGCCGACTGGCTTACTCGGGCGCTCGATATCCAGGGCTATCGGCTTGATGACGTAAAGGGGCTCTCCACCGACTTCCTCTTTCCGTTTCTGACCAGCAAGTCGATGGCGGGCAAGTTCGCCTTTGGTGAATACTTCGACGGGAACCGGGTTCTCGTGAACGGTTGGGTGTTCAACCCGCACGGCATGCGCGGCCGCGCCAGCGCATTCGATTTCCCGCTGCGCTTCATTCTGGCGGCGATGTGCAACAATCCCGGACGCTTCAATATGGCCGATCTCGACCATGCTGGGCTCGCCGGGATCTCTCCATTAAACGCCGTCACCTTTGTCGAGAACCACGACACGGATCTGAACGAGCCGGTCGCGAGAAACAAACTCCTTGGCTACGCTTACATCCTCACCTCCGAAGGTTACCCTTGTGTCTATTATCGGGATTACAGCGCCGACAAGAATTGTTTCGGGCTCAAACGCTTGATCGACAACCTGATTTGGATCCACGAGAAGCTCGCCGCAGGACCGACCCTCCAGCGTTGGAAGGATTTCGATCTGTTCGCCTATGAGCGTCTGGGTGCACCCGGTCTGCTGGTCGCGCTGAACAATGATCCAGCTGGCCCGCGAACAATTGAAGTCGCGACCGCTTTCGGCGCAAATGTCGCTCTGCACGATTACTCGGGGAACAGTGCCGATCTCGTGACGAGCGGACAGGGGACCGCCAGGATCACCGTGCCGCGAAACGCCGACGGACGCGGCTACGTCTGTTATAGCCGCACCGGCATTGATGGCGGTTTCGCCGTGAGGACACGCGACGTCACGCAGGAATTCGAGGGGGCGGTCGACCTCGACCTGCCGCCCGCCGAAAGCGGAAAAACGGTTCAGGCCGGACGCGTGTGGTGCGAGCGGGACATCTCGATCCGCGCCATTCTCGGTCTGCCGGGGCTGGCGGATGGCGCCGAAGTGGTGCTCGAGATCGCCGCGCCCGACGACCATCTGCTCGGGAGCAAGACATTCCGGGGAACCGCGGCGGGGCATGGCGTGTTGGAGGCAAGGACCGTACAGGTCGGGTTCCACGCCTTGCGGATCAAACTCAATAATGCAGCTGGCGTCCGGCCCGCTTACAAGCTGGCGGTCACCTATGTGGGACAGCAGCGCCGGTAACATTGCTGCGGCGCCGGACCGGTACGATTTCGGCAAATGGGCGGATGTTTCAGATCTCTATTTCGGCCGCTACGCCGCCCTTGTCGCCAATCAGACACAGCAAGGCAACTATACAAACGAAGGAGACTGGTTCGACTACAGCGTGGGGTCCGAAGACGGCATCGGTACGGGCAATGGCCATTTCGACCAGATCACACAGCGGGTTTGGCAGTTCTTCGGCGACTATATGCAGTTCTGGCTGACCGAGACGGGGTACCCCGACAACCCGCAACACGCGGCACTCGATGTCAGCGCCGGGATTGGCGGGCTGCGGGCAGATTTTGCTCAGGGCCTGCCGCCACAGGCCTGGGAATACATCATCAACCGCACTCGGTCGCGCAAATGGGACTTTGTGTTTATGGCCGAGAGCCTCGATGGGGGCGCCGTCACCTACCGGTCCAACCGGCATTTCGACGTGTTGAACGAAAATCTGATCTACGCCTTTCACGGCGCGACCTAGGCCAGTGATTTCCAATCGTTATACAACAGCCGGCGCGCCAGCTATGGAACTCGCTGATCCTGTTGAATACCAGCTCGCAAGACGAAGACAATTACAAGGACCCGTATGAGGCCGCGCTGCGGTTCGCGGTCAACAGCACGATGTATGGCGTGACAATGATCTTCCCCGGCCAGGAGCTCGGGCTCAAAGGAACGATTGTTCCGGCTGCCGCCAACGCCACCGGGAGTCAGCCCTTCGGCTATGAGCGTTTCGAGCTGAACTTCGGCAAGCAAATCCCGCAGTTCAAAACCTACAACTCGATGATGCCACTGTGGCGACAGCTCGACCGCAACACCGGGGACGCAATCCACCTGATCGCGCTCTATTCGGCAATTTCTGAAGCACGGAGCGCCAGCCCGGCGCTGCGCGGCAAAGAGGGATGGTTTCTGCGCCTAAAGCGCAACCCGCCATAGGACCAGATCTTTCGCGTCGGCAAGGTCGAGAAGCCAGGTGCCGATCCGGCGTCCAGCGACACAGTCTTTGCGTTTGTCAATTTGGCGGTTGGCGCGAACAGCGCAACCCCGAACGGCGTCGGGTTCCGTCGGGTTCGACGTCGACATCAAGGCGGGTCAGCAGAACGTATTCGGCATCAGCCAATCACCGTGAAGAACATAGCCGCTCTCGATCCAAACCGCAGGAGGCCGCTGCCTGTGGGGAGCGGGACGGTCGGGCGCCGATGTTCTGCAGAATGGCATCTCCGTCAGCATGAATCGCGTGCCGGCCAATGAAGAAGGCTGGGCCACCGCTCCTTACGAAGCGCAATACCTGAAGCTGATCGACACGACCTCCAAAAACGAACGCGGCGCCGCCGCGGCGGATGCTGGCCTCCTGACCAAGCACGCCGTTCTGACGCGCTCTTACGACAACAACAGGACTGGCGCCAATACGAACGAGGAGTCCTTAACGCCTTCGGCTCTCAAGACGCGGGGTCTTCGACGGGTCTTTTCCCTCAAGGTCGAGGGCGACGACCCCAATATCGAGGCACAACCGCTCTATGTTCCCGATGTTCAGATGAGCGACGGCACTAAGCACGACGTCGTCTATATGTTTTCACGCGGCCCGGTACTGCCTCCAGGCACCGACCTTTTGATCGGCGCGGGGAAGGATGGCGTGCTCTACGTGCTTGACCGAAACAATATGGGCAAGTCGATCGGCGATTTCTCCAAATTGAAGGCGCCCCAGCCTTCCTCACTTTCGATCCCGATCCGAATTCTCCGGTTCACCGGGGCGCCTCACCGTCGGGAACCTGGATTTCAAGCCGCAGCCCGGTTGGAAAACGCATCACCTGCACGGCTCGCCGATCTATTGGGTCAGCGCCAAACATGGTCCGATGCTCTTCGCCTGGGGCGAAAATGCCGAGCTGCGCGCCTTCGCCCTCGACCCCTCTGGTCACGTCAAGCTGCTCGCGCACGGGTCCGAGCTGGCCTCTGGCCCGCTGGCAACGGCTCCCGACAATATGGGCGGGATGCCGACCTTGTCCTCTAACGGATAGAACGACGGGATCGTGTGGGGGACAGCCCCGCTGAACGGCGACGCCAACAGGCACGTCGTCGACGGCATTATTCGGGCATACGACGCATCCGACTTCAATCCCGCCCCAAACCCTGGCGCACCGGCAAAGCTTCGCCTCCTGTGGCAGCAGGCCGGGTTCAAATACAGCAAATTCTGCCCGCCGGTCGTCGCCGACGGCAAACTGCTGGTCCCGACTTTCGACGGTCAGGTCGATGTCTACGAATTGAACTGATCCGCTGCTGCGCCGCTCAGAGCCCCTTCTCCGGGTACTTCTGCGTGAGCACCGCGATGTATGCAGCGTAATGATCGGCGATCGCCTTACTTTCTATCTGCAGCAGATTTTCGGCGTTCTGGGTGGCATTGTTGGAGAAGTTGAAGCTGCCGGTGATCAGAGTATCCTCGACAACGGCGAGCTTGTTGTGCACGAGGCGCGGCTCGGCCCGCTTGAGCACCCTCGTATCCCTGTTGCACGTCAGGGTGGGCTGCCGGCCTCCGTCCACGGACATAACGTCCAGTTCCTAGAAAGCCGAGAAACGTCGACGTTTCAAGATCGGGCGGCCCGTCGCGTCTTGCCCGATGATCTCATGAGTTACGCCCGGCGGGAGCTTACCGTTCTCGTCCGCGGGGGCGGCTTCGCCACGTTCGATGATCCCGCGCTCGAAGGCCTCTTTGGCCTTCCGCTCGCGGTCCGCCTCAGCGCTTGGAAGTTCCGGCGTGTCCTTTCTTTCTTTGTCGCCCTCGGTCATCGCCTTCATTCGTTATCCCTCACGAGATGGCCCGGAAGCCACAATCAAACAAGATGCGGGTCAGCATCGCACCCTCCGGGGACGACACCAGCCGGTGGGTCTTGAACGTATGCGGATGCCCGATCCTGACCCCCGGCTGACCCGCTCCGCCGATATCGATCTGACCGCGCTGCAGAAGGTCCTCGACAAAAGCGCGGGCCGCGTGTTCGCTGTTCGAGGGCGTGACTGAGCCAACCCCGAACGCGGCGGCCGAGACGGCAAAGCGGCGCGGTTGGGATGGCGCACGCACGAGCAGCGGCCGGTCGCCCAGCCCATACTCCGCGGCCGAGAGCGCGACATATGGCAGCTCCTGCCCAAGCCCCGCGGCCATGCCGAGCGTGCGGGCCGCGGCAGCGGCGCCGGTGGCGCGGAAGGTGGCGATGCCGACCGCCGATTGCGGCGACAGGATGCCGTGGCGCACGAACGCACTCTTGAGGACGTCGCTGTATTTTCCTTGCGCCGCCCCTTCGGCGCCGGCATCGGCTGCGACGATCGCGGCAGCGACTTGGCTCATATATTCCGGCACGATCGGCGCTGCGAGGATGCCCGCGACGAGCAGCCGCGCGAAATCCTGGCTTACCGCCTGCAGATCGGCCTCGCCAGGGCTCGCAGAGACGAGGCGAAAGCCGCCTGCCAGCGCTTCGAGAAAGGCGCCGGTGAAGACCCGCGAGAAGGAGTGCGGCTCGGACGAAAGCATTGCCGCCGGGGCCCTCGACGGCAGCGATTCCGGGTTGGTGTAAAAGAACGAGTTGGCGGCATTGCGCAGGCAATCGGGGTCGACTGCGCTGGGCGCAAACTGACGGATCGCCCAACCGAGCTGCTCGGCGAGGCGCGACAGCCGCGAATTTCGCGAAAGATCGCCCCGCGTATCGGCGATCATCGCGGCTCGCATCGAGGGGAGCTGCAGCGCGGCAAGGAGCGCGCTCATATCGCCGAAGGATTCGTGGAAGGCCGCCGCTTCGATCGTTCCGGCGTCGAAAAGCTCCGGGCGCAAGCGTCGAGGACCGCATGGCCCTCTTCATGGCAGACGACGTCCGGGCTCTCGCCCGAAAAGACCGTCCGCCCGCCCGCCGTCCCGTGAAAGAAGTTGAGCGCGCGGCGGTCGTAAAAAGCATTGAAGTCTTCGCCCTCGTCGAGCAGAAGGTCGAGCGTCTCACCCGGTTGCCAAGTCGTGCTGGCCGGGAGCAGTTGACGCCAAAAGGCCGCTCCGCGCGCCGCCGCCTCGGCCGCCGACCAATAGCGGAATTCCGCGGTACCAGGCGTGTAGGCGCGCGGTGGCGGCGCGCTGACGCCGGGGATGGCAAGCTGCAGGGGTGCGAGCGTCAAGTCCGGGACCTGCCGCAGCTCGGGCGGAACGAGTGGCGGCTCGTGATCGCCCGGATCGTCCTCCCAGCCAAAGATCTGCGCGACCGCGGCGCCGTGCGCTGTGACACCCAGTTGACCGCGGTGGCCGACCGCGACGTTGTCCCAGTCGTGCAGAAAAATTTCTTCGAAGTATCTCGCGATCGTCACATTGTCGACGATGATCCCGGCATCGCGGTTTTGCAGCACACCCGCACCGGACCAATTCTGACTGCTGATGACAACCCGTTGATGGTCGACGACGAAGCCCTTGTTGTGGACGCCCTGCTGGATACGAACGAGCCTGGTGTCGATGCCGGCCGCCTGTAGCCGTTCCATCCATTGGCTGTTCTGCCATTGGCTAAGGATGATGCGGACATCGACGCCGGCCTCGTTGCGCGCAGCCACGGCGTCGAGGAGCGCGGTGAAGGCTGCTTCCTCGGCCTGGTTTGACGGGTGAATGTACTGCAGTTGGATATAAAGACTGTGTTGCGCGCTCGAGATCAGCTCCAGCATCTTTTCGGCATACATGCCGCCGCCGTCGGGCGCGGGATCCGGCGTCAAGAGCGGTTGAACGGTCATCGGCTCCGTAACGGTCACGGGCGCGAAGAATTTGCGCGGCGGGCGCGCCACCGCCGCCGGATTAACGTCCGCAAGGTCGAATGCCTGTTCCGCGAACGCCTCCAGTTCAGCCGCCTCCGCCACTCGACCCTGAGCCGGGATTGCCGTCTCCCGGTCATTGAGGAGGTAGGCCTCGTAGAGCTGCGCAAGCTGTTGATGGGAGATGACGACGTGCCAGTCCCGGTCACTGTTCTTGAAGGTCTCGGCAGCGTGCGCCGGGTCCGGATCGGCGACGGGAGCGTCTTCCGGCTGGTTCGAATTGTTCCAATTGCCGCTCGACAACCAGAGCTCCGCGCTGTCGCGCACCGCGACCTTGATGTGGTAGGCCGACGGGAAGATCCACTCGTGCACTTCGGGGCTCGACCGCACCGGCGCCCAGGCAAAGGAAAGCGCGGCGCTGAGCTTGCCGTTGAGGTCCTCCTCCGTCTCCTCGTCGCTCTGGTCGGCGGTTGGGTTGCGCGTCGGATGGTCAAGCACTAGCGACAGATTGCGTGCGCCACCGCCGCCTGAAAGCGCGTTCTCGAGGCCCGCCAGGACGTGGGCCGAGGTGAAGTCGTAAATCCCGACGACCAGCTTTTCCTGCGTCCGCGCGAAAAAGTCTCTAAGCGTGGGCCATCCGGCATCGGGGCTCGCATTGCAGATGACGGTCAGCGTATCCGTCACCGGATTGAGCGCGGCGGCGGCCGGGCGATAGGGAATTTGCGGCTTTGTCGGCCGGTGCGCCGCTGCGGCGACTGCCTGTGGCGACGCCGCAAACGAATGCTCGAAGGGGAAATCGGGAGTGTGCTGCTCGACGCGGGTGCGCTCCTTCAGAGCCGCATGAACGCCGGGCTGAGTTGCCTTCAAGCGCTCTAGCGGCGAAGCTTCGCGCACCTCGACCGGGACACCGCCGATTTGGGAGGGCAGTCCGTAAGCCGCAGCCTCGCCCTTCTTGGCGCCGACCAGCGCAACGATCACTGGGTCCCCGACCGGCCAACCCGCTTCGGTGTGGTAACCCGGTCGCACCGCCAAAATACCGGGTTTTCTAAACGCCTCCAGGTTCTGCTCAATCATCCTTCCCGCATCGGCGAACGTTGGCATGGCTTCTCCCCGGTTGAAGTTCGGGATTTTGACGCGGGGCCCGAGCGGATCCCCTTCGCATATCTTTAACTAAGAACGCTTGCGTCCCCGGCGGGCGCCGCGCCGCCGAGCCAAAGAAACCTCCTTGACGCGCGGTCTTGCACCTGCGGATGTTCGCAAAAGGATATTACACGATAATGACGGGTTAGGTTAACGCAGGCTTGGCTCGCTGGGTCGTCATAATAGCTTCATTTTCGAAATCTCCCCTTGCGTCGCCAGCAGATGAGCGTATCTATCCGGATCTCGACGCACTCGCACGTGCCTATGGCCCATGGTGGTTATGCAACGACGTAACGCGTCCTTTTTGGCAGCCCGGCCCGGCAAATCGCCATGGGGCCGGTCCCGAGAGGGAGGACGGTATGGTTGCTTTCCGATCAAGGGGCGGCGTGGTGCCCTGCCCTGACGCCAACCTTCGCGGGACGCGTCTGCGCGGGCGGGGTAACCGGGTCATCGACCCGAGTAGTTTAGGCTAATCCGCAACATTCCGGCCGGGCAGCCTCATTAGGCTGCGCCGGTATTCGTTTCGGTTCCGCGTCTGGCTGAGACGAGGCCGCGCCCTGTGGAATTCCCGGGTGGGGTCTCGATCGTCCGGCGTCACCGATTGCCTTTAGCCGCCTCGCGATAAGGATGACCCCGGTCATGAGCGAGAGGATCGCCCGTTTTCTTGCCGAGCAAACCCCAGAAACCCCCTGCCTCGTCGTCGATCTCGACCTGATCGTCGCGGCTTATGAGGCGCTGCGGCATTATTTGCCGCTCGCCCGGATTTACTATGCGGTCAAGGCCAATCCGGCCGCCGAGATCCTTGGCGTGCTCAGCCGGAAGGGCGCCAGTTTCGATGTTGCGAGCCGCGGCGAAATCGGGCTCTGCCTCGGCAACGGGGTCGCACCCGACCGGTTGTCTTTCGGCAACACGATCAAGAAGGAAAAGGACATCGCCTTCGCTTACCAGGCTGGAGTGCGGCTGTTTGCCTTCGACAGCGCTCACGAGCTCGAAAAGCTGGCGCGCGCCGCGCCCGGCGCGAGAGTCTTCTGCCGCATCCTCGTCACCTGCGACGGCGCCGATTGGCCGCTGTCACGCAAATTCGGCTGCGCGCCGGAGATGGCGGTCGAGCTGTTGCGCAAGGCCCGCGACGCCGGTCTCGATCCCTACGGCATTTCGTTTCATGTCGGCTCGCAGCAGACCGACCTCGGACAATGGGACGGCGCGGTCGGCACCGCGGCGCGGATGTTCTCGGCGCTTGCCGAGACCGACATCAACCTGCGGATGGTCAATATCGGCGGCGGCTTCCCGGCGCATTACACCGGCGAGGTGCCGGGGGTGGAGCGTTACGCGCAGGCGGTGATGGCGGCGATCACGCGGCATTTCGGCAATGATCTGCCCGAGATCATCATCGAGCCGGGGCGTTCGCTGGTCGGTGATGCCGGCGTCATCCAGAGCGAGGTCGTGCTGATCGCCGAAAAAGGCGGCGGCGACGACCGGCGCTGGGTCTATCTCGACGTCGGCAAGTTCAACGGGCTGGCGGAGACGATGGACGAGAGCATCAAATACCGCATCGTGACCCCCGGCCGCGCGCGGGTCGGCCGGTCCCGTCGTTCTCGCCGGCCCGACCTGCGACAGCGCCGACATCCTCTACGAGAAGACCGAGTACCGGCTGCCGCTCGCCCTGCAGGTCGGCGACAAGCTCGAGATCCTGTCGGCCGGCGCCTACACGGCGAGCTACGCCTCGGTCGGGTTCAACGGTTTCGAGCCGATCCGGACCTACTGCATCTGAGGGGTGGGCGCGGCGTCGGCTACCTCCTGCACGAGTTTGCGGAGCATCGCGTCGGCGAAGCTGCGGAAATCCCGAGCGGCGAGGACAAAAGCGCCGGGGCCGCCGATAACGTTGCTGCGGTAATACGCCTCCAGCCAAGGCTCCTCGGTGAGGATCGCGAGCCCGTTGATCGAAATCCCCGCCGCGACGATGCGGTCGCGCGCCACCGCTGGAGGCAGCCCGAAATTCGCCATTCCGTCACCGGAGATGTCGATGATCCGGCGCCCCGCGGGCTCGGGCGTATTGTCGAACGCGGCGGCGGCGGCAAGCAATGCCGGACCGATCGCGGTCAGCCCTTGGGAACTGCGCTTCGTCGCACGGACGGCGGCGGCGAAGGCGGCGGCCCTATCTGCGTCCGCGACGCGTGTCCACCCGACCGTGACCGCGATGCGGTCGGGATCGGACCATTCGAGCACCAGCGCTTCGATACCGCCGGGAACCGCCGATATTGCACCGGCGAGGCGGGGATTCTCGAAGGCGCGCGCAATGCCGTTGCGCTGCAGCACATAGGAATCCGCCGTCACGCTCACCGACACATCGACCGCGAGCACCAGCGCAAGACCGGCGCCGGCCGCCGGCGCCGATCCGGCCAGCAGCGCAGCTGTAGCCAGGAGCCATCTGGATGCGCAAAATACCCATCGCTTTCCCTTGGGCCTACAGCCCACGGACTTGATCCGTGGGGAAAGCCGGGACCCATGGCCCTGCCCGGCGCGAACTTTCCAAGCAAGCGCACAGGTTATCAATGACGACAGGCACGTGCGGGGGGACGATGGACCCCGGCTTTCGCCGGGGAGGCGATTGAGTGTAATCGATTGCAATTCCTCAACGGATTGCGAACCGGTAACTCAGGAACGCGGTCGGCGGTTTCGGGCGCGCAGCAAGCGGTACCAAATCGCGAGAGCAAGAAGAACGGCGAGCACACCGATCACGAGAAACGGCGAAATCCGGCTCTGCGGCTGCTGCAATTCGCCGCCGACACGGATCATTACCCGCGCGACCTGATCGGCGCCCTTCGCCTCGGCGCTCCAGAAGCCGTCCTGATCGGCCTCGAAAACAAATTTGCCTTGAGCATCGGTGCGCCCGGTGATCGTGGGAGTTTTACCGTCGCCAGGGGGGAACACCTGCACTTCGGCGTTCGCCAGCGGCTTCCCGTCCTGGGTCGCGAATTGCACCGTCACCTCGTGCGTCGCAAACAGGTCGAAGGCGACCGAAGGCGGCGGTGCGAGCAGAAACGCCGTTGTCAGAGTAAAAACGACGACGAAGGCAAATCTGAGCATGCAAGAAAAGATAGTCCTCTCCCGGCCTGGCGCTAGCGACAAGCCAGGTAACGCCTCAGTTCGAGTTTCCGTTTTTTCAACTCTTCTTGGCCACTCAGCCTTGGCGGCGGGAACGGCTCTTCCTGCCCTGAGAACGAACCCGCTCCCTCCCGCGAGAGCGGGTTCGTTGTAGCGTGAGGACTCGCCATTCGTCCGATCCTGGCAAGGGCCGACGCTTGCGGCGCCGTCTGGTTTGGCACGAAACTTGCTCTCCCGAAAATCGACAAACATCGGTCGGCTTTGCATTGGCTTCAAGATGGAGGCTAGGAGCATGATAACCCGCCGCTCTCTTATCGCTCAGTTGCCCGCTGCCGCCGTCGCTGGGAGCTTCGTGCTGCGGGCGCGGGCGGTCTTTGCCGCCGACAAGAGCGTTACCGTCGGCATCACCGTTCCGCTGACTGGATCCGATACAGAACAGGCGATCCTGATGAAGGAGGGCGCGATGATCGCGGTCGACGACGCCAATGCCAAGGGCGGCGTTGCCGGCTACAAAATCAACGTAATCGTGCTCGACAACGGTACTGCCACCGCCGGGCAATATGATCCGGCCCAGGCCGCGACCAACGCCCGCAAGCTAGTCTCCAACCCGAGCGTCGTTGCCAATGTCGGGCCACAAAACAGCGGGTCCGGCAAGGCAATGGCGCCGATCCTCAGCCAGGCCAATTTGGCGACGATCACGCCGTCCTCGACCAATCCCGACATCACCGACCCCAAGTTTGCCCCGCAGTTCCGGCCCGCCGGCAAGGCAATCTATTTCCGCACGGTGACGACCGATGCCTACCAGGGCCCGAACATGGCGAATTATTTCGCCCAGAAGCTGAAGGTCAAAAAAGTCTTCATCATTGACGACACCGGCGCTTACGGCGTCGGCATCGCGGACGCTTTCGAGGCGCAGGCCAGGAAAGACGGCATGACCGTGCTGGGCCACGACCAGGTCAATCCGCTGGAGGCCGACTACACGACGATCCTCACCAAGATCAAAGGAATTGATCCCGAGGCTCTGTACTACGGCGGGAGCTCGCTGGCGGGAATCAAAGTCGTCAAGCAGTCCTATGGCGTCTTGCCCAAGATCATCAAAGGCGGCGGCGATGGCGTCTACGGCGCCTCGCTGTTGAAGGGCGCCGGCTATCCCGCGGTCGAAGGCTGGTACGCGACGATTGCCGCACCCTATCTCGCGGAGAACCCGGATGTTGCGCCGTGGATCAAAAGGTATCAAGAAAGATACGGGCACGGGCCGACATCCTATTCGTTCACGGCCTATGACGCGATGCTGGTCGTTCTCGATGCGATCGAGCGCGTCGCCGCATCGGGCAAGCCGGTCAACCGCGACACGGTGCGCGACGCAATCCAGACCGCCAATCTCAAAACATTGCAGGGGGTTGTCAGCTTCGACGAGAACGGCGACATCAAAGACCGCACTGTCAGCGTCTTCAGGTATCAATACGATGATAAATACCCGGAGGACGCGGTCCTCCATCAATACAAATATCTCGGCGTCGCACCGCAAACCTCGTAAGGGTTGGTGAAACGACAGCGTTGCGCCGGAGCGAGCCAATTGCCCGCCGACGAACGAACGGCTGCTAACCACCAATTGCGGAACTTCAAACTGAGACACTAGCACAAGCCGAGCCGGCTTGCCCGGCGGAGGCCCTTTGTGGCACAAGGCCGCGGGGGAGAGGGCGATGCCGGATTTCAAGATCGAACGGCGCTGCACGGGGCTGGTCTGCGGTATTGACGAGGCAGGCCGCGGACCGCTTGCCGGGCCGGTGGTCGCCGCGGCGGTGGTTCTCGATCACCGCCGCTTCCCGAAATCTCTGCGCGACCACCTCGACAATTCGAAGGTGCTGAGCATCGAGGAACGCGAGGCCTGCTACGGCGCGCTGAGGCGATGCGTCGCTCGCGGGACCGCGCATATCGGAGTCGCGGCGGCGAGCGTGGCCGAAATCGACCGCATCAACATCCTGCGCGCCGCCCTCTTGGCGATGGCGCGCGCCGTCGCGGTACTCGGCGTGCGCCCCGATATCGCATTGGTCGACGGCAACATCGCCCCGCCGGTCGATTGCGCCGTGCAGACGGTCGTCGACGGAGACGCCCTCAGCTTCTCGATCGCCGCCGCTTCCGTCATCGCGAAGGTGACCCGCGATCGCATCATGCGCGGCCTCGCCCCCCGCTATCCCGTCTATGGATGGACCACCAATGTCGGCTACGCGACACCCGAGCACGGCGAGGCGATTTGCCGATTTGGGGTAACCCGGCACCACCGGCGGTCCTTTGCGCCGGTTCGCCTGGCGACCGCAGGCGATGCGGTACTGCCGCTGTTCGCCGAGCCGGAGCCGGGTTCGCCGGCGGCCCACCCACTCTAGGCGGCCAGCGCCGAGACGGCGTGTCGCGCCACCTTTTTCATCAGGGTCGGCAGCGCGTGCTCGCCGAGGCGGTCGACCTGGCTCCACATCCCGTCTGCCTCGCCCTTCCCCGCGATGATCGCGAGCTCCAGTCGAAAATGCGTAAATCCGTGGCGCACCGTGCCCGGAAGCGGCGCCCACTCCGTCGCCGCTGGGGCAATCTCGATCGCCTGTTCGAGGGTCCAAGCTTCGCTGCGCCACGGCGTCGACGGGATTTCGATCATGCCGCCGAGCAAGCCCTTCTCCGGGCGGCGGCGCAACAGCACCGCTCCGTCGCCGCGAGTGAGCCAGAACGCGATGCCATAGCGCGACGGCCGGTCCGGCTTCTCGGTCCGCGCCGGGATTGCGTCGGCCAAGCCCGCCGCGGCTGCGGCGCAGCAGGCGCGCCACGGGCAGAGGACGCAACGCGGCCGCCGCGGCGTACAGATCGTGGCGCCGAGATCCATCAACGCCTGCGCGAAATCGCCGGCCCGCTGCTCCGGCACCAGTGCCGCGGCGAGCGCTCTGAGGCGCGGTTTTGCCGCAGGAAGGGGTTCGCGCACCGCAAAAAGCCGGGCGACGACCCGTTCGACATTGCCGTCGATTGCGGCGGTCTGCCGATCGAAGGCGATAGCGGCGATCGCCGCCGCGCTGTAGGACCCGATCCCGGGAAGTGCGCGCAACGCAGCCGGGTCGTCGGGGAACCTGCCGTCATGCCGCTCGACGACGGCGCGCGCGCAGGAATGCAGGTTGCGGGCGCGCGCGTAATAGCCGAGCCCCTGCCAGAGCTGCAGTACTTCGTCGAGCGATGCCGCGGCGAGCGCCGAAACATCGGGCCAGCGTGCCACGAATCGGTCGAAATATGGGCCGACAGTCGCTACCGTCGTCTGCTGCAGCATGATCTCGCTGAGCCAGACGCGGTAGGGGTCGGGTCGGACGCCGGCGGGGGCGCGCCATGGCAGGGTGCGGCGGTGGCGGTCGTACCACAGGAGAAGCGCTGCGGGATCGGGGGTGCCCGATGGTGAAGGGATTGCGGATCGGAAAGGTGGCATGGGCAGGATCACTCGACGGCGCGGCGCGGCAAAGTTAGCCGGGCCGGCGGCCGGGCGCGAGCACCCCAAGCGCGAGTATTGGGGCTTTCGCGCGGTCGGCGTCGCCGTCTCGAAACTGACCGTACCGATTGTCGCACGCCGCGGCGGTGGCATCCTCGTCCGCCTCAAGGCGGAGTGGGCCGCGATCGTCGGTCCGGATTGGGCGGAGGTGAGTTGGCCGGCCACGCTCGGGCGCGATGGTGTCCTGAAATTGTGCGCCGCACCCGGTGCCGCGCTCGAGCTGCAGCATCGCGCGCCGCTCATCATCGAACGCATCAACCTGTTTTTCGGCCGCTCCGTCGTCACCCGCTTGGTGCTGGTGCAAGGGCCATTGCCGCTCGCGTCAGGGTCGAGCAGGCCCGTCATCCGACCACTGTCGCGAGGCGAGGCAGAGGCGCTCGACCAGCGGCTTTCCACGATCGCCGACCCGGATCTGCGCGCGGCGCTCGCCCAGCTGGGCAGAGCGGTCAACGGGGGCGGCGCTGAGCACCCGTTGCAGATATCTAGATATGGTAGTAAGGAGCCCTAGTATGAATAATACCTGGTTTGCTCTGCTCGGGGTTTTGAGCATCATCCTGGTTTCGCCGGTGCCGGCGCGGGCCGCCGCGCCGCACCCTTTGCTCGCCGAAGCGCAGACCGTGTTGGCGCTCAACAAGGATGATCGGATTCTCGGCAACCCCGACGCGCCGATCACGATCGTCGAATACGCCTCGCTGACTTGCCCTCATTGCGCTCATTTCACAAACGACGTCCTTCCCGAGCTCAAGAAGAAGTGGATCGATACCGGGAAGGCCAAATTGGTCATGCGCGACTACCCGCTGGATGAGCCGGCCTTGCGGGCAGCGATGATTGCGCGCTGTGCGCCGCCGGACCGGTTTTATGCTTACACCGACATGTTCTTCGGGGCGCAGGACAAATGGGTGACGGCGCGCGACTATCGCGATGCTCTTGCCCGGCTGGTCAAGCTCGGCGGCATGAGCCGGGAAGAGTTCGACAACTGCCTCAAGAACACCGCTCTCGAAAACAAGATCGTCGAGACCCGCCTCGTTGCGTCGAAAGAGCTCGACGTCAACTCGACCCCGACATTCTTCATCAACGGCACCAAGTTCACCGGGGCGCCGACCGTCGAAGAGTTCGACAAGGCGCTGTCGGGGCTCGCGGCGAAATCTTGATCGCTAATCCGAAAAGTACTCACAGCCCCCACCCTGACCCTCCCCCGCGAGCGGGGGAGGGAATGGGAGGGGGCTGTTCGCCCCGTCGGCAGGAGAGCTGATGCAGGTTTGCCGGCTCCGCCTGGTCGGGTTCAAATCCTTTGTCGACGCGACGGAGCTGGCGCTCGAGCCGGGCCTCACCGGGATCGTCGGGCCGAACGGTTGCGGCAAATCGAACCTGGTCGAGGCGCTGCGCTGGGTCATGGGGGAAACCTCGGCCAGACGCCTGCGCGGCGGCGAGATGGACGATGTGATCTTCGCCGGGACGACGGCAAGACCGCCCCGCAACATCGCCGAAGTCGCGCTGACCCTCGACAACAGCAGCCGCGACGCGCCGTTCGCCTTCAATGACCGCGCGGAAATCGAGGTCGTCCGGCGGATCGAACGCGGCGGCGGCTCGACCTACCGCGTCAATGGGCGCGAGGTGCGGGCGCGCGACGTCCAGCTGCTGTTTTCCGACGCCGCGAGCGGCGCCCATTCCGGCGCGATGGTGAGCCAGGGCCGCATCGGCGCGCTGATCGACGCGAAACCGGTCGAACGGCGGCTCCTGCTCGAAGAAGCCGCCGGCACCGCCGGGCTTCATGCCCGCCGCCGCGAGACCGAACTGAAGCTCGACGCTGCCGAGGAGAACCTCGAGCGGCTCGACGATGTCATCGCGACGATCGAGGTGCAGTTCGAAGCTTTGAGAAAGCAGGCGCGCCAGGCGCAGCGCTACCGCCGCCTCGCCGAACAGATCCGGCGGACCGAGGCGCTGCTGTTCCATGCCCGCTGGCTCGCGGCCAAGCCGAGGCCGAGCGCAGCTCCGCCGAGCATCGCGCAACCGAGCGCATCGTCGCGGACGCGACGGAACACGCCCTCGCCGGGGTGCGGGCTCGCGAGGCGGCCGAGGCGGCGTTGCCGCCCCTCCGGGCGGCTGAAGCGGCTGCCGCTGCCGAACTTCAGCGGCTGACTAATTCGCGCAGCGCGCTCGAGCATGAGCTGCAGCGGGTGCTCGCCGCCCGCCGCGAGGCGGAACGGCGTCTCGCGCAGCTCGCAGCCGATCTCGAACGCGAGGAATCCCACCTGGCCGAAGCGCAGGCGTCGCTGACCCGGCTAGCCGAAGAGCAGGACGCGGTCACCCGCGCCGAGGCCGAGGATGGCCCGGGCCGGGCAGCTCGCCGAAGCCGGGTTGCGCGAAGCGGGCGCTTGCTTGGCCGAGGCGGAGGCGGTGCTGCAGCGGGAGACCGAAGCCGTCGCCGCCGCCGACGCGCGCCGCGTCACGCTCGATCGTCGCCGCAAGGATCTCGAAGAACGCCGCGCCCGGTTGGAGGCGCGCCGAGCCGAAGCCGAGCGGCAGCGCGCCGGACTGGCTGCGGCGCTGGTTGCGCCCGAGGCAGTCGCCGCCGCCGCGGCTGCCGTGACGCAGGCCGAAGCGCGGATCGAGCAATGCCGCGCGATCGTCCGAAGCGCCGAGGTCGAGGTCGCAAACCGGCTCTCCGCCGAGCAGACGGCGCTCGATACCGCGCGCCAAGCTGATACAGGCCTCGCTCGGCTCACCGCGGAGGCCGAGGGGTTGCGAAGGCTGCTCACACCGCCGCCCGAGACGGGCGAGGCTCCGCCGATCCTGACGGCACTTCGTGTTGCGCCTGGTTTCGAGGCGGCGATCGGCGCCGCGTTTGGGGACGAGCTTCAGGCGCCGCTCGCCAGTGGCGAGGATGGCGCCGCCGCCCGCTTCTGGGTCGATCTCGGCGGCGACGAGCACGGCTGCGCCGCCTTTCCCGAGGGCGCTCGCCGGTTGGCCGAAGCGGTCGACGCTCCGTCTGTTCTCGCGCGCAGCCTTG
Organism: uncultured Alphaproteobacteria bacterium; assembly: GCA_963788085.1. Lineage (GTDB taxonomy): Bacteria > Pseudomonadota > Alphaproteobacteria > ATCC43930 > CGMCC-115725 > AP-15. Next base: position 28,506 of record CAWBFS010000019.1, read on the forward strand.
CACGGGCTGGCTGGGTCGACGATGAGGAGACCGGGCACCGCCTCCAGCCGAGCCTGGCGCCAGGCCAGCGGCTCGTGGACCGTGAGGGTCGTCTGTGGCGTTGGGACGGGTTCGTCTCGCTTGGCTGCGGTCCGTCCCTCGCCGCCGAGCATTTGCGGCATCGCAACCGCCTTGCCGTGCTGGAGAGCGAGATCGCCATCCTGAAGACGGCGGCTGGGGCGGCCGAGAACGGCGCCGCCGCGGCGCGCGCCGAGCGCCAGCGAGCAACCGAGGCCGGCAGAGCGTCGCGGCAGGCACTCTCCGACGCCGAGGCGGCGCTGACGCGGGCGCGCGCCGAGGAGGCCGAGATCAGCCGGCGGGAATTGACCACGCAAACCCGGCTCGCCGCCGCGGTCAGACCTTCTCGAAAAGATCGTCGCCGATCTCGCCGAGACCAAGGTGCAGGCGGACGAGGCCGAGGGTGATCTGGCGGCCCTCCCCGAGGCGCAATCGGCCCGCGCGCGCGCTCGACCAGGCGCGCGCCGCGGCGGCCGAGGCGCGCCGGCGCGAAGCGGACGCTGCGCGCGGCAATCGAGCGGCTAACCCATGAAACGGCGCGCCGCCGCGAGCGCCTGTCCTCGATCGACCTCGAGGAGCGTGCCTGGCGCAGGCGCAGCGCGGATGCCGCTGCGCAGCAGGCTGCACTGATCGAACGGCGCAGCGCCTTGGCGGCGGAGATCGACGGCTTGGCGGCGCGCCCGGCAATGATCGCCGCCGAGAGCGAGGCGCTCGGCGCCGCAATCGCGGGCGCTGCCGAGGCCTGCCGCCGGTCGGCCGACGCGCTGGCCGTCGGCGAGCGCCAGCTGCGCGACGCCACGGAGGCCTCGCGCCTGGCCGATCACGCATTGGGCGAGGCTCGCGAGCGCCTGGCGCGGCTCGAAGGGTTGCGGGATGGCGCCAGTGAAGCCGTGGCGCGCCTGGCCCGCGATATCCGCGAGCGGATTGGCGTCGCACCCGAGGCGCTCGCCGAAATCGCCGGAGTTGCGGAGGACAAAATCTCCACCGATCCGGCCGAGACCGCAGCCCGGCTGGACCGCTTGATCCGCGAGCGCGACGGCATGGGCCCGGTCAATCTGATGGCCGAAACCGAGGCCGCCGAGCTCGAAACCCGGATCGCCGACCTGCAGCGCGAGCGTGCCGATCTGACCGAGGCGATCGCCAGGCTGCGCCATGGCATCGCCGCACTCGACCGCGAAGTGCGGCAGCGGCTGACTGCGGCCTTCGAGCAGCTCGACCGCCATTTCGCCGAGCTGTTCACGCGGCTGTTCGGGGGCGGCAAAGCGCAGTTGCGTCTGGTGGACGATGACGACCCGCTCGCCGCCGGGCTCGAAATCATGGCGAGCCCGCCGGGCAAGCGGCTGCAATCCCTGTCGCTGCTGTCGGGCGGCGAGCAGGCGCTGACCGCGCTCGCGCTGCTGTTCGCCGCCTTCCTGACCAACCCGGCGCCGGTCTGCGTTTTGGACGAGGTCGACGCGCCGCTCGACGACGCCAATGTCGACCGGTTCTGCAGCCTCGTCGGCGAAATCGCCGACACCACCGGCACCCGCTTTCTGGTGGTCACGCACCACCGCATCACGATGGCGCGCGTCGACCGCCTCTTCGGCGTCACAATGGCCGAACGCGGCATCTCGCAGCTCGTCTCGGTCGACCTCGCCCGCGCCGCCCGAATGCGCCAAACCGCCTGACCTCGATCACCGAAGCTGCTGCCCGCGATCCGGTGAGAAAGGAGATGCCGATGCTGCCGCTCATTCTCTCGTCCGACTCTCACGTGTTCGAACCGCCCGATCTGTGGCAGACCCGCATCGACCGGGCGTTCCGCGATCGGGCGCCGCGGATCGAGCGGATCGACGGCGGCGACCATGTCGTCGTCGAGGCGGATCAGATCCTCTCCGGGATCGGCCTCATCTCGAACGCCGGCGCGCGGTTCGAGGCCCCCGAGACGATCTCCCCCCAGGGGCGCTTCGAAGACGTGCTGCGCGGCGGGTACGACCCCGAGCAGCACCTCGAGGACATGGCGCTCGATGGGGTGGCCGGCGAAGTCCTCTATCCCTCGCAAGGGCTCTTTTACTTCAAGGTGGCGGACCCGCCGCTGATGTCCGCGATCTTTCGCGTCTATAACGACTGGCTCGCCGAGTTCTGCAGCACCGATCCCGCCCGATTGAAGGGCATCGCGATGATCAACCTGGACGACGTCCCGGACGGGCTCCGGGAGCTGGAGCGCGCCGCCCGGCTGGGCCTCGCCGGCGCGATGATCACCGAGTATCCAGCCGAGGACCGCCGCTACGACCAACCCGAGTACGAGCCGTTCTGGGCCGCCGCCGCGGCGCTCGATCTGCCGCTGAGCCTGCACACCGCGACGCGGCGGCAGGGCAAGATCCGCGGGGCCGGTCGCGGAACGCTGCGCGACGCCAGCAGCCGCGCGACAAAGGCGTTCTATCCGGCATTGTCGATGTGTGACATGATCTTCTCCGGCGTCTTCGAGCGCAATCCGCGCCTCACACTGGCGATCGTCGAGTTCGAACTGGCGTGGGCGCCCCACCTGCTCTCGACGATGGACTACACCTACCGCGAGCGCCACGGCGAAGCGATCTACCGGTTCAAGAACGGCATGCTGCCGAGCGACTTCTTCCACCGCAACGTCGTCTTGAGCTTCCAGGAGGACGCCATCGGCATCCGCCTGCGCGACGTCATCGGCGTCGACAACATGATGTGGGGCTCGGACTATCCGCACAGCGAGTCGACATTTCCCCAATCGCGCAAGATCCTGGCGGAGATCCTGGCCGGGGTGCCGGACGACGAACAGGCCAAGATCGCCGCCGGCAACACCGCCCGCGTCTACAATTTTGACGTGGCGCGGCTGACCGTCCCTGCCTAAAGAGAGTTCTGCCGTTCGAAAGGGAGATGGTCTCGCCAGTCTGGTCTACTGCAGCAGCGCGCGGCATTCGGCGAGTGCCGGGACGTCGAGGGTGGCTGGAAACCAATCCACGATGGCGCGCAGTGTTCTGAGCGCCTCCGTGACGTCGCCGGCTTCGCCTGCGAGCCTGGCGAGGTCGCGGGTGGCGTTCAGTTCGAACAAGCGCGCGCCCTGATCGCGCGAGCGCGCAATGGCGCGCTCAAAGCACAGCCGGGCCTGGTCGTAATCACCCTCCGCGTGCCAAAGGCGGCCGCGCAGGCGGATGATTTCCGCGAGGTGCATTTTCTCGTCTGTCGTTTCGGCCAGCTGTCCCGCTTCATCAAGGTTCGCGCGGGCCTCCTCGTGCTGGTTTGCGCGCAGCTGGTATTCGGCGAGCTTCGCCAGATTGCGCGTCAAAAGAAAGGTGCCGCTGCGTTCTCGCCAAAGGGCTACTCCCCGTTGAATCTCCGCGAGACCTCGTTCTTCGTCGCCGAGTTCGAACAATGCGGGCCCTCGATGCTGGAGGACATTGCCGATGCGCGTATCGAAGCCATGTTTTTCGCAAATCGCGAGAGCGTCGTCGGCGCAGGATACGGCTTCGGCGTAGCGACCGAAACTCGTCAGTGCAAGAATATGCGCCACGCTCGCCCAAACGATCGAAAACAGGTGGCCCCGCTCCAGGGCGATCGCCATCCCTTGCTCAGAGACCGCGAGCGACCGATCAAGATGTCCCAACGGTCGTAAAGCCATTTCCGCCGTGTCGCGTGCGACTATGGCCGGGTCGGCGCCCGAGCAGGGAGCCCTGTATCCGCAACTGACCTGATCATCCAGCTCGATTGCCCTCTCCGAGAAGGCTAGCGACTGCTCGAAGTTGCCGAGATGGCAATGCGCCGAACTCACCATGACCCAGAGGTGGACCAGCGTTTCCGGGCGCAATCGGTCCGGGTCTCTCCGCAAGATGTTGTTGCCGAGTTCCAGGACTTCGCGATTACGGCAGCTGCCGAAAAGGAACGTGGCCTTGCGAATGTCGGCCTCGGCAGCCTCGTCCTGCTGGTCCAATGCCAGTGCGGCGTCACGCGCCTCCCGGTAAGACCGCATGACTTCCTCGGCCTGGTAGCCAGCCGTTTGCCATTGCGCGTTGCCAAGCTTCAGCAGGACTTCTGCAGCCCGGGCACGGTCGGGCGCGGACAGATCCGCATTCTCGGTCAACGCCTTGGCCGATCGGTAATGAGCGATGGCCTCCGCATTGGCGCCGCGCTGCTCCGCAACATCGCCGGCCGCGATCCAATGGGCGAGGGCCGCACTGAAATCACCGGCCTCCTGGTAGTGAAAGGCCAACAACTCCGGCTCGCTCGCGCCGACAAAATCGTCGTCGAATTCCTCCAGTGCGGTTGCAATACGCTGGTGGCAGATCTGACGACGGCTGCGGAGCAGGCTCGCATAGGCGGCATCGCGGGTCAGTGCGTGTTTGAACGCGTAGATGTCGCCGCCACGGCTCACCAGCAGGCCGGCGTCGACGAGCTGGGTCAGGGCGGCGCCGAGCGTAGCCTCGTTCATGTCGAGGACGGGCGCCAACAGCCGCGACGAGAACTCACGGCCGATTGCGGCGCCGACCTGCGCGACCTCTTTTACCGGTGCCATGCGGTCGAGACGGGCCATGAAAAAGTCGTGCAGACTCGAAGGGATCGCCAGCGGCGGCAGCGGGCCGTCGAGGCGCCAGGCATCGGCATCCTCGGTCAGTAGCCGTGATTCGAGGACGGCCTTGGTGAGTTCTTCGACGAACAGCGGCACGCCATCGGCCTTGGCAATGATTTGGCGCAGGACTTCCTC
>CAWBFS010000020.1:0-98609 GCA_963788085.1 uncultured Alphaproteobacteria bacterium
TTCGGGTCGGAGCCGATCTCAAAGGTGACCGTCAGCGTGTAGGTGCCGTCATAGGCGCTGGTCGACTGCATGTAGAGCATGCCGGGAGCGCCATTCACCTGGAGCTCGATCGGCAGGGCGATCGTGTCGACGACGGTTCGGGCACTGGCCCCGGGATAACGGGTCGTCACCTGGACGGTCGGCGGCACGATATTCGGATATTGCGCGACCGGAAGACGGAAGAGGCAAAGGGCGCCGATCAGCACCAGCACGATCGCCAGCACATTCGCCAGGACCGGATGTTCGATGAAGAATTTCGACATCATGGCTTCGGCCCCGCGGCGGCCGTACCTGGCGAGCCGGCGGACGTCGTATCGAATGTCGTCAATTGCGGCGTCACCTTAGTGCCAGGATTGGCGCGCCAGAGGTCGCCGACAACTACCCGGTCGTCGAGCTTGAGGCCCGAGGTGATGACCCGCGACGTGCCTATCAGTTGGCCCAATTGCACATAGCGCTGCTCGACGACATCGTCCTTGTTGAGGACGAGCAGGTAACGGCCGCCCTGATCCGCCTGCAGCGCCCGGTCGGGCACCAGCAATGCGTTGCGGTCGACCTTCCCCATCGGCAGGCGGATGTTGACGAAAAAACCCGGAAGCAGGTCCCGAGTAGGGTTCGGAAGAATGCCGCGCACAAGCAATGTTCCGGTCGCAGGATCGAGTCCAGGCGCAACATATTCGATCGTGCCCTGCAGCGGAAACCCGGTTTGGTCCGAAGTGCCGACATCGACCGGAACCTTCTGCAGATCGGCGAAAGTAAGCCGATGTTGGTCCAAATTCTGCCGAACCTTCAATACGGTCTGTTCGCTCAGATTGGCGACGACATAGATCGGGTCGAGCTGGGTGATCTCGGCAAGCGCAGCCTGCTGGCCTCCGCCCCCGACAACGTTGCCGGGATCGATCAAGTGCTTGCCGACAATGCCGTCGAAGGGTGCCCTGACCTCGGTATATCCCAGGTTCAACTTGGCCAGCGCGACCTGCGCCTGGGCGGAAAGCAGTGACGCCTCCCCGCTTGCCCGCTCGAAGGTCCAATGGTCGACCTCGGTCTGAGTAGCCGCGTCCTGCTTCACCAGTTTGGCGTATCTTACAAGCTCTGTCTTTGCGTAAATCAGCGCTGCCTGTGCCGTGAGCACCTGAGCCTGCGCCTGTTGGAGCTGATCCTTGTATTGATCCTGCTGGATCGTGAAGAGCAGATCGTTCTTTTTGACGAATTGGCCGTCTTCGTAATGGATCTTTTCGAGGTAGCCCTCGACGCGCGCGACGAGCTTGACGGCATTCACTGCGGCAGCGTTCCCGGTCACCACCATGTAATCGGCGACGCTCTGCACCCTGGGCCGGACAACCGGCACGGGCGGGGATGGCTGCGGTGAGACCTGCGCCTGCACAACCACGGATGGTGAGGATGGCGCCATCCCGAAGAAGGCCAATCCCGCGATCAAGGCCGCAGTCAAAGGCGGGATCAGCCTGCTGGTGCTTATGGGAAATATTCTCACAACGACCTCACCATTCCGGCGCTCGCGGGTTCGGACTGACGTCTTGCGGCGTGGGCAGCGCAGGGGCCGGCGGCTGGGGCGCGCCTGGGGGCGGCAACAGCTCACCCCAATTGGTCCGGTTTCGCATCTCCTCGGCGGTCGCAGCGGGGACGAATTCGTTGTCCGCGCGTATTTGCCATCCTCCTCCCAAGGCGCGGTAGACCGAAGCCAACCCAGTCGACACGCCACCCTCTGCCATCGCCAGGTTGTTCTGCGCGGTGTACAAATTCTGCTCCGCCGTCAGCACAGTCGTAAAATCGCGGGTTCCGAGATTGTATTGCAGCAGGGCAATCCCGAGCGCGGCGTTTGCCGCGGCAACGCTCTGACGTAAATCATCGACCTGGTCACGCCCTTGCAGAAAACTGGTCAGACCATTTTCGACTTCTTGCTGCGCCTTGAGCACGGTGTTTTGATAGTCGACCAGTAATGTCTGTAGCGCGGCATCCTCGACCCGAACCTGATTGGTGATCTGCCCATAATTGAGAATGTTCCATTGAAAGGACGGTCCGAAAGCGAAGGTGATGCCGTTTCCCTCGAACACTCGCTTCAACTTGCTGTGACCGACGGTGCTGGCAGATGTGCCAAAAGCTCCGCTCAAGCTGAACGCCGGATAAAGATTAGCCTCGGCGATGCCGACTTGCGCGCTTTGAGCCATCGCCGCCAATTCGGCAGCACGGATATCCGGTCTGCGGCGGACGAGATCGGCGGGAATGCCGACCGCGACGGTCTTGGGCGGAACCGGGATCCCGCTCGAGCCCCGCAACAGCGGGGCCATCGGCTGCGGCGGCATGCCGAGCAGCACGGCGAGTGCGTTAAAGCCCTGATTCAACTGGATCGTCAGTTGCGGAATCGTCGATTCCGTTTGCCCGAGGACATTCTCCGCCTGGTAAACGTCGAGCTTGGTCGCGGTGCCGCCATGGTACTTCGCCTCGGCAATCGCGAGCGCTTTCTTCTGCTTGACGATGTTCTCCTCGGAGATCTGGATCTGCGTTTGCAGGGTGCGGATGCCGATGTAGGTCGTCGCGACATCGCCCAGCAGGCTGGCCAGCACGTAGTCGTAATTGGCGATAGAGGCGAGATAGGCGGCATCGGCGGATTCGATGGCGCGCCGGAATTTGCCCCAAAAATCCAACTCCCAATTGACGGTGAGACCAAGCGAGTCGCGCCAGAAATTTTGGGTGACGCCCGATGGAAATGCCGTCGTGTCGGCATGGCTCGGCCGAATGTAGGTCACCGAACCGTTGCCCTGCTGCACTTGCGGATAGAACTCGCCGATCGCCACTCCCAGTTCGGCGCGTGCTTGAAGCACTCGGGTTCCGGCGCTGGCAAGAGTAAGGTTTTGATTATACGCGATCTCGATCAGCCGGTTGAGCACCGGATCATGAAAGACTGTCCACCAGTCGCGGTATTCCTGATTTCGGGTATCGACCGACGGGTCGTTGGCTTCGAGCCATCTCTCGGCTGCCGGGGCCGAAGGCGAAGAGAAATCAGGACCGACGAGACACCCGGCGCAGCACAGCGGCAGAGCTAGCCCGAGCCATAGGCAACATCGCGTGGCTGGCCTAGGCCGAAGGACACCAGATCTCCGGCGAGCGGAGCCGCAAAAAAACATTCACCCCCCCCAGGTGGGCCAAAACAGCCGTCAGGCTATTTTGGTGGATGGGTCATTTAGCCTCTTCTCACGTCAAGCGCCCGTCCCTTCGAGCACGATTTCGATCCGGCGATTCTGCGCTCTGCCCTGTGGCGTATCGTTCGGCGCGACTGGATGCGTTGCGCCAAACCCTTTGGCCGACAGGATATTGGGATTGACGCCCTGCGACTGAAGAAATGCGACAACGGTAACAGCGCGGCGAGACGACAGATCCAAGTTGTCGGTAATGCCGGCGCGTTGCAACGCATGCCCGACCGGCAAATTATCGGTAAAGCCGTAGACTACCACTTTGACGTTTTGCACCGACCTCAATTGCGGCACGTATTGGGCGAGCGCCGCCTGGCCGGCGGCGCTCAGTTCATAGCCGCCCTCGGGGAAAAGGAGGTCGCCCGCCATGACCCATTTGTTTTCGGCCTGCATCTTGGCGATTTCTGCCTGCTGGGCGGCAACTTGTGCTTGGGCCTGCTCCAGCTGTGCGGCTTGCTCGTTATAGGCTGATTGGGGCACGCAAGCCGCCAAGACCAGCACGGCGAGCGGCACGGCGGCTGCCCTCGGAATGATCTTTTGGGCCATGGACGACCTTCCCCCCCGGCACTACGCTCCGGGCGCGCCGGGACCCTGCACGGTGATTTCGATACGGCGGTTCGCCGCGCGGCCCTGCGGTGTGTCGTTGGACGCGACCGGATGGGTGTCGCCGAAACCCTTGGCCGAAACGATGTTGGGGTTGATCCCCTGCGAGACCAGGAAGGTCGCCACGGTGGCTGCCCGCCGCGTCGACAAGACGAGATTATCCGGGACTCCCTGGCGCTGCAGCTCGGGACCTACCGGCGTATTGTCGGTGTAGCCGTATACGACGATCTTGACATTCTGCAGACCCCTCAGCCGAGGGACGACGTTGTTGGCGAGCTCGGCCTGCCCGGCGGGGCCCATCTGAAAGCCGCCTGACGGGAAGAGCAGATCCCCCGCTTCTACGAATTTTTGCTCGGCCTGGGATTGCGTGAGCTGCGCTTGCGATTGCGCAAGTTGCGCCTTCAGCTGGTTGTTCTCCGCCACTACCGCGTCATATTGTTGTTGCGATACACATGCCGATAGCAGCAGCGCGCTGAATGGGATCGCAATTGCTGCTCCGACCGCCTTTCTGTTCATCGCAGGTCTCCTGGTTTTGTAGCCCTCTAGCAAGCCCATTTTTTACCATCGTTTATGTTGGAGTAAAGCAGAAGTTGCTCCGATGCGGCCTATAGAGCGTAGAGGTTATATGAAGGCTCGCGGCCAACGATGAACCGGCCTTTGCTCGTCGTCGATGGCAACTCGTTCGCGCACCGCTCCTTCCATGCATTGCCGAAATCGATCCGGCGGCGTGGCAACAAGGGCGCCGGCGCGATCGTCGGCTTCGCCAATTTCCTGCTGCGGCTCTATGCGCAGGAGCAGCCCCGCGCGGTGCTCGTCGGTTGGGACACGCTCGACGCGCCGACCTACCGGCACCGCGCACTCGAAGGCTACCAGAGCGGGCGCGTTTTCGACGCCGAGCTGCTCGACCAACTCGATGTCCTGCCGCAGTTCGTCGAAGCCTGCGGCTTTGCATTCGCCAAGGGCGCGGGATACGAGGCCGACGACTTCCTTGCAGCCGCGGTCGCGCAGGAAGAACGGCGTGGCGGCGCCGCGGTCGTAGCGAGCGGGGACCGCGACGCCTTTCAGCTCGCCTCGGAGCGGACGGTGATCCTGCAACCGGTGCGCGCCGGCGAGATGGCGCGGATCGGGCCCGCGGAAGTGCGCGAGCGATACGGCGTCGAACCCCAGCAGGTCCCCGATTTCATCGCGCTGCGCGGCAACTCGTCGGACAAGATCCCCGGTGCGCCGGGTATCGGCCCGAAGACCGCCGCCAGCCTCTTGCGCCGCTACGGCTCGCTCGAAGCCGCGCTGGCGCAGGGCAAGTTCACGGCGCAGGTCGAACAGCTGCGCCTTTACCGCTCGATCGCGACGATGGACGCGTTGGCCCCCCTCCCTCCCCTGCCCGACCAGACCCCGACCTGGGGCGAGGCGGCGGCGCTGGCGCGCGAGTGGGAGCTGAACCGCCTAGCCGACCGCCTGACCGAACTACAATCGGAGGCCCTTCGCGGCCACTAGAATTCCCCGCTCCGATAAGCCTCATCGAGACGCTTGGCGTCCGCCTCCGACGGTTCTTCCCAGGCGTCGCCGCGGCGGCGCAGGGCGCCGGTGAAGTTGGGCGGGCGCTTTTCGTTGAAGGCTTGGCGGCCCTCCTCGCCGTCGGTGGTGGTCTGGATCAGCAAGGAATTGATCAGGTTCTGGACGTGCCAGGCCTGGTCGGTCGGCAGGTCGCCAAAGCGGATCACGAACTCCTTCATCATGCGCACCGCGACCGGGGGCAAGGTCACGATGTGGCGGGCGATCTGTTCGGCCCGCTCCATCAGCTGTGCGTGGGGGACGACTTCGTTGATGAGGCCGATACGCAAGGCCTCGTCGGCGCCAAAGGGATCGTCGGTCAACAGGATCTTCATCGCGTCGATGTAGCGGAGCTGGCGGATCAGGAGGCTGGCGCCCGGCCCGTGACCCAGCCAACCCTGCGACAACAATGCGAATTTGAACCGGGCGTGCTCGCGGCTCGCGATGCGGATATCGGTCGAGGATAGGAGAATATAGAGGCCCGCCCCCGCCGCCCAGCCGTTGACCGCAGCAATGACCGGCTTCCACACCCGCGGGTAGTGGTCGCCCATCCGGCCGTCCACTCCGGTCTTCTGGCCATGCGCGGTACCGGCGAGCGGCCAGAAGATGCGCTGAGTGCGCAGGTATTCGCGTTCCTCCTCGGTGATGTCGGGACGCGGCGCCAGATTGTGCCCGCCGCAGAAATGCCGGTTGCCGACGCCGGTCAGGATCGCGCAGCGAATGTCGCGATCCTCCCAGAGGTCGATCCAGGCCGCGGAAATCGCGTCCGATGTGGGCTTGTCGAGGATGTTCGCCTTCTCGCGATTGTTCAGCGTGATGTAGGCGACCCCGTCACGCTTTTCGTAATCGATGGCCAATCAGCTCTCCCTTTTCGCTATTCACTGGCGTTCCCCGGATTAGAATTGCACTTGCGGAGGGCGCGTGGAAGGCGTCGTGATCGATACCAACGTGTTCGTGGCGGCGCTCTTCAACCCGAGAAGCGCCTCGGCGCGCATCCTCGAGGGCGTCCGCGAGAGGGCGCTTCCGGCTCGTCTGGAACCAGCCGACCCGGTCTGAGACCGAGATGATCCTGCGGCGGATCCCGCGCCTCGATTGGCAAAAGGTCGCCGATCTCTTTCGGCTGGAGGACGGAGTTTACGGCGCCGGTCGACCCGGCCGCTTTCACCGCGATCGCTGACCCCGACGATCGAAAATTCGCAGCGCTGAGCGCAGCGGCGAACGTGCCGCTAGTGACCAGCGACAAGCTCGTGCTTGCGCAACAGGGCAAGATCGCCATCGAGATTGTCACGCCGCATGATTTTCTGGCACGACAGCGGGAGATGACCGCCTTAGCGGGAGGACCGCCGTGACCATCCCAAAGCGCGTCGCCGTCACCGAGGTCAGTCATTGGCATTCAATCAATGACGCCTCGTATCTGCATATTCTGCGGGATCTCGGGTGCGACATCGTCGGGGTCTCCGACCGCTCCGCGCGGATCGCCGGAGAGCGCGCCGAGCATTTTGGCGGCACCCCGTTTACCGACTATCGGCAGATGATCGAGGCGACAAAGCCGGAATTCGTTATCGCCCTGGGCCGGCATTGCGACATGCCGGAGATCTTTCGTTTCCTCGTCGACGCCGGTGTGCCGTTCGTCATGGAAAAGCCGTGGGGGACCGACCCCGAGACCGTCGCGGACCTTGCCCGTCTCGCCGCCGCCAAAGGCGCCTGGGTCGGGGTGCCGTTCATGTCGCGCTATTCGTTCTGGGCGGTCACCGTCAAGCGCATGATCGAGGCGGGCGAGTTCGGCAAGATCTCGCACATCTTCTTCCGCGGGATCCGTCCGACGATGCGCCGCTACGTCGAGTGGGACTCCCCCTGGATGGCGGACAAGTCGCTCGCCGGCGGCGGTGCGTTGCTGAACCTCGGCGGACACGGCTTCGACATGGCGCGGTTTATGACCGGCGAGGAGCTGCAGGTCGCCTCTGCCGTGGTCAGCCGGCAGGTGCACGGCGGGGAAGTCGAAGATTACGCGCTGGCGACGCTGCGCACCCGGAGCGGCATCCTGTTTCACAACGAAGTCGGCTACACGATGCCGACCTGGCCGGCCAACCAGACCGACGGCGAACAGAAAGTCGCCGGCGAAAAGCTGCTGTTGCGGCAAGCGGCGGGCGGTTTGCAGCTGATCGCGCCGGGCCGCGACGAATTCATTGCGCAGCCCGAGTATTGGCAAGCGGGCTACCCGAGGGCGATCCGGGAGGCATTGGAAGCCTACGGCCGCGGCGATCCTCCGCCGATACCGGCGAGCGAGTGCGCGCACGCCGTCCGCCTGATTTTCGACAGCTATCGCGCGGCTGGAGAAGCGATAGGGTCCCAAGAAACAGCCTCGCCGGTTTCCGAAACCCGCGAAACGGCTGGGAACGACAGGGTTAAATCCCGCGTTCTGACGTGAAATCGCGCGCCTTGGCCAAACTCGAGACTGGGCGACAAGTGAGGCTGACGGGTGAGGTAGAGATGCCGCTTGTCAAGAAACTGACCCATTTTGTTTCGCTTTCACCCGATGAAATTTCCGTTTTGCAGGATCTCCAATCGGCAAGACAGAATGTTCGGCGGCATCGGGACATTGTTGCCGATGGCCGGAAATACGAGGCAATCTTTGTGTTGGTCGAGGGATTTGCCGTTCGTTCTCGGGTTCTGAAAAACGGCCGGCGTCAGATCCTGAACGTCGCGCTGCCCGGCGACCTGATCGGTTTTCCCGGATGCTTTTTCGACCGTGCTCTGTACTCGGTCACCGCACTCACCGACACGGTGATCTCGCCGATCCCGCACACCCGGATAGTCGCCCTGTTTGAAACTTCTCCGCAGCTGGCCGCGAAAATCTTCTGGTCGTTCGCCTGCGAGGCGGCGATCTACACCGAGCGGCTGACCGACATCGGAAGGCGATCGGCGCTCGAACGCGTAGCTCATTTTCTGCTCGAGCTGCACGCCAGGTTGGAGATCATCGGATTGGCCGACGAGCACTCATACGCTATGCCGTTCACTCAAGAGCTGATCAGCGACGCGCTCGGTCTCAGCGTACCGCATGTCAATCGAACCCTGCGGCAATTGCGTAACGACGAGTTGCTGGTAATCGAGCACCAACGCGTGATCATCAAGGACATCGAGGCGCTTTCGGCGCTTGCGGGTTTCGACAGGAAATATCTCAGCCGCTTCCGCATCCCCGAAATGCTCAAACCTGCCGCGGAGCTGAGCTGGCCGCCGGCTGAACCGGCACGCCTGGTCGAGCAGTCCCGACCAGCATCCGGCGATGGCCGGGACACGACCCACCCTAGCGTCCACGCAGGTGCTGGAGTGGCTGAGCCATAGGCTTCACGGAACAACCCAAACGCGAGTCGATTGATTGCACTGGCTGTTTCTCTAGGCATCGCAAAACGCGGACATAATCGGTAGTCCGTCGAGAGGAACGCACCGGCTACAGGTCGTGGCGGAATGCGCTGCGCTGTTCCGCCCTACGCTTGCTGCTGGCTGTTCCCCGATCCGATCACGGCTTCCAGCCGCTTCCGGTCGCCCGTACCAAACCGGACTTCGATGCCTTTCTTCATCCGCTGTCAGAGCAACGGAGTGTCTGATTCGAGGCCGAACAGCACCCGGCCGGTCGAGTGCATGACCCGCGGGTGTACGCCGATGTGCTGCGTCATGATATGCACATCGCGAAACGCACGCTCCAGCGGGCAACTCTCGTATATCGAACTGGCGCCGCCGGCCACGTACATCAGATCAACGGCCTGCACCGCGCTGCTGACGGCATGAGATGCGGCCAGTCGCGCGAGCGCCCGCACCTCCATCCTCACCTCGCCGGTCGCAAGAAGCTCCGTCCAAAGTTGCCCCAGGCTGTCGAACAGAAAAAGCCGAGCCGAGCGCACCAGCGCCTCGGCGTGCGACACCCGGACCTGTGCGTCTGGCGTATCGCGCAACATCTGGGTCGTTCGCACCGGGGTCTTGGCACCGGCAATCTCCTTGAGCGTCTCGATGGCTGTGCAGGCGATGCCCAGCGCCATCGCGCCGAGGCCAGGGATCACGCGGCAGAACGCCGGGATTCGGTAGCGCGGCTCGGGCAAGACGTAGCTGTCGAAGAACCCCGAGGCGAAAGCGATCGGCACAAAGACGTCATGCACCGCGATATCGTGGCTGCCGGTGCCACGCAGCCCGCCGACCGCCCAAGTGTCGATGATTTCGCATTGGCTGGCGGGCAGCAGCATGAAGCGGATCTCCGGACCGCCGGACGGCGCCGTGCGCGGCTTGCCGTCGCGATGCACGACCGACCACAGAACCATCCAGGTCGCGAGCTCGCAACCGCTGACCAGCGACCAGCGACCGGTCAAGCGGAAGCCCCCGTCGACGACATGCGCCTGACCCGAGGGGCGCGTACTGTTGGCCGTGATGACGTCCGGATCATCATGGATGGCGTGCGCCGCCTCAGGGGAGAGCTGAGCTGCGGTCCAATGCGTATTGCCGTTCCACACGCACCACGCAACCGACGCATCGGCTTTCGCAAGCTCCTCGAATACCGCGATGCCGACCATTGGCGTCAGGTCGAGCCCGCCATAGGCCGCCGGCAGGAAAATGCGAAAAAATCCGGCGCGGGCGAGGTCGCGCGCGAGATCTTCCGGCAGCCGTCGGGACGTTTCGATAGCGTCGCGCTGCGCGATAATGCGCGGCTGGAAGTCGCGGGCAGTCGCAAGAAGCGCAGCGCTGTTTGCCGTATCGTGCATCATTACCCCCACCAACACAGCGGTGAAGCTTGCTGTTTGACGACGCAAAGACAATCCGCGGCCCGCCAGACATGCTTTTGTGGGCTGGTCGAGATCCTCGGGTTTATCTCGGACGGCGCGCCGTCGACGACGTGAACCCTATGGCCAGTTTGGCGCGCACATCGGGGCGGCTTCGATTATCACTCGTCCCGGTATTTGATCGAGCAGCCGTAAGCGCGGGTCGAGGCGACTGCGACCGGCTGGCCGGCGGCGATCGCGTCGAGCGCGGCGGCGACGTAATTATGCGCCGTCTTGACGTCGGCGAGGCGGGTCGACGGCGTGTCGTCGATGGCGCCCATATAGACCACATGGCCGGTGCGGTCGATCACGACCATATGCGGGGTCGCGCGCGCATCGTAGAGGCGGCCGACGGTGCCGTCGGGGTCGAGCAGGAAATCCGTCGGGGTTGCGCGCCAGCGCGCGAGATCGGCCTTGGCCTCGGCGGGGGTCACATAGCCTTGCTCGCCGGGAGCGGAAGACGCGATCGTCAACCAGACGACCCCGGTGCCTGTGTATTTCTGCTGCAGCGCCTGCATGTTGCCGCTGTTGTAATGCTTGCCGACAAACGGGCAGCCGTCATTGGTCCATTCGAGGACGACGATCTTGCCGGCATAATCGCCGAGCCGAATGGTGTTGCCGGCGATATCGGAAGCGCTGAAGGAGGGCGCCGGCGCTCCCGGCTTTGCCGTGGCGGCGGACGGAACGGCAGTGGCGTGCTCGACAGCGAAGCTGCCGATCGCGGCGAGTGCGGCAACTGCCAGGGTCTTGCTCAGGGCGCGCATGAGGGGCCTCAGTCGCTAGTGGATCAACTCTTGCCGATTGCGTCGAGCACGCTCGCCGCGGTCAAGATCTGCGGCAGCATGACGGGCTCGCCCCCTCTGCCGGAGTAGAGCAGATAGAGCGGAACGCCGCTGCGCCCGAATTGCTGAAGAAATTGGGTGATTTCCGGGTTCTGACTCGTCCAGTCACCCTTGAGGGGGATGATGCCGCGTTCAGCGAAGGCCTGGCGGACGGCACCGCTGTCGAGGGCGACCCGTTCATTGATCAGACAGGTGACGCACCAGGACGCCGTCAGATTGACGAAAATTGGCTTGCCCGCGGTCTCCAGAGCGGCGAGCCGTTGCGGCGTAAAAGGCTCGTATTGCAATCCGTCGCGGAGAGCGGCGGATTTGGCCGGCACTGCTCCGGCCGGCACTGCTCCCGTAAGGGAAGCGGCGAGAAAGATTGCGGCGGCGCCCCCGGCGGCGGCCAGTCCGGTGCCGAGCCACCACCCGAGAGGCGCGGCAAACCGCGTCTGTCCATAGACCCATACCGCGAAAGCGACGAGCACCAGCCCGAACAACGCACCCAATGCATCGCCGGGTCCGACCTCCTGGATCAGTACCCAGAGGAGCCACGCGACCGTGCCATAGAGCGGGAAGGCGAGCAGCTGTTTGACCAATTCCATCCACAGTCCCGGCTTCGGAAGCAGGCGCTGCCACCGGTAGGTGAGCGACGCGGCGAGATAGGGGGCGGCGAGACCGAGGCCGAGCGCGAGAAAGATGCCGATTGCCACTGCCGCGGGAGCGATCAGCGCAAAGCCGAGAGCGGCGCCCATGAACGGGGCGGTGCAAGGAGTCGCCACGATCGTCGCCAGGATGCCGGTGAAGAACGTGCCCGCGAGCCCCGAGCGCGCGGCGAGCCGCCCGCCGACGCCGCCGAGCGCGCCGCCAAAGCCGGCGACCCCGGATAGGCTCAAGCCCATTGCGAAGAGGAGATACGCGAGCACCGCGACAAAGACCGGCGATTGAAGCTGAAAGCCCCAGCCTACCGCTTGGCCGCCGGCGCGCAGCGCGAGCAGCGCGACCGCCCAGCGCCGCAAAACTTGCAAGCACCCCCGCCGTATAGGCGAGCCCGTGATAGGCCCGCTCGGAGCGTTGCCCATGGGCGTGCTGCGCGACGCTGAGCAGTTTCAAGGAAAGGATTGGGAACACGCACGGCATCGCGTTGAGCACGACACCGCCGAGAAACGCCAGCAACAGCGCCTGCCACCAGACGATGGCGCCTTCGGCCGGTCCCCCCGGAACAGGGTTGGCGCTGACTTCAAAGGCGCGATCGGCGCCATCCTCGCCGCGTAAGGAGAGCACGCCATCGAGGGTCGCCGGCGCAGCCGTGCCGTCCGAGGCTTTCGGCAAAACGATCGCCAAACCATCGCCACGCCGCTCGATGCGCGGATTGGCGGCGGCGTCGATCAGCGATTCCTTGGTCGGAAAAAACACTCCTGTCGGGTTCCGCAGTTGGCCGATGGCGCTCGACGGGACCAGAAGCCGGAAATCATCGGCATCGGACGCGAAGCGGGTCTCGAACGGCGCCGGCACCGGCAAATGCCGGCGGGCGGCCGCGAACAGTGGCGCGACGGCAAGATCGGGCGCGGCGGGTTGCACCGCGACCGGCAGTTTCAACGCCTAATTTGGCACCCCCTGGGATGCAGATATCGGCGCAGGCGAGCCAGGATGCTTCGGCGTCGAGCACGGCGGTTTGTCCGGCCGCCAGCTCTTTCGGAGCAGCGATCGGAACCAGGAGATCGACGGTTCCGGCGTAGCCGTAGTTGCCGATGCCGTTTTGCACAAAGTGCTCGGGCACCGGCCAGAGGATGTGCCCCGCCGAAAACCCGGGCGGCAGCTTCCAGTCGATCGTCGTAGGCAAGCCGGAATCGCCGGGGTTCTGCCAGTAGACATGCCAACCCGGCTTGACCTCGAGCCGAAGATCGACCCACAGAGTCGCCCCGGGCGCAATCGAGGCGGCTTCTGCGACGAGGCCAGCCTTGACCAGATCTTCCGGCGCCGGAGGGCCGCCCGCCCGCGCGCTCCCCGACGAGAGCAGCGCCACCAGGCCGGCGAGCGCCGATATCCTCCTCAGGGTCGCCTCAATTCGCATCCCGCTCCGCCACGATCCTTCGCCCGCTTAAATATAGCGCACAAATAGACTTGACCCGAACGCGCTTCCAGCCGCACTTGGGAACGACCGAGCCCACGAGCTTCCGGCAGGAAAAGACGAGCCATGAACGAACCCCGCACGCTCGCGATCGATATCGGCGGGACCGGGATCAAAGCCGCATTGCTTGACGACACGGGCAGCATGATCGGCGAACGGCAGCGAGTGCCGACGCCGCCCAAGCCGGTTGCGCCCGAGGATCTCGTCCGCGCCATCGACGAGGCGGCAGCGCCGCTCGGCACCTTCGAGCGCGTCTCGGTCGGCTTTCCGGGTTATGTCCGCGATGGACGGGTCATCACCGCGCCCAATCTCGGCACCGACGCGTTGGCGGGCTTCGATCTGCAATCGGTCCTGGCCGAGCATCTGGGCAAGCCGGTCCGCGTGCTCAACGATGCCGACGTCCAGGGTTTCGGGGCGATCAAAGGTCAAGGCGTGGAAATGGTGCTGACGCTCGGGACCGGCGCCGGGACGGCGCTCTTTCGCGACGGCGAGATCATGCCGCATCTCGAGCTCGCCCATCACCCGGTCAGCGGGAACAAGACTTACGACGAATACATCGGCAATGCCGCCCGCAAGAAGAAGGGCAGGAAGGCCTGGAACAAGCGGGTCGCCAAAGTCATCGACATCCTGCGCGAGGTCGTCCGCTTCGACCACCTCTACATCGGCGGCGGCAACGCCAAGGACATCACCTTTCCGCTGCCGCCCGATGTCACGATTGTGCCCAATACCGATGGCCTGACCGGCGGCATCCGGCTGTGGCAGAAGGACCCGACGGCCTATGCCGCCGCCGATGTCCCGAGCCGCGACGGTGCGGCGGCCGAACCGGAAGGTGAGCCTACCCCCTAATCAGGCCGGCCGCTTCCAGCCGAGCCAGTCGCAGACGGCCTGTCCCATGACCAGCTCCTTGTCGCGGCCCTGCAGCCACGGCAGCTCTTCGGTGAACATCGTTACGCATTGCCGGTAGGAGCACGGCATGCGGGTAATGTCGGTCCCCCAGAAGCAGCGCTGCGGGCCGAACGCATCGAACATCTGCCGGATGTATTTGTGGATGTTGCGATAGGGGTAGGGCTCGCTCGAATAGCTCGGCGCCCCGGAGAGCTTGAGCCCGACATTCGGGTATTTGGCGACGGCCAGCATCTCGCCCAGATCAGCAAAAGCCGCATCGTCCTTTGCCGCGCCGCCGCCCCCGTGGCGGCCCATGTGGTCGATGTGCAGTTTCAATCCGGGATGCCGCTCGGCGATTTTGGCGAAAGCGGCCATGTGGCCGCCGGCGAGGAGCCCAACGGGCAGCTTCTCCCTTTCGCAGGCCGCCCAGAACCAGTCGAGCGAGCCGTCGGTCCACCAGCTCTGCTGATGCGGCTGGTTGAAGGTAAAACGAAAGCCGAGCATGCCTGGGCGTTGCCGCCAGTTCTTGACGATCGCCTCGCGATCCGGGCTTTGCAGGTCGAAATGCCCGAGGATGCAGAATTTGTCCGGGTGCCGGCGGACCGCCTCGACCGCCAGCTCGTTGACCTTCTCGCCAAGCGTGCTGGGAGGATGAAGCACCGCCGCGTCGACCCCGGCCTCCGCCATCTCCTTGAGCGCGTCATCCATGGAATAGGTCGGGATTTGCCGGTGCTGCGGCGACATCCGGGCGTCTTCCCAGATGTGGATTTGGGAATCGACGATCGGCATCGTTTTTCCTCCGGTCCGGTTTCTTGCCGGCCTCTTGGCCGGCGCAATAATAATGCCTCAGGCAGCGGCGGCAGGTTGAGGCGCCTTCTCGAGTGCGGCCTGTGCGGTCGCGGCGATCGACTGGAAAGCCTCGGGCTCGCGGATCGCGATGTCTGAGAGCACCTTGCGGTCGAGATCGAGCCCTGCCAGCTTGATGCCGTGCATGAACTGCGAGTAGGTCAGCCCGTGCTGCCGTGCGCCGGCGTTGATCCGCTGGATCCACAAGGCGCGGAAATCGCGCTTGCGGTTGCGCCGGTCGCGATAAGCGTAGCGCAACGCCTTCTCGACCTTCTCGATCGCGACGCGGTAGGCGGTGCTGCCGCGCCCGCGATAGCCCTTGGCGAGCTCGAGAACCTTCTTGTGACGGGCGTGGGTGGTAACCCCGCGTTTGACGCGTGCCAAGGCTCAGCCCCGGAGATAGGGCATATAGGTCAGGACGAGCTTGGCGTCACCCGGCTCCATCGTCGTAGTGCCGCGCCGCAGCCGCTTTCCCTGGGTCGATTTGCTGATCAGCCGGTGGCGCTTGTGGCCCCAGTTCCGCTTGATCTTGCCTGTGGCGGTACGGCCGAAGCGCTTCTTTGCGCCGCTCTTCGTCTTCAGCTTGGGCATCTCAAGATCCGTTTCAGGCCTGCGGCGCCGAGGCACCCGGCCCGCCGCCCCTTGGAGCGGCGCTATATAGCGATGCCGCGCAATGAACGCAAGCGCGGCACCTCGCCTCTCTTCTCAAGTGTTGCTGAAAGAATAAATGATACTACCAGCGAAAGCCAGAGGAGACCTGCAATGCGCCACGCAAGGCGGTGGGTCCACGCCGTGAGGTTGACGGCTGCAGCGGTCTTGGCCTTGGGGGATTTAACGATAGCCGAAGCAGCGGCTTCGAATTCCCCTCCCCCCGACCCCGTCTCTTCGACGCTCGTATTGCGCGGCTCGGCAGATTCTCCCGAACAGGCCGCCGCAGCTTCCAATGGCGGCGGGCCGACAGTGTTGCGCGGTTCACCGCCGTCGGCTGCGCAACCGCATGCCGCCCCTTATGCCTGCAATTCAGGCCTCGATTACGATCCGAACTATGGTTGTGTGCTGCCGAGCTATTCCTACGCCCCCGATTACGAGTATTGGCCCGATTACGGGTACTGGCCCGGTTTCGGGTTCGGCGGGGTCGATACCGGCCGCGGGCGCCGCGGGTTCCGCCAGGGCTTCGCCCATGGCATTGGCCGAGGACGAGCGTTTCGCTTTGCTCATCCCTTCGCCCATAACGGCTTTAGTCACGGCTTCGCGCATGCCGCCGGGTTCGGCCACCGATAGCCGGTAGAGTACCCGGACTAGACTGCCGACCGCGCTCGGCCGGCCAAGGTTATTTCGGCGACATGACCATGGTCATCTGCCGGCCTTCCATCCGCGGCATCTGTTCGACCTTGGCGATTTCGTCGAGATCATCCCTGACCCGCATCAGGACGTCCATGCCCAGTTCCTGGTGCGCCAGCTCGCGCCCGCGGAACCGCATGGTCACCTTGACCTTGTCGCCTTCTTCAATGAACTTTGTCATGCTGCGCCGCTTGACCTCGTAATCATGGTCGTCGATGCTCGGGCGCAATTTGATTTCCTTGACTTCGATGATCTTTTGTTTCTTACGCGCCTCATTCTTTTTCTTCTGTTCTTCGTATTTAAACTTACCGAAATCGAGTATTTTGCAGACTGGCGGATCGGCGGTCGGCGCGATTTCGACGAGGTCGAGACCGGCTTGAACGGCCATGGTGAGCGCTTCGTTGCGCCCGACGACACCCACCATCTGGCCCCGCTCGTCGACGAGGCGGACGCGCGGGACGCCGATCTCATCGTTGATCCGGGGTCCCTCACGGGTGGGAGTGAAATTCATCGGTGGTCTGGGTATGTACAATCTCCTCTGGGAGGTTGACGGGGTTCGTCCGCAAGCACGGTGCGACGGTCAGGACGATGACGGCACCGCTGCTTCCTGCTTCAATCTAGCGACGGCTTCGCCGAGCGCAAGGGCTTCCTGATCCTTGCCGCCGAGCCGGCGCAACGCAACCGATCGGTTTGCCGCCTCGCGCCGCCCGACGACCAGCATGATCGGGACCTTCGCGAGGCTGTGCTCGCGAACCTTGTAGGTGATCTTCTCGTTCCCCGCGTCGAGCTCCACCCTCAGCCCTGCGGCGGCGCATTCCCGGGCGACCTCTGCGGCATAGTCCGCCGACTCCGAAGTGATCGATGCGACGACGACCTGGACCGGGGCGAGCCATAACGGGAAGCGGCCCGCGTAATGCTCGGTCAGAATGGCGATAAAGCGCTCCATCGAGCCCAGGATCGCCCGGTGCAGCATAACCGGCGTATGGCGCGCGCCATCCTCGCCGACATACACGGCTCCGAGCCGGCCGGGCATGTTGAAATCGAGCTGAACCGTGCCGCATTGCCATTGCCGGCCGAGCGCGTCGCGGAGGTGGAATTCGAGCTTCGGGCCGTAGAACGCACCCTCGCCCGGGTTGAGCGTATAGGTGAGGCCGGCCATCTCAACCGCGGCTTTCAAATCGTGCTCGGCACGGTCCCAGACCGCGTCGCTGCCGACCCGCACCGGCGGCCGGTCAGCGAATTTGATCTCGACATCCTCGAAACCGAAGTCGCGGTAGATCGACAACAGCAACTTGCAGCAGTCGATCGCTTCCCCGGTGACCTGATCTTCGGTGCAGAAGATATGCGCGTCGTCTTGGATGAAGCCGCGCACGCGCATCAACCCATGCAGCGCGCCCGACGGCTCATTCCGGTGGCAGCTGCCGAATTCGGCCAGCCGCAGCGGCAATTCACGGTAGCTTCGGAGCCGGTTGCCGAATATCAGTACATGGCCCGGGCAGTTCATCGGCTTGACCGCGAGCACCCGCTCGTCGCGGCTTTCGGCAATGAACATGTTCTCTCGGAAGTTCTCCCAATGGCCGGAGGCTTCCCACAGACTGCGATCGAGGAGCAACGGCCCGCGCACCTCCTGATAGCCGGCCGCGTCGAGCCGGCGGCGCATGTAAGCTTCGATTGTCCGGTAGAGGGTCCAGCCCTTCGGATGCCAGAAGACGCTGCCGACCGCCTCCTCACCCAGATGGAAGAGGTCGAGCTCGCGGCCGAGCCGCCGGTGGTCGCGGCGCTCCGCCTCTTCGAGCTGAAAGAGGTATTGATCGAGCTCATTCTGGCTCGCAAAGGCAGTGCCGTAGACGCGCTGCAGTTGGGCGTTTTTCGCGTCGCCGCGCCAATACGCGCCGGCGACGTTCATCAGCTTAAAGGCCTGGCCGAGATGGCCCGTCGAGGGCAGGTGCGGTCCGACGCAGAGATCGACAAAATTGCCTTGCCGGTAGAGGCTGATCTGCTCGTCCGGCCTGGGATTTCGCCGATATACTCGGCCTTGTAGGCTTCGCCGATGCGGTCGAAGAACGCGACCGCGGCGCCGCGGTCCCAGACCTCGCGCGTGATCTTCTCGTCGCGGCGCACGATTTCGCGCATGCGCGCTCTCGATCTTTTCGAGATCTTCCGGAGTAAACGGCTCGGCGCGCGCGAAATCATAATAGAACCCGGTCTCGGTCGCCGGCCCAAACGTGACTTGCGTGTCGGGGTAGAGTTCCTTCACCGCCTCCGCCATGACATGGGCGGCATCGTGACGCAAAATTTCGAGCCCTTCCGTCGTCTCGCGCGTGATGATCGCAACGGCCGCGTCGTGGTCGATAACGGTCGCGAGATCGCGCACCCGGCCGTCGACCCGGATCGCGATCGCGGCCTTGCCAAGTCCCGGCCCAATAGCGGCGGCAATTTTGGCGCCAGTGACTGGGCCGGCAAATTCGAGCTGTTTGCCGTCGGGCAGTGTCACGACGACCGGCGTCTGATCCCGGTCTATCGGCTCCTGAAGAACTTTGTCTACATTCATCGCAGACATTTAATAATTCGGGTCTTCCCGGCGAAGGAGCCGAGGCCTGTGGTGCTGCTTTTAAGCCGTAGGCAATGCGTCCTGCCAGAACCAATTCGAAGTTTCCTCCGATCGCGCGCCAGCAGCTCTTCGTAGACTTCGATCGTGCGGGCGCACATGGCCTCGCGCGTGAAATTAGTTGCAATATGCGCCATTGCGCGTCGGCCCAGTTGCTGACGCTCCGTCTGACCCGAGTAAGAGAGCCTCGCTGATCGCCGCGGCGAGAGCGGCGGGATCGCGCGGCGGCACGAGCCAGCCGGTGATCCCCGGCACGATCGTCTCGCGGGCGCCGCCGTGATCGGTGGCGATAACGGGTCGGCCCATCGCCTGCGCCTCGGCGATGACGCGGCCGAACCCTTCGGGCTCACGCGAGGCTGAGACGACGACATCGGCCAGCATGTAGGCGGCCGGCATGTCCCGGCATTCCTCGACGATGCGGAAGAGGCCGGCCAGCCCGTTCTCGTCGATTGCCGCCTCGAGTTCGCGGCGGAACCCGGCGCGCTGTTCGGAGCCCGCGAGAACACAACAGATATCCGTGCGGCCAAGGATCGCGATGGCTGCGATAAAATCGAGCCCGCCTTTCCATCGCGTCAGCCGGCCGGGAAGCATTACGACGGGCATGCCGTCGGGCAGGCGCCATTGGCGGGCAAGGTTGACGATGCGCTGCGCGCCGACCCGGTTGGGATCGAAGATTTCGAGATCGACGCCGCGCGGGATCGTTCGCAGCCGGTCGCGGCCGACCCCATAGACATCAGCGGCGTGGTCGGCGACGAAATCCGAGATCGCAATCACCCGGTCACCCCGCGCCATAACGGAGTTATATCGCCGCTTCAGTGCTGTGCGCGCGCCATAGGCATTGTGAAAGGTCGTCACGAAGCAACGCCCGGTCGCACGAGCGGCCGCGCAGGCACTCCAAGCCGGGGCACGGCTGCGGGCATGGACGATGTCGACGCCGAACTGCCGTATCAGACGCACCAATTCCGCCGTGTTGCGTCGCATGATCAGCGGGTTTTTCGAGGCGAGCGGCAGGGTCAGATGCATCGCACCTGCCCGTGCGATTTCGCGTTCCAGGGGACCTCCTCCGGAAGCGACACAGGAGGTCCATCCCGCCACGACGAGCGCTTCCGCGAGCTCGATAGTGCCGCGCTCGGCGCCGCCGGAGACGAGATTGGGGAGAATTTGCAGCGCTACCGGAGCGCGCCCTGCCGGCGCAACGGGCGCAATGGTATCATCGATGCTCATTCCGGCCGGCCGGTATCCCCGATGAGTTCTGCCGCCACTCTAACACGGCAGGATGGAGCAACCATCGCTTACCACCGGCTTGCCGGATCGGGCCCGGGCGTCGTGTTCCTGGCCGGGTTTCGCTCCGACATGACCGGCACCAAAGCCCTTTATCTCGAGGATTACTGCCGCCGCCGCGGGCAGGCCTATCTGCGGTTCGATTATTTCGGCCATGGCGCATCGAGCGGCGATGCCGCAAGCGGCACGATCGGCCGCTGGTCAGACGACGCGATGGCGGTTCTCGATTCGCTGACGGAAGGGCCGCAGGTGCTGGTCGGGTCGAGCATGGGCGGGTGGATCATGCTGCTCGCCGCGCTCGCGAGGCCGTCGCGGGTTTATGGGCTCGTCGGCATTGCGGCAGCGCCGGACTTCACAGAGGATCTCGTCTGGCCGCGCCTCGATCCGGCCCAGCAGCGGCAATTGCGCGACACCGGCACCGTGACGTTGCCCTCGGAATACAATCCGGCTGGCTACACCTATCGGCTGAGCCTCTTCGAGGACGGCTGGCGGCATCTGGTGATGCGCCGAGGCGATCGCGCTCGATTGCCCCGTGCGGCTGTTGCATGGCATGAGCGACGCCTCCGTCCCGTGGCAGACGAGCCTATCGCTCGCCGAGCGCCTCGCGAGCCGCGATGTCGTGGTCACCCTGGTCAAGGACGGCGACCACCGGCTGTCGCGCGAAGCCGGACCTCGAGCGGCTCGGCCGAACACTCGACGACCTCCTCGGAAGCGTGCGCTGAACTCGTTTCTACGAGACACGGAATTCCAGCCGCTGATCCGTCAGAAACGTCGCGTAAAAATAGAGTTCAGCGTCGAGCGCCCGCTTGATGTTGTCGGCGCGGCGGAACCCGTGCTGCTCACCGTCAAACAACAGATAGAGGAACGGGATCCGGCGCCGGCGAAGCGCATCGACCATCTCCTCGGCCTGTTGCGGCGGCACGACCCTGTCCTCGGCGCCCTGGAAGAAGGCGACCGGCGCCGCGAGCAGCCGCGCGCTGTGGATCGGGGATCGGGCCACATAGAGGTCCCTGCGCTGGGGGTAAGGCCCGATCAGGCCATCGAGATAGCGCGACTCGAATTTGTGCGTATCCTTTGCGAGTGCCTCCAGATCGCTGATGCCGTAATAGCTGGCGCCGGTCTTGAATTCCTTGCGGAACGTCAATGCCGCCAGTGTGGTATAGCCGCCCGCGCTGGCACCGCTGATCGCCCAACGTTCCGGGGCGACCCGTCCCGTTGCCGCGAGGTGGCGCGCGCCGTTCACACAATCGGCTACGTCGACGACGCCCCAGCTCCCCTGCAACCGCAGCCGGTACTCGCGGCCATAGCCGGTGCTGCCGCCGTAATTGACGTCGAGCACGGCGAAGCCGCGGCTGGTCCAATACTGCGTCCCCCAGCTGAGGGTCGGAGAGGCGGCCGCAGTCGGCCCGCCGTGGCAATGCACGAGCAGTGGCGGAAGTTCGCCGGCGGGCGCGGCGAAGTCGGCGTTTTGCGGGGGGTAGAACAAGCCGTGCGCCTGCTGTCCGTTATCAGTGTCGAATGTCACCGGCTCCGGCGCGGATAAGTACTTGCGGCAGGCCTCGACATCCTGAGTGGTCGAGAGCTGCAAATTCTTTGCCCGCCCGGAGGGTAGGTGCAGCTCGACGACGGCTGGCGGCGTGGTCGGCGAACCACCAGCGAAGTAGACCCGTTCGGCGGTCGCGCGGACAAAGGAGATGTCCTCGTATTTTGTCGGAATGGGACGGGCTTCGAGCGAAGCAAGGTCGACGATGCTCATCCGGTGAACCCCATCCTGCACGTAGCTGCACACCAGCTGGCTCGCCGAAGTGAACGCGAAGGTGGACATGCGGAACACCCACTGCGCTCTGCCGAATTCCGCCGCGAGCGGATAAACCGGCTCGATCCGGGCGGAATTGTCCATTGCGTCGCCGCGCAGACGGAACAGGTTCCACCATCTCCCCTCGAGCGAGCGCTGGGCGCGATCGGAGACGAAATAAAGCGTGCCGCCGGGCGACCATTCGGGTTGGAAGATCAACTCGTCCTCTCCGCCCGCGACAAGGCGCTTGTTGCCGACCGAGCCATCGGCGGCACATTGGCCCACCCATAATTCGCACCCGATCCAGGGCATGCTGGGGTGGCTCCATTCGAGCCAAGCGAGCTGGCTGCCGTCCGGACTGAGACGCGGCGCGACATAAAAATCCCGTCCCGCCTGCAGCACCCGCTGCGGCTGCGATCCGTCGAGCGAACTTTGGACCAGGGTGTTGACCGGCTCCAGAGCGGCCGTAGTGTGGTCCTCGCGCACCCAAATCATCCGCCCGCGCCGCGCGTCCATCACACCGTCGGCATAGCGCAGTCCTCGCGGCCGAGCAGGGTCAGGGGTGATTGCAACGGGCGTCCCTCCCAACTCCTGGCGATAGAGGCGCTGGTCTGCGTCGTTGCAGAAATAAACGACGCCGTTGGCGACGAGGTAGGAACCGCCGCCATATTCATGGACGCGTGTCCGCACGCTGAAAGTCGCTTCGCCAGCGCCTGCCATCGGCGGGGTGACGTCGACCATGCTGTCGCCGGCGCGTCGGACGATTACCGATCGCCCATTCTCCCGAGGGCGCGACTCCAGCCAATAGACATCGGAGCCGTCGAGCAGGATGCCGCTGAGCCCGATAGTCGACGCGACGATCAGGTCGGAAGTGATCGGCGAGGACCAAGAACCATACGGCGCTGTCTGTGGGTTGGGCATGACCACCTCTAGGCGATCGGCCGACGCTTTTCGCAGCCTTGTTGCGGCAGTGGTATCAGCTTGCCGTCAAAATGTGAGCGGCTAATGATTCGGGTAGCCCTGCCGGCGGTTAGAACTCGTATTTGTCGATGATCATCGGCTCGTTGCGGGCGGCGGCGATCCATTCCTGCATTGCCGGAAGCGCCATTATGGTCTCGCAATAGGTGTCCGCGTCGCGCTCTAACTCGAGCTTGTACGTCCGGAACCGGGTCACCACCGGGGCGTAGGTTGCATCGGCAATGCTGAAGTGACCGAACAAGAAATCGCCTTTGCCTTCACCAAAGCGTTTGCGGCAGTCGCGCCAAATCGACATGACGCGATTGACTTCCGCCTGAACATCCGGTGTGACGCCGCGATTGGGGAAGCTCGAGCGTACATTCATCGGCAAATGGGCGCGCAGAGCCTGAAATCCTGAATGCAATTCGGCGCAAACCGAGCGGGCGACTGCCCGCGCGTCGTGATCGCGCGGCCACAGCTGAAACGTCGGGAACAACTCCGCCAGGTACTCGCAGATAGCCAGACTGTCCCAGACGACGAGCTCGCCGTGCCGCAGGGCCGGCACGGTTCCCGACGGCGAATATTTCATGATCGTCGCCTTGCTCGTCGGCTCGTAGAGCGGAATGACGATTTCGTCGAACGCTACCCCGGTCTGCTTGAGAACGAGCCAAGGCCGCAGCGACCAGGACGAGTAGTTCTTGTTTCCCAGATAGATCGTGAAATCAGCCATCAGGCGCGCCCTGCTCAGCTATGGGAGCCCACTCTGACGATAACCGGCGCCGCACGCAATGGACGGCGGAAGAGGCAGGAGTCGAACCTACCGAGGACGCCTGGCGCCCTCCAACGGGTTTGAAGCCCGCGCAAGTCACCGGACCCGATGCTCTTCCGAGATCGATATTGCAGGTTCTTTGCATCGGATCAAAGGTCAAAGCGGCCGCCTTTCTCGGTCAGGCGAACACCTCGCTGCCGCGCAGCACGATGCGCGCGTCACCGGTCCGCTGGGTTGCCCCCATCTTATCCAGATACTCGAGGATCTGGATTGTCAGATTGCGGCCGATGCCGCAACGGTCCCTGAAGGTCGCGGCGGTGAATGTGCCCTCGGGTGAGCTGTCGGCGAGCTCGCGCGCGATTTCCGCGAGGCGCGCGAGGGTCTCGGGCAGAAAGAAGCGGTTGTCGGCGACCCGGGCGACCCGGCCCAGCCGCTCGGCGCGGCTGAGAAAGCGCTCCACCGCCTCGGGTTCGAGTTCGAGCGCGGCGGCCAGCTCACGAATTCGCGGTACCCGTAGATCCGCGGCGGCGAGCAGCGGGTGAACACGCTCCCAGAGCCGCTCATCCGACCGGGTCAGCCGAGGCTGGTGCTCGGGCAAGCGCCATATCGCGCCCTGCCGTACGACGCGGCCCGCCCCGGCGAGCTCGGCGAGCGCCGCGTCGAGCGCCGCCTCGGGAGCCGCCCCTGGAGCCGCCCCGCGGAACTGCGCGATTAAGGCCGGCCGGCTGGGCCCGAGCGCGTCGGGCTGCGCCCGGTGCCAGGCGCCGAGTGCGTCGATGATCTTGTCGCCCAGCGCGGCCAGTCGCTCCAGGGTCACCGCAACCGGAGCGCGCGCCGGTCCGACACGCAGAAATCCCCCCGCTTCGATCAGACGATCGAGCTCGCTCGGCGCCAAGTTGCGCGCCAGGGCGAATTTCGCTAGATCGACCACACCTTCGACCGCGAGCAGGCGAGCCAGCGCCTGCGCCGGGTCTGTCGTGGCGAGCGCCCCGAGCACCGCGAGGCGGCCGGTTGCCGGCGCCCTCGGCGCGGCGCAAACGGATCGACGACGCGGCCGCCCGCCAAGGTGCGCCGGGCGGCGTGGTCGCGCAGCACCGCCCGGTCGCCGCACAGCGCACCGACCGGGTGCTCCAGGTCGAGCTGCACGAAACCGCTCTCGCCCGGAGCAATTTCCCGGCGACCCGAGCACTGCCGCACGACCGACGGTGTCTGTCGTGCCGAGGTGCAGATGGACCGGCAGCCCGTCGCGCAGCGGCGCTTCGGCGTAACGCGAGACGCGCAACGAGAGGTCGAGACGCGTTGTCGGCGCGTGCCGTTCCGCCGCAAGGATCCAGTCCCCACGGCGTGGCTCGCCGCCCTCCGGAAAGGAACCGGCAAGGTTGATCGCGCAGCGCTCGCCAGCGGCGGCGGCCTCGATCGGACGGTTGTGTCCGTGCAATCCGCGGACCCGCACGGGTGTGCCCTGCGGGCTGAGCACCAGCCGATCGCCCGGCGCCACTGTGCCGGCGGCTATCGTGCCGGTGACGACGAGCCCGATCCCGGGCAGGGTAAAGGCCCGGTCGATCGGCATCCGGAACAGACCCGATGAGGCCGCCCTCCGGCTGCGATCGGACGCGGTTTTTTGCAGATGCTCGGCGAGGGCGGGGATCCCCTCGCCGGTCCGGCTCGACACCGGGAAAATCGCCGGTTGCGGAAAACCTGCCGTTGCCAGTAGCGCGCCCGTCTCGGCTGCCACGGCGTCGGCGCGGCCGCGCTCGACCCGGTCGATCTTGGTGACGACGCCCGTGATCTCGCCGATCCCGATCAGCTCCAATATATCGAGATGCTCGAGGGTCTGCGGGCGCGGCCCGTCATCGGCGGCGACGACCAGCAATATCCGGTCGATCGACAGCACGCCGGCCAGCATATTGGGCAGAAACCGCTCATGGCCGGGAACATCGACAAATCCCAGCTCGGCGCCGTCGGGCAAGGTGGCATAGGCGAAGCCCAGATCGATCGTCAGCCCACGCCGCTTCTCCTCGGGCAAGCGGTCGGCATCGACCCCGGTCAGCGCGCGGATCAGCGCGGTCTTGCCGTGATCGATGTGACCGGCCGTCGCAAGGATCATCGGTCTGGCTCAGCCGAGCCTGGGTTGGGCCGTTCATCGTCGTTCCCGCGAAAGCGGGAATCCAGGGGTTGCAGGGCCCCGGTAATGGGCCCCGGACCCCCGCTTCCGCGGGGGTGACGGCAAAAGCAAGCGAGCTGAGCGAGAAACGCCGCTTCGTCTTCGAGACACCGCAGGTCCAGAATGACGCGGCCCGCTTCGATGCGGCCGATAATCGGGATCGGTGTCGCCCGCAAGTCGCGGGCCAGCGTCTCGACCGCGCTGCCGGAACGAGCCGTCAACGGCCGCAACGCCAACGCCGCGCTCGGCAGCAGTGAAACCGGAAGCGCACCGCTGCCGATCTGGCTCTTGGTTTCGATCAGAGCGACCTCGGCGACATCGCGGAAAGCGCGCTCGACCGTGGGGAAGCAGCCGCTCTGCGAGCGCCCGGATCTGCTCCGCCGGCCGGGCAAGCAGCCGCAATGCCGGCAGGCGCTCGGCGAGACGATCGGGGTCGGCGTAGAGCCGCAGCACTGCCTCGAGCGCCGCGAGCCGGATCTTGTCGAGGCGGAGAGCTCGTTTCAGCGGGTTGCGGGCGAGCCTGCGGATCAGCTCGGCGCGGCCGACGACGAGCCCCGCTTGCGGGCCGCCCAGCAGCTTGTCGCCACTGAACGTGACGAGGTCGGCACCGCGCGCGAGCGCCTCAGCGACGGTCGGTTCGTGCGGCAATCCCCAGCGCTCGAAGTCGACGAGCGAACCGCTGCCGAGATCCTCGACAAACGGGATCGCATGATCGCGGGCGAGCGCGGCGAGCTTCGCCGTCGGCGCCGCCGCAGTGAAGCCATGGATGGCGTAATTGCTGGTGTGCACCTTGAGAACGAGGCCGGTCTGCGGGCCGATCGCCGCGGCGTAATCGGCGAGATGCGTGCGGTTCGTCGTGCCGACCTCGCGCAGGCGCGTTCCGGCCCGCGCCATGATGTCGGGCAGGCGAAACGAGCCGCCGATCTCGATCAGCTCGCCGCGCGACACGATCGTCTCTCGGCCTTCGGCCAGCGTGTTCAACGCCAGCACCAAGGCCCCGGCATTGTTGTTGACCGTGAGCGCGGCCTCGGCTCCGGTCAGGCGCGTCAGCCAGCCCGCGACATGGTTGTCGCGCTCGCCGCGTTTGCCGGTCTCGATGTCGTATTCGAGCGTCGTCGGATCGCGCATCGCCTCGACCGCCGCCGCGATCGCCTCCTCCGGCAAGGGCGCGCGGCCGAGATTGGTGTGCAGCACGGTGCCGGTCAGATTGAACACGCGGCGCTGCGAGGGCTGCATATCGCGCCCGAGCGAAGCGGCGCTCTCTTCGAGAATTGCATCCACGGAGGCGGGGGCATCACACCGCCGCCGCGCCGCCAGCGCCGCCCTGACCGCCTCGACAACGAGCGGCCGCCCGTATCGGGCGATCATCGCGACGGCCTCCTCGGATCGCAGGACCCGGTCGACCCCCGGCAGCCCCAATCTGCCCCGGCGTTCCTCCGCGCTCATTTCGCGGCAACCAATTCGGGGACCGGCTGCGCGGCGCCTGCCTCGAAACGGACGCGCGGCTCGCTCCCGCTCAGGTCTTCGACGCGACCGATCAGTGCGGCCCGATAGCCGACCCTGCGCAATTCGGCGACGCAGCTTGAAGCGCGATCGGCCGGGACGCCGGCCAGCAGCCCGCCGGCGGTTTGCGGGTCGATCAAGAGTGCGGCAATCCGATGAAGCTGTGCCGCCGGATCGAGATCCGCCAGGGCGGCGATGTTGTCGGCGTGCAGTGAACTGGTGATCCCGCTGCCGAGCAGCGGCAGCGCGCCGTCGAGAGCCGGAATTGCCTCGGGGTCGAGAACCGCGTCCATTCCCGAGGCGCGCAGCATTTCGAGGAGGTGGCCGAGGAGCCCGAAGCCGGTCACGTCGGTGCAGGCGCTGGCCCGATATTGCAACAGGCAAGCGGCTGCGGAAGCCGCCGACTGCACCATCGTCGCGATCGCAGCCTCGACCCGACGCGACGAGACCAGCCCGCGCGCCGCCGCGGCCAGGATCACGCCGGTGCCGAGCGGCTTGGTCAAGATCAGCCCGTCGCCGGCCCCCAATCCGGCCTTGCGCAGCAGCTTTCCCGGACGCGGCCGCCCGGTCACGGCAAATCCGAGAGGCAAGTTCGGCGCCCTCGGCACTGTGCCCGCCGATCAGCACGGCGCCCGCCGGCTCGAGCACGTCGAGCCCCCCGCGCAGCATGTGGAACAGGTCGTGCTCGACAACCGGCGGGCGGGCCGGCGGCAGGGTGGCGATCGCCAGTGCGCTCTCCGGAATTCCTCCCATCGCGTAGATGTCGCCGAGCGCATGGGTCGCGGCAATCCGGCCGAAAAGATAGGGGTCGTCGACCATCGCGCGAAAGAAATCGACCGTCTGCAACAGCGGCGGCGCGCCGGGGAACGAGATCAGCGCCGCATCGTCCGGGCTGTCGAGGCCGATCATTACGGCGCCGCTCGTCGCCGGATGGAGCCGCCCCATGACCCGGCTGAGCACCGCCGCGGGGACCTTCGCGGCGCAACCGCCGCATCGCATCGGGTCTTCACCCGGCTCCGGCTGCATTTCCGGCAATTCGCGATAGCGCCGCATCCAGCGGCGGTCGATCCACTCCTTCAGCTGCCACAACCGCGGGCCATAGGCGACAAACGGCCCGCGTGAGGCTACGGCCTGCTCGTCCCCGGTGCCGATCAGCGCCAGCGCGCGCTTTTGCGGCACGGCGCGCCGCAGCCGCTGCCCGCCGAGCGCGCGGCGCAGATTGGCGGCGAGCGGCGGGCCCTGGCGGACGGCGTAAACACCCGCCTTCTCGCGCGGATGGGCGAGCATCGTCGCCACATCTCCGGCGGCGAAGACTTCGGGTCTCCGGGCGAGCGTAGCCTGTCGTCAACCGCGATGAAGCCTCCGGCGTCAGCGGCAGAGCCGGTGTCGGCGAGCCAGGGCGCCGCACCGGCCTGGGTCACCCACAGCGCCTCGTCGAATTCGACCCGCCTGCCATCGGCGCAGAGCAGAACACCCGGCGCGACACGCACGACGGCGCTGCCGGCATGCACAATCACCCGGTGATCGGCGAGGATCCGCTCGAACAGCCGGCGGACTCGGGCATTGTGCGACGGCAGCAGCGCTCCGGGTCACCAGGGTTACCTCGACCGCGTCGCCCTTCAATCCGGCCAGGCGATGTTGCGCCGGCAAGGGCGAGCTCGACGCCGCCGGCGCCGCCGCCGACCACGGCGAGGCGCAGCCGCGGCATCTCGCGCGCCCGCGCCAGCAATGCCTCCCAGCGCGCCGCGAACCGGTCGATCGGCTTGACCCTGATCGCGTGCTCGGCGGCACCGGGGACATCGTCGGAGCGGGGGGCCGAGCCAATATCGATCGACAGAACATCGTATCGGATCGGCGGATGGGCGTCGCACAACAACACGCAATCGGCCCTGTCGAGCCCGATCGCTTCGTCGCGGATCAGCCGCGCGCCGGCAAATCGCGCGAGCCGGCCGAGATCGATGTGGCATTCGTCGAGCGAATAGTGCCCGGCGACATAGCCCGGCAGCATGCCCGAATAGGGCGTCTCGACGCCGCGGGTAACGAGCGTCACGCGCACCCCGGGCATCGGGCGCATGCCGAAGCTCTTCAGGACGTGCACGTGCGCGTGCCCGCCGCCGACGAGGACGAGATCCTGCGCAATCGCGACATGTTGCTGCATCGCCACGACTATGCCCAAGTGCTGTCTGCTACTCCAGTCGTCGAGAGGAAATATGCAGATAGGGTTCAATCTGCCGATCAGTGGTCCCTTGTCGTCCCCGGATAGTGTGACCCGGATCGCGCAGCAGGGTGAGGCGCTGGGCTATGACTATTTGACGTTGACCGACCATGTCGTGCTGCCGAACCTGCGGGTGCCG
Organism: uncultured Alphaproteobacteria bacterium; assembly: GCA_963788085.1. GTDB lineage: Bacteria > Pseudomonadota > Alphaproteobacteria > ATCC43930 > CGMCC-115725 > AP-15. Next base: position 29,663 of record CAWBFS010000020.1, read on the forward strand.
GGCTACCCTTACTCCGAGAGCGGCGAATTCTTCGGGGAGGGCCCGGAACGCCGGCTCGAGCAGCTGACCGCGACGGCCTTCATAGCCGCCAAAACCACCCGCATCCGCCTCGTGCTGGCGGTGATGGTCGTGCCCCACCGGCCGGCCGTGCTCGCCGCCAAGATGCTGTCGACGATCGATGTCCTGTCCGGCGGGCGGCTCGTCGTCGGGATCGGCGCCGGCTGGTTACAGGCGGAATTTGATGCGGTCGTCGGTACGCCTTTTGCCGCGCGTGGCCGAGTGACGGACGAATATCTCAGCGCGTTCCGCAATTTGTGGACCGAGGAGGCGCCGCATTTCGAGGCGAACTGGGTCACCTATGACGGGATCTTCTTCGAACCCAAGCCGGTGCAAAAGCCGCACCCGCCGATCTGGGTCGGTGGTGAAAGCGGGCCGTCGCTGCGCCGCGCCGCCCGGTTCGGCGACGCGTGGTATCCGATCGGCAGCAACAGCAAGCATCTGCTCGACACGCTGCCGCGGTACCGTGCCGGGGTCGCCCGGCTGCGCCAGTTGACGGCCGAAGCCGGACGCGAGCCGGCGAGCGTCGCCCTCACCTACCGCGTCAAGCGCTACGGCGAAGCCGTGCCAGCCAAGGCTTCCGACGGCGAAAGGCGGCTATTTTCAGGGAGCACCACCGACATCATCGCCGATTTGCAGGCCTTGCGCGATCTCGGGGTCGGCGCGATCGACATCGATTTCGAGCGCTCCGATCTCGAGGATTCGGTCGCAGAGATGCGTCGGTTTAAGGAGCAGGTGATATCGCGGCTTTAGTTCCGGGTTCAGCAGAAATCGCTGGCTCGAGTTGCGAGCGTCGACAGTAACGTGGCATCCGGGGCCTTGGCTGGAGGCGCCTCGCCGTCGCCGCGCCGGCGGTGGACCCTGATGCTGCCGTTCGGCACTGTTGAGGCCTGAGCATCCCGGACGATCCTGTCCAACTGCTCCCACACTCCGTCGAGCGCCTCGGCGATGATCCGCGCGTCGCGCATTGTCTCCTCAAGCAGTTCCGGGCGCGCCCGCAGAACCACTTGCGTCATTTCGAGTGCCTCGGCGGCATGGCGTTCCTCCACATGTTGCGAAAAGCACTCCTCGAAATACGGTTCGTGCTTGAAATGCGGGAAATGTACGGACAGGGCGTCGGCTAGCGCCCGCATCCAGTGGACTGACAGCATCTCGACCGCGCACCACGCGCCGAGCGACCGCGAGTAGAGTTTGGGGGCCAAACGCACAAAATCGGCTGTTTCGGCTTCGAGATAGTGGCACAGCTCACCGAGTTCCCCGAACTCCTCGTCGTCCAGCAGGCAAGCTGCGCCGATGCTGCGAAACGCTCTGGTCAGCTGGTAATGATGAGTATCGCCGTCTGCGAGCCCGTCATCGTCGATGAATATCCGCAGCTTGCGTTTGCGCAAAGCCGGGCTGTCGAGATGCGGAAGATAGTAAACGGCCGCGCGGGTCGCGTGCATGGCCGACTGGTAGATCAGATGGATCTGCCCGAGAAGGGCTGGATCACGCGCCACAGCGCGGGGCGACGCCGCCAAGCGATGGAAAAACGGCATGCGCGACGGGCGGTGTTCCTCAAATATGACGGCCAATGCGTTTGGCAGATTCTCAATCGCAGAGAATATCGGCTCCGAGTGTCCCGACTTTCGACCAGTCGGGTCGTCATCCTTTTTCACGATAATTTCCCTCGGTTGTAGCGGGTGCCCTCAAAAGCCGCAGCCGAGTTCAGCTCCGGCACTGACCGCGGAGCTTGGTGCCGATCTGTAAACTTAAGGTTAATAATATAAAATCCAAAACTCGTGTGCCTAATTCATTCTTCATTTATCGAGACATCGTAGCGTCGGCTGTTTCCCGTATCGCGAGTGCCGATGGAAACTGGGATTCGAAAATCTTCCGCTGCGACCGGTGCATTCGCCCAGTTGGCGGTCGCCTGGCTAACGATGTTCGTGGTCGGCAGTGATCTGTTCGTGGTCTCGCCACTGCTGCCGCTAATCTCGGCCGATTACGCAGTGCCACCCGCCTCGGCGGGATTGAGCGTTACCGCATTCGCGTTCACCTACATGATGAGCGCTCCGGCTCTCGGCCATCTCGCCGACCGGGTCGGGCGTGGCCGGGTCCTGACCTATTGTCTCTGCGCTTTCGGGGCAGCGAATCTCCTGACAGCAATCGCCGGGGATTTCACCTGGCTGCTCGCTACGAGGATCGCTGCGGGCGCCGCGGCCGCCGGCGTGTCGCCCTCGGTGTATGCCCTCGCCGGGAGTGGCGTGCGACCCGAGCGGCGCGCCACCCGGCTTGCGATCGTCGTATCGGGTCTGTTGATGTCGCTTTCCTTCGGCACACCGATAGGCCTGCTGACCGCCGCGTCGCTCGGGTGGCCGACTGTCTTCGCCGCACTCGCCGCGCTGAGCTTTGTCCTCGCATTGGCCAACAACCGCATTTGGCATGATCCCTCGGCCACCAAGAGCCGTGCCGCGATAGCCCATCGGCTCACAGCGAGGGTCCTCGCTGCGGGGCTTGCTCCGACAGTGCTTTGGAGCACGGCGCTCTACGCCATGTACACCTATCTCGGCGAAGGGCTGAGCGCATCGGGTTATTCGGCCGAGCAAATCGCCGAGGTGATCCTGTTCTACGGTTGCGGGGCAATCGCCGGCACCCTGGTCGGCGGCCGCGTCGCGGACCGGCTCGGGGCAAGACTGACGATCTCGATCGGTCTCTTGGGACTCAGCTCGTGCCTTCTGCTGCTGTTGGTTGCGCTGCATCTCGGGGTAATCGTCAACGGCGCCTTTGGGCTCGCCTCGCTATCGGCGCAGCTGTTCTTCCCGGCTCAGCAGCTCAGGCTGGCCAACCAGTTCCCCCACAGCCGCGCAGCGATACTGGCCTGGAACAACAGCGCCCTGTTCTCGGGAATATCGCTGGGCTCGTTGATTGGCGGGCAAGCCGTCGCGTTCGGCGGCTTTCAGACCGATCTGATAATCGCGGCGGCCATCGCCGTCGCCGCGTGGATCACAAACCAGGATGGCTGTCGAGGCCACGCCGAGGCCGGTATCACGCTACCCCGTCCGCCCTTCGGGGTCGGGGCAGGCTGATCGTCACCGTTGTCCCGCAGCCGAGCTCGCTTTCGATGGCGAGCGTGCCGCCATGCAGGTCGACGACGGACTTCGCAAAAGGCAGCCCGAGACCAGCCCCCTGATGCGTGCTGTCGAGCACCGAATTCACGCGGTAGAAAGGCTGCACCACCAGCGGGATGTCCTGGGTCCGGATGCCAATTCCGGTATCCCGGATGCGAATATGCAACGCGGCCTCGTCGATTTCGCTCGATATCGTGACGCGCCCCCCTGCCGGCGTGAACTTTACCGCGTTGCCGATCAAATTGACGAACACCTGCTTCAATTTAACCGGGTCGCCTTCGAGCACCGGCCAGTTTGACGGATCACCGTCGATAATGATCAGGACCGCAGCAGCCGCAGCAGTCGATTGCAGCATCATCAGGCTTTCGGCAAAGAGCTTGCCGGGTTCCGTCAGTACACGTTCGATCTGCAGCTTCCCCGCTTCCACCTTCGCGAGGTCGAGCATTTCCTCGACGAGGGAAAGCAGATGCAGACCGCTCTCGTGGATGTGCTGCGCGTATTCCTTATAGGCCGGAACGCCGATCGGTCCCATGATCTCACGATGCATCATCTCCCCAAACCCGATGATCGCATTGAGCGGAGTGCGCAGTTCGTGGCTCATATTGGCGAGGAACATCGATTTGGCGCGGTTGGCATTGGCCAGCTCGACCGTCCTTTCCTCGACGCGGCTTTCCAGCGTCGCGTTGAGCTCGCGCAGCTCGGCTTCCGCCCGCTTCTGTGCGGCGTAGCGGGCAGCCAGGGCATCAGCCATGGCATTGAAGGTTGCTCCCAGATGGCCGATTTCCGATGCGGGGTGGCGAACTTTTACCCGCGAATCATAGTTGCCGTGGCGCCACTCCGTCGCGAAAGCCACGAGACCGCTTATCGGCTCCTGCAAGAACCTGCGCCCGCCGAGAACCGCGGCAAAGGTTGCCGCGAGCAGACCGAAAACGATCAGTGCGACGCCGCGGGCGGTCGCGCTGTCGATTGCCGCGAAGGCTTCCGCTTTCGACTGTCCGGCGCTGAGAAAGAAATCCCGCGGCGGCAGGGCGGCCGGGAGATAGCCGAATATTCGGGTGGCGCCGTCGACGCCGACCGCCTCCTCCCAGCCCGTGGTGTTGCCGTCCATGATCTCTTCATGGCTTTTTCTCATGTTTTTGCCGACCAGGGCCTCGGGGTGCGGCAGTCGCGCTATGATGTTGCCCTCGCGATCGGCAATCAGGATCGAGGATGTCGGCGACAGCCCTCTTTCTTTCAGATGTTCAGACAGCCAGCCCAGATCGAGCCCGGCGAACACAACACCCGCCGTGTGGCCGTCGCCGCGGTCGAATTTCAGCGCAAAGTGGATCATGCGCGCGCCGCTCGCCGGATCGGCCCAGTAATTGCCGACGGCGAGCCCGTCCTGCGCCATTGCCCGCTTGAAGAATGGCCTGTCGGCAACGGAGGAATAGCTCAGCGGGCTGCTCGAGCAAAATATTCGGCCGTCGGTATCCGCCGCTGCCAGCAGACTATAGTTCGCATACTGTGAGGCCAATGACCCGAACAGTGCGTTGCAGGTGTCACTCTCCTGTAACTTGACGGGAGTGAGTTGTGCGAGCGCAAGCAGCAATTGTCGAGCCCCTTCGCGCAGCTCGCCGATTTCTTCGCCGAATTGCTTGGTGATCTGCACGACTTGTTGGCGAATGTCGGTTTCGCTCGCTTTGCGCAGTTCATATTCGTTGTAAGCTTGGATGACTATTGCCGGGCAAATAGCGATCAAGACGAGGATAATCAGACGAACTGTCAAACTGATGTGCGGTATGCGCAGCCAGGCGGGTCGGCGTTTAACCGCTATCGTCTGGCCGAGCGCCGGGCTTGCTCCACGTGTGATCATTTGCCCTATCTCCGAAACCCCTGGCGCCGCTCGGAATCGGGGTCGTCGCCCCGGACACTGCGGACAGGGGCTCCCTTGCTAGCCTGCAATCTGGGTACAATTGGTTAATAAATGCTTAATGGACTATACCGCGATTTAGCGTTTCTTCGTCATCCGGATTGGATCCCGTGGCCGGGCTTGGCCCGGCCACCCACGTCTTTTTCGGCGGGATTGTTTTGGCATCAAGGCGTGGATACCCGGGCCAAGCCCGGGCAAGGGGTAGGTTATCGCAAGACCCACCTTATTTGAGCCAGGTTGCTTAGACCGGCACATCGCCCTGCAGCATGATGCGGTAGAGATAGCGCAGCTGGTTCATATCGTAATCGCCATTGGCCTTGTGCAGCAACGAGCGGTTGTCCCACATGACGAGATCGCCCGGCCGCCATTGGTGACGGTACTGGTGCTGCGGCTGCGTCGCGTGCTGCAGGAGATCGGCGAGCAAAGTCAGGGCTTCCTCTTCCGGCATCCCAACGATGCCCTCGGTGCGGATCGGATTGATGTAGATCGCCTTGCGGCCGCTTTCCGGATGGGTGCGTACAATCGGGTGGGTAACCGCGTCGGGCACGCGGCTGCGGCTTTCCGAGCTCAGCTCCATCAGCTTCCGCGCGCTGTGACGGCTCTGATAGACATGGATTGCTCTGAGCCCATCGAGGCGGCATTTGGTTTCGTGGGGTAGTTCGTCGTAGGCCAGGCGCATATCGACGTACTGGGTATCACCACCCTGGTCGGGCAGGCTCACCGCATGAAGAACGGTGGCCTTTGGCGGCCGGGCCGCGTTCGAGTGGTCTGTGTGATACCCTTCGCCTGGAATGTAACGCCTGCCGTCGGGATAGAAATCCTGGTTCGAGATGTAGTGGACGAGCGGACACTCGGGCAAGGCAAAGCGCGAATTGTGCTGTGGGAAGACGTCGCCGAACAGGCCGACTGCCTCGAGCAGCTGCTGGGGCGTTAGATGCTGGTCGCGAAATACCAGCACGGAACGGTCGACAAACGCGCGGTTGAGCCGGGCCTGCACAAGCTTATCGACGGCCTCGGTGAGGTCGATGCCGCGGACCTCCGCCCCGGTATGCTCGGAAAGCGGAGCGATGGTGTAGTCCATCAGCCGGTTTCCATCGGCAAGCTCGGGTCGGTCGCCCACTCGCTGAGCGAAGCGTCATAGAGTCTGACATCGGGATGTCCGAGCATGACCAGAGCGAGAGCATCGGCGCTCGCGGCAATGCCGCCGCCGCAATAGGTGATGACGTTTTTGTCAAAGGCTCCGATCGCCGCGAAGCGCTTGCGCAGCTCGCCGGCGGGCAGGAATTCGTTGGTCTTGGGATCGAGCAGATGGGCCGCGGGCAGATTGACGCTGCCCTTGATGTGGCCGGGCCGGCCGTAGCTGTTGCCGCCGGTGCCGGCGTGCTGTTCCGGTAGCAGCGCGTTGATCGTGCAGGCACCGGCATCGCCGATCGCCTCTAGGACCTCCTCCTTGCCGACCATCAGTGGGCGTTGGTCGCGCACGATGAAATGTTCCGGCGGACGGGATTTTGCGGGACCGGTCTCGACCGCCCTGCCCTCGCGGCTCCATTTCTGCCAGCCGCCGTCGAGGACCGCCGCGTTGTCGAAGCCGAAGACGCGCAGCATCCACCAGACCCGCGTCGCCCACCACGGATTGGCAGTGCTGTAGAGCACGACCCGCGTGCCCGCGCCGACGCCAAAACCGCTCATCGCCGCGGCAAATGCCTCAGCGGTGGGCAGCATGAAGCGGAAGCGATGATTCTTGTCCGAGAGATCGCCCTGCAGATCGACGAACTGCGCGCCGGGGATATGGCCTTTTTCGAAATCGGCCCGGCCCGGCACGACCTGGTAGGTGATTTTCGGGTCGGGAACGAGATGCGTCGTGCAGTCTAGTATGCGCAGCTCGGGGTCGTCGAGCTGGCGTTCCAGCGCCTCGGTTTCGACCAGGAATTCGGGATGCGCAAAGCCTTTGGTCGTGCTCATGCCGGCCTCACTGCTGTTGGTATCGCGAGTGACAGGACCTCGTCTTATTCGGCCGCCTCGGCCAGCCCAGTCAGGCGGAAATTCTTTGGCAGCCCGGCCTTGGCTATCGCGCCGTGCTGCTCGACGTTCGGCAGTGCCTGATGGACGAGATCGCGGACGGCGATCAGCCGGTCGAGGTCGATCCCGGTCTCGAACCCCATCGCCTCGAGCATAAAGGCGAGATCCTCGGTGACGATGTTGCCGGTCGCGCCGGGAGCGTAGGGACAGCCGCCCAGCCCGCCGAGCGAGGCATCGAAGGCGCGCGCGCCGGCGTTGAGGGCCGCGAGCACGTTGGCGAGACCGAGCCCGCGCGTGTCGTGGAAATGCCCCGACACCGGCAATGGTGCGACATCGGCCATCACCCGGCGAAAAACACGTTCGACCGCGGCCGGCTGGCCGTAGCCGACGGTGTCGGCGAGAGCGATCGCGTCGGCGCCGGCCTCAGCGACTTCGGCGGCGATGCGGCGCACCCGGTCCTCGTCGACCGCGCCCTCGATCGTGCAGCCGAAAGCGGTGGCGAGGCCGCAGGCGATGCGCGGGCGCCGGTCTTCCGGCGCGGTCCGGCACAGCGCCACGACCCGGCGAAAATCCTCGATCGATTCCGCAGTGCTGCGGCGGACATTCGAGCGGTTGTGCCCCTCGCTGACGGACAGTACGAAATTCATCTCGTGGACCCCGAGCGCCAGGCCGCGCTCCGCTCCCTTGAGGTTGGGGATCAGCGCCGAGACGGTGAGGCCGGGCAGGGTCAGCGCATGGCGCACGATCGCCTCGGCATCCGCGAGCTGCGGCAGTAGCTTCGGCGGGACAAACGAGCTGACCTCGATCTCGCGCACCCCGGCGCCGTGCTCGGCATCGAGCCAGGCGATCTTCTGCTCGGTCGGCATGATTTCGGCGAGGCTTTGTAGTCCGTCGCGGAGCCCCACTTCGCGGACATGGGCGCGTTCGCTCATTCTTTCCTCCACGAAAGAACGTTTACGCATGGATCAAAGCTAGTCCCGACAGGCTGCCGGAGCAACGGCCTCACACCACGTGTTCGGGGGTCAGCGCGCAGGTTACGTCGCTGTCGGCGAGTTCGATCTGGATCGTTGCGTGCTGAATGCCGAAGCGATGGTGCAGCTGCTGCGCCATTTCGTTGAGCACGGTATCGCCGGGATGACCATCCGGCATGATCAAATGGCAGGTAAGCGCCGTCTCCGTGGTGCTCATGCCCCAAATATGCAGATCGTGCAGCCCGGCTACTCCGGGCAGAGCCAGTAGATGCGCGCGCACCGCGCCAGCGTCGAGGCCTTCCGGCACCGCGTCCAACGCCAGGCCGATGGCGCTCTTCAAGAGGCCCCAGGTGCCGAAGACGATGACGGCTGAAACAACGAGGCTGACCACCGGATCGAGCCACAGCCAATTGGTCAGCCAGATCACGATGCCGGCGGCCACGACACCGGCGGTGACGAGGGCATCGGCCGCCAGGTGGAAAAAGGCGCTTTTTACATTGAGGTCGCCAGTGCCGGAGGAAAAGAGCAGCGCCGTCCCGCCATTGACGAAGATGCCGATAGTGGCGACCGCGACGACGATGCCGCTGGCGACCTGCACAGGGTGGCTTATGCGCCAGATCGCCTCCCAGGCGATCCCGCCGGTCACGACCAACAGAATGATCGCATTGGCGAGCGCGGCGAGAATGGAGCTGCTGCGCAGCCCGTAAGTGAACCGCCCGCTCGGCTGCCGGCGGCTCAGCATCGCGGCCCCCCAGGACAATGCGAGGCCGAGCACATCGCCGAGATTGTGGCCGGCATCGGCGAGCAGCGCGAGCGAGCCGGAGAAAATCCCGGCAACGGCCTCGCCGCCGAGATAGCCCAGATTTGCGGCAATCCCGATCGCGAAGGCGCGCCCGTAATTGACCTGGGCGTGCCCGTGTCGATGGTGGCTGTGGCTTTGGTGGTCGTCCACCATGCAGGCGCTCTCGGGGGAGAATACGAAACCCGCCGGGCGAAGCGGCGCTACTGAACTCCCAACAACTCGACGTCGAACATCAATGTGGCGTTCGGCGGGATGACCCCGCCGGCGCCGCGGGCGCCATAGCCGAGCTCGGGCGGGATGATCAGGGTACGCTTGCCGCCGACTTTCATTCCCGCGACCCCCTCGTCCCAGCCGGCAATGACCTGGTGCGCCCCGAGAGTGAATTGAAACGGCTTGCCCCGGTCGACCGAGCTGTCGAACTTCGTCCCCTTGGCGCCGTTGTTGTACAGCCATCCGGTGTAATGCACCGAGACCTTGTTGCCCGGCGTTGCCGTAGCGCCGTCGCCGGTCTTGGTGTCGGTGTATTTCAATCCATTCGGCATCTCGATCACCTGGTTGGTCGCCGCGTCCACGCGCCCGAGCGGCGTCACAGCGGCGACTATGGCGAGCGCCAGGACGGCGCAAGCGAAGCGGATCAGTATCATGAATTACCCGTTGCTGGAGGGAACACCGATTTCGGCAGCGATTCTCGACGCGCGTGGATGGTCGATCGAATCAAGGGCATCGAGCGCTGCCGCCGACAGGTCAGGCATGGTGCGGGCGATACGCCCGAGCAGGATGATGCACTCCTCGTCGGCGACCGGAGCGACGGCATCGATGAGCTCCGCCGACGGCTCCTCGCGAAGATAGCGGGTGAGGAGCGGGCGAACCTCATTGCGTCCCATGAGCCCGAGGGCGCACGCGGCCGCCATTCGCACCGGCCGTTGAAGGTCGTCCAGCAGATCGCGCAATTGGGCAACCATATCCGGCGCGGCCTGGGCGAACCGGCACGCATCCGCGCGAATCGCCGGATCATCGTGGCGCAGCAGCTGCAGCACCGTGGCCGCTGGCAATTTGGCCCCGAGGCGTGCGGCTGCAGCAACGGCTCGTTGCAGACACGGTCCCTGAACGGTCTTCCTGGCGATCAGCCGAGCGAGCGCTCCTGCCGCATCCGCGCCGGCAATCTGGGCGAGAGCATCAATCGCGGCCGCTTGTTCGGGCACGATCCGGTCGGCGCCGAAACCGGCGAAACGGCGGCCCAGAGCTTCGAGGGCCGGAATCGCGGCGGCCATGCGGCGCCGTCCCGCTTCGGCGGCGAGAGCGCGACTGTCCGTGATCGTCGCATGGGGCAGCGCAGCTAACAGCTCGTCATCTTCCATGGTATCCGGCGCAAGAGCCGGCCGCGCCACCTCGTCAGAGGGAGGCGGTTCGGCCGGAGCCGGGACGTAGCGGAACAGATCAAGTTGCTGCATCTCGCGCAGAGAATAGGCAAAATCGCCGCACAGCGATACCAAGTACGCCGGCATCACTTGCCACTCTTTGTAAAAGGTTTGCCGCCGGATTCTGGTTACAACGACGCTCCCTTTACCCTCTCCCGCCTGAAGGGCGGAGAGGGGCTTGCAGCTCGCAGGGAGGCGGCGATTTCAGCGCAAGACGGATCTGTCTGGGTTAGAACATCTCGGGGGTGATGACGTTCTGCGGACGGTTGGTCAGCAATGCCGCGCGCATCGTCTCGGCCGATTTGACCCGCGTGTCGTGCTCCGATTCGGGCGTGAACCAGGCGGCATGCGGGGTCACGGCCAGACGGCCCTCGAGCCACGGCTCGCGGGCGCGGTAGGCGCGCAACAGCTCGGGGATCGGCTCGACCGGGGGCTCGACCGGCAATACGTCGAGCCCGGCGGCGGCGATATGGCCGTCGCGCAACAAAGCCAGCAGCGCATCGAGGTCGATGATCGGCCCGCGCGCGGTGTTGACCACCACGGCGCCCTTCCGGAGCAGGGAGAGCTGCGGGTGGCCGAGCATGCCGCGGGTTTCGGGCGTCAGAGGTGAGTGGACCGACAATGTGTCGGTCTGGCGCAGCAGATCCTCGAGAGTGGCGGCGCGGCCGATGCCGAGCGCCAGCTCTGCGCCGTTCGGCAAGTGCGGATCATAAAACATGACCCGAAACCCGAAGGCGCGCGCCCGCAGCGCCACCGCGGTGCCGATCCGGCCGAGCCCGATAATGCCGAAGGTCTGCACCCCGAGCCGCCGGATCAGCTCGCCCTTGACCGGGCCCCAGGGCGCCGGCGGGTCCTGCCGCTGCCGTTCGTGATAGAGGATCACGCCGCGGCGCAATGACAGCGCGAGCGCCATCGCATGGTCGGCGACCTCGGTCGTGCCGTAATCCGGCACGTTGCAGACGAGGATGTTGCGGGCCGCCGCGGCCGGCCGTGCGATCTTGTCATAGCCGACGCCCATGCGCACGATCGCGCGCAGCCGCGGGAATCGCGCGATGTCCTCCGCGGTCACCGCGTAGCGCATGATCATCAGCCCGTCGATTTCGGCGCAGTCGGCGGGGTCGAGGTTGGCGAGGGTTTTGACTTGGCGCCGCATAATGCGGACTTCTGGTCCGAAGATCCCGGCTTCGAGGCCGTCCTCCGGGATCTGCCGCTCCTCGGGGTAGAGCACGGTCACAGGCATGAAGGGACCTTCACCGGCTGGCGGAGCGCGGCCGAGCGGACGATCGCCTCGAAGGCGGCGACGCCGTGCAGTATCTCGTCGGCGGTGATCGGGTATGCGCGCTCGCCGTTGATTGCCGCCGCAAAGCCTTCGAGTTCGGCGGCCAGCGCATTGAAGCCCTTATATTCGATGATCTCCGGCGGTGTGGCCCTATGCCGGCCGATGGCCGGCGGCTCCGTGACCGGCGTAAAGCGGAATTCGAGCTCCGATGTAGCGAGCTCCACCGCGCCTTTTGTGCCATAGACGGCAAACCGATAGCTCGGCGCCGTGACGAGCGAGCAGTAGAGAGTCGCCGAGATCCCATTGGCGAGGCCGAGCATGACTGTCGTCGTATCTTCGAGCCGCGACATCACTCTGCGCAGGCTCGTGCAATAAACCTCGTCGATTTTGCCGAATAGATAGATCAACGCGTCGAGATTGTGGACGCCAGTCGCGGTCATCGCGCCGGCGGGCGCCTCGTGCGGATCGGAGCGCCAATAATCGGGCGACATCGTGAGCCCGGTCGGCGAGGCCTGCGCGCTCTCGCAATGACTGACGGTGCCGAGACGTCCGTCGGCAATCCGCGTCTTCAGCTCGATCATCGCCGGATGAAATCGCCTCGGGAACGCGACGCCCAGCACGACCCCGGATCGCGCGACGGCATCGAGCGCCGCTTCGGCGCTCGCAACGTCGAGCGTGAACGGCTTTTCCATCAAGACGTGCTTGCCGGCGGCTGCGGTTTGCTCCACCTGCGCGCCGTGCTGACTATGAGGCGTCGCAAAGACGACCGCATCGATCGCCGGGTCGGCAAGGATCTCGTCGAGACCCTCCTTCAGCGCGATCCCGTTTTCGCTGCAAAACGCCTCGGCCGAAGTGCGGGTGCGGTTATAGCCGGCGGTAAAACGGATCGCGCCGCTCTTTCCCTGGACGGAATTGACGAGGGTTCGGCCCCAGCGGCCGATGCCCACAATGGCCGCGCGGATCACTTCTTCGCGGCCAGCATGTCGCGCACGCCGCGCAGCGCGAGGTAATATCCCGGCAGCCCGAAGCCGGCGACGATCCCCTGGCTCACTCGCGCAGTCTCGGAAGCCGGGCCGCGCCGCACCGGGTTCGAGATGTGGATCTCGATGGTCGGGAATTTCACCTGCGAGATTGCGGCGACCAGTGCCGGATACCCCGTCCCGAACGCCGCCGGGTTGAACAGCGCCGCATCGAACCCTTTGTCGTTCGCCTCGTAGAGCTTGTTGACGATTTCCCCCTCGAGGTTCGAGTGGAAGATCTCGATTTCGAGGCCGAGTTCGGCGGCATAGCCGCGGATCCGCTCGTCATACTCGGGCAGGGTCATCGGACCGAAGATCTCGGTCTGGACCTTGCCGCGCATGTTCATCCCCGCGCCGTGGATCACCAGAACCTTCGGCATTGTACCCTCCTCTGATCTCTCAACGATGCTGGAGCAGCAACCCTCACCCGCCTCGCTGCGCTCGGACCCTCTCCGGTGCGGCACTCGGCTAGCTCCTCCCCCGCACCGCGGGCGAGGGGAAGGCGGAGAGGGGTTGGTGGGTGAGGGTAGCTACGGAATGTTTCGGCACCAACACTAGTCGATCGCGTGATTCGACGAAAGGCGTTCGGCAGCCTCCAGCTGGAGGAATTTCGGTCGAATCCTTGACGGTTTCGGCCTAGAATGCTTCGCCTTGGGGGTGATTTTGATCACCCGCACCGATCGAGGGGGCGATGCGGGGCGGAATTCGGGCGAGCGTATTCGTCTGCGCAGGCACAGCGTTGTGGTCGGCATGCATCGCGGAAGCCGCCACGAAGGGCAAGCCGCAGATCTCGGCCGAAACCCTCAAGCACGCGATCGAAAGCAAGACCGGAAGTGTGCAATTGGTCACCTTCCCCGATACGGGGTGGGGTGCGGTGAAGATCGTGCGCGGCGGTTCGCCGGCGCGCGACAGGAGCGGGCGGAAGCCTGCGACCGAGAAGATCGAGACAGCCGAGATCGTTACCTTTGCCGATTCGCGGAGGAGCGCCGTCCGGATCTTGCGCGGCGACAGCGAACACGCCCTGATCATGCCAAGCCCGGTCCGCCCGGCGCCAATGACGATGCAGGTGGTGACCTTTGCAAATCTGCGGGATCGGGCCGTCAGCATCCTACGAGGACCGGGTTTCCAGGTCGCCGCCGAAACCGAACTGTTCGGCCCGGCTTCAGCAGCCGATCTCGACCGCGTCGCCTTCGCCGTCGACGGCGCCGAATTCGAGCCATGGGGCCGATCTGCGCATGTGGCGCCCGGAGCCGGACGGGCCGCAGGGACCGATGCAGGTCACTGCGGCGGCGGCGTTCGATGTCGGCGGCGGCGACCGGTTCTCCCTCGCGCAAAACCGTGCGCTGGGCCGCGCCTATCTCGCCCAGATGTATCGGCGTTACGGCAACTGGCAAGACGCGATCGCGGCCTACAATTGGGGACCCGGCAACCTCGATGCCTGGATCGGCGGCGGACGGGCGGCCGACAAGCTCCCTGCTGGCTGTCGAGCGCTACCGAAACCACGTGTTGCGCGAGGCGGTGCTCGCCGAGCCCGGCATTACGGCGGCGAGCCGCTGGGCGCTCGGCGCCACCTCGGCCCCCGGACCGGCGGACAGACCGCCGGTGCCGGCGTCGGTCGCCGTAGCCTTCGTCGCCGACGCCCTGCAGCGCGGGGTGGTCGCAGGCAACGCCGCCCTTCGCGAATTTGCCGCGGCCCTGCACAGCCGGGCTGCCGACTGGAAATCGGCCTATGTGGGCCTGGCCGGCCGCATCGTCTCGTTGGCCAGAAAGCGCTCCCCGACGGCGCCAGACACGGAATCCGAATACGCCGCGACGTCCGAACCAGCCGACTGACCGACCGAAACGAGCGCCTCAGTTGATCAGGCCGTAAAATTTGCCGGCGTTTTCGCAGGTGATCTTGTGCACTACATCAGCCGGCAGGCCCGCGAACTGCTCCTCGATGTATTTCGAGGATTCCGGCCATACGCCGTCGGGGTGCGGATAATCGGAGCCCCACATCAGCGTTTCGACCCCGATGTCATCGACGAGCTTGGCACCGATCCGGTCGAACTGGAAGGTCGCGCGGCATTGCCGGCCAGCGTTGTGCTGAACCGATGCTGGGGCGCTCAGATGTTCAATCGATCTGGAATCGTAATGTTGACAAATTCGCATTGTATGCTGGCGACCGATATGATTCGCGTTACAACGCGGTTGGCGTAGGGATGGGCGCAGCGTGGATTTCCAAATTTCAACCAAAAGGAGAGATTTTGCTCCAGATTTGCTGCAGGAGCAGCAAGGAGCGATAATGCATACAGCTTGGGATTGCATCTAGCGGGCGCCGAGCTTTCGCAAGGTCGGTTCGCTTCGACCGGAATAGCCTGGGATGATAACCGTTCCCTAATCTCGGGAGAGGATCAATATCCTCTGTGTTTCCTCCGGCATGGTTTTTGCGACGCGAGGATCACAAGGCGTTGTCGCGCGATGTTCTGGGGTTTAGCTATGGGTTCACTTTTCGATGACAGCCTGCGCTGCGCATCGCAACTAACCAAGAAATGGCAATAATTAAGAAATGACAGGGTCTCGACTGGATGCCAAGGAACATCAGCGGGGGTGATTCTGCGGTACGCCTGCCCACCGCGTTATCCGACACGCCGTGCCGGGATCAGGATATCGAGGAATTCAAGGCGACGGTTCTCGCCAAGCTGACCTTGGCGATCGGCAAGGATGCGGCAAACGCGACCGACCGGGATTGGTTCGTCTCAACGGCGCTCGCGCTGCGCGATCGCATAATCCACCGCTGGCTGACCGTCGACCGCGTCAGCGCTGCGAAGGGCAGCAAACGCGTCTATTACATGTCGCTGGAATTTCTGATCGGCCGGCTGTTCAACGATGTGGTCGGCAATTTGCGGTGCAATGAACTGGTCAAGGTTGCGCTCGGCGACCTCGGCGTCGATCCGGATCGGATGCGTAGCGCCGAACCCGATGCCGCCCTCGGCAATGGCGGTCTGGGGCGGCTCGCCGCCTGTTTTATGGAAAGCATGGCGAGCCTCGGCATCCCCGGCTGCGGTTATGGGATCCGCTATGATCACGGTCTTTTCCAGCAGGTGATCAAGGACGGCTGGCAGCAAGAGCATCCGGAGCACTGGCTGTCTTTCGGCAATCCGTGGGAATTTGAACGCCCCGAGGTGATCTACGACGTTCAGTTCGGCGGCTGGGTCGAGAAGAAGGTTTCGCCCAAAGGCCGCTCGCAATGCCTCTGGCATGCGGAAGAAACGATCAAGGCCGTCGCCTATGACACACCGGTCCTCGGGTGGCGGGAGCGGCACGTCAATCCGTTGCGGCTGTGGTCGGCCCGCGCCGTCGATCCGCTCCACCTCGCCGCTTTCAACGAGGGCGACCATCTGGGCGGCTTTTCGCCGCAGGCGCGCGCCGAAGCGCTCTCCAAGATCCTCTACCCGAGCGACGACACGGCATCAGGCCGCGAATTGCGACTGCGCCAGGAATATTTCTTCGTGTCCGCCTCGCTGCAGGACCTGGTGCGGCGCCACACCAGAACCTTCGGCAGCATCTATACGCTTCCGGAACGGGCAGCGATCCAACTCAACGACACGCATCCGAGCGTCGCCGTCGCCGAACTGATGCGCATCCTCATCGATCTGCACAACGTGCCCTGGGACGAAGCCTGGAAGATCACTGTCGAAACACTCTCCTACACCAACCACACCCTATTGCCGGAGGCATTGGAGAGCTGGCCGGTGCCGTTATTCGACCGCCTTCTCCCGCGGCATCTCGAAATCATCTATGCGATCAATGCGCGTCACCTCGAAGCAGCGCGGCGGACGGGTCAACTCGACCCCGATCTGCTGTCCGAGATATCGCTGATCGACGAGAGCGACGGGCGGCGGGTCAGGATGGGGCACCTCGCCTTCGTCGGCTCACACCGGGTCAACGGCGTCTCGGCGCTCCACACCGAGCTGATGCGAACCAGTGTGTTCAGCCACCTGCACCGGATTTACCCGGACCGCATTGTAAACAAGACCAACGGCATCTCGTTTCGTCGCTGGCTGCATCAGGCCAATCCGGGGTTGACCAGGCTGTTGTGCGAGGCGTGCGGTCCGGCCGTTCTCGACAACGCCGCGGTCTTGGGCCGGCTCGGCGACCAGGCCGACGACAGAGCGCTGCAGGAACGTCTCGCCGCGGTCAAGCGCGCCAACAAAATACTGCTCTCCCGGATCGTCCGCGAGCGCCTCGGGCTGCACGTCGACCCGAGCGCGTTGTTCGATGTGCAGATCAAGCGCATTCACGAGTATAAGCGCCAGTTGCTCAATATATTGGATGCGATCGCGCGGTATCGTGCGATCTTGGCAGACCCCGGCGGCGACTGGGTCCCTCGCGTCAAGATATTTTCCGGAAAAGCGGCGCCGAGTTACTCTCGCGCCAAGCTGATCATCAAGCTGGCCAACGATGTCGCCAATGTGATCAACCGCGATCCGTTGGTCGGGGATCTCCTGAAGATCGTGTTTCTGCCAAACTACAATGTCAGTCTGGCCGAACTGATCATCCCGTCTGCCGACCTCTCCGAGCAGATCTCGACCGCCGGAATGGAGGCTTCCGGAACCGGAAACATGAAGTTGGCGCTGAACGGCGCCCTGACCATCGGAACATTCGACGGCGCCAATATCGAAATCGGCGAGCATGTCGGTGAAGAGAATATTTTCATTTTTGGCCTGCGTGCGGCACAGGTCGCCGAGCGGCGGCGACGCGGTCTCGACGCGACCGAGATCATCGCCGCATCGCCCGATCTCTCGGAAGTAGTCGACGCGGTGGCGATGGGCTGCTTTTCTCCCGAAGACCCGCACCGTTTCGCCGGATTGGCCAGCACGCTGAGATATTCGGACCCCTACATGGTGGCCGCCGATTTCGATGCCTATCGCGAGGCGCAGCGCGGCATTGACGAGCTTTGGCGGTCGCCCGCGAAATGGTGCAGGGCCGCTCTCCTCAACATTGCCGGAATGAGCTGGTTCTCCTCCGACCGCGCCATCGCCCAATATGCCGAGGAGATCTGGGACATCCCAGTATCCGGCAAACCCGCCTAGGTGCAGAATCGAGGCTGGGGCTGTATCGCTGTCGTGCGTGCTTCGAGACGCGCCCTTCGGGCTCTCCTCAGCATGAGGTAAGCCTATGATCTTACTAAGGAATATACCTCATCCTGAGGAGCCGCGGCAGGCGGCGTCTCGAAGGACGCACCGCGCTTGTCCAGCCCCGGCCCTTAGGCCGCCTTGGCGTCTTCGAGGATCATCGCGGCGCATTTCTCGCCGATCATGATCGAGGGCGCGTTGGTGTTGCCTCCCGGGACCTGCGGCATGATCGAAGCGTCCGCAACGCGCAATCCCTCGATCCCGTGGACCCGCAGCCGCGGATCGACGACGGCGTCTATCTCGCGCCCCATCCGGCAGGTGCCGACCGGATGCAGGTTGGAGACGCCGCGCACCCGGATCTCCTCGATCATGTCGGCTTCGCTTTCGACTTCGGGGCCAGGCAGCACCTCCTCGGCGACAAACGGCCTCATCGCCGGTTGCGCCGCGATCTTGCGACTGAGCCGCATGCCGTAGATCAGCGCCTGGAAATCGTAATCGCTCGCGAGGAAATTGAACTGGATCGCCGGCGGCGCCAGCGGGTCGGGGCTCTTGATCCGCACCCAACCGCGGCCATCGGGGCGCAGATGCACCGGGCTGAAGGTAAAGGCCGAAAACGGGTGCGGCTTGATCCCGGTGCGCAGCCGCTCGATCGCGCTCCAGCCGGACATGTTGATCTGCAGATCGGGCTCCTCGAGCCGCGGGTCGGTGCGGACCAGGGCGCCGGCATAGATCCCGGCATTCGACAGATGGCCGGAGCGGCTGACCGCATATTGCACCGCGGCCTTGAGCTTCAGCGCCGGGCTCATCGCCATGTCGTTGACCGTGACCTTCTGCGGGCAGCGGAACACCAGGTAGGTGTTGAAGTGGTCGTGCAGGTTCTTGCCCACTCCAGACATGTCGCGGACCATCGGGATGCCGAACTCGGCCAAAAGATCGGCCGGGCCGAGCCCGGAAAGCTGCAACAGCTGCGGCGAGCCGTAGACACCGCCGGAGACGATGATCTCGCCGCGGGCCCATGCGGTCTTTGGCCCATCCGGCGTGTGATATTCGACACCGACCGCGCGCCCGCCCTCGAACAGGATGCGCGTAGCGTGCGCATTGGTCGCGACGGTCAGGTTCTCGACGACCGCGCGCCTGGCCGAGATAGGCCCGTGCCGAGCTCCAACGCCGCCGGTTGGTGGTCGTCGTCTGGTAGTAGCCGACGCCCTCCTGCCGGGCGCCGTTGAAATCGGGGTTGGCCGGGATGCCGGCCTCGATCGAGGCCGCGACCATCGCGTCGCCGAGCGGCGAGCGCACCGGGTTCGAGACGTGCAGCGGTCCGCCGACGCCGTGGAAATCGTCGGCGCCGCGCTCCTGGTCCTCCGCCTTCTTGAAGAACGGCAATACCGAATCCCAGTCCCAGCCCTCGCAGCCGCGCTGGCGCCAGTTGTCGTAATCGGCCGGTGTGCCGCGCATATAGACCATGCCGTTGATCGAGCTGGTGCCGCCCAACACCTTGCCGCGCGGCTGGTAGAGAGTGCGGTTGTTGAGCTCCTTCTCGGGCTCGCTCTCGAACATCCAATTGACCCGCGGGTTGGTGAACGTCTTGGTGTAGCCGAGCGGGATATGGATCCACGGGTTGCTGTCACGCCCGCCGGCTTCGAGCAGCAGCACGCGCCAGCGGCCGGAATTCGCTGAGCCGCCCGGCGACGGCACAGCCCGCCGAGCCCGCGCCGGTCACGATGAAGTCGTAAGTGTCGTGCGTCGTCATTCTCTGTTCCCCGCAAATGCCCGCAAACGATAACGAACCCGGCATCGTGAAGGCTGCTTTACCGCATGCGAACGATTGCCGGCATCCGCGCGGCGCGCCACTAAGCGCCCATGTGTGGCTACACCGAAGAGAGCATGCGCGATGCGATCGCGCTGCTCGAAGCGGGCACGGGCGATCGACCCGTCCTATGCGCCCGCGGTCGCCCTGATCGGCGGCTGCCGGCTGAACCAGAGAGCGCACGGTCTGGGAAAGGTCTCGGACGCGCAGGCTGGCGAGGCGGTGCGCTTGGCCAGACAAGCGACCGAGGCTGGCAAGCACGACCCGGACGTCCTCTGGATGGCCGCTCACACTCTGTTATTTTTCACTGGCGAGCTTACCACCGCCGCGAATTTGGTCGACCGCGCCTTGGCGCTCAATACCAATTCCGCTCATGCCTGGATGGTGCGCGGAATCGTATTGAATTTGCGATACCAGCCGGATCGTGCAATCGAAGCGCTAGAGCACGCGATGAGGCTGAGCCCGCTTGATCCGTTGGGAGCTCGGGCTTTCACGATCTTGACGGCAGCGGCCCATTTTCACGCTTGGCGGTACGAACTGGCCATCGAATGGGCAGACCGGGCGTTGGCGGCGCAGCCGGACTACCGCCCCGCGTTGCGCTTCGAGGCGAGCTCTTTTGCGCACCTCGGCCGTATCGAGGAGGCGCACGATTGCCTGAGACGGATGTTCTACGTCGAACCCGGATTGACGATTGCTCGGGTCAAAGCATCAACCCCGCCTTTTCCAACGGAACTCCTGAACCGCTACGTTGAAGGTCTGCGCAAGGCCGGGTTGCCGGAGGAGTAAGACAATCCTTTAATCAGCCAGACCCATTACGAATGCTAACGCCGCGTTAAGCCGCGCCACCTCCGCGGCCCCGAGCCTGCCGATCCGTTGCCCGATCCGCTCGCGACCGATCGCCACCAGTTTATCGGCCATTAACTGAGAGCGGACCCGCAGCCCGGGTTCGCGCCTAGGCTCGACCGCGATGCGGAATCCGCCTATACCAACTCGAATGTGCGGACGCGCCCGTCTCTCCTCCGACGTCAGCGAAATCAAGCTCGTCTTCTCGATCCCGCCGGAGCGGCCGACCCCGAACATACCGGCCAATTGGAATGCCGCGCCGACCGAGGACTTGCCGGTAGTGCGTTACGATGCCAGGGCCGGGCAGCGCAGCCTCGATGTCATGCGCTGGGGCTTGGTGCCGTTCTGGGCGAAGGACATCAAGGTCGGCTTCGCCAACATCAACGCCAAGGCCGAGGGCATCGACACGAAGCCGGCCTTCCGCGAAGCCTTTGTCCGGCGGCGCTGCCTCATTCCATTCGATTGCTTTTATGAATGGAAGAAGCTCGGCAAGGAACGCGAGCCCTATGCGGTCGGGCTCGCGGATCGCGCGGCTGATGGCGCTGGCCGGGCTGTGGGAGACTTGGCGCTCGCCGGCCGGCGAGCGGGTTCGCAGCTTCGCGATCGTGACGACCGCCGCTAATGCCCTGCTGGCTCCGGTGCACGGCCGCATGCCGGTCATTCTCGCCCCGAAGGATTGGCCGGCTTGGCTCGGCGAGACGCAAGCCGCTCCGGATGAGCTGAAATCCCTGCTCGTTCCTTACCCGGCCGAGGACATGGTCATCTGGGCGGTCGACAAGCGGGTCGGCAACGTCAACAACAAAGACCCGTCGCTGATCGAGCCGCCGGCCGCGGCCTGATGGCAAGCAGCAGCGCAGAGGCGGCGGGATTTCCACTGCCCTTGGACCTGCCGCCGATGGAGGCGCGGCTCGTCGACGAGCTGCCGGAGGAGCCCGGCTGGCAATTCGAGCCGAAATGGGACGGGTTTCGCTGCCTCGCCTTCCGTGCCGGAGAAGAGGTCGAGCTGCGCGCCAAATCCGGGAAACCGCTGGGGCGCTACTTCCCGGAAATGGCAGCGGCGTTGCGCCGGCTGGAGCCGAGCCGAGCTTCGTCCTCGACGGCGAATTGGTCATCCCGGTCGGCGAGACATTCTCGTTCGACGCGCTGCAGATGCGGCTGCACCCGGCGGAGAGCCGCATCAAGAAGCTCGCGGCCGAGACACCGGCCGTCCTGATCGTCTTCGACCTACTCGCAACACCAGGCGGGCAAAGCCTTCTACAAACACCGCTGCTGCAGCGCCGCGAGGCCCTCGACGCCTTCTTTCGATCGATCGGCCCCGATGACGCCGTGCGGCTTTCGCCGTTCACTCGCGACATCGCGGAGGCGCGGCAATGGCTCGAGACGAGCGGCGGCGCGCAAGACGGGGTGATCGCGAAACGATTCGACGGGATTTACCAGCCCGGCGAGCGCGCCATGCTCAAGGTCAGGAAGCGGCGCACGGCGGACTGCGTGGTCGGCGGGTTCCGCTACGAGCGGAAATCGTCGCTCGTCGGCTCTCTGCTGCTCGGGCTCTACAATAGCGAGGGCAAGCTCGACCACGTCGGGTTTACCGCAACCTTGCACGATCTCGACCGCGAGGCGCTGACCCGGCGGCTCGAAGAACTGATCGAGCCGCCTGGCTTCACCGGCAATGCACCGGGAGGCCTCAGCCGGTGGAGCACCGAGCGCTCCGGAGAATGGCAGCCGTTGCGGCCGGAACTGGTTGTCGAAGTTCGCTACGATCATGTCAGCGGCGGCCGGCTCCGCCACGGCACCCGTCTCTTGCGCTGGCGGCCCGACAAGGCGCCGCGTCAGTGCACGTTCGAGCAGATCGAGCGGCCGGCCGTTATGGCTCTGCAGCCGGCGGCAGCGGGCGCGGCCGGCGGTCTTCGCCGATTGCAACATAGGTGAAGATCGCCTCGGTCACCTTGCGCGCCTCGTCCGACGGGAGATGACGCCGCCACGCCTCGATTCGCACCGTCATCGAAGTGCGCCCGGTCTTTACCAGCTCCCCGTAGCAGCTGACCTCGTCTCCGACAAAGACCGGCTCGTGAAAGACCATGCCGTCGACCGCCACCGTTGCGCAGCGGCCCCGGGCACGTCGAGCCGCCAGTGCGCCGCCGGCGAGGTCCATCTGCGAAAGCAGCCACCCGCCGAAAATGTCACCGTTCGGGTTTGCGTCCGCCGGCATCGCCATGACGCGTATCAGCGGCATGCCCGGGGGCAGTCCCGGCAAAGTGGGCTGCGCCCGATCGCGCTTCACCTCCGATCTCATCGTCCCTCCGAATTTTGATCCCGTCGATCTGCAGCAGTTACTTCTCGGGGACATTGCTGCGAGGAATGGCGTATCTATATAGCGCGTTATCTCGGGTGTCGCTCTTGAGCGATTTGGAGGCAGCAATGTTCGGTCGCGCCAAGCAAAACTGGTTCCGGCGCGTTGCTTTTGCCGGGGCGATCCTCGCGACTACCGTGCTTGCCTTGGGAACAACGCCGTGGCCTGCTGCGGCGCAATATTATGGCGCGGCGTACCCAGGCTACGCCTACCCGTATTATCCGTATCCGTATTACTACCCCTACTACTATCCCTATTACGCCTATGCTTACCCCTGGTGGGGCTGGGGTTGGGGTGGTTGGGGTTGGGGCTGGGGCGGGCGCGGTTGGTGGGGTGGTCGCGGTTACTACGGACGCGGTTACGGTTACGGTGGCCGCGGTTACGCCGGAGGCTTTCACGGCGGCGGCTATGGCGGCGGGGGCTTTCACGGCGGCGGAGGTGGCGGCCACCGATAACCGAGCCTATCGCGCGGTGTCCAGACGGGAGCTTCTAGCGGCTAATATTTTCCCCGATGCCACAATCCCGGAGCTGCCAAACCATTACCGGGGCAAGGTTCGCGATAATTACGACTTGGCCGACGGGCGCCGCATCATCATCGCCACCGACCGGCTGAGCGCGTTCGATCGGATCCTGACAGCGATCCCGTGCAAGGGGCAGGTGCTGACGCAAATCGCGCGGTTCTGGTTCGACCACACGCGCGACATCTGCGCCAATCACGTCATCGACTATCCGGACCCGAATGTCGTCGTCTGTCGGCGGCTCGACATCCTGCCCGTCGAAATTGTAGTCCGCGACTATCTCACCGGCACGACCGGCACGTCGATCTGGCCGATGTACCGAGCCGGTCGGCGGGAAATTTATGGCATCCATTTCCCCGACGGGCTGCGCGAGAACCAGAAGCTGCCTGCGACAATCCTGACGCCGACCACGAAAGCGGCCGAGGGAGAGCATGACGAGCCGGTCACACCGGACCAAATCATCGGCCGCGGCCTGCTGACGGGAGAGCAGTGGGAAAATGTCTCGAAGGTGGCGCTGGCGCTGTTCGCTCGCGGTCGCGCCATCGCCGCCGAACGCGGTCTGATTCTCGTCGACACGAAATACGAGTTCGGTCTTGACCGGGACGGACGAATCATCCTCGCCGATGAAATTCACACGCCGGACAGCAGCCGTTATTGGATTGGGGACACCTACGAGCGCCGCTTCGCCGCCGGAGAAGCGCCCGATACACTCGACAAGGATTACCTGCGCCGCTGGTTAACCGCTCGCTGCGATCCCTACCGCGACCAGATACCGGACATCCCGAGCGAAGTTATTCTCGAAACCGCCCGGATCTATATCGACGCGTACGAGACCATTACCGGGAAGACCTTTGAGCCACCATCCCCGGACATTCCGATACTGGCACGGATTCGTGCCAATCTGGCGCAGTATTTTTGACTGGTTTATTCCGACGGCGGATCGAAGGCCGACACACCGGTGCGGGCTTGCCAGCGATTTTGTTTGAGCCCCGCCTTTTCGAGCGCGTCGCCGACCTTCCACGACCATATGCTGCGCCGTCCCAACGCGCTCGTCGTCCATGGGACTAACGTGACCCAGGGCAGGAACGGACTGCGCCTCCCATAAGTCCAGATCTCGACGCGCAGCGACGGGCGCTCGCTCGGGCCGCGCGCATGGAAGCCGAAGGTGTCGGCGACGATCAGCGTGTTGGCGGGAACCGCAAAGACGCGCGGTTGCGGCAGGCCGAGGAACGCGAGTTCGGCGGGGTCGATGCGGAATGAGCCTTGCCGGTCCTCGGCATTCGGCGAAAGGCGGGCGGAAAGGCTCATCTGCCGTTCCCACTCGAGTCGCTGATCGGTCAGCCGGTGCGAGCCGGGAACATAGGTGAAAGGACCCGCATCCGCGGCGACATCGGTCAGGAACAGCCATGCTTTCACCGTCGGGTGAAAGGTGTCAGCGTGGAGGAATGTCTGCGGATCCGCCGGGCCCGCGCAGGCGTGGCGCAGGATGCTCTGAACCCAGACCACCGGCTCGGCGTCGCGGCTGCCGGCGTAGCGAATGAGCCCCCGCCATTCCCGCGACTGCAATACCGCGCCGAGCGCCGGGAGCGCGGCGAGAGCCCTCCCGTCGAGCGCGATCTTGCGCATGATCGTGTCGCCCTCGGAGATCTCCCGCAACGCGCCGCGATAAGCCCGAACCTGGGCGACCAGCGCCACAAACTCCTCGGCCGGCAGGAAATTCGGGCGGAGCACAAAGCCGTCCCGGTCAAACGCCGTTCGGTCCTCCTCGGAGACGAGGCCGGCGAGCTTGCGGCGGCGAGCCTGCGCCAGCCGGTAGGCGAGCCCGACGCGGGCGGCGTGGAGGCCCCATTCGTTGAGGCGCCGGCTGCCGATAACGGGATTGCGCTCAAAGGATTTCGTCCCGGTCGCCAGCTGGGCGAACCAAACCGGGGTCATGACGGCGCGGCGCATTTCCGAGAACATCTCTCGTCCGGCGCTAGAAAGGGACCGTGCCAATGACTGTCGTGCGGTGCATCAGGCGGCGCTGCGGCAGCGCGTAATCGCAGATCGCGAGGTGCATCGAGGTAGCGTTGTCCCACATCAATAGATCTCCGACCTGCCATTTATGGCGGTAGAGAAATTCGGGCCGCACGCAGTGAGCATCGAGCTCGGCGATCAGGTCGATCGCCTCGTCGTCCGGCATGCCTTCGATGCCGGCGCACTCGCCGGCCGTGACGTAGAGTGATTTGCGGCCGGTATAGGGATGGGTACGGACAATCGGATGGGCGATGTCGGGGGTTTCCGCGAGCTGCTCCGCAGTGAGCTTGGGACGCGGGCTATCGGCGACCCGCCGGCGGGCCGAATAGCGGTGGATCGCCTTCAGCCCGTCGATACGTTGCTTCATTGATCTCGGCAGCGCCTCATAGGCGGCGATCGTGTTAGCAAAGACCGTGTCGCCGAGCGGCTCGCCGTCGCGATGCGGCACCTCCTTGGCGTAGAGCAGCGAGCAGCGGCTCGGCCGACGGCGATACGAAGTGTCCGTATGCCAGGTGAAACCCGCATCGGCGAGACCGATGTGCTCGCCAGCCTCATCTCGGATATTGGAAATCAGCAGGATCTCCGGAAAATCGGGCAGCAGGTACTTTTTGACAATGTGGATTTCGAGTTCTCCGAACCGAGAGCTGAATTCGATGTGCCGCTCGTTTGTTAGCTGCTGTGCCCGAAAGACGACGACAATATTGTCGTGGAAGATGCGCTCGATCTCACGAAAGATCGCATCGTCGATGTCCTGCGCGAGGTCGAAGCCGATCTCCGCACCACAAGCAGCGCCGCTTTTTTTCACCGATGGGTGCATTGAGCCCTCCCGCGCCGTGAGACCGGAGCCCGCAAACGTCTTTACGCGTTCTTAAAGCATAAGCGGTTCGATGTCCCTAGCATGGATTCGTGAGATCGAGCAGCCAATGGCGCGCATTCTCTTGACCGAGCCGGATCACGCAATTAGCGAGTTCATCGCCGGCATTCTGAGCGAATTCGGCCACGATGTCGTCGCGTGCGATAACATCGTCGAGGCGGAGGTGTGGCTGGCAACCTCGTTTTTCGATGTCCTGGTCACCGACCTCGTGCTGCGCGGCGAGGAATGGGTCAACTTGAGCAGGAGCTGCGCTGCGCTCGGGATTCCAACGGTCACCTTGACCGGGAGGGATTTTTTTCCCGACCAAGGGTCTCGGCCGTCGCCGTTGCTCGAAAAGCCGTTCCGGTTTTCCGATCTGCAGCGTGTCCTGCGCGCCATCGAGACAGCCCAGTTGGCTACACCCGCTGCGCGCCAGGCAAGCAGCGCAGCTTGATCACCTCTTTACCGCGACCGATCAAACCGGAGCGCAGTGAGCGGCACGGTATTTGCCGTGCTCTGCATAACCGGCGGGGACCCAATGTTGACCCTTGCCGCAATGATGCTTAACCAGCACCAAACTCTGTGAGACATGGGCGGCCGGATCGCTATTCCGCAGCGATGGCGTCGCCCCCGCGTCCTGCAAGCCAGCAGCAAGAGCCAAAGCAGCAACCAATCCCAGTGTAAAACTGCGCATAAATGCTTCCTTTCGCTTATCGGCGTGTCGGCGTTCGCTGATCCTGCGGGGGGTCGATGACGGTCCCGGAGACCGGTTCTATCCAGACGAGATGGTCCTCGACGGCTGTTACTCCCGGAACGTTCTCCGCGACAACGCGCAGCGCCTCTCGTTCCTTTTCTTCGAGGATGACGCCGTTCAGATCGACGACGCCGTCCTTCACCGAGATCGAGAGCCCGTCTCTCGGAACCCAGGCAGCCTTCGCCAGCTCGGCCAGGATCTGCTCGCGGATGTCGTCGTCGCCGCGGTGCTCGGAATGTTGCGTCTCGATGGCGCCCAATAAGGCACGGAGCAAGTCCAAGCGACTGACCACGCCGACCAATACATCGCCGTCGAGGACCGGCACGCGTTTGATCCGGCGGCGCTCCATCAGCCCGACCACCTCCTCGAGCGGCGTGTCTCCGGCCACGCTGATCAGATCGGCGGTCATGATCTCTTCGACTTTGCGGCCGTGGGTCCTGACATACTCGCCGGCCATCCGGCCGGGCCCCATTAGGATTTCGAGCCAGCGGGGCCGATGCCTTTCGGTGCCCGTCTCGCTGCGGCGCAAGAGGTCGCCCTCGGTCACAATCCCGACGACCTTGCCGTCATCGTCCAAGACCGGCAATCCGCTGATATTGTTGTCGAGCATCAGCCGGATGGCTTGCGCCACCGATGTTTCCCGTCCGACCGTGACGACGTTGCGGGTCATGACCTCCGAGGCCTTCATTTGTCGGCTCCTCGCGCCGCGTCGCTAAGTGCGGCAACTCCGGGCAGCTCGCGGCCCTCCAGCCATTCGAGAAAGGCGCCGCCCGCTGTCGAGACATAGGAAAACTCGTCGATCACTCCCGCCGCGGCAAGCGCCGCGACCGTGTCCCCGCCACCGGCGACGCTGAGCAACTTCCCGGCGCGCGTCAGCTCGGCGACTCGTCTGGCGACCGCACTCGTGCCGCGGTCGAACGGCGGTGTCTCGAAAGCGCCGAGCGGTCCGTTCCAGACGAGAGTGCGAGCCTCATCGAGAGCGGCGCCGATGCGCGCCGCGGTCTTGGCTCCGATATCGAGGATCATCGCATCCTTGGGCACCGCATCGGTCGCGACCTCGCGAGTCGTGACCCCGGCTTCCAGCTTGGAGGCGACGACGGCATCTTCGGGAAGAATGACGCGGCACTTCCGTTGGCTGGCGAGAGCGAGCAGCTGGCGGGCCGTTTCGGCCATGTCGCGCTCGCAGAGCGAATGGCCGACCTCCTTCCCTTGGGCCAACAGCAATGTGTTTGCCATCGCCCCGCCGATGGCAAGGACGTCGACCTTCCCGATGATGAAGCGCAACAGGTCGAGCTTTGTCGACACCTTGGCGCCCCCGATCAGGGCAAGGACCGGCCGTGCCGGGCTGTCGAGAGCGGCGGTCAGCGCGTTGAGTTCAGCCTCCATCAGTTTCCCGGCCGCAGCCGGCAGCAGATGCGCGAGCGCCTCGATCGAAGCATGCGCGCGATGCGCTGCCGAGAACGCGTCATCGACATAGACGTCGCCGAGTTCGGCGAGGGCGTGCGCAAATGCGGGCGAGTTGGCTTCCTCACCCTTGTGGAAGCGGAGGTTTTCGAGCAGCGCGATCTCTCCAGGGTGAAGCGCCGCCACCACTCGTTTGGCTTGGTCGCCGACGCAATCCGCTGCAAAAGTGACATGACGGCCGCCGATCGCCTTCTCCAACGGCGCGACCAGCGGCTGCAGTGAGAAGGCCGGGTCAGGCTTACCTTTCGGTCGGCCGAAATGCGACATCACGGCGACTTTGGCGCCTTTCCCGATCAACGCCTCGATCGTCGGGGCAAGCCGCTCGATCCGGGTTGCGTCGGTTACCTTGCCATCTTTGATCGGGACGTTCAGATCGGCGCGCAACAGCACCGTCTTGCCGCGGACATCGATGTCGTCGAGGGTGCGAAATTTTGCCATCCAATGCTCAGCTAATGTCCCAACTGGAGTGATGCCAGCCAGCCGATCTTAGCGCAATGCGATCATGCCGCCAAACTTAGCTGAGGTTTAGATGATGAAAGGCGTAAAAATCGGGACCGTATTCCGGGCGCAACGTTTTCCCCAAACCGACAAACGACAAAATGTTTGACACGCACCCTTCGGAAAATCATCGAAAAACGATCACGCAAGGAGCTGCAATCATGGCTGCTGACGTTTTGGTGAGGAACGCTTGGTACGTGGCTGGGCTGTCGCACGAATTCCCGCCGCAGCGACTGCACGGTCAGGTCCTCGCGGAAAAGCCGCTGGTCATGTGGCGAACCGCGACGGGGGGCGTCGTCGCGTTCGACGAGCGGTGCTGCCACAAGAGGATGCCGATGTCGCAGGGCAGGCTGATCGAACGCGACCTCCTCGAATGCGCGTATCACGGCCTGTGCTACGACGCGTCCGGCCGGTGCGTTCGGGTGCCGTCGCATCCCGATGGACGCATCCCTCCGCAGGCGCGGCTGCGTCCGTTTCCGGTCATCGAGCAGGACGGGTTCGTCTGGGTATGGACCGGTGATCCGGCCAGAGCCGAGGCTGTCCGGCCTCCTCGCCTCCCAGAGATCGCCGACCCGGCCTGGGAGACCGCCGATACCGGGCCGATGGCGGTGCCTGCCAACTCGCTGTTGCTTATCGAGAACCTGCTCGACATCTCGCATTTCTACCCGCTGCACGACGGCAATATCGGCGATGTCGAGAACAGCCGCATCCCGGTCAAACTCGACGAAGGGACCCGCGACGGCAACCCCTATGTCGGAACCATCCGCGAGGCCCGCGGCTACCGGCAGCCGCCCTTTCTCGAGGAGTACCTGGGATACGACATCGTCGACCGCGACCACACGCATTACATGCTGAGCCCGGCGGTAACCCGGGTGGACATGCGCGTGTGGCCGGCGGGCCGTCATGGGGATAAGAGCGCCGAGCGCGGCTACATCATCGTCCACACCCACACGCCGGTCGACCGGCGCAACCATGTGTGGCGGCTGATCATCAACATGCCGGCCGGACAAAAATGCAAATCCGACCCGGCGAAATCGGCAGTCGAACGGTTCATGGAAACCTTTCCCGCCGTTATCGCCGAGGATCGCTGGGCGCTGGAAAAGCAGCAAGCGATGTTCGACTATCCCGACGACGGGTATCGCGAAGTATTTCTGCGGCCAGACCGCGCTCTCCGCAGGGCGCGGGAAATCCTCACTAGCCTAGAGGAGGCTGAGCAATCCGTGTGCCACCCGAGCAAGTCGTGGAGACGCCGGCGCCAGCCGCCTAGACGGCCCTCCCGCCGGCATGCGACGAGGTGACCGTGAAGTCGTACCCGTCGGGTCCCGTGAGGTGGAAGGAATCGTGGATCCGGCCTCTGCTGATGTCGGAAGGACCGAGGCCTTTCGCAGCATAATCGCGGCGCGCCGCCTCGATATCATCCACCATCAGGTCGAAGGGCGCTGCGGAACCGGCCGCGGGCGGCTGTTCCGCCTTCCTGACGACGACATGAGTGCCGCCGCGAAGCTCGAGGACCGCGAGGTTGTCGTCGGCGAATATCGGACGTAAGCCGACGGATTGCAGCCACCGCTCGGCAGCGGCGACATCGGTTGCCGGAAGCCGGACATGGCCGACCGCTACCGGCGGCCTCCGATCCACAGTCTGCGACATGATACCCCCTTTCCTTTGAGTTGCAGTCAAAGCGGGGCCGGAGAGCCTGGTTCCAAAGCCGACGTTGTCATTGTGAGGCGCCCGCAGGGTGCCGTGGCAATCTCCGCCAGGTTCGTGCCCCGCTGACGAGATTGCTTCGCTGTGCTCGCAATGACACGCTTTAGGCGGTCAGCACTTCGAGCAGGTGGCCGTTCGGGTCGCGGAAATAGAAACCGCGGCCACCATTGCGATGGTTGATCTCCATATTCTCCGCAGAGCGCGGGCCGCTGCCATAGGTAAGACCCTCACCGCGGACCCGGTCGAAAATCCCGTCGAACTCTGCTTCGGTGACCTTGAAGGCGTAGTGGTGCCTCTCGAAACTGTCCCAATTGTCAAAGTCAATCGTCAACGTGTCGTTGATCCGCACCGGCGCGAAGTGCGAGACTGGGCCTTTGTATTCGAGACCGAAGATCCGAGCGAAGAAGCGGGCCAATTCTTCCTTGTCGCGGGCCGGGACGATCGTGTGGTCGAGGACGATGGTCATGAGCGGCTCCATGTGTCTCTTGGGAAAGATGAGGCCGATCGTCAAAATCGGCAAGCACCACCGGCTCGGGCCGCGAGATAGCGACACGCCGATCGGGAGCGAGGCTTGGTGACGAGCGTTTGCCAGAAGGGCAATCGCAGTCCCACGGAGCCGGCAAAGAATGAATCCTCGCGCAAACTGCCTAACAGAGTGGCCCATAAATGCCGTCACTATTGTCCTCGCAGCGTTGTTGCTGACGACCGGAGTGCGGGCCCACGCTCAGCCAACCAACAAAGCGTCGACGGCGGGCTCGGGTGCCTGCGCCGGGGATAATGGCGGCATCACGCTGTCCCCAGGCTTCTGCGCCACTGTTTTCGCTGACAAATTGGGCCATGCCCGGCATCTCGCGGTGGCCCCGGACGGCGTCGTCTATGTCAATACCTGGAGCGGGCGCTATTACCACGACGACACGCCCCCACCCGGCGGGTTTCTGATCGCCCTGCAGGATACCAAGGGCGACGGCCGGGCCGACAAGGTCGTCCGCTTTGGTCCAACCAAAGCGGAGGGTAACGCGGGAGGAACCGGCGTTGCCATCTACAAGGGCTATCTCTATGCCGAGACAAATGATCGGATCGTACGCTACCAGCTGCCGTCAAGTGGGATCGAGCCGACCGCACCGCCCGAAACCGTTGTGTCGGGGTTGCCGCTGACCGGCGATCATCCGATGCATCCCATCGCGATCGATGCTCAAGGCAACCTCTACGTCGACCTGGGATCCGCTACCAATTCGTGCCAAAGCCAGAATCGTATGCCGAATGTGCCGGGCAACAATCCCTGCACGGAATTGGAAACCCGGGCCGGCACGTGGCGCTACGATGCCAACCGGCTGGATCAGCATTTCTCGCCGGCCGAGCGCTTTGTCACGGGTCTGCGCAACGGCGAAGGGATCTCGTTCGATTCGGCGGGCAGGATTTTAGCGACCCAGCATGGCCGGGACCAACTCGGGCAGAACTGGCCCAAGCTCTACACATTGAAGCAAAACGCCAACCTGCCGGCGGAGGAGCTGGTCCAATTGCGGCAGGGCGCCGATTTCGGCTGGCCGGAATGCTATTACGATGACGCGCAGAAGAAGCTCGTCCTCGCCCCGGAATACGGTGGCGATGGCGGAAAGGCGGTGGGTGTCTGCGCGCAGAAGGATGGGCCGATAGCGGCGTTCCCGGCCCATTGGGCGCCCAACGACATGCTGATCTATGAGGGCAGCCAGTTCCCGTCCGCCTATAAAGACGGCGCCTTCATTGCATTCCACGGGTCCTGGAACCGGGCGCCGGAACCGCAAGGGGGCTACAACGTCGTGTTTCAGCCGTTGGCCGACGGCAAGGCTTCCGGGCCGTTCGTGGTTTTCGCGGACGGTTTCGCTGGAGCGATCAAGCAGCCAGGTCAGGCGGCACATCGCCCGACCGGGCTGGCGGTTGGGCCTGACGGTGCACTCTATATCGCCGACGATCAGGGTGGCCGGATTTGGCGCGTCACCTTCCAGGGTGGGAACAAATCGGCCGGAATTGCGGCGGCAGCGCCTCCGGCTACCACACGGGCTTCAACAGGCAACCCTTTGCCGCCGGAGGGTATCCATCCGAACGCCGGCGCCAGTCCACTCCCGATACCGCCGGGCGCCTCGCCGGACCAGGTCGCGTTGGGGGAGCGCATATTTCAGGGACAGGCCGCTGGCGGGACGTGCGCCGGCTGCCACGGCACGGACGGCAAGGGCACGGGCATGGGTTCCGATTTGACGAGCGGCAAATGGCTATGGGGCAACGGCAGCGTCCAAGCGATTACCCGAACGATCGCCCACGGTGTACCAAAGCCCAAGGAACACACCGGCGTGATGCCGCCCATGGGTGGTACCCAGCTCTCCCAAGCCGATCTCGCCGCGGTAGCAGATTACGTGTGGGCGATCGGTCACCAAAAGCCGCATTGAACCCTGGTCGGACGCAGCGCAAACCTGCTCCGCTGGCGGAATTCACTGATCTCGCTCTCCGCCTCCGGGGTAAATCGTCGAGGTGAGGTGGGGGAATCCAGAGCGGTTGCCGGTGCTCACCGCACCTCCCACGCCTGGGGCGTGGCTCCTTCCCTCCGCTTGAACGCCCATTAAGAGGGTAGCTGTCATGTACAAAGCATCAGCCGGCGTCACGCTGCCGACCTCGATCATCGGCTCGCTGCCGCGGCCGAGCTGGTACACCGCGGGCCTCAGCTCGCAGAGCTTTCTCGAGGCGATGATGAACCTGCGCTACCGCGAACAGTATGAGGACGCGGTGTCGGTCTATTTGCGCGCTCAGGAGACAGCCGGCCTCGACATCTGCACTGATGGCGACGCGCATTTCGACGAGCAGATCAGCGGCATGAGCTGGCAGAGCTATCCGCTGACGCACATGGCCGGCTTCTCGGCGACGGCGGAGCCGAGCGCCTATCAGCTCGCCAGCAGCGCGCCGCGCGGGCATATCCTGCACGATTTCCTCGAAGCGCGCGTGCTGCCCAAGATTGTCGGACCGGTCGGCCCCGGCAATCTGCAATATGCCGCTATGTGGAAGGTGGCGCAGCGGCTAACGAAGAAGCCGGTCAAGTTCGGGAGCATTCTGCCCGAATTGCTCGCGGCCTCGGTCGCCGACGAATACTACAAGGATCCGATCGAACGGGTGTGGGCATTGAGCGACGCGCTCAACCGTGAGCTCGGCGAACTGGCCGATGCCGGCTGCCCGGTGATCCAAATGGAGGAGCCGCAGATACACATGGTTCCGGTGCGCGGCAAGGCTTTCGGCAAGCTCGATGTCGACGAGCTCGCCAAACTCTTCAATAACACGGTCAAGGGACTGCGCGACAAGACAGAGGTCTGGTGCCACACCTGCTGGGGCAACCCTTCGCAGCAGCGGATCTTCCGGGATGTGCAGAGCTATCAGCCGACATTGGCCGCACTCAACGAGGTCGATGCCGATGCGATCACCTTCGAGACCTGCTCCTCGGGCACCGGTGACCTCGAGGCGATCGGCGAAATCATCAAGGACAAGAAGATCGTGATCGGCGCCATCGACCATCACACATTGCAGGTCGAGCGGCCGGACCAGGTGGCGGATCTGATCCGCGAGGCGCTGAAATATATTCCGCCCGAACGGCTCATCATCTCGTCGGACTGCGGCATGGGGCGCGAGGGCATGAGCCGCCGGCACGCGACCTACAAGATGGTCGCGATGGTGCTGGGCACGAATATCGTCAGAAAGGAGCTCGGCCTCCCCGAAGCCGAATGCCTGGCCGCCGACCCGCGGTTTTCGTTGGCGACACCGCGATAGAGGCCAAACTCGTTCCGTCGGCTCAACAGTCGCCACACACCTAGGCCAGTCAGAGCGAGCGCAAGGATGGCGAGCGAGGACGGCTCTGGAACCGAGACGGGTTCGGATGCAAAGAAGTGGGGCAGCACAAAATTCAAGGTGGGCGTGAATACGTCGGTGCTGCTGTCGGTGCTCCCGAACGCCGTCAAGGTGCCATAGAAGCTGGCGAGCGTATTGCCGCTGCCAAAGGCCTGTCTGGCCGTGACCGGCTTCTCCCGATAGGTGAACGCCGTGTTGCGCGAAATTACAAACATGTCGACGATGCGCGAGAGATCGAACGAACAGCAAGCAGATTGGCCGCGAGCTCAGCGTGCGCTACGTGCTGCAAGGGAGCGTCCAGCGATCGGACAAGCAGGTTCGGGTCACGGCCGAGTTGATCGACGCCGAGAGCGACGCGCACCGATGGGCCGAGCGGTTCGATCGCAACATCGGTGATCTGTTCACCGTCCAAAACGAGATCACCCGCCAGATCGCTGTTGCGCTCGGCTTTGAGCTGATCGCGGCTGAGAACGCCAAACCGGCCGCCAATCCGGATGCGATGGACTTCATTCTTCGGGGACGCACCGGACATGCGAAGCCGCCATCCCGCGAAAACTTCGCGCAAAGATCAGTAATTTCGAGCAGGCGCTGGCACTCGACCCGCAGTCGGTCGTGGCAAACAGCTATCTGGCGACCGCGCTGCTGGGCCACGTTCTGAACGGAATGAGCGACTCGGCGGCCGCCGATATCGAGCGCGCGGAAGGCATGATCAATCGAGCCTTGGCGATATCGCCGCGCAACCCGCATGCGCATCTGGCGAAAGGGTTCCTCCTGCGCGCACAGAACCGGGTCGAGGAGGCCATTCCCGAATACGAGGCGGCGGTCGCGTCCAATCGCAATTGGCTCCTCGCAATAGCGGCTCTGGGCTGGTGCAAATTTCTGACCGGGTTGCGGTCTTGTTCAGTCCTTCAAGGCGCGATCCGGTGTTCAGCATATCGCCGAGCGCGGAATATTTCAGCCGGGAATGGGTGCCGACATTGCCGACCATGGCAATGCCGGTGTGGACCCCGATACGGGTGTGGCCGAAGTGGATACCGCGGGCCTCCTGCTCGGCGCTGAAGCGGCGGGCGAACGCATCAATCCCCAATGCCGCGGCGACCGCCCGGTCGGCGTGGTCCGGCTGGTCGACCGGAGCACCGAAAAATGCGAGCACCGCATCCCCGATGAACTCGTTCACCATGCCGCCCTCGGCAAAGATCGCCGCGCATACCCCCTCGAAATAGTCGTTGCACACGGCAGCGAGAAATTCCGGCTCCACGGACTCCGAGAACGTCGTGAAGCCTGCAACATCGGTGAACACCACCGCGATCTCGCGGCGCTCGCCCCCGAGCTTCGGGAGCATTTCTGAAGCCACCATTTGGGCAATGACGGCGGGCGGGAGATAATGTTCGAAGCTCTTCCGCAATAGCGCGCGAGCGCGGTTGCTAGCGGCGTACATGATGCGGTTGGTGAGCCCGGCCGAGCCGACCCAGGCAATCGCAGCAGGCGCCGCCGGCAGCAGCAGAGCCATTCCGAAAGCTTGGTAGACGGCGCCGGCGAGTACTAAAACGCCGATGGCCGAGCCGCAGGCCGCTGGGATCGGGTACCGGACCAGCAATCCGAGGGCCATGACCGCCATTGCCCAGCCCCAGATCCACAAATCCTCGTGGCCGCGAGACAAACCGCGCAGGCTCGGAGCGCCGTCGATCGCCTCCCGGATCAACTGGTCGGCGATATTCGCGTGCACGGTGATCCCCCATATCGGCTCTTGGCTGCCGAGCCGGTTCCGACCGGGGTCGAGAAGGTATCCTTGACGCTTTCCGAGGTGACACCGATGACGACGGCCCGCCCGCGAACCAGCGAGGCGCCATCATCGCCGCGCATGATGTCGCCGATGCTCTTGAATGGAAAACCGATGCGGGCCGCCCTGATAATCGAGCAGCATTTGGTACCCGGCGCTGTCGAGCCGGATGTAAGGTCCACGGCTGTCGTCGAGAGGGGCGATCAGCGCCTTGCCGAGGCGCAGCTGATCCCCCTCCGCGGGCGCAGGCCTGATGTGATCGACAGCGAGATAGCCAGTTGCTAGGGCCATCCCCATGCTGGCCAATCAAAGTCCTCGACATCGGCCTCGGTGCCGCCGACCAGAAGGACCGTGTCGCTCGGTGCGCTGCCGGCCCATGCCACCCGCAAACCGTCATAGATCAGCAGTTCAAGGGGTTGCAGCCAGCCATGACTGCGAACCACGATGATCGCGGCGACAATGAGGTGTGCACCGATCAGCGCCTTGAGGCCGGCACTGCGCAGGATCCGCGCGATGCGGTCCCGAACCGGGGCAAGCCGTCGCAGTGAGTTCACCGACCGCGGCGGTCATCGGCTCAGCCGCAGCGCATCGTCAGGTGCACCGTCGTTTGCACAGCGGCGCCATCCGCCTCGATGCTGACTGCGCCCGGCGTCGGGTTGGGGCTAAGGTCGCGGCCGGCGATGTAGAGTGCCGGCAACGTCGCTTCCGGGTCCTGCGGCAGACCGCCCCGGCCGGCCTCGACGAGGCTCGAAATCGGCCGGTCGCCGCGGGCTGCGCAGGCCTCGCGCAGCACCGTCGCCCGGCCTCGCAACTCACTCGACAACACGACCAGGGCGCCGTTGACATCGACCCTCGGGCCATTGATCTCGACCGTCCCGGATATCCCGAGCTGCGAGGTTGCCGATACGATGCTGTCCGAAGACGGGATGAACAGGCCGGCGGTGATCGTGATGTTGCCGCCATGGCCTTCGATCGCCTGGGCGATGATGCTGCTGTGATTGAGGATCATGAGCTGCGGGTCGATCGCGATGTTGCCGCCATTCCCGGTCTCGCCTTTGACCGAGGTGGTGATCTCGCTGCTCACCAGATAGAGGAAATCGCGCATATGCAAGGTGATGTTGCCGCCGCTGGCCGTCGACGTCGCGGCTTCGGTCGAAATCGCCGCGCCGTTGTTCATCAACAAGCGACCTGCCGAGACGGTGATCGACCCGGCATCCCCGCTGCCGGTCGACGGCGCGGTGATTTGCGGCCCGCGATCCGGGAGCACGATGTCCGAAGCGACGTTGACATCGACATCGCCACCCTTGCCGGGACCCGCGGTCGAGCTGGCGATCTGCGCGCCGCCCTCTACGGTCAGGCTGTTGGCGTTCACCGTCACCGAGCCGCCCGGACCCGATTGCGGCCCGATCGCCGATGCGGCGATCTGGGTGTTCGGATCGCCGCTGCCGTTGAGGAGCAGTGCGCCCGGCGTCGTCACCTCGACGGAACCGCCGGCGCCGGTACCCGCCGTTGTGCTGGAGATCTCGGCCCCCGACAGCAGCGTGATTTGCGGTGCCGTTACCATCACCGACCCGGCATTGCCGCTCGCCGTCGAGGACGCCGAGGCGATGATCCCGCTCCCGAAACCGGCCAGTGTCAGCGGCCCCCCCGCGGTCACCTGCACGGTGCCGCCATTGCCCGCTCCGGCGGTGCTCGATGTTGCCTTCGCGCCGTCGGACAGCGCAATTGCACCGCCCGCCATCAAGATGACCTCGCCGGCCTGACCGCTCGAGCCCGGCTGGGCCGAGGCGGTGATCCCGCTCGCGCCGTTCGGGCCGGCTGCCCGAC
Source organism: uncultured Alphaproteobacteria bacterium (assembly GCA_963788085.1). GTDB lineage: Bacteria > Pseudomonadota > Alphaproteobacteria > ATCC43930 > CGMCC-115725 > AP-15. The sequence continues at coordinate 67,636 of CAWBFS010000020.1, forward strand.
AATGTCACGTCGTTCGCCACGGTGACGGCGATATCGCCGCCCCGGCCCGGCCCGAAGGTGGTGCTGGCGATCCGCGCCCCGCCTTCGACCGTCAGCGCATCGGCCGCGACTGTCACCGATCCGCCCGGCCCGGATTGCGGGCCCGTCGCCGAGGCGGCGATCTCGGTGTTGCCGATGGCGCCGGCGCCGTCGAGCACTAGGACCCCGGGGGTTGTCACGTTCACCGAACCGCCGGCGCCGGTCCCCGCGGTCGTGCTCGAAATCTCAGCCCCCGCGACCAGCGCGATCTGCGGCGCGGTCACCGTCACGGATCCGGCGTTGCCGCTCGCTGCCGAGGTTGCGGAGGCGAGAATTCCGCTCCCCGGGTCGCTCAGGCTCAGCGGGCCTTGCGAGCTGACCCGGATCGTACCGGCGTCCCCGGTGCCGGCGGTGATCGTCGTAATTCTCGCACCGCCCGACAGCGCGATCGCGCCGCCCGCCGCCAGCACCACTTCCCCCGCCGCGCCGGTCGACCCTGCCTCAGCCGAGGCGGTGATCCCGCTCGCACCGCCGGGGCCGGCGCCCGATAATGTCGCATTGTTCGCCACGGCCACCGCGACGTCGCCCCCTTTGCCGGGCCCGGCAGTGGTGGCGGCGATCTGCGCGCCGCCTGCGATGGTGAGCGCATTGGCCGCAATCGTCACCGAACCTCCGGGCCCTGATTGATCTCCCCGTTGGTGACGATCGAAAGATCCCCGGCGGTGACGGTTATGTTGCCGGCGTTCTTTGCGCCGGGAAGGAATGTCGTCGCGCCCAGCGACAAGCAGAAGCGAACCATCCTTTTGATGCTGAGCGGGGTCGCCGCCGCCGCCCGCGCGGAGGACAAAAAAGCTCCGAAGCCGCCGCCCTTGACCCTCGAGCTTTCATATATCGAGGACCCGGCCCACCCCGACGTGTTCCGCATCGGCCGGGGCAATTCTGACTCGCGATAGCCTAGGAAAAGAACAGGATCGCGCCGCTCGCTTCGCGTGCGGTCACGACGAGGCCGCCGTCCGGTAGCTCTTCAAACGGGACCTGCCGGCGGGTCAGGTAGTCGGCCGTATCTTCCCGCCGTGCGACCCCGAATTCGACCGAAACGATCCCGGGCAGCGGGAAATCCGGCGCGACATCGAGCGCCGGATACATCGTCGAGAAGTCGTCCGGCGTGCTGAACACGATCCGGTGCGGCCCGAGATGTACGCAGGCGACCGCATCGGTAGTAGTCACCTGCGGTATGCCGACCAGCCGATCATAAGCCTCCAGCAGCGCAGCCGTACTCTCGACCAGCACATAAATGCCCTTCAAACCGACGGCGCCGTTTGGATGATCCAACCATTCGGGACGCCGCATCAGCTCCGGCGTCAGATGGGTACAGATAAAACAGTCGAGCCCTGGTGTCTCGTCCGCCGGCAGCGACATCAAGCTGAAGCGCGGCACGACGGTGCCCTCCGGCAGCTCGAGCCGGCGGCCGAGCGGCCGCGGCTCGGAAGGGTGAAGCCCGCGGCCGAGCAGCGCCGCGCGAACTTGCTCTGGGGCGGCGGCTGGCGCGAACGCTGCTGCCATCAACCCCTCGCGTTGCACGAGGAAGGTGTCGAGCCGCTGAACATTATCGTTCGGATCGACGATGCCGAGAAGTTCGACATAGTCGGACGCAAACATGACGCAGTAATTCGCCGTTCCTTGTCCGATATGCCGGCCGCGGGGCGACAAGGTAAAACCGAGCCCACTCCATCCCAGCCGCGCCCGTTCGAGATCGCGAACCCCGACAATGACGTGGTCGATGCCCGCGATGCCGTTGTCCATGGTCGCCTCTGGGATGCGATCGTCGGTAAGCTTAACTGCCTCTCGCCTCGCGGGCCAGGGGACCGATAGGGGAGAGATCGATGCTCTTTGCCACACTGCAACGGCTGTTCCGACACGACGCGGCGAGCGGGATCGTGCTGATGCTGGCATCGGCCTTCGCGCTCGCACTCGCCAATTCGCCGATGGCCGGGTTCTACGACTTGCTGCTCAGCCTGCGCGGATCGGTGCGCATCGGCAGCTTCGGCATCGAGAAGCCGCTGCTGCTGTGGGTAAATGACGGGCTGATGGCGATCTTTTTTCTGCTGGTCGGTCTGGAGATCAAACGCGAGGTCCTGGGCGGTCAGCTTTCGGACCGCAGCCGGGCGATCCTGCCCGCCGCGGCTGCGATCGGCGGCATGGCCGTGCCGGCGCTGATCTATCTCGGCATAACCTGGCACGCCCCCGGCGCCACACCGGGCGCCGCATCCGGCTGGGCGATCCCGACGGCGACCGATATCGCGTTCTCGCTGGGGGTCATGGCGCTGCTCGGCAGCCGGGTACCGAACTCGCTCAAGCTCTTCCTGACCGCGCTCGCGATCATCGACGATCTGGGGGCCATCGTCGTGATCGCCATTTTCTATACCGAGGAGCTCTCTTGGCTGTCCTTGGAGCTCGCGGGAGCCTCCGTCGTGGTCCTCGTCATACTGAACCTCGCCGGGGTCCGCGGGCTCGTCTGGTATGCGCTCGCCGGCCTCGCACTGTGGGTGTTCGTGCTGAAGTCCGGCGTGCACGCCACCTTGGCCGGCGTCGCGTTGGCCCTCGCGATCCCGTTCGAGGCCCGGCCGGGCGACGAGTTCCCGCTGATCCGCGTCGAACATGATCTGGCGCCCTGGGTGGCGTTCGGTATCCTGCCGGTGTTCGGCTTCGCCAATGCGGGGCTGTCCTTCGCCGGCTTGTCGCCGTCCTCCCTCCTGGAGCCGGTGCCGCTCGCCATCGCCGCCGGCCTGTTTTTCGGCAAGCAGATCGGCGTCTTCGCCACCGCCGCGCTGGTGATCCGCGCCGGCTGGGCGGAACTGCCCGCGAGCGCCGGCTGGGTGACGCTCTGGGGTACCAGCATTCTGACCGGTATCGGTTTCACGATGAGCCTCTTCATCGGCACGCTCGCCTTTGGAGAATCCGATGCTGAAGCCGTCATGCGCCTGGGCGTCCTCGTCGGTTCCGCCCTCTCGGCGATCGTCGGGGCGGCAGTGCTCGGGCTGCCGCCCAAATGGCGGCCGAAGAGGAGATGATGCCCCCATTGGCCGAACCCTGCCCCTCTCCGGCCAGAGCGCGGTTGGCCCCGCCAAACCTTATTGATCACGCGGACACGACGCTCCCATTGCTGTTCTTGCTGTTTTTTGCAGCCAAACAACAGCCAATCGAAGTAATTGCTCAAACAGAAACACGAGGACCTCTACCGCCCTGCGATCCCTCACGCTCGGAATCCGTGCAATGTGCCGGGGCGGTGCTTCCAAGACCGACCTCGCCACCTGTTCCACCTGTTTTAGCAGGTGCCTATCAGGCTCGGTGCTCCTACACGCGGTGAAGAACCGTGGGTGGCGTGGCCGACGACATCGATTAACGCGATAAGCGACAACGCTCACCACCACAGCTCCCGAACCAGTGAAACGGTGACGCTAGCACATTCGTGCTAGAAACTCAATAAATATCCGTGATGGAGGTAACGCAAACGAGCAAGGGAGTACACGCGCGAGGAGTCGGGGAACGAGTTGTCGCGGCTCTACTTTGGGGTGCGCAGAACCGCTGCCGCCGAGTTGCTGTCCATGGATGAGCTCGCAGGCCGGGTGATCGCCGCGAAAAGCTTCGATCTCGGAGACGCGATCTTGCGCGTCGCCATTCGTGAACAGGTTGGTTCGGTAGTCAACCGGCTGCATCGGCTCCTGAATTTGATGGGTTGGTCCCCCATTTGCACCAGAATACTACTAATAATTGAGCAACCATCGTCTGGCATAACCTTCTCATGCCGGAGAAGGAGCAGAAGATCGCGTCTTGCGCGTCGATCTCTACGAGATTGAGAACAAGCTCGAGTCGATTGAGATCAAGCTCGCGGCCATGCCGACGCAAGGCGACCTGACCCGCGTCGGGCTTTTGGCCCTCGTTACGGGCGCCGCTCTCGTATTTTTCGCAATGGGTGCGTTTCTGCGGCAGCGGTCGACCCTCCTCCTATCGGCGGCTGGGTGTGTCTGCTTGATGATTCCGAAACTTCCTAATTTTCCCACGGCGCTAGGGATTTCGGCCTGGCCCGCCACAGATGCTTCCCAACTTACTTCTCCGCGGCTGGGATCACGCGGGCCAGGCCGATGAACTTTTCGGGATCCTGCGGTTCGTCGTTTACCCGGACCTCATAGTGCACATGGGGTCCGGAGCTGCGGCCTGAGCTGCCGAGAAAGCCGACCTGCTCATGCTCGGCGACCCTCTGCCCGACCGAAACGATAGAGCGGTGAAGATGGGCGTAAAGGGTGGCGATGCCGTTTCCATGATCGATCTCGACCACCTTGCCATAATCGCTGCGATAGCCGGCGTAGGTCACGATCCCGGCTGCAGTGGCATGAACTGGGGACATGTAGGGCGCCGACAGATCGATTCCGGTGTGGAACGACAATCGGTGATTGAACGGATCGCGGCGCGGGCCAAACCGGCTCTCGAGCTGGTAATAATCGAGCGGCACCGACAACGGCAGCGATTTCATCAAGCTGCGGAGCTCCTCCATCTTGTCCGGCGTCATCGCGTCCGGCGGATCGGCTTTCGGCGGCGCCACAAAGGGACCGCCGAGGCCGCCACGGTCTTGGGCCAGTTGCGGGAAGAGGCGGTCGACATTCAGACCGGTCGAGGCGAGCAAGCGCCGAGCTTCCGCGACGGCTTGGCGAGCGAACTGCGCCACGCTCGGCGATTTTTCTTCCGGTTCCGGCGGCGCATCGGAAATCAGAGTTCTCGGGCCGTGCTGGATCGGCTGCCGATTGAGAGGGGCCGGTCTCGATCAGCGCTGTCGTACGAACTGCGAAATCGAGTTGCGATTGTTTTTGTTCGAGATCCGCGATCCGAGCCCGCAATCGATCTCTATCGCTTAAGGCCCGGTCCAGATCAGCGGTCGCCTGCTGGCCATCACGGGCGGCGAAGGCGAGCTTACCCCGCAGGCTCGCCACTTCGTCCTGCAGATCGGCGTTGGCTGTTTCTGCGCGGACCATGGCCGCCTGCTTGTCGGCGAGGGCGCGCTCATAGCCGGGCCGGGCGAGTACGAAAAAACAAACCGCGACAGCAAACGCGACGACGGCCGATGCTGCCGCGAGCTGCACAAACGGCGGCAACACGATCTGCGACGATCGGCTACGCGTGCGCAAATTGAGGCGGATTTCGGGGAAGCGGCTGCTTCCCCGGCTCGGTGTTTCGGCGACCATTCCCCCCGTCCCCCATACCGCCGAACCGTGGATGTCCCCTGAAACACAGGCGACCAGGTCTCGGCTAGATCAAGTCAAGCGCGCCGTGGCGCTTTCAAGAATAACCACCCTAGGGGGTAGGTGATTGCTTTGCAACAATCAATCGTTAATTTTAGGTGCGCTCGACCAAAGTGATCGGCACCGCCGGTACAAATTCCCCATGCGTCGGGTGGTCGATGGCAGTTGAGACCAAGTGCCGGGGAACGGTCCGAACAGGTTTTCCACGGCGTGACTGGTCTCATCAAGGTGCGCTACAGTTTCATACTGAAGTGCATTTTGCGCGGGTCGCGCGTCCGCAACTAATGCTCGGGCTCGTCAGGCCTCGAGGCGCATTTCGGCGTCGTGCCCAGCTTCGGGCGCGAACTGGGTGCGGTAGTACTCCGCAAAGAGACCGTCGCGGCGCAGCAGCTCGGGAAACGCACCTTCCTCGACAATGGCGCCGTCGCGCAACACGACGATGCGGTCGCAGCGCCGCACTGTCGACAGCCGGTGCGCGATGATAAAGGTCGTCCGCGCCGCCACGAGCCGCTCGATCCCGGCCATCACCAGCGCCTCGGTCGCGACATCGAGCGCCGAGGTCGGCTCGTCCAAGATCAGAAGCGGCGCATCGCGCAGCAGCGCGCGGGCGATTGTGATTTGCTGCTTTTCCCCTTCGGAGAACATTACCCCGGATTCGCCGATCACGGTGTCGTATCCGTCCGGCAGCGAGGCGATGAAATCATGGATCCGCGCCAGCCGGGCCGCCTTTTCAATCTCCGCATCGGGCGCGCCGGGCCGCCCGTAGGCGATATTGTCGCGCACCGAAAGCGGGAAGATCAGCGGCGGCTGCAGAACCATGGAGATCTGGCTGCGCAGCGACTTCAGCTTGTATTCGCGCAGATCGACGCCGTCGATTTCCACAACTCCAGCCAACGGATCGAAAAACCGCGGCAATAGCCCGAGCAGCGTCGACTTGCCGGCGCCGGTCGGGCCGATCACGGCGATCTTGGCGCCGGCCGGCACGCGGAGCTCGACGCCGTTCAGGACCGGTATCTCCGGACGGTAGCGAAACGAGACATTGCGCCAGGCGATGTCGCCGCGCGCCCCTTCGGGAGGAAAGCTGCGGGTCCCGTCTTTGAGATCGGCCTCGGTGTCGAGGACATGGAAGACCCGGCGCGCCCCGACCCGGGCGCCGGCGATCAGCCCCCAGCTCTGGGTGATCTGGTTGATCGGCGCATAGAGCTGGGCGAGGTAGGAGATGAAAACGATGAGCTGGCCGACCGACAGCCTCCCCGACATGACGGCGCGCGCCCCGGCATAGACGACGAGCGCCGTGCCGCCGGCGATCACCAGGTTGACCGCCCCCGAATAGAGCGTCTGCCAGCTGTAGAGCCGCAGGGTTGCCCGCAGGCTCTCCCCGCTCGCGCCCATAAAGCGCCGATGTTCCTCGTCCTCCTTGGTAAAGGCCTGGACCAGCTTGATCGACGACATCGCCCATTGCACGACGGAATAGACGCGGCTTTCGGTGTTGCGCACCTCGGTCGCGACATCGACGATCTTTCGGTTGAAGCCGAAAATCAGGCCAAACAGCAACGGGACGACGGTCAGCGACAACAGAGTCAATGTCGGATCGAGCGGCAGCAGAACGACGAGCATGCCGCCGAGCAGCACGGCTGCCGACAGGATCGGCAGCACGCCGTTCATGATCATCGTCTGGACGGCAAAGCTGTCCGCGGTGATCCGATAGAGCAGATCGCCGACCCGTTGCCGGCTGTGAAAGGCGAGCGACAGCCGCTGCAGGTGAGCGTAGAGGGCGCCGCGCAAATCGTTGACCATCCGCTGCCCGACGCCGATCGTCGTGTAGTTGTGCAGCAGGGTCAGCGCTCCGGCGCCGAGATGCACGACGATAATGCCGAGACAGGCAAGCAGCAGCAGTCCGGTCGGGGATGTCGACGCCAATGCGGCAATCGGAAACGGCTTGCCGCCGAGCACATTGTCGATGACCACCTGCAGCGGCCAAGGCTTCAGGAGCTCGAAGCCGGCGATCAGGAAAACCTGCGCAAGCGCCCACGCAACCCGCCACCAATACGGCCGCAGATAGGGCAGAAGTTTCGTCAGCAAAATCAGACCGTGCGGGGATCGCGGATCGGCAACGGGGCTCTTGCCAGCGGCTCGACCGGGATCAGCGGCATCTGTTTGGCGATGGCCTCGATGATACGGTGCATCAGTTTTCCAAAACCGACGAGCTGACAAACCATCGCCGCGGAGCTGATCAGCCCGGCGGCGCCGATCGCGGCCGCCGTCAGCGGCCAGCCGAGGATCAGCGCGAAGGCCGTCAGCGCGGCGCAGCTGCGCAGCAGAAACGACGCGAAGCGGGAAAAGCGCATCGCGCATCGTACTCGCAGCAAGCGTTTTGCGCCGCCGTGGTTCTCGGCGCAGACGAGGACCAATGCGCGGCTGCAGAGGCCACGCGAGATCTTCAGATCCCAATTGCTCCAACCGGTATCCGGCACGACGAAGTATTTCTGCGGCACGAGAAATTGCATCAAGCCGCCGATCAGCGCCTCCTTCTCGGTTCCCGCTTCGCTCCAATAGGAGAGATGGAATGCGCGCGCACCCCAGCAGATGCGGGCGCGCTGCTCGGTCGCGGCCAGGCCGGTGTGGTCCGGCGTGCGCATTTCCTTGAGGCGCCATTTGATGCGCTCCCAACCACGCAGCAGAGGGCCGAGGAAGATCAACAGAGCAATCAAGGATCGGGCTTTGAAACCGGTAAACCGCTTATCGATCGGCGCCTTGCGGGCGCCGTTGACGCACATGACCCAGGTGACGAGGAGGGGAACGGTCAGCAACCACCACCACCCGCCGCCGATAATTCCCCCCAAGGCGAGCGGGAGCGATGCGGCGCTCCATTCGAAGCTCAACGGCAGGAACGCGGTCAAGGAAGAGGGCGGCTCATAGAGGGTCTGAAACAGCCCGCGCCCGAACACCCCCGAATAGATGACCGGGCGGCGTGACAGAAGCAGCGTGGTGGAAAGGTCGCCATAGATGCGGCCGAGCCACTTGGCCTGTCCGAACAGGTTGAAGCGGAACGGGTGTTTCGCATAGACGAGCGCCTCGGCTTTGCCGTAACCGCGCTGCTGTGCGCAATAAGCCGCCACCGTATTCCGGCGGAAATGCCAAACGATAGCAGCGGGGCTGAACCCGATCGTGTAGCCCGCGTCCTGGAAACGCCAGCAGATGTCGACATCGTCGCCGGCGGCGCGATAGATCGGATCAAACCCGCCGAGCCGCTAGCAGCACGTCGCGCCGGAACGCCATATTGCAGCCCGCGATGTGCTCGGCGACTTCGTCGCTGATCAGCACATGGGTCGGACCGCCGGGGGCGACCGCGACGGCGGCGGGGACCAGATTGTCCTCAGGCGGCGGGAAATTCGGCCCGCCGCAGGCAACCAGATTGCCCGCTTCCATCTTGGCGACAAGGTAGGTCAGCCAGTCGGGGTCGGCGACACAGTCGCTATCGGTATAAGCCACGATCTCGCCGGTCGCCGCCTCGGCCCCGACATTGCGCGCGGCGCTCAAGCCCTTATTGGCCTGACTGATGATGCGGCAATAGCCGTAGACTCTCGGCGATCTCGAGGGTTCGGTCGCGCGAACCGTCATTGACGACGATGACCTCGTAGTCCGGGTAGTTGAGCACTGCGAGCGAGGCCAGGCACTGATCCATCGTCCGCTCGGCATTGTAGGCGCAGACGACGACCGAGACCCGGGGGTAACGCCGCAACGGCGGCGGCAATATGCCGGTGTATTGGCGCACCACCTCGTCGAACGACGGTTTCGGCCGGCGCTCCCGGTCGACCAGACCAAAGGCCCAATTCTCGACCAGATGACCGCCGGTGAACCATTCGTCGGTCCACGCGAAGATGAAGGTGCCGGCGACACCGGCCTCGAAGGCGGTGTGCACCTGCCAGGACAGGACTTGCCGCTGCCCCTCCTCTCCCTCGCCGAACGAATCGACACCGAATTCGGTCAGCACCAGCGGCTGGTCGAGGGCGACATTGTGCAGCCTCGCGATGTATCGGCGGAAGGCGGGCTGGTCGTGCAGATAGACGTTGAAGCAGACGAAATCGGTGAAATCGACCGTCAGATATTCGGTGGATGGATAATTGGCGTAACTGACGAGCGCCTCTGGATGCTCGGTTTTGGCGCAAATAACCAGCCTTCTGAGGAAGCTGCGCACCGCGTCGGCACCGTGCCAGCGCACCATATCGGGCGGGATTTCATTGCCGATCAGATAGGCGAAGACCGCCGGATGACGACGGCAAGCGCGGACGCCGACCGTCACCGCGTCACGGATTTGCGCCTGAATTGCCGGGCTGTCGAGAAAGGCGACATGCTGCGACCACGGAAGTCCGACCAGTATCTTCAATCCGGCCTGCTGTGCGGCGTCGAGCAACCAGAGCGGCGGCACCGTGAAAATCCGGAGGGTGTTGATCCCGGCTTCGGCCATCAGCGCGAAATCGGTATCGACGACGGCGTATTCGGGAAATTGCGCTCCGTGACTTCCCTTTGGGAAAGGGCCGTAAGTGATGCCTTTGACGAAGTGCTTTTTGTCGCCGACAAAAAAGAATTTGCCCCGAACCCGGACCGGCGTGGACGGGTCGAGCTTCGCTGCTGCCGCCGAGAGAGGCCGCGCCACAACCTCTTCGGCTTCGAGCATTGTCATGAGGGAGGCTCCAGGGATGCCTGCAGCGCCAGCCGATCCGCGAGCGGGGCGGCGCTCGCATAACGGGCGATCATGAATTTTGTTCCGCGCGCCGAGATTGCGCGGAGCGGCTGACATGCCAAGCCAAAGCAGTGCGAACGATCGTGTCGAGATCCGAGACTTGGGGGCGCCAGCCGAGCAGCGAGGCTGCGAGACCGGGATCGGCGACCAATACCGGCGGATCGCCGGGCCTCCGCGCGGTTTCGCGGCACGGGACGGGTTTGCCGCTGACCGCCTCGGCAGCCCGGATCACCTCGCGCACCGAGTGACCGCGGCCGGTCCCGAGGTTGAGTGCCGCGCTCGGCCGCCCGGCGCCGAGATGTTCGAGCGCGCGCAGATGCGCCTCGGCGAGGTCCTGGACATGAATATAGTCGCGGATAGCCGTCCCGTCCTGGGTGGGGTAATCGGTTCCGTAGATGTCGATTTGCGGCCGCTCCCCGAGCGCCGCCTCCAGAACGAGCGGGACGAGATGCGTCTCGGGCTCGTGCCGTTCGCCGATCTCGCTATCGGGATCGGCGCCGGCGGCATTGAAATAACGCAGCGAGACCCACCGCAAACCGTAGGCCTCGCCGTACCAGCGGAGCGCGCGCTCGATCGCCAGCTTGGTCTCGCCGTAGGGGTTGACCGGCAACTGGGGCATGGTCTCGCGGATCGGCACCCCGGCGGGCGTGCCGTAGGTCGCGCAAGTCGAGGAGAAGACGATTTTGTCCACCCCGGCCTCGCGCATCGCCGCAAGCAGCGACAAAGACCCGCCGAGGTTATTGGCGTAATACAATGCCGGATCGGTGACCAACTCGCCGACATAGGCGTAAGCTGCGAAATGCATGACGACCGAGACGCTATGATCGGTAAGCGCCGCCGCAAGTTTGCCGCGTTCCGCGAGGTCGCCCTCGACCAGCGGCCCCCAGCGCACCGCCTCGCGGTGACCGCGCGAAAGGTTGTCGAAAACCACCGGCCGATATCCGGCCCGCGCCAATACCTTGCAGGCGTGGCTGCCGATGTAACCGGCCCCACCCGTGACCAGAACCGCCTCTGACATGCTGGAGCTGCTTCGCCGACCCGTTGGTGCAGCCACAACGTAGCACGTGCCGCCTTTCTTCCTGGAACCGGATTTGCTGCGGCGCGACTGCAGGAGAGGGAAGGGGTTACCGGCCTACTCCCTCGCCCCACCTGCGGGGAGAGGGTTGGGGTGAGGGATTTTAGTCAAGGGCTGAAATGTTCAGCCAGATTGTCGAGCCGGATTTCGTACTGCTCGCAGCGCCCGCTCCAGGCGACGAACTCGCCGGGCGTGGCGCGCAGAGACTTCTCGGTGTCCAGGATGTATGGAGTGGCGCACATCTGGTCGGTGACTATGGCGTTGACCTGTGGGTCGTAACGGTTGAACTCGGCAAATTCCGGCGGGATGTTGCCGGTCGGCTTTACTGCGCTGGTGCTGAACGCATCCTTGATCGGGATGAACGGGGTACAAGCGCCTGAGAGCACCGCAGGAAGCGCGAGAACAAAGAACAGTCGCATGCCAAGTCGACCGGTGGTTGGTTTTGCGGATTGTGCACGCCTAGCGGCGCCAGTGCAAGACCAGGTCAAAGCGGCTTTTGGTCAATAGCACGACGGGCTTTTCTCCCGCGGCGCGCGGGCGCGATACCGCCGTCCGGCACCCCGGCCGCCTTCAGGGCCGCTTGCTGACGGGCCGCGAGTGCAGCCTCGTCGAAATCCTCGATCAGTTCGTGGAACAATCGGTACCAGTTAATTTCTGCCTTCAGGTGCAGAAAGACGGAGCCGAGCCCGATTGCGGCGCGGTCCATGAACACGAATTCGCGCGGCGGCCGGATGCCGCCGAGCCGGCGGATGTCGCTATGCACACTCTCGGCCACCGCAGCGCCGTAGACGCCGCCCGCCTTTTCCTGGATCAGCCGCGCGCGGTCTTCGAGCAGCGGGCCGTAGACGAACAACGCCCAGCGGTTCAGCACGTCGATGACCTCGCGCGACAAATCGCCGAAGCCCCAGCTCCGATAGGCGTGCACGGCGAGGTCGCGGTCGCCGCGCTGCAGCGCATGGTAGAGGTCGATGACGCCGCGGACGAACGAGGCGCGAAAGATGCGGATGCAGCCGAAATCGAGGAGGTTGACGGTGCCGTCCGGCGCAACCGTGTAATTGCCGAGATGCGGATCGCCATGGATCACGCCGTAGTAGTAGAACGGCACGTACCAGATACGGAACATGCGCAGCGCGATCATGTTGCGCTCCTCGAGCGCGCTTTTGGCAATATCGAGGATCGGCGCACCCTCGAGCCACGTCATCGTCAGCAGCCGGCCGGTCGAGAGCTCGGGGATCGGCACGGGCACGGCGACACCGGGCTCCCCGCGCAGAATCTCGCCATAGAGCCGCATATGCGCGGCCTCGCGCTGGTAATCGAGCTCCTCGCGCAGCCGGTCCCCAATCTCGGCATGGATCTCGGCGGTGGTGACCGCCCGGTCGTAGCGCTCGTAGAGGCTCATCGCGAGTTTCAGCTGTCGCAGATCGGCTTCCACCGCCGACGCCATGTCGGGGTATTGCAATTTGCAGGCGAGCGGGGTCCCGTCGAGCGCGGTCGCCCGGTGCACCTGCCCCAGCGAAGCGGCGCGCGCCGCAATTCTGTCGAACTCGCGAAACCGGCTGCGCCAGTCGGCGCCGAGCTCGCCGGCCATGCGCCTTCTGACGAACGGCCAGCCCATCGCCGGCGCGTTCGCCTGCAGCTGAACCAGCTCCTGCACGTACTCCTTGGGCAGCGCGTCGGGGATCGTGGCGAGCAGCTGGGCCACTTTCATCAGCGGCCCCTTGATGCCGCCGAGCACCGCCTTCAGCTCGGCCGCGTGGCGGCCGCGGTCGAGGTTGAGACCGAGATAGCGCTCGCCGGCGAGCCGGGCCGCGAGCCCACCCATCGCGGTCGACACTTGGGCGTAGCGCCGCACGCGGCCGGTCAGCGAATTGTCGTCGGACACGAAGGTAAGGTTTGCATCGGCTGCAGTGCGCCCATCATCGCAATCGAGCTAAGCGCTGCCCCCTTCGACGGCGTGGCCTTCGGCGCGCCAGCGCAGCATACCGCCGGAGAGGTTGGCAACGTTACCGAACCCTGCTTCGCGCAGGATGACCGTCGCCTGTGCGGAGCGGCTGCCGGCACGGCAGACGGCTACGATCGGGCGGTCGCGCGCCAGCTGCCCCGCGCGCTCGGCCAGCTCGCCCAGCGGGATCAAGACGGCGCCGCGAATATGCCCGAGGGGGCCGGTAAATTCCTCGGGCTCGCGCACATCGAGGATCTGGACCGTCGGCGCGTGTTCCTCGAGACCGTGCGGCTCGATCTCCCAGATCCCCGCGAAGGAATAACGGAGCGCCGCCCAATTGGGCTCCTCCGTCATCCCGATGCCGCCTTCGGGCCGTCCGCATTTCAGATTGGCGGGCACCGCGACATCGAGTTTCTTCGGGTGGGCGAGGCGGAGGTTTTTCATATACCCGGTAAAATCGCCTTCTCCTATTTCGCCCCCTAGGCGCGGGTTGAAACGCCTTTCCTCGCGGACGCTGGTGACCGTCAGTCCGCGATAATCGTGCGCGGGATAGAGCAGGCACGAATCCGGCAAGGTGAAGATCTGTTCGTGGATCGAGCGGTACATCGCGTGCGGGTCGCCTTGCTGGAAATCGGTCCGCCCGGTGCCTCTGACAAATAGACAGTCGCCGGTGAACGCCATGCTGCGGTCGTCGAGCACATAGGTCAGGCAGCCATTGGTATGGCCGGGGGTCTGGCGCACCTGGAGATTGCGATCGCCGAACGCGACCACGTCGTCCTGCACCAGATACCAGTCGGCGCCCTCGGCGCCGCTGTTGGCCGCCAGCGCGATCCGGCACCCGGTCCGCTGTTTCAGCAGCCACCCGCCGGTCACATGATCGGCATGGACGTGCGTTTCAAGGGAATAGGCGAGGTGAAGGCCGAGCTCTTCGATCAGCGCCGCGTCGCGTCGCACCTGCTCGAACACCGGGTCGATGATGACCGCCGTTCCGCCGCCGCCATCGGCGAGGAGGTAGGTGTAGGTGGAAGACGGCGGATCGAACAGCTGCCGGAAAACCAACATCGCGAATCTCCGATGATAATCGCAGCCTATGGTACTCTCGCAGGCCGGGAAGCGGGAGAGCCGTCTTGGTCGAAATCGTCGTTAACCCGACCACCCAGCGAGACCGGGACCGCTGGGCCGAACTTGCGTCGACCAATTGGTGATCGAGGCGTAGGTGGGGCTCGATTCGGGCATCGGGGCCAGTTGCGCGGTTGACCGAGCGGCAGAAGCATCATCGGGCCCTAATCTGAAAGGACGGTCGCCACATCGGCGAAGGCGTTCTCTACGCCCGGCGCATCTCGCAGGTCTCGCGGCGGCAGCTGTGCTGGCGCTCGCGTCTCTGGCCGCTGAGAGCGCATTCGCGCAAAAGCCGGGCGGCGTCCTCCAGATCGCCCACCGTGACAGCCCGGCCAGCATGTCGACCCTCGAGGAAGTGACGATCTCGACCGTCGCGCCGATGATGGCGGTGTTCAACAATCTCGTCATCTTCGACCAGCATGTGCCGCAAAACACGTTGCAATCGATCGTGCCGGACCTCGCCACCAGCTGGTCGTGGAACGAGGACGGCACAGAGCTGACCTTTCGCCTGCGCGAGGGCGTTCGCTGGCACGACGGGCAGCCCTTTACCGCGAAAGACGTCCAGTGCACCTGGGACATGCTGCTCGGCAAGTCGGCTGTCAAGTTCCGCATCAATCCGCGCAAATCGTGGTACTGGAACCTCGAGCGGGTCACCGCCGACGGAGATCACGAGGCGACCTTTCATCTGAGGCAGCCGCAGCCGGCGCTGATCGCGCTCCTTGCTTCCGGATACTCGCCGGTCTATCCCTGCCATGTGCCGCCGCAGGAGATGCGCCAGCATCCGATCGGCACCGGACCGTTCAAATTTGTCGCGTACAAACCGGGCGAGTCGATCCGGCTGACCCGCAATCCGGACTATTGGAAGCCGGGCCGGCCCTATCTCGACGGCATCGAATGGACGATCATCCCCAACCGCTCGACGGCGCTGCTGGCTTTTGTCGCGGGAAAGCTCGACATGACCTTTCCCTACGAGGTGACCGTGCCGTTGCTGAAGGATATCGAGCAGCAGGCACCGCAGGCGGTTTGCGAGTTGCGGCCGAGGGGGGTCAGCAGCAACCTGATCGTCAATCGCCAAGCGCCGCCGTTCGACAACCCCGATCTTCGGCGCGCGATGGCGCTGACCTTGGACCGCCGATCCTTTATCGACGTGCTGAGCAGCGGTCAGGGCGACATCGGCGGCGCCATGCTGCCGCCGCCGGAGGGGCTGTGGGGCATGCCGGCCGAGCGGCTCAGATCATTGCCGGGCTATGACCCCGATGTGCAGAAAAACCGCTCGCAAGCCCGCCAGATCATGCAGAGGCTGGGTTATGGGCCGGACAATCCGCTCGCGGTCAAGGTGGCGGCCCGCAACATTCCGCTCTACCGGGACCCGGCGGTCATGCTGATCGACCAGCTCAAGGAGATCTACATTGCCGGCGAACTCGATGTTGTCGAGACCGCCAATTGGAACCCGAAGGTCACGCGCCGGGATTACATGGTCGGGCTCGAAAACACCGGCACTGCGGTGGTCGACGACCCCGATCAGCAACTCTACGAGAGTTACGCCTGCGACTCGGACCGCAACTTCACGGGGTATTGCAATCCTCTGCTCGAGGATCTGTTTCACCGGCAGTCGCGTGAGGCCGGCCGCGAACGACGCAAACAGCTGGTCTGGGACATCGACACGACATTGCAGCGAGAAGGGGCGCGGCCGGTCATCTTCCATACGCGCGGAGCGACCTGCTGGCACCCCCAGGTCAAAGGTCTGACAACGATGGTCAACAGCATGTACAACGGCTGGCGGCTGGAAGACGTGTGGCTCGACCGATGACTAGCGCGGTAGATGCTAATGACACGGCGCAAAGGAGAGAGCAATGACGAGGAGTCTGCGACCGCTTGGAACCGCAATCGCTCTGACGGCTGCAGCGCTGGCCGCCGCTCCCGTCTTTGCGCAGAAGTCCGGCGGCGTCCTGAAAGTCCATCACCAGGACAGTCCGGCCAGCATGTCGATCATCGAGGAGGCGACCTATTCGACCGTCGTGCCGATGATGGGCGTCTTCAACAACCTCGTCATGTATAAGCAGGACGAGCCGCAGAACAGCATGAAATCGATCGTGCCGGACCTGGCGACGAGCTGGTCGTGGAGCGAGGACGGCACCGAGCTGACCTTTAAGTTGCGCCAGGGCGTCAAATGGCACGACGGCGAGCCGTTCACTGCCGCAGACGTCAAATGCACCTACGATCTGCTGCTCGGCAAAGCCAAAGAAAAGCTTCGCATCAACCCGCGCAAAGCCTGGTTCCGAAACCTCGAAGAGGTCACCGCCAATAGCGACGGCGAAGCAACCTTTCATCTGCACCGGCCGCAACCGGCGTTCATCACATTACTCGCCTCCGGCTACTCGCCGATCTACCCGTGCCACGTGTCACCGCGCGACATGCGCACCCACCCGATCGGTACGGGGCCCTTCAAGTTTGTCTCGTTCAAAGCCAACGAGTCGATCAAGGTCGAGCGCAATCCGGATTACTGGAAGCCGGGCCGGCCCTATCTCGACGGCATCGAGTACACGATCGTTCCGAACCGCTCGACCGCTATCCTGGCATTTATTGCCGGCAAGCTGGACATGACCTGGCCATACATCATCACCGTCCCGCTGCTGAAGGACATCCAGACCCAAGCGCCTCAGGCGGTCTGTGAATTGAAGACGACAAACGCCAGCACCAATTTGCTCGTGAACCGGGATGCGGCGCCGTTCAACAGCCCGGATCTGCGGCGCGCGATGGCGTTGGCTTTGGACCGCAAATCCTTCATCGAGATCCTCAGCGACGGGAAGGCGAAAATCGGCGGCGCGATGTTGCCGCCGCCGGAAGGATTATGGGGCATGCCGCCGGAGCTTCTGGAGACATTGCCCGGTTACGGCCCAGATGTGCAGAGAAATCGCACCGAAGCCCGAAAAATCATGGAAAAGCTCGGCTACGGGCCGGACAAGCGACTGCCGCTTAAGGTATCTGCACGCAACCTCAACAGCTACCGCGATCCGGCGGTCATTGCGATCGACCAGCTTAAGGAGGTCTATATCGACGGTGAGCTCGACACCGTCGAGACCGCCAATTGGCACGCCAAGGTAACCCGCAAGGACTACAGTGTGGCAGTCAATGGCACCGGCAGCGGCGTCGACGACCCCGACCAGCAATTCTACGAAAATTATGCCTGCGGTTCGGACCGCAATTACAGCGGATACTGCAATCCGGAACTCGACAAGGAGATCGATCGGCAATCGATGGAGCCCGATCAAGAAAAGCGCAAGAAGCTCGTCTGGGAGATCGACCGTAAACTGCAGGAGGACGGAGCCCGGCCGATCATTTCCCAGAACATCGCCGCGACCTGCTGGCAGCCGCATGTCAAAGGGCTGACGATGATGGTCAACAGCATCTACAACGGTTGGCGCTTTGAGGACGTGTGGCTCGACCGGTAGCCGGGCCTCACCGCCTGGGACGTCCAGTGCACCTTTGAGATGCTGACTGGGGCGCTCACAATCACCGTGTCGACGCGCAATATCCCGCAATATCGAGATCCTGCGGTCATTCTGATCGACCAATTGAAGCAGATCTATACCTTGAAGAAATCGATACCGTCAACTGGTATCCCAAGGTCATGCGCAAGGACTTCACTGTCGCAACTACACGGGCTATTGCAACCGCGAGCTCGAAAAGGAGTTCGACCGGCAATCGATGGAAGCCGACCCGGAAAAACGCAAGCACCTGGTGTGGGAGATCGACCGGAAATTGCAGGAGGACGGCGCCCGGCCGATGATCTACCACAACCGCGCGGGAACCTGCTGGTACCCCCGGGTGAAGGGGCTGACCATCATGGTCAACAGCATCTACAACGGTTCCCGCTACGAGGACCTTTGGCTCGACCGGTGAAAGCGCGGGGGGTATTGGCGGCCGCCGCGGCGGCTTGGTTCTTCGTTGGAATGCCCGCAACGGAGGCGTCGGCTCAGAAAGCCGGCGGTCTCTTGAAGGTCTATAATCGAGACAGCCCGGCGAGCATGTCGATCCTCGAAGAGGCGACCTTGTCGACCGTGCTGTCGATGATGGGCGTGTTCAACAACCTCGTCGTCTATGACCAGCATGTCGCGCAGAACAGCGAGCAGTCGATCATTCCCGATCTCGCTACCGACTGGTCGTGGAGTGAGGGCGGGACGCGGCTGACCTTCAATCTGCGCGAAGGCGTCAAATGGCATGACGGCGAGCCGTTCACTGCCCGGGACGTCAAATGCACTTGGGACCTGTTGACCGGCAAGGCAAACGAGAAATTGCGCATCAACCCCCGCCGGTCTTGGTACAGCAACCTCGAAGAGGTCGTCCCAGACGGCGACTATAAGGCGACGTTCGTGCTGAAGCGGCCGCAGCCGGCACTGCTCGCTTTGCTCGCTTCCGGCTTGGCGCCGGTCTATCCTTGCCACGTCCCGCCGCGCGACATGCGCAGCCACCCGATCGGCACCGGTCCGTTCAAATTCGTCGAGTTTCGCCCCAACGAAAGCATCCGGGTGACACGAAACCCGGATTACTGGAAAAAAGGCCGGCCTTATCTCGACGGCGTCGAATACACGATCGTCCCGAACCGCTCGACGGCGCTCCTCGCCTTTGTCGCGGGTAAATTCGACATGACCTGGCCCTATGACGTGGCCATCCCACTGTTGAAGGATGTCCAGAGCCAGGCGCCGCACGCGATCTGCGAGATCACGCCGCTCAACGCCAGCCGAAATCTGATCATCAACCGCAAGGTGCCGCCCTTCGACAACCCGGAGATTCGGCTGGCCATGGCGCTGAGCCTCGACCGCAAGGCTTTCATCGATATCCTCGACGAAGGCCAGGGTGATATCGGAGGCGCCTTGCTGCCGCCGCCCGCCGGGCAATGGGGCCTGCCACCCGAGATGCTGAAAGGACTGCCGGGCTATGACCCCGATGTCGAGAAGAGCCGGGCGGAAGCGCGCCGGATTATGGAACGGGAGGGCTATGGGCCAGACAACCGGCTCCGGGTCAAGCTGTCGGTCCGTAACATCCCGATTGCGCGCGATCCGGCGATCATCCTGACCGACCAGCTGAAGACCATCTATATCGATGCCGAGCTCGACCCCATAGAAACCGTGAACTGGTTTCCCAGAGCCATCCGCAAGGATTACGTGGTCGGCCTCAATCTGACCGCTGCCGCCGTCGACGATCCGGATCAGCAATTCTTCGAGAACTATGCCTGCGGCGCCGAGCGCAACATCACCGGCTACTGCAACCCGGAGCTCGAAAAACAATTCGCGCTTCAGTCGATGGAACCCGACCGGGAGAAGCGCAAAAAGCTGGTGTGGGAGATCGACCGCAAATTGCAGGAAGATGGCGCCCGGCCGATCATCTTTCACTATCGCGCCGCGAGCTGCCGGGAGCCCTACGTCAAAGGGCTGACGATCATGGTCAACAGCATCTACAACGGCTGGCGCTTCGAAGACGTTTGGCTGGACCGTTAGCTTTCCCCGCCGTTGTGGGGAGGCTGCGCCCTATTTAGGCGCATAGCCGGCTCGCCTGCGACGTGGTATCTTTTAAAGAGCTGCGATCTTGCATGAGAGCCCTCAATAAGCGGGCCAGCGAGAACGCGGCGGCGGGCTCTTTGACCCCGTGCTGCGAACAGAGGAGGTGGGAATGAAGCGAGATCTGCGCGTGCTCGCAGCGGTCGGCGTGCTCGTAACGGCGTTAACCTTACCGGTCGCAGCATCCGCGCAAAAATCCGGCGGCACCCTCAAAATCGGCCATTTCGACAGCCCCGCCAGCATGTCGATGCTCGAGGAATCGACCGTCGCGGTAAACCGGCCGACGATGGGCGTGTTCAACAATCTCGTCATGTTCAAGCAGGACGAGCCGCAGAACACGCCCGAGATCGATCGTGCCCGAGCTCGCCACCGAGTGGCGCTGGAGCGAGGACGGCACCGAACTGACGTTTCCGCTGCACCAGGGTGTCAAGTGGCATGACGGCAAGCCGTTCACGGCGGCCGATGTCAAATGCACCCTCGACCTCCTGCAGGGCAAGGCGACGGAAAAACTGCGGATCAACCCGCGCAAGTCATGGTTCGAGAATGTGGCTGAAGTGTCGACCAATGGCGACTACGAGGTCACTCTTCACCTGAAGCGGCCGCAGCCTTCGATGCTGGCGATGCTCGCGACAGGCTGGACGCCGATCTATCCGTGTCACGTGACCCCTTCGCAGATGCGCCAGCATCCAATCGGCACGGGGCCGTTCAAATTCGTCGAATTCAAGCCGAACCAGTCGATCACGCTGGTGCGCAACCCGGATTACTGGAAACCGGGGCGGCCTTACCTCGACGGCATCGAATACCGGATCATCAAAGACGTATCGACCCGGCTTCTCTCTTTCATCGCGGGCAAGGAGGATGTCTATTTCGGCGTCACGATGCCGCAATTGAAGGATGTGAAGACACAACTGCCGGAGGCGATCTGCGACCTGACGATACCGAATGTCAGCCGCAACCTGCTCGTCAACCGCAATGTGCCGCCGTTCGATAACGCCGAATTGCGTCGCGCAATGTCGCTGGCCCTCGACCGCCAGGCGTTTGTCGACATCATCGCCGACGGGCAGGGAACCATCGGCGGCGTCATGCAGCCGCCGCCCGAGGGCATCTGGGGCATGCCGCCCTACGCGATGCGGAACCTGCCGGGCTATGACCCGGATGTCGGCCGCCAGCCGCGCGCAAGCCCGCAAGATCATGGAGAAGCTGGGCTACGGCCCCAATAAGCGGCTGCGCGCTTACCGTGGCGACGCGCAATGTCCAGGCGTACCGCGACGCCGCCGTGGTCTTGATCGGCCAACTGAAGGAGATCTACATCGACGCCGACCTCAACCCGATCGACACGACCCAATGGTATCCGATGCTGATGCGCAAGGATTACAAGGTCGCCGTAAACATCACCGAGACCGCGGTCGATGATCCGGACGTCGCGTTCTACGAAAATTATGTGTGCGGCGCGGCCCGCAATTACACCGGCTATTGCAATGCCGAGGTCGACAAGCTGATCGACAAGCAATCGGCGGAGCCCGACCCGCAGAAGCGCAAAA
Source organism: uncultured Alphaproteobacteria bacterium (assembly GCA_963788085.1). Lineage (GTDB taxonomy): Bacteria > Pseudomonadota > Alphaproteobacteria > ATCC43930 > CGMCC-115725 > AP-15. The sequence continues at coordinate 88,927 of CAWBFS010000020.1, forward strand.
AGATCGTCTGGGAAATCGAGAAGAAGCTGATCGAGGACGATGCCCGTCCGATCCTCTTTTACACCCGCGCCGCGAACTGCCGCGAGCCCTACCTCAAGGGCCTGACGACGATGGTCAACAGCATCTACAACGGCTCGCGCTTCGAAGATTTGTGGCTCGCCAACTGAGCTCGTCGGCTCCATCGCGAAGCCGTGCTAAGCTGGACATAAGGTCCGCCGCCCGGAGGAGGCCAGGCGCGCTGAGCCTTGTGGAGGAACAGGGAGATGGAAGGAAATCTGCGCGCGCTGGCGGCGGCCGGTGTGTTGCTCGGCGCGCTATGCGCGGGCGACGTGGCTTTCGCTCAGAAGATGGGGGGCGTCCTCAAGGTTTATTTCTTCGACAGCCCCGCCAGCATGTCGATCCACGAGGAAGCGACGATCGCCGCCGAGGGCCCGATGATGGGCGTCTTCAACAATCTCGTCATGTACAAGCAGGACGTGCCGCAAAGCGGGTTTCAGTCGATCGTACCCGATCTCGCCACCGACTGGTCGTGGGACGAGGACAAGACGCAGCTGACGTTTCGGCTGCGCGAAGGGGTGAAATGGCACGACGGCAAACCCTTCACGGCGAAGGATGTCGTCTGCACCTGGGATCTGCTGACGGGCAGGTCCAACGAAAAGCTGCGCATCAATCCCCGCAAGGCGTGGTATCGCAATCTTGAAGAAGTCGTGCCGAGCGGTGATACCGAAGTCACCTTTCGGCTGAAACGGCCGCAGCCCTCCTTTATCGCATTGCTCGCGTCCGGGTTTACGCCGGTTTATCCGTGCCATGTGTCGCCGCGCGATATGCGCTCGCATCCGATCGGCACCGGCCCCTTCAAATTTGTCGAGTTCAAGCCCAACGAGGTGATCCGGGTCACCAGAAACCCGGATTACTGGAAGAAGGGCCGGCCATATCTCGACGGGATCGAGTATACGATCATAAGAAACCCATCGACCGGCATCCTCGCCTTTGTCGCCGGCAAGTTCGACATGACCTCGCCGTTCTTTCTGCAGGTGCCGCTGTTGAAGGACGCCAAGAGGCAGGACCCGGAAGCGACCTGCGCGCTGGTGCCGTCGAACGTCAATCGCAACGTGATGATGAACCGCGAAGCGGCGCCGTTCGACAAACCCGAACTGCGCCGGGCGGTGGCGCTGACGATTGATCGCAAAGCCTTTGTCGATACCTTGACCGAGGGAAAGGGCGATTTCGGGGGTGCGATGCTGCCGCCGCCGGAAGGCGTGTGGGGCATGCCCGCCGAGATGCTGAAGAGCCTGCCTGGATACAATCCCGACGTCGCAAACAACCGTGCCGAAGCCCGCGGCATCATGGAAAAGCTCGGCTACGGGCCGGACAAGAGGCTGAAACTCACGGTCTCGACGCGCAATATTCCGCCCTACCGCGATCCGGCGGTTATCCTGATCGATCAGTTGAAGGAGATCTACATTGACGGCGAGCTCGACCCGATCGACACGGCCCAATGGCTCCCCAGGGTCATGCGCGGCGACTACACCATCGCCTTGAACCTGACCGGCAATGGGCTCGACGACCCGGACCAGACGCTTTACGAAAACTTTACTTGTGGCGCCGAAGGCAATTACGACCGTTACTGCAGCCCGGAGCTCGACAAGATGGTCGACCGGCAATCGATGGAGTTCGACCCGGCGAAGCGCAAGGGTCTGGTGTGGGCGATCGAGCGCAAGCTGGCGGAGGAGGCAGCCAGACCGATCCTCTGGCACAACCGTTCCGGCACTTGCTGGCATCCATACGTCAAGGGCTATACCCCGATGGTGAACAGCATCTACAACGGATTGCGGATGGAAGACGTATGGCTAGACCGGTGATCCGGCATCTTCAGGCCGCGGTGATCGCCAGCGCTGTGCTCGTCGGGATCGGCTTCTCCAGCCCGGCGCTGTCGCAAAAGGAGGGCGGCGTCCTGAAGGTCTATCATCGCGACAGCCCGGCGAGCATGTCGATCCTCGAGGAGGCGACGATCTCGACCGTATTGCCGATGATGGGGGTGTTCAATAACCTGGTCGTCTATGACCAGAACGTGAAGCAGAACAGCCTGCAGTCTATCGTGCCCGACCTCGCGACGAGCTGGGAAACCAGTGAAGACGGAACCCAGCTGACCTTCAAATTGCGCGAAGGCGTCAAATGGCATGACGGCAAGGCCTTCTCAGCGAAGGATGTGGTTTGCACCTGGGACCTGCTGCTCGGCAAGGGTCAGGATAAGCTGCGCACTAATCCGCGCAAGACTTGGTACCAAAATGTCGAGGAGGTGAGCGCCAATGGCGAGGGTGAAGCGGTATTTCACTTGAAGCGGCCGCAGCCGTCGCTCATCGCGTTGCTCGCTTCCGGCTACTCGCCGGTCTATCCCTGCCACGTGTCACCGCGCGACATGCGCAGTCATCCGATTGGCACCGGGCCCTTCAAATTCACCGAATTCAAACCCAACGAGCGGATCACCGTCACGCGCAACCCCGAATACTGGAAGAAGGGGCGGCCTTATCTCGACGGGATCGAATATACGATCATCCCGAACCGCTCGACCGCGCTGCTGGCCTTCGAAGCCGGCAAGTTCGACCTGACGTTTCCTGATGAGGTGACGATACCATTGCTCAAGGAGGTCAAGAGCCAGGCGCCCGAGGCGATCTGCGAGGTGCGCCCGACCAACGTCAGCATCAATCTGATCGTCAATCGCGACAAACCGCCCTTCGACAACCCGGATATCCGCCGGGCACTGGTGCTCGCTCTCGACCGCAAGAGCTTTGTCGATATTCTGCTCGAGGGGCAGGGCGATATCGGCGGCGCCATGCTGCCGCCCCCCGCCGGGGTCTGGGGAATGCCGCCGGATTTCCTCAAAACCGTGATCGGTTACGATCCCGATGTCGAAAAGAACCGGGCAGAAGCGCGAAACCTCATGGAAAAACTCGGCTACGGACCCGATAAACGGCTCAACATCAAGATCGCGACCCGCAACATCGCAGTGTATCGCGATCCGGCGGTAATCCTGATCGACCAACTGAAGGCGATTTATATCGACGGCGAACTCGATACGGTCGAGACGGCGAACTGGTTTCCCAAAGTAGCTCGCAAGGACTATCAGATCGGGCTCAATGTGACGGGCAGCGGGGTCGACGACCCCGACCAGCAATTCTACGAGAACTACTCGTGCGGCTCCGAACGGAACTACACCGGTTACTGTAATCCCGAGCTGCAGAAGCGGTTCGACCGCCAATCCGCCGAGGCCGATCAGCAAAAGCGCAAGGCGCTGGTTTGGGACATCGACAAGCAACTGCAGGAGGATGTTGCGCGCCCGATCGTCTATCACAACCGAGGCGGGACCTGCTGGCAGCCCCAGCTGAAGGGGCTCACCCTGATGGTCAACAGCATCTTTAACGGCAACCGGTTCGAGGATATCTGGCTCGACAAGTAACGCTCAACATCACACAGACGCGATCGACGGCACAGAGCGAGGCGTGTATCGTCGGAGAAGTCACCTTGCGGACCACCCCTCCGCAGGTTAGGGAGGAGAGTAGTAGGAAAGTCGGGGTCTCGCCTTAGCGTTTGGTGCTGATCGGCGTGCCGCTCGGCGTCATCAGCGCAGTTAAGCAGAACACGCGCTTCGACTACATCTTGCGCGTGGTCAGTCTCTCTCCGGTCTGTCGATGCCGGCGCGAACTCAATAGCAAAGTAGAATTCGCCAGACCGTCGCCTCCGATTGCACAGGACGTCCTCACTCAGCCTTTCGGCAGGCCGAGGACGCGCTCGCCGATGATGTTGCGCTGGATCTCGCTGGTGCCGCCGGCGATCGTGTATTGCCGGGCGCCAAGCACGCGGTGATGCCAGCGCGCGGCATCCGGCACCGCCTCGGTCGGCGCGTCGACCGTCGCGTAGGGGCCGAGCAGGGTCGACGAGAAATCCGCGATCCGCAGGGCGAGCTCGGAGCCGAACAGTTTGAGGATCGAGCCCTCGGGTCCCGGCGGCTCGCCGCGCAGCCGGCGGGTCAGCCCACGGAGCCGGGTGACCTGCAAGGCCTTCACGTCGATCGCCAGCTGGGCCAGCTGCTGGCGGATATGGCTCTCGTGCCAAGCCGGCTCCTGACGGGTCGGGAATTGCTTTGCCAGCTCGGCGAGGCGCGCGATCTGCGCGGCATGGTCGCGCCCGCCGGCGCCGCTGCGCTCGAACATCAAGGTCGTAATCGCGACTTTCCAGCCCTCGTTCAGCGGCCCGACCAGATTCTCCTTCGGCACTGGCACGTCTTCGAAAAAGACTTCGTTGAAGTGACGGTGGCCATTGAGCAGAACCAGCGGCCGCACCGTGATCCCCGGCGTCTTCATATCGACCAGCAGATAGCTGATGCCGTGATGCTTTGGCGCGTCGGGGTCGGTGCGCACCAAGAGAAAGCACCAATCGGCGAAATGCGCGCCCGAGGTCCACACCTTCTGCCCATTGACGACGAAATGGTCGCCGCGGTCGACGGCGCGGGTGCGCAGGCTGGCGAGATCGCCGCCGGCATCGGGCTCCGAATAGCCTTGGCACCACAGCTCGTCGGCGCTGAGGATGCGCGGCAGGTGCCGCTTCTTTTGCTCTTCGGTTCCCCCAGTGGATGAGCGTCGGGCCCAACAGGTTCAGCGCGCTCGCGGTCGGCAGAACCGGCGCACGGGCGCGGAAATATTCCTCGTCGAAAATCACCTGCTGCATAAAGTTGGCGCCGCGCCCGCCATATTCTTTGGGCCAGGAGATCCCGACCCAGCCGGCGGCATGCATTGTCTTCTGCCACGCAATGCGCTTTTCGAGCGTCTCCCGGTCCGGTGCGACCCGCTGATCGGCGGCATCGTCGACGCAGATCTCTGCTGGCAGGTTCCCTTCGAGCCAGCGCCGGAACTCGGCGCGGAATGCCGCGTGCTCGGGGCTGTCGGCGAAGTCCATTGCGGGTCCCTCTACTGACCAAAGATGTCGAGCGGCAGGAAAGCGCTGACGACGAAGTTCGGCACGTCGACCAGCTCGCTCAGTTTGAGGTCGACCGCGACACTGCAGATCGCATAAGCCTGCTGCCGGGTCCAGCCGCGCTCGACCAGCAGGTCGATCATCGCCAACAGCGCATTGCGGGCGCTCAATGTCGCGTCTTCGCTCTCGTTGGTGCCGTCCTCGCGGATCGACAGCCCGGTCGTGGCGAGGAAGCGCTTTGGCGCAGCGAGCTCGGGCGGAAAGTAATAGTCGTCGCGCGCAAAGCGCGGGAAGCGGATGCCGCGGCGCGCAGCTTCGCCCTTGTGCACCGTGAAGCGCACTAGGATCGCGCCGGCCATCTCGATAGCCGTGCCGCAGGCCTCGCCGTCGCCCTGCGCGAAATGCGCGTCGCCGACCGAGAACAGCGCGCCGTCGACAAACACCGGCAGCGATGAGCCGGGCGCCCTTGCTCAGCTGCTTGATGTCGAGATTGCCGCCGTTTTCGCGCGGCGGGATCGTGCGCAACGCCTGCGAGGCGATCGGCTCCGCCGCCGGCACCGCACCTTCCTTCTCGGGCGGCAATACCATCCCGCCACGGCCGAGGAGGGTTGCTTCGCGGCGCTGGATCGTCTCGCGCAGCGCCGTTGAAGGCGCGACGCCGATGACCCCGACAAACGAGCCATCGGGGATGCGGACGCCGGGCAACTCGGCCAACTCGGCAAACCCGTCCTTGATCCGCCATTTGGCGATATACGGGCTCGGGGAAGGCGTCGCGCAGAAAGCCAAACCCCGGCACCTGCACCGTGTACCCGAATGCGGACGGCTTCATGTCGCAGATTTCGACGTCTAGCAGATCGCCCGGCGTAGCGCCGGCGACATAGACCGGGCCGGTCAGCGGATGGACCCGGTTCAGGTCGCAGCGGCGCAGATCCTCTGCCGTGGTGGCCTCGCTGATCTGGCCATCGAAAGCGTCGCGCGTCTGGATCTCGACTTCTTCGCCGGGTGCGGCCTCGACAACGGGCGCGATCGCCTCGTGCCAGCGATTGTGGCCCTTGCCCGGCTCCTCGGCGAGGCGCTTCGTGTAATCGACCGTGATGCTCTTCATGCCCCCTCCCGAACCGCGCGCCATTCCGTTCGAGGCTATGCATATGGCCTGTTCGTGGCAAGTACGGCGGAACCCGCCTCCGCTGTTAACCGTTTCGTCGAGAAAGCTCCGAGACGAAACATCCACGCGTGGAGGATTTATCATGAACAAGGTTCTCAGCGGCGTCGCCATGGCAGCAATCGTCGTGCTCGCATCACCGGCTTGGGCACAAGGCGTCACCACTCAAGGCCAACCGACCCAGGAGAACGCGCCGGGCACGGCGGGCATTTCAAAGCCGGGCGTTCCCGGATTGCCCGGCAGCAAGTCCGGGCCGACCGTGTCCCCATCCGGCAGCACGGTGCCCGGGACCAGAACCCATCCGAGCGGAGATCAGAGCGGGGTCCAGGGTCTGCCCGGCAACAAATCCGGGCCGACGGAACACCCGTCTACTGCAGGGAGATGACGGCCGAGTCGCTTCGGCTGAAGCCGTAGCGGTATTTCGGCTGCCGGTGAGATCTCAGACCAGTGCGTTGTCAGATGACCCCGGTCTCTTTCAGCTGCGAGATTTCGGCGGGCGAGAGGCCGAGCCAGCCGCCGTAGATCTCGGCGTTGTGCTGGCCGATCGTCGGGCTCGGGCCGGCCGCGACATTGTCGGTGCCGTGCAGGCGCAAGGGCGAGCTCGGAACGACGATTTCCCCCAATTCCGGGTGGTCGATCCGCGCGAGCATGCCGCGCTCGTGCATGTGCGGGTCGTTCATGACCTCCGGCGCGGTGCGCACCGGCGCACAGGGGATGCGGTAGGCCTTGGTGCGCGCGAACACCTCCATCTTGGGCAGGGTGCGGGTCCAGGCTTCGACGAGCGCGTCGGTCTCGTCCATATGCGCGACCCGCGCGGCATTCGTTGCAAAGCGCGGATCGTCGGCCAGATCCTCGCGCCCCATCGCCTTCAACAGGTTCTGGAAATGGGTCTCGGTGACGACATGGATTGCGACATGGCCGTCGGCGGTCTGGAAGACATTGTAAGGCGCGCTGTTGAGCCCCGACTGGCGGTTGCCGGTGCGCGGCGGGATCTGGCCGGTCCGATAGTAGTAGTCGTAGCTCGCCGCCAGCGTCGGCCAGACCGTCTCCTGCATTGCTACTTCGACCAGTCGGCCCCTGCCGCTGCGGTCGCGGTCGTAGAGCGCGGTCACTATGCCGGCGTAGAGGTGGATCCCGCCCATGAAGTCGACCAGGGTCGGACCGGCCTTGACCGGCGGCCCGTCGGGAAAGCCGGTCACGCTCATGATCCCCGAGGCGGCCTGGATCGTCATATCCATCGCCAGATTGTCGCGATCGGGCCCGCTGATGCCGAACCCGGTGCCGGTCGCATAGATCAGACGCGGGTTGATCTCGTGCAGCCGGCTCCAGCCGACGCCGAGATTATCCATTGTGCCGGGCGAGAAATTTTCGAGCAATACATCGGCGCGCTCGACCATGCGGAAAAGCAATGCGCGGCCACGCTCGTGCTTGAGGTTCAACGTGACCGCATGCTTGTTCTGGTTGAGCATCGCAAACGGCAGGGTGGCGCTCTTGCCCGGTTCGGCGCGCCGCCGCCCCGGCTCGCCGTGCAACGGCTCGATCTTGATGACGAAAGCGCCCGCCTTCGCCAGCAATAGGCTCGCATAGGGTCCCTGAAAGATCTGGCCGAAATCGATCACCGTCACGTCGGAGAGTGGCCTGTTCGCCGGTGCCTGTCCCATCGCCTTTCCCGCCTTCGGCCGGAAATTTCAGTCGCGTATCGTCTCCCCGCGAGTCATGCTGATGCAAGCTCGCACGGAGGACATGCCAATGAAATACGACGTGATCTCGGCCGATTGCCATATCGATCTGATCTGGCTGCCGCCCGATCTGTTCACCGCCAACGCGCCCTCGGCGATGAAGGACCGCATAGAGCGTCGCCGGAGAGGCGCCGAGGCGGTGCGCGATTTGAGTTACGCCGGTGTCGGGATCAGCGGGCATCGCCTTGGCGGCCTCGATGTCGTCGTCCGTCAGTTTCGGCGGACGGCGTCCGGTCCGACCTGCGCGCCGCGCGGCGGCGGGGCCCGCTCGGTACCAGGTCCGGCTGAGCACGCCTCAAATTGTTCGTTCGAGCATGGCCTTTTCATATTGCCGGAACCATTCCTGCGTGGCTTCCGGAAAGATGTTCCGGAAAGGCCCTTTCTGATCGGGAATGAGCTCGATCATCTTTGCGATCATATCGTTCGGGTTCAGCCGTCCTTCCGGCTTCGCCAGGAGGGGGGCCGTGACCTCTTTCACCATGGCGCGCGGTGTGAACGTCACCGCGTCGTCGAGCCACCGATACGCAGCTTCGACCATGGTCTCGTTGAATCCGGTCAGGTACGGCCCCGGATTGATCGTCTGTACCTGAATGCCGAACGGCCGCAGCTCGTCCTGCATGGCTTCGGCGATCGCTTGCACGGCATGCTTCGTGGCCGAATACGCGCCGACCATCGGCGGACTCAACACGCCGAGGGCCGACGACACGAAGACAATCTTGCCCCGGGTCTTCGACCTGGCCCAGCGCTTCACCACGCGCTGCGTCAAGTCGAGCGGCGCAAAGACGTTGATCTCGAAATTCCGCCGCACCAGGTCCAGCGGGATTTCGCTGATGGGCCCGCCTTCGCCGATGCCGGCGTTGTTGACCAGCACGTCGAACTCCCAGCCCAATACACAAGCAGTGTCGTGGGGTTCGAGCAGATCGAGCTTTTCGACGCGCAGACCGGATAGCCCGAGGGATCGGCCTTGTTGCGCAGGGCCGTGACTTGCGGCCAGGATTGTGCCGCAGCAATGACGGTGTGGCCTTGCTTGGCGAGCCCGATCGCCGTGCCTTCGCCGAAACCGGAGCCAGCGCCGGTAATGAGAATGGTTCTGTACATCTAGTACTCCTCGTGAATTGACGTGTCATTCGCCGGGACTGAACTCAGCCGCTGGAGACGAAAATCCATCCGATCGGAAAGATCGCGTCAAGCTTCCCGGATCACGGCCTCGAGGATGGCGACGTCCTCCTCGACGGTGCCGCCGCTTATGCCGACGCCGGCAACCACCTCGCCCCCGCTCGTGAGCGGCGCTCCGCCTCCCATCGCGCAGTACCGGCCCTGAGACATCAGCCGGAACAGCGGGCACCCAGGCTGCACCAGCGGGAGAAGGGTCGGACGTGCGCATCCGCACGAGCGCGGACGTATAGGCTTTCCGCTCGGAGAGCTCGATCGAGAACGCCGGCGCTCCGCTCATCCGGTGCTGGAGGATGATGTTGCCGTGAGTGTCATTCCGCAAACGGCAACCGGCATTTCCGTACGCGATGCCTCCGTCTCAATGCGTTCTGCGATATTCTTCGCGAAGGCGAGCAAATCAATGATCGGTTTCCTTTCTATTTGAGGGAAGGCGCGGAGACCGAGGACGGGGCTCGGGCCCGTGACGCACAGCGGCGGAGCCGACCCAAATAGGATCCCCGCGAGGTAATGGCAACGCAGAGTATGATAGAATTAGCCTGACGCGAGTGCCGGTTTGGGGCTCATTTGACGTTCAACCGAACGACGGCTCTCCACCCGGTGAAGCCATCCGCCGCCGTCGAGATCATCGATCGCCCTCG